>CBHTUR010000089.1:0-1724 GCA_966096095.1 uncultured Gemmatimonadaceae bacterium | reverse complement strand
GTGGCGGTTGCACGAGCGCCGGTGCAGGTCCGCCGGCACCGGGACCTCCGCGTTGCGCCTGCGCCCGCGGCGCCAGCATTGTGTGCGACAGGACAAGCGCGGGAAGCGCGCAGGTCAGAGCAAAGGAGGAACGGCGCATCGACATACTCGCGGTTCGGAAGCGGTCAGTTCGTGTGCTTCGGTCACGCACGGTCGTGGGAGAATGAGCGACCCCCCGATCATGCGTCGCGGAGAATGTATCGCGGCGCGTGCTCGCGCGCAGCAGACCAACGACGTTGCGTCGCCGCGGCGGGCGACGTACCGTCCGGCCGGACTTCACGCCGACTGCCCTAGGATGGCGAGAGTCGCATATGCAGCACCGACGCGAGGGCACCGCGTCGATCGCGTTGGAACCTTGCGTTACGCCGCATTCGAGGATCGATGATGAGTGAATTCAGTGAGAGCTATCATTTTTTGGCGCGACCAGCCTTCGATTCGCTAGAACCTACATTGCGAGATGCCGGACTGACCGGGGTCCTCTTCGCGTCCGATGGGAAGTGGCGCACGTTCGTGCCGTTCGCGCACGACGGCGACATAGCGTATCACGATTCGGTGCTCGGCCGCCTTGCCGCCGCGACAGGTGGCGAGGTGCTCTGCTATCAGTTCATGGAGGACTACTTCTGGGCGTTCGTCATCGCCACCGCGCAGGGTCCCGTCAACGGATACTCTTGCTCGTGGCAAGGGCGCGTCATCGAAATTGACGACGGAGCGCTCGATCTTGAACGCCTCGAGCCGCTCCTTGAACCCACGCAGTCGATCGAGGCACTCCGTGAGTTGTTGACGCCGCGCAAGCCGACACGAAGAGGGCAACAACGCGCATCGACTGCGTTTGCGCAGGCCATCGGTCTGACGCGCTTTTCGAGCGTCGGTCCGACCACGATCGAAATCGATCTCGAAGAGATCCGTGCACAGGGCACGCACGCAATCATTGGTTCCCCGTCGCCGGCGATGCCCGACCTCGCGTCGGGCTGGCAGCGCGAAGCGCTCGCGCTTCCGGAAACGGCGATCACGGTGCTCGAAGGGCTTGAACTCGTTACCGCACACGCGCAAGAGTGGGCCAATGACGCAACCCTCGTACAATGCGACACCAATCTGGTGCCCGTCGGTCGTGACCAACGATTCGCGCGCGGACCCTGGATTGACGAGCAAGGACGCGTTGCGCCGAGTGGGGGCGTTGTTGGATATTTCGTCTCGCGCGCGCGCCAAGAGTATCGCATGATTGCCTTGGTGGTCGAGGAACGAGCGTTGTTCTTCTCGACATACGAAGTTGCCAGTTCCGGCAACGCGCCCGTAGCGCCCACGAGTTGGCTCGATAGTCCCGCGATCATTGGTATCACGGAACCGTTGTACCTCGCCTGGCGCACCGAGCAAACACCACCGCTGTTTGATCGATTTCTGGTGCTTGTTCCGCACGCTGAAAATCCGATATGGAAGGCGATCTATTATTGTGCGGAACTCAACGGACTCGCGCGTACGGTGGTGTTCGAAGTGAGCGCGGTGGACGGACGCGTGTGTGCCATGCGATAGGCCGCAGCGATCGACGTGAGAAGGCCGCGAGTCTCGGCCGTCCGCTGGACAAGTGTCTGGCGACCCCCAGATTCTCCCTTTAGCCGTCTCGCCCGGTCCCAGACTCTCCGCAATGCCCTCTCGCGACGTCCTCGCCGCCCATCTCGCCGATCGGTACC
>CBHTUR010000088.1:0-2092 GCA_966096095.1 uncultured Gemmatimonadaceae bacterium | reverse complement strand
AAGTTGCGCCAATCCCACGACGGTGACCCCGCGCGATCGGTCATGTCGATGAGCGGCAGCGTCATGAAGTAGCCCGGCAAGTCGACTTTGGGCAGCGGTCGCGCGCCTTTGTCGATCGACGCGTACATCGGCATCCATCCGAAGTTGATCGAGAGCGCGGACGCGCCGCCTTCGACCGAGCCCCAGAACTGCCGACGCCGACCCACGCGCCCCAAGTTGCCACCTGCGGCAAGCGGGATCGCGGCGATGTGACTCGGATGCCGCTGTTGTGCGGCGACGATCTGTCCTTCGCCGAGGTACGAACAACCGTACGTGCCAATCTTACCCGTCGACCACGACTGCTTACCAAGCCAGTCGAACATGTCCGTCCAGTCGCTCATGTCGCCTTGGTAGACCCGAAACACTCCTTCCGATGCAAACTTGCCGCGCACGTCTTGCACCGCCACGGCGTACCCATGCGACGCGAAGAAGCGCGCCTGCGCGTCGCCGTTGGGCGCGGCCGACTTGTTGTACGGGGTGCGAATGAGAATCGTCGGCAATGCGCCGTTCTCATCGGAGGGGCGGTAGACATCGGTGGCCAGCTTGGTGCCGTCGCGCATGGGCACCATGATGCCTTTGTCGATTGTGACCGCGTGCGCGCCCACCGGCCGAGGGTACGGTGCGCCGGTGCTTTGCGCAGTGAGACCAGACAACGGGCTAACCAGCACGGCGAACAACACGAGACGTTGTACGAAGCGACGAGTGAGCACGGTGATCGGACTCCTGTGACGAGCTCGGGAGGGGCTGCGGAGGCGGTAGTCGAGAGGCGCCCGCCTAATGTGCCTCCCGCGCGCGTGCTTCGCTTGACACTGGTTGGGAGCGACGGGTACTTCTGACTCAGCCGCGCTGTCACCACCTACTCGCCTTGGAGCCACCGTGTCGCACTCGAGCCTGAAAACGATCGCCGCGAGAATCTCCGCGATACTGGCCGCGTTGGCGTTGATTTCCGTGAGTGCCTCGACGCACGCACTCGAGGCGCAGACTCGGCGCGCCCCGTCGCTCGACACGCTCAATCGCACCGTGCTCCGGGTCAAACCGAGTGCGACGGACGCGCGCGTTCATGCGTGGGACACCACCCACGTGGTGTACTACGACCCGAAGCTCACGTCGAACAAACTTCTGTTGTGGCTCGCGGGAACCAACGGCACACCGCTCAACGTGCCAGCGGAACTCTTCAACACCGCATTCGCAGCGGGCTACCGCGTGATTGCGCTGTCGTACATGACGGTGCCCGCCGTGTCGCAATTGTGTATCGGCAAGGTGCTCGAGGCCAATACCAAGTGCGCGGAGCAGTTCCGGCAGAGGCGTGTCTTTGGCAACAACGCGTTCACGCAAATTCCCGACGAGCCACAAGACGCGATCGTGCCGCGCCTGGTGAGTTTGCTCAAGTGGCTTGGTCAAAATGACCCAGCCGGTAAGTGGTTGAGCTATCTCACGGCCGACGGCTCCAAACCTGAGTGGACGCGCATCGCGGTGTCGGGACAATCGCAAGGCGGCGGCATGGCGGAGTTCATCGCGCAACAGGAGGTGGTGGCGCGCGTCCTCAGCTTCTCCGGCGGCTGGGATTATTCCAACGCCCGCCAGAAGGCCATCGCTGGCTGGTACGCTAAACCATCGGCAACGCCAATGGACCGGTGGTATGCCACCTACAACGTGAACGAACTCGCGGCGACATCGCTGCGCGAAATCTGCACCGCGCTGCACATCCCACCTGCGCAGATCTTCGCGCTCGATCAGCCACTCGCCGGAACGCCCACCGGCACCGCCGCGGCCAATCCGTACCACGGCGAAGGCATTCGCAACGTCGTCTATAAGCCGATTTGGGTGACGATGCTCGGCAGCGGCACGAACTAGGCGAACGTTGAGCAACACTGTCATCGCCGCTCTCGCCTGGATTGGACTCGCCGCGCATCTCATAGTCGGCGTGCTGGCGTTGCGCTCGAACGCGGGGCGGCAACTCGTTCCGCTGCTCAACCTCGCGATCGCCACGAGCATCGTGTTGTACTGCGCCCAGCGGTGGTACGGGTACCTCGTGCGCGGCGTCACGTGGTAT
>CBHTUR010000087.1:0-2169 GCA_966096095.1 uncultured Gemmatimonadaceae bacterium | reverse complement strand
CGTTTGTGATGCGCTGCCTGGCGAAGGAGGCGGACAAGCGCCCGCAATCGGCGGTTGAACTGCTTGCATCCCTTGATGGCGTGACCACCAGTGATGCGGAACGCGCAGCGCTTCCACCGGTGCTCCTGGGTGGTCGCCGCATGCTCGGCAAATCATTGGCGATCTACGCAGTATCCGTGTTGGCTGTGTGGATTCTCGCCAAAGCGGCGATTGTCGGTATCGGTCTGCCGAGTTGGGTGTTGCCGGGCGCACTCGGTGTAATGGCACTCGGATTGCCGGCCATCTTATTCACGGCGTATACGCAGCACGTGGCACGGCGCGCGCTCACGGCCACGCCGACGTTTACACCAGGCGGGTCGGCGAGACCGTTGCCGCAGGGAACGATTGCGACGATGGCGCTCAAGGCCGCTCCGCGCATGTCGTTCCGCCGCACCGCTAGGGCTGGAGTGTGGACACTGGGCGCCTTTGCTGTCGCCGTCAGCGTGTTCATGGTGTTGCGAGCGCTCGGTATTGGTCCGGCGGGTTCGCTCTTTGCACGCGGCACGCTCGCGGAGCACGAGCGCATTATCGTCTGTGATTTTTCGGCGAGCACGGCCGACACGTCGCTCGGTCCCGTTGTGTCTGAAGCGTTTCGGGCGAGTCTCGCGCAGTCGCAGTCGCTCGAGCTCATTCCGACGACCTCCCTTCGCGAAATGTTGCGGCTCATGCAGCGGCCAACGTCGGCGCGTATCGACTACGCGCTGGCGCGCGAGATCGCGACACGCGAAGGAATTAAGGCGGTCATCGACGGCCAGATCATCGGCGTGGGAGGCAGCTACACACTCACGGCCAAACTCGTAACGGCGTCGAGCGGTGACGCGCTCGTCACGGTCACCGAGCGTGCGAACAGCGAAGCAGAGATTCTGAGCGCCATCGACCGTCTCTCGAAGACAATGCGGGAGCGCGTTGGCGAGTCGTTGCGAAGCGTGCAGTCAACGCCATCTCTTGAACGCGTCACCACACCATCACTGGAAGCGCTCAAGAAGTACGTGCAGGGATCCGCCGCGCTCACACAGACCGGCGACTTCGCGCGCGGCGTACGCCTGCTGGAGGAGGCCATCGCACTCGATACGTCGTTCGCGATGGCCTACCGCAAACTTGGCGTGGAGCTGGCAAACGCCGGCGGCCAGACGGCGCGCGTCATGGAGCTCATGCAGAAGGCGTACGATCATCAGGATCGCCTCACGGATGTCGAGCGGTACGTGATGCTTGGAAGCTATTACGTGTACGGCCCGAAGCAGGATCGAGCCAAGAGTATTGCGGCGAACGAATCTGCGCTGGAATTGAATCCCAACGACGTCGCGGCGCTCAACAACGTCGGCAACTCGTATCGTGCGCTTCGACAGTATGCGAAGGCGGTCGATGTCTATAAGCGCGCGATTGTCGTCGATCCGCAACGTTCCGTCTTCTACGGCAATCTCATTGACGCCCAAACCGCGCTGGGCAGACTCGACGACGCGCGTGAAACGGCGAAAGCGTATGTCAAAGCGTTACCCAACGCGCCAGGAGCCAAGACGGCACCAGCTCAGCTTGCAATCGCGGAGGGCGCGTACGATTCCGCCGCGACGATTGGGAAGAACGAGTTCGCTGCGGCAGCCGGCAATTCGTTTGTTCGCGCCCGACTCGCGGGCGCCTTGACGTCACTGGCGCTGACGAGAGGCGAAATTGCGGAGGCCGCGCGCTGGGCATCGGAAGGTCGCCGCGCGTTGGGCGAGCGCGGTGGTATCGCGTCCGTCCGGCTCGACGCGGCGCTCGATTCCGTCTATCTGGACGTCTGGTTTCGCGGCGCGGCGAATCAGGCGCCGCGTATCGACGCCGCGCTACGTGCGCATCCGCTTGACTCCATTCCCGCCGCCGAACGACCGTATGGGCGGCTCGTCGCGCTCTACGCGCAAGCGGGCGCGCCGGCGAAAGGTCGCGCGCTGATGGCGGCGTGGGAGCAGTCGCGTCGGGGGATTTCACAAACGGGCGATAGTACTGCCCGTCATGTCATGAATGGTGAACTCGCGCTGGCTGAAAAGCGCTTCACCGACGCCGTGCGCGAGTTTCGGCTTGCGGATGTCGGTGCGTGTCCGGTGTGTCAGTTGCCGAATCTCGCCCGCGCGTACGACCTCGCGGGTATGGCCGATT
>CBHTUR010000086.1:0-2243 GCA_966096095.1 uncultured Gemmatimonadaceae bacterium | reverse complement strand
GTTGTACTGCGCCCAGCGGTGGTACGGGTACCTCGTGCGCGGCGTCACGTGGTATGCAGCAGACCAACTGCTGCCGCTCTACGGGCTCGCCGTGGGTGGACTGGCTGCCGCCACGCTTGCTGGCCGTGCGTCCGCGATACCGGCGCACTGGCTCCTGTTTGTCGTGCACACCTTGGTGTTCATCGGCGCGGCGCTGTTTCTGACGTTCTTCAAGATGAAGCTCTTCTGATGAGACATCGCCCTTTCCGTGCTGGAAGTCGCGCGCTCTTGCTGACGCTGGGCGCCGCGGCCGCCATCGACTGTCGTACTCCCGAAGCTGCAGACCCAACAGCCACCGTGAACGCGGCGCTCGCCACTTACGCGCGTTACGCCGCGGCGATGGCGCACGACAGTGTCGCATCGCTCTTCACCGAGCACGGCGAACTTGGCGGCGCTGGTCAACCAACCATCGTCGGCCCCGCGGCAATCCGCGCGCACTTGGAGAGCTTCAAAGGCTTTCACGTGCTCGCGAACGATCTGCAGGCCGACACCACGCTCGTCGCACGCGACACAGCGTATCAGACTGGTACTTTTCGACAGCGCGTAATCGTTCCCGCGGGCGATACGGTGGTCGCGCAGGGCCGTTTCGCCATTGTCTGGGTGCGCGAACGCGGTGGTGCGTGGCACGTGAAGTCGATGAGGACACGTCCGCCGTCGTAGCGCTCCAGTGGGTCGCTGGCCGAGGCGCAGGCGGACGCACATCTTTGAACGCATGACCACTCCGGCCATCCTTGCACGCCTCGCTGCCGCCCTCGCGGACCGCTACACCATCGAACGCGAAATCGGTGAAGGCGGTATGGCGACGGTGTTCCTCGCCACCGATGTGCGCCATGAACGGCGCGTTGCGATCAAAGTGCTGCACCCCGAGCTCTCGGCCGTGCTGGGGCCCGAGCGATTTCTGAGCGAGATCAAACTCACGGCGAGTTTGCAGCACCCCAACATTCTCCCGCTGTTCGATTCGGGCGCGGCCGACGGCTTGTTGTACTACGTGATGCCGTTCGTCGAAGGCGAAACGCTGCGGCGCAGACTTGAACGGGAACGTCAACTGCCGGTCAACGACGCTGTTCGGCTCGCGACAGAGATCGCCGAAGCGCTGCACTACGCGCACGAACGCGGCATTGTGCATCGCGATATCAAGCCCGAGAATGTGCTACTGCAAGGCGGGCGCGCGGTGGTCGCCGATTTCGGCATCGCGCTGGCGGTGCAGCAGGCCGGCGGCACGCGCATGACGCAGACCGGCATGTCGTTGGGAACGCCGCAGTACATGTCGCCCGAGCAGGCGATGGGTGAGCGCAATATCGATGCGCGCTCCGACATCTACGCCCTTGGCGCCATGACCTACGAGATGCTCGCCGGCGAGCCGCCGTTTACGGGGCCGACGGCGCAAGCGATCGTGGCGAAGGTGATGACGGAGCGCGCGCGTCCGTTGCAATCGCTGCGCGACACGGTACCCGCGCACGTGGCGCACTGCGTTGCCACGGCGCTGGAGAAGTTACCCGCAGATCGCTTTGCCTCGGCGGCGGAATTTGCGAGCGGACTCGATGCCGCCAATGCATCGCGCTATGCGACGGCCACGCGTGCAGGCGTATCGGCATCGTCACCGACGTCGGCGTCACGTGGCCTGCTCATGCTGGTTGGTGGTGGCGCACTCACGTTGGGGCTCGCCGTTGGTGCGTTGTTGCTCAATCGGCCGCGCGCGAGTGCCGACCATATCGACGCGCTCCCGCTGCAATTCGGCATCACACCACCCGACTCGGCCAACCTGCGCATTGTGTGTTGCGGTCAGATGTTTGCGATCGCTCCCAATGGCCGCTATCTGGTGTACCAAGGCAACGTGAAAGGGGCACCGGGCGCGGGCGGTGATTCGTTGCAAAACGGCGAACGCCCGCAGCACTTGTACGTGCGCGATCTCACCGCACTCTCAGCCAAACTCCTCAAAGAGACGGCGGGTGCCACCTCGATTTTCTTTTCGCCCAAGAGCGACGAAGTGGCCTACGTGCGCAACCAGCAGCTGTGGCGACAATCACTTACAAGCGGCGAGTCGCAACTCGTGGCCGCTGTACCCGACGGATACGTGGGCGGCGGCAGTTGGAGCGATGATGGGCAGATGACGCTCGCGGTGTCGGGCAAGATGTTGCGCGTCGCGGCATCCGGCGGCACGCTCACGCCAGTTTTTGCGCCTGATACCACGGGCTTGCAGTTTG
>CBHTUR010000085.1:0-3401 GCA_966096095.1 uncultured Gemmatimonadaceae bacterium | reverse complement strand
GATTGGCGGCAAAGAGTCGGGCACACAGTTGGTGAAGGTGCTCGAGGACATTTGGCTGAACGAGCGCTGACGAAAAAAAGTCTCCGCGTCTCCGCGTGACCCCAATCCACATCAGGGGTTCACGCGGAGGCGCGGAGAGCGCGGAGCGATGAGCAGAACGATAAGCGGCAGCTACTTCCGCACGGTCTTCATCGAGAAAATCGGCACGATCCGGCCGTTGCCAATGCTCTGCACCTTCACGGTGATGTGATCCTTGCCCGTGGTCAGCGTCTGCGGAATTTCGTACGCCTGATCGAAGAATCCGCTGGCGGTGGCGCTCGGCGAGTAGTGACCAATCACTGTGCCGTCCACGATAATCTCAAACGATCCCGTTGGCGCGGGCAGGCCGGGTTCGGTGAAGTGCGTAAGTACCACATACATCGGCGCGCTGGCGTCCGCCGGCAGATCGTAGCTGAACCACCCCGTGCCGCCGCGACTCGTGCGACGCTCGGTGCGTGCGACGGCGCGATCTTTGGTGTCGCTCTGATAGTTACGATCCTTCTCTGACGCAGCGTCGCCCACCGTCACTCCGCCGACGGTGCGTGCGGCCATTGCGGTGGCTGCTTCCTTCGCCGCGTTGAGTGACGCGATATGCGCGTCGAACTCCGCCGGCGAATAAAGATCGTAATACAGCGAATACCGCTTTCGGTGCGTGCGATAGAACGGCGCGAGTGACATCGATGGCGCCGAGCTCTTATCACTCACTTTGCGCGTTACTCCACTCGCGATCGTGAAATCGCCCGGCGTCGACCCTGGGGTCACGAACTCCGACGGCGCACGCGACGCTGACACGAGCGCCGGCACTTCGATGCGCGGAGTCACCGTCGCATTCTCCGGCGTACGTCCGCCGCGCGGGCCCATGTCGGCCGCGAGTGCCAACGGACCCCACATGATGGCCGTCACTTTGGGATTATCGGGTGTCGGCTCAAGACGCAGCGCCTTGGGCAACGTGACCGAAATGACGTCGCCGCTCTTCCACGCGCGCGTGAGCGACACGTACGTGCTGCTCGCGAGATCTGCTTCGTTGCCAATACCGCCGGCGCGACCGCCCGCGACTGCGTCGCTCAACGAAGCGAGCGCTGGTTGCGCGACATTCTCACCGTTCACCGCAATGCGGAACCCGTCACCGGCCCACGTCGGACGCCGCACGTTGACCGTAAACGTCGCGGGCGACGGCAGCGCAATCGTAATCGTCGCCGAATCACCGTCAGGGAAGCTCGATTCCATCGTGAGCTGCGCTTTGTGTACCTGCGTTTGCGCGGTACTCGGCACAAACAAATTCACGTACACCGCGTCGGCCGACTCGAAATACACACCCAGTCCGTGCAGCGCATGGCTCTCCATGCCGGTGCCTACACAGCAGGTGAAGTCGCGTTGCAGGTCCTGGTATTCCTGCTGTTCGTTGTGTCCCACCGGCACCATGTACGACGTGCGTGCGTCGGTGGGGTCGATGCTCGCGAGAATGTGATTGAACAGCGCGCGCTCGTGAAAGTCGGCGTACGCGGCGTCCGGGCGAATGGCAAAGAGCAGACGCGACAACTTGATCATGTTGTACACGTTGCACGTCTCGGCGGCGCGACCGTCCACGCGAGTGCTCAACACATCGGGCGGCCCGAAGTATTCATTGAGACCGTGGCCGCCGCTTGCGTAGCTGTGGTGACGGACCACGCGATCGTAGAAGAACGTGGCCGCGGTGAGATCATCCGTGTCGCCGGTGTGGATGTAGCGCGACGTGCTGCCAATGAGTTTCGGGATCTGACAGTTGCCGTGCTTCCCCGAGAGATTGTCCTGATGCCGCTTGAGCGGCAGCGTGAACGCGTGATGCTCGAAACGGCGCGAGAGCTTCATCCAGCGCTCGTCGCCGGTGTCGGCCGAGAGGTCGGACAGCACTTCGTTCATGCCGCCATGTTCGGTGAGCAACATCTGCTGCACCTGCGCGTCGGTGAGCGGCGCGAGCACGCCCTCGGCCCAAGTGGCAAACCCGGTTTCGACTTTGAGTGCCAGCGCATTGCCCGTATAGCGATACGCGTCGCGGAGACCGGCAAAGGTTTTGTGCAGCGTGTACCACGGCGACCACAGTCCGTTCAAGTCAAAGCCGCCGGATTTGATTTCGCCTTTGGAGACTTTCGTGAACGCTTCGCGCAATCCCTCGAGGGCGCCCGCATAGCCGTCGCCGTTCTTGCGCTGCACCTCGTCGAGCTCGCGCACGATGTAGTCGGCGCGCTGCTTGAATCGCGCGTCGCCGGTGGCCTGGTACATGTACGACACACCCGACAGGTGATGCCCGGCGATGTGTCCCGTGAGATTGCGCCCGCCTCCGTCCCAGCCGGTGTAGCCTTCCGCCTTCTTCGGCAGTCCCGCACGCTCACGATAGAACGCCAGCATGCGATCGGGATCGAGCGACAGCAGATAGGTCGCCGTGATGTCCTGCGCATGCTTGAGCGGGCCACCGGTGAGCCGTACTCGGTCGAGCGGCACCGGCGTAGCGCGCAGTCGCGCATTGGCCTTCGGTGCCGCGATCGCAGGCGCCAGTTCGGCGTCGGCATGACGCAGTAGCGGCTGCAACGTGATCGCAGCAGTCGTCGCGGCCGACGACTTGAGAAACGAGCGGCGGGAGTTCATCGCAATTCGCAGCGCAGGCAGGTGAGACCGGTTGGACCAGCGTCTCCCTCGAATCTACGTCTCGTTCCGGCCCTGCGCCTGCGCTCTGCCGCGGGAACCGCGCTTCTACCGCGGGGGACGCGAGGGTCACGGAGCGCCGCCGAGCGCCGCCCGGACAACGCCATTCAACCAAGCCTGCTCTGCGTGCTCCGCGTGTTCTGCGGTTCGATCGGTTTGTCGGGCAATGCCGAGCAGTTCGGCAGCGACTCATGCGGACTGCAGGAACTGCATTGAACCGCAGAGCGCGCAGAGCACGCAGAGGGTATTCGTATCGGTTTTTGCGATTCGAATACCCTCTGTGTCCTCTGTGACCCCTGTGGTAGAAAACCCCGCAGTCCTCAGCGATGCATCACATAGCCGTGACGGAACGCAAACGCACCGCCGACTTCTCGGGTCTCTTTCAGGATGCGCAACGTGTCGCGCGAAATCACGAACGTCTCACGAATCGTCGCCGGCTTGTTGTTGTCGCTACCTTCGCCTTGCAACACGAATGACACCACGCCCTTCGCACTCGGCGCGTCGATTACCTCGAACTGCTGCATCGATTGAGAGCCCGGTGTGCCCCACGTTACGCGCGTAGCGGCCGCATTCGCTGCAAAGCGATCGCTGTCCTGCACGATCTTTCCCGGGCCATCATCGTACGTGTAGTACATGAGCAGTGCGCTCGAGTCGGCCGTGTACGAAATCGCCAACTTCGTCGG
>CBHTUR010000084.1:0-3401 GCA_966096095.1 uncultured Gemmatimonadaceae bacterium | reverse complement strand
AACGCCGGCTTCGGCGCGGGCTTGGGCAACACGTCCGACAACGGCACCAGCTTTCCGTTCATCTTATCGTTGAACGCTTTCACGTCGGTGTCCATGAACTTCTTGAACGCCGCCGTGGCGGACTTCACTTCGGTCTCAAGCTCGCTGAGCGTGACGAACTGTGCGTCGGTCGGCCGGAACTCGGCGCCACCGGCCACGTCACCGGCGCCGGTGCCCAGTTCACCCGAGAGCCACAACAGCGCCATGTAGGTTTTGTGGCGTTCCGTGAACCACTTGTCGTCCGAATGCAACTCTTCACGCGAGAGCAGCATCAGTTCCACGTCGAGTGCCTTGGCGTCGAGCGCCGCGAGTTGGGCTTTGCTGTCGGCCGAGGTGGTATCGCTCGCGCGTAAGTCTTCCATCTGCTTGCGCAGAATCTCCAGGCGGTTGATCACGTCCACCGATCCGTTGATGGCCGTGATCGTGCGTACTTGCGCCGCAGTTCCCGCCGCGAGATCAGCGGTGGTCGTTTCGATTTTCGGATCTTTAAGCACCACGAACGCTTGCACACTGCTATCGGTGCCAGCGACCACGCGCACGTGATAGCGCCCCGGCGCCGCCAACGCCCCGGCGCGCTGCACTTGCTGAATGCCCCAGTGATCGACGATGCGCGTCTTCGTGTTCTTGTACCGCGGCTCATCCCAAATGCGCGGATTGTCGGGCGGCGTGGTGCGCAACTCAGGTTGCTTGGGCGCATCGTAGCGCAGATCCCACGTCACCCGATTCGTGCCGGCGCGCGCCATGGTTTTGATGGTGCGCGCGACGGCGTTGGCCGAGTCGAGCACGACAATGCGAATGGAGTCTTTGGGAGTCTCTTTCAACACGAAGGTGATGTCCGCACTGCCACCACGCGCTTGCCGCAATCCTGAGTGCGGCTCGAAGATGCGCACGGTCGCATCAGCGACCTTCGCATCGCTCTGCTCGAGCAACGTGATATCGCGCAACACCCACAAGCCGCGACCGTACGTCGAAACGACAACGTCGTGTTGCTGCTTGGCGACGACGATCCACGTGGCGGGAGCGGCGGGCAAACCGGCTTTGAGCGGCTGCCACGAGGCGCCGTCGTTCATGCTGTAGAAGATGCCGTGGCCCGTGCCGAGGAAGAGCATCCCTTTGCGATTCGGATTCTCCGCAATCGACATCGCATAGTCGAGCGGATGGTCGCTGGGCAGCGTACCGGCAATCGACGTCCACGTCTTGCCGTAGTCCGACGTTTTGTACACGTACGGCTTGCGATCATCCATCATGTGCATGTCGACCACGACATAGGCAACACCGGCGTCAAAGCGTGAGGGTTCGATTTTGCGAATCGTGCCCCACGTCGGCATGCCGGTGATGTTCTTGGTCACATCGTTCCACTTGATACCGCCGTCGAGCGTGTACCACACCTTGCCGTCGTTCGTGCCGGCCCAGATCAAGCCGCGCTTCGCTTCACTCGGCGCAATGGCGAACACGACTTCGCCGTAGAACTGGCCGAGATTGTCGCCGATAATGCCGCCGCTGGAAACGATGCGTGACGGATCCTGCGTACTGAGATCGGGGCTGATGACTTTCCAGCTCTGCCCTGCGTTCGACGTTTTGAAAATGACCTGGCAGCCGTAGTAGACCGTGTTCGGATCGAACGGATCGATCGCGAGCGGCGGCGTCCAATGACAGCGATACTTGGCTTTGTTGGGTTCCCAGTCGAGCGTGTGCATCCACGGCGCCACGCTGCGCGCGCGGCCTTGCTTGTGATCGTAGCGCGTGACCGTGTTGCCGTAGCACGTGGCCCATGTGATATCGGGATTACCGGGCATCGGAATGGTGAAGCCCGATTCGCATCCGCCAATGGGTGCTTGCCACTGCGACGCGCCACCACCGCCGCCGCCGCGACCACCTTGCGGCGCGCCGTCTGGCGGCGGACCGCCAGCCACGTCGCCAGCCGCGCCGGGCGTTTCGGTGGGCGCCGCCGCGTTCGCACCAGCTGCTCCGGCCGCCCCTGCACCAGTGTTCACCGTCGTCGTCGCTGCGGAATCGCGTCCACCGGCTGGCGCGTTCGCGCCACCGGGGGCGTTGCCACGTCCGGCCGCGATCACACCAAGCGGGAGCGCGCCCAGCAAACGTCCACCGCCCGCGCCGGGTCGATTGTAGCCTGGCACGTTGTTCGCGGGCCCCGGCACGTTGCTCGGTCCGCGCATCGTGCCGTTGTCCTGACGATTGCTGTATATCCAGTACGGCATCTGGTCATCAATCGCGACGTGATACATCTGCCCGATCGGTAGCGCGAACTGCGTGAAGCTCACGCCATGGTTGCGCGTGATGCCGGCGCCTGCGTCACCTGTTTCAACCCAGTGCGAAGGGTTGCGGGGATCGAGCCAGATGTCGTGACAGTCGCCGCACCCACGATCGATCACGGGCCACGTTTCACCGCCGTCGTACGAGCGCTTAAACGTGCTGTTCGCGATGAGTACTTCGAGATCGTTCTGTGGATTGACGTCAATGCGGATGTAGTAACCCGCGCGGCCGATGAGCGAACGATCCCAGCTCACCACCTTCCACTTCTTTCCGCCGTCGTCGCTGCGCCACACCGATCCCTGATTGGCCGTCTGAATGAGCGCGTACATGCGTTTGCTGTTGCTCGGCGCAATCGCGACATCGATTTTGCCAACGGGCGAGTTGGGCATTCCGTCGGTGACTTTGGTCCACGTGGTGCCGGTGTCGTGCGATACGAACACGCCGCTCCCGGCCCCGCCGCTGAACATGGCATAGGTATGCATCACCACTTCCCACTGCCCCGAGATCAGGTTTTCGGGGTGCTGCACGTCGAGTGAAATACCGGAGCAGCCGGTGTTCTCATTTACGAAGAGCACGCGTTCCCACTTGGTGCCGCCATCTTTCGTGCGATAGACACCGCGTTCCTGCTGTGGCCCCGTGGCGCGGCCCAGAGCGCAAACGAACACGATATTCGGATTGGTGGGGTGCACGAGAATCTTGCCGATGCGCCCCACGTCTTTGAGACCAACGTTTTGCCACGTGGCACCGGCGTCGGTGGACTTGTAAATACCGTCGCCCATCACGTCGGCATCGCGAATCGCCCACGCTTCACCGGTACCGGCCCACACAATGCGCGGATTGCTCGGCGCGACGGCGAGTGCGCCAATCGCCTGCACCGCCTGATCGTCGAAGATCGGGCGGAAGGTGCGAGCGCCATCCGTAGTTTTCCAAATGCCGCCCGAGGCAGCGCCAAAGTAGTAGGTAGTGGTATCGCCCGGCACGCCAGCGACAGACGCAATGCGTCCGCCGTTGTCGGGGCCCACGTACTCGAAGCGTGGCGGTTGCACGAGCGCCGGTGCAGGTCCGCCGGCACCGGGACCTCCGCGTTG
>CBHTUR010000083.1:0-3409 GCA_966096095.1 uncultured Gemmatimonadaceae bacterium | reverse complement strand
GTGCGCCGAGTGCAATTCCCCACGCCGTCACGAGTAACGACGCAACGTGGGCGAGACCGAGGCGATGACGCCACGTGCCTATGGCACTCCAAATACCAAGCGCCGCAACGCCCCCCGTCGCGGCCGTAAATCCGAGCAAGGGCGCTCCGCAACGCACCGACCACGGCCAGAACATCAAACCCGCCGCCGCCCCAACGGCGAGAGCGACTTTAACCCAACTGCGCCACGCTCCCGCCTCTCCTCCCGATCGCACTGCGGGAGCTGGCCCGGCGCCGCGAGCGGCTGGCGCGGCAGCAGGAGCAGCTTTGCCGGCGGTCATTGCCTTCCGATCGGCTAAGAGCTGGTCGTCGGACACCGACGCCAACTGCTTGTCGATTTTCGCCAGCTCTGCTTCCCAGTTGCGATCGCTCATGAGTCACGAAATAAACGTTCAGGAGAGCCACGCACGGAAGGTCACGTGGACTCGGAGACTGTTTCCCTGGTCAAAGCATAACGCTCAATCTTCTTGTAGAGATTCGACCTCGGCATGTCGAGGGCGCGGGCTGTCTCGGACACGTTCCAGTCGAACGTCCGCAATTTCGCCACCAGAAAGGCCCGCTCGGCCGCCTGCTTGAACTCCTCGTACGTCGTGCAGTCGATCAGGTTGCCGAGCCCGGTGGGCTCCACGGTTCGGCGTCCGACCAAACGATCGACGTCGGCGACGGAGATGGTTGGCGCGCTCGCGAGAATCACCAGTCGTTCGACCGTGTTGCGCAACTCTCGCACGTTGCCCGGCCAATCGAGCTCGGCCAGCCGACTCAGCGCGTCGTCCGTGATGTCGCGCGCGGGCAATCCATCGCGCGCCGCCAACTGCCGCAAGAAGTGAATGACCAGCTGCTCCACATCCTCTCGACGTTCGCGCAGTGGGGGCACCGTGATCGGCACCACGTTTAACCGATAGTACAGGTCCTCACGAAAGCGACCACCGGCGATTTCCGCCTCGAGATCCTTATTCGTCGCGGCGAGCACGCGCACATCAACCTGAATCTGCTTGCTGCCGCCAATGCGCGTGACGACGCCGTCTTGCAGCACGCGCAACACTTTCGCCTGCGCCGTGAGCGACATATCGCCGATCTCATCGAGGAACAGCGTGCCTCCGTCGGCCTGTTCAAATTTGCCGGCGCGATCGGCCACGGCGCCCGTGAACGAGCCCTTCATGTGACCGAACAACTCGCTTTCGATGAGCTCCGACGGAATGGCCGCACAGTTGACCTCGACAAACGGTCTCTTGGCACGCGGCGACCCGCGATGAATGGCACGCGCCACGAGCTCCTTGCCGGTGCCATTTTCGCCGGTGATGAGCACGCGCGCCGGTGTCGCGGCGACCTTCTCCACTCGATCAAGTAATGCGCGAATGGCAAAGGTGCGTCCCACGATCTCGTAGCGCGACTCAATCGTTTGCCGCAAGCGCTCGTTTTCCTCGGTCAGCGCGCGTTGTTCAAACGCGTTGCGCAGCAGCACGAGCACACGGTCGGTGTCGAGCGGCTTCTCGAGAATGTCGTACGCGCCAAGCTGCGTCGCCTCGACGGCGGTTTGAATAGTCGCGTGGCCGCTGATCATGACAACCAGCGCGTTGCCGTCGAGTTGGCGCAATCGCTTCAGTACTTCCAGTCCGTCAATACCGGCCATCTTGACGTCGAGAAAGACGAGATGGGGTCGGAACGTCTCGTAGAGTCCGATCCCCTCGGTTCCACCCGAGGCCGTGCGGACTTCAAATCCTTCGTACTCCAGCAACTGGCCGAGCGCCTGACGAATCCCAGGCTCGTCATCGACTACGAGAATGCGGCGTGTGCTCATCGAAAGCTCGACAGAAAGCGGCGGAAAATCAGCAGGCGAAGTACGACCGTTCAGCGCGCACCAGAGGAAACGGCCTTGTAGAGCGTCATGCGACCGTTGTTGATGCGCAGGTCGGCCACGGCGCGCGGCAGGCGCACCGCAATTGCGTTGTCGGCGAGTGTTGAATCGGTGTTGGAGCGACGCAGCGATCGCATGATCAACGGAATGACCCGCTCCGGCACGTCGAATCCTTTTACCCGCAACGACTCGATGCGATACTGCGCGAATCCCGCGCGCAGCGGCGCTACGGTACCGCCGAACTGCAGCGTATCGCGTCCTGCCATGGCGATACCCAACAGTTTGCCGACTGTGCCATCGCCCGCGAGTTCCCCCACTTCGACCACGCCCCGCACCAACAACTGATCGCGGTCGAGCGCGATCTGCACATTGCTTGCCGAGCGCGGCAACTGTGATTTGAGCGGCACCGCCAAGAGAGAGGCCAGATCGCCCGCCCCTACGTTGACGTACGCTGGCCCACGTGCGCTGGTGAGCGACGTGACGGCATCGGACGTGGCGGCCGCGTTGACGCTGGCCCACATGAGCGGCGAGCGCGTTACCGCGCTGCTGGCCGCGCCGCCCGGCTCCCCGGCGCGGTCGCTTCGCGCGGCAGGCCGATCGGATTGCGCGCCGCGCGCACCGACGTCGGCCGAATCGCGCTGGTGATCGCGCTGCTGGTCGCGCGCTGGATCACCGAGTTGATCGCGTACTTTGTTGCTGAGCTGATCGGCGGAGCGCACCGCTGAGCGGGCACCGGACCGCGCGAGCGATTCGGCGGCAACGCCCACGACACCGGCGGCACGACGAACTGGTGCGGGCAACTGTTCGCGATAGCGTGCGTACGCCCACCAGGCGGCGCCGACGCCGACGCCAATCAACACGACGCGTGAGAGACATCCCATGCGGGAGGAATGTAGCGAACGTCTCGCGAACCGGCGTCGGGTTTACGTCACGGTCGCATCCTCGTCCGCGACAATTGTCGGTCGGAAGCGGAGTGCCTCCGCGATATGATCGCGCTGTACAACCTCATCGTCGTCAAGGTCGGCAATCGTTCGTGCCACGCGAAGCACGCGATGATAGGCGCGAGCCGAGAGCATGAGTTTGTCCGCCGCGCGCACGAGCATGGCGCGCGCATCCGGCTCAAGTCGCGCTACGGGTACCAGCAATCGAGCGGGCGCTGAGGCGTTAGTTACCACCCGATCGAGGTCGCCCGCGGCGCGTAGCAGGTGCGCGTAGCGGGAGCGCTGGCGCGCACGAGCGCGAATGACGCGCGCGCGAACCGGGGCGGAACGTTCGCTCACCTGATGCGACGCGAGCGACTCCGGCGAAACCCGCTGGACCGCGACGTGCAGGTCGATGCGATCGGCCAACGGTCCCGAAAGACGCGCCCGATGACGCTCGATGTCGGCGACCGAGCAACGACACAGCCGGTCGCTACTGCCGGCAAATCCGCACGGGCACGGATTGCTGGCCGCGACCAACGAGAATCGGGAAGGAAATCGCACGGCGCGCGCCGCGCGCGCAATGATCACGGCGC
>CBHTUR010000082.1:0-3433 GCA_966096095.1 uncultured Gemmatimonadaceae bacterium | reverse complement strand
CGACGCCCCAGCAATCGATTGCGCGATGGGCGCTCGCACCGCACCATTTCTCGGGTGACTCTTCGGCATGTTCCCATTCGGCATGTTCCCATTCGGCATGTTCCCATTCGGCATGTTTCCATTCGGCGTGTGACCATTCGGCGCTTCGTTGCGGCGCTCGTAGTGGTGGCGAGCGTCGCGTCGCGTGTGCTAACGGCCGCGCCGGTGGTCGACCCCAAGGCGAATCGCGAGGCCGCAATGAAGGCCGTGCGACGCCATCTCGATCTCTGGCGCTCGCAGTGGAAGGACTCCGAGATGGAGCGTCGCGACGGCCACAATCCGCGACCGCTTTTTGTGCACTGTCACGCCGAGGACGTGCGAACAGACCGCAAGAATCCGCACGTCATTCAGTATTTTCAACGTATCCCGAGTCTGTACAGCGCGTTTGCCGTTTGCCCCAGTTGGATGTTGGCCGACGAGCCTCCTGTGCACGACGAAGCGAGCGACGCCGACGGTGCGATCACCGCGTCGCGAAAGGTGAAGGTGCAAGCGTCGCGCGCCGCACTGATTTCTGCGCTCAACGAGGCGGCAGAACGAGTTCCGACCGACGAGGTGATTGCCGGACAGCTCGTGCGCTTTTTATTGGAGCAATCACGTCCGGACGAGGCACTCGCAGCGGCGCGCCACTGCCAATCGACGGGCTGGCGGTGCCGTGCGCTCGTGGGTGTGGTGGAAAGTCGTCGCGCGAATTATGTCGCGGCGGAGGCCGCGTTCGCCGAAGCGCGCAGCGCCATGACGGTGCAACAACGGTGTGAATGGGACGACATTCTCGCGCTCTTGCCGCGCGAGGAGCGCGCGCGCTACGGCAAAGAAAGCTGCTTACGGCGCGATGGCATCAACAAACGGTATTGGTGGTTGTCCGATCCGCTCTACAGCGAGCCGGGGAACGAGCGTCAGGTAATCGACGATACGCGTAAAATGATGGCCATCATCCGCGCCGACGAGGTTCGCGATGAGCGCTTCGACTGGCAGACCCGCAATGGCGGCGACGCGATGACGGAGCTCGTGCTGCGATACGGCTGGCCGTCGTATGTGGGCTGGGGCGGCCCGGGCGAGGATGACTTGCACGGCAGCTATCTGGAGATGAATCGGTCGCGGCCGCGTCCACCGTATACCACCTTTGAGTACACGCACGGTCGCATTCACACGGCGCCGTCGTGGGAGGTAATGAACAATCCGTTTTCGGCCACGGTTGCGTCTTGGTCGCTGAACGAGCCTCGTGATTCGAGCGACGTGATCTGGTGGCCGGAGGAACTCTTCGCCCGGGCGCGACCGCTCTTGCAGCTTTTCGACGGCCAAACGGCGATGTTCCGACGCCGCGACAGCATTCTGATTGCCAGTGCGCACGACATCTCGGCGGCGCAGCTCGACTCGCTGGGAGGCGCTACGCAGGCGACGCTTGTTACCACATTTGCACCGGGCCAGCGGCACACCGTCGATCAACGCGCGTTGCGCGATGACCGGACCGCGTCCGGTCGTACTGCGATGGTGCGCGGCTTCGTGTCTGACTCGACGTCGATGATCGCGTCGATGGAGATTCGCGGTGTCGGCGATCATAGCGCGGACGCGCGCACACGCTTTGCGATTACGCCACCGACCGCGCTGCGTTCGTTGCAACCGGGAGAGATTGCGCTCTCCGATCCAATTCTGACACGCGCGCCGATCAACGGCGATGACGTCGGCGCACAGGGCGCAGCGCTGATTGACGAGATGCTCGGGTCGACGGCACTCGGTCGCGGCACACGTCGCGTTGGCGTGTATTGGGAGAGCTACGGATTCCGCACGGAAGATTCCGTGCGCGTGGCCGTGCGCATCGATCGGCACAACGACGGTGGATTTCTCAAACGATTCGCGGTCGCGCTGAGTCTGGTGCAGGACCCGTCGTACCACCTTGAGATCAGCTGGAAGGAGCCCGACGTTGCGCACCGCGTGCGGACGTTCGAGGAGTTCATCCAGTCGCGCGCGGTCGTGCTTGACGTGAGCAGCCTCGTGCCGGGAGCCTACGAGCTGACGGTGAGCGTTGCCAAGCGCACAGGGGAGACCGTGCTAAGCAGCCGAACGTTTTCGATTCGGTAACATGGGCGTTATCGCTCGCCCAACCCACCCTCGCTCGCGCACGACTCCGCCATCACCAGCGACGCAGCGGCCAGCACGATGGTGGTCACCACCTCATTGCGTTGAAACGCCGAGAGCGAGTTCGCGACAACGCGCGGCAGCCACACAATCAGACCAAAGAGGGCAAACTCGGCTGTCACCAGTTTCGCGCTGAGTGCTGCGACGCGATTCGCGATCATGGCGACGCCGGCGGCGACCAAACAGGCACCGGTCGCGTACGCCAACGCGGTGTGCGCCGGCAACCAACTCGGGATGAGGACCGTGGTGGCGTCGACGTAGAGGAAGTGTGCGAAGCCGAATGGAATCAGCGCGAGTCCGGCGAGCGTGCGGGCGATAGTGACAAGACGGCGGCGGACGTCGTCGGAGATCTCATTGGCGCGCGTCATGATCACGAGCGCGGCACCCAACACGAACGCGACGGCTCCCCACGACCACGCCACCAGCACAAACGGCTTGTCAAAGAAGAGATTGGGTATGCGCGTGACCACGAGCCAGACGCTGAGCGCAACCACCAGGAGCCGCGAGGCTACGCCGGTCGTGCGAGGTACCAGTAGCCCGACGCCCGCGGCGAGCGAGAGCAGCGCGCACGCATACGCCACGAAGGTCGGCGCCGGCATCCACTTCGGAGCGGGCTGCCAGATCGGCGGCAACAAGTGTTGCACGAGTCCGTAGATCGCGAGGCCGATGAGCGAAAGCGCGAAGCTCACGTGGCCTGCCGTGAAGGTGGTGACGTAAGTCGGTCGTGTAGCGGTCACTGTGCCCCCGAGGGATGAAGACGGGGAACAACACCGTAGCACCCATGCGGGTCACGGCGCTCGCTCGAATACCTTTCGGTGAACGCGCCGCACACCAACGCACCCTCTCGCTGCCAACTTCTATGCGTCCCACTGTCGGTCAGATCGCCCAGCGCTCGCTCACGTTGACCGCTGATCACGTTCGGAAGTACTCAGAGATTTCCGGCGACATGAATCCACTGCACTACGACGCGGCGTTCGTCGCCAAAACGAAATTCGGCCGACTGGTTGTGCAAGGCGGGCTCACCACCGGGCTGTTGCATGCGCTCGTAGCGATGGACATGCCGGGGCCCGGCACGGTCTTTCTCAGTCAGAACTGGAAGTTCACGGCGCCGGTGTACATCGATGACACGATCACCGCCGTCGCGACCGTGCTGAGTGTGCACCCGACCAAACCCGTCACGCAGTTAGGCATTCGCGTGACGCGCGCTGGCGACGAGGTCGTGCTCGAGGGCGAGGCGTGGTGTTACACGTTTTCGTCGGAG
>CBHTUR010000081.1:0-3841 GCA_966096095.1 uncultured Gemmatimonadaceae bacterium | reverse complement strand
GGCGTACTGGAGAAAGCGCAATCGGCCCGCCTCGACGAGCGCGCCTTTCAGAATCGCGAAATTGTCTATTTCCTGCAGCAACCCGAAACCCACGCCTTCGACTTGTATCACGACTACACGGAAACGCGCGTCGGCGTCGGGGCCTACGTCAATGTCGTTCGCGCTGGCAGCACCGTGTCGAAACCGTCGGCACACATTCTCGATACCGGCGACACACTCAAGTTTGATCTGCTCAAAGGCGCCGCGATTTCCAAAGTCGCACCAGAAGAGCAGGGCATTACGCCCAACACCGAGGCCGTTGTCTTTCGATTTCCCGCAGTGAAATCGGGTGCATCGACACGTCTGCGCATGGCTGAGACGTACACCGACAGCGCGCGCTACAAGCTCGTCGGTGAGTCGCTGGTGTGGGATCGCACCTTCGGCCGCCCCGCTAACGCCGTCGTGTTGCCGTCGGGATGGTTGCTCACCAACAGCTCAATACCAGCGACCGTCAGCACGATGCCCGACGGTCGCGTGCGTCTCGACTTCATCAATCCGCGTACGGATGAAATCGCGGTGCTGATCACCGCCCACCGGCGGTGAAAAACGTCAGATAGCCGGCGGCTCCATCCCCATTTTCGCCCACGCTTCTTTGTTCGGGCCATACACGCCTGGCGGCTGAAGGCCGGCCTGACGCATGAGAATGGTGAGCTGACCGCGGTGGTGCGTCTGGTGCCCAATCAGCGCACTCAGCGTCTGGCGGCGCGTCCACCGCTCACCGTACATGTCGTCCGATTCTTCGAGCGTCTGATCGATCCAGCGCGCGCGCAACTGTTCCACGAGCGAGGCGGCCGCGGCGCGATAGCCCGCGGCAATCTCGGCCGCATGTGCGGGAACCGGCGCATGTTCGTCGACGCCCGTCACGTGCAGACCTGTGCGCGCCATCATCTCGGGAATCGTTTGCGCGATGTGCCACGCAATGCGGCCGATGTTGCGCCCGCCGGGATGCGATTCCTGCGCGAGCGACGCGTCGGTTAACGCGTCGAAGAGCCGCTGTGTTCCGGCCGCTTCAAATGTCCAATGTCCGATGAACTGATCGATGGTGGCGTACATGATCCAGACTTCCCGAGAGTGTGGTGATACTGCGGTACGTCGTCAGGCTGCTGAGATTTTCGAACCCAGCGCTTCGGCCAATTCTCCAACGAGGTTGAGCGGCACGCGTTCGATTGGATGAGGAACGTCCATCGACTCGCGACATTCGGCATGCAACATGAGGTCCGCCGCGCGCTGCGTTTCGTCGCGCGAAACCGTCTCGTCCTTTGCACCCACAGCGGCGATCACAGGCACGCGCACGCGCTCCAGCACTTCCGCCGTCAGCATGGGCGCGCGCGCGTTCTCGCGCAACAAGGTGGCGGTGCGCAACACGACGCCCTCCCATCCGTCCGGCACACGATGCCGCGCATCGAGGGCGGCGGCGAAACGGGGAATCTTGGTGGCAATGACCACCGGATCGAGTCGCGCGGCCTCACGCTCAGCCGCATCAACGTCCCACTCAAATTTGGTGCCGAGGGTAACGATGCCGGAAAAACTGCCCGGTCGTCTCGCTTCGAGCGCGAGTCCCACGTAGCCGCCCATCGAGTAGCCGAAGAGCCGA
Organism: uncultured Gemmatimonadaceae bacterium; assembly: GCA_966096095.1. GTDB lineage: Bacteria > Gemmatimonadota > Gemmatimonadetes > Gemmatimonadales > Gemmatimonadaceae > Gemmatimonas. The sequence continues at coordinate 2,208 of CBHTUR010000081.1, read as the reverse complement.
GGAGGCGCATGCAACCGTGCGGATAGCTGCGCAACGACCTGCGCCATGACGTCAACGTAGTGTGCGATGCGAAAGTCGTCGGCGTGCGCCAGTGCCGTGTGCCCGTGTCCCGGAAACTCAACCGTCGTCACCTCAAGCGCAGACGACGACAGCCCACCGTCGAGCGCTCGAAGCGCTTCGACGATGGGCTGCATTTGTGCGGCCGAACCAAGCGCGCCGTGCGCCACCAACCAATGCGACACGGCGATGCCAGCTGTGCTTACTTGTGCGAGAGCGTGTAGACGTACGCCGCGACGGCCTGAATTTGCGGGTCAGTCAGGTTGGCGCGACCGCCACGAGCGCCCATCGCGCGCTTGTGGGTCGGATCCTTCACGGCCGTCAGCGGCACGCCCGTGGTGATGACTCCCACGATTTCGTCGAAGCTGCCCGTCTTGAGTTGCAGCCATTTCTGACCGTTCAGCGCTGGCGCGTTGGCGCCGCCCACGCCGCCTTTGCCGTGGCAGTTCTGGCAGCTGCCCGTGTTGAACAACGAGTCGCCCATCGCGACGTTCGCTGGCGTGACCGCGGCGGGCTTGGCCGGCACCTTGTTGGCCGCGCCGCCGCCCGAGGGTTTGGGAGCGCTTGAACTGGATCCGGAGTGGCAGGCACCCAGCACCGCGGCGCCGACGACGAGGGAAGCGATAAGAGATGCGCGACGCATGGTCTGTTGGGCAAAGAGTCTGAGAGCGACCAGGGCGGGAACTGAACGACGCCAATTTGTTGCCTAGGCAGCGTTCTGTCGAGGATTCCCTGAAGAAGTCGTCGTGAACGCCCCGACATTGCACCCGTCGGCGGCGCTACGCCCGCTACTTCGCCTTGAACTTGGCGATGGCCTGACGCGTGAAGTCCGACAGCACCATGGTACCGCTCATCGACGCGCGCTCGGAAAGCAGCGTCTCCCACCCTTCGGTACCCGCCCAGAACACGCGCTTGAGCTGCGCCATGGCTTCCGGATTGCACCCCGCCAGCTTCTGCGCCTCCGCCTCGAGCGAGGCGTCGAGCGTCGACAGATCGTCGAAGAGACGCGAATACAAGCCGTGACGTTCGCCCCATTCGGCGTCGCGCCAGTCGGCGTCGACCGCCATCGCACTGAACGCGGCGAGGCCAATCTTCTTCTCGATCACGGGGCCAACCACGAACGGTCCAATGCCGATGGCCAGTTCGCTCAACTTCGCTTGCGCACTGCGCACCGCAAACGACAAATCGGACGCGGCGATCAATCCCACCGCTCCACCGGCTGCCCGACCGTGCACACGGGTCAGCACGAACCGCGGTGCGCGCAACATCGCGAGAATCACGCGCGAGAATCCGGAGAAAAACTCCTGACCTTGTGCGGCATTCTCGATTGACACCAACTCGTCAAACGAGGCGCCGGCGCAGAATGGGCCGCTGCCGCCACTGGTGAGCACGATCACGCGAACGTCGGCCAACGCGCTCACGCGCGTGACGGTTGCCGCTAATTCGCGCAGCAGCGCGCCCGGCAGCGAATTGCCCTTGGGGTGATGGAACTCAATGCGACCGATACCGTCGGCAACGCGTGACGTGACGGTGCCGCCACCAACCGACACCACGGCGGGCGTGGGCGAAGAGTCAGAAGAAGTCATGGCGACAGTATGCGCTGTTGGCACGGTAATTCGGGAGGGGCCACGGCCGCTGAGCGACGCCGGTCCAATTGTCGCATCCCCTCGCGGATACATAGATTTCCCGAATGGAACAGAAACCCGCCGCCCCCGCCGAAGATCCGGCGCTCGTCGCCGCCTTCGAAGCCCGCATCGCCGCTGGTGAGAGCATCGAGCCCAAGGACTGGATGCCAGAGCGCTATCGCAAGCAGCTCACGCGCATGATGTCGCAACATGCGCACTCGGAAGTCGTGGGCATGCTGCCGGAAGGGAACTGGATCACGCGCGCGCCGTCGTTGCGTCGCAAGATGTCGCTGATCGCCAAGGTGCAGGACGAAGGCGGTCACGGCTTGTACATCTACTGCGGCACGGAAACGCTGGGTGTTGATCGTCACGAGCTCGTGGAGCAACTGCTTGACGGTCGTGCAAAGTACTCGAGCATCTTCAACTACCCCACGCTCTCGTGGGCGGATATGGGCGTCATCGGCTGGCTCGTCGACGGTGCCGCGATTGTGAATCAGACCGTGCTCGCGAAAGCGTCGTACGGCCC
>CBHTUR010000080.1:0-3862 GCA_966096095.1 uncultured Gemmatimonadaceae bacterium | reverse complement strand
GCGCGGCGCTCGCCGACCGCTACACCATCGAGCGAGAAATCGGTGAAGGCGGCATGGCGACGGTATTCCTCGCCACCGATGTGCGCCATGAACGGCGCGTCGCGATCAAGATGCTGCATCCGGAGCTCTCGGCAGTGTTGGGCCCCGAGCGCTTCCTGAGCGAAATCAAACTCACCGCGAGCCTGCAGCACCCGAACATTCTGCCGCTCTTTGATTCAGGCGTAGCCGACGGACTGCTGTACTACGTGATGCCCTTCGTTGAAGGCGAAACGTTGCGGAAACGGCTCGAGCGCGAGCGGCAACTCCCGGTCGCCGACGCGGTGAAGCTCACGACCGAGATCGCCGACGCCTTGCAGTACGCGCATGAACGCGGCGTCGTGCACCGCGACATCAAGCCCGAAAACGTGTTGCTGCAAGGCGGGCGCGCCGTCGTCGCCGATTTCGGGATCGCGTTGGCGGTGCAGCAGGCCGGCGGCACGCGCATGACGCAGACCGGTATGTCGCTGGGCACACCGCAGTACATGTCGCCCGAACAGGCGATGGGTGAGCGCAACATCGATGCGCGCTCCGACATCTACGCGCTTGGTGCGATGACGTACGAAATGCTCGCCGGCGAGCCGCCGTTTACGGGACCCACGGCGCAAGCGATCGTCGCGAAGGTGATGACGGAACGCGCGCGGCCGTTGCAGTCACTGCGCGATACGGTGCCACCGCACGTGGCGCACTGCGTTGCCACGGCGCTGGAAAAGTTGCCCGCCGATCGCTTTGCCTCGGCGGCGGAATTTGCGAGCGGACTCGATGCCGCCAATGCTTCGCGCTATGCGACGGCTACGCGTGCAGGCGTCTCGGTCTCGTCACCGACGTCGGCGTCTCGCGGCCTGCTCATGCTGGTCGGAGGTGGCGCGCTCGCGTTGGGGCTCGCTGTTGGCGCGTTGCTGCTCAATCGGCCGCGCGACGGTGGCGGCCCTGCCGACGCGCTCTCGCTGCAATTCGGCATCACACCACCCGACTCGGCGAATCTGCGCATCGTCTGTTGCGGTCAGATGTTCGCGATTTCGCCGAACGGCCGGTATCTGGTGTACCAAGGCAACGTGAAATCCGCACAGGCCGCGGGCGGCGATTCGTTGCAAAACGGCGATCGCCCGCAGCACTTGTACGTGCGCGATCTCACCGCACTCTCGGCCAAACTTCTGAAAGAGACCTCGGGCGCCACCTCGATTTTCTTTTCGCCCAAAAGCGACGAAGTGGCCTACGTGCGTAACCAGCAGCTGTGGCGACAATCGATAGCGAGCGGCGAGTCGCAACTCGTGGCCGCTGTACCCGACGGATATGTCGGTGGCGGCAGTTGGAGCGACGATGGACAAATGACGCTCGCGGTGTCGGGCAAGATGTTGCGCGTGATGGCTTCCGGCGGCACGCTCACGCCAGTTTTTGCGCCTGATACCACGGGCTTGCAGTTTGGCGGGCCACAAGTGTTTTCGCGCGAAGGCGTCATGCTGTACACCGTCGGTGGCTTTGGCGTGACGCCAACCGTGATTTGGCGCTCGCTCAAGACGGGAGCCACGCACGTGGTGGCGCATGGTGCAACGCCCACGTACGTCCCCGATCAACATGCCGTGGTGTTTGTGCGCGACGATGGCACGCTGGTGATGCATCCGTTCGATCTGGCGCGCGGTGACACGACTGGCCCGGGCGTGCGCTTGGCCACCGGCATTACGCGTCGTTCACCGCTGGTTATTCACGGCGAGTACAGTCTCGCGCCCAACGGCACGCTCATCTTGGCCACGCGCGCCGATCGAGGAGCTCACGCCGGACTCAGTTTGGTGGACCTGTCGCGCCCTGATGCGCCGGCGCGCATTCTCACTGAGTTCTCGTTCTTTGCGCAGCTCGTCTTTTCACCTGACAACTCGCGGCTCCTTGTTGGCGCCGCGAACGATGGCGCGGCCTACTCGACGTATGTGTTTGATCTCGCGCGCATGGCGTCCACCCGCATTCAGAGTGACAGCACTTGGGGGACGTTTACCTGGTCGCGCACGGGCGACTCGATCGTGTACAGTGCGCGCGGCAATCAGATCGTTTCGCAGGCGCTGTACGGGTCTTCGAACCGGCGCGTACTCGTGCAAATGAGCGATTGGGTCATCGGCACAGGGCGCATGAGTGTGTGGGGCGGTTGGGTCGCGTTCGACGCATCGAAAACGGGCAACGACGCGCGCCGCATATTGGTGGCGCATCGCGATTCTGCGAACAGCCTGCGTCGGCTCGACGATTCCCAGTCTACCGAGAGCGATCCCAACATTTCGCCCGACGGACACTGGATCGCCTTCACGTCGACCGAGAACGGTCGCTCCGACGTCTTCGTGACTGCCTTCCCCGTCTCAAACGGCCGGTTTGTCGTATCCACGACCGGTGGCGCGCGCGCCGTGTGGAGCGCCGACTCGCGGACCATCTATTTTTCCCAGAACAACCAATGGATGTCGACGTCGTTTACGCCGGGCACACCGCCAACTATCGGTACCCCTCGCGTGATCTATCGTCGCGATCCGTGGGCGATGTCGGATGTATCATCCACCGGCAAACTGTTGGTGTTTGGCGATCGCGTGCGTGAAGGCGATCCCGCGGCGCTCATTGTGCGGTTGCGCGCGACCTTTACCAAACCGGAGCAGCCATGAACTGTCCAAGCACTCTCCGTTCGCGTGTTGTATCAACATGCGTCGCCGCCGCCGCACTGATCGTCGCGTTGCCGCACGCGCTGCCCGCGCAAGACGCCAAATCGCTCCTGCCCGGACCCAAACCCGGCGCCGCGCGATTGCTGCGAACGTTCGTGGGCGAGTATGACCGCAAAGGCGCGGTCGTGTTCGTCGTCGAAGACAGCGGCCATCTCGTGTTGGTCGATACCGCACGCGCTACTGCATCGCGCACGGCAATCACGCCGGCGTCGCTCAAGGCGATGCATCTCACCAAACTCAAAGTCGGACCGGGCGAAGGCGTATCGCAACTCAAGGTGACACCGGTGCGGCCGATTGCCGAGTTGCGCAAAGAAGCGCTCGCAGCGTCGCCACCGGCAGAACCGACGCCGGCCAAGAAGACGGATTTGGTGGAGCTCGTGAAACTCGATCCGAGCATCAAGCTCGAAGTGCGCTACGCGACCACGAACAATTTTGCCGGCGCCAAGTTTTACGACGAAGCGCGCGCGTTCATGCAGCGCCCAGCCGCCGAGGCCGTCGTGCGCGCCAACAAGAAGCTCCACACACTCGGCTACGGCCTGCTCATTCACGACGCATACCGGCCGTGGTATGTGACGCGCATGTTCTGGGACGCGATGCCGAACGACAAGCGATGGCTGGTGGCCGATCCAACACAAGGATCAAAGCACAATCGCGGCGCGGCGGTCGATCTCACGCTCTACGATCTCGTGACAGGAAAGCCGATCGAGATGCCGAGTACGTATGACGAGAGCACGGGGCGGGCGCACGCGGACTATCCTGGCGGCACGTCGTTGCAGCGGTGGCATCGCGCGTTGCTCAAGAACGCGATGGTGGCCGAGGGCTTCGTGATTAATCCGCTCGAGTGGTGGCACTTCGATTACGGATCGTGGAAGGACTACGCCATCGGCAACGTCGCCTTCTCGGCCCTCAACCACTGAGAACTGCAGGTTACCGCGGGTTTTAACTGCAGGCTTACTGCTTAACTGCGGGTGGTGGTGAACTACCTGACTGCGGGGGGTGGTTTACCACAACACTGCGGGGGAGGAACTGCAGGGAAATTCGGAGGGCGCGCTGCGCGCGCTTCCGTTGGGAACGGACTACCGCGGGTTTCTCGCGCCCTGCGGGCGCGCGTCCTGCGGGGCACCGCAACCGCGGGG
>CBHTUR010000079.1:0-3905 GCA_966096095.1 uncultured Gemmatimonadaceae bacterium | reverse complement strand
TCTTGTTTTCCCGTGTTCATCCTGACAATCCAACATCACCCCCCCCCGCGGGCCCCCCTCGAGTCTGCCCCCCCCCACGTCGGCCATTGGTCCCCGTTAACGATTTATTGGTCGCCCTGGCGTGTACGGCGCACCAGCGCGTTCCAATTCGCGCTCAAGCGACGGCACATCGGTGTTGGTGATTACTTGCAGGCGCGATACTTCGGCAGACAGCAATTCGCTCGCGATGTTGTATTGCTCGCGATGCGTGTTGGTGGGCCGACCGAGTGATCGTCCCTGCTCTCCACTGATGCCGTTGGCCCGATCGGCGATGGAGCTCGGTGTGAGTTCGCTCCGGCCCGCGAGCACCTGATCGCCGCGCAGCGCGACCAGCACGGTCTCGAGCCGTTTTTGCACAGCACGCACGGAATCGTGCAGCGCGCGCGGTGCGGTTGGTGTGACATCGAGCGCGCGCTTCATCGCGTTGAGTTTGGCGTCGGTGCTGTTCGCCAACTCCAACACGCCCGTCAGCTTGCGACGCAATTCCTGCAGTTCCGTTTGGAACTGCCAGCGCGCGGCGTGATCGGCCATCGTGAGCGGGCTCAGCGGATCCATGCTCACGGTGAACGACACCGGTCCGACGAGTGGTGTCACCACGCCACCAACCCTTTGAGCGAGCGACACGCTGTATTTCCCTGGCAGGACGTAGGGGCCCGAAGGCGTGTTGTCGCCGCCATCGCCACCGACCGCGTTGGCACCAGGCAGCGTGTGCGCGGGAATGCGCAGGTCCCACGTCGCGCGCTGGATACCGCGACCCGACGCGCCGGTGATCACGCGGAGCGGCTTGCCGGTTGAGTCCATCACCGTGAGCTGCACTGTCGGCGCTTCTTCTGCCGCTTCCGCGCGCATTTCGTCCGCCGTCGGATACTTGATTGGCTGTCCGGCCTTCTCGGCGGCCTTCTCCGCGTCAACGCGCTTCTGCTTCAGCGACTTGAGTCCGTCCTTGAGATAGTACGTAAACGTCGCGCCGTACGGCGGATTGTCGCCCCCGTATAGCATTTCACCTTGCGACGCTTTGCCGCGTCCGCCGTACTGCTGCGTTGGCAGGTACAACACCGCACCATGCGGCGCGAACAGTTCGGCGCGCTTGGCAATCGTTTCGGTCGTGGTCGCGCGCATCGACGAGATGTCGTCGACGATATAGATACCGCGGCCGAACGTGCCGATGATGAGGTCGTGGTCGCGCTTGTGCACCAGCATGTCCATCACCTTGATCACCGGCAGGCCGTTGATCTTGAACCAATGCGCTCCCGCATCCTTGCTGGCGTACGCGGCGAACTCGGTACCGATGAAGAGCAGATTCTTGTCGACCGGATCTTCGGCGAAGGCGAATGTCCCGCCACGCTCAGGCAAATCGCCATTGATGCTCGTCCACGTCTTGCCTAAGTCGGTCGTGCGGAACGCGTACGGCTTATAATCACCGTTCTGGTGATTGCTGAACGTCACGTAGGCGGTGTTCGCGTCGTACGCGCTGGCCTTGATGCGCGTAACGTAGGCGTTGGCGGGCACACTGGGCAACCCTTCAATCTTGCGCCAATTCGCACCGCCGTCCTCGGTGAGTTGCAACAAACCGTCGTCGGTGCCAATCCAGATGAGTCCTTCCTTCTTCGGACTCTCGCTGATGGCCGACACGTTGGAGTAGAACGCCGTGCTGGTGTTTTTCGCGACGGCGTCGGGGCCCCAGATTTTGCCCATCACTGGTTGCGCGTTGCGATCGACCTGACGTGTGAGATCGGGTGAAATCTTCTTCCACGTATCGCCGCGGTCGTCGCTGCGGTAGAGGAATTGCGCCGCCATGTAGAGACGCGTGTGCGAGAACGGCGAAATAATGAACGGCGAGTCCCAGTTCCAGCGCAGCGCGGCGCCGCCCTTTTCTTCCTGCGGCTGAATACCAATGCGCTCACCGGTGCGCCGGTTCACGCGCACAATCACGCCCTGCTGCAACTCGGCGTACACCGTGTTCGTGTCTTCCGGATCCGGATGCGAGGTGAAACCATCGCCGCCCTGCGTGACCCAGACATCGGAGTTCATAATGCCATGCTCGGACCGCGTACGTGCCGGCATGCCCAGCGAGTTGTTGTCTTGCAGTCCGCCGTAGACGTTATAGAATGGGAACGCGTTGTCGGCGTCGACGTCGTAATACTGCGCGAGCGGCAGGTTCTCAAAGAACACCCACGTCGCGCCGCGATCGTAGCTGCGATACAACCCGCCGTCGTTACCGACCAGCATGTGGTTGGGATCGCGCGGATCGACCCAGATAATGTGATTGTCGACGTGCATGTTGCGCTGACCCAGCGCGCGCATGGTGCGCCCACCGTCATCAGATACCTGGAAGATGACGTCGGGCACGTAAATGCGATCGAAGTCGTGCGGATCGGCGTACACGTCGCCCCAGTACATGTTGGCTTGCTGGTAGTCGGACATCTTCGACCACGTGACACCGTTGTCGGCACTGCGGAACATGCCGCCGCGACGATTGGCTGCTTCAACGTTCGCGTAAACGACGTCTGGCTTCATCGGTGAAATGGCCAAGCCAATGCGCCCCAGCTCTTCGCCCGGCAAGCCGGTCGTGACCTTTGTCCACGTCTTGCCGGCGTCGGTCGTGCGATAGATCGCGCTCTCCGGGCCACCGTCGATGAGCGTAAAGAAGTGACGACGCCGCTGATACGCGCTGGCGATGAGCACCTTCGGATCGCGCGGATCCATCACGACATCACTCACGCCAGTGAGATCGCTGATTTTGAGTGACTGCTCCCACGTCTTGCCGCCGTCGGTGGTTTTGTAGAGACCGCGATCGCCCCCGTTGTTCCAGAGCGGTCCCTGCGCGGCGACATAGACGATGTCGCTGTTGGTCGGATCGACAAGAATGCGGCCGATGTGCTCGGAGTTCTTGAGTCCGACGTTCTTCCACGAACGTCCGCCGTCGACGGACTTGTACACACCATCGCCGTACGACACGGAGCGCTGCGAATTGCGCTCACCGGTGCCAACCCACACGGTGTTGGGATTCTTGGGGTCAATGGTGACCCAGCCAATCGAGTACGATCCCTGTCCATCCATGACGGGCGTCCACTGCGCACCACCACTGGTGGTCTTCCACAAGCCGCCCGACGCGGTCGCGACATAGAAGGTGCCCACGTCGTGCGGATGCACCGCCACCGACATGACGCGTCCTGATGTCATTGCGGGTCCAATCGATCGCGCGCGAAGTCCGCCGAAGAGGTCGCTGGTAAACGGCGATTTGACGGAGTCTTTCGCCGGAACAGCCGCGGGCGCCTTGGCGGCCGGTTTTGCCGCGGATTTCGCGGCGGGCTTCGCGGGAGCCTGCGCGCCGAGTGCAAAGGGCGCGAGCGTGAGCAGCGCGAGCAGTCTGATCGAGGAGACGGAGTGATTCATATTCTGTTCATGTTGTCGGAGGGGGTGCCTCAACAACATCGGCGGCTACGCTGCCTGACGCCAGCGCCGGCAACTGCTGGCCGCGGATCACGCAGAAACACGCGGATCGGGCGTCCCGTGATTCGTGCGGCGCTTTGATCACGCGGCTTCTCATTTTTGAATGAACGACACCGGAGGGATCGAGACGCCGTTGGAGAAATGCACGGCTCGATCCGCGCGTTTCTGCGTGATCCGCGGCTACGCTGTTCAGGCCGACAACGCTAACTGCCTGCCGCGGATGGCGCGGAAACACGCGGATCGGGCGTCTGGTGATTCGTGCGACGCCTCGATCGCGCGGATTTTCATTTTTGAATGAACGACACCGGAGGGATCGAGACGCCGTTGGAGAAATACACGGCTCGATCCGCGCGATTCCGCGTGATCCGCGGCTACGCTGTTCAGGCCGACAACGCTAACTGCCTGCCGCGGAT
>CBHTUR010000078.1:0-4012 GCA_966096095.1 uncultured Gemmatimonadaceae bacterium | reverse complement strand
CGCTCATCGACATGACCGATCGCGCGGGGTCACCGTCGTGGGATTGGCGCAACTTCCTCGAGCGCTCGCCCGACGATCCGTGGTGGGACGCGCAGGGCTATCTCACCGATACAGATAGCGTGACCGTCGCGGCGCTGCACGTGTCGTCGTGGTTTGATCTCGCGGCCGAAGCGCTGCAAGAAGCGAGCATCTTCCGCACCAACGCGCTCAACGATCGCGCGCGCAACAATCAGTACGTGATTATCTCACCAACCACGCACTGCAACTCCGAGCGAGCGAGCAGCGAAACGAAAGTCGGCGACTTACTGGTCGGTGATGCGCGACTGCACTATGCCGAAACGTATCTTGCCTGGTTCGATCGCTGGCTCAAGGGCAACGAGCACGCCATCGACTCACTGCCCAAGGTGCAGTACTACACCATTGGCCGGAACGCGTGGCGCACGTCAAATACGTGGCCGGTGAAAGGCATGACTCCCACGTCGTACTACCTCAACAGCACGCGAGGCGCGAACTCGAATAAGGGCGACGGAACGTTGTCGCTTACCAAAGCCGCCAAAGTCGGTGTTGACACGTTCACTTACGATCCTGCGCACCCCGTTCCCGCTCGCGGTGGCTCCATCTGCTGCACCGGGAACCCGAAAGATCAGCCCGGATCATTCGATCAATCCGACATCGAAGCGCGTCCTGACGTGTTGGTGTATTCGATGCCGGTGACCGGAGCGGGATTAGAAATCACGGGCGAGTTGAGCGCCGTGATCGCGTTGAGTTCCGACGCGCCCGACACCGACGTGATCATCAAAGTGCTCGACGTCTTTCCCGACGGGCGCGCGATGAACATTCAGGAGGGCATCACTCGCGTGCGCTATCGCGACAGCTTCAGCAAACCGCAGATGATGAAGCCCGGCGTAGCGTACAACGTGCCGGTCGACCTCCATGCCACGTCATGGTATCTCCCGGCCGGCCACCAGCTCCGCATGGAAGTATCGAGCTCAAGCTTTCCGCGCTGGGATCGCAACCTGAACACCGGCGGCAAGAACTACGACGAAACCACCTGGCGCACCGCGAAGAACAGCGTGCACCACTCGGCCGTGCACGCGTCGCGGCTGATCTTGCCGGTGGTGAAAGCCACGCCCTGAAGTAGTCGCGGCTGCATTCGTCGCCATAGCAATCAATAAGCGACCACCGCACGTTCGCTCGCGCCTTCAGGGACGAAACGCCATGTTTTTCGTCCCTGACTGCCCTCCCCAATGCGAGGATCGTGCGCATGGCCGATGACGAGTACCCGAAGCCGCGGTATGCGTGGTACGTGCTGGGCGTGCTCACATTGGTCTACATCTTCTCGTTTCTCGACCGACAAATACTCAGTCTGCTCGTTGCGCCCATTCGGCGTGATCTGCACATCAGCGATACACAAATCAGTCTGCTGAGCGGATTTTCGTTCGCGATCTTCTACGTCGCGTTCGGCATTCCCCTTGGCCGCGTGGCCGACTCGCGCAATCGCAGCAAGCTGATCACCATCGGCTTCGCGTCGTGGAGTCTGTTCACCGGCGCGTGCGGACTCGCGGGCAATTTCGTGCAGCTCGCACTCATGCGCATGGGTGTGGGCGTTGGTGAAGCCACTCTGAGTCCGGCCGCGTACTCGCTCATCACCGACTACTTCCCGCCGCGCCGCCGCGCGATTGCCCAAGGCATCTACAACATGGGGATCTATGTGGGGAGCGGCATCGCGTTGGTGTTAGGCGGCGTGGTTACCGGCATCGTCGCCAAACGACCCGACTACGTCGTGCCGTTGCTCGGAGCCATGCGATCGTGGCAAGTCGTGTTCCTCGTCATCGGTGGCATCGGTGTGCTCGTGGTGCCAGTCATGTTCACGGTACGAGAGCCCGTGCGACAGCACGTGGGCGCATCGGGCGCCGTGTCGATTCCACTCGCGCGTGTCGCGGCGTACGTGCGCGGCAATCTGGCCACCTACGGGTGCCATAATGTTGGCATCGCGATGCTGTCGTTCTCGAGCTATGGCATCAGCGCCTGGATGCCCACGTACATCATTCGCAATTTTCACTGGACGGCCGCGCACATTGGCGTGACGATGGGCGTGCGCACCGCAATCTTCGGATCCATTGGCGTGGTGGGCGGTGGTTATATCGCCGACCGGATGGCCGCGCGCGGCCACAAAGATGCGTACATCGCCAAACGCTTTCCGCAATGGAGCATTCTCGGCGCCGACATACGTTTTGATCCGTACGTCGTACACGACGCAATTGGCAACTACGCCTGTATGGATGCAGAAGGCGAAGTTCGCTACTTCCATCCCGCCAATCCCGGGCTGGCGACGTACATGGCGCTGTACAAGGACCCATCGAAAACGTTCGCAGTTTTTCGCGCGCTCTTTGAACAGCTATTGCCGCGTCTGCCGGAGACTGATTCCGGAGAGCGAGTCGAGGTAACACACGACGGCGCACGTATGGTGCGGCACGCTATTCAAGACTACGCCACGCCTGATTTGCATTTTGTTCAGGCCGGAATCGGCGCAGAACTCGCACCCGTCGACTGCATCCGCCTGTTCAACGTGTTGATGTACTTTGACGCCGACTTTCGACGCGACGCGGAATGGTGGGCGCTCAACACGGTGAAACCGGGCGGCATCGTGCTCTGTGGTGGCGATGGCGCGATGAGCACGGGGGCTCGCTATTCCGTGTACGAGCGCGTTGGCAGCGAACTCGTTGAGCGTGAGTTCGCCTTCTCAATCGACAACGTGCGGCCGGCGACCATCAATCCGTGGTTCTGCCTGCAGGGGGGCGAACGCGAAACGTTCGTGCTGGCCAAGCTCACGGGCGTGCTTCGCCGCGACGAAGCCTACCGAACCGCCTTCGACGCACGTCTGGATGCCCTGTTCGCCGAGGAGCGCCTCTGGATCCGTCGTGACGACGGAGCGCTGGTGGCGCCGCCCGACCAACGCCCGGCACACGAATGGCTGTCGATCCGGCTGCGTATGAACGCCCAGCTAATCGCCGAGGGATTTGTGACGCGCGCCGTCGACGTGTTGAAGCGTGCCGGCTATCACGCGTGGGAAAACTCCGTGGGTCACATCGCGGTCTCGCTTCCTCAAGGCTATGATTTCCGCTCGGCGTAGCGGAGTGCTGCAAATTCGGTTCATCCCAGCGAGGCGCAGATGTTGACGACGGACATTCAGCCGGGCGTACTACTCATCGGATTAGGGCCGTTGATCAACGGCGGAAAGCCTGGCATCGACGGTCACTATCGCGTGGTGCGAATCGGACCGCAGGTGGCCATTGAATTCTTTGACACGCCACCGGGCGCACCGGGCGATATGCCGGTAAAGATTCTGCCCTATCGCACGAATACGATCAACGCGATGACCGTTGGCACCGGCGAGTGCATCAGCGGCGAATTCACCGGTTGCGTGATGACGCTGTACAAAGAAGGCGACACGGTGAAAGCTGGACATGTCGATACCAACTCCGACACGAGTCAGCGCGCCGCGTACGACGCCCTCAAATCGACCGGCCGAATCAACGTGCTCGCTGAGTACGACACGACAGGAAAATTGCAGCAGTACCCGCATTTGACCGGCGCCACGCGCATTCTCTGTGTAGCCTCAGGCACGACGATCATTCACTACTTCGTGGACAAAGAGACGCACAACTATTCGGCCACGGTTCCGGTGCCCGGCCAACCCGGCAAGACTGCTTTCGGCACGAAGTCAGAAACGCGATACAAGGTGCTGCACGCGCACGGCATCTGAGCGCCGTTCCGGAGAAGCCTCAACTGGCTGAGCGCGGTGCGAGACGTAAAATGGTCTCGCACCGCGCTCTCACATACAGACCTGACTACTTCCGTACCACCATGTTGTCGAACATGCCATAGCCTTCAATGGCGAGGAACGACGGAGCAGGAATGTTGGCCGAGTAGGTGCCGATCGTCACGCCGTTGATCTTGAGCGTAACGGTTTTGGCAACGGGATCGACGCGCAACGACATCGGATTGAACC
>CBHTUR010000077.1:0-4170 GCA_966096095.1 uncultured Gemmatimonadaceae bacterium | reverse complement strand
CTCTCCGCAATGCCCTCTCGCGACGTCCTCGCCGCCCATCTCGCCGATCGGTACCGCCTCGAGCGTGAGCTCGGACGCGGCGGCTTTGCGACGGTCTACCTGGCGCACGATCTGCGACACGATCGCCCCGTTGCGCTCAAGGTGCTGCACGACGAAGTCGCGGCCTCACTCGGCGCGGAACGCTTCGAGCGCGAGATCAAGTTCGCCGCGCGACTGCAGCACCCGCATATCCTCGGCGTGTTCGATTCGGGCGTGCTCGACGGACGGATGTGGTTTACGATGCCCTTCGTCGAAGGCGAGTCGCTGCGCGATCGACTGAAACGTGAACAACAGTTGCCCGTAGGCGACGCCATCGGCATTGCGCGCGAAGTGGCTGATGCACTGCACCACGCGCATAACCACGGCATTCTGCACCGAGACATCAAGCCGGAGAACATTCTGCTCTCCGGTCGGCATGCAATTGTCGCCGACTTCGGCATCGCGCGCGCCCTCGCCGAGGGCGACTCAACGGCTTCGCTCACGCGCACGGGCACGTCGATTGGCACGCCGGGCTACATGAGCCCGGAGCAAACGATGGGCGAACGAACACTCGATGCGCGCTCTGACATTTACGCGCTCGCGTGCGTGACCTACGAAATGCTGGCGGGCGAAGCGCCGTTCACGGGCCCCAACGCGCAGACAGTCATTGCGCGCACTCTCACTGAAGTGCCACGCCCGTTATTCACGACGCGAGCGGCAGTCAGTGAGGCGGTCGACGCGGTGGTGCAACGGGGCTTGGCGAAAGTGCCGGCCGATCGTTGGGCAAGCGCCGACGCGTTTGGTGAAGCGTTGGGCGCAGCGTTGGGCACACCCACCAGCGGTGCCGTCAACGCTGGCGCGCTGAGCGTCGGCGCAATGAGCGCCGCCGCGGGCAGCATCGGCGCGAGCACGGTGCGCGCAACAACCATCAGCGCGCCGCCGCGCGAACGTCGCCTCAACATGGCGGCTGTATTCGGTATCGGCGTGCTGATCGGCCTTGGTGGACTGTTCGCGTGGCGATCCGCGCATAACGGCGAGGGGAACGATGGTCACGCGCTCGCCGTCATTCCGTTCGAGAATGTGGGCGCTGCCAACGACGCGTACTTCGCGGACGGCATCACCGAAGAAGTGCGCGGCAAGCTCACAGCGGTGCCGGGGCTTCGCGTCACCGCGCGCGCCACCTCGAATCAGTATCGGGGCGCGGCGAAATCGCCGAAGGATATCGGCAAGGAGCTCGGAGTCGAATTCATTCTCACGGGCACCGTGCGCTGGGAGCAGGATCCTACCGGGCAGCGGCACGTGCGCGTGGCTCCCGAACTGATTAACACGTCAAACGGGACCTCCAAATGGCAGGACTCGTACGACGAAGTCATCAGTGATGTGTTCAGCGTGCAGTCGCGCATTGCTCAGCGTGTCGCCGAGAATCTCGGACTGACCTTGGGCGCCGACGTGCAGGCACGTCTCGCCTCGAAGCCCACCGAGAACGTGGGCGCGTATCAGGAATTTCTTCTCGGCGAGAAGGAAACCGAACTGATGGCGCGCGGCGACGGCTTGTCCTACCGCAACGGGTTGGCGCACTACGATCGCGCGGTCGCGCTCGACACGACGTTCGGTGTGGCGTGGGCACGTGTGGCGCAGGTTCTGGCCGAGATGTTCTCGACCAATCCCACCGACGATCTCGCGAAGAAAGCCGAGGAATCGCTGGCCAAGGCGAGAAAGTATGCGGCCGACGATCCGATGACGCGTCGCGCCGCCGCGCGCTATTTGCGATTGGTCAAGAAGGACTACGCCGGCGCCGCCGCGCAGGCCGATTCCGGGCTTGCCAAGCAGCCCAACAACGCCGACCTCCTCAGTGTCGCCGCTGGACTCGATGCAGTGTTGGGGCGATGGGATGCGGCGATCGATCACTCGCGCCGATCATTCACGCTCGATTCCAAAAATCTCAGTGTGGTCAGCGCGTACGCGCGCGTGTTGCACGGGACGCGCCGCTACACGGAAGCAGACAGCGTCTATGCCATGATGCTGGCGCTCTCGCCCAAGAACATTTCGGCCTTCTGGAGTCGCGCCACCAACTACGTGTCGCAAGGCAACATGGAGGCCGCGCAGAATGTCACGCGCGCTGGGCTCAAGGTCGCCGACACGACGGAGTACGCCGCATACTTCGCGCTCTTCCAGGAGATGATGTGGCTGCTCGATCCGCCATTGCTCAAGCGCATCACCCAGATGACGCCGGCGCCGTTCCAGAACAATCGCCAGCAATGGGCGCTCAAAGTGGGGCGCAGCTACTTGCTGCTCGGCGACACGGCTCGCGGACGGGCTTACGGCGACTCGTCGCGCGTGGTGGCCGAAGCGCAGCTGGCCAATTTCCCCGAAGACGCGCAGCTTCACGAATTACGCGGTCGCGCGCTGGCCCTCATGGGGCGCAACACGGAGGCGATCGAGGAAGCCGATCGCTCGCTCAAGATGCGCGAGAACACGCTCGACAAAACGAACGGACCGTACGTGCGTTATCAGGTCGCGCGCATTCTTGTGCAAGCCGGCGCGTTTGATCGCGCGCTCGACATCATCGAACCGTTGATGACGGAGATGTATTCCGAATTGACACCGGGCTGGCTGCGGCTTGAGCCCACCTTCCGCCCGCTGCGCGGCAATCCTCGATTTGAGCGGTTGATCGCGAATGGAAAATAAGAACGACGCGCTCGAACCAGCGGCGCTCGCGCCCGGAAGCGTCTTCGGCGGATATCGCATTCAGCGATTGCTCGGGCGCGGCGGCATGGGTGCCGTCTACGCCGCCGAACAGTTGGACGATGGCCGCCAGGTCGCCGTGAAGGTGCTCACCACAGGGCTCGGCAGCAAGGAAGATCGCGAGCGCTTCATTCGTGAAGGGCGTACGGCCGCGTCGATTAATCATCCGAATACGGTCTATGTCTACCGTACGGAAGAAATCGACGGCATGCCCACCATCACTATGGAACTGGTGGATGGTGGCACGCTGGAAGAGAAAGTGGAAAAGCGTGGACCGTTGCCGGTCGCCGATGCGATTCGGGACACACTGCAAATCGTCGACGGGCTCGATGCGGCGCAGCGCCTGGGCATTCTGCACCGCGATATCAAGCCGGCGAATTGCTTCGTAACGCCCAACGGTGACGTGAAGGTCGGCGACTTTGGACTCTCGCGACCGGTCGATCAAGTCGACAATTCACGCCTCACACAGACTGGTCTGTTTCTCGGCACGCCGGTGTTTTCGTCGCCTGAACAGTTGATGGGCGACGCGCTCGACGTCCGCTCGGACATCTACGCGGTGGGCGCAACGTTGTATTACTTGCTCACCGGCAAGCTACCGTACAACGCCGACAACGCGGTGCGACTGATTGCGGTTGTCATGAGCGGTACGCCGACGCCGCTTGAGCAGTATCGGCCTGACGTGCCCGCCGCGGTCAACGCGCTGGTGATGAAGTGCCTCGCACACAAGCGTGAAGATCGATTCGCCGATTACGGCGAACTGCGTAACGCACTCCTCGACTGCCAGCCATCGGAACTTGCGGCCGCGCCGGTGGTCCTTCGCATCGGTGCTGGCGTGGCCGACTCGTACGCCATCAGCCTGATTTCGGCACCCGCATGGATCGCCACCGCGCGTGCGCTCGGCTGGGGCGCGATGGACTTCACGAAGGATATGCGTGCGCAGTGGCTCCAGATGGCGTTCGCGTTTCCCATCGAACTCGTGTGGTTTGGCGTGATGGAGGGGCGATTCGGTTGGTCACCAGGCAAGTTCATTCTGGGACTTCGCGTGGCGAATGCCGACGGCGGTCCTCCCGGAATTGCCAAGGGGTTGATCCGGACATTGTTGTTCGTGGGTATGAGCGTAGTCGCTGCGCTTCTGGCGTCGCCGATTTCCGATTCGACCACGCGCGCGTTCACCGTGCAGGCGCTCTACGCGCTCGCACTTGTCGCCTTGTTTGCCCGCGCCCGACCGTCCAGCGGATTTCTCGGCGAACATGATCGACTGACCGGCACTCGCGTGGTCCAACGCCGACAAGCGCGCGTCGCAACGCGCGCGCACGTAGACGAACCAGCTCCGATAACTGCGCCCGGCGATCGCAGCGAGCGCATCGGGCCATTCGAAGTCATCGGCCGCTTGCCGTCGTCGGACGA
>CBHTUR010000076.1:0-4314 GCA_966096095.1 uncultured Gemmatimonadaceae bacterium | reverse complement strand
CGGGAGAGGGCGATCAGAATTGCTGGCCGAATGTGAGGCGGAATTTCCACGGCGCCGCGTGATCGACCGCGCGCGCCGCGCCAATAAACACCGCGCCGGAGAAAAGGCGCAAGCCGGCCGTGACCGAGGCGCGAATTCCGTCGCTCGGACGCGATACTGGTGCATAGCTCGCGAGAACATTCGGATCAATCACCGATAGGCGCGCGATCGACTCGAGGGCGGCCTCATTGGGCGCCGCCGTCCATCCGCTCTGTATTCCGACGCTGAAACCAGGTGCAACGGCCGGCAAGAAGAGACGGCGAACGCGCAACGGACGACGAAGCCACGGCATTGCGTACTGCAGGGTGCCCACGACGCTCGCGGCGCGGGTGCCGGCAAACTCTTTGTCAGCGTAGCCGGGCAGGTATTGATACTCGCCCAATTCGAAGAGCTGTTGTGGCGGCGGGCGATCACTGACTACGGCGCCGACATCGCCGCGAGCGATCAGCGCGATCGGTCCGTACGCTTGTCGCGCAACGAGACGCGCTTCGACGCGTTGATATCGCAGCGTACCATCACCGCGCTCATAAAGCGCTCGCGCGCTCCAACCCGGGTTGACGAATTCTGCACTGACGTCAGGATGCCATTCGATCGACGACGCCGTGCGTACGTAGCCGCCCTCATCGACGCCGCGGTTGGCGCGAAAGGGCTCGGGACCGAACAACCCTTTCGTCCGCGTATTCGCGCGGTAGCGATCGTCGGCAACTCCCACTTCCGTGCGCCAAAGCAGCGCGCGCGAACCAAACGTGCGCAACGCGGCCAGCGTAGTGGAACGGCGATCGACGTAGTCGTACGCATCGACCGAGGCGAAGAGTGCGTTGGCCGAGTTACCGGAGTCGAGCGGCATACGAAAGTCGTTCGTGTTGTCGAGCGAACGGCCCGCGCGTAATTCAAACAACCATTGTCCCCGCGCGCGCGCGAGCGACGCGCGACCGCGAATAGTCTCTTCACTCCACGCCCAACCGGCGGTCGCACGGACGACCACGCCGGGAGCGGCGTCGCGCAGCGACCATTTCACTCCGAGACCAGTATAGACGCCTTCCACGCGGTTGAAGTGAAAGAGATCTGATGGTCTCGGCGGCACCCAGTCGAGCCGCGGCGCGCCGGTGGGGCGCCAGCGATCTGGCGCGATGGCGATGAAGTCGTCGGAGTGCAGCCCTGATGACAACGTCCCTACATCGTGCTGCCATTGCGCAAACCGCTCAAGCGAATCGTTCGTCGCAAAGGTCAAGCGCCGCCTCGCGTTGGTGCGCAGCGAGTCGGCGTTCGCCACGGTCTCGGCGCTTAACGTGGTATCGTTTACGCGCATGTTGCGAAATTGTGAAACGATACGCACGATCGCGCGCCCATCGCCGAGCATCGGTAAAGTGGCCTGCACTTCGACGCGCTGCCGGGCCGGCAGCCAGAAGGAAGCCAGACGCTCTCCCTGCTCGTACTCGATGAACGCGACCGTCTCGCTCAGCGTGCGAATGCGTCGTCTTGGCACGACTCCCGCGCGCACGAACGAGCCGCGCATGCGCACCAGCGCTCCGCGGGTCACATCCAACTCCAGCTCGCCGTCGAACACCACAACCGCGGCGCTGATGTCGGGGCGTGGCATCACGCGGACCCGCACAATTGGAATGCGACGCTCAGCCAGTTGAATCACGACCACTGTATCGCCACCGCTATACGTGTAGTAGCGGTCTCGATCAACACTGAGTGGATGAATCGCCGGCAGGGTATCCGCCCCATCGCGGCGCACGGAACGCGCGCTGCGCACCGCCAGCGAGCGGCCGCCGGCACCGCGTCGTTGCACTCGCAAGCGGTTGCCGTAGAGCACCGCGTTCAGCCATCCGGTCTGGAATACGGTCAGCATTGAGACATTCGGTCCGCTCTGCTGGGCGCGATATCCCACAACATGTTGGTCGTAGTCGCCAGCGCGCGTCCACCGCAACGTGCTGGCGACCTGCTCGATAGCCGCTACCGCTTCGGTACCTTCTTCGCGACGCAACAACACCGAAATCTCAGTCTCAACATCGGCTTTGTACGCCAACAAGTCGGGCGGCAATACGTTGCGAGTACTGGCGTCGGCCAGGAGTGCGCTCAACGCCCGTCGCGGAGGCGTTGAGTCGGCCGTTTGTGCCGCGGTGCGCTCAAGCGGCGCCCACACCATAGCGCACGCGAATGCGACGACAGCGGCGCGCAGGTGCGAACTGACGCGCCGGCGCATGGGTTGGTACTCGAACGTCCGATCAGCCGAGACTTTGTAAGTGCTCGGCAGCCACGCCCCACTCGTGCATTGCGTCATCCAGTTGTTCGCGTGCCTCGTCGAGTTGTAAGCCCAGCTTCTGTGCTTTCGCGACGCCATCGGGCGTGTCGTACAGCGTCGTGTCTTCGAGGATCCGCGTCAGATCGGCAATCGTGCCTTCCAGCGTGTTCACCCGCAACTCCGCGTCGGCCAGCGCCTTCTCCGCTTGCCGGACCGCGCGTCGCATTTCGCTGTCATTTCCCGCCTTCTTGCCAACCGTCGCCTTCTGATGTGGCGATGTGCCACCAGCCCGCGCTCGCTCCTGCTGCTTTTGCTGCGCCACGCGAGCCGCGGCGGCCTTCTCCGCAGCCGCGGCCGAAACCGCCTTCGCATCTCGCGCAGCGGCAGCGCGGGTCTCCCGTCGAAGTTCCTCCCATTCGATGAAACTGCCATCAAACGGAATCAGCCGCTGATCGCGAAGCTCCCAGACTTGCGTGGCCAGGCCGCGCAGGACCGCGCGATCGTGACTGACGATAAGCACCGTGCCTTCGTAGTCCTCAATCGCGTCTTCCATCGCCTCGATCGATTCGACGTCAAGGTGATTGGTGGGCTCGTCGAGAATGAGCAGATTGTTGGTCGACAACGTGAGCAGCGCGAGTGCAACGCGCGCGCGCTCACCGCCGGACAACGTGCCGACCGTCCGTTGGACTTCGTCGCCGGAAAACCCAAATCGCCCGAGATGTCCCTGCACCAGGCGACGTTCCCATAGCGGACGCTGCGTGGCGATTGCCTCGTAGATCGACATCTCCAGCGGCAGGTGGGCGAGATCCTGTCGATAGTACGCCACGGTTGTGGACGGTCCAACTTTCACTTCACCGGACGCCGGTGGATGCTCGCCCAGCAGCGTCTTGATGAGCGTGCTCTTACCAGCGCCGTTTGGACCGACCAGCGCCACGACTTCGTTGCGTTCGAGGACGACCGACACGTCTTTGACCAATTCGCGAGTCACGCTATGTGACGTGACGGCGACCGTTACGTGTTCTGCCTCCGCGACGCGATCGCCGCTGCGCGTTCCGGCCGTGAGTCGCAGTGCCATCACGCCATCGCCGGCAATGGGCGCGGACAGCCGCGGCATGCGCGCCAACAGTTTGCGTCGACCCTTGGCCTGGCGCGTGTTCTGCCCGGCGAGATTGCGCGCAATGTAGTCCATCTCCGACGCAATCTTTTTCTGCTGTTGATCAAACTGTCGCTGTTGCGTGAGGCGTCGCTCCTCACGCTGCGTCACGAACGACTGATAACCGCCGGTATAAGTGAACGCCGTACCGCCTTCGAAGTGCATGACGTGGTCGGCGAACGCATCGAGAAACGCGCGATCGTGACTGATGCACAGCACCGCGCGATCGATCTCCTTCAAGTGTTGCTCGAGCCACGCCGTGGTATCGAGATCCAGGTGATTCGTCGGCTCGTCGAGAATCATCAGGTCGCACGGCGTCGCGAGCTGGCGCGCGAGAGCCACGCGGCCTCGTTCGCCGCCACTGAGTGTGCCGATACGCGTGACACGGGCGGCCTCGGGATCGAAGCCGACGCCCATGAGTACACTGTCGACTTTGGCCGCCATCTGATAGCCGCCCTCGCGCTCGAAACGCTCGAGATCGCGCCCGTACTTCTGCATCGCGTCGTCGCCGTGATCGTGTTCGAGGCTGGCCACTTGCGCCGCCAGCGATTTCTCGAGCTCACGCAGCGGTCCAAACGCGTCGGCGACGATGTCCCATAGCGTCTGGTCTTCCGGAAATCGGCGATGCTGATCCATGACCGCAACGCGCAGCCCGGGCGTGCGCGCCACCGCGCCCTTTGTCGGCACCAAATCACCGGTGAGAATGCGAACCAGTGTGGTTTTTCCCGTGCCGTTGCGACCGACCACGGCCCAGCGATCACCTGCCGCGATCGTCAGACTGATGTCGCGAAAGATTTCGCTCGCCCCGAATTCGACCATCGCGTTGCCAATCGAAATGAGCGTCATGAGTTGCTCACGAGTTGCTCACGAG
>CBHTUR010000075.1:0-4440 GCA_966096095.1 uncultured Gemmatimonadaceae bacterium | reverse complement strand
CCAAGAGCACCCTCGACGTGCTCAAGCACGACGCCAAGCGCTGGCTCAAATCGCTGCGCGACGTCGACGTCGAAACCCGCACAGATGCACGTCGCCGCCTGGACGCCGCGTGGCCCTCGGCGCCGTCGGAGCTGAATCTCCGCGATGTGCAACATGCGCTCGCCCGTGAATACGGATATGCCGACTGGAAGGCACTGACCGCCGCGCTCGCCGATATCGCGCTTGACCGGCAGAGTCACGCCGAACGTGTCGACGCGCTGCTACGACATGGGTGGGATGGTGATCTCATCGTCGCGCAGCGCATTGCGCATCGTTTTCCCGAACTGCGCCGCGACAGCATCTACTCGGCTGCCGTCTGCGGCGACATCGACGCGGTGCGTGATTTTCTGGCGAAGAATCCGAAGCTCGCCTCCGCGGTCGGCGGCAGTCGGCAGTGGACCGCACTCGCGTACGTCACCTACAGTCGTCTCGACAGCACCAACGCCGTCGAGATCGCGCGTTTGCTACTCGACGCCGGTGCCGATCCGAACTTTCAGTTCGACGACGGGTGGGGTACGCCGTTCAAGGTGCTCACGGGCGCGATTGGTCAGGGTGAAGGGAACAAGCCGTCGCATGCACAGGCGCGAGAGCTCGTGGAGTTGCTCATCGCGGGCGGCGCCGATCCGTTTGATACGCAGGTGTTGTACAACACCTCAATCGTATTCGACGATGTGTACTGGACCGAGGTGTTGTGGTCGCACTGCGCGACGCAGGGCAAATCGGCGTTCTGGTCGCAGATCGAACCACCGGCGTTGAACGGCCCGCGCAAAGTTGGCACGCTCAACTATCTGTTGGGCAACGCGGTCTCCAACAATCATCTCGTGCGGGCGCAGTGGCTGCTGGAGCACGGAGCGAACGCCAACACCGTGCATTCGTATTCGGGCCAGCGCGTCCATAGCGAAGCACGATTGGCGGGCTTCGCGGCGATGGCGGAACTGCTCACGCGCTTTGGCGCTGAGCCGGAATCGCTCTCAGGTGGTCGCGCGTTTCTGGCGGCACTCATGGCGCGCAACGAGAGCGAAGTGCGAACGCTGGCCGCAAGCGATCCCTCGCTCGCACGTCATCCGCATGCGTTGTTGCTTGTTTGTGGTCGCCGCAACGCCGACGCGGTGCGTTGGCTCCTCGAGCTCGGTGCGAACGTCAACGTCGAAGATCACGATGGCATTACGCCGTTGCACAAAGCGGCGCAGGCGGGAGACCTCGACGTGGTCGATACGCTCATCGCCGCCGGCGCCAATGTCAACGCGCGCGAACGAAAATGGCACGGAACGCCACTCAGTTGGTCGATTGTGCTCGGGCAGCCGTTGGTGGCCGAGCGACTGGCACCACTCAGTCGCGACGTGCGCGCGCTGGCATCGAGCGGGCGTGTTGAGCGTTTGGAAGCCGTCCTGCGCGACGAGCCGTCACTCGCCAATCATCGCATCGACGCGAGCGACGCCCCCACGCCGCTCTTCTGTCTTCCGGATGATGAAGACGACGCCGCGGCCGTGACGCGCGTGCTGCTCGCGTTTGGTGCCGACCGTAGCGTGCACAATAAACACGGCAAGACGGCCGAAGCAGCGGCGCGCTTTCGGGGGCTCGACGAAGCGGCGGCGCTGATGCGAGGGTAACTGGGTGGTGCGCAACTTTGCCGCCATCGCTGCGTGGATTACGCGGCAGCGTTAGACGTCTCGCGTGCTCACTTCCCCGTCAAACCCACCACCCACACATCGGGCAGGTGGGTTGGGCGATTGCACACCACACGTGTCCCGTCGTTGTTGACGGCAACGGTATTGCGGTCGCAGTGCACCGGCAGTGTGGCGTACACAGTGAACGGCGCGCCGGCACTCGCGCGCCACAGCACTGTACGTGACTGGGCGCGATCATACGAAGAGGAGTAGAGCGTCCCATCATTCGTCAGCGTGGACAGTTCGCGACGGAGTGTGTCGATTTTCACGAGCGGACTCCACGACGTGGTCGTCAGATCGTACACGCTGTATGCAGCGCCACCATTCGGCGTCTGCGCCAAGCGCGCCACCTTGGTACCATTTTGAGAGATCACGCCGGTACGCCAGACTGTGGCGCCGGCGAGTGGACCGATTCTTCGGCGATCACGCATTAACGAATCGGCGATCTCCATGCCGGTGACCGTGGAGTCGCCAAACACCCACGTATTGCCGGCCGCGAGGATGAGTGTGCTCTTGGTCGGCGGGGTCGCTTGCCGCGAGCGCCCAGTTCGCAAATCCTGCGTCACCACGTTGCCGGAGGCCGTCGACCGCGTGAGGCGTTGATCATCGAGCCACCAGACGCCCACGGTGGCGACCGTATCGCTACTGACAATCTGCTCGACATTGGTGGTGAGATCGAAGACATACGCGTTTTGACCAAGCGGATCTTCTCGCACGTACGCAACGCGTGCGGCGCCGGGCGCGAACGCCGCCGATCCCAGGTAGCCGTTCAACGATTTCGCGAGCACGCGCATCGACGGCGCGCGCGGTACGTCCATCACCACCAGTTCGTCCGTGGTTGGATCCATGACGAGCGTGAGGCGGCTGGCGTCTCTGGACAGCACGATGTTTCGTGCCGCCGCGGGAAGCCCGGCAATGAGCGCTCGGTGTTCTGCCGTAAAGCGTCCGGTCTTGGGATCGACACCGCGATACTCCAAGTCCCACCCCGCAATCACGACGCCCGTATCACCGGCCCACGCAATCCAATCGTCTCCCTCGCGCAGCGCGCTATCGGTCGGCGTTCCCCGCCGATCGGCGATGAAGAGGCCGCGATCGTTGGCATACACGACGTGTGCCCCCGAGGCGGAGAACGACATCCGGCTAAAGCCGTGGCTTGGCAGACTGTCGACGACATCGCCCGATTCGACATCGACAATGTGGACCCGGTCGAGCGTGCGAAACGAGGTGAAGTACACGTGACGCGCGTCGACAAATCCTTCGTTGTTCGTGGGATTGCTGTGCAGCTGCCGCAACGCACCGGTGCGCGTGGAGAAGTAGTAGACGCCGTTCTCTTTGGCCTCAGGAATTCCTGAGATGAGAAGGCCGGCCTCGTCAGGACTCCACGCGATGGCGTTCACGTTGCGAATTCCGCGCGCGAGCACGACATCAGGTCCGGTGGGGTACGGCCGAATGATTAGCGATCCGCTGCAGTAGGTGTCGTAGTCAAACGCACCGACAATCGCCGCGAAGCGTTTGCCGTCCGGAGAGATCGCCGCGCACCCCACGTTCGCGCCGTGCGTCAGCCGCGTAGCGCGCAATGACGGAGCCGTGGTCTTCACGTTGGCCGCACCGAATTTGGCGCCGGCGAGTGCAGCCAGCGCGAGTGCAACGACAGCGCCCACTCCAAACAACACCCGCGATCGCGCACGCGTGGCGCCAGTGGGTGCAAGCGACGCGACGGACGTTGACACGGTCGGCGAGGACGCCGCGGACGTCGACGACGCGGAGCGCGCGAGCGCCTCGGCGAAGGCCGCCGCACTCGCGTGGCGGTCGGCGGGGAGTTTGGCGAGTGCGGTAAGTACCGCGTCGTCGACGGACGACGAGACGGTATCGCGCAGCGTCCGCAATGATGTCGGCCGCTCGTTCATCACACGCGCGATGAGCGCCTGCACGGTACTCCCGGTGAACGGCGGATCACCGGCCAGCATCTCGAACGTCACCACACCCAGCGCATAGATGTCGCTGCGCGCGTCGATCGTGCGCTCGCCCATGGCTTGTTCGGGCGACATGTATTGCGGCGTGCCAAGCGACAGACCGGTCTGCGTCATGCGCGCGCCACTGGCCGATTGCAGCGCGAGCGCGATACCGAAGTCGGCGACGACCGCCGCGCCGTCCTGCAGCAGAATGTTCTCCGGCTTGATGTCGCGATGAATCACGCCGTTTCGGTGCGCATGATCGAGCGCGCCCGCAACCTCACGCGCGATGCGCAGCGCGTCGGCAATCGGCAACTGTCGTTCGCGCTCGAGCCGCGCGCGCAAACTCTCGCCGGTCACGAGCGGCATGACGTAATACAGCAATCCGTCGGCGGCGCCGCTGTCGAGCAACGGCAAGATGTGCGGATGCTGCAAACGCGCGGTGGTGCGGATCTCGCTTAAGAAGCGTTCTCCACCGAGCGCCGCGCCCAAGTCGGGGTGCACGACTTTAATGGCGACATCGCGATCGTGCTTGAGATCGCGCGCGAGATACACAGTGGCCATACCACCTTCGCCAATCTCACGCGCGACGCGATAACGGTCGGCGAGGGCGGCAGTGACGCGATCGGCATGCGCGGACATCGCGGAAAATTGCAACGCGGCGGGACGACAGGCGAGAGCCGCACCCTCCACTTACCGCGCCCCAGAAACTGCTCGACTGCAGGTTACTGCGGGCTTAACTGCGGTTAACTGCGAACTGCGGGGGGTGGGCTACAGCGGAA
>CBHTUR010000074.1:0-4455 GCA_966096095.1 uncultured Gemmatimonadaceae bacterium | reverse complement strand
TCTATCGCGCCGGTGCATTTGCTGTGCTCGCGGAAGTGATGAACCAGTACGCCGGTATCGCGCCCGACGATCCACGACTCGAACCGTATTGGGCGTTTGCCGAATCGCTGGACATCCCTGTAGGAATTCACGTGGGCGGCGGAGGTCCGGGCGAACCATACACCGGCTCACCCGCGTTCCGCGCTCGGCTACAGAGTGCGCTCACGCTCGAAGACGTTCTCGTGAGACATCCGAAACTTCGTCTCTACATCATGCACGCCGGATATCCGATGCGTGAAGATCTGCAAGCATTGCTCTTCACGCATCCTCAGGTGTACGTCGAACTCAGCATGGCGGTGAATGTGGAAGCGCGGCCCGCGTTCTATCGATTTCTGCGTGAATTGGTTGATGCGGGGTACGCCGACCGGATCATGTTTGGTTCCGATCAGATGGTGTGGCCGGGGCTGATCGACGCGGGCGTGCGCTCTATCGAAGCGGCCCCCTTCCTTACTGCCACCCAGAAGCGTGACATTTTGTACAACAATGCGGCGCGCTTCCTCCGGCTCTCCGCGGCTGAAATCGCGCGGCATCATGGACGGTAGTGTGGCTCGCTGAGGTTTAAACATCGGGCACAACGGCTCGCGCGCTGTGACGGCGCGCGAGCGCCCGGGGTTGTTTAGTCATAGACCGTACTGGAGACACGAGCATGCGGCGGCTGTTGATCATCACCATGCTCTCTGCCACGTTCGGATGTGCTGCGCAGCCCGATGAACCGGCGGACACCACGTTCAAGGCGTCGTCACCCGACGCGTACGCAGGCCAATGGCGTTCTGTCACGCCGTCGCTCGAGTTCCTGGGGCTCACGGTCACGTCGAAGTCGAGTGAGATGGGAGTGTTGGTTGCACGGCTCACATTCTCCGGTGTGGCGTGGGAAGGCGGTGGGAGAATTGACGGCGATTCGCTGGTGGCTAACATGACGATGGTCGGCGCGTCAGCGGCGAGCGCCGCGCTTGTTGCCCGTGCGCGTGATGCGCAGACGTTGAGATTGCAGTTTCACGCTGACGAAGGCACGCCGCTGGACGTCACCTTTGTTCGACAGGATTGAGTCGGACACTCTCAACTCCGAACGAGCTCTCCACTGCGACGATGAAGCCCGCACTGAACACGATTCTGATTTATGCGCGCGACTTCGAGCGGCGCGCGGATTGTCTTGCATCGTGCCGCCAAATCGCTAAAGCTTGGCCAAGTGGCGGTCAAGCTCGTCTTCGATGTCGCTGATATCGACGCATTCAAGGCGCGCGCAGCGACGCAGGGATTGCTATTCGGCAGCACACACCAAGCGAATGGCTACGCGTTTGCGAATGCAAAGGACCCCGACAAGAACTCGGTGTCGATTTCGAGTCGCGCGTTCCGCAATCCATAACCGTGGCGCTCTTAGCGCCCGGAGTGGTCGCGCGAGGATCTCTACGTTGCTTGTTTCGCCAGCGTCGCCACATCATACGCCGCCGAGCGCGGCTTGCGCGCGCAGAGCGCGTTGGCTTGGTCGTCGTTGACGAACCGTTCGCGCTTGGCATCCCACGTGAGCTGGCGATTGAGTTTCATCGAAATCCAACCAACCGCGCACGCCTGCAGGCTGCGCACCGCCTGATCGACGGGCGCGATTGGGTCCTTTCGCGTTTCGATTGCCTCAAGCCAGTTGCGATAGTGGTTGTCGCTCGCCGGCCACCGCTTGTCGCTCGCGCGATAGGGCGCCGAGAGAATGCTCAAGTTGCTCGCGTCGAGCGAGGCGCGGCCGTCGCCCTGCGCGGCGGCGTTTGGATCGCTGCTCGTAACCTGCCCCGATCCTCGCGCGCAAAATACCCAACCGTCGGCGCCCTCAAAGCGAATGCCGTTCGGAAACGACTGATCGAGAATCAGCTGCACGCCGTTCGCGTACTGCATCTCGATGTGATAGGTGTGATGCACGGTCCATACGTCGTTCTTCATGAACTCGGCGTTCCCGCGCACCGTCGACGGCCCGCTCAGCTCCATTCCCATCGCCCACTGCGCGATGTCCATGTGATGCGCGCCCCAGTTGGTGATCATGCCGAGTCCGAAGTCTTCGGTGGTGATCCACCCGGGCCGGCCGTAGTCGGATTGCGGATGCACACGCGCTTCCATGTACGGCTGCTCCGGCGCGGGGCCCAGCCACGTTTCGTAATCGAACGTTGACGGCACGGGCTCAGCCTTTGGCGCCACGCCCTTCGGCTGATCTTGTCCAATGCCGATTTTGATGGTGTGCAGCTTGCCGATCCGCCCATTGCGCACAGCCTCACTGGCCAGCCGAAACGTATTCCACGGCTTTGACGAGCGCTGCTGACTACCCGTTTGCAGGATACGCCCCTTTGCGCGAACGACAGTGCGGAGGGCAATCGACTCGGCGATATCGTAGGTGATGGGCTTCTGGACGTGAATGTCTTTGCCGGCGAGTGCCGCCTTGATCGCGATGATTGCGTGCCAGTGATCAGGCGGCGTAACGAGAACGGCGTCGATGTCGCGATTGGCCAGTACTTCGTGGTAATCGCGGTACGCCTTCACCTCGACGTTCTGTTCGCCTTTGCCCTGGTAGTACTTCGTCACCTCGCCGCGCGCTGCGTCGAGGCGCTTGGCGTCGAGATCGCAGACCGCAACCATGCGGCAGAGATCATGCGCGATGGTGCCGCGCAGATCTTCCATGCCCATGCGCCCGCAGCCGATTTGCGCAACGTTTATGCGACGGCTTGGCGGCGTGTCCTTGCCGAAGAGGTAGGTGCGTGGGATAAACGTTGGCGCGACCGCCGCCACGGTGCCGATCGCCGATTTTTTCAGGAATTCCCGACGTGATGAATCGCTCATCGTCACTCCAAAACGCGAATCTTGATGGAACGGAAGGAGACCCGATTACCGTGATCTTGCAGCAGAATGTGGCCCTTGGGCGCTTCGCCGAATTTGGGCCACACCGTGTACTTGCTATGATCGACTAACGCGCGCCATTCCTGTGTAGCGCGCTCGTACTCGACAGTTTTGAAGCCGTTGAGCCAATGCTCTACATGTTTGCCTCGCACAATGATGCGCGCCCGATTCCACTCGCCGATGCCGTTGAAGCGCACGGCCTGCGGTGGGATGAGATCGTACAAACCGGAATTGGTGCGATTGCCGTGCACACCCAGCTTGGCGTCGGGATGCACGTCGTCGTCAAGCAGTTGATACTCGCACCCAATCGACGAGCCTTCGCCCTTGTTCAACTCCGTGTCAACGAAATATTTGATGCCGCTGTTCGCGCCGCGGGTGAGCTTGTATTCGACGAGCAGCTCGAAGTTCTCGTATTCGTCGACGGTGACGATATCGCCGCCCGCCGCGGACTCTTTTCCTTCGGTTTCGAGCACCGACAAGACGCCGTCCTGAATTTCCCAACCTTTTGCGGGAAACGTGGTCAACTTCGCGCCGCGCCAGCCAGCCGTGCTTTTGCCGTCCCACAACAACTTCCACCCGGCCTGCCGTTCGCGCGCGGTGATGGTATTAGGCACGTAGTTGAACTGTGGCGCCGTGACGCTCTCGCGCGTGCGACTGGCCGTCAGTTGCTGCGTCAGGATGCGAATGTTGCGGTAGCGAATCTCTTCGCCCGCGCGCTTGGTATCGTCGCCGATGTTGTGGACCTGAATAGCTAGCACGCCGCTGGGCGTGAGATCGTCGACGATGTTGGCAATGGCCACGCCGTTCAACCAGGTGCGGATCGACGGGCCGATGGCCTCCACGCGAAAGTGATTCCAGGTGCCGATTTTGAACGCCTTGCGCTGCGCCGCGTAGGTGGGTCCGTCGCCGTCGAGTGTGTAGAGCCATCCGCGTCGCGATTCATCGTACAGGCCACCGCTCCACGCGCGGTCTGACGGATCGACTTCGACCTGCAGTCCGTTCACGCGTCCACCTTTGACTGCCGGATCAACGACGCTTCGAATCTGCATGCCGCTATTGAGATTGGTGGCGACCCAGACGTCGTATTCAAGAATGAAATCGCCGTAGCTCTCCTTCGAACAGAGAAAGCTGTTCGGCGACTTGGTGACCGTGCGGCCGACGATCGAGCCGTTCTCGACTGTGTACGGAGCCGTACCGTTGCAAGGATACCAGCCGCTGAGCGTCTTGCCGTCGAAGAGCGACCGCCAGGCGGGTTGAATGGCGGAGTTATGACGACCCGCGCCCGTCGGAGCAGTTGGCAGCGCGACAGCAATGAGCGCCACCGCGGCAGAGATGGTCGACAACGCGTGCATCGACAGGATTCGAAAAGTGGTGATGTCGTTCATGCGGCCCGCGCCGTCGCCACCGATGGCGGGGTAGTGGGACGAAGATGCTGCGTGACCCGTTACTGCGCGAGGATGTTGACCTGACTGAGCGGGTCGGGACCTTTCCGACGCCCCAGCAATCGATTGCGCGATGGGCGCTCGCACCGCACCATTTCTCGGG
>CBHTUR010000073.1:0-4823 GCA_966096095.1 uncultured Gemmatimonadaceae bacterium | reverse complement strand
CGTCGAAGTCCTTGATCATCGATGTCATATCGTTGCGATTGACCGCGGCGTAAAACGCGTTGAGCGCGTCGATTTCGGTGTGCATTGCGATTCGGGGGAAGCGGCAGGGCCGGCGTCACCGCCGGCCGCCCGGGGGAATACCCGAACGGGAGGTCTAGTATGCCGTACCACCCGACCATCGGACAGAGCCCGCCAGGCCGAGCGACAGCTTCAGGCGCGGCCGTTCTAACGTCGCGGGGCAGCCAGCCGTATACTCAGCAGATACCGCGTTACTCCCACCCCGCAGCCCTCTGGCTCCCGCGCCGAGCGCCCTGCGCCCATACCCAAGCCAGCAACCCACTATGGCTCAGCTGAACACCTCGACTTCCGGCGATTCCCGTCGCTCACCGCTCACTCGTTCGGTGCTGTTCGGCGCACTCGGCCTTGCGTTGACCGTGCCGGCAAGCGCCGCGTTCGCGCAGGGGCAGTGCAAAGGTCGTCCGGCCGAGCACACCCCGGCGTGCGATACCACGCATGCGCCCGCGCCGTTCGCGGCGACAGGGTGGAAGACGACCGGCCTCGATCACTTCACCATGAAGGCCGCGGATTACAAGAAGGAAGCGGCGTTCTACGTGGCGCTGATGAACTGGACGCTGCGGAGCGACGATGGTAAGCAGGCCGTGCTCGACATCGGTGATGTGGGTACGGTGGTTATCACGGGTGGCTATACGCCGCCGCCACCGCCGCCGCCGCGCGTGTTGTCGGCGGCCGATAGCGCAGCACTGGCCGCGCGTGGTGGAGGTGCCGGTGGCGCCGGTCGCGGTGGTGGTCAGCGTCGCGTGCCGCAGGTTCTCTGGGATTCGTACGCCTGGATCATCGCACCGTGGAACGCGAAGACCGTTGAGGCAGAACTCAAGAAGCGCGGCCTCGACCCCGTGGCCGACAATAGCGGTCCGGCCGGCTGTGAAGCGTTTCATGTAAAGGATCCGCAGGGCTTCGACGTGGTGCTCACCAATGCCTGCTATGCCAAGGGACGCAAGAACGCCAAGGCGGTTGCGCTGAGCGAGGCCCTGCCGTTCGAAAAGACCAACTGGAAGACGACGTGGCTCGACCACATCTCATTTGGTGTGGGCGACTACAAGCGCGAAGTCGCATTCTACGAAGCGCTGATGGGCTGGAAGCCGCAGGGCGATGAAGGCAGCCAGAACGAAACGTGGATGTGCGACGACTGCGGCAACATCCTCATTCGTGGTGGCAACTACATGAGCCCCGCCTTCGACAAAAATGCGCCGTCGCGCGCGGTCATCGATCACGTGTCGTTTGGCATCACGCCGTTCGTGCCGGATGCGGTGGCCGCCGATCTCAAGGCCCGCGGTCTCAATGTGCAGTACGACATCGGCATCCCGGGCGTCGATGCGGTCGCGCACATCAACGACGCGAACGTGAACTACAAGAGCTTCCACACGACCACGACCCTCGGCTACAACTTGCAGTTCAGCAACGCGACCAAGAAGAATCGCACGGTGATTATCGCGCAGCCGTAGTCACGACGGTTCCCTACGACTGAAACACCGAGCGGCGATTTGCGAAGTCCGGCGAATCGCCGCTCGATCGTTTCGGTTGGGTTACATCAGCGTCGCGGCTCATAGGTCAACACCACCGCGCCCGACGCGAATTCCCGGCGGTTCGTGAGCCGCAACGACAGCGGATTCGCGAGTCCCGCAAACAACGTCGGACCGTGTCCGGCGATGTTTGGGTGCACGACGAATTCGTACTCGTCAATCAATCCCAACTCGGCCAGCCGCTTGGGCAAGGTGAGCCCGCCTGTAAAGATCGGCTGGCCCGGCTCGCGCTTGAGCTGCTCAACGAACGCTGCGAGATCGCCGCGCACGAGCTCCGCATTCCAGTCAACGTGTGTCAGTGTCTGCGACACCACGTACTTCCGCGCCGCGTGAATGCGATGCGCAAACGGCTTCATCCACTCCGCCATCCACTCGCGCCACACCCCCGTCTCCGCGGGCGCGCGCCATCCACTCTCCATCATCTCGTACGTCACGCGCCCGAATAACAACGCGCCGGCCTCGGCAATGTTGTTCGTGTGAAACATGTGCATCTCGTCGTCGGGCACGATGGCGCGATGGTCGCAGCAACCGTCGAGCGTGACGTTGATGGAGTACTTGAGCGGCCGCATTGCTCACAAGTCGAAGGAATGGAGATCGTCGGTCGTGGCCGGCGTGGAGCGTTACGCAAAAGTGCGCTTCGATCAACCCGGGCGAAAGCGTGGTGCGTCACAATCCTGCTGGCCGGGAGGCGCCTTGTCCCGAGAAAAAAATACTTAGGTATTTACAAAAGTATTGGCGCGACCTATACTGCCGTCGTCCGCTTGCCCGACCTGCGCCACCCGATGGAGTCCCTCATGGTTCAATCGGCCGTCGCCGACGCCGTCTTTCACGCCTTGTCCAACCCAACACGGCGGAAAGTGCTCGAGCAACTCTCCGAAGGGCCCGCCACGGTCAGCGAGTTGGCCGAGCCCTTCGACATGCAACTCCCGTCGTTCGTGCAGCACCTCTCGGTGCTCGAGGAGAGTCGACTGGTGAAATCGAAAAAGAACGGACGCGTGCGGACGTACGAGCTCGCACCGGATCGGTTCAAGGTGGTTGAAGACTGGCTGACCGCGCGTCGGCGACTGTGGGAAGCACGCCTTGATCGATTCGATCAGGTCGTCAAACAACTCAAAGACAAGGAGTCCAACGTATGACCGCGTCCATCACTCTCGATCCCAAGCTCGACTTCGCCATCGAGCGCATGGTCGATGCGCCGCCACGCATTGTGTGGGAGGCGCTCACCAATCCCGAACACATCAAAGAATGGTATATGCCCAAAGCGTGGGGGCGCGTGGCGCGCACGTCGCTGGATCTTCGACCGGGCGGCGCGTTCTCCATCGACATCGCCGTCGGAGATGGGCGCGAAGTTCCCAATCTTGGTTGCGTGCTCGAGGTCGTGCCCATGCAACGTCTCGTCTGGACGTCGATGCTCTTTCCCGACTATCGCCCGGCCGTGTTCGATGATGTTCCCATCACGGCCATCATGACGATGGAAGCCGTCGGCACCGGTACCCGCTACGTGTTCACCGCGCTGCACCGCAATGAAGCCGATTTCGAAACCAACAAGTCGTCAAGCTTCTACGAGGGCACCGTGATTGCCGTCGACCAGCTCGTGGCGCACATCGCCACGATGCGAGCCTAGCGACGAATCACGCCGCGGCCGAGCCGGTGAGAATCGGGAGAATGAGTCGAACGCGCGTGCCTTCGCCAACGCGCGAGGTGAATTCGAGCGCGCCGCCGTTAGCCTGCGCAATCGCAACGCAGGTCGATAAACCAAGTCCCGTACCTCCCGACTCGCCGCGCGTCGTGTAGAACGGCTCGAGCACGCGCGCCGCGACGTCGGGCGAAACTCCCGGCCCGCGGTCGGACACTTCCAGCACGGCGTACGACGAAGCGGCAGCGGCCGGTCGCTGCCCCTCGACGTGCGGCGCGGGCGACGATTCCACGCCCACGCGCACGCCGATGCGTCCGCCTTTCGGCTGCGCATTGCGCGCGTTCACCACGAGATTGAGCAACACCTGATCGAACTGGGCGGGCACGATGCGTACCGGCACCTCGGATGGAGGCAGATTCACGTCCCATTCGAGACTCGCCGGCACGGCTCGCCGAAGCATGCCGGAAAGCTTGCGCACGCGCTCGACCACGTCGACCAACTCGGGTTCGGTCGACCCGCCCTTCGCATAGTCCAACAAGTGCCGAGTCAGCTCGGCGCCGCGATCGGCGGCGATTAGGACGTCGGTAAGAATCTCTTCGCGCTCGCGCGCGTCGTCGGGGGTTTCTTTCGCGAGCTCCACTCCCTGTCGAATCGCGGCGAGCAGATTGTTGAAGTCGTGCGCGATGCCTGAGGCGAGGCGGCCAATGCTCTCCACGCGCTGCTGATTGAGCACGACGCGCTCCAACTCGGACAACCGCTCCTCTTCATGAAAGCGCTGCAAGCGCTCCGATTCGAGCACGGCCGCGGTGCTGGCGATGGCGAACATCACTTGCACCAACACCTGCAACGTCACCAACGCCACGTTCGTCGCGGGCGCGCGCGAAATACTCGCCGGAAGCCATGCGATGATCAGCGCGAGGATGGCGCGTACACCCACTGCCGCGAACGCGACCGCCAGCACTTTGAGTCCTGGCGATTCATTCCACGTGGGCGCCTGCATCAACTCGCGCATTGCCATCAGAATCGCGAGAAACGAGAGCGGGCGGAGAAAGACCGCCGTCAGCTCGATGAAGTTGCCATCGTGTCGGGTGGCCCACGCAATCGACAGCGCCGCCACCGCCGCACTTGTGATCGAGGCGACAACTACGCCGAAGGTCAGTTTCGGTACGTCGGCGGGCTCGGCGGGCGCGGTGCGCAGCACACGAGCGCCAACGAACTGCAGCATGCTCACTGCGGCAAACATGCTGCTGGCGAGTACCCACGCGAACGCGCCGGACGTGCTCGGTACTCCCGACGGTGTTTCCCGCACCGTCCAGTACGCCAGCGCTTGGGCAGCGGCGAGTAGCGCCCACTGCTGCCCCCAGATGCGGGCGGCCGGCGCACGCAGGGCAAGCCAGAGCCCGCCCAACATCAGGGCCGCCGCAACGCCGATCGTCCCTTGCAGGGCGAACGTCGCTGCGTACGACCGGACCAGATCTTCCATTACCGTCGACGTGCTGTTCGAGGAGCCTCTTCGCGACGCCCGTCGTCGGCGCCCGGGATAAAGCTGAACTGTCACAACGGGGAATGCGAGTGGGACGGACCGC
>CBHTUR010000072.1:0-7139 GCA_966096095.1 uncultured Gemmatimonadaceae bacterium | reverse complement strand
ACGACGTCGCGCAGTTGCACCGGCTGTTGCAGGATTTGGCACGGGACGCGGGCCGTGGCGCGGCGCTCGACTACTGCCGCCAGACCGTGGCGCTGATCGCGGCGCGGGGATACCGCGGCGAACGCCAGAAGGCCGCATGAGGCCGCGAAAGACGCCGATGGCTACCGAGGTATTGCCGGACGATTTGAGCGCGGGAAATCGGCCAATGCGGGGCAGCAATAGCCGGTTTCAATTATCATCCGGCGTCAGAATTTTTTAACCGGGGGGGGGATGCAGATCAAGATCGAGGCACACGACACCAAAACAGTCGTATGGCGATTGCAGGAGATCGGGAAGAACGCGAAAGAGGCGCGCCGTCTCTGGATTAACTGGCTCGGTCTAGAGATGCAGGGCGGCATGAGGAACGCGCTACCGGCACGCTTCCACCTCCGTGGGACGGCCGACGGCTTTCGGAAAGCCGTGGTGTTTCGCCAGGCCAAGAAGGACAAAGACGACGTACGTGGTCTGCGTCAGACGGCCGAACTCGTGATTGGCAATAACGCTGTCGGTGGTACGAAGGCGAGCGCGACGAAAAACCTCGGCGACATTCTCGCACGGCACGAAGATGAGGAGACGCGAACGGCAGCGCCTCAACCGTTCTTCAATGGGCGGAAGAAAACATTCATGGCGGATGGCTTCTTTATCCCCACAAAGGGCCAACGCACATCCACCACGAACCCGCCGCGAGCGCAATACCCGGCGAACGTCGGAGCGGCTCTGAGACTTACACCAGACTCAAAGTTGATCCTCGCAAAGGGTACGAAGAAAGGCAGTAAGCGTACAGGAACTGGCGTGAGCTACTTCGCCAACGAGAAAGGTATTTTCCGTCGTAAGCACTCAGGCTTTGGGCGAGCCAACGTCGAGCAGTTGTGGTTTTTCCAACGTCGAATCCACTCGCCGGCCCGACTCGGTCTGTGGGTCACCGCCGCAAAGGTTCATGAACAGAGAGCAATCCCGCTCGGCCTTCAGGCGATTGACGAAGTGCTGTTCCGGTCGACTCTGTGACACGCAACGAAGAGACAGAGCGATATGACGAGAGACGTCGGAGAAAGCGAGCGAAAAACAGGCGCGAGAAATTTCTTGGGTCCTTCCCCACGGGGGGCTCATTGGGGTCATCCGCGGACCTCGATTTTCAACTAGCGATAGGATTTTCAGTACTGAGGTTTAGTTGACGCCGAAACACACCAAAACGGCACCAAAGCGCACGCAAACGGCGGAAATCACCGAAATATCGGCCGCCGACGCCGCGAAACGGCTGTTTCTGACGCAACAGTCGATCGGCATGTGGTGCGCGCGTCCCGGAGCTCCGGTGCGCAAGGATGGCACGCGCGTTCTTGTGCGCTGGCCGGAATTTCTCCGCTGGCGCGAAGAAGAGTTAGTGAAACAGGCCAAGGCGGATTCGGCTCCGGTGTCGC
This sequence comes from uncultured Gemmatimonadaceae bacterium, assembly GCA_966096095.1. GTDB lineage: Bacteria > Gemmatimonadota > Gemmatimonadetes > Gemmatimonadales > Gemmatimonadaceae > Gemmatimonas. Next base: position 5,685 of record CBHTUR010000072.1, on the reverse strand, counting down.
TGGACGATGCTCGCTCGCGCAAGCTCAATGCCGAGGCCGAACTTGCCGAGTTAGAAGTCGCCAAAGCGCGCGGCGAGTTCGTCGCCGTCGCTGACTACGAGGCGGCGTTGGCCCGCGTGTGTGATCGCCTCGCGGCGCGGCTGCGGGCGTTGCCGGTGCGGTTGTCGCACCTGGGCGCGGAAGTCGAAGCGGCGGCGGAAGCGGAAGCCGAGCGGATCGTGACGGAGTTGAGTGCGTTTGACGAGGACGTGATCGAGGAGTTTACCCCGGAGCAGGAGCGAGCGGCGTGAGTGCTATCGACCTCGACGAATTGGAACGTCTAGCCCTCGCGGCGACGCCGGGTGACTGGACGGTAACAGACGGAGGAGACGCGTCGAATGTGCGTGGTATCAAAGCCGGCAAGCGGTTCGTGGTTGATACGGGATGCGGATGCTGCCAAGTCGCGGATTTTAAAGGCGAGGACGCCGCATTCATCGCTGCGGCGAGCCCGTCAACCATGCTTGCGCTCATCGCACTAGTGCGTGAAGTGAGGGCATGACCGCCACCGCCATCGGCCGCGCCGCGCTCAACCGCGTCACCCGCGAACGCTTCCGCCGTCATTTTCGCCCGTTGCCGCGTCTCACGCTGTCGCAATGGGCGCCGAAATACCGCGTGCTCTCCCCGGAAGCGACCGCGCAGCATGGCCCGTGGCAGAACGAAGTCGTGCCGTATCTCGCTGAGATCATGGACGCGGTGAGCGATCGGAGCACGCAGGAAATCACCGTCGTCTCGCCGTCGCAAGCCGCCAAAACGGAGCTCATCCTGAACACGATCGGGTATTTCGTGCATCAGGAGCCGTCGCCGATCCTCGTGGTGCAGCCGACCGTTGAAACGGGCGAAAGTTTCAGCAAGGATCGTGTGGCGCCGATGATCCGCGATTGCGCGGCGTTGTCCACGCTCATCGCCCCGGCGCGGTCGCGGGAATCGAACAACACCATCCTGAGTAAGCAGTATCCCGGCGGACAACTCGACATCACGGGCGCGAATGCGCCGAGTGGGCTCGCGATGCGACCGAAACGCATCGTGTTGTTGGACGAGCGCGACCGCCATCCGCGGAGCGCCGGCACCGAAGGCGATGTCAAAGCGATTGCGCGGGCGCGTACGCGGTCGTTTCAGCGGCGCCGGAAAATCGTCGAAGTGTCGTCGCCGACGTCGTTGGAAGAGTCGTTGATCTGGCCGAGCTATCTCGAAGGGACGCAGGAAGTGTACGAGGTGCCGTGCCCGCATTGTCACGCGTTTCAGACGCTGCAGTTCGTGCGACTGAAATGGGTTCTGGACGAAGCCGGGAAAGTGGACGCGGAGTCCGTCGCGTACGAGTGCGCGGCCTGTGAACAGCGGATTCCAGCGCGTGACAGGGGCGCGATGCTCCGTGCGGGCCGCTGGCGTGCGACCGTCGTGGCGCGCGTGCCGCACAAGCGGTCGTTTCACATCACGGGGCTCGTGGCGGCGTTCGCGTTGTGGGAGGAAATCGCGCAAGAGTTCGTGACCGCGCACGGCCAGACCGATGCGGCGCTCCGCGCGGAAATGCTGCGGGCGTTTTTTAACACGACCCTAGGTGAGTTGTACGTCGATACCGCGTCCGAGACACAAAAGACGCAACTCAAGGCGCGGGCGTTGCCGTATGCGGTGGACGGCGCGTTTCAGGTGCCGCGCGAGGCGGGGATTCTGACGGCGGGCGTGGACGTGCAGCACGATCGGCTGGAAATCGTCGTGCGCGCGTTCGGGGTCGGTGCCGAGTCCTGGTTGATTGAGCGGGCTATTCTCCGCGCGGACACGTCGCAGCAAGGCGTTTGGCTGCAGTTGGACGAATACCGCACGCGCCGCACGTGGACGCACGAAAATGGAGCGCCGATGAAGATTCGCGCGATGACCGTCGACGCCTCGGACGGTGCGCGATCGAAAGAGGTGTACACCTACTGCGCGCCGCGACTGGGCGAGGGCGTGTTTGCGATTAAGGGCCACGGCTCGCCATCGGCCCCCATGCTCCCGCTTAAACCGACGAAAGTCAAACCGGGACGCCTCTACGTGATCGGCGTGCACGCGATTATGGAGACGATGTACCGCCGGTTAGCGATGACCGAGAAGGGGCCGGGGTTTCTGCACGTGAACGAGTTCGCGAGTGAGACGCCGCCGCATGGCGTGCCCGCGGATTACATCGACCAATGGCTCTCGATGCACCGCGAACGCGACGAAAAAACGCGCCGCTATCGGTGGGTGGCGTCCAAGAATCAGCGCAACGAAGTCGCCGACTGCGAAACGTACGCCTATGCCGCGCTGTTGCTCGGTCCCGTGCCGTTGACGCTGTTGGCGAACGAAGTGACGGCGGTGAATGCCGCCGGGGATCGTCTCCGCACCCCTGCCACCGAGCCGACGCCTGTCGCGCCGGTGGCTGCTCGCCCCACCCCGTGGATGCCGCCCCGCCGGGGTGGATGGATGCGCCGATGAGTCGAGAAGAGCGCGCGTGTGCGTTAGTGAGTGATGGCGGCTTGCCCATCGTCGTGCGGCAAGCGTTGGACGATCGCACGTTGTCGCCGGCGAGCAAGGCGGTGATGTGGGAATTACAGAAACGGCTCGACTTCCACCACTACCGCGAACAAAAAGAGGCAAGCTTGGCGGCGGCGGTCGGTATCGAGCCGCAATCTGTCGGCCGCGCGCTGCGGTTGCTCGTGGAGCGCGGGTATCTCGACGAGCATCAGCGACAGCGTCCGCGCGCGTACAGAATGCCGTGGTCGCGGCGGGTGGATGTGGAGCGCGCCGCGTAGCATCGATGATCGTAATTGTGGCCGTTGGTTCGTAGTGCAATGGTGATGTTCTAGGATCGCTGCGCCGCGCATGGCATCATCGGTCATGGCGCGTGACCGACTCACGAGCGTTCCGAATACCATCACGGCCGGTGATACGGTCGAGATGACGTTGGCCTACGCGGACTTTAGCGCGGCCAACGGCGGGACGCTGACCTTTGCGCTGGCGGGCGCGGTCGTGGAGTCATGGACCGCGACCGCGAACGGCACCGGGTTCGATGTCACGCTCGCCGATACCGAAACGGCGGCGCTGCTCACCGGGCTCTATCAGTGGCGCACGCGCATCACGGAAGATGGCGTCACCACGACGCTCGATTGGGGCTCGCTTACCGTGGCGCCCGATCTCGCCGATGTCGCGGCGGGCGATCTCGTCTCGTACGAGGCGAAGTTGCTGCCGATCGTCGAGGAGGCGTTGCTCGGCACGATTCAGGGCGAACACCGGATGCTGATGGTGAACGGGCGGCAGTTGCAGACGTTCTCGCCGAAAGAATTGATGGCGTTGCGCGATCAACTGAAGGCGAATCTGGCGCGCGAAGCCAATAACGGGCAGTTGCCGCCGATTCGTATTGGCAACTGGCGGCGCACTGACGCGGTGTGGACGCGATGATTACGGCGAGTCGTCGCCTCTTGTCGCGGATGTTGGCGAGTGCCGGCCGGGTGATTGCGCCGCGTGGCGCCCAAGCGGCGTACTACAAAGGCGCCCGCATGGATCAATGGGGCGGCGATTGGAGCGTGCCGCAGATGTCGGCCGCGCAGATCCTGCGGATGGATCTGACGACGCTCGTCGATCGCTCGCGCGACTTGGCGATGAACAACCCGACCATCGCGCGCGTGCCGTCGTTGTTCGCTGAGTCGATCACCGGCAAAGACGGCATCACGTATCAGGCCGCGGTCAAGTTTGCGAACGAGAACTACAACGAGCGCGCGAATAAGGCGCTGGAATCGTCATGGTATTGCTGGGCGGAAGATCCGCGCGCGGTGACGGCGGATCGGCGCACCTCGTGGTTGGAAGTCGAAACACTCTTGGATGAAGTCGAAGTCACCGACGGCGAGACGTTCACGCGGTTGCTGCCGAACTTTGATAATCCGTTCCGGTTCGCCGTGCAGGTGCTTGACACCGATCAAATCGACCGCCGCTACACAGTCGAGCCGCGCGGTAGTCAGAACGCGATCGTGATGGGTGTGGAAATCGACGTATGGGGGGCGCCCGTCGCGTATCACGTGTGGCCGAATCATCCGGCAGAAGTGGTGCGACGGGGTGAGCGGATGCGTATCCCCGCCGAACAGATCATTCACCAGTTCATTCCGCATCGCCCCGGTCAGGTGCGCGGCGTGCCGTGGTGTGCACCGGGCATCGTGGAAGCGGTGCAACTCGGCGAGTACACCGAAGCGGAAGTCGTGGCCGCGCGCTCGTCGGCCGCGAAGATGGGCTTCATCGAAACCGACGCCGACGCCGTCGCGGTCACCGACAAGGATAAGACACAGTCGCCGCATTGGGATGTCTCACCGGGCACGATTGAGCAACTGAATCCCGGTCAGACGTTCAAAGAGTGGAACCCGCTCCATCCGAACGGAAATTACGAGGTGTTTGAGCGCGCCATCGTGCGGCGGTTGGCGACGATGCTGCGCGTCTCGCACATGTCGCTCTCGGGCGACCTCTCGCAAACGTCCTTCGCGTCGGGCCGTCTCGGCTATCTCGCCGAGCGCATGGTGTATCAGACGTTGCAGCAGCGAAAGATTCGCCGCGTGCACTCGGTCGTGCATCGCGCGTGGCTGACGCAGGCGTTGCTGGCGGGACAGATCGACTATCCGTCCTTCGACGCGGCGTCATTGTCCGCGGCGGTCTGGCATCCGCGCTCGTTCCCTGGCGTCGATGTCGAGAAGGAAACCAACGCCGCAGACCACAAGGTGTCGATGGGTATCGACACACTCACGCGACTGGCGGCGGAAGAAGGGCGCGACATCGAGGATATCGCGAAAGAGCGCGCCCGCGAAATCGAAATTTTCAAGCGGTACAACGTGCCGGTGGCGCTCATGTCGGTGCCGAAGGGCACGACCGATGGCACCGCGCCCGCGTCCGTCGCGCGTCCTGCGGGACCGGCGGCACTCACGCTCGTGGAGGACGTCGCCTGATGCGTATTACCAACCTCGCCAACATTCGCCGCGCGTTTCAATCGATGCCGTGGGCGATTCACGAGACGAAGCTCGCCGAGTTGACGGAAGTTCTCTCGACGCGCATGAGCGACACGCCGTTGACGGTGGAAGAGATTCAGGCGCGCATTGGCGAGCGTCCGACCCGCGGCATGAGTCAACAGGGCGCCGTCGCCGTGATTCCGCTCTGTGGCACGCTCTACCCGAAAGCCAATCTTGTGACGGAATCGAGTGGCGGCTGCAGCGTCGAGCAGTTCATCGCGCAAGTAGAGGCGGCGGTCAACGATCCGGCGGTGAGTGCGATCGTGATCGACACCGATTCCCCCGGCGGTGCCGCGCAAGGGATTCCCGAAGCCGCAGCGCGCCTGCGCGCGGTGCGCGGGTCCAAGCCGATTGTGGCGGTCGCATCTGGCATGATGGCGAGCGGCGCCTACTGGCTCGCGAGTCAAGCGGATTCCATCGTCGGATCACCGTCGGCGGAGATCGGCAGTATCGGCGCGTTCATGGTCCATCAGGACATGAGCCAAGCGTTCGCAAATGAAGGCGTCACGAACACGATCATTCGCGCGGGCAAGTACAAAGCCGAGACGAATCCGTTTGAACCGTTGACGGAGGATGCCCGTGCAGCGCTGCAGACGCGCGTTGATGAGGCGTACGCGATGTTCGTGGCCGATGTCGCCAAGGGGCGGAAGTG
>CBHTUR010000071.1:0-7154 GCA_966096095.1 uncultured Gemmatimonadaceae bacterium | reverse complement strand
CACAACCGCCCTGACGTCATCATCCTGCGCGCGACGGAACGTGCGCTCGAGCCAGGCGCTGTTAGCCTGATAGCGTGCCGCGATTTCCGCCGGCTGCTCGGCCAGCTGTGCGGCGTAGGTGGACAGGAGGCCGGGCAGTTCGCCACTGACGGGTGGGTTTGATGTCCACGGCGCCGTGTCATCGTTGCTGCCAGTGATGTCGAGCGATGCAAACACCACGCCCGAACGCTGCCACATCACATTCTCCACGTACGCGCGATTGCGCGGATCGATCTTGCCCTGGCTTTGGACGTGCGCCGAGTGGATGCCCAGTGTACGCCCCGGCACGGGAAAGAACATCTCACGCACCTTTGCCAGTCGTTCGGTGGGCTTATAGACGCCGTTGTTTTTGATCGCCTTGTGGCAGTCGGTCCACTCATTGTCTCCCGGCGTGTAAACCAGCGGATCCTCAAAGGTATCGAACTGCGATTTGATATCGGCGAAGTACGCGTCCGAGCAATCGGAGTTTGTACCGGCCTTGATGTCACCAACATGCAGCACGCGCTCCACCGCCGGATCGGCGTTGATCTTCGCGATGAGCGCCGGCAGCTCAGCGCGCTTCGTGGCGCCGTACGGAAAATCACCAATCACGGCATAGGTAAACGGCGCGTCGCCCTTTTCATTATCGTCGTCGCCCTCGTCTCTCGCGTCGTTGGTGATGCCGGTGTTGGACTGGCGGTCGGCGACGGCACGCGTCTGCGTGGGCGTCGCCACATCATTGGTGCAACCAGCGGCGCTGACGCCGAGGGCAAGAGCCAGCCAGAGGCCGGTCGAAGTACGCTGCATGTCGATCTCGCGATGTAGAGGGCGTGGGGCGGGACCCACACGATGCGGACCAACGGCAACAAACACGTCACCGAACCGTCCGCATCGGGTCTGCATCGCGTCAGGATTCACCCCTCGATCATGGCCGCGTCGTCAGTGCGCGAATGCCCTGGATCAGCGGTGCGAAGGATCCGCAGGGAATCGAGGCGGTGCGAAGCGCGTGACCACCGGTCTCGCTGTCGTCGGACCAGAACACCGTCTTTCGATTGGCCGAACATTCGGCGTTGGTCACGAAAGCAAATCCTTCGTTGTTGAGGTTTGGCATCGACGTGGGGCGCGCGTAGCGCCGCGGTGCGAGGAATCGGCCGCGCGTGCTTGAGCCAACGCCCGTATCAATCGTCAACACGCCGGCCACGCCGCCACAGCCATCGTCGCAAGTCGCCCAGAGGTAGCCGCTCTCGCGGTCGTATTCCATACCCATCACGCCGGGAAATCCGGTGACGATCGTCGCGATGCGCGTGAACGTGCTGTTGGTGTGATTGAGCGCGTACGCGTAGATCACGCCGTTCGCTTCCACGCCAACGAAGAACAGGCCGCCGGCGTGATCGGCGTAGTCGGCCGGAGCGTACACGCGGTTCTTGTTTTCATCAAAGAAGCCGTTGGCGACGAGCATGCTGTCGGGAATCCATGTAATCGCTTCGATACCGAGATTCGCACCGGTCGCCGGCAGATCGGAGGTGAGATTCCACTCGTGTGTTGCCGTAAGTGTGGAGCCGACGGCCGTCGGATCGAAGCGCAGAATGCTGTTTCGACTGACGGCGTTATTGCCGTTGTTGCGTTCCGTAGCGACGTACAATCCCGCGCTCGAACCGCCTCCGGCGAAGGTGATGCCTTCGGCGTCCGGATCGCCCGTGTTGTCGGTATAGCGCAGCGCCTTGCCGACCGACCAGTTGTTCGCCGGATCGGGCGTCCAAATGCCGCCGCTGAAGATCAAACGAAAGATCGTACCCGGTCCGTTGCGTGCGGCCCAGAGAATGTTGGGCCGGCCTGCTCCCGCAGCTTCGTACGTCAGACCGCTCATGTTGCCACCGAACACCGACGTTCCGTCGACCGTCGCCACGTTGTCCGCACCAGGCCACGGGCTATCGACCGGCCCGACGATCGTGCAGTTGTTCGCCGCGCCTTTGGTTGACACGGCAGTGTTGACCATCGCGCCGGTGCCGTCGGGGCAACGCCCGTACGTCACCGCGGCATGCGCAGTCCAGTTGTACGAGTCAATCAGCATGCCCGTCGGATCGAACAACCGCGCCGCATCTGCCGACCCGAGTCCGAATCCGAGGAACGACTCCTCGAGCACGAGGAAGGCACCGGGCTGCATGACCGTGCCAGCAGCAATCGTTGTCGTTCGTGTATCGTCATCGTCCTTCACGATGAAGCCGGACAAATTCACCGCCACCGCGCCGGCATTGTACAACTCGATCCAATCGCCCGGCGTGCCACCGCTCGACTCCACTTCGTTAATGCGAATATTCGGACGACAATCGTTGGCCGCGCCTTTCGTCGTGACCGTCATCGTTACGAACGTACCGCTGCCATTCGCGCAACGGCCATAGGTGGTGGTGGCGTGCGTGGTCCAACTGTACTTGTCCACCAGCACGCCGAAAGGATTGTAGAGGCGCGCATCATCGGCCGCGCCAAGCCCGAACACCAAGAACGCTTCCTCCGCCACGTAGTAGCCGCCCGCGGGAATCGTGGTCCCATTCGGCACGCGGGCGACCGCGTGCGTCAAATCGTTGTCGAGAAATCCCCAACCGGAGATATCGACCGCCGCGTTCGTCGGATTGTAAATCTCAATCCAATCGCCAGGCGTTCCGGCATTCGATTCGACTTCGTTGATGACGAGTGCGGGCGGCGCGGTGACCGTGACGACTCGCGTGCCAACTTTACTCCCCGCGATTGCGGCAATGGTTGTGGTGCCGGCATTCAAGCCGGTGACAACGCCGGTGGCCGCATCGACACTCGCGACGGTTGGCACGCTGCTGCTCCACACCACGGTCCCGGTGGCGATGGCCGCGTTGTACTGATCGAGACCGGCGGCCGTCGCGGTTGTCGTTTGGCCAAACGTGATCGACGAAAGTGGTGTGTTCACCGACACCGTACTCAACACGGCAGGCACCGCGGAGACGGTGAGCGTAGCCTGCGCCGATTTACCGTTGGCGTTCGCGACGATCTGCGTGGTGCCGGCGGCCAGCGCCGCGATTTGCCCGGTCGCGCTCACCGAGGCCACCGCCGACGAAGACGAACTCCACGTCACCGCACCAACGTCGATTGCTGCGCCGTTCTGGTCCACTCCATTCGCAAACGCGGTGGTACTGCCACCCACTTGTACTGCCGTGGTGCCCAGCGTCACCGACAGGGTTGTGAGAGTCGGTGTCGGCGCGCTGCTGTTGTCGCAGGCGCCAACGAGCAGCAGGCTCGCCAGCAGAGCGGGAACATACAGCGCCGAAATTCGCGCGAATGACATATGCAGCAGGGTGCGGGAGATAGGATGTGTCGGAACACTCCATCATCTCGCGTGCACGCGCGCTGCAGGTGATCTCACGGTCACGGTCGCGTAACCAGCGTGCTGCTGTTCGTCTCGAATGTGTGACGCAGATCAGCATTTGCATCGTTCGCAACCCTCTCGGGTACGACGCTGACGTCTCTCTCACGCGGGAGTTTTCATGCTGATGACGCTGGCGCTCGTACTCGTGGTGCTCTGGTTGCTCGGTATGGTCAGTGCGTACACGCTTGGCGGTTTCATTCACGTCCTGTTGGTGCTCGCCATCATCGTCGTGCTCGTGCGAATCATTCAGGGGCGCAGAGTGCTCTGACCATGATGCCGCGTGCAACAGCGCGCGCGGAACACTCGAACCGTCGGCACCCTTTGCCGGCAGGAGCCGATCGATGACTGAACGACATTCGTTCTCGTGGATACAACGATTGACGCTGTCCGCCGTCGTGCTGCTCGCCGCACTCGCACCCTTCGCGGCATCGGCGCAATCATCCGCGTCGCTTGCGTGGCGAACAGCGGTCAACGATTCGTCCATAGCGAGTTCGACGCTTCCAACGGTGATACTGCCACGGGCGACGCCGTCGCGCGCGTCGGTAGTTGAGCGCAACAGTGGTCCGATTGCTGCGCCGAGCGCGTTGACGACACGTCAGGCCGACCGCGATCGTCCGCTCGCCGTCAATCCGGCAGATCGTGATCACGTTGGCGCAGGAAACAACGTCGCGATGATGGCGGTCGGTGTCGGCGCGATCATCACCGGTTCGATTGTTGGCGGTCCGGGTGGATCGCTGATCGCCGTTGGGGGCGCTGTGGTCGGTTTGGTTGGACTCTATCACTACGTGCGCTGAACCATGCGCACGTACACTCCGCCCGATTCGCCGGCACGCGCCAATCCCGACCGCGCGCCAATGCCGGTCGCCTCCCGAGAAGTTCACCCATCGCGCGACGGGCTGCGGCTCGTCGTGCCCGTCGGCCACGATCGTCCAATTGTTCTGCCCTTCGCAGTCAGCCACTCGGGGGGGCTGCTCGGTCTTTGGCGTCGCCTCTGGCATGCGCTCTTGCCACGACGATCGTCAGGACGATCGTCAGGACAATCGGCCGACCATTCGCACCGACACTAAAGCCGCGCCAATTCGGTCAAAACAGGACATTCTGAGGTGAATGCACCGCGCGCATTGCTGCGCGCGGGAAATGGGACTTACTTCGTACCGGTCGTCGCCCACGACGTCCTCCCGGTCTGCCCTGCTGGGCACCTTTCGACACTCGGGATTTCTCCCACGAGCTGTCAGCTGAAATCCTGTAGAACGCCCCTTGCTGCTCGGCTAGGCTCCTCAAGCCTCGCGAGCCCCTCCCAGGCGTTCTCTACTAACCCGACAACATGATTGCGTCTGCGAAGCTTCCCCGGATTATCCAAGGCGGAATGGGCATCGCCATTTCCAATTGGTCGCTCGCCCGCGCCGTTTCCCGCCTCGGACATCTCGGTGTCGTTTCGGGTACCGCAATCGACATGGTGCTGGTCCGCCGACTGCAGGACGGCGATCCGGGCGGACACGCGCAACGCGTGATGCGGCACTTTCCGCTGCCGCATGTCGTTTCGTACGTGCTCGATCGCTTCTTCAAGCCGGATGGGCGCGCGCCCAACGAGCCCTATCGCCTGCTGCCGCTCTACAAACAGGACGTCACTGTACTGCGGCAACAGATCACCATGCTGGCCGCGTACGTCGAAGTCGCGCTGGCGAAAGAAGGCCACGACGGACTCGTTGGGATGAATCTGTTGACGAAGATTCAGATGCCCACGCTCCCGTCGCTCTACGGCGCGATGATGGCGGGTGTCAACTGCGTACTCATGGGCGCCGGTATTCCGCGCGAAATTCCGGGTGCGCTCGATGCCTTTGCTCAACACCAGCCGGCGTCCATCAAGTTCGACGTCCTCAACATGCCGTCGGGCGAGTCGGCGTTTCTCACCTTCGATCCGCGGGCACACAATCCTGGCGCAACCGAGCCGCTGCATCGGCCGCTGTTTTTCCCGATCGTCTCGGCTGCGTCGCTGGCGCAAAATCTCGCGCGCAAAGCCAACGGACGCGTTGACGGATTCATTGTGGAAGGCCCTACGGCCGGTGGACACAATGCGCCGCCGCGCGGTGCGCTGAAGCTCGACGAAAGCGGAGAGCCGATCTATGGCGACCGCGATGTGGTCGACCTCAGTGTCATGCGCGAAATCGGACTACCGTTCTGGCTCGCCGGCGGCACAGGATCGCCTGAAGCGCTCGAGAACGCCCTCGCCGAGGGCGCGGCCGGCATTCAGGTCGGCACGCTGTTCGCGTACACCGATGAATCGGGCTTCACGCGCGACATCAAAGATCAGGTCATCGGCGGCGCGTTGCGCGACGGACTTGGCATTCGCACGGACGTGCGCGCGTCACCCACGGGCTATCCGTTCAAGATTGTTGGAACAGGATGCAGCAAACTCGAATCGGCGCCGCGTACGCGTGACCGTGTCTGCGATCTCGGGTATTTGCGTGATGCCGTTCGGCGCGACGACGGTCGCATTATCTATCGGTGCCCCGCCGAGCCGATCGACCGCTACCTCGCGAAGGGCGGCGCGATGGAAGAAACGGTTGATCGCCTCTGTCTGTGCAACGGACTCGCCGCGGCGATGGGCGAACCGCAAGTACGTGACGACGGAGTAACGGAACCCATTCTCATCACCAGCGGCGACGACGTGAAGACACTCGGCAAGTTTCTGGCCGGGCGCGAACGCTACGCCGCCGCCGATGTGATTGCGTATCTCTCGCGCGACGGTGCGCTGACGCCCGACGCGGCGCGGTCGGCTGACTCCGTCCTGCAAACGCTTTAACGCCGACGACGAAAACGAACGCCCCACCGCGACGCGCAGGCGTTGCGGTGGGGCGTTCGTTTCGGTGCTTGTCTCTCTCGATCGCTTCGAGCGCGAACGCTCAGCCGGCAAAGCAGTAGGTGCATCCGGCTTCCTGCGCCTTCGCGACACCCAGCACGCCACTGGGCAGCACGAATGCACCGGGCACGACGCCTGCGAGCCACTCTTTCTGCGCCACGTCGGGCTTTACGCCCGCGCCCGCGGCGGTCATGCCGGAGATCACCTGAATTGCGAGACCGCACGCGCCCAGTACAACACCCTTTGCAATCAGCTTATCGCCGGACGCATCGATGTTCATCATGTCGCCGGCTTTCGATTTGTAAAAGATGTTGCGTTCGGCGGGCTTCTTGGTGACTGGATCCGTCACGTTCCACAGCTTGCCCAGGCCGTACTTCTTCCAAATCGCGTCGTTGAGCGCGAGACCGACGCCGAAGTGACGCGCCACCACCATCGCCGAGATGTCGCCGGCGGCAAGCTTGTAGTGATCGGTCATGGTGTTGAGGTACGTCAGCGCGAACATGAGCGGAAAGCCCGAATTGAGCGCCGGTGCGTCGAACACTTGTTTGTGTTTGCCCTTCAACGCTTTGATCCACGCGTCATCGTCTGCGGCGCTCGCGTTGGCAGAGACGTGCAACGGCGCAGCGTGCAACGGTCCGGCGGCGAGAGCGAGCGTGCCAACTGCAACGGACCCAAGAAATCGGCGTCGATCCGACAGCGTGCGATCATCATCCGTCATGCTTTGCTCCGGTGAAGAGGAGCATCGAACATGCAGATCGACCGACGTGCGCCCGCGTGTGTGTTGGCGCGCCCCTCGGCCCGTTGGGCCCCGTGAAGATTTTTTTGTGGCCCAGGGGGGTGAGGGGGCCCCCCCCACCGGCCGTGGGGGCGACCTCGAGCCGGCCC
>CBHTUR010000070.1:0-8493 GCA_966096095.1 uncultured Gemmatimonadaceae bacterium | reverse complement strand
CGCGGAGTTGCTGCGTTTCGTCGACGATCACGTCACGATATTTCTGACGTCGACCATGTCGACCATGACGGCGACGCCGGCTGTTGCGGTGATAAGCAAAATCGTGTTCGGCGAGCCGTATCAGTTACCGCCCGAACGCGTTGCGGTGGACGCGTCGACCGTAAAGGCATCGGTCGGCACCTATCGGCTGAGCGACGGGAGTACGCTCACGCTGTCGGTGCGCGACGGACGTTTGTGGGCTGATGCGGTTGGGCAGCAAGCGTTTCATCTGCTCGCAACGGGAGACACCACGTCGTCCGCGCAATCGAAGACGTTTAACGACCAATCGCGCGCCATCGTACAGGAACTCGTGCGCGGGAACGTACAGCCTCTGCTCCGCGCAGTTGGGCCCGACGGTGGCGACTCAGCTGATGTCGCCAAGCAAGAGGCACAACTCATGACCGCGCGACGCGGTCGCTTCGGGGAGTATCGCAGTTTCGACGTGCTGGGGAGCGCCCCCGACCCGGAGGGTGGTATTCGCACGACCGTGCGCCTGCGATTTGCCAACGGCGATGCCACCAATCTCTACACCTGGGATCAGGGCGGACACATCGTCGACATCGGAGCGCGTCCGTACGAATCGCTCGAACTGCTGCCGACGGCGAGCGGTGAGTGGCAAACGCTCGATGCGCGCGGCGCTCCCGCCGCTCGATTGCGTCTGTCCAACGGCCGCGCAACCGCGACCACGTCAAAAGGCTCAATAACGCTTGGTCCCGTTGTGAAGTAGATTCGGCGGCGTCCGCCTCAGACGCCACCTCCCGAATCGGCAGGCCTGTATGATGCATGCGTTCCGCGCGATCGGCTTGATGCTTGGCTATGCCTCGCTCAGCGCCGCGGCGATTTCGGCTCAACCATCACGGAACGCATTAGCGGCCCGACTCGACTCGATTGCCGCCGAGCCGGTGAAGAACGGCGCCGTGGCGGGAATGGCTGTTGCCGTGGTCCGCGGCCGCGATACGCTGCTCTACAAGGGATACGGATTCGCCGATCTCGAGAATCAAGTACCCGTCGCGCCAGCGACGGTGTTTCGCGTCGGGAGCATCACCAAGCAGTTCACCTCGTCGGTGATTATGCAGTTGGCGGAGCAACGCAAGCTGTCGCTCGACGACAATATCACGAAGTACATCCCAAATTTCCCCACGCACGGTCGCACGATTCTCGTGCGGCATCTCCTCAATCACACCTCGGGGATTCCCAGCTACACCGACGTGGGTCCGATTTTTGGGCGCATCATGCGACAAGACCTGTCGCGCGATTCGCTGATTGCCGTCGTCGCCAACGACTCGCTGCAGTTCGAGCCGGGCACGCACATGTATTACAACAACACCGGTTACTTCATGCTCGGCATGATCATCGAAAAGGTGACCGGGCAGAGCTATGGCGCGTATCTCGAGGCAAATCTCTTCAAGAACGCCGGTCTCACCAACACACGCTATTGCGATGCACGGCGAATCATTCCGCGGCGCGCGCAAGGCTATGACAAGATCCCGACTGGCCTCGTCAACGCCGACTACCTGAGCATGGAGCTGCCGTTCGCCGCGGGTTCGTTATGCTCAACCGTCGGCGATCTGGTCTCCTGGACGCAGCAACTCTCGGGCGGTCGGGTGGTCGGTGACGCATCGTACCGCGCAATGACGACGCCGGTGGTACTGCCGAGTGGTCGACCCATGACGTATGGCTATGCACTCGTCTCGGACACGATCAGCGGTCACCGCGTAATCGGTCATGGCGGCGGCATTAACGGCTTCATTTCGTACTTGCTGCACGCACCGCAAGACTCGGTGATCATCGCCGTGCTTTCAAATACCTCGCCCGCGCCGTCACAGGGTGTGGCCAACGCACTGCTGCGCGTCGTGCTCGGCCTGCCACCACAGTCGCCACCGCCGGCGCTCAAGGCGTTGCCGCTCGCCACGTCGGAACGGGCACGCTACGTCGGTGAGTACGCGCTGACGATGCCCGACGGTGCCAAGCAGATGCTTCAGATCGGCGAACAGCTCGATCATCTCACCGTCGTGCGTGGCCCCAATCTTCCGCCCATCGAATTGCGTAATCAGGGCGCGCACGTGTTCGTCGGCACCGACGGCAATCGCCTGGCCTTCGACGTGAGCGGCGATCGCGCAACGGGCTTTGTGCTTGGACCCGCCGGCGGTAGCCGCCCGTTAGAAGCCGTGCGCGTTCGCTAACGACCTCACCGTACGCGAACTACTTGGTGGCGTGCCGCAACGCCTCCCAGTCGCGCGGCGCGTCGGACACGGGGCGCAAGATCATCACGCTCACGACCACCATCAGCAGCAGTGACAACACGGCGAAGCCCTCGCCAGTGATTTCGGCGAAGCCCGAACGTTCGACCACGATGTACGTCGTGAGCGCCCACACGGCGGGCCCAGTGACGGCGGAGAAGCGACCCACCATGCCGTACAAGCCGTAGAACTCACCAACGCGATCGGGCGGGGTGAGGCGCAGCATGTACGGACGGTCGGCGGCCCACGTACCGCCGATGCAAAGGCCCGCGCTGCACGCGACCACGTAGAGCCACGCGATGGGCAGGCGGAACAACCCGACGCACGCAGCGAGTGCGAACGTTGCAATCCACACACTGAGCACCGCAGTGAGCGTGCGCTTGGGGCCGATCTTATCGACCACCCGCCCCCACCCAATGCCGCCAAAGATCGCTGCCGTCACGGCGGCCGCGAGCACGATATCGGCCTTCTGATGTCCCTGTTCCTGTGTGAGTCCCGTCGAGACGGCGACGTTCACCGTGTAGAGCGACATGAAGCTCACCACGGTGTTGATGGCATCAGTGTAGAACGCGCGACCAACGAGAAAGCGCAGCAAGCCGGGATACTTATGACCTGAGCGCAGCGTGTCGATGGTCTGTGTTACCGACTCGCGAATTGCCGCCAGTGTGAAGATCGGTCGCGGAGAGGGATTGCCTGCCTCCTTCACGAAAAAGAAGCAGGGAATCGCGATCGTCATGAAGAGAATCGACACGAGGCCGAAGTACTTCGTGAACGGGTACGCCGTGTCGCTCGTGCCGAGCACGACGCCCATGCCGATGGCGATGTAGGAGCCGAGGTAGCCGAGTCCCACGGCCAGACCACCAATGCGCCCGCGATTCGCTTCGGTGGTGACATCAGGGAGCATCGCGTCGTAGAACTGCACGCCGGCCTGATAACCGCCGTTGGCGAGCACGAACAAAACGATCGACATCATGAACGGCCCGCGCGCAATGAGTGCGCAGCAGCCGCAGCAGAGAATCGTGGCCCAAATGAGAAAGGGCATCCGTCGCCGCGCGCGATCGGTCATGGCACCCAAAAGCGGCGAAAGAAGGAACATGATGCCCATCGCCACCGACGTAATGACACCGTACACCGAATCGGCACGTTGCGCGCCTACACTCTCGCGCACGAAGAGCGGGAACTTGAGCGACACGACGCCCATCGTGAACACGACATTGGCGACATCGTACAAAATCCAACTGGCAACCGCGCGGCGGGTAATCACGCGCGTTGCAGGCGCCGACTGCACGGCAGACACACTCACGGTCCGATCAATCCCATGCTGCTCCCCGACGCATCGGTGAAGTATCCAAAGGTGCCCATCCCGGGCATGCTCATCGGCTCAGCCAGGCGCTTGCCGCCGTTCGCGTCGATGGCCGCCAGCGTCGCCGCGACATCACTGACGTAGATGTAGCTCATCGCTTTCGTGGCCGGCGTGTGCGACTGAAAAACACCGCCGATCCCCGCACCCGGATCGAACGCCACAAAGTGCGGCATCGTGGGCAGGGTTCCCCAGCCGAACAGTGCGCTGAACATGGCGGGACTCGCGTCGGGTGTGGTGTACATCTCGACGCTGCACATGCTGCCGGCCGGCGGCTTGGGATTGTCGCCGAACGGCATTGGCACATGCGGTGTGCCGGCCGGCGACACCGCGTCCATCAGACCGTACACAGTACCGCTCACGTCGGTGAATCGCGCGAGCGTGCCCATCATCGGCATCTTCCATGGCGCGCGCTCAATCGAACCGCCCGCTGCCACCACGGCGTCGAGCGACGCCTGCACGTTGGCGGTGCGCAGAAACGCGACCGAACTCTGGAACCCGTCGGGTACCTTGGCGCGCAGCGTGATCATCGGCCCCGCCGTCGCGTTCACGGCCGACAGTTCCGGCGACAGGTTCATCAGCTGCCAGCCAAACACCTTCGCGTAAAACGCGCTCGACGCGGCGAGGTTATTGGCCGAAATGACAATCATCGCAATCGGATGATCGCCGGAACCGCGTGGGGCGGCGGGCATGGACATGGTGTCACTCGTTGAAAGGAGATGCGCGAATCTGCAGCGTGGTCGGCGGCACATCAATCACACCGCGCATTGAAATGGCCGTACGCGCAACGGAATGGTGACGGCGTTTCACACCTGCGGCGCTATCCTCGGCGGATGTTCGCCCCTTGCGCGTGCCCCTCTGCCGAGCCGACCATATGGCCATGCCGTTTTCGCGACCGCCGTCGTTCGGATTGCCACCGCGCTCCATGTGGACCGTGGCGGATCTCGAGGCATTGCCCGAAGACGGCAATCGCTACGAGATCCTGCACGGCGAGTTGCTGGTAACGCCGTTGCCGTCGGCGCCGCATCAGGGTGTTGCGATGCGCCTCTGTGTGTCGATCGTGCTGTGGTGTCGGGCACACACCGGCTGGAGGGTGCTGAGCCCAGGCGGTGTGTACGTGAATCAAACCAACTGGTTCGAGCCGGACATCGCCGTGTACCCGGCGCCCGAGTTTCCGGAAACGACGTGGCGCGAGATGCCGCCGCCAGTGCTGGTGGTCGAGGTACTGAGCCCATCCACGCGGAAGCGTGATCGGCATCGTAAGCGCCCCGCGTATCTGGCGAACGGCGTCGCCGAAGTGTGGACCGTCGATCAACGCGCGCGCACCATCGAGCGCTGGACATCCGCGTCGGAGTTTCCCGAGACGATGCGCGACACGTTCACGTGGACGCCGGACCCGGCGATGCCACCGTTGGTGATCAGTGACGCGGAGTTGTTCGGGCCGCGCGCGTAGCGCCGCTCACAACGCGCTCACTCAGGACGCCGCCACCGCAATGGTGGGAAGCGCGCGAAGTCCGAATCATCAGAGATAAGCTCGCAGCCATGCTCGATCGCGAGCGCCGCATACCACGCATCCGATACGAGATTGCCCATCGCGCCCGACTGCGCGAGCAACGAATCGAAGATCTCCCAGTGTCTCGCGCCTGGCGACACGAGCACCGCGTTTGGCGACGCCCGCAACGACTCGACAAATGCGCGGGCCAAGTCGGGCGGCGTTGGTCGGTTGAACACGCGCGGATGTGTGAGCACGCGAATCGCGTCGCTCAACGCCACGTCGCTCAATCCAAACGGCTCGGGCGACGCGCGCAACGCATTCACAAACGGCGCCACCACCGAGTGCCGCGGCGCATCCGTGCGCATCGCATTGACGATCACGTTGACATCGAGCAGCACCATACGACTACCGCTCGTTCATGAGATCTTCGAGCGCACTCGAGTCGGACAGATCGACACCGGGGCGCAAACCATCGCCGCCATACGTCGGCAAGGGTTCGTGCACACGCGATGGCTTGGCCGGACGCTGGAGTTCGTAGCGCAGTGAATCGGCCAGCAGTTCAGTGAAGCTGCGGCCGGTCTCACGCGCGCGCTTCTGCGCGGCCTTGAGCAGTTCGTCAGGGAGTCGCACGGTCGTCCGATTCATATGTCACAATATAATAGAAATGACATATATATGTCAAACTCTTCCGCTGTCCGAGGGACGCCCCTCGCTGCACATTCGGTACGCACGCTATTGCCCCGTGTCGCCCCCCACCGGCTCCCGTCATGCGCACTCTCTCCCGCTCCGCCTCGCTCGCGTTCGCACTGGGTCTCGTCTCCCACGCGGCGTACGCGCAAGGCGGCCCCGCCGCCACGACTTCGAACGCGACAAAGGCCGCCGCACCCACCTTCGTGCCCGACGACGCACTCGGCATCGTGACCTACTCGGTGGGCGACATGACCGACGACGGACGCTACGTGGCTGCGACGACCTCTTTGCGCAAAGACGCGTTCGGACAGGACTTCCGTCGCGATGGCGACCCGACGTACGTGCGCGGCGCGCTCACGAAGGTCACGCTGCTCGATACGAAGTCCGGTACGAGTTCGCCGATCTTCGCCGACATGAAGAGTGTGCGCGCAATGCGCTGGTCGCCCGATGGTGCGCGCCTCGCGATGCTCGTCTTCAATGGCGATGTGTACGAGCCCGTGTTGTGGACGCGCGCGACGAACAAGGCGGTGACGCTCAAGATGCCCGCTGGCAAGTATGTGGCCGAGAACAGCGACATTCGGTGGACGAGCGATGGCAAGCGCGTTGTGGTGGCCGTGCACACGCTCGAATGGCGGAAGCGCGTGCGCGATACCTTCGCCGACATGACCGGCGCTCCCAAGCCAGCGGGCGCGGTGAACGTGTACGTGCAGAACAGCAAGGATCCGTTTTTGGCCTGGGACGCGATTCGTCGTGAAGGGAACGTGCGGAGTGTGTATTCACTCGATGTCGCGACGAGTGCGGCGAAGGAACTGATTCCCGAGCGTGCGATAACCGCGTACACGTTAGCCAACGACGGCAGCGCCACGGCGTACAATCAGGACATCGTCGCCAAGACCGACTACGACGCGTTGGGTGGCGGCGAAACGTCGTTGCGCGTGCGCGACTCGCTGGGCGCTGAGCGCGTGATTTATGCGACAACGAAGGGGATGCAGTTGCAATGGGCGGAAGACGGCAAGCGCTACGCATTCGGTAACAACGGTCGCGTGTACATCGCCAACACGAGCGACACCGCGCGCAAGATGATTGCCGGTGCGCCGGAACCCAAGCGTGGCGAAACGCCCGATACGTCGAAAGCGGGACGCGAGAAAGCGGCGGCTGAACGGTTCTCGATGCTGCGCATGAGCCCCACGGGCGACGCGGTGCTCGTGTCCAATCGCGAGGGTATCTGGCTCACCGACGTTGCGAGCGGTGCCAAGACGCAAGTCGTGGCGGTGAACGACTCGAGCGAGACGTCACCGCGTGTGACGCTGGCCGCGTGGAGCAGCGATGGTCAGTCGCTCTACTTCACGAGCGCCAACAAGCAGAAGTGGGAACGTGGCGTGCTGCGCTACGACCGCGGCACGAAACAGTTGAAAGAGCTCATCAAAGACGGGCGCACCTATAGCAACATCCGCGTGTCGAAAGACGGCAAGTCGCTCGTGCTCAACATCGCCAACGGCAATCGTCCGGCCGATGTGTTTACCGCGAGCGCCGATCTGAGTGACTTGAAGCGCGTCATCGAAACCAATCCGCAGCTCGCGCAGAAGCAGATCGGGCCGACAGAGCTGATGAACTATCTCGACGCCGACGGTCACGTGAAGAAGGCCGTGGTCTACTATCCGGCGGGGTACGACAAGAGCAAAGCGTACCCGACGGTGTTTGAGATCTACGAAGACTTCTTCGACGACAACTTTGATATTCGCGCCAACGTGCTCACGGGTGCGGGCTACATCGTGGTGCATCCGAGCGTCGACTTCGAGATCGGATTTCCTGGTGAAGCGTGGGAGAAGGGTGTGCTCGCAGCGGCCAACAAGCTCATCGAGCTGGGCATCGCCGACTCGGCGCGCTTAGGGGTACAAGGGCAGAGCTATGGCGGCTACGCGACCAACCTGCTCATCACGCAGACCAACCGCTTCAAGGCTGCCGTGAACATCTCGGGCAAGGTGGACATGATCAGCTTCTACACCGACAGCCCGCGCCTTGGTGTGCGCAACGTGAACGCCGCCGAGAAGACGCAGGATCGTATTGGTGCCAGCATGTGGGCGCAGCCGCAGAAGTACGTGGCGCACAGCGCGGTGATGTTCGCCGATCGTATCACCACGCCGCTGATGCTCGTGACGGGCGAGCAGGACAGTAACGTGCCCGCGCTCAACACGCGCGAGATGTATTACGCCTTACGCCGCCTGGGGAAGGAAGTCATCTGGGTGAACTACGCCAACGGCGGCCACGGCGGCGGCACGGCCAGCGCGGAAGACTTCGTCGACATGCAGCGGCGCATTGTGGAGTTTTATGATGCGCGGCTTAAGGCGAAGTCGAAGATCGGGGCGGATTGAGCATGAGCGAATCTCCACGCACACCGGCGGCGATCATCGAGGATATCGTCGCTTTGATGCCGCCGGCGGAGCAAGCGACGGCGCGCGAGATGCTGACAATCGTCGCGCGTCGCGGCGGCGGGATTGGGCTCGGCTACAACGCATCGCCGGAGGTCGGGCCGCTGATGAAAGAACTGTCTGAGGCGTTGACGAACGATCCGCCCATTCTTGAATAGGCGCCGCGACTCACTGCGGAGAGCGCGCGCCGCGCGCTGAAGGCTGCGCAAACAACTGCTTCTCCGGCGCCTCATCAATCCG
>CBHTUR010000069.1:0-8756 GCA_966096095.1 uncultured Gemmatimonadaceae bacterium | reverse complement strand
AGCGCCCCGCCGTCCAGTAGTTCCCGCCGTTCCTCCCCCGCAGTTCCGCAGTAAACCCCAACCTGCAGTTCTGTAGTTCACCACCACCCGCAGTTCCGCAGTGTCCCGCAGTTAAAACCCGCGCTTCCCCGCAGTTCAGCAGTTACGGCACGATAGCGGCCGGTTTCTTTGAGACGCCGGCGTTCTTGACGTACAGGTCGAGCCATGCGGTCCAGCGCGCCCATTGATCGAGGTCCGATTCTTTGGTGGCGGGGCCGTGGTCTTCGTAGGGGTACATGAACAGCGCCGAGTTTTTGCCGTTCGCGCGGAGTGCTTGCATCATGCGAATGCTGCTTTCCGGCGCCGTGCCGACGTTTTGATCTTCGATGCTGTGGTACATCAACACCGCGCCCTGAATTTTGTCCGCGTAGAAGAACGGCGACATGTCCACGTACGTCTTCTGCGCCTGCCAGAAATCGCGGCGTTCGCTTTGGAATGCGGTGGGCGTGAGTGACCGATTGTACATGCCGTCGCCAGCGATACCGGCCTTGAAAAATGGCGTGTGCGCGAGTGCGTTCATCGTGCTGAACGCGCCGTAACTGTGGCCACCGATGCCTAAGCGCGTGCGATCGATGTATCCCTGGCGGTCGAGTTCATCAATCACCGTTGAGAGATTCATCACGAGATCGGACACGTAATTGTCGTTCATGCGTCCGTCGGCGCCGACGATAGGCGGATCGAAGTTCGCAACGGCGTATCCGACTTGCGTGAGGTATTCGATCGTGCGCGGGCCGCCGTTGGGGAAGGCGTTGATGTTTTCCGTGCGCAGCGTGCGATCGTAGCCCGCTTGTTCCGTGTACTCGTACGGATAGAACCAGAACATGGCCGGCAGTCGCGTCCCCGGTTTGTAATCGGCGGGGAGCGTGAGCTTCACGACAAACGTAAAGCCATCGGGACGCGTGACGGTGATGCGTTTGCGGATCGCGTTGGTGAACTCCGGCGCGAAGTCCTTGTTGGCCGTGAGTTTGGTCATCGTGCCCGCTTTCATGTCGCGCAGATACGCGTCGGACACTTCCGTCTTCGATTCGCGCGTGACGATGGCCTTCGTGAAGTCATCATCGAGCGGCGTGCTCACCGCTTCCACCGCGTCGGCTGCGCCTTCAAACACGCGCGACTTCGCACCCGACTTGATATTGATCTTGTCGATGAAACTGCGCGGGGCCTGCTGCAGATAGTTCTTGAAGTACTGCGTGCCCGAGAGATAGACGCTGCCGTCGGTCGAAACCATCGCCACTTGTCCGCCGTTCGTGCCGCGCTTGGTGAGCATCGCGCCCGGATTCGCGTAGAACTGAATCGAGTCGTCGGCCGCCGCACCGCCGCGTCCACCGCCGCCGGCACCACCGCGACCACCTGCTCCGCCCGAAAACGCGGGCGTGTAGGCGCGCTGACGCACGACGGTGTGCTTCTCGGTCGGCGTCGCGAGATCGACGTGATAGATCTCGCCGTTGTTGTTGGCGGTGGTGCCAATGAACAACTGCTTGCCGTCGTCGGTGAACATGAGCGAGCTGATGGCACCGTCGGCCTCGTACAGCACCTTCGTGTCGCTCGCGCCGTAGGGCGGCATCCACTGCATCACGCGTTCGCGTCGTGCACCGCCAGCGGCTGGCGCGCCACCACCACGACCGCCACGGCCGGCGGCGCCAGCGGGAGCGGCGGCACCGTTTCCATTGCCACGGGCCGCGCTATCGCCCGCGACATAGTACATGCCAGCACCCGTCGGCATCCACGACAACAGGCGCTTGCCGTTTGGACCGTCGGCACCACCACGTCCACCAAAACCAGCGCCCGCCTGCGTGCTGTCCGGCATTTCACGCAGCGGACGCTTCTGCAATTCGGCGACGACTTTGCCATTGATGTCCCACAACTGCTCCACCGTGCCGAAGCTCGACTGCTGCACCACGTACGAGAACGGCTTCTGCATGAGCGTCACGCGGAAGTACTGCGCGTCGGGCGAGGCATCGAAGGCTTCGATCATCCCGGGCGCGCCAACTTTCTTCGCGACTTTGCTCTTCACGTCAATCACGACAAGCTGTCCCGTCGTGTAGTACTCAAGCTGCGCGAATTCCCACGGCTCTTCCATCAGGCTCGCGAAGTTGCGCTGCGGCGACTTGCCCGCGTCCATCCACAAGCGCACCTGCGGACCTTCCGCAATCGCCGGCTTCTTGGGCTCGGCCCCGCGACCGTCGGGCACCACGACGGCCACGACACTCTTGCCGTCGGCCGTCCAGTCCACGTTCGTCACGAGCGTCGCCAGCAACGGCGTCTTCGTAACCTGCACCGCTTTCGCCGTCGCGACGTCGGCGACGTACACATGCGACGCCGCATCGAAGTTCGCGATGAAGGCCAGCTGCTTGCCGTCAGGCGACCAGGCGGGACTCGAGACCGTCGCGCCTGCGGGCACGGCAATCGACGTCGACTTGCCGGTGCTGGCGTCGATCAATGAGAGACCAACGCTGCCGCGCGTGGTGAGCGTGCGCGCGCGATTGGCTTTCGGATCGACCTGCAGCCCGGCGTAATAGTTGTGCGGCTTCCCGAAGGCCTGCACACTCGGCAGCCCTTCACTCTCCTGCTTCAGAAACAACCGGCGATCGGGGCTCGGTTGACCGAGCGACACGTTCAAGTGGCGCGGTGCGGTCACGAGTTTCGCGATCGCCTCGGGCGGCTTCTGATAGCTCTCTTTGGCCAGCAACGCCTTGTCGGCGGCAATCGCTTGCGCCTGCTCGGCGTTTTGCGCGTCGGCGCGCACGGCGGCAAAGGCAATGAAGAACAAACCCGTCGAGAGGAGTCGACGATGGGAAAGGCGTGGCATACCCGGTCCTCGAGGAGAGTTAGGCGGTGGAGAGGCCGCAGACGACGCCAAACATACGCGCGGGCGCTCCGGGTTGCTGACCGGGGCTGGGACGGGACGTTTTCGGCGGTCCGTGGATCTCAACAGTGCCGTGCCCCTGTGCCATACTATGGGTATCGGGCCACGCGACCACACGCGCGACGCTCGCCAGTTGTTTACCTGATCAATCAATGCGAGGACCATGCCATGTTGCGAATCGTACTCGGTGCACTGACCCTCTACACAGTCGGCCTCGGCAAGAGCGAAGTCGCTCCGGTGACGCAGCAGCTCAAGACGCCGATCACTATCGAAGCGCTGCGCGACGTGGAAGTTCGCACGTCCGAGCGGCTACCAAATGGCACGCAGCGACAGGTGCGCGGCGTGCTGTACTCGTCGAAAGCGTTCATCATTCGCAAAGGCAGCCGCTTTCAGATGATCCGCGATCTCGGCGAAGGCGAATGCATGATTCGTTTCAAAGCGCGTGAGTACGAACTCTCGTCGTGTCCTTGGATGGACGGGTTCACGGACCATCAGAGCGACGTCTACAAGGTCGTGCCGAAACTGTGATCCGTGCCGTAGCTTTGCGTGACTCGCGAAGTTGCACACTCAGACCATCGATAGGCGGAGGCGTACCATGAACGGTGCCGCGCGCAGTGTCGTCGCGTTTGGCGTGTATCTGTTGGGCACGGGCGCGATGTTGGTGTTCGCGCACAACACGCTGCTCGGCCTGCTGGGTATCGCGCCGGCCACTGAACCGTGGATTTGCGTGCTCGGTATCATCGTCGCGGTACTCGGCGTGTACTACGTCGTGTGCGGGCGAGCGAACTCGCTGCCGTTCATCCGTGCGACCGTGCCTGTGCGGCTGTCCATTCTGCTCGCGTTCGGCGCGCTCGTGGTGATCAGCCATGCGCCACCGCAACTGATTGGGTTTGCGGTGGTCGACGCCGTGGGTGCGCTGTGGACGTGGTCGCAGTTGCGGGCGCAGAGCAGCTGAGTCTCCGCGCCCGCAGCACTCCGCGTTACCGCATACTCCCCTTCCCCATCGGCAACGCCTTGCGAATCGCGGCGTCGATATCCTGCTCGGGGCCGACGCCCGTGTAGACCACGTTGCCAGAGGCGTCGACCACGACCACGTACGACGTGTGCGTGGCTTTGTACGCCTTGTACGCGGCTCCGTCTTTGTCGAACACAAACTGACCGCTCATCTGCTGCTGCGTGACGTACGCCTGCTGCCGCTCGGGCGTCTGATTCTGCGGCACACCCACGTGCACAAAATTCACGTCGTTACCATACTTGGCCTTCGCGGCGGCCATCGCGGGTTCGAGCTTTTTGCAGAGCGGGCACCAGGTGGCCCAGAATTCGACGATCATGGGCTTCTTGCCCACGAACTGCGACATATCCATCGCCTTGCCATCAAGCGACTCGACCGCCGCGCTGGGCGCTTTGCTGCCAAGTGCGATGCCGGCCTCTTGTGCGCCAGCGCTGGCAAAGAGTGCGGTGAAAGCAAGCGCTGACGACGCGACGGCCGCGCGACGCGCGATGGACTGAACAAGAACGGTGCGAAACGACATGACAACTCCGAAGGATGTGAGAACAGTGTGAAAGACGATCAGAACAGCACCTGACCCGCTTGGATCAGGTAGTACTGACCGGTGACGAACATCAGCAGGGCGAACACGCGCTTGACGGTGAGCATCCACGCGCCGGCTCTCGGCAATCGAACGGCGCCACCAGCCGCGAGTCCAACCACCACCAGCAGCGCGCACATGCCGAGCGAAAAGACGAACAGATAGGAGAAACCGAGGAGTCCGCTGTGAGTGGCCGCGACCCACGTCAACAGCGTTGCCATGATCGGCGCTCCGCACGGCGCCGCCACCAAACCGGACGCGCCACCCATGACGAACGCGCCGATGAGCCGTCCCTGTGCGTCCATTCCGGCCGCGCGCGCCAACAACCGTTGCGGCATGGGCACCGCGATGACATCGATCATCATCAAGGCGAATGCAAACAAGAGATTCGCCATGAGAATGAGCAGCCACGGGTTGGTGCTAATGCCGCCGAACAACGTGCCCGTGAGTCCGGCGATGAGACCGAGCGTCGCATACGCGAGCGCCAGCCCAGAGACGTACGCCATCGTGAGTGCCACCACGCGTCCTCGCGAACGCGAGCCTTGCGCCGACGCGCCCGATTGTCCGCCAACAATCGCGGCGGTAATCGGAATCATCGGATAGATGCACGGCGTGAGGCTCGTGAGCACGCCACCGAGAAACACGAGCGGAAATGCCGACAGTGGACTGTCGGTGAGCAGCGCCGCGACGGGTGGAAGAGCCATGGGTAGTGTGTGACGCGAGGGCAAAGTGAAGTTCGTGTACGCAACGGACCTAGACTGCACGCAGGTAATCAGTTCCGTGCTCGACGCATTGCAGTGAGTGGTGACGAGCCGTGGTCGGAACCAACTCGTCACCACGCGACTATCTCCGTTGTCGGAATCACTCACGAGATGGGAGACTCACCATGCGTTGGATGCTGTTGGTCACCACATTCGTCACACTTGGTGTGGCGACGCTTGCTGAATCACGCGCGACTGTTCGCAACATGGCGCGTACCACACCGGCGGAGATGGCGAGCGCGACACCGGCGCCGCCCGCACCACGCACGGCGCCCGCCTGGAAGAATCAGAGCTGGCTCAACAGCGCAGCGCCGCTTACGCTCGCAGGTCTCAAGGGGCACGTGGTATTGCTCAACTTCTGGGTCTTCACGTGCTACAACTGCACAAACACCGTGCCGTCGCTCGTCGCCTACGACAAGCAATACCGTGAGCGCGGGCTGACCATCATTGGCATACACACGCCGGAATTTCCGCCATACGCGGGCGAGCATGACAAGGGCAATGTCGCGAAGGCGTTGGCGAAGTACGATATTCAATATCCCATCGCGCAAGACAACGATCGCGCGACGTGGGATCTCTATCATATCCAGTACTGGCCAAGCTTCGTCCTCATCGACAAGCAGGGTCGCATTCGCTACGAAGGCTACGGCGAATTTCACGTGGGAGACGAGTGGCACAAGGAATGGGCCAAGCGCATCGAAACGTTGCTCGCCGAGTGAACCAGCGGACCGTATCCGTTGCGATCGCGGCGCTCGCGCTCGCCTCGTGCAACGCAAGCGGCCGTTCATCCGAAGGCACGCGTGAACTCGGCCACGACGATCTCGTGCGGGTCATGCTCACCGACTCCGCTGGGTCTCGCACGCTATCACTCGTGGCGAATGCTGGCGTCAAAATCAATGCGCGACTCAAGCCGTCAATCGAGCGCGAGTCGTTGCCGCCGATCGAATTCGACGCGCCTGGTCGCACGGAAGACAGCAGCTATTTTTTGTCGTCGCCGCTAGCCACGATCGACAACGTGCGCCCGTTCAAAGGCACCCTCCGGGCCAGCGCCTGCCCGGAGGGGAAACGAGTCTGTATTTCCGTCGCCGTGCCGATCGAGCTACGCTAACGCAGCGCCGCCGTCACCAGTGCCATCGCCGGCTCACTGACCAGCAAGCGATAGTCAAACTGTTCGCCGTAGCGAACCGGGTTCACGCCGAGATACTCGCGCATCGCGCCGTCGGCGTGGGCGGCTTTGCGCAAATTCGCGATGGCATTCGGATTGGCCCCGTGTGTGAGCAGCAGCGACGCAAAGGGACTGCGGGGATCCTTCTCGCGAAAGTTGCGCCAGAAATTGGCGTAGCACACAACCGCGTTGAAGAGCGGCGTGTGCCCACCAAAGCCATCGCGATCGACGCGCGCGGTCACGTTGGCAGACATGCCACGACTCAGCAGCCACGCCGCAATTTCGATCTCGTCCCAGTCCACGCATAGATGCAACAACGTGGATCCGTCGAGCGGTGTGCCTTGTGTATCCACATCAAGACTGCACCCGAGTTCGCGCGGAAATATTTCGTTGTGCGAGAACGTGCGCGTAAGAAGCCCGGGGTCGCGCGCCAGGTGCTGCTCGAGCAGATCGATGCGACCGCGATGCAACGCCATCACCGGCGTGTCGGGCAACGTCGCCCCGTGCTCAATGAACATCTCGGCCAATCGATGCTTGTCCGCTGGCCGGCGACTATCCGTCGTAAAGAGCACATCGAATGGCGCGAGGTTGCGTCCATGCTCGTCCACCACACGCGCGCCCATTTCGAACAGCACTTCGGCGCCGGGCACGCTCAACGTGTACGCCGGACTGCCGAGCGCGTCGTCGGGCACCGCAGGCGATCCGAGCTCGCGATGCAGCAATCGCGCGGTACCGACGTTTCCACGCAACGTCGCGCGACCGATGCCGTACTCCAGATCGGTTGCGCCCAGGTCGATCAGCATGCGCACGAGGGCTTCCTGACCAACCGTTGCCGCGTACGACAACGGCTTGCCCCAGTTCGAGTTCTTCCGCACCAACACATCTTCGTGCAGCAGTGACGGTTCGCGCTCAATGAGTCGACGCACAGTGGCGCGATCGTCGGCCCAGATGGCGTTGGCCATCTCGCAGGCAATCATGAGTCGTGGCCAACTCCGCGCCTCATAACTGCGCGCCAGTACTCGCTGCGCATCGGCGAGCTTGGCATTGGCGGGAGTGATGGCGCCAGAGTCGAACTCGGCGAAATCGGCGAGCGCGTTCGCATCGCCGCGGCGCATAGCGCGCAACAGATCTTTCGCCTGCTGCCGGAGCTGCGTGGCGTCCGGGCAAACGGGCAGGTGACGAACCGGCATGACGAGCCTCCTTGAAATGCCCGCGGTCCGCATGCGAGGGCGAAGGAGGTTCGTGTGAACCGTGATCGCGTTGCTTTCAGGTGAACTCAGTTCTGTCCGCGGACCGGAGGCGCCCTGCGCGCCGCCTTAGCATAGGGATTTCGGACAATCGGGTCAATCGCTCGGCTTGTGAATTTCGCATCGGGTGATGGCCGGAATTCGCAGTGGACGATGGTGGAACGCGACGTTACAGCCGATTGCATTTCGATAGAGGCGACGCGTCGGAGGCGCGGCGGCAAGTTGTTGGGATATACACATTTACCGATACAACGACACTGGCGAGTTGCGGCACCGCCTTTGCACTGGAGCGACGCATTCTGATGGCGTTACCCTCCCCTCGCTCGACACTGCCATGACCCGCTCGCTTTCGATCACCGCACTCGCACTCGTTGGCGTCACGCTCGCCGCCTGCTCCGACAGCTCAACGCCGCTCACGTCACCGGAACGCGCGGCGCAGAGCAAGTTCATCGAACCGCCACCGGCGCCAAGCAACATGCCAACCACGGCGCCTGCGCCCGACGTGATTTATCGCGAGTCGTTCGGCGCGGACAATCTGTGGCGCCCGGCTGGTGGCAAAGGCACGCCCAAGTACGTCGCGATCAGTCAGTCGATCAATGGCTTTTGGGCCGAGTGGCCCAACAACAGGAACGTGGCGTGGATCGACGGCGACGTGACGGAGTCGTGGCGCTGGGCGGGATGCTCGCTCAATCCCAATCAGATGTTTTCACCGATCGACCTCGATCCGTTCAACGGCTGCATTTTCTCTGACGAAAGCCACGGCATGACGCTGTTTCCGTCGGCGGAGATTCCGTTCGTCGCGCCGAGCACGGCGTACGAGTTCAGCATCGATGGATATCCGCGTCCAGTTCCGGGTGCGTACATCGCCATGGGTTTCACCAACAGCAAGACGACCAGCAAAGCGCTGGCGAACAACGGAACGCTTTGGCTCAAGGTCGACAACGCGCAGAACAATCCGGGCCCGATGCACTACGAGCTGCGGCTCAATGGCATGAACGGCACGCTGCTCGCTTCAGGCGACGAAGGCTATCCCGGGTTCAATCCGATGTCGTTGCGCGTCGATCCCGTTGCCAAAACCGTTACGCTCAA
>CBHTUR010000068.1:0-9534 GCA_966096095.1 uncultured Gemmatimonadaceae bacterium | reverse complement strand
AGCAGTCGCCGCGCGGCGTTCAGAAACGCACCTCTTTTCCGTCGTCAGCGGCGCGATAGATGGCTTCGAGCACGCGATGCACCAACACCTGATCGGTTGGCGGCTCGTATGGTGCCTCATCTCGAATGACGGCCAGGAAGTGCGCGATCTCCGCACGATAGCTCTGCAAAAACGGACTCTCGCGCGCCGCCGCACCGGACGGCGACACATCGACCGCGCGTCCGTTGAGCTCTTTGGTCACCCGCAGCGGAGCGAGACGCGCCGAGCCGCGCGTCGCGTGCGCTTCAAACCACCAGCGTTCTTCGTCGCCCAGATAGGCCCATGATACATCGAAGGCGATCGTCAGCCCCTGTTCGCACTCGAGCAACACCTGCATATCGTCTTCCACTGCGCTGGCCGCCCGGCCGCGCCGCATTGACGCCGACACGCGCACTGGCGCCTTCGAGTCGGCTAGCCAGATGGCGAGATCGAGTAGCGGGAATCCCTGCTCGAGAAACGCGCCACCGCCCGATTCGGCACGCCGGCTGCGCCAACCATCGGCACTGCGCTTGACCGTGAGCGAGCCAGCACGAATTGAGGTCAGCTGCCCGAGCTCGCCGTTCCGCACGAACTGATCGAGCGCTTGCACGTCGCTGCGAAAACGCAGGTTCGTACCAACCACCAGTCGGCGATCAACTTTGCCAGCCGCCGCGATGCAACGCTCGACCCCGCGCGACGACAGCGACAACGGCCGTTCGCACAGCACATGCAGCTTGGCGCGCAGCGCGCTCAAGACGTGCGGTTCGTGAAGATGATTGGGAGTGGTGATGATGACGGCGTCAAGTTCATCCGATTCGAGCAGCTCCTCGAAATCGGTAAACACGTCGGGAATCCCAAACCGATCGGCGAGCGCACGCGCTTTCGCGCTGTCGTTATCGCACAGGGCCACCAGCGACGCGCCGCGCAGCTTCGACAACACCGGAATGTGAGTCAGCTGCGCGATGGCACCGGCACCGACTACGGCGATACGTACGCCGTCCTTCATGACGCCTCCGAGAGTGGAACAGGCAATTCACTACACCATCGACCAACAACTGCACCTGCGACGCGCGTCAATCAGCAAAGCCGACGGCGGTGCCCGGATAGTAATGACGCAAAATCGTACGCGCGTCCTGACCGGCCCGGGCGCGCCCGATGGCCCCCCACTGACACATGCCCACGCCGTGACCGTTTCCACTGCCACGCAGCGTTAGCCCGGTCAGCCTCGAGCCGCCTCGCGATTCACGCTCGACCGAAAAATACGTGCTGGACAGCATCGCGCCACGCACATCGCGCAGTACGTATCGCACGTCACGCGCACCGACGCTGACATCACCGCGGTCCGTGTGAAACACCAGTTGCGCCACGCGCCCGGAGGCGGTGCGCTGGGTGATCTCGACCCCCCGCACGGTCGGCGTCTGCGGTCTGGTCGCACCCTGCGCTTCCAGCGCGCGACGCACGGCATCGGAGATCTGTTGCTCATTGATCTCTTCAACCCAGTGATTGCGGGGACTGATGTCGCAGAACGGCCGACCCGTCGCCGGATCGGTGTCGTCATCGACCTGAAGAAACGGTTGCTCCTTGGCATCGCGCCATGCTTCCTTCGGCGTGGCCGAACGCCCGCCGCAGGAAGAAAAATAGGGCGCGTCGACCGTCGCACCGTTGTATCGCAGCACGAGTCCCGTGGTCGCATCGATGGCCTGGTTGACCACCGGATGCTCGGCATCGACGCCACCGTACACCTGGTTCTGCACCGACGCCAGAAGCTGCCATCCGCCTTCTAGCTCGGACGCCCCTGCACCGGGTACGCGAATGTAGGTATAGCTACGCGCGGCGATCGCCTGCGCCTCGAGTGCCGCTCGATCGGTTGGCGCGCGCGTGCCGAGTTCCAGTGGCACCACGCCGCGCAGGTAGTCCTCGACGGTCACGCGGTTCACGACAATCACACCCGAGTCACTCGGCAGAAACCACAGTTCGCCGCGATAGCGCTTGCCATTGAATTGCACAAAGCCGCTTCCGGTCATGCGCGCCACCAACGGCCCCTGACGCCACGGCGTCGAGTCGTCGCCGTCGCCGGCAACGCGCAACAGTGCACCGCGTTGTTCGACACGCCAAGGCTCACCACCGCCGCCGCGCACAAGTCGTTGACGGCCACCTTGCTCGTCGATGCGCCACTCACCGGTTGCACTCACTGGCGCGCGCTGCAACCCGCCCGCGAGCGCGACCCGAGCAATACGATCGACCTGCTCGAGTCGACCATGCAACTCGCGCGTTTCGACAATCTGGCCCGCCGCCGTCCGGTCAGCTGTCGGCGGAGAAGGGTTGGGTGCGGTCGCAACGCGCGGCGATGCGCAGGCCAGCACGAATGCCGCGCCGAGGGCGGCGCATGCAACAGACACGCGCAGCAGCTGACGCGCCGCGCGTTGCGTCAATCGCGCCCCGCCACGGCGGCACCGAGCGCGCGATCGAGCCGGTCAAGCGTTTCAGCGATCTCGCGATCGCCGTGCGCGGAAGACATGAAGGCGGCTTCAAACGCCGACGGCGCCAGCGACACGCCACGTCGACGCGCGGCGTGGAAGAACCGCTTGAACAGCTCAGTGTCCGACTGCTTCGCGTCATCGAAGTTGGCGATGGGGCCCGGGTGAAAAAAGAATCCCCACATCGAGCCTTCGTGCGATGCCGTAACCGGCACACCGTGACGCGCGGCCAGTTCGCGAATCCCCTGCACCAGCTTTGCCGTTTGGCGCACGATGCCATCGTGCACCTCGCGTGTCAGTGCATCGAGCGTCGCAATGCCGGCGGCCATCGCCAGCGGATTTCCCGAGAGCGTGCCGGCCTGATACACCGGTCCGGTAGGTGCAATTCGCTGCATCAAGTCCGCGCGTCCGCCATACACGGCCACGGGCAAGCCGCCGCCAATCACCTTGCCAAGCGCGGTCAGATCGGGCGTCACGTTAAAGCGCTCACGCGCGCCGCCGAAGGCAATTCGAAATCCGGTCATCACTTCGTCGAAGACGAGCAGCGCGCCCGTCTCGTCAGCGATACGGCGCAGTCCCGGAATGAAGTCGGCCGAGGGTGGAATGAACCCACCGTTGCCAACGACGGGTTCGAGCATGATGGCCGCCAGCGGTACGCTCTTCGCGATCTGTTCGACCGCTTCGAGGTCGTTGTAGCGACACGTGAGCGTCAGCGACGCATACGATTCCGGCACGCCGGGTGAATCGGGCAGACCCAACGTGGCTACACCCGAGCCAGCCCGCACCAGGAACGCGTCGGCGTGGCCGTGATAGCACCCTTCGAACTTCAGGATGTGCTGTCGTCCGGTCGCTGCGCGCGCCAGCCGGGCAATCGTCATTGCCGCTTCAGTGCCACTCGACGTGAAGCGCATCATCTCCACATGCGGCATGCGGGCCGTGATGCGTTCGGCGAGCTCCACTTCGAGACCGGTGGGCATGCCGAAACTCGTGCCGCGACGCATTACGCGATCAACCGCCTCAAGCACGACCGGGGGCGCGTGGCCAAGAATAAGCGGGCCCCACGAGAGGATGTAGTCGATGTACTCGTTACCATCGGCATCCCACACCCGCGCGCCTTCGCCGCGCTCGGCGACGAACGGCTCACCGCCGACGCCCCGGAACGCACGCACCGGCGAATTCACCCCACCCGGAAAATGGCTTCGTGCTTTCGCCATGATTTCTGCCGAGCGCACCGAGCGGTAACTCGTGATGGAATCCGCGGTCGTCAAACCGTCACTCATCGTCCATAACTCCCGACACTGGTGTTGGAGAGGATCGCCATCGGCAGTTCGCGCGAACGTCGACGCGTCGCGCTGACTGGTGCGTCGACCACCTGAAGCATCGTCGCGCGAAAATCCACATCGTCAACCACGGCGTCGATGCGGGCATCGACAAACGCACCGATGGGCGCGTCACCCGCGACATGCACGATGCCGTCGATATCGTCGGCCTGCCATGGCGCACGCCCGATCATCGTGCCCGCGCTCTCGCCTGCGCGATCGATCAGCACGCGCGTTTCTCGCCCGAGAAACCGTTCGTAGCGCTCGCTCGTGATGGCCCGCTGCAGATCGTCAATACGTTCCTTTCGCTCGCGTTTCACCGAGTCGTCCACGTCGTCTTCCAGGTCGTACGCGCGCGTGCCTTCCTGCGGCGAGTACGTGAAGCAGCCGACGCGATCAAACTGCATCTCCTCGAGGAAGTCGCAGAGCGTCTGAAAGTCTGACTCCGTTTCTCCCGGAAAGCCGACGATGACCGTGGTGCGCACCGCGAGGTCGGGGACAATGGCCCGATACTGCGTGAGGCGTTCGCGAATCGACTTCTGCCGCTCCGGACGGCGCATGCGCGCGAGCACGGCATCGGCGCCGTGTTGCATCGGTGTGTCGAGGTAACGCACGATGCGCGGATTCGCGGCAATCACTTCCAAGAGACGCGGCGTAATGCCGGCGCTGTAGAGATAGAGATTGCGAATCCATGGAATGTCCGTTTCGCGCACGAGCGCTTCGAGCAACTCCGGGAGTGCGTGTCCGTCGCGCCGATCGCGTCCGTAATGAGCCAGATCTTGCGCCACCAGATTGAGCTCGCGCGCGCCCTGCACCTCGAGCAGTTGGGCTTCTCTCACCAAATCGTCGAGGGCAAACGAACGATGTTTGCCGCGCATCAGTGGAATGGCGCAGAACGCGCACCCGTGATCGCACCCTTCGCTGACCTTCAGGTATCGCACGTGTGCATTGTCGCCGCCGAATACGCGAACGCCGGGGTGCTCGATCAGCGAGCCGCCAATCAGTCCGCGCTCCACGAGCTCGGGAACGAGTCGATCGGTTTCGGAGGTGCCAAGAAATACGTCAACCTCGGGCAGCGCCTCCATCAGCTCCGCCTTATGGCGCTCAATCATGCAGCCAATCGCAAACACGGCCTTGCAGCTGCCATCGTCCTTGAGGCGCGTTGCATCGAGAATCGCGTCAATCGATTCCTTCTTGGCCGCGTCGATGAACCCACAGGTGTTGACCACCACCACGTCGGCCTCACGCAGATCGGTCACCGACTCCGCACCATGGGCCACGAGATCGGCCAGATACCGCTCGGAATCAACCGTATTTTTATCGCACCCGAGGGTGACCAACCCGAACTTGAGCATCCGCGAAAGCTAGCGGCCTCAGGCCGACCGGCTCAACCGCGTTCGGCCAGAGAGGCGCGGACAAACGGCGACAAGTCGTATCGCTCGAGCACCTCCCGCGCGAGCCCCTGCGCCCCGTCGATCACGCCCAGACAGCGCGCACTGCCGCAGCCGCACGTGAATGGCTGGGCCATGGTCCATTCCGTGCTGGGATAGAAATACACAAGCTCATCGCCCGCCCCGAGCGGCCGCACTGCGACCAGCGCCATCTGTGCGACGTCGAATGCGACGTTCGGCTCGCAGGAGTGATTCACGCACTCGAGGTACTCGGGGCGCGGCAGAATGTGCGTGTGCCGATCGATCTGAACGGTCAGATAGCTGGCCTCCGATACGCGCGGCGACTCGGCGAAGCTCACGAGCACCGCCCCGGCAGGGTGTGCTTCGAGCACACGGACACATCGCTGCTGCAGGTCGTCGCGAACGCCGACCTCAAAGCGCGCCTCGGCCAATGCGACTACCGGAAGTTGCCGAACTTGAGCTCGACGCCGAAATCGCCCTTCCGCAGCAGCGCGATGGCATCTTGCAGCGCGTCCTTGTCCGGGCTTGTTACGCGCACCTGATCGCCCTGAATCGACGCCTGAACCTTCTTGAGCTTCGCGTCTTTGATTGCCGCGCTCACCTTTTTCGCGGTCTCACTGTCGAGCGCCATCTTAAGCTTGATCTCGCGTCGAAGTACATCGCCGCCGCCTGGCTTGATGTCGCCGATGTCCAGATTCTTCACCGGCACGCCGCGCTTGATGAGCTTGGCCTGCAGGACATCGAACAACGCCGACATCCGCATGTCGCTGTCGGTTGCCAGCTTGACATTGCTGTCGGTTCGCGAGAACTCGATTTCGACCAGCGCGCCTTTGAAGTCGAATCGCTGCGCGACTTCTTTCTGCGCCTGATTCACCGCGTTATCGACTTCCTGCAGATCGACGCCCGTGGTGACGTCGAAGGAGTATGTGGAGGCCATCGGGAGGTTCGCGGGTTGAGACTCAGCCGATCAGCCGAGGAAGCTTTCGAGCGCCTTGGAGCGCGATACGTGGCGCAACCTCGAGAGCGCCTTTTCTTTGATCTGCCGGACGCGTTCACGGGTAATGCCCAGCAAGGCGCCGATTTCTTCCAGCGTCATCGGCTCGGCTCCATCGATGCCGAAGTAAAGACGCAGGATTTTCGCCTCACGTTCCTTGAGACTGCCGAGCGAGTCTTCGATCGCCTCCGTCAACGCTTTCTCAAACGTCTGTTCGTCTGGCGTCGGGTTGACTGTGTCCGCGAGGTAATCAAGCAGGCGATTGTCTTCGCCCGGCGTCAGCGGCGCATCGAGTGAGAGGTGCACCTGCGAAATGGACATCGTCTTCGCGACTTCTTCTTCGGTAATGTCCATTCCGTCGGCAATCTCGGCGTGCGTCGCTTCGCGACCGAGTTCCTGCAGCAGGGCGTTGGCCCGTTTTCCGATGCGGTGCAGCGTGCCGGCGCGATTGAGCGGAACGCGCACGATGCGTGATTGTTCAGCGAGCGCTTGCAGAATTGCCTGCCGGATCCACCACACGGCGTAGGAGATGAACTTGATCCCCTTAGTCTCGTCGAATTTGTGCGCCGCGCGAATCAGGCCGAGGTTTCCCTCGTTGATCAGGTCGGACAGCGACACGCCCTGATTCTGGTATTTCTTGGCGACGGAGACGACAAACCGGAGATTCGATCGAACCAGCTTGTCGAGCGCTTCCTGATCGTTGGTGCGGATTCGTCTCGCCAGCTCCGCCTCTTCTTCGCGTGAGATCAGAGGATACGCGCTGATATCGCGCAGATACTGATCGAGCGAACCTTCCTCGTACGACGCCTTCTTCTTCGTGGGTGTTACTGCCATGGCAACAGCGGCTCGGTGAGGCGGGAGTGCGAGCGATGAGAAAGCGCTACGAACCGTCGGCGCGCGGACGGCACATTAACTGTGAACTGGCGATGGCCGAACGTCAACGCATCCCCACCACGATTAACGGATCGAAGTTCCGATGCGCGACCAGCGAATATGCGTCAGCCATGGCACGGCCGTTGCGGAGTCGGGCGTAAAGCTGTAATAGACGAACAACGGCGTACCGCGCAGCAACGTGTCCGAAACGAAGCCCCAATAGCGGCTGTCGAGCGAGTTATCGCGATTGTCGCCCAAGACGAAGAAGTGATGCGGCGGCACCACCAACGGCCCCCAGTTGTTGCGCGAGGGCATGTAGCCGTCGGTGGCCGCAACGGCGGTGTTCACCAAGTGGCCTCGCTGCCAGCGAAACTCATCGGTTGTCGGGTCGACACCCGGCTCGGTGTGCACAACGTACCGCTCATCGAGGGAGGTCCCGTTGTGAATCAGCGCGCCATCGCGCATCGCCAGGGTATCGCCGGGCAAGCCGACCAGTCGCTTTACAAAGTTCTTGCTCGGATCGACCGGATACTGAAAGACAATCACGTCGCCGACCCGCGGTGACCGAATCGCGGGCAGACGCTTACCGGTGAACGGGATCTCGGCGCCGTAGAGCAGCTTGTTGACCAGCAGGAAGTCGCCCACCAGCAGCGTGCGCTCCATGCTGCTCGACGGAATCTTGTACGCCTCCACCAGAAACGTGCGGAGCACCAGAAACAGCAGCACTGCGGCCGGAAAGACCTTCGCCCACTCCCAGAGCCACGTCCAGCGGAGCGTGCGCGGCGCAAGCGTACGGCCATTGGCCGCCCGCAGTGCGTTCGCCTTGAGCTCGTTCAGATTGGGTGGCTCTTTTGGTCCAGTCACAGATCGATCACGTGGGGAGCGGCGGTGGATGAACTAGTAATTGTCGATCTGCGCGCGTTGTAACGCACCCGAGTAGTCCACGTACCCTACCTTGGTTTCCGAATAGAACTCGTAGACTTCCCAACCGCCTTCGCGGTGACCGTTGCCCGTTTCTTTGACACCGCCAAACGGCAAATGGGCTTCCGCGCCAATGGTCGGCGCGTTCACGTAGGTGATGCCGTTGTCGAGTTCCTGCAGCGCCCGGAATGCGACATTCACGTTCGATGTATAGACCGAGGACGACAGTCCGTAGCGAACGTCATTGTTGACCGTAAAGGCCTCGTCGACCGAGGCCACTCTGATCACCGAAAGCACCGGTCCAAATATTTCTTCCTGCTCAAGACGCGACTGCGCCGTGACGCCCGCAAAGATCGTCGGCTGAAAAAAGAAACCGTTGTCCAGCGCACCGCCCGCTGCACGCGCGCCACCGCAAACGAGCGTCGCCCCCTGCTCGCGCCCCACCTCGATATAGCGTTCAACCTTCTCGCGCGCCGCCGCATTGACCAACGGCCCCACATCGGTGCCTGTCGCTCGCCCGTCCCCCAAGCGCAGCGCGGTCGCGCGCTCGGCGAGGCGCTCAACGAACGCATCGTGAATGCCAGCCTGTAGAATGAGACGGCTGGTCGCCGTGCATCGCTGACCCGTCGTGCCAAAGGCACCCCACAAGACGCCGTCGAGGGCGAGATCGAGGTTCGCGTCGTCGAGTACGATTTGCGCGTTCTTTCCGCCCATCTCGAGCGACAACCGCTTGTGCATGCGCCCGCACGTCTCGCCGACTAGACGACCCGTCTCCGTCGATCCTGTGAACGAGATGACCGGCACGAGCGGATGCTCGACGATGGCCTTGCCCACAACTTCACCCATGCCGTGCACGAGCTGAATCACTTCCGGCGGCAGTCCCGCCTCAAGGAGAATCTCGACGAGCACAGTCGCCGTGTGCGGCACGTCCTCGGCCGGCTTGAGGATGACCGCATTGCCGCACAACAGTGCTGGAAATGCCTTCCAGGTCGGAATCGCCAACGGAAAGTTGAACGGAGTAATGAGCCCGCAGATTCCGATCGGGCGACGCATGCTCATCGCCCACTTGTTCGCCAATTCACTGGGCACCGTGTGTCCGAATAAGCGCCGACCTTCAGTCGCGGCGTAGTACGCAGTATCGATACCCTCCTGCACGTCGCCCCGCGTCTCAGCCAGCGGCTTGCCCATTTCGCGCGTCATGAGATTCGCGATCTCTTCTTTGCGCGCGGCCAGCAAATCGCCCACCCGTCGCAACACATCACCGCGCGCCGGCGCGGGCGTGCGCTTCCACCGTTCAAAGCCTCGACGCGCCGAAGCAACCGCCGCTTCCACGTCTTCAACACCAGACGCGGGAAATTGTCCAATCAGATCTTGATGATCAGCCGGATTGCGATTTTCGAAGTAGGCGCCGGAGGCGGGCGCGACCCATTGGCCGCCGATGAAATTCCTGAAAGTCGTAGACATTCAGGAAAGTTAGTGCGTCGCTACGCGTTCGGCGTGGAGTTCGGGTTGCCGCCGGA
>CBHTUR010000067.1:0-9646 GCA_966096095.1 uncultured Gemmatimonadaceae bacterium | reverse complement strand
CCGCGTTGATGGAAGTGAAGAGTGCGATGGGCGTGATCGTGGCCGCACCAACGGCAGGCGCGTGCGCGGCGCTCCCGGCGGCGTGCATCGCGGTCGCGGAAGAGATGTCACTCGACGAAGACGCGATGGCCCGCGCGATGCTGGCGGCCGGGCTGATTGGTGTGTTCATCACGGGACCGTGGACGTTCGCGGCGGAAGTCGGTGGCTGTCAGGCAGAAGGCGGCGCGGCCGCAGCGATGGCGGCGGCAGCACTGGTCACGCTTGCCGGCGGCACGCTGACGCAAGCGACGGGCGCAGCGTCGATGGCGTTGCAGAGTATGCTCGGGCTTATCTGCGATCCGGTCGCGGCACGCGTCGAGATTCCGTGCCTCGGGAAGAACGTCATGGCGGCGAGTAATGCGATCTCGTGCGCGAACATGGCCCTGGCTGGCTACAACGCGATGATCCCGTTCGACGAAGTGGTCGCGGCGGCCAAGAGCGTCGCCGAGCGCATGCCACGCGAGCATCGTTGCACGGCCCTTGGTGGGCTTGCCACGACGCCGACGGCGCTCCGGTTGAGTGCGGAGCTCGCGGCGCGCGCACGCGCCTGACGTCGACGCCTTGGGCGGGCTTCGCGGCAGTCCTGTGGGACTGCATACCACGGATTGTACGGATTTGACGGAGGAACACGGATTGCTCCGTGTGTACGACAATCGGCGGTGTGATGCTGCAAGACATTCATTTTTTGATTTGTTCGGTGTTACGCGACGCACTCGTGCATGCGGTACGACTGATCAGCGTTCATCGGTTCGATCCGCCAAATCCGTGGTAAGCAGTCCGATCGGACTGCCGTGGCGCCGGCTGAGCGGGCATCGCGGCAGGCCGACGGGACTGCATACCACGGATTGAACGGATTTGACGGAGGAACACGGATTGCTCCGCGCGGGAGATGGGCGGCGGTGCGATGCCGCGTCTCCGTTCGTTTATTGATTTGTTCGATTAACTCGACGCACTCGTGAATGCGGTACGACCGATCCGTGTTGATCGGTTCAATCCGCCAAATCCGTGGTAAGCAGTCCGACCGGACTGAGCCGAGGCCAGTCGCGTCGGGCTAGAACCCCGACGGCCGCTCCTTAGCAACGTCGGCGGCTTTCTCGAGCGCGAGACCGACACGCACGATGGTGCCTTCGTCGAACAAGCGACCGATGAGCGTTACGCCGTGCGGCACACGACGCGGTGGATCGAACTTGGGCAGCGGATTCTTGGGGTCGGGCGCCCAGTCGCTGCGGGCTTCGCTGACGTTCACGAAGCCCGTGCGCAACGTGAGCGACGGATGGCCCGTGAAGTTCGTGACCGTGAGCATCTCGTCGCGCAG
Organism: uncultured Gemmatimonadaceae bacterium; assembly: GCA_966096095.1. Taxonomy (GTDB): domain Bacteria; phylum Gemmatimonadota; class Gemmatimonadetes; order Gemmatimonadales; family Gemmatimonadaceae; genus Gemmatimonas. The sequence continues at coordinate 8,292 of CBHTUR010000067.1, read as the reverse complement.
CGATGGCACGAGCATGATGTCGACCTTGTCGAACATCGCCGCCAGCTCGTGCGCGAAGCGCCGCCGCATGCGATCGCCTTGTACGAAGTCGACCGCCGACAGAAAGCGTGACATACGAAAGAGATTGGGCCACGCGTCGGGCACCTGCGACTTGAGCGTGCGCACTTTGCCTGATGTCGTCAGCTCTTCGAACGACGCGGCCGCTTCGCTGAACAGCACCGTCATCAGTGCGCTGTGAGGAATGTCGGGCCACGCGAGATCGACTGTGGTAAGCCCGAGCTTCTTGAGCGTCTCCACCGAGGCGCGATCGACATCCGTTGCCGGCGCTTCCTTCATCCACGTCGGAAACACGCCAACCTTGAGTCCCTTGATGCTCGCTGCGGCGTCATAGTCCAGATGGCTTGGCACACTCGAAACGTCACCCGCGTCGGGCCCGCTGATGGCGTGCAGCACGAGCATCGCGTCTTCGACGTAGCGCGTCATTGGACCCAGCTTGTCCAAACTCCAGCACAACGTCATCGCACCAGTGCGCGGCACACGACCGAACGTCGGCCGCAAACCTGTCACACCGCATCGCATACTCGGCGCCACAATGCTGCCGCCTGTTTCGCTGCCAATCGAAAAGGCGACAAAGCCGGCCGCCGTCGCCGCACCTGGACCAGCGCTCGAACCCGACGCGCCTTCTTCGAGCAGCCACGGGTTCATCGTCTGACCGCCAAACCAGATGTCGTTGAGCGCGAGTGCGCCCAGGCTCAACTTGGCAATGAGAATCGCGCCCGCATCCTCGAGACGCTTCACTACCGCACTGTCCTTCGTCGGCACGCGATCTTTGAATGGCTCCGCGCCGTACGTCGTCGCAATACCGGCGGTGTCGAGCAGATCCTTCACACCGAATGGAATTCCGTGCAGCGGCCCGCGATACTTGCCGGCCGCAATTTCCTTGTCAGCCGCGGCCGCGCGTTGAAGGGCACGCTCGCGGGTGAGCGTGATGATGCAACGCGTCTTGCTGTCATACTTCGCGATGCGATCGAGATAGATCTGCGTCAGGCGCGTCGACGTGAGTTGCTTGCGCTCGATCCACCGCGACAACCACGCCACCGCCGCAAATGCGATGTCGTCGTCGTTCGTTGGCAGCGGGCCAACCTCGGACGACACACGCACGAATCGATCGGTAGTAGGTGGCGTGAATCCAACCGCCGCACTCGGATTCCACACCGTGGCTGGCGAGAGATCATCGGGCAACGCCACTTTGCGCGGTCCCGTGCGACGCTCCATCGTCGACGACAGCGTGCGACCCCAGCTCTCGGCCATCATCGCACGCTCGGCGTCGCTGTTGCTCACTTGCATGAGCTTCTCGGCCGATACGAAGTCGCTTGCACTCACCGGCGGACCCACCGTTGGCGCGGTGCCAAACGCCACCGGCGCACCGGGCGTTGACGGCGTGCCCGCGCTGCTCGATGAAGCCGCGGATTGATCGTTGCCGCTGCACGCAGCCGCAACACCAGCGAGAGCGATAGGGGCTTTGATGAGAAATTCTCGGCGGGTGTTCACTTGGGCTCCGGATGCTTTTGGTGTAGCTAAGAACAGCAAACTGCTTGCCGCGGATTACGCGGATTGAGCGGATCCAGCCGTGTGGACGACGAGCGGCGACTTGGTCACGGAAGATCCAAGATTTTTTTGAATGTGCTGTCGGGATCAAGCCGCCGTTCGTCGTGCAAATCGCCAGATCCGCTCAAATCCGCGTAATCCGCGGCAAGCTGTTGACCTCACGTCACGTTGCAAGCTCTCCACCCCAAGACGCCGGATCCACATCCGCGACGGTCTGCGTGAGTGACCACGCATGCCCAGCCGGATCGCGGATCTGCGCCTGTCGTTCACCAAACGGATGCGTCTCGGGCGGCGCTATGCTCGTTGCACCATGCGCCAACGCGCGCGCGTACGTCGCATCGATATCGCGCACGCGCACCATCAGTGTTGCTGGGGGACGCCCGCCACTCGCGGGATTGGCGGCCGCATCCCACTCGCGCGCGACGACGGCGCCGTTGCCGAGTGTCATCTGCACGCGATGTCCGGGAATGCGCATGCGAACTTCGCACCCGAGCACATCATGCAGCCAATGCACGGCCGCCTCGAGATCGGGATAGCTGCGCACCGGAATGAACGTCGCATCCGGCACCGAGCGATTCACCGGAAAGCCGGAGAGCCCCGGTACCATCGCGAGCGACGTACGATCGGCATCGCTCATCGCCGCCAGCTTCGTCTCCTACTGCGCCAGCACATGCGGCCACGCGCCCGCGTGCGCATCGCGCGCTGCATCAGATCCGAAGCCTTCGTGCACGAGCGTCACGAGCGTTCCGCGCGCACTCGGCGAGAGCGAGACCGTGACCGTCGTGGGACTGCCGCCCGTACCACCCGTAAACCACGTGAACGACACCCGCTCGCGCGGTACGAGTGTAAGAAAGCGCCCGTAGTGCGGATGACGCTTGGCTGGCGTGCCGTCGGTGAACCGTTGCTCGACTTCGAAGTAGAACGGCTCGCCCTCGGCAACTCGCACTCGCACCGAATCCGACTCGGCGAACCACGAGCCCCACCCTGCCGTCCACGCGCCGTACAACACGTCGGGCGTGAACGGCATATCATGCGAAACCGTGAGCGAAAGCATGTGGCCGCTCATTACGACGTGCGCGACGCCTCGGCGGTCTTGTTCAGCATCCACCGGTAGAGCAACACGACCAGCGCGAGAAACGCGACGAGGCCGAGCGGCTTGGCCGCGGCGAAGTCTTCCGGCACGAGCGCGATCGGCGCGTCGCTTGAAAGCCCGACGATGAGTCCCGCATTGAGCACGCCGAAGAGACTTTCACCAACGATGAGCCCCGACGCCACGAGCGTACCAAGCCGCTCCGCGCGCGCCGGATTCTTGGCCTTCTCGGCGCGCTTGTTGTACCACGTGCCGACGATCGCGCCGATGACCACCGCGAACGTGGCCGACATCGGCAAATAGATACCGATACCGACCGCAAGCGCGGGAAGACTGCCCTTCTTGGTCGCCTTGAGAATCGCGTTGGTGAGAATGAGCACGACGCCCACAACGCCGCCGATGCCGATCATCTTCCAATCGAGATTGCCACCGATCACGCCCTGCGCGAGCGCCGAGATGAGCGTCGCTTGCGGCGCGGGCAGCGGGTTTTGCGACAGCACGCCGACGTTCGGCGCGCCGGCAAATCCATATGCCTTGGCAAGCAAGTTGAGCACGCTGGGAATCACCGCCGCACCTGCGGCAACGCCAACGATGAGTGCGATCTGCTGACGCATCGGCGAAGCGCCAACGAGTTGACCCGTCTTGAGATCCTGCAGGTTGTCGTTGGAGATCGTCGCGCAGGCAAAGATGATAGCCGTCACGAAAAGCGCGAACGCAACCAGTACCGAACGATTCTCCGGCGTAGGCGGCACCACGAACGCCACAACAGTCGCGCACGATACGATGCCGAGAATGCCGATGCCCGAAATCGGACTGTTGGACGCGCCGATGAGGCCCGCCATGAAGCCCGCGACACCCGCAATCAGGAAGCCAACGATGAACACGAACGGCGTCGCCACGAGCGTCAGTACGAGTGCGTGATCCTTGAGCGCCGTCTGACTTGCAAAGCTCCACGCGAGCCATGCGGTGATGGCCATGCACACGACGGCGATACCGATGATCCACGAGGGCGCGATGTCGCGATCGGTCTCATCACCCGTCGCGACCGCTTGCGACGAGCGCAGCGTGCTCACGAGTCCCGCCACGACAGGTTTCGCGAGCGTCGCCAGCGTATAGATGGCCGAGACGCCGATGGCTCCGGCGCCGATGAAGCGCACTTGCGTGCGCCAGATGGTCATCGTGTTCGAAGTGAGCGACGCGGCATCGGCCGCCGGATGCATCGACGTGAGAATCGGCACCGCCACGACCCACGCGATGAGCAATCCGACGAACATCGCCATACCGACGGCGAGTCCGACGAGTTGCCCGGCACCGAAGAGCGCGAGCGACCATGCAATGCTGTACCCGCTTGCCGCGCTCGCGCCGAGTGAAAAGACGCCGCTGATTTCAGTCGCGGCGGCGCGTGTAGCGCCGACGATCGCGAGTCCCGCCGATGCGGCCGTGCCGTAGATCACCGCCATGAGTCCTTCGCGTGATTCCGTCGCATCGGTGACGGTCTCGCCGCGTGCGCTCGAGCCGACCTTCAGTACTTCGGCGGCCGCGACACCTTCGGGATAGGGCAAGTCGCTGTTCGTCACCAGCGCGCGTCGGAGCGGAATGGTGAACAACACGCCGAGCACACCACCAGCGACGCACACGAGAAACGATTGCCAGAATGGAAAGCCCGTCCACCAGCCGATGATGACGAGTCCCGGCAGCACGAAGATAATCGACGACAACGTGCCCGCCGCCGACGCGACGGTTTGCACAATGTTGTTTTCGAGGATCGACGAATCTTTGACGGCGCTCAGAATCGCCATCGAGATCACCGCGGCCGGAATCGACGACGCGAACGTGAGCCCGACCTTGAGGCCCAGGTAGACGTTGGCGGCGGTAAAGACCGTGGTGAGGAGCGCGCCGAGCACGAGACCGCGCAGGGTGAGCTCGCGTGGGGTCGCGGACCCCGAGGATGCGTTTGCCATGGGCGCTATGGTAACTCCGGGGCACAAGATTCGGCACTCATTTTTCGCGCTCCCTTTCGAGGTCCGCCGGGACATGTGGCACCGCGGCATCGCGCTGTCCCCGACGCAACGGTAGGTTGGCGTCTGTCCCCGCGTCCTCAAGGCGCGACGCCCCCCGCCGCTTGCATGCGCTATGTCTCACTCTCGCGTCATTCTCGTTGGTCAGGGCCATCTCGCGTATCGCATCCGTTCGCTGATTCTGGCTAGCGGATGCGAAGTCGTCGTTCCCGTCCCGGACGATCTGCACGGCGAGCACCCCGGCGCACCAACGTTCGACGCTAAAGTCCGACGGTTGCGTGCGACGGACATGACAGGGGTCACCTCGGCGTATTTGGTGGACGATCGCGACGAGGTGAATCTCGAGTTCCTGCTAGCCCTGCTCAGTATCGATCAGGCCATGCCCGTGGTGCTGTCGCTATTCAACGAAAACATCTCGCCGCACCTGCAGGCGGCGAATCCGAATGTGCGGGTCGTCAATCCGGCAAAGATCGCGGCCCCCGTCTTTATCGAAGCGCTCGACGCCAGTCTGACGCGCACCCTCATGTACGCGCCGGTATCCATCACCGAAGCGCCGACGCACGCGACGCGAGATCCGCTCATTACGCGACTCAGTGCGGCCTTCGTGCTGATGGTTGCTCTCGCCACGGCGTACTTCCATCTCGCGCAATCGCTGTCGTGGATCGATGCGTTCTATTTCGTGACCGTCACGGTCGCGACCGTAGGCTACGGCGACATCAGCCTTGCCAGCGCCAGCACGGTCAGCAAGCTGGTGGGCATTCTGCTCATTCTCGGATCGACGTGTTTCATCTGGACCATCTTCTCACTCACGGTCGATCGCCTGCTCAAGCGGCGGGAGCAGTTGGCGCTGGGCCAGCGTACGTACACGCACAGTGATCACGTGATTGTGTGCGGATTGGGCCGACTCGGGTTCTTCATCGCCGATGGATTGCTGCAACGCGGCGAGCGCGTGCTCATTGTGGAACGCAACGCCGATGTGTCAACGATTGCGCACTTTCGTGCGCGGGGAGCGGATGTCTACATCGGCGACGCGCGGTTGCCTCGTGTGCTGCTCGAGGTGGGCGCGCGTCGCGCGAAGGCGCTCTATTCCGTGGTGAACAACGATTTTACGAATCTCGAGATCGGTCTCAACGCGCGCACGTTCGAGCCGCACTTGCGTCTGGTGCTGCGCATTTTCGACGACGCGATGGCGGCAAGCGTTCGCGAGGATCTCGACATTCGTCTCACCTACAGCATGACCGCGGTGGCAGACGAGGCGGTATTTCGCGCGATGCCTTCAGTCGCCGCCCCCGCCGCAACCTGAGGAGCAGCCGGACCCACCGCCGTCGCCGCCACCACTATCTCCTCCACTGCTGTCGCCACTCCCGGAATCGCTGTCGCTGTTGTCGTCGCCGCCCCAATCGGATCCGCCTCCACCGCCTGAGAATCCACCACCGCCGCCGAAGCTGAATTCCGCCATATCGGCGTGCGAGCTTGAGCCGTCGCTACTATCAAACATGGCATAGAGGGGCATGTCGCCGCCCCCGCTGTCCGACGCTGTCCAGAGCGCGTACGGCGCCGAGCGTCGATCGGGACTGAATTTTGTCGTGCCCCAGATATCTGCGGGCGGCATGACGTGAAATTCCTGGTAGTAGCGCTTGAGCGTCTCCTCATACTGGCGTTCAAACACCGCTGTTTGTGCATCGACCGGCACGAGTTCCGGATGGTGGTCGAAGTCCTGCTGTACCACGGTAGCGCAAAACTCCCGGTACGCACGCGTGAACAACAGATGTTCGTGCCAGACCGTGTCGATGACTTTGGAAGGCGTCACCATCTCATCGCCGGTGACCCCGAGGTAGACGTACTTCCGGTATTCGTTCACCGCGCGCATCGCGAATCGGTGCGTCCAGCGATGTTTGCGCGCGATCTTGCTGGCAAACGCTTGGGTCGACGCATCGTTGTGTCCGAAGAGCGCGCGCACGTGGTCCGACAGATGCTTGGGGACGACGTCGTCGAACTGATAGCCGCGGAGGCGGAGCCAGAGGGCTTTGCGATCGGTGACTTTGGGCATGCGGGATTTTGCGCTCCGCGCCTGTCGTTGCGGAAGAGGTGGGGGGATTACCGGTAGACTCGCCCACGGCCACATTTGGTGTCTCATCACTCACCGAGACCTGCATGACCATCGACCCGACTCGCGTCCCCACGCTGCGCAAACGTCTCTGCTTCGCCGCGCTCGCGCTGCTCACGGCACTCGTTTCGTCCTCGTCCCAGTCGCAATCCCAATCGCGTGGCGATTGTCCGCGCTTTGCGCGCGTACCGGGCTATGGTGCGTGCACCAACTTTGCCGGCACGAGTTGCGGTTTCTGCGCGTACCGATGCAACGACGAAACCGTGGTGCGGTGGAACGTCTGCAGCAAGTAGCCGTGCGACGTGAATTGGCGCAGCTTGCCACGTTGTGCGCGGTGCTGATGTCGGTGGCGTGTTCGGCCTCGAGAGACACACCCGAGAAGCAGCTCGACACCGCGGGCGATACTCCGGCGGGCATGCGCGCCGCGATGGCCGCGCGCACGGTGTATCCGGCGAAGCGCGAAGAATGGCGCGCCGATATTACGCCGGATGTCGACAGTACGATGGTGCCACTCGTGTTTCGTGCGAGTCGTGCGACGGTCGCCTTGCTGCAGTCGTCGCCGACACGCATTTCGCAGTTCGAGCTCAATCGACACGGCCTGTTATTGTCGTCGCGCCCGGCGCATGTCGATGCGGTGCTCAATGCGGAGGTGCCGCGGGATATTCGGGTGCCCACGGAGCTCTCGCGCGTCACGAGCAATGGCGAAGTCGATGTACTGGACAGTGCGACCAGCACGCTTGTGCGGGAAACGATTGGCGGCTTCATGTTTCGTCGCGAGTTTCCGCTGTTGCGTGGCGGGAGCGGACGCATCTGCACCATGTCACCGGGCACGCTGGTGCACGTGCGGCAGTTCGGGTCGTCGCGCACGCTTGAGGCGTTCAATCTCACGGGGAGTGCGAAAGACGACGCACTCATTGCGCGGCATCGCATGGACCGCATTGCGGGCACGCGATTGCGCTTTGGTAACGGCGATGCGTGGCACTGTTTGCTCATCGCCGAGCGTGAGGTGTTTGTGGTGAGCGCGCGCGAGAAGACGACGTCAGCGCAGCCCGATCCACTGCAGGTCGTACCGCTGCGCCTGCCAGGCGCCGTGGCACCGCGCGCTATCGATAGCGCGAGCACGGGCGCTCCGGCATCGATGACGCAGCCATTCATTGTGGATGCGGCGATCGTCGACGGCGGCTACGTCGTGCTGGTCGGCGTCGAGTCCGATCGCAAGGGCCGCGTCATCGACTACTACAATGAGCACGGCGCGTACATCCAGAGCGCCATGTTGCCGTTCACCGCGTCGGCGATGACCGGCGCCGGTCCGCGCTTTCTCGCGCTACATCAAGACGCCAAGTACCGCTGGTGGTTATCGTCGTGGCTCACGCCGATGGCCGCGCGCGGCGCCGTCGCGCCAGCGGAGCCACGGCGGATTGATGAGGCGCCGGAGAAGCAGTTGTTTGCGCAGCCTTCAGCGCGCGGCG
>CBHTUR010000066.1:0-9737 GCA_966096095.1 uncultured Gemmatimonadaceae bacterium | reverse complement strand
GGAGTATGCCGATCACCGACAACCCAGACCGACAACCGATCACCTAAACGCAGTTCGGCCGATCACACCTCAACGCCAAGCAATCTCCGCGCCCGTCGCACCGCGCCGCGCGCGGCATCAACCTCTTCAGCGCGCACGGCGGCACCTGGTACCGCGCTCTTGAGTCGCTGCTCAAGGCGTTTGCGCACCAGCGAACCTTTGGCCATCATGCCGCCCGCGAGCGCGACCGGCACCGATGCGCGCTCGTCAACAAAGCAACGACGCGTCAACGTGCGCACGTGCAGCACGAGTTCTTCCACACACAAACTGATCAGCGCGTTTGCGCGCAAATCACCGGTAGATGCCACCTGTGCCACCACAGGTACCAGCGTGGCGAGTTTCGCTGGCGTCGCATCGAGCGCCCACGGAATGAGATCTTCGATCGCTTCGAGCTCGAGCGCGGTCAGCATCGCGCCGGTGAGTGCCGTCTCGGGCTCGCGACCGTCATGCGACGCGGTCACCACGCTGAGCGCGCGTCGCCCAAGCCACGCGGCACTCCCTTCATCGCCCACGAAAGGTCCCCAGCCGCCGCAGCGCTCAAGGCGTCCATCCGGCGCGCGCGAATAGGCAACGGATCCCGTGCCCGCAATCAGGAGCACACCAGCCGCATCACCGAACGCGTCATCGAGGGCGACCGTCGCATCCGCCTGCACGGAGACATCGTCCGCCACGCGACGAGAGGCCAACGCCGACCACAGGGCCTGCGCGGCCCGCTCCTGACCAGCGCCCGCGACACCAACCACGCAGACCGCCGGCCGGGTCTCGGTACGCTCGGCCTTTTGCAGCGCTTCGCCAATGAGCGCCTTGATGATGTCGGCCGCGACCGATTCGGTGCTCGCGCTCAGCGCCGTCGCGGGGCCCTCGATTCGCGCGAGCTCCGTGCCGTGCGCGTCGGCCAGCAGCACGCGCGTGCGTGTACCGCCGCCGTCTACGCCAACAACGAGGGGAGTCGGATCAAGTGGTCCTGCGCTCATGCACGTTTCTCCGCAGCAGTGCTCGGCGCCGTGGGCGCCGCATGGGTAAACGACAACAACATCCCGGTCACGAACGTAATCGAGAGACCGATCAACACGTACCAGGGCCACGCAATCGTCGCCACGCCCCCCAACGTGCTGGCGGTCTGCGGCCACGCCGCCACGATCTGCTTCGCGAAGACGATAAACGCCATGCAGCCGATCCCGACGCTCATGCCAGCGATGGCATCACGTTGATTGGCCCGCGACCAGAACATACCGAGGAAGAAACCGCCCAACAGGCCGCCCTGGGTGAACGACGCGATCGAAAGCGCGATCACCACCACCGGCGTGCCGTTCTCCTTGAACATCAACGCGCCAGCGGTCAGGGCGACACCCCAAAACAGCGCGAACATCTTGCCCACCTTTAACGTGCGCGCGTCATTCGGCGCTCGCTTCGTGAACGGCAGATAGATGTCGTGCGTCGACGCGGCGGCAAGCGCGTTGATAGCTCCCGAGTGCGTGCTCATCGTCGCGGCAATGATGGCCGCGACGATCAGGCCAATGAGGCCGTGCGGCATATGCTCGATGATGTACGTGGGGAATATCTGATCGGCGGCCGGAAACGCGCGGCCGTCGAAGAGTACCCACAATCCCATGCCCACCATCAGGAACAGCGTCATTTGCGCGAGGACGGCGAAACCGCTGCCGATGATCGCCACCTGCGCTTGTTTCAGCGAGCGACTGGAGAGCAGTCGCTGCACGATGATCTGATCGGCACCGTGCGACGCCATCGACAGAAACGCGCCGCCGATCACACCGGCGAACATCGTGTGCGGACGATCGAATCCAGTGTACCAGTCGATGACCTGCAGCTTGCCCGCCGATCCGGCCTTGTCCAGAATCGCACCCCAACCGCCGTCGACCGACTGACCGATCAGCACGAGCGCCGAAATGCCGCCGATCAGATAAATGCTGGCCTGCAGCAGCTCCGTCCAGACGACCGCTTTCATGCCACCGCGATACGTGTAAATCACAGTCAGCACACCGAGCACGACGATCGCGCCCGGCATCGCGTACTGCTGTGGCAACACCGGGCCAATGATCAGTGCAACCGGAATGGCCGTCGCGAACACGCGCACCGCGTCGGCCATCGCTCGCGTTACCATGAACACGATCGACGTGAAGCGACGTGCGCCGAGTCCGAAGCGCGTTTCCAACAGGGCGTACGCTGTGACCAGATTTCCCTGGAAATAGCGAGGCAGGAGCGTGTAGGCGATTGCGATGCGACCAACCACGTATCCCAACACGACTTCGAGGAATCCGAGATTCCCCGTGTACGCTAGTCCCGGGATGCTGATGAACGTCAACGCCGACGTTTCGCTGGCCACAATCGAGAAGAGTACCGCCCACCACGGAATCGCGCGCTCCGCCACGAAGTAGTCGTTGGCCGAACGTTGTTCGCGCCCAATCCACATGCCGAGCGCGGTCGTGCCGGTCAAATACGCCAGCAGCACGATCAGATCGAGCAGATCGAACCGTCCGCTCATGATGTCACCGGGCGCAGCGAACGCGTCGCGTTCGCGTTCGCATTACACGATGACATACGCCTCCATGGCGAAGTACTCCGCGAGTCCGAGTTGATCGAGTTCGGCCGACGTCGATTTGTTGCGCTGCTCCACGCGCTGCCAGAATTCGCGTTCGTCCTGACCGGGGAAGGGCATCGAGTCCTTCTGTGACTGGTGCTTGAAGATCGCCTGAATCTTGAGCGTCAGCTCTTCCTGCGACATCGGACAAAGCACCGTCGCTTCGGTCACCGGCCATTCCTGCCACGCACCGCGGTAGAGCCAGATCCGCGGACGCGCAGCGGTCGTCTTCGCACCGCCATACACCTGCTCAACGGCCGCATCGATCGCTTCCTTGCACATCCGGTGCGTGCCGTGCGGATCGGACAAGTCGCCAGCCACGAAGATGATATCTGGCGTCAGCTCACGGAGCAGATTGGCGACAATCTCCACATCGGCCGGACCGATAGGATCCTTGCGCACTTTCCCCGTTTGATAGAACGGCAGATTGAGGAAGCGCGCGTTCGCCCGCGATAGCCCCATCACTTCAATGCCACTCACCGCTTCCGATTCGCGAATGAGTCGCTTGATGTCTTGCACTTCCGGGATGTCAACTTCACCCGGCTTCTTGTTGCGAAGAAAGGCGCGCACTTTGTCGGCCAGCGCGTGCGCCGCGGCGACGTCGCCGACTCGTTCACGGTCGAGCCGCTCCAGAAAATCCATATACCGCCGCACATCGTGATCGAACACGGCGATGTTGCCGCTGGTCATGTACGCCACCGTCATCTGATTCTGATTCTCCACGAACTTGCGGAGAATGCCGCCCATGGAAATGACGTCGTCGTCGGGATGTGGCGAGAAACAGATCACTCTCTGCTCGCGGGGGAGCTTGCTCTTCCCGCGAATTTTCGCGCCAAGCGCGTTGAACACGAGACCATTGACCGCGCCCGGCGAACCGTGCCGCGCCACCAGCGACGACAGATTGTGTTCGGCGTAGTCGTGCTCCGTCAGCTTGAGGATCGCCTTGCGAAGCTGGCGCGAGAGCCACGTCACGGCGCGCAGTTCGAGCGCGTCGTTCCACTCGATTTCGTCCACCAGCCATGGCGTCGCGATCCGCGTTAGGTCTGCAGCGGCGGCTTCATCGAGGTAGAACGTCGTGTGCGGATGCCGCTGCAAAAAGGTCGCGGCGACGGCGCGGTCGATTTCGCCCTCCACTGCGCGTCTCACCACGCCGGCCTTGTGCTCGCCCGTCGCGAGAATGGCGATCTCGCGCGCGCCGAGAATCGTCGCGATACCCATCGTGATCGCTTCGCGCGGCACGTTGTCTTCGCCGAAGAAGTCGGCGGCGGCATCGCGTCGGGTAATGCTGTCCAGATGAATCAGGCGCGTGCGGCTGTTCTCCCCCGAGCCCGGCTCGTTGAAGCCGATATGGCCCGTCTTGCCGATGCCGAGCAGCTGAAAATCGATCCCGCCCGCGGCGACGATCGCGTCTTCATACGCGCGGCATTTCGCGTCGAGCTCAGATCGCGACCAGGTACCTTCGGGGATGTGCACGTTCTTCGCGTCGATATCGACGTGCGAGAACAAATTCTCCCACATGAAGCGGTGATACGAGTGAATACTGTCCGGCGCCATCGGATAGTACTCGTCGAGATTGAACGAAACGACGCCGCGGAAACTGAGGCCGTCCTCGCGGTGCAGACGAATCAGCTCGCGATACACGCCGATGGGAGTGGAACCCGTGGCGAGGCCGAGCACGAGCGGTCGTCCTTCAGCGGCGCGGGATCGAATGAGCGCGGCAATGCGCGCCGCGACGACACGGGCGAGGTCGTCGTGGGTGTCTACGACTACAGTCGAGATGCGCTCGCGCGACGCACTGTTGGCGCCGCCGTGCGCGAATGGATGAGAATTCATGCACGGAATGTGCACAGGCCCGCGCAACTCGACGAGTGCGCGGGCCTGAGATTTTTTACTTCCGTGGCGAATCGCAAACTACTGAGCCAAACGCACGCTCAGCGCTGCGTTCGCATCACACTTACGCCGAGAACGAACTGCCGCAGCCGCAGCCGCCCGTCGAGTTCGGATTCTTGAACGTGAAGCCCGAGCCCTGCATCGACGAGACGTAGTCGATCGTGGTGCCCGAGAGATACTGCGCCGAGAACGGATCGACGAACACTTTGAAGCCGTCGTTGTCGAGGATCGTGTCGTCTTCCGCGCCCTTGTCTTCGATCACAAGGCCGTATTTGAAGCCGCTGCAGCCACCCGGCATCACGGAGACGCGGAGACCACCTTGTTCAGCGGTCACGCCTTCGGCTTCCATGAACTTGCGGACTTCGGCGGCGGCGACCGGCGTGATAACCACCATCACATCAGGCTGCTGCATCGTGCTCATGTGCTTCTCTCCGAGTGATCGGCGCCTGCCGACCGGTTAGTGCGCTCGCCCGCCCGCGCCGCATTCGCGGCGACCTGGCCAGCGGGTCGCGACCATCTCTGAACAGAATAGCGAGAGGATTGGTCGGGATCAACGGACTTTCCCTGACAGACCCTCCGTTCCCCCTAGTGAACCTACGCGTCGGGACCGGTCTGCGCTGGGGCGCCTCGACGTTCTAACGACGCATGGCCTCCGCGACGGCATCAGCCACCCCTACTCGTACCCCGGTAATCTTCAAATTCTGCCGCGTCGGGTTCACCCGATTGGTCAGCAGCAGCACGAAGAACCCTTGTTTAGGGTCCATCCAGATCGAGGTCCCGGTGAAGCCGGTGTGGCCAAAAGCGACTGGGGAAAGTTTGTGACCAGCCGAGTTGCCACCGGTGGGGGTTTCCCAGCCGAGCGCTCGGCGCGACACCGTCGAATCCTGCAGGCGCGTGAAGGTCGCGACCGTCGCCGAGTCCACAATCCGTACGCCGTCCACCATACCATAGCCGAGATACATGCGCGCAAAGCGGGCGAGATCGTGGCCAGTCGAGAAAAGTCCGGCGTGACCCGACACCCCGCCCATGATCGCCGCGTTCTCGTCGTGGACCTCGCCACGGATGTGACGCTGACGCCACGGATCGATCTCCGTTGGCGCAATGCGCGACCGATCCGAGCTCTTGGGCAAATACCGGGTGTCCATCATGCGTAGCGGCCGAAAAACGTGCACCGTGTCGAACTGCGCGAGCGGCTCGCCGCTGACGCGCTCGACGAGTTTGCCGAGCAGCATGAAGCCCAGGTCACTATAGAGAAAGCGCACTCCGGGAACGGTATCGGGCGCCGTCGCGAACAGTTTGGCCGTCGCGTCCTCCGGTGAGATCGCCTCTTTGTAGAGCGGTCGCCACGCGGGCAGTCCGGCCGAGTGCGTAAGTAGATGGCGCACCGTGATCCGATCCGCGCCGGCGGCTTTCCACTCGGGGAGGTAGCGCACCACGGGCGCATCCAGTTCGACTTTCTTTTGGGACACGAGCTGCATCATCGCCGATGTCGTGCCAATCACTTTGGTCAGCGACGCGAGATCCCAGAGCGTCTCGGCGTTCGGCTTGGTCGCGTCGTCCGCGTCGAGGCGACCCACGCCAAACTCGGCCACCAATCCGTTAACCGTACCGACGGCGGCGTACGCACCCGGAAATGCACCGTCCGCGACGGCGCGCGTGAGCACCGCTACGAGCGAATCATGGACCGCCGCTGCGCGCGCTTTCGGCACGCCAGGGTCGAGCGGTCCCGCGCCGAGCTTCGCGCCACGCGCGCGCCACGCGCAGGCGGCGAATGAGACCGTGCCAATCATGATCGCGATCTGTCTCGTCCGGGCCGCACGGGAGCGCGGAGGCGCTCCGTGCCGTTGGATCTCGGAGCTGGGCAGCGGACGCGCGAGGGTGTCGTCGGTCATGGCTTCGAAAAGAGAAAGGGAAGGTTCGTCACGATGGTAACAGGGATTGACCGGGTAGGGAATGCAGTCCATGGTGTGTTCGCCGGATCAAGGCACCCGTGCGCCATTGCGGCGTATTGGCATCAATCGGAGGGATGGGTGGCGTTACTCACACACGTGGGATCTGAACCAATGGCCCGAGTACGGATGCGACGTCGGATGGCGACTCTCGTGCTGCTGGTCGCGGCCGGCGCCTGCGCGTCTGGACAGCAGCAGGGACGTGGACCGGGGCCCGATGATGGTATCGATGGTGGAGGCTTTCGCGGCGGCAGTCGAAAAGTCCGCCCCGGCATCAGCGTCCTTCTCGATGACAGTATCAAGCTGATCGCGGGCAAGCGCGTTGCGCTGATCACGAATCAGACGGGGATCGATGAAAAAGGTCGTCGGTCGATCGACTTGCTCGCCACAGATCCTCGTGCCCAACGCGCCGGGGTCAAGCTCGTGCGTCTCTTTGCTCCCGAGCACGGAGCGCAGGGCACGATCGACAAGCCCAATGTGGCGAACGATAAGGATCTGAAAACCGGCTTGACCATCTACTCGCTCTATCAGCGCAGCTCGATTGCGCCACCAGATAGTCTGCTAAAAGACGTCGACGTGCTGGTGGTCGATTTGCAGGACATTGGGATTCGAACGTGGACGTACGTCGGCATCATGCTGTACGCGATGCAGTCGGGCGCGCGTAACAGTGTGCCTGTGGTGGTGCTCGATCGGCCCAACCCGCTGAGTGGTTTGCGTGTCGAGGGCGCCATGCTCGACTCGGCGCTGGCCAATGCATCGGAATCCACGAACGAACGTCCACAGAATGGTTTCGCGTTGCTTCCGATGCCGTTGCGTCATGGACTGACGATGGGCGAGCTGGCGCGGCTCTTCCAGCAGCAGCTCAAACTCAACACGCGCCTGACTGTTGTGCCCATGCGGAATTGGCGCCGCGAGATGTGGTTTGACGAAACGTCGCTTGAGTGGGTGAAGCCCTCACCGAATCTGCCCAACCTTCGCAGCGCGCTGTTGTACGGGGCATTGGTGCCGTTTGAAGCAACGAACGTCTCCGTTGGGCGAGGCACGACCGAAGCGTTCCAGCACTTTGGTGCGCCGTGGATGCGCGCGGACACGCTGGTTCGATTGCTGGAGGACCTGTCGCTCACCGGGGTCCGTTTTCACGCGGAGCGGTTTACCCCGGTCCAGCCCACTGACGGCAAGTACGGCGGAGAGAACATCCCGGGGGTTCGGATCGAAATCACCGACCGCGATCTCGTACAGCCGGCCCGCATCGGCACCGCGATTCTCTGGGCGCTCAATCGCCTCCATCGTGCGGAGCTCAAGATCAACGACAAGGCGTTCGACGAGCGCATGGGATCCGCGCGGGTGCGCGAAGGCATCATCGGCGGGGCCGACCCGGATGCGGTGATGGATCGCCAACTACCGGCCGTGGTGGCGTTTGAACGCGATATGAGGCGCGTCTATCTCTACCGTTGAGGGGTGAGCAGTCCTAATTTTGTAAGGCTGACTGGTCAATTCCGGCCGGATCTGCCGCGCCGCGGGACGAGGCACGCCTCGTCCCGTTGTCGTTTCCGGCCTTTCGTCCCGCAGTCGCTGACATGCAATCACTCTGGAACGCGATTCAACGCGGCTACCTACGGGTCATCGAACCCGTGGCCGATTGGCTCGTGCGTCTCCGGGTACATCCCAACGTTATCACGACCTTCGGGACGTTTTGCACGTTGGTGGCGGGGGCCATCTTTGCGAGTGGTCACATTCGCAGCGGTGGGTGGTTTCTCGGGCTGACGGCGTTGTTTGACGTGCTCGATGGAACCGTCGCGCGGAGAACGGGGCGCAGTTCGGTGTTCGGGGCATTCTTCGACTCGACACTCGACCGTGTTTCGGACGGATTCCTGTTGGGTGGATTGGTGGTGTTCTATGCCATCAATCCAGTACACGCCAGCGACGTGATGCTGGTAGTCGCGCTGCTTGGCCTGATCGGGACGTTCTTGACGTCGTACACGCGCGCGCGTGCCGAAGGGCTCGGGCTCGACGCGAAAGTCGGAATGCTCCAGCGTCCGGAGCGCATCACGTTGTTGTCTGCTCCACAAGCGTTTTTCGGCCTCGCCCTCAATGGGTGGGTGCTGGCCTTCATCGTTACGCTGCTGTCGGTGACCGCCTGGATCACCGCGGTGCAGCGCATGTTGTATGTCTACCGCACTACGACCGCACAGGGAGAACAAGCGAAGTGACCGATTCGAATCGCGGGACAACGACCATCGCGCCGGCGACGGGCAAGCTCGCCATTTTCACGCCCGGTCTGGGCGCGGTATCCACCACGCTGATGGCCGGCGTCGAGCGCGTCCGCCGCGGACTGTCAACGCCGATTGGCTCGCTCACGCAGATGGCGACGATCCGCCTCGGCAAGCGTACCGAATCTCGCAGCCCACTCATTCGCGACTTCGTGCCGCTCGCGTCGCTGAACGACATCGTCTTTGGCGCTTGGGATCCGATTCCTGATGACGCCTTCACGGCCGCGACGAAGGCTGGCGTGCTGGAGAAGTCTGACCTCGAGCCGGTGGCCGATTTCCTGAAGGGCATCAAGCCCATGCCGGCGGTCTTTGAGAATCGCTACGTCACGCGCATCACGGGCGCGACGAACGTGAAGACCGGAAAGAACAAGCGCGATCTCGCCGAACAGATTCGCGCCGACATCCGCAATTTCATGCAGGCCAACAACTGCACGCGCGCGTCGATGGTGTGGTGCGGTTCCACGGAAACGTACATCAAGGCCGGACCGGCGCATCAGACGATGGAAGCGTTTGAAGCGGCCATGGAAGCGAACGACGATTCGATTGCGCCGTCGATGCTCTATGCGTACGCCGCCATCATGGAAGGTGTCGCCTACTGCAACGGCGCGCCCAATCTGTCGGCCGATTTCCCGGCGCTTGTTTCGCTCGCCAACGAACGCGGAGTACCGATCAGCGGCAAAGATTTCAAGACGGGACAGACCTGGATGAAGACCGTCATCGCGCCGGGGCTCAAGGCGCGTATGCTTGGCCTCGAAGGGTGGTACTCCACGAATATTCTGGGCAATCGCGACGGCGAAGTGCTCGACGATCCGGCGTCGTTCAAGACCAAGGAAGAGTCGAAGCTGTCGGTGCTGCACACGATCCTGCAGCCGGAAAAATATCCGGAGCTGTACAAGGATTTTTCGCACGTTGTGCGCATCAACTACTACCCGCCACGCGGCGACAACAAGGAAGGCTGGGACAACATCGACATCAAGGGGTGGCTCGGCT
>CBHTUR010000065.1:0-9757 GCA_966096095.1 uncultured Gemmatimonadaceae bacterium | reverse complement strand
ATGCTTGGGAACTCTCCGCACGCCATGAACGCGAAGATCGCGCTTCCCAAACTCGTGATCGACGTCTCTGGTACCAGCACCGGCATGTTCAGCACGTTGGCGTAGATCTGGTTCAGCACGTCGTTCTTCTGCGGAATGCCCCCGCCGTGAATCACTCGATGCATTGGCACGCCGTGCGCGCGCATGCGATCAAGGATCACCTTGGTGTGAAACGCCGTGCCCTCGATTGCGGAGAAGAGATCGTCTTCGGCTGTGCTGTTGAGATTCCACCCCAGCGTGACGCCCCCGAGGTTAGGATTGACCAGCACCGTGCGATCGCCGTTGTCCCAGGTGAGACGCAATAGTCCGGTCTGTCCGGCGCGATAATCCGCGAGTCCTGCTGACAGCTCGCGGACCGAGCGGCCCGAGCGCGACGCGAGCGACTCGAACAAATAGCCGCAGGCCGAGAGCCCGGCTTCGATGCCCATAAACGTCGGATGGATGGAGCCGTCGACGACGCCGCACACGCCTGGCACGAGTCCTGTCTGCTGCGCGATCGCCATGATGCAGGTGGCCGTGCCGATCACATTCACCACATCGCCTTCGGACACGCCGGCACCAATCGCGTCCCAGTGCGCATCGAACGCGCCAACGGGAATCGGAATGCCAGCCGTGAGCCCAAGCTGCGCGGCCCACGCGTCGCACAAACCGCCGGCGATTACATCGCTTGTGTGATACGGACCATCGAGTGAGTCACGAATGCCGGCGAGTAATGGATCCACCGCGACGAAGAAGTCTTCCGAAGGAAATCCCCCGAGCGACTTGTTCCACAGCCACTTGTGTCCCATGGCGCAGATGCTGCGAGGCACGGCGCGCGCGTCGGTGATGCCGCACAAGACTGCGGCCACCATGTCGCAATGTTCGAGCGCTGTCACGTACTGCGCACGCATCGATGGGTTGTGTCGCAACCAGTGCAACAGCTTGGCAAATCCCCACTCCGACGAGTACACACCACCACACCAGTCAATGGCCGGCTCACCACGTGCGTGCGCGACTTCGGTGATGCGGGCGGCTTCCTCCTTTGCGCGGTGGTCGCACCAGAGGTAGTACTCGCCGAGCGGCTTGAGCCCCACGCCAACCGCAATGACCGTCGACCCCGTTGTGTCGAGCGCGAGCGCGCGAACCGCGTGGCCTTCGACACGAGCATCGGCGAGCGCGATATGCATCGCGTCCACCAGTGCACGCATATGATCGTCGTGTGACTGTGTCGCAAAATCGGGATCGTCGCGTCGCCGATGCACCGGATATTCCGATACCCCGTGGCCGATCACGCCGCGCGCGCTGTCCACGATCGACACGCGCACACTCTGCGTGCCGAAATCCACTCCCGCGACGATGCTCATCGTCAGCGATGCCTCAGTACGTCCCACCCGAGATAGCGAGTAGTGGCTTCGTGAACCGCATCCGCGACGTGGGAGAACGTGCCCGCAACGTGGTGCTCAAATCCGTGGCGGCAAATGTGCTGCAGCAGCGGCTGCAGATTCGGAATGTGCGCCACACCGGCGCCGCCGAACGTCGTGAGCGGGTCTGCGGTAAACGCGCCTTCGCCCACATAGCCGCGAATGGCGCCCGCGTTGTCGTCGGTGCTGAAGCGCGCAAAGCTCATCGCGCCCGCCTTCACTTTGCCGACCACGGTGCCGTACGTGTTGTCACGCCCCACCGTGCCAGCAATAATCTCCTGATAGTCCATCTTCGCCGACTCGAAGAAATCCATCGGCAGGTTGCTGCAGTGGAAACACACTGCCTTGTCGGGGTCGTCGCCGTAGTTGTTGTTCCAATCGAGCAATGCCGACGGCGTCTCCGAAGCCAGCGTCAACGCGTGCATGCTGATCGTGCCCATCACGTCCACCTCACAGGCACTCGGCAGATTCGCGTTGCTGAGCATGCTCATGATCGTGCACGGTACCACACCGAAGTACTCCTCCATCGACGTCCAGCATTGCACCGCACTGATCGAGACGTCCACTTCGCGCATCCACTCCTCCAGCACGAGGCCGAATTTGGCCATCTTGGTGAGCGGCACATCGGGTATGCCACGCGTGTCAACATACGCGCGCATCTCGTCAAGTTTGCCTCGTACTGCCGCATCGTCGTCGGCGAGCTTGCCAATGCGTCCCATGATCTCGGATAAGTCGATGGGCTCGACCGAAATCCCCGCCCGCTCGAGAATTTTCTCGCTGTAGCGCACTGTCTTGAACGCTGCTGGCCGCGCACCCACGGCACCAATGCGTGCGCCGCGCAGTCCCTTCACGACGCGGCAGGTCGCGGCGAATCGACGCAAATCGGCGCGGAATCCGGGCGACTCCGGACGCTGCGTGTGCAGCGATGTCAGCGTATACGCGATGCCGTACTGCGACATCACGTTGCAGGCCGACATCTTGCCGCAGAACGCGTCGCGTCGGTTGTCGATCAGCATCTTGGCCGGGTCGTCCGACGTTGCGTGCACCAGCACCGGCACGCTCAGTCCCGACAGGCGAATCGTGTCCGCAATCGCGCGCTCGTCACCAAAGTTCGGCAACGTGACCACAATGCCGTCGATACGATCGGCGTTGGCCTTGAACAGCGCCGCACATGCTTTCGCTTCGTCGCGACTCTCAATCGCGCCATGATTGGTGGCCGCCGCGTCGATAATCACCGCGTCGATTCCTTCCTCCTCGAGCGCTTTGAGCATTTCCAGGCGTCCCGTGGCCGCGAGGTGCCCCGGAAAGAAGCCGCGATTGCCGACAATGACCCCGAGTGTGACGCGACGCGCCTCAGGGCGCGGGCGAGGACGTGGCTGGGCGGGCGATGTGCCGCCGACGTTGGATTCGAGCTTGTAGATCGACATGAGAAGACGGAACGCGGCGACGGGGTGGGTGAAATCGATTGCGCGGTTCACGGGAACAGTCGTTCGCGAATATAGCGCGACCACTCGATTGGCGTTGACGCCTCCCGTCACGTCCGTAACTTTGGCCAGCACTCCTTCCTACCCGCATTCCAGCGAACCGCGTGACCCCCGCCGAACCCTCTGGATCAGCAGCGCGCCGACTCGGCGGATCAATCCTTCACGCTCAACAGTTCGGCCTCGTTGTCGTCCTGTTGCTGCTGGGCACCGCGCTGACATTGGGCGCCGGCTCGCACGTCGATCCGCAAACGAATCAGACCGTCAACAACTTTCTGAATCGCTATACCCTGATTCAGATGGCAACCGACGCGAGCGCGTTCGCAATCATGGGCGTGGGGGCCACGCTCGTCATCATTTCGGGCGGCATCGATCTCTCCGTTGGCGCGATTTATGCCCTCACCGGCGTGTTCATGGCCATGGTGCTGCGCGCGCTCGGCCCGATGGACCCCTTCGTGACAGTGCTCGTGGGGCTCGGCACCTGTTTCGTGGTGAGCTTGCTCTGCGGACTGGCCAATGGCGTGATGGTCATCGGGCTTGGCGTGCATCCGTTCATCATCACGCTCGGCACAATGTGGATTCTGCGTGGTATCGCGTTCGTCACGAGTCGCGCGGAGAGCATACTGGTGCCCACCTCGCTCACGGCCGTGGCGAAAGCGCCGCTCGGACTCGGTACGGCGCTCTATCCGGTGCCGTTGCTCTGCATGCTGGCGGTGACCACGGCCGGGGCCATCTACCTCTCGCGCACGATCTGGGGACGACACATCTTCGCGGTAGGCGGCAACGCCGAGGCCAGCCGGTTCTCTGGTCTCAACGTGTCGCGAATCACTCTGGGTGTCTTTGTCCTCTCCGGACTCGCCGCCGGCTTCGCGGCGTTTCTCGGTGCGTCGTTTTACGGCTCCGCCACCTCGAGCGACGCCAACGGGTATGAGCTCTACGTCGTGGCCAGCGCCGTCGTCGGTGGCGCGTCGCTCTCAGGCGGCAAGGGAAGTGCCATCAGCGCGATGCTTGGTGCGTTGCTGATTGTCATGATGCGGCAGGGCATTCGCACGTTGCATCTCGATCAGAATTACGAGTGGATCATTATCGGCACCGCGCTCATCGTCGCCGTCGTGCTCGATCAGCGTGGCTTTGCTCAGCTCTCGCAGCGCGTGTCCCGAAAAGCTTAGCCCGTCTCATTTTCACAGTGTGTTCGTCGTCTCTTACCGGAACTACGATGTCTCACGTACTCGCTCGTTCACTGTCCCGCTTGGCCTCGCCGATCGTGTTGTCGGCGCTCGTACTCGCTCAGGCCGCGTGCGGCGGGAAAGACGCCGCCAAGACGGATGACAAAGGCGCCGCGGCCGGCGGCGGCAAGACGTTCACGATCGCGATGATTGCGAAGAGCTCGACCAATCCCGTGTTCCTCTCGGGACGCCAAGGCGCGGAAGACGCAGCGGCCGAGCTGTCGAAGGCGAACAACATGACCGTCAAGATTGACTGGCTGACGCCGCCCAACGAAGACGGGGCAGTGCAGGCCCAGCGCATTTCGGAAGCGGTGAACTCAGGCGCCAATGCGATTTTGTTGTCGGCGAGCGACGCGAGCAAAGTTGTGGGCGCCGTGAACGAAGCTGTGGATCGCGGAGTGCCCGTGATGACATTCGACAGCGACGTGCCCAATTCGAAGCGCTTCTCGTTTTACGGTGGCGACGACGTGAAGATGGGCGTGCAGGTGATGGACGAACTCGCGTCGCAGATGGGCGGCAAGGGCAAAGTGGCGATCATTGCCGGCAACCAGAACGCGCTCAATCTGCAGGCGCGAGTCAAGGGCGCGAAGGAAGCCGCCGCCAAGTATCCGGGCATCACGATCGTCAACACGTTCTATCATGCCGAGACGCCGCAGGACGCGGCGGCCGAAGTGCTCCGGGTAAAGAACTCATATCCCGAAGTGAACGGCTTTGCGATGATTGGCGGTTGGGCGCTCTTCACGCGCACGTTGCTCACCGACCTCGACCCCAAGAAGGTGAAGATCGTGGCGATTGACGCGTTGCCCGCCGAATTGTCTTACATCGACGCGGGTCTCGCGCCCGTGTTGTATGCCCAGCCGGTGTACAGCTGGGGATACGTGTCGGTGAACACGATTTTCGATCACGTCTACAACAAGAAGCCAGCGCCGCCGCAGGTGATGATGGAACTCGTGAAGGTGTCCAAAGACAACCTCGGCGAGTGGTCACGCCAGCTGCAGAAGTGGGGCTTCAAGGACATCGATCCCAAGTTCCTCGCGCTGCCGAAGTAACAGGCCGCTGATTCACGTCGCGTGACGACTCCACGCATCCGCTTTCGCAACGTCACCAAGCGCTTTCCCGGCATGGTGGCGTTGCGCGATGTGTCGTTCGACATCGCCGCGGGCTCTTGTCATGCGATCTGCGGGGAGAACGGTGCGGGCAAGAGCACCCTGGGCAAAGTACTGGCCGGCCTGCACGCGCCCGATGACGGCGTTGTAGAGCTCGACGGAAACGCGGTGCGCTTCGCGTCGCCTGCCGACGCGCTGCGCGCCGGCGTGGCGATGGTGCACCAGGAGCTCGCATTCTGTGATAACCTGACCGTTGGCGACAATCTTTGCCTGCGCGACCTCCCGCGTCGCTTCGGTTTCGTACAACGCGATGCAATTCGCCAACGCGCCAACGAACTGATGGCGGCGGTGGGCACGCCGATCAATCCTGATCGGCCCATGCACTCGCTCAGCGTGGCTGAGCAGCAATTGGTGCAGATCGCGGCATCGGTGGGCGCCGGGGCGCAGGTGATCATCTTCGACGAGCCCACGAGCAGCTTGGGTGAAGCCGAATCGCAGCGACTCTTTGCGTTGATGCGAGCGCTCAAGGAGCGTGGCGTGACGCAGCTCTATGTGTCGCATCGAATGCCCGAGATTTTTGCGCTGTGTGATACCATCACCGTGTTGCGCGACGGACAACACGTGGCCACCAAGCCTACGAGCGAGCTCACGGAAGGCGCGCTGGTGCAGCTCATGATTGGCCGCGAGCTGGTCGACTATTTGTCGTCGCCAGCCGAGCGCGCACCCGGCGACGAGATGCTGCGGGTACAGCACCTCACCTCGCCCGGCAAGTTTCGCGATATCTCGTTTAGCGTACGCGCCGGCGAGGTGGTGGGACTGGCGGGACTCGTTGGTGCGGGCCGCTCCGAAGTGGCGCGCGCGCTGTTCGGACTCGACCGCGCCGCAACGGGCGATGTGCATGTACGCAGCTCGCGCGTTCGTATCGCGAATCCGCGCGACGCGATGAAGCTGCGCATGGGTCTCGTGCCCGAAGATCGAAAGCAGCAAGGCCTCGTGCTCGGCATGCGCAACCGTGAGAACGCCACACTGCCCACGTTGCGTCGCTTCACACGCGCGGGCTTTGTGAGCCGTCGCGCGGAAGTGCAGAGCGTCGGCGCGAGCTTTCAGCGCGTGCTCATGCGCGCCGGTCCGGAGGTTGCGACCGGTGCGCTTTCGGGCGGTAACCAGCAGAAAGTCGTGTTGTCCAAGTGGCTCACGGCGAACAGTGAGCTGTTGCTGCTCGACGAGCCCACGCGCGGTGTGGATGTCGGTGCCAAGGCCGAACTACATCAATGGATTCATCAGCGCGCGAGTGAAGGCGCGGCAGTGGTACTGATTTCGAGCGAACTGCCCGAGTTGCTCGCGCTGTCGTCGCGCATTCTCGTGCTGCGCGAGGGAAATTTCGTACGTGAGATTTCACGGGCCGAGGCGTCACAAGACGTGCTGCTTCGTGCGATGGCCGGGATCGAGGGCTAGTTCGCCGCGCGCGGCGTGAGCCGGTAAAGGTCTTGCGAAGCGCCGCCGTTGGCCGGAACGTTGAGGCTCCTGCGTCACTTCCTCCTCAACACCCCGCCATGCATCGCTTCCCGCGTTGGGCGTACGCCCTCGGCATCGGCAGTGTACTGACCGCGCCGATCGCTGCTGCACAGGTGTCGCCGCCGACCGTCGCTCCGATGGTCAACAAGCCCGACAGCCCGCTGCTCAAAGACTTCCGTTGGCGTTCCATCGGTCCCGTCGGTCAGGGAGGACGGATCGATGACATCGCGGTCGACGAACGCAATCCGTCAACGTACTACATCGGCTTCGCCGTGGGCGGTGTGGTCAAGACGGTGAACAACGGCACGACCTTCACGCCCGTGTTTGATGGCTACGGCGCAAGCTCCATCGCCGATATCGCACTCGCACCGAGCGATCCGAATGTCGTGTACGTCGCCACGGGTGAAGCGAACAATCGTCAGACCACGTCGTACGGCGACGGCTTGTACAAAAGCACCGACGGCGGCAAGACCTTCACCAATATCGGTTTCACGGATGCGCAGACACTCGGTCGTTTGATTGTGCATCCCAAAGATCCGAACACGGTGTGGATGGCGGTGGGCGGACACTTGTACGGATCGAACGACGAACGCGGCGTATTCATGACTACCGATGGCGGCAAGTCGTGGAAGAAAACGCTGTACGTCGACGAGAATACGTCGGCCACCGAGTTAGTGATCGATCCGCAGAATCCCAACGTGCTGTGGGCCGCGATGTACCAGCGCATGCGCACGGCGTGGGGCTTTGCGGGCGGTGGAGCAGGCAGTGGCATCTATCGCAGTACCGACGGCGGTCGTTCATGGAAGAAGGTGAACGCGCCGGGGCTGCCGCGTGGCACGATGGGGCGCGTAGCGCTCGATATCTGCAAATCGAAGCCCAACGTGATGTACGCGCAGATTGAGGTGGCCGCCGATAAAGAGCCCGCCGATCCCACGCAGAACGCACAACCGGCAGGTCGTGGTGCGGGCGGAGGCGGTGGTGGCGGTGCGCTCGTTGGTCGCGGCGCGCTCCCGACGCCAGACGCGCAAGTGTCCGGTGTGTGGCGGTCAGATGACCGTGGCGCATCGTGGAAGTTCATGTCGAATGAAAACCAGCGTCCGATGTACTTCAGTCAGATTCGCGTCGATCCGAACGATCCGGATGTTGTGTACACCGGCGGCGTGGGTCCCACGAAATCCACCGACGGCGGCAAGACGTGGAGTGGATTGAACAACATGGGTCACGTGGACAATCACGCGATCTGGATCGATCCGCTCAACAGCAAGCACGTCATGTACGGCAACGATGGTGGGCTCGACGTGACGTATGATGGCGGTGACAAGTGGGAGGCGGTGCGCTTGTGGGCCGCGGGGCTGGCCTATCACGCGTCGGTGGACATGCGCCATCCGTACTACGTGTGCACCGGACTGCAGGACAACGGGTCGTGGTGCGGACCGAGTTCGGTGCGTGAAGCCGGTATTCGTCAGTGGATGTGGCAGCGTGTTGGCGGCGGCGACGGATTTCAGAACGCCATCGATCCGAGCGACTTCAACATCTTCTACACCGAGTCGCAGAACAACGGCATGCAGCGCTACAACCTGACTACCGGTGAAGCACGCAGCGTGAAGCCGTCGCTCGGTGGTGGTCGTGGTGGCGGCGGTGGTGGCGGCGGCGCTGCTGCGGCCGCGGCCGGTGGTGAGGCCGACGCACAGCCCGCATTTGGGCAGGGCGGTCGCGCGAACATCATCAATCCGATTGCAGGTGCAACGGTGCAGTTCAACTGGAACTCACCGATCGTGATGTCGGCGTACAATCCGATGACGATCTACGTTGGTGGTCGCTCGCTGTTCATCTCGCGCGATCGCGGTGACAGCTGGTTCACGACCAAGGAACTTGGAAAAGGCATCGACCTTTCCAAGCGCTCCATCATGGGCGTGTCGTACGCGCTGCCAAACTGCCTGCGTTTGCACGGAACACCGTGCATTCTTTCAAAGAACGACGGGTACGTGGCCAACGAATTCGGCACGATGACCGAGATGGCCGAATCGCCGAAGCTACCCGGTGTTTTGTGGGCCGGCACGGACGACGGCAACGTGCAGCTCAGCAAAGACGGCGGCTTCAGCTGGGAAGAAGTGGGTCAGAACATTCCCGGCGTGAATCACGAGTACTACGTGTCGGGGCTCGAGGCGTCGTGGTACGACGCGGGCACCGCGTACGTCGCGCTCGACGGACATCGGAACAACGATCTCAAACCCTACATTTTCAAAACGACCGACTACGGCAAGAGCTGGACGTCGGTCTCGGGCAACCTGCCAATCGTTGGGAACGTGAACGCGATTCGTCAGGATCCGGTGAATCGCAACCTGCTCTACGCGCCGACGGAACTTGGCTTTTACGTCTCGCTCGATGACGGCAAGTCGTGGAACAAGTTCATGCCGAATTTGCCAACCGGCCGCGTCGATGAAGTAGTGGTGCATCCGCGCGAAAACGATCTCGTGCTCTCCACGCATTCGCGCAGCGTGTGGATCATGGATGACGTGTCATCATTGCAACAGCTCACGCCCGACGCGTTGAACAAGGCCAGCGCGCTCTTCCCCGTGCGCGATGCCATTCTCTACAAGACCGATCGACGCCTCGGCACCGCCATCCCCGGCGACAAGTGGTGGATGGGTGAAAACGCACCGCGCGGCTCGGCGATTTCGTACTATCTCAAATCCGCCGCGACGGACGTGCGCATCGTCATCACCGACGCGGTAACGGGTCAGGAATTCCGCAGCACGACCGCCAGCGGAAACGCGGGCCTCAACCGGTGGCAGTGGAATTTGTGCGCCAACGCGCCGCCACTACCGGTTGGCGGCCGCGGAGGCGGTGGTGGAGGCGGAGGAGGAGGCGGCAACAACGCGTGTGCGGGCAACGGCCGCACCGCGACGGCTGGTACCTACAAGGTGTCGCTCATGATTGGCGGCAAAGAGTCGGGCACACAGTTGGTGAAGGTGCTCGAGGACATTTGG
>CBHTUR010000064.1:0-10590 GCA_966096095.1 uncultured Gemmatimonadaceae bacterium | reverse complement strand
TTGCTCGGAGGATCGGCGGATCGACACACCGCAGACGTGCATCCGAGCCTATAGCGCGCTGTCCGGCGGCGAGGTGTTCAACAACGCTGAGTTCCACAGCGTGCGAAGTTCGCTGGCCATCGCGCGAAGCTGCGTGCGTTGCTCGAGCGGCCATCGCCCAACGCGCCGGCGCAGCCGCAGCGCGCGAACCGAATCGCGCCACAGCAGCGCGAGATCACCGAGTCGCGGTAGCAGCATCACCACGGGCATCGACCACCAGCCCGACAGGCCGATTGCGCGAAAACCCAGCGCCATCGCGCCGCCGAGGATCAGATACAGAACGAAGATAAGGTGAAGGCCCGGGAGAATGGCCTTGGCAACGGGATCGGTTCGATCGACCGACATTTTTCGGGCCGCCCACCAGACGATGGCCCAGATCGGGACGTGGATCGCGAGTCCCGTGAGCGCAAAGGGCGCCGTCAGCGACACCGCCCACGCCGACGGCCACTGGGCGTGCTGATGGACCCCTTCCATCGACGCCGCTGCCAGCGTCCGCGCGACGTCGCGCGCCGACTCAGCGCGACCGCCGGCCTCGCGCACGCGCGCGTCGATCGCATTTACTACCGTTCGTAAGCGAACTGAATGTTCGGCCAGCCCGGTGGCTTTCGCTTGCAACATCACGGCAGCGTCAAGAAGTGCAACGCCAGGCGGCGCGCACAGCGCTGCCGCGCAGGCCGTCAGCCGGTCGCGGTCTCCTGCCGCTTCCCAGGTCGGACTGTTTCTCGTGACCGCCTCCAGTGACTGCCGCATTCGCTCAGCAAGTGCCACTGGAGACGGATGCGGGTGATCGGCCAACCACTCGACCAGGGAGAACGGTTCGCCGACGTGCACCATCAGGTCGCTTCGCGGGTCTCGTGGATTTTCATACTGTACCCCGAACGGGACCAGTTTGAGATCATTTTTCTGATCATTATCAAAGCTCTCCAAGGCCATTTTCGCGACACCGGTGCGCTGTTTGCCGATGTGCGGCAGGTCGGCAACTCCGCCTTCGGGAAACACGCCCACCACGTCGCCCGATCGAAACGCGTCGCGGAGCGTGTCGTTGGCTTCGCGGTTGACGGCCGCCACATCGATTCCCTTGGCGCGCATTTTCCGCGCGTCGCGAACTCGCGTGACAGGAATGACACCCAGGCCCCGGTAGGTAGCACTTGCCAATGGCATTGTGGTGGCCGAAATCGTGGCCACGTAGCGCACCTGTCTCGTGGTCGTGAAAAAACCCGCCAGCACGTCGGGTACATCGTTCGGGTGATTACCAAATAGAAGCACCGGTCCGGCAGCCGGAATCCGCTCGCGGCCGACAAAGTGCACCTCGCGATACATCCAACGGAGCGCTCGACGGCTCAGCCAGCGCACTAAGAGCGGCACTAGCCGAGATCGTCTGACGCGGCGGGCAGATTCGGAGGTGGAGTGCGCGACGGCGGTTTCCATGTGCTGGGTAAGAAAACGGCGCGCGCGCTCCGTCGCGACCGGGCAAGCGACGCACCCGGGCAATCACGGGGAGTACGTCGTTTTCGTTTGCGCGGCTACGTCATGCGACGTATGTCTGACGTAGTCGGTCGTCGCGACACTCCTCGGTGTCTGCAACCGCCGAGGATTCCGCATGCGTTTGAAATTCGCGTTGGCCCTGATGCTGCTCACCCCGATTTCCCGCATGAACGCCCAGTCGACCCGTGGCGTCGATAGCCGCGTCGATGGCCGCGTCGATCGCGACGTGGATAGCAGCGCCGGTCGGCGTCGGTTACAGCCGCTGCCGGCCGTGGGTTCGGCGCCCGAGACCGGCTTTCAGTTCGGCGCGACGATGTTAGGCGTGTGGGAGCGTCCGCGCTCCCTCCATTCGCGGCCGGCGTCTGTGCTCGCCTACGCGCTGCGATCGGCCAAGGCGCAAACACGCATCGGCGTCGAAGGCGAGTATTGGACACGCAGCAACAACCAACGTGTGGCGAGCACGTTGGTGTGGCAGCAGTTCCCACTTCCGTATTACGGAATTGGGGATAATGCCCTTTCCACGGCGAAGGAAATATTCACACCGCGAAGCGTTGAGCTCACACTCTCCGGACAACAGCGCGTGCGCGGTTCATGGTATCTGACGGCGAGCGCGCGTCATCTGAACCAGCACCTCGACTTCGACAGCGCGGGCGTGCTGCGCCAGCGGACGATCGTGGGCACGGCCGGTGGTGCCATCACCGAGTGGGCGGTCGGCCTGCAAACCGACACGCGCGACAACCTGTTCGCTCCCCGGTCAGGGCGCTGGATACAGACGAGTCTTGCGTCCAGCGCCGTCGGCGCGTGGTCCGACTACGGGTATCGGAAGTGGCGCCTGGACGCCCGGCGATATCAGACGCTGATCGGGACGCACGTTCTGGCGTTGCACGGCCAGCTTACCGGAGTGACCGGCGAGGCGCCGTTCGATCAGTTGGCGTTGGTGGGCAACAGCGACATCCTGCGCGGCTACGAGAAAGGACGCTATCGCGACCATTGGGTGGGGGCCGCGCAGGCCGAGTATCGATCGCCTTCGGTACACCGCATCGGCGGCGTGCTGTTTGCCGGCGCGGGGTTCGCCGCCCCGTCGCTCCGCGAGCTCTCAGATCGTGTTCTGCTGCCCACGTACGGGGCGGGACTTCGCGTCGTCATCGATCCCGAGCAGCGCACCGCGGTGCGAGTGGACTACGGGCGCGGGCGCGCGGGAGCGTCGGGACTGTACGTGGGCTTCAATCAGGCGTTTTGATCGTATGACTCTCGTGCTCACGGAACGTGCCCCGATGACTGGATCGTCGCTCTCGTTGTTGGTCGGTCGCGAACGCGAACTTGAAGTGCTGGGACAGCTGCGCGCGCAGGTGATGCGCAATCAAGGTGCGGTCGTACTCGTCAGCGGCGACGGGGGAATCGGCAAGACTCGCCTCGTTCAGGAGCTCGCGCAGTCGGTGCGAGAATCCGGTTGGCAAGTCATGATGGGGCGCGCCTATGCGCTCGAGGCGGGCATTCCATACGCCCCGTTTGCCGATGCCTGTGAAGCTTCAATCGCCGCGCTCGACAGCAACGTCTTGCTTCGGCTCACGCGCGGCGATCGTACGATGTTGACCGCACTCGCGCCATCGCTCGCCGCCAACGCAACCGCCGACGCGCGCGGCAACGGCTCGACGGCGGCCGAACAGCACGCGCGCTTGCATGCCGGCGTGTTGCAATTGTTAGCCCGAATGGCCGAACGACAGCCGTTATTACTGGTGCTCGAAAACCTGCAGTGGGCGGACACCACGTCGCTGGAATTGCTGCACTTCCTCGCCCGTCAGGTCGGAAGCCATCGCGTGATGCTGGTGGCGACGTGGAACGAAACGGAGCGCGAACTTCCCGAGGCGCTGCGTGCCATGGCGCGCTCGTTGCGCTCACTCGGGGTGTCGCGCGAGCTCCCGCTGGCGCCGCTCACGCCACTCGCGCTCGAACAGCTCATCGCCCAGCGCTTTGACGTCGACTCGGCGAGCACTGGCTCGTTCGTCTCGACGCTGCACGAAGCGACACGCGGCAATCCATTTTTTGTCGAACAGATTCTGGAGGATCTGATTGCGCGTGGTACGCTGCGCCGAATTGCCAACGTCTGGGTGGGTTGGCACCTCGATGCGGTGACGCTTCCACGCTCCGTGCGCGACGTACTGCAGGCGCGGCTGGATCGCTTGAGCGCGGGCGCGAGACGGGTGGCTGACATTGTCTCGGTCGGCGGCACGGCGATCGCGCACGATGTCGTGCGCAACACCTTGGACGTGCGCGTTGACGAGTTTGATGATCGCACGGGTGGCGACGGCACTGAAGTCACCGACTTGCTGGCGGCGCTCGATGAGTTGCGACTGCAGGGCATTATCGTGGAGTCGCTTGAGGGGAGCCGCGTGGCGTACGATGTCGCGCATCCATTGCTGCGTCAGGCACTGACCGACGCCATGGGACTTGCCCGCGAGCGGACACTGCATGCGCGCATTGCCACGGCCCTCGAGCAGGTATCCGGCGATCGCGCCGAGCGCATGGCTGAAGCAATTGCGGTGCACTGGCGTCTTGCTGATCCGCAAGTCAACGCACGCCGCGCCGTGCACTGGCTGTTGCTGGCCGGGCGACAGGCGGTTGACCGTCTCGCGCATCGCGAGGCCGCAATCACGTTTCGCGCCGCGCTGGATCGGGCTGACGAATACCCTGAGTTGGTCGATGCGTCGGTCGTGCCGGTGTTACTCGATGAGCTATCCAAGCTGTACCGACGGCTGGGCGAGTATCAGCAGACCGTCGCGATGTGCACTCGCGCGCGCGATCTCGCCGATGTCGAGCATAACGACGAAGCGGTCGCCGTGGCCGAACGTCGGCTCGGCATTGCGCTCGACGGACTCGGACACCGTGCGGAGGCCGTGCGGCACTACGACGCCGGAATTGCGCGCGCGGAGCGTGCCGGCAACCTGACGCTCATTACTCGGCTTCGCCTGGCCAAGGGCGATGCGTTGCAAGCGTTGGGCGCTCCAGCAGAGGCGCGCCAGGAGATTGCGCTCGCGCTCGATCTGGCCGAACAGAGTGGCGACGATACGCTGTTGGCACGAGCGCATCGGATCATGCTGGTGTTGCACACCTGGTCGGGCCCGGCGCACCGCGCATGGGCGCATGCACGCAGCGCAGTCGAACTCGCCGAGCGCACCGGCGCGCGCAATCTGGCGTGGTCGGCGCACTGGAGCACGGCGGTGCTGGCTGGTCTGACGTCGAATACCAGCGCCTTGCAGTATCACTTGTCACAAGCGACGCGTCTGGCCGACGAGCTGCATTCACCGATGCTGCAGTTGCGTACGGCGGAAATCACCATCGAGTACGCGGCCGGCATCGGCGAATGGGATCGCGCTCTGGTCGAGGGCGAACGTGCGATTGCGACCGCACGCGATTTCGATCAGACATCGATGTTGGCGCGCTTGTTGTATTGGGTTGGTGGCGTCTATCTGCAGCGCGGCGAGATCGGCGAAGCGCAACGTCTCTTCGATGAATCGTGGCGTGTATCGGGTGCCGACGGTCAATCGCCCGAAAGACTTCGCGAGGTGCACGGCATTCTGCCGGCGATGGTTGCGCGCGTGATGTGGTTGGGCGCGATTGGTGAACATGCGCGCGCGATCGAGCTCGGACGTGAAGCAACCGCGATGGCGGATCGCACGGGCTACGTGGCGTGGGCAGTCTACCGCTTGCTGCCCTCGATTGCCGAGTCGGCTATGGCGCTTAACGACCGCCCCACGCTCGTGGCCATGCGCGACCGACTGCAGCGCGATTCCGCCACGCTGTCACACGCCATTGGGCGGGGTTGGGTTGCGCTGATCGACGGCGAGTTGGCCCGTCAGGATCTGCGGGTCGATGAGGCGATCTCGTTGCTGCAGACCGCAATCGGTACGCTTGAAGCCGTGCCCTTCCCGTTCGATGCAGCGCGTGCGCGCGTGCGCCTGGCGCGAACCCTGCAGCAGCACGGAGACGTTGACGAAGCTGCGCGGGAGGCGCGCGCCGCGTTGCATGTATTCGAGCAAGTTGGCGCTCGGCCCGCGATCGACGATGCCCGGGCGTTACTGCGTTCACTCGGCGCGCGCGTGCCGACGCGCCGTACAACGCCGGGGTTCGACGGGCTTACCGGTCGCGAGCTGGAGATTGTTCGTCTCGTAGCCCGTCGGCTGAGCAACAAGGAGGTCGGAGCCCAGCTCGACATCTCCGCGCGTACCGTGGGAACGCACCTGGCGAACATCTTTGACAAAGTCGGCGTTCGCGATCGCACTGCGCTCGGCGATCTCGCGCGCGAACAAGGGTTGCATCGCGGTTAGCGTCGACTACTCGACGCCCGTCCAGTTCGACGCGCGCACGCGGGCAACGATCTGTTCGGCAATCGCATGACGATGCGCTGGCGGCGACATCGTCATCGACATCTGTCGCGACTCGATCTGCGCGAGATGGAGCGCGATGGCCTCCAGCGCGTCGTCGTGGTCTTGCAGCGCGAGTCGCAAAAGCTGCGGCACATACGATTCGTATTCGTCACGCGGTGCGAGGCCGCTGAGCGACAGCGGATCCCATTGTTCGTACAGCAGCGCGTTGACGGCGCGCGCGAGTTGAGCGTAGACGGACATGGCGCACAAGATACGCGAGTGAAACGGCAGTGCCTATCGGGCCTGTCCGAGGCGCGTCGTCTCGTGCTCAGCGCGACCGGCGTCTGAAGTCGGGCATATACCCGACCCCCAGTGAGAACTGCATTGACCCGAGCGTGCCACCGAGCGGTGCCCAACAATCGGCGCAGTAGTCGTTGAAGAGCGGATGGTATCCGCCAAGCGCCACGGCGGCTCGAAGAGCGAAATCGCGCAGCGCACGCGAGCTGCGCGCGAACGGCCACCACGACTCCACGGCACCCACGCGTACATCCAGTGTCGCGGCCGATCGTTCGCGCCATTCGCGTGATACCTCGCCGGTCTGTCGCAGATACGAAAATCCAGGACCGGCGTCGACGGTGAACTCGAGCATGGAGCGCTCGGTGGCGAACGACTGCGCCCCGATACCAACCGAAATGCTCGAGTGCGAACCGAGGGAGCGAATTGACTCCGCGTCGCAGCCGGTGGGCGGGCCAAAGGCCGAACAAATCGAACCGATTGGATGGCGCGTCTGCGCGCCAAGCTGGGCGAAGACGCGTAACGTGTAGCGACCCTCGCCTACCGGCAGTTCGAAGCCGGCCTCGGCGCCGGTGAGCGAGTAGCCATTGAGGCCGTCGCCATCGCTCGCGCGCACAAACTGCCGCACCGCCGAGGCCATCATCGACTGCGCTTCGAGTTCGACGGGTGTCGTGAGCGTCACGGCGATAAGGCTGGTGGCGCCGATGGCGCGACCGATCCGATACGTGAACCGTTGGTAATGCACGCAGCCTCGGTGAGTCATTCGGTGAGTCATAGCGAAATACACGATGAGAGCGCCATTCCATCTCGTGCTGCTCTTGCCGAACCACCGGGTGGCGCAGGAGCTTACAGGCGTCCCTCACCAACAGGTCTCCAATGAAGCTCCATCTTGCCGCGGTTCCACTGCTCGCCATCGCGGGCGCCCTTCACGCGCAGACGCCGACGATCTCGCGCATCGTTGTTTCACCAGCCAGTCGGACGATGATTGCCGGCGATACGCTGCGGCTGCGCGCCGAAGCTCGCGACAGCCAAGGGAATGTGATACCCGGCGTGACATTCCGATATCGTTTGGGCGGTTCAGCGCGATTTGAAGGCCGCGTCGATTCGCTCGGACTCGTGACGGCCGGATCGACCGCGATTTTGCCGGTGACCGTGACGGCCACGCTTCCGAATGCGAAGCCGGCCTTCGAGGTGGTCGAGATCAAAGCGTTGCCGGGGCCGGTGGCGAAGGTGACGACGTCGCATGAAGCGGTGAAGCTCGTTGCCGGTCAACGTTTGCGGGTGACCGGCGCGGCGTACTCGGCGGCCGATGATAAACGGGCCGATCGCGTCGTGTGGAAGAGCAGCAGTCCGGCGATCGCGACGGTGAGTGAGGCGGGGCTTATCACGGCAATCAAAGCGGGGTCCGCCAAAATCACGGCGAGCGTTGGTGCGGTGTCGACGCCGATTGCCGTGA
The DNA here is from genome assembly GCA_966096095.1 of uncultured Gemmatimonadaceae bacterium. Lineage (GTDB taxonomy): Bacteria > Gemmatimonadota > Gemmatimonadetes > Gemmatimonadales > Gemmatimonadaceae > Gemmatimonas. The sequence continues at coordinate 2,952 of CBHTUR010000064.1, read as the reverse complement.
CCGTGGCACCGGGTGCGCTGGCCTCGCTTTCGCTCACGCCTGCCAACGTTGATGCCCGCACGGGTGACGTCCTGCGTTTCGCCGTGACGGCGAAGGACGCGTCGGGGAAAGCGATTGCCGGCCTGACGCCCACGTGGAGTTTCTCGCCGGGTCACGGCCAGATCGACGCGGACGGTGCCTTTGTGGGCTATGAAGCCGGTGAGTACACGGTGACCGTATCGTTCGGCTCGCGCAGTGTCGAAAGTACGATCACGCTCGCCGAGCGCGATGTGCGTCGTCCGTTGTCGCTTGTGGGGCGATTGCCGCGCTCGCGGTTCAGCACGGAAGAAGTGTGGGTGCATCAGGACGGCAAGCACGCGTACTTGGGTAGCGGCTCGGGCGGCGATGTGCTGTACGCGCTGGATATCAGCAATCCTGCCAACCCGGTGGTGACGGACTCGGTGATTTCCAACACGCGTCGCGTGAACGACGTGATGACGTTTCCCGACGGAAGGTTTCTGGTGTTCACGCGCGAGGGCGCGAGCGATCGCAAGAATGGCATTGTGATCTGCTCGCTCGAAGATCCGGCGCATCCGAAGCCGATTGCCGAATTCACCGACGGTGTCACGGGCGGCGTGCATTCGGCGTTTGTGAACAAGCAGGACAAGTTCGGCACGTTCATCTATCTCACGAACGACGGCACCGGCGCGTTGCACGTGATCGACGTGAACGATCCGTATCATCCGAAGGAAGTGGCGCGTTGGAAAACGGAGGGCCGCCCGGATGCGGGTCGTTCGCTGCATGACATCGATTTGCGCGACGGACTGTTGTACGCGAGCTACTGGAACGACGGCATGATCGTGCTCGACGTGGGCAACGGCATGGCTGGTGGCAGCCCGAGCAAGCCGACGATGGTCTCGCAATTCAAGTACGACTTGAATGCGCTGTACAAGCAGGTGGAAGTGGACGGCGGACCGGGCTTCATTCGCGGCACGCACACGGCGTGGCGCCACAAGAATTACGTGTTCATCGCTGACGAAGTGTTTCCTGCGGCGTACCCGAAGGGAACCAAAGATGCGGCCGCGGGCCGAGCGTATGGTCGCCTGCAGGTGCTCGATGTGAGCGACATCAAGCATCCCAAGAGTGTGGCGTGGTACGAACCCGAGTACGGTGGTGTGCACAACGTGTGGGTGGCGGGCGATACGCTCTATATGGGCGCGTACAACGCCGGCTTCCGCGTGTTCGACATCTCGGGCGAACTGCGTGGCGATCTGCGGGCACAGGGACGCGAGATCGGCCATCTCAACACGGCCGATATGGAAGGCCACGTGAAGAACTCAGCCATGACGTGGGGCGTGGTGGTGAATCCGAAGGACGGTCTCGCCTACGTGAACGACGACAACAACGGGTTGTGGATCATCAAGATCGAGCCGAAGCCCGTAACGAAAGTGGTGCCGTGAGGCGCATTGCCCGCTGGATGGCGCTGAGTGCTCCGCTGTTTGTTGGCGGCGCGCTTGGCGCGCAGGGTGTATCGGCGCCTGCCGGACCTGCGCGCGACTATCTCGTGCTGGTCGCCAGTGAGTCCGTCGATCGCGTGGCGCTGGTTCGTTTTGGCCCCAAGGGCGCAAAGATCGAGCGCGAGAAGTACGTCGGCTGGTCACCAACGGAAGTGGCCGGCCCGCACGGCGTCGCGGTGTCGCCTGACGGCAAGCATTACTTCGTCACCACAGCGCACGGCACGCCATTCGGTAAGCTCACCAAGTTCAACGTGGAGACGAACGCGGCTGAAGGGAGCGTGATGCTGGGCAATTTTCCGGCAACCACGCAAGTCTCACCCGATGGTTTCTACGTCTACGTGGTGAATTTCAACCTGCACGGCGATATGGAGCCGAGTGATGTGAGCGTGGTCGCGGCTGATGAGATGGTTGAGATCGCGCGCATTCGCACGTGCACAATGCCTCACGGCTCACGTGTCAGCAGCGACGGCACCAAACAGTATTCGGCCTGCATGATGGATGAGGAGTTGGTGGAGATCGACACGCGAACGCTCGGCGTGAGTCGCCACTTCTTCCTCACCAAGGGCCAGGAAATGGGAATGACCGGAGCGCCACCGGAGCGTGGTGCGGCCGCGCACGCTGGTCACGACATGGGCGGTCACGGCATGGAGCCACCCAAGCCGGGTGATGTCTCGTGCTCGCCGACGTGGGCGCAGCCGTCGCGCGATGGAACCCGCGTCTGGGTGGCGTGCAACAAGTCCAGCGAAATCGTTGAGATCGATGCGCGCAATTGGACGCTGGTTCGTCGACTGCCCGCGGGCAACGGTGTGTACAATCTCGGCGTCACGCACGACGGCACGAAGCTCATCGCAACGAACAAGCGCGATGCATCGGTGTCGGTCTTCGATATTGCGAGCGGCAAAGAACTCGGACGCATTCCCACCACGCGAAAGGTGGTGCATGGTGTCGCAATCTCCGACGACGATCGCTATGCGTTTATCTCAATTGAAGGTGTTGGCTCCGAGCCGGGAACGATGGATGTCATCGACCTCACGACGCTGAAGAAGGTGGCGAGTGTGGATCTCGGGCAGCAGGCGGGCGGGATTGATTTTGTGCGGAGCGAGAAGAGCGGGAACTGAGAACTGCGTACTGCGGACTGCGGACTGCGGGAACTGCAACGGCATGAGGGGGGCAGGGGGCAGGAACTGAGACAGGATGCAGGTGGCAGGGTTACCGAGCGCCGCGCGACAACGAGGAGGGAGACGCGAGCGACATGGCACCACTGCGTCCTTACCGCTGTCTCTGTTCCTGCCTCCTGCGACCCGCGTGCCGTTGGTCCAGTACCAGTACCGGTACCGAGTACTGGTACCGAGTACTGGTACGAGTACTGGTAGAACAGCAACGACATCCGGGTCGCAGTTTGCAGGAACTGAGACAGGATGCAGGTGGCAGGGTTACCGAGCGCCGCGCGACAACG
>CBHTUR010000063.1:0-12222 GCA_966096095.1 uncultured Gemmatimonadaceae bacterium | reverse complement strand
TTCTCCATGTAGCTGATGCGGAGCCCGTTGGCGCTGGCCGGCCACGCGGGATAGGCGTGCTGCTGGCCGTCGCTCCCCTCAAATGACGTCGAAGCCGTCGTCAGGTTTTTGAAGTTCCGTTCGAAGCCGCCGACGTACATGAGTGCGTGTCGCATGGTCACCGATCAGGAGAAGGAGTCAATCGCCCGACCGACCGGCCGGGAGTTCAACAAGACTACGCACCAAGCCCCCAATTCGTCAGGTCCGACCCCGCTCGAACGACCGCCGACGCGCTGACAGAGCAGCGCGATCTCAAGAATTTCCGTAGCTTTTCCCCATGCGTGATCCGCGAGCGACCCCATTTCCAGTGCGCCACGCGTGGCTCGCCGCCCTCGCCCTGTCCGCGCTCTCGGCCTGCGGTCGAAACGACCTGCCCACGGCCGCGATGGAAGATCCGGCCTGCAGCACCGCGCTCAGTACGGGGGTTCGCTCCTCCACGACCAACGGCGTCACGACCTGGGCCGTGCTGCCGTCGAGCACCGACGCCTGCATCACGCAGGCGGCCGACAGTCACTATGTCTATCGCGCCGCAGACGTCGCGCCGACGGGCAAGCTCCTGCTGTTTCTTCCCGCCACCGGCGCCCCGCCGTTCTATTATCAGCTGATACTCAAAGAGGCCGCGAAGTCCGGCTATCATGCGTTCGCGCTCTCGTATCCCGCGGCAGACGCTATCGCGCAGCTCTGCGCGACGCAGCCTCCGAGCTGTTACGGCGATGCGCGCCAGGAAGTGATCACGGGCGAGGCCACGTCGGCGGTCGTCGCCGTGAATCGCGCCAACAGCATCGAGAATCGTGCGGTTCGCCTGCTGCGCGCGCTGCGCGTACTCGATCCGACGGGGAACTGGGGGCAGTTTCTCGTTGGCGATACGGCGGTGCTTTGGTCGAGCGTGTCCATTGCCGGCCACTCGCAGGGCGGCGGTCACGCCTTGTATATCGCGCAACATCACGTGGTCTGGCGCGCGACCGCGTATGCCTCATACGGCGATGGATTGCCCAACGGAGCCGGTCCCGCGCCGTGGGTTCTCAAACCATTCGCCACGCCGACGTCGCGCATCTTCGGCCTGATCTCCGCGTTCGACGAAGTCGTCGGACCGCTGCTGGCGTTCTCCGGTTGGAGCGCGATTGGTTTGTCGGGCGACGTGTTCGACGTCGATGCCAGCCCACCGCCGTACGGCAGCGCGCAGCGGTTCTACACCAATCTGGCACCGGCCAATCGCCTGCTGGCCGCAAGTCCGAATCACAATCTGGTCGTGCTCGACCTCAACACGCCCAAAAGCGGTTCAGCGCAGACGCCGGTGCTGGCCGCTACCTGGCGCGCGCTCAGCTTTCCCTGACGCACGCGCCACACCGCTCGCAGTTAGTGCGACGGATTGAATCGGGACAACGAGAACAACGACCAATCAAACGTCGGTGCGCGATCCATGGCGAGGTCGGCCAGCAGCTCGCCGATGGCGCTCGCGAACTTGAAGCCGTGACCGGAACAGGGCGACGCGAGAATCACCGCCGGATGTGATGGATGACGGTCAATTACAAAATGCTCGTCGGGCGTGACGGTATACATGCAGGCGGCGGCCGATGTTGCCGGACTGTCGGCAGCAGGCATAAAACGGCGGAGTATTTCGCGCATCGCGTCGGCTTCTTCGGGTGCCACGGCGCGATCGATGCTGTCGGGGTGCACGTACGCGCCAAAGTGATGCATGGCCACCTTGAGTCCCTCACCAACATCGGGGAAGCCGTACCACGCGCGCCCGGGCGCGTACTCCGCGATGAAAATCGGCATGCGCTCCGGTGCAAACGGCGACGCACTTCCGTCGATCGGCAGCGGCGGCTGAAACCAGAACTGCACCTGACGTTGCACCACCAGCGGCAGATCCACCTCCGACGTCAGATCGGTCATCCACGCCCCGACGGCGAGAATGAGTGAACGCGTACGCAGCGTGTCGGTCGGCGTCGTGACCACAATGGTGTCGCCCTGCACTTCGTAACGCACCAATGGCTCGTTGATGCGAACCTCGGCGCCACGCGCGCGCGCCACCCGCAGCGCACTCTCAATGCAGCGCTCGGGCGAGAGGATGCCCGCATTCGGCTCAACCACACCCACCATCTCCGGGGACGGATGAAAGGCGGGAAAGCGTGTCTGCACTTCGCGCGCACTCAGCACCTCATGCGGCAGATGGTGCAGCTGCGCACTCAACAGCGCGCCTCGCACGAGTGCGCCATCGGGCGACCCGAGCATCAGCCCGCCGGTTTGCCGAAAGAGCGTGTCGCCTGACGCGGTTTCGAGTGCGGCCCAACGTGCATACGCGCGTTGTACGAGCGGTACGTAGCGCGGATCCTCAAAATACGCCTCGCGAATGATGCGCGAACGTCCGTGCGATGAACCCATGCCGTGCGGCGGCGCGAACTTGTCGAGGCCGACCACCCGCTGCCCGCGCGACGCCAGCTCATACAGCGTCAGGCTGCCCATTGCGCCGAGTCCGGCGATCACCACGTCGTAGGTACTGGACATGGGGATAGAGTACCGCGGCCGTGCGCTATCGGCCATTGGAGGCTGGTGGTGCGACCACCACGCCCCGACGGTTCAACTTTTTGCGCTGGCCGTCGAGACTCTTCAGAATGAACTGTCGGCAATGGTGGTTGTCGCCACGAAGAATCCGTTCGCGCGCTACGGCGACTTCGCCCGCGCCCGTCGTCGCGACGTGGATTTCACTCGCGCTGGCGGTGGGCGTTGGGTTCTCGCTCGCCTGCAGTAGCGATCGTGGCAGCACCGGTCCGGTTGGCATCATTCCTTCCAATCTCGCCGCGTGCGACGGGTCGACGGCGTTGTTCAGCGCACTGCCAGTGCCGCTTGATCAGATTGCCGGGTGGGTACCCGTGGGGGCCGTGAATCCACCCGGCCACACGTTTCCGACCGATCACCAGTACATCTACCTCAAGTCGTTCGTCAGCGGCGGCAGCGCGGTTCCGCTCACCGCCCCTGGCCGCATCACAATTACCGGTGCGCGATCGACGTCCTACTCGTCGGGCAGCGTCGGTACCGACTATTCGCTCAACTTCATGCCGTGCGCCAACGTGTACGCCGACTTTGGCCACGTTGCCTCGATTTCGCCGGAGCTGCTCAAGCAGCTCGGCGCGTTTGATCAGCAATGCACGTCGTACTCGCCAAATCCGGGGCTCACCGTCACGGCCTGCTACACCAAGAGCGCCAACATCACCGTTGATGCGGGTACGGTGATCGGCGAAACCCGCGGACTCGATCTCTCGCTGTTCGACAATCGGATTGCGCCACTGCCCTTCGCCAACGCAGCCCGCTGGGTCACGAACAGTTCGCACTTCGACCACTTTCACGTGGTCGCGTTCAGCGACTACTACGCGGAGCCGATGCGTTCGACGGTGCGTGAACTTCTGGGCTCATTCGATGGTCGAACCAAACGCACGGTTGAACCGCGCGGCGGTACGATTGCGTCGGATGTCGTCGGTTCCGCGCAAGGCTCGTGGCTGATGCCTAGCCAACCTACCTATCCCGAATCACCGCATCTGGCAGTAATTCCGGATAACGTCGATCCATCGCGCGTGCTCATTTCCGTCGGCACGTCGCTGCCGTCTCTCGCGTCCGGCGCGTATGTCATGCAGCCGGTCGCGAGTGGTCTCAAGAATCGCGCGCCGGCGACCATCACCCCTGGCGCTGCCGTGTACTGCTGGGAAATCGGCTACAGCGCCACCGACCGACGCGGCGCGCTGCTCGCACAGTTGGCCGACGCGTCGACGTTGAAGGTCGAGGCACGGGCTGGCGCGAGCGTCACCTGCGATGCGCTGGAACCGTACACGCTTACCAGCGCAGCCGTGACGTTTGTGCGGTAGCAGCGCACGTTGGATCTTCGCGCGGTGCGCGAGCGTCTGCGCAATTCCATACTGCGCGCCAACGTTCTTCGCCTGTCATCCGCGCGCCGACGTACCCGCCGACAAGCGCACCCGGTACCGCGCCGACGGCCGCGTAGACCAGAAAGCCGCCGATGTCCTGACCTGGACTGCACGATCCGTTGGACATCGCGCACGCCATCTCCACAAACGCCAGACTCGAGATCGCCCCGCCGATCGCGGCCCCTCGCCATCGATGGTTTGAGCGTCCCCCGCTGATCTCGATGCGCTGCAATTGCGCGAACGGGAAGACTGTGTCGCGCGCGCTCACGATCATTCGAAGTGCATCGGCGTCTTGGCGCTGCACCACACCAATGACGGGAGATGCGTTCGACGCACGGAAAAACACTCGCACGCGTGTTCCGACGGCTACGGGCGATTGGGCGGGAAGCGAAGTCGCGCGCATGCTGACGACCATCGAAAGCATCGCGAGCGCGCGCATCGCGCAATTCGGCTCGATCCACGATGTCATGACTGCCTCCGAGCAGGCGGACATGACAACGATGAGCCCGACGCCGCGGCCGCGCGTCAGGGAGACGCCTCAGCACATCGGCGTTTTCCCGATCCCCTCGCGTGGCGACATCGGCCATGGTTCAGGCATCGGACGTCGCTTCCCGGAGGTTTCCATGCTGACGACCCGAATTGCCCCGGCTGATGCGGTGGCCTATGAGCCGCCCCGTCTCCCCACCGGCCCGATTCTCGCCGCGTCCGACGCGGCGCCTGAATCCGATGCTGCGCTCTCGATGGCCTCATTACTTGCCACGCACACTGGCGCCGCCGTGCAGGTGATGAGCGTGTTGCCGCCCTACGCATCCTCGATGTACGCGTACGATCTGGTGCCAATTCCGCTTGAGAACGACGCGGCGTTACGTCAACGGCGCGATGCCGACGTGCGAGCTCAAGTGGCGCGCACGCAAGTCGCCGCCACCGCTTGGCCCATCGTTGTCGAGACCGGCGAACCGGCGGACGTACTGACCTCGCGGGCGCGCGAGATCGGAGCCCGCGTTGTCGTCACCGGCCGCGGACGACATCAACTCCTTGGTCGCATGCTCGGCGGCGAGTTGCTGCTGCGACTGCTGCAGTTCGGCGATGCACCCGTGTTCGCCGTCGATCCGACGCTGACGCATCTGCCGCGGCGGGTCGTGATTGCGATCGACTTCAGCGAACAAAGCCTGTACGCCGCGCACGTTGCACTGACGCTGGTGGCGCCCGACGCGTTCGTGTCGCTGGTCCATGTCGCACCGCACGCGCGTGAGTGGGACACCGCGACGCGCCAGGCGGCGGATGCGTATCAGCGACAAGTACGTCTCTCGCTGACGCAGCTGCGAGATTCACTGCAACGCGGCGAGCTGCGGTTCGAAGAAATCCTACTCACCGGGCGGCCCGCCGATGCACTGATCGCGTTTGCGCGCGACGCCAACGCGGACTTGATCGCATCAGCGACGCACGGGTACGGATTCATTCGCCGCGCGATGCTCGGCAGCGTGGCCTCCAGCCTGCTGCGCGGCGCCGAATGCTCGCTGCTGTGCGTGCCGGGCTCGGCTCATTCGGCAGCGGCCGCCTACGCCCGTCGCGTCGCGGCGGGCGAGGCGTTTCAAATTCCACGCGATCGATTCGATCCTGAGCTCGCCGCATTCGCGCGGCGCAACAGTCGTCGGCTGTGCGCCGTTGAACGCCACGACCGTGTCTATGGTGCGCAGCCGTTCGGGCATGCGCTACCACTGGTTGGCGCAACGTTTGATGCGCATTCCGGCGACGTTTCGCTGATGTTTGGAGCCTCGGAATTGCGCGGCCAACATCTAACCCACGTCGCGCACCACGTGACGCGCGTAGAGGTTGCGCGTGATCCGTTTGGCCGCGATGTGTCGCTGCGACTGGTGCACGAGGACGGCGAGACGATTCTCGAACTCGGTTAAGCAGCGGGCCGAGAATGCGATCGACGTCGCTAGTCGGCCAAGGCGCGTAGTTCACGCGCCTTGGCGCGGCTAACGTCGAGCTTGGTGCCGTCGCTCAGCTCCGCCTCGAATCGACCGTTCGCCGCGGGGCGGAACGCAACCACACGCGACAGATTGACGATCGACGTGCGATGGATGCGTACAAACTTGGTCGCATCCAATCGGGCTTCGAGCCGCGCGAGCGCCACGTGCACGAGATGCCGGGCACGACCCACATGCACCGCGACATAGTCGCCGTCGGCCTCAAACCAGTCGACACTTTCGATCGCGACTGGTACCAAAGCGCGGCCGACGCGCACGAAAATCCGACTGATTGGTCCGCTGCGCTGCACTTCGCGGTACCGGTCGGCGCTCGAGACTGCATCGGCCTCACCGACGAGCTGACGCACCCGATCGAGGGTGCGCGCGAGACGTTCAGCGCCAAACGGCTTGAGCAGATAGTCGAGCGCACCGAGCTCGAAGGCGTCGGCCGCGTGCTGTGAAAACGCCGTCGTGAAGACCACGATCGGCTGATGCTGCATTGCGCGCATCACATCCGTTCCGATCATGCCGGGCATCTGCACATCGAGAAATACCAGATCCGGCTTCAGCGTATCGATGCTCGACAGCGCCGCTGGTCCCGAAGCCGCCTCGCCCACCACGGTGAGCCACTCGTGGGCACGCAACAGCACCCTCAATCCCTCGCGCGCGATGGGCTCGTCGTCGACAACCAGCACGCGGAGTGGCGTCGCCGTCGTCATGCGGGACCTCGCGCACCGGTTCGCGCGTCGAGCTCGCGCTGATACGGCACCGACATGCTGGCGCGAAATCCGCGCCCCGGTGCCGTCTCCATCGACAACGAACCCGCATCGCCAAAGAGGGCCTGAAGTCGATCACGCAGGCGCGACAATCCTGTGCCGCGGCGACTCGCATTGAGGTCGGCACCGACACCGTCGTCACTCACTTCTATCGTCACCTCTGTCGCGCTTGGCGTCGATGAGTCGGTCACCCGCACGACCACATGTGTTCGCTCAACGCGCGGCGCGGCTCCGTGCTGCACGGCGTTTTCGACCAGCGTCTGCAGTGAAAACGAGGGAACGAGCACCTCCTGCGCATCGACGTCGCACGAAAGTTCGGTGGCCAACCGATCGCCGAAGCGTAGCTGCTCCAGTTCCAGATATCGCGAGACAAACGCCCATTCGTCGGCCAGTGGTATCAGGTCGCGCTGTTCCTCAATGCCACTGCGCAGCAGCACCGCCAGCCGTTCGGCAGCATTGGTGGCGCGGGAGGGATCGATAGGAATGAGCTGCACGACCGTATGCAGCGCGTTGAACAGGAAGTGCGGATTCAGTTGTGCACGGAGCGCCGCCAGACGGGCCTCGGCGGCCAATGCTTCGGCCTTGGCCACTCGCTGCACCGATTGCAGCGCGTAGGAAACGCCGGTCACCGAGGCATACATCCATCCGCCGAGGATAAGAAACGGCACGACCGGCACGCGGGTCACGAGTCGCACACTCGCTCCGTGCAGGCCGGCCGCCATCGCGCCATGCATGCTGCCCAGCAGCAGCTCGAGCGAGAGCGAGAGGACAACCCACGACGCCGAGTACAATGCGGCGACCGCGAGATGCATCAGCATGAACGACCAGCGCATTTTGTTCGGCCACGGCACGCGATTCGTGAACCGATGCACCAGCAGTCCTAACAGCGCGGCGCACGTGGTGGCGCGCAGCCCGGCGAACACGGCCGATCGAACCGTGGATCCCTCGTGTGCCGTCAACACGAGCGTCGAATAGAGCGCCCACACCGGCAACCAGCCGATGAGCAGGTGCAACCATACCCAATGCCGAGATTCGCGCGCAGTCATACGTCAACGTGCTTGAGTGAACGGCAGCGCGTCAGGGGCAAGCGATCAACATGCACGCGGCTGTCTGCTCAGCGCGGCGCCGTCGCCGCGACGCGCTTGGCCACGATCGTCGTCAGCCCTTCAGTCCACGTCTTGCCGTCGTCGGTGGAACGATCGAGTCGATAGGTGAAGCCTGTGTTCGAAATCTTCGTGAAGACGCCGCGCGAAAGATAGGCGTGTCCTTCTTCGTCCGTGCCGCGTCCGCTGGCCAGCATTTCTGTGCCGCGCCACTCCGCCGACGCCGTCGTGATGAGGCTCTTGTAAACATCGATCGCGGATAGTTGCCAGCGACGCGCCTTGGTATCGAAGAATCGCGTGGTGTGCGTGAGCAGTCGCGGATTGCCGCTGCCGTCCGTGAGACGGACTTCGTCTTCAATGCCCCAACCGTCGAATGCGCGCCAGGCCTTCCAGATACCGAGCAGTTTGGGCACGCCGTGGATCTTCTGACCGAGCGTCGTCGCCTTCGGTGTGGCGTTGAGCTCCCACTGTCCAATCAGAAAATCGAACTGCGTGGCCTCCTTGGGCGCGAGTGCGGGAGCAGCGGCGGTGGTGGAGCCGTGTTGGGCGAGCACTCGATGCACTGGCATGCCCAGATGCACCGCGACGATCAGCAATGACGGCGTTGCGCGACGAATGAGCGCGCGAGTGCCTTGAGCAACGAGGAGTGGGAAAGACATGGCTGTTGGCGATGAGGGATACGAGTGCGAGCGTCGGAACGCGCGCGATGTCTGACACACGATGCCCCTCTCGGGGGCGTGCCGACAGCGCCATTTCGCTCAATGGTCGATTGAGGCCGACGAACGGTCGCCGATGCCGTAGCCACCGCACAATGGTGCACCCTATTGTCCGCTCATGACCACACACACAGCCTCCGAAGGCGGGCGCGGCCGCGTGCTCGCCCTGCAACATGTCTCCCGCGCCTATCAAACGCCTGACGGCCTCTTTCTCGCGCTCGATGACGTCTCACTGGAGATCGGTCGTGGGGAGTTTGTGGCGATCGTCGGCGAGTCTGGCAGCGGGAAATCGACTTTGCTTTCGCTCGTTGCCGGCATTGAGCGGCCAACGGCGGGCGAGGTGTTCGTTGCCGACACGCCCGTTCATGCGCTGCCCGAGCACGCGCTCTCGGCCTGGCGCGGTGCCGCAGTCGGCATCGTGTTTCAGTTTTTTCAACTGCTGCCCACGCTCACGGCGGTGGAGAACGTGATGATGCCGATGGATTTCGGCGCGCGTGTGCCGGCGGGTGAACGGCGCGAGCGCGCTGAGTCGCTGCTGGAACGCCTTGGTGTGAGCGCGCAACGCGACAAGCTGCCGTCCACGTTGTCAGGCGGACAACAACAGCGCGTGGCCGTGGCGCGAGCGTTGGCCAACTCGCCGGCGTTACTGTTGGCCGATGAGCCGACGGGCAATCTCGACTCCAAAACGTCGTCCGCGCTGCTGCAGATTTTCGAGTCGCTCGCCGCCGACGGACAAACGATTGTGATGGTGACGCACGAACAGCGCGCGGTGGAGCACGCTGCGCGCCGGATTACCCTGGCGGACGGCAAGCTGATTGATGACTCGCTCGTCGCGCACATCACGCCGCGCGCGCCGCGGAGCATGATCCATGCGTAGTCGCTGGCAGGACACCCGCGTTCGCAAACTGGTACGCGACCTCCGACTGCATGCGTCGCGCACGGCGCTGGTGATTCTCGCGATGGTCGCCGGCTTGGCCGGTGCCGGTGCGGTGCTCGATACGTGGACGCTGATGCGACAGGTCACGCGAGAGGAATACCGTGCCAGCCGACCAGCGTCAGCAACACTGCGAGTGGATGGCGTCGATGGCACGGCGTTGCGCGCGGCGCGGGCGCGCCCGGAGATCGCGGCCGTTCAGGCGCGCCGCACGGTCACTGGTACAGTGCGTCGGAGCCGCGGCGCAGGCGGCAGTGCCAGCGGTCAAACGTTGGTGCTCTACGCGCTCGACCAATTCGCCGACAACGCCATTGGGCACATCGAGGCACAGCAAGGCGATTGGCCGCCGCGTGACGGAGCGATAGTCGTTGAACATTCCTCCGTGGAGTTTGGCGGCCTCGCGCCTGGCGATACCGCCGAAGTACGGCTGGGCGATCGAACTGCTCGCGTGGTCGCGGTGACTGGCATCGCGCGTGATGTCGGCCTACCGCCCGGCTGGATGGAGCATGTGGTGTATGCGTTTGCGACGCCGGCAACGCTCGCGCAGTTGGGCGCGCCGTCGACGTTTGATGAACTGCAATTTGTCGTGCGCGATCTCTCACTCTCGCAGGACAGCGTGCGGCGCGTCGCCTTCGCACTGCGTCGCGATCTTGAGCGGCTCGGTGTGCGCGTTTTGAACGTGGACGTTCCGGTGCCCGGCGAACACCAACACGCGGCGCAAATCAACTCGCTGCTGTACACGCAGGGCGCGTTCGGGCTGCTGGCGCTGTTGTGCAGCAGTGTGCTGGTGGTGAACCTCATTGCCGCGATGTTGGTCGGCCAGGTGCGCGAGATCGGGGTCATGAAGGCGATGGGCGCGTCGCCGACGCAGATCGGCACGATGTACATCGCAATGGCATTCGTGCTTGGACTCGTGGCGTGCGCAATCGCCATTCCGCTCGCTGCGGTGATTGGCCGCGCGTACGCCGACTTTACGGCCGAGATTCTCAATTTCTCCACCGCGGGCTTTCGCATTCCGATGGTGGCGTTCCTCGCGCAGGTCGCGGTCGGGCTGACGTTTCCCGTGCTCGCGGCGTCCGTTCCGGTTGCGCGCGGGTGCCGCATTTCGGTGGCCGAGGCATTGCGCGATGTGGGCGTGTCGGCGCCGCAATCGCGACTCGCGGATGTCGGGGTGGTGACGCGGCTCGCGTCGCAAGGTGGAGTCCGTCGACCGGTGCTCTTTTCGCTGCGCAATGCATTCCGTCGCAAACAGCGCCTCTTGCTCACGCTGACGACGCTCGCCCTGGGCGGGGGCGTGTTCATGGGCGCGCGAAACCTGCAAACAGCGGTGCGTGGCGCCGTCGATTTGACCTTTGGTTCGCAGCACTACGATTTGGGACTTCGCCTCACGCGCGATGTGCCGGTCGATTCAATCGAGCGCGTGCTCGCCGGCGTGGCTGGAATCGAACGCACCGAAGCGTGGGGAGCCTTCCGCGCCACCGTGCAACGTGCCGACAGCACACAAGGCAACGCCTTTCCGGTGAGCGTCGTGCCGCGCGCGACCACCTTGCTCGAACCGCGCCTGTCGAGCGGTCGCTGGTTTGCGGATGGTGATTCATCGGCCATCGTCATTAATCGCCGACTCGCGATTGAGCAGCCGGTGTTGCACGTTGGTGCGGTAGTCGCGCTCGTGGTCAACGGTGTAGAACGCCCGTGGACCGTGATTGGCGTGAGCGCCTCGGGCACCGGACCGCAAGCCTATGCACCGCGGATGGCGCGACAGTCGGTCGATCGAGTGGTGGTGCGCACGTCGTCGCGGTCGGCGCCGATGCAACTCGATCTGATGCAGCGATTGCGTTCGGCGCTGGCCGATGCGCAGATGCCGGTTCAACAGGGTCAACTGATGTCCGACGCCCGTGCGGCCATCGAAGACCACTTGCTGATGGTCGCGAGTTTTCTGGGCGTGATGGGTCAGTTGATGATTATCGTCGGCGGGCTCGCGCTCGCGTCGACGATGGGCATGACCGTGCTTGAGCGCACACGCGAGATCGGGGTGCTCCGCGCCATTGGTGCGCCGCATCGGGCCATCTTCTCAATCGTGCAGGTGGAAGGACTCACCATCGCACTGTTGGGTTGGGCGCTGGGTATTCCGTTGAGCGTGCCGATGAGCGTGATGCTGGGTCGCGCGTTCAGTCGGATCATGCTGCCGGTGGAGGTGAGTTATCTCCCCGACGTGCGCGGTGTGGCGGTCTGGTTCGCGGTCGCGCTGGTGGTGTCCGTAGTTGCGTGCGCGCTTCCGGCACGTCGCGCGATGCGCATTCCAACGCGGGCGGCCCTGGCGTACGAGTAGCGCGGGCGACTACGGCTCCAGCGCGTACTCGCTCTGCACCAATCCGTCCGGAAACGATACCGTGCGACGATGCGTCCACGCGACGTCGCGCGGCAGTGCACCAAACAACGGAATACCCTGCCCCAGCAGTACCGGAACCCGCGTTACGATCAAGCGGGTAATCAACCGTTCGGACATAAAGCGCTGCACCGTCACGCCGCCGTCGACGTATGGATGCGTACATCCGTGGTCGGTAAGTTGCCTCATGATGTCTGTGGGCGTTCCACTCACGCGCACGACGCGCGCGCCTGCCGGCATTGGATCCGACAGCTCTCGCGAGCTCGCGACAAAGACCGGTTTGTCTCCGTACGGCCACGCTGGGAATCCGCGCACGAACTCAAACGTGGTCCGACCCATCACGAGCGCGTCGACACTCTTCATGAACGCGGCGAA
>CBHTUR010000062.1:0-14319 GCA_966096095.1 uncultured Gemmatimonadaceae bacterium | reverse complement strand
GGTCGCGCGGAACGCGTCGGGCCGTCTGGGAACGCGAGTTGGCGCGACAACGAGCGCGTGGTGTATATCAGCGGCGACTCCGTGTTCGAGATCCGCGCCGATGGCTCCGGC
Source organism: uncultured Gemmatimonadaceae bacterium (assembly GCA_966096095.1). Classification (GTDB taxonomy): domain Bacteria; phylum Gemmatimonadota; class Gemmatimonadetes; order Gemmatimonadales; family Gemmatimonadaceae; genus Gemmatimonas. The sequence goes on along the minus strand of CBHTUR010000062.1, from coordinate 14,208 downwards.
ACGCGACTGATCCGCGCGTCGGGGAGCGGAGCGAATCGGAAAAACTTATCGTGGATGTCAGCGCTTCCTGGCGGTCACCATGCTCTTGTGTCACTCAGAGTCGTAGCCGGCGCGACAGGTGAGTCTCGTCTCGCTGTCCTATCGCTCGACGATGGCGCGATCGAAGAACTGGGTATCCTCGGAACCAATGCGCTCTATGCTGGCAACGATCGCATCGTGTTTGGCCGAACATCAGGTGAACTGTTCGCGATGCCGTTTTCGTTGGCGTCGCGAAAGCCACTCGGCCCACCCGTGCGCCTGCTGGAGAATGTGTGGGTCGGCGGCGCGGGAGCAGTGGGTGTCGCCGTCTCAGAGAACGGTGTCCTGATGTATCACGAGGGTCAGAGTGGCCCCGCTCAACGCGTGCTGTATGCCGTGAGCACGAATGGCGTCGAGCGACGCCTGCCGTCGAGCGATCAGGCTTACATGCGGCCGCGCGTTTCTCCGGACGGGCAGCATGTAGTGCTGGAGAACAACATCGAGACGCTCCTCGCGACCGATCGACCCCTGCTTGTTGTCGATGTGAAGACTGGCGCGGTGCAACGTTTGGCGGCGCCGGGCGAAGGCTTCCAGCCCGAGTGGACGCGCGATGGCAAACGCATCGTCTTTCTTCTGCTCCGCAACGGTGGCGGTCGCGATGTGGTGTCGCGCGCGTGGGATCGCAGCGGCCCCGATCAAGTGCTCGTGAAAGATTTCCAGACGCCAATCTGGGAGCTGCGCATGGGTCCTCCGGGCGGAATGAGCGTGTTTCGCACCGGTGATGAAGGCATCTCGACGCAGCATCAGGACATCTTCCTCGCGCCCACAGACAGTCTCGCCGCCGCGCGCCCGTTCATTGCCACCGCGGCTCACGAAACCGCGCCCGATCTCTCGCCCGACGGTCGCTCGCTCGCCTACGTCTCCGATGAATCCGGCCGCACCGAGGTATACGTACAACCAGTACCGGGCCCCGGCGCGCGCGTGCAGGTGTCGATCGCCGGTGGCACCGAGCCGCTGTGGTCGCCGCAGGGCGGCACGCTGTTCTATCGGAGCGCCGAAGGAACCGTAATTGCTGCGCGCATCGAGGGTTCACCAATGCGTGTGGCCAAGTGGGATACCCTGTTCGTCGATCGATACTTTCGCGCCGTGGACAAGCGCAACTGGAGCGTGTTTCCCGACGGAAAAACGTTTCTGCTGATTGGCGGCAATCGCTCACTCGGCGGTGTGAAGGGCGTGGCGAACTGGATGCAGCTGCCAGCGCTCGCGAAGAGCGGGAGTACGGCGAAATGAGTGCGACATCGTTCGAACGACTGAGCTCGGCGCTTTCCGATCGCTACCGCATCGAGCGCGAGCTTGGCGCCGGCGGCATGGCCACGGTGTACCTCGCGCACGATCTCAAGCACGATCGCAAAGTCGCGATCAAAGTGCTCAAGCCGGAACTCGCAGCGGTACTCGGCGCTGATCGGTTTGTGGTGGAAATCAAGACCACCGCCGCGATGAGTCATCCGCACATTCTGCCGCTCTTCGATAGCGGCACGGCGGATGGATTTTTGTTTTACGTAATGCCCTACATCGAGGGCGAAACAATTCGCGATCGCCTGAATCGCGAGTCACAACTCGGTGTTGAGGAAGCGATTCGCATCGCGCGCGAGGTGGCCGACGCGCTCGACTACGCGCATCGTCACGGCGTCATTCATCGCGATATCAAGCCCGAGAACGTGCTGCTGCACGACGGACGCGCGATGGTGATGGATTTTGGCATCGCGCTGGCCGTGAGCGCCGCTGCGGGCGGACGCATGACCGAGACGGGTCTCTCGCTCGGCACGCCGCACTACATGAGTCCCGAACAGGCAACGGCCGAGAAGGAGATCACCGCCAAGGCCGATCAGTATTCGCTGGCCAGCGTGCTGTACGAGATGCTGACCGGCAATCCGCCGCACACCGGCGCGACGGCACAACAGATCATCATGAAGATCATCACCGAGCCCGCCGAGCCGGTGACGAAGTGGCGCAAGAATGTGCCGCCGCATGTGGCGGCCGCTGTGTCGACCGCGCTCGAGAAGCTGTCGGCCGATCGCTTTGAGAATATGAAGGCGTTCGCCGATGCGTTGCGCGACGCGAACTACACGAGCGTGAACAGCGCGAGTGGCGCGAACCGCGCGCGTGCATCGGTGCTCGGTGGACGCGGTGTAGTGCTCGCCTCATGCGCGCTCACCGTTGTTGCCATCGGCGTCGCCGTCGCTGGATGGCGGCGACCGCCCGCGCCGTCGCCGCAGGTGGTGCGATTCACCATGTCGATGCGCGACGGAGAGACGCTCGCGGAGCCGGTGGCCGAAGCGCCGTTCGCGCTGTCGCCCGACGGTACAAAACTCGCGTACTTCGCGAGTGATTCGGGGTCGAGCGTGAGTAGACTGCACGTGCGCTCGCTCGATCAATTCGCATCCACATCGCTGCGCGGCACGGAACGCGGTTGGTCGCCGTTTTTTTCCCCGGATGGACTGTGGGTTGGGTTCGTGACGGCGCAACGCGAACTCAGGAAGCTCTCCGTGACCGGCGGTCCGGTGACCACGCTCGCAACCGGCCTCGCACTCTATCGTGGCGCTCCATCCTGGGGCGATGATCACAACCTGATCTACCCCGGTGAAGGCGCTGGACCCATCTGGCGCGTGAGCGATGCCGGCGGCACGGCGACACGGCTGCTGGATTCAAGCCGAGTGGCCGGCTTGGTACCCTTTCTCTTGCCGGGCAATCAGACGGCGCTGTATGGGTTGTGTCCCGCGAACGACAAGACACCGAACTGCTTTGTCGGCGATCTTGGCATTATCGATTTGTCGGCGCGCACCGCACGGGTGTTGGTACCGGGCGCAACGCGCGGGTGGTACTTGCCCAGCGGACATCTCATCTATGCAACCACCGACGGCGCGTTGCTCGCGACGACATTCGATGTGAAGTCGCTCAAGGTCACCAGTGCACCGGTGAAAGTGCTTGATGGCCTGGCCACAACAGCGAACGGTCTTCCCGCCGTGAGTATTTCGGCGTCGGGCACCCTCGCCTACCTGCCAAGCGGCGCATCAAGCGGGAATCGCGTCGTCGTGCAGCGTGATCGCAGCGGTCGCGAAGAGCCAATCATTTCCAAGGTGGGACATTACCGAGCGCCGCGCCTGTCGCCCGACGGACAGCGCATCGCCGTGGTTGATGAAGACAGCAAGCGCCAACCGCAGATCTGGATTCACGATCGCGCGTCGTTCACCACGCGACAGCTCACCTTTGTCGGCTCCAACGAGCGACCGTCGTGGTCGCCGGATGGGCGTCGCGTCGCGTTCTCGACCTCACAGGGCTCGACACGCACAATGTGGCCCGTCTGGTCGGCGCCCGCCGATGGATCGAACCCCGGTGCGCGCGAGGGTGAAGGACCAGGCACTGCCGTTGGCATCGCCGCGGTATCGTGGACGCGCGACGGCAAGTGGATCATCACGGACGGAGCGCCGGAGAATAAAGATGGTCCGGGCGGCGAAGACATCTTCGCGATTCCGACGTTCGGTTCGCCGCGCACCATGCGCGCGGTCGTCGCGAGTGCGTTCACTGAAGAATCGGGCGAAGTGTCGCCCGACGGTAAGTGGATTACCTACGTGCTCACCAACAACGGACAGAGCCAGATCTTCATACAGCCGTTTCTGACGCCCGGTGGTCAGACGCTGGTGTCGTCCGGCCGCGGCTCGGAGCCCGTGTGGCTCTCCAACAACGAACTGGCGTACGTGAATAATGAGACGGACAGTCTCACGGTGGCACGACTCACGTTCGGGACAGCCACCACGGTGACGCGCACGGCGCTCTTCGACATGCGCAACTACGTGCATGGAACGCGCTCCACTCGCAACTACGATGTCTCGCGCGACGGTACGCACTTTCTGTTCGTGAAACCGCTCGCGAGCAAAGTGGTGGAGCCGATTGTCGTGCTGAACTGGTTGGAGGAAGTGAAGCGTCTGCTGGCGGCAGCGGGACAGAAGTAACGCGTTCACGACCCCACTAGTATTCCATTCGCAACTCGTCCGATGCACACCTTTTCGCGCACCGTCGTCACCGCGCTGTTGATCGGGCCGCTGATCTCGCGGCCACTGGTCGCACAAACGCAACCGACCGATGGGCTCCTCCCAAAGTTGGCCGGTCACTGGGTGTTGCGCGGAACGATCGCGCGCAAGCCTACCGTTCACGACGTCACGTTCACCTGGCTACTCGGCCGCGAGTATCTGCAAATGCATGAGGTGTCGCGCGAACGCACCGCCGCAGGTACCGCCGCGTACGAAGCCATCGTGCTATTCACGCGCGACCCGAAAACCGGCGAATATGCCTGCCTGTGGCTGGACAACACCGGCGTCAGCGCATTCGAAGACGCCGGGATCGGACGAGGCACCGCTGCCGGTGACTCGATTCCATTCTTGTTCCGGTACTCCGCAACCGATCGGTTTCACACCACGTTTGTGTACGACCGCGCCAGGGATAGCTGGCAGTGGCACATGGACAACGACAGCGCGGGCGTGCGCCGACCGTTCGCGCGCGTCACCTTAACGCGCCGCTAGGACACACTTCACGCGGACGTACCAAGTCGGACGTGGTCCGCACATGCTGCGGGGGTCGTTTCGCGCCGTATATTGTCCTTGATGCGCCTAAAACTCCTTCCTCTCGTGCTCGCGGCGCTCGTCGCTGCAACGCCGCGCGCCGCGCGCGCCCAGACTTCCGCGGCCGAAAAGGCCGTCATCGCCGTCGCCGACTCGGCACTGGCCGCCATCACGCGCGGCGACCCGGCGGGCTTCACCGATCTCATGATTCCCGAGGCCGTGCTCTATCCCACTGCCACGCGAGACGGCGTCACCACGGTGCGCGTTCGCACGCGCGAGGCACAACGCACGGCCACTATCAACGGCGTGGTGGAACGCGGCTTCGCGCCCCGTGCGTTCGTGAGCGGGGCGGTGGCGATGGTGTGGTACCCATACGATCTCTACGTGAACGGTGCGTGGTCGCATTGCGGCGCCGATGTATTTACGCTCGTCAAGAGCAACGGCGCGTGGCGCATTGCGTCCATGGCGTGGAGCGCTGAACAGCCGCCGGTGTGCGACAAACATCCGTCGGGGCCGCCGGTCAAGAAGTAGCGACAGCACACGCAGCACACACGATTTCGCGGAGCGTTTCATGGGCAAGTACACACTCAATGTGAACGGCGCGTCCAAAACCGTTGACGTCGAAGCGGACACGCCGTTGTTGTGGGTGTTGCGCGACTCGTTGGAACTGACCGGCGCCAAGTTTGGCTGCGGCATCGCGCAGTGCAGCGCCTGCACCGTCCACGTGAACGGCGTTCCCACGCGTTCCTGTCGCACTCCCGTCTCCACGGTTGGCTCCGCCGCCGTCACCACCATCGAAGGCATGGACACTGCGCAGGCACGCGCGCTGCAGGACGCGTGGTGCGAACTCGATGTGCCGCAATGTGGCTACTGCCAGGGCGGACAGATTCTGGCGGCGGCCGCACTGCTCAAAACGAATGCACATCCCACCGACGCAGACATCGACGCGGCAATGTCGCGCAATCTCTGTCGCTGCGCCTCCTACACGCGCATTCGCGCGGGTATCAAGCGCGCGGCCGAGTTGATGGCGACCGCCACTCCAGCCGGAGGAAAGCGCGAATGACCATCGATCGACGCCAATTCATCAAGATCAGCGCGCTCACCGGCGGTGGACTGCTGGTTGCCAGCGCGCTCGATGTCGCCGAGCATCTCGCCACCGCGCAGGCCGCTCCGACAACCGGGCTCACACCGCTCGCCGATTTCGCACCGAATGTTTTCGTCAGCATCGCGCCCAGTGGCGCGGTTACGCTCATCGCGCCCAACTCGGAGATGGGGCAAGGCATCAAGACATCGTTGCCGATGGTCATCGCTGAAGAGCTTGATGTGAAGTGGGAGCAGGTCACCGTCGTGCAGGGTGACCTGAATCCCGCCTACGGCCGACAATTCAGCGTGGGCAGCGGATCGACGGTAGCGAATTACGTCGCCATGCGGCGTGCCGGCGCCGCCGCGCGCGCGGTGCTCGTACAGGCCGCGGCGCAAGAGTGGAACGTGAGCCCCAGCGAATGCACCACGTCCGATGGTGTCGTCATGCACGCGGCGTCAAATCGGAAAGCGACCTACGGTTCGCTCGCCACGAAGGCGGCGCAACTGCAAGCGCCGGTCAACGTGCCGCTCAAAGATCCAAGCGCCTTCAAGCTGCTCGGCACGCGCGTTCCCGGCGTAGACAATCGCAAGATTGTCAAAGGCGAACCGCTCTTTGGTATCGATGTCAAACTGCCGGGTATGCTGTACGCCACCTACACCAAGTGCCCGGTGTTTGGTGGTGAAGCGGTAAGTGCCAACCTCGACGAAGTGAAAGCCAAACCCGGTGTGCGCGATGCGTTCATCCTGAGCGGCATCGCGGGACTACCATCGGGCGTGGCCGTCGTGGCCGATTCCACGTGGAATGCCTTCAGCGCCACGAAAGCGCTCAAGGTGCAGTGGAACGAAGGCGCGCAAGTTTCGCAGAGCAGTGTGGACATGGCCGAGCAGGCCATCGCCATTGCGAAAGCCAATGGTCCGGCACCGCTGCCCGCGGGCGCGCGCGCCGTCGAGGCGGTCTATCACTATCCGTTTCTCGCGCACGCCACGCTCGAGCCGCAGAACTGCACCGCGTGGTTCAAAAACGGCGTGATGGAGATGTGGACCCCCACGCAGATTCCGTCGTCGGGACAAGGTTTGGTCATACAAGGCCTTGGGCTCACCGCCAACAATGTGAAAGTGCACATCACGCGTCTGGGCGGCGGCTTTGGTCGACGTGGCAGCAACGAGTTCTCCATCGAAGCCGCCGCGATTGCCAAGAAGCTCGAAGGCACACCCATCAAGCTCACGTGGACGCGAGAACAGGATTTCGCCCACGACAACTATCGCTCCAACGGCTGGCACTTCTTCTCGGCGGGGCTCGATAGCAAAGGCAGCGTGGTCGCGCTGCACGACGCATTTGTAAAGATGCTTGGCGGACCGGGCGACATGTCGGCCGGTGGCTTCCCATTCAACGCGATTCAAGGATCGACGGTCAAATCGGGCAAGCTCCGCGGTGGTATCCCCACCGGCTTTTGGCGCGCACCCGGCGACAACGGAAACACGTGGGCCACGCAGAGTTTCATGGATGAACTCGCGCACGCCGCCGGCAAAGAACCGCTCGCGTTCACGCTCGATATGCTGGCCGCGATGCCCGCTGCGCCGCGCTTCGACGCCAGCAAGATGACGGCGGTGCTCAAGCTCGCCACCGAGAAGGCGAACTGGGGACAGAAGCGCCCGCGCGGCGAGGGACAGGGCTTCGCGATTTGTTTTGCCAACAACGCGTACGTCGCGATCGTCGCCGATGTGGCCGTGAGTCAAGCGGGTGAGCTCAAGATCAAGAAGCTCACCGCCGCGGTCGACGCGGGTACGATTGTGAACCTGAGCGGCGCCGAAGCGCAGGTGCAGGGATCGATGCTCGATGGCATTAGCGCGGCGTGGTTTCAGAAGCTCACCATTGAACGTGGCGCCGCCGCGCAAACCAACTTCAACAAGTACGCCATGCTGCGCATGAACAACGCGCCGCCAACGGTCGATGTGCACTTCATCAAGTCATCGGCGCCGCCAACCGGACTTGGTGAACCAGCACTGCCAGCCGCTGCGCCGGCGGTGTGTAATGCGATTTTCGCCGTGACGGGCAAGCGTATCCGCACGCTTCCCATCGCCGACGAATCGCTCAAGTGGGGCTAGGAGGTCCGCGGAGCCGATCATCGTGTGGGGAAGATTCTCCCGCCCGTATCTTTTGGGGGTAGCCCAAACGTTGTCTGGGTATGATCACTCTCCGCGGTACCTCAGCACTGGTTATCGGTGCAAGCTCGGGCGTTGGCAGGTCGACGGTCCTCTCCCTCCTCGCCGAAGGTGTGCGCGTCACGGCCGTCGCGCGCAACGCGACTGGCCTCGCGCAACTCGAACACGACGCAGCGCCAGTCGCGACCGACGGTGCTGCGCTCATCACCGTTGCGGGTGATGCCTCGCAGGAATCGTTCGTGCACCGACTGTTGGACGACGTTCACCCCGATCTGCTGGCGCTTGTGGGCGGCACACGCGTGAGCAGCGCACCGTTCGTAGACTATACGTGGGAGTCGTTCTCCGAGGCTTGGAGCAACGACATGCAGTCCACCTTTCACTGTCTCAAGCACGCGCACACGATGCCGCTCAAGCCGGGCAGTTCCATTGTCGTGGTATCAAGCGGCGCGGCGATAAGCGGCTCGCCAATCTCCGGCGGGTACTCCGGCGCCAAGCGTATGCAGTGGCTGCTTGCCGGATACGCACAGAAACATTCCGATCGTCAGCAGTTGGGCATTCGCACTACGACCATCGTGCCGCGCCAGCTTATCGAAGGCACAGCCATCGCCGAGCGCGCCGCGACGGTGTACGGCGCCATGGAAGGGCTGACCGCCGAGCAGTTCATGGCACGATTCCCTGCGCCGCTCACCTGCGACGCGGTGGCGGCGGCCATCGTTCGCGTGTTCCGTGACGACATGCCGAGCTCGTCACCGACGTGGGGCGTCACGGCAACGGGAGTTGAAGCGCTTGCCTGAGCAGGCCAAAGAAATCGCAGAAGTCTTCGCGGATGTTATAGACGCCAGCAGCGCGGCGCGACAGCGGTTCGTCGCGCTGGTGGCGGAGGTGCGTCCGGAATTGCATCGCTACTGCACGCGCATGACCGGTTCCGTATTCGACGGCGAAGATGTCGTGCAAGACACGATGGCCAAAGCGTGGTATGCGCTAGCGCAGATGGATGCGCAAACAGACACACCGCCGCCGCTGCGTCCGTGGCTGTTTCGGATCGCGCACAATGTCGCCACCGACTTTCTCCGACGCTACGAACGGCGTCACGTTGACGACGACGCGTCACTGGAGCTGGTGGCCGATGACCACGCGTTCAACGCCGACACGCCGCCCGACGACGCGCGCACGACCGAAGCGATTGCGCTGTTGCTGACGCTTCCTCCCGTGCAGCGCAGTGCGTGGATTTTTGCCGAGGTGCTGGAACTTTCGCTGGCCGAAACTGCGACGGCGATGAGCACCACAGTTGGTGCGGTGAAAGCGGCACTTGTGAGGGCGCGCGCAAACGTGGCGCGGGCTCGCACGCAATCGGCGTCGGGTACGCGGCCGCCGCACGCTGTGCAAACTGCGGACATCGCTCAGTTACGTCGCTACGCAGACCTGTTCAACGCGCGCGACTGGAACGCGCTCCGCACCTTCTTCGATCAAGAGACTCGGCTCGACCTCGTCTCGTACCGCGAATTGCGCGGCGCGCCGGCTGCGCAGTATTTCACCCGCTACGAGCAGTCGGCGCCGGCGGAACTTATTCGACTTGAACCGGGATACGTCGACGGCACGCTGGCGCTCGCCGTGTTTCGTGGAGAGGCGAGTACCACACCGTCGTACTTCGTGCACCTCGCGTGGAACGACGCACGCATCACGCTGGTGCGCGATTATCGGCATGTGCCCTACATCGCGCGTGACGCAGAGTTTGTGCGGTGGGGCGACTGACGCCGCGGCCTCATGCCAACGCGTCACGTCGCCCATCGCTTACTTCAACGCGTTGAACGCCGCGAGCACCTGTAATAAGTCGGGACTGGCAAACGTGTACTCGCCGGGCCCGGTGCTCTTTGCGCCGTCGAATGTTTTGCCGTCCTTTTTTACCTTGAGCACCATCGCGTAGGGCGCCGGCAGCGCAAAAGGCTTGTAGGTCGCGCGCGCACGTACCGCGCGTTCCACGCCAGCGCGGATCGCGTTTTGCGCGGCCTTTGGCGACATGCCGTTGATGGCGTCACCAATTTCTTCCTTCACCGCAACCCCGCCGATCGGGCCTAGCAGCCCGCGGATCTGCTTCACCACGGCGCCATCTCCCGCCACGAACACCACTGGCACGCCATAGAGTCCGGCAACGAGGGCGTTGTATCCGCCCTCAGGCAACGAAACACCGTTGATGGTGAAGTCGACAACGTTGCCGGTCGACGTGTGCGCAAGAATCGCGTTCGGTGTTCCGGCCTTGGCGTGATAGCCAATGAACACGACGGCGCCGAACGTACTGTCGATGCCTTCCATCATGTTCTTGGGCCCCGAACTCAGTCCGCGTAGCAGGCGCGCGCGCGGATCGAGATCGCCGGGCAAAATGTTCTGCTTCGACCCGTGCGAATCGCGCACCAGCACGTCGGTAGCACCAGCACGAATCGCACCGTCGACGGCCGCGTTCGCCTCTTCGGCCATGAGCTTTCGGAAGTACTGATAGTCGCCCGTGGCGCCACCGACATCACCCGCCGTGACGACGCCGGCGAGGCCTTCCATATCGATCGAAATGAACACTTTGAGCGGACGCGGCTGACTACGCGCTTGCGAATGCGCGACATCAGAAAGCAGGGCCGACGAAACGACGGCCAGCAACACGCAACGACGAACAGTGGCGATCACGAACATGGGACCCTCGGGCATGAAGTGGGCGACACACTCGCAATAATCTGTACCGGATTTTTTGTGCGGCGTCACGCCGCCCACGTCTTCCAGCCAATCAGTCCGCTCGAAAGCAAATAGCCGGCGCAGATCACCGCGCACACCATTACCGAACGCGCTGTCCACCGTGATAGCGCGTGCCATGTGCCGGTGTGCGTCGCGCTGATCAACGAGTCGCCGCGCCAGGTGAAGAACGGCGCAAGCGCGGTGCCAAGCACGAACAGATAGCCGAGCGACCAGATAGTTGCCGTGGTCGCGTTAAAGTGGCCAATGGTCTGCAAATCTTCTGAGGCAGTGGCCAGGAGCAGCAACCATGCGCCGCCGATTACGCCCAGCATGGCCAGTGCGCGCCACGCGCGCCGCATCGGCGCCGCAGATATCGCCTGTTTGCGCACGCGTGCGACAACGCGCCGCAATAGGCCCCACCCCATCGCGACGATCGCCAGCACGAGTCCACCGAGTCCGAGCACCGCAATCGCGACACTGCCAAGCGCACGAATCGCGCTCACGCGGCCAAATGACGTCGCGAGGCCGCTTGTGACATCCTCCATGCCTTGCGCGCGCTCGTTCGCATCATCGCGCACCAACGCCAGCGTGGCTTCACGCTCGCCCCGACGGCGAAAGCGCATGCTGTCGACCGCAACGAAGCGATTCCCTTTGTCGAACAGCGGTTTCACGGCAAGTCCGGAGTCGGAGAACGTGACGTGCACGATGCCGACAATCGATTCCACGCCAACGAGATGCTCTACGCGCGGACTCAGCGGCCGATACCAACCCGCAAACTCAGCGCGCGTTCGTGGCTCAACGGCCACCACGGGCAGTTCAGGCGAGTTCGGCGTGAGTCCGCGCGTCACAAACGCACGCACGGCTTTCGTGATTTGCCGCAGCGCACTGCCGTCACCGTTGTTGATCTGGAACGCGTAGCCCACGCCTTGATCAGGCAGATAGCTCATGTCAGAGAGCCCGCCATTCACGCCGCCGTTGTGCTGCGTCCAGGTAAATCCGGTCGTGTCGGCCGCGCGCCACAAATGCAAACCGTATCCTGGTGTCAGTCCGGCGCGCGCAGCGGTTGTCGTTTGGCTGTGCTCCATGCGCTCAAGCAACGACGCCGGCAACAGCTCCACGCCATTCACCGTGCCTCGGCCGAGCAAGAACCGCACGTACGCGCCCATGTCGTGCGCATTGGCGTTGATGGAACCGGCAGGCCGAATGAAGACGTACCAGTACGGCTGCACAACGGGCGGATTGCCAGCGTAGAGCGAGGCGACCGACAGCGTGGTCGTGTCGGGACGCATGTACGTGGCCGTACGCATGCCGATTGGATTGAACCAGCGCTCCTGCACCACCTGTTCGAACGGCTTGCCTTCAATGCGTTCGATCATGAGCGCGACAATCGCCGGCCCGGAGTTGCAATACGACATGTGCGTGCCCGGACGCCAACGCGACACGTGCGTGGCCGAGTCGAGTTGAAGTCCCTGCGCGAGCGTCAGCTCCGGAATGTTGGTGGAGTATCCCATGAGCGAGTTGTCGTCAAACCCGCTGGTGTGTTCGAGCAGATGTTTGACGCGAATGGGATCGGTGGCTTCCCACGGATTGCGGTAGTAGAACCCCGGCAGTCGGTCCGAGAGCTTGTCGTCGAGCGACATCTTTCCTTCGCGCACGAGCGCCATCACCGTCAGCGCAACGAACGCCTTGGATGTCGATCCGATACGAAACAGCGTACTGTCGGTGGCCGCGAGCGGCGGCGAGAGCCGTGCTTTGCCGAATCCACCGGTGTACACGATGGAATCGTGGCGCACGATCGCGAGCCCCATTCCCGGCACTTTCGCCGAATCGAGCACGAATCGAATGCGCGCCTCGAGCTCGGTGATGGTTTGCGGCGTCGCGGGTTTCGGCGGCGCTGCTTGCGCGCATATGGCGGAGGCGGCGAACAACAGCGCGGTGTGCATCAGCACGGTGTGCGCGAGTGCGGGTCGCGCGGCGCGAAGGAGAGGCACGGGCATACGCGAGATCGTACAAAGGGGGATCAGGCGGGTGTTGAAGCGTGTTGCGAACGTACGGTCCATTCCCGCATCACGCGAGGTGTCCGCGCGGTCTGCATATTTGCGGTGGACCTCGACCCGGAGCAGCTCGTGCACGCAGCAACGCAGGTAACCAAGCGACGTAGTTTTGTGACGAGCGTGTTCGCGACACTGGCCACCCTCGTTACGCGCCGTGCCAATGCGTTCACCACACACAGCGCGTCAGACGCGGTAACCGGACGACGCATCATCACCGGCGTCGACTCGCAAGGACGCTCGCGTATTGAGTCCGTCGCGTCGGCACCGGCCAATGCGACGTGGAAGGAGTCTGACGCGCAGGGCATGGACTTCTGGGTCACACGCCAGGTGCCAACGCGCGTCGACGGGCCACTCGAGCCGTCGACCGACTACGCGCTGGGAAATCGTGCGGTGCCCGGTGGTGTCGTCGGACGACTGATGACGTGGCAGCCCGGTCTCGAGTATCCCATGCACACCACGCCGACACTCGACCTCGGCGTCATCGTATCCGGCCGGCTCGAACTGATTCTTGAAACCGGCCGGATGGTGCTTGGTCCCGGCGACGTCATCGTGCAACGCGGCACTGCGCATTCGTGGCGCGTGGTAGGCACGGAACCATGTACGTGGGTGGTGGTGCTAATTGATGCGTTGCCGCGTTAGCTAATCGCGAGGTGCTGGATCAGCCCATGCGCCGCTCGACGGACGCCCGATAGGGACGTAATTTCAGCCCGTTCTCGACGGCACGTGGCCCTTCCCCGCCTCTCAATGTCTCTCCGCGAACAGCTGCAGGAATCGCTGGCTGGTGCGTACGTCATCGAACGCGAATTGGGCGGCGGCGGCATGTCGCGCGTGTTCGTGGCGGAAGAAGTTCGCCTGCGGCGCAAAGTCGTGATCAAAGTGCTCGCGTCGGAAGTCATGGAAGGCTTGAGTGCGGAGCGCTTCGAACGCGAAATCCGCATGGCCGCGTCGCTGCAGCAGGCGAACATCGTACCGGTGCTCAACACCGGCGATACGGGCGGCGTGCCGTTTTACACCATGCCGTATGTCGAGGGCGAAAGCCTGCGTTCGCGACTTAAGGAACGCGCGCTCTCCGTCGGTGAAGCGGTGAGCGTACTGCGCGACGTCGCACGGGCGCTCGGCTACGCGCACGACCGCGGTATTGTGCATCGCGATATCAAGCCCGACAACGTGTTGCTCTCGGGCGGTACCGCCGTCGTGACCGACTTCGGCATCGCAAAAGCCATCGCGGCGTCACGCACCTACTCCGGTGCGGAAGCCACCATCACGCAAATCGGGATGTCGATCGGCACGCCGGCGTACATCGCGCCGGAGCAGGCCGCGGGCGATCCAGAAATCGATCACCGCGCCGACATCTATTCGTTCGGCTGCATGGCGTACGAACTGCTCGCCGGTCGTCCACCATTCTTGGCCAAGACGCCGCAGCGCCTCATGGCGGCGCACATGGGCGAAACGCCGCAGCCCATTAACGAACTGCGCGCTGAACTGTCGCCAGCACTCGCGTCGTTTGTGATGCGCTGCCTGGCGAAGGAGGCGGACAAGCGCCCGCAATCGGCGGT
>CBHTUR010000061.1:0-15033 GCA_966096095.1 uncultured Gemmatimonadaceae bacterium | reverse complement strand
CCCCTGACCTCTTGAATGCCATTCAAGCGCTCTCCCAACTGAGCTACGCCCCCGGGCGCAACGCCCCCGCCAGTCGACCCGGTCACGGGCGTTCCAGCGAGGGCGTTAGGAACCGCGCAGTCTAGTCTGGTGTATGTCCGTCGTCAAGCAGACAATACCGAACCGACCTAGCGGTTTTCGTGTTGGAGCGTAATCTTGCATGGCTCCCCGGCGCTGGGGTTTCGCGCCGAGTGCGACCGGATCGATTCACCGGGTTTTTCAGGGGATTTCCCCAGTTACTTGTACGCGGACGTTGGCACGTCCCGAGGACCATAGAAACTCATGACCGACGTCAAGCGGAAGCGCCGTCGTGCGGCACCCGCCGGCATCGCGCCGACCGAGCCCGAACGCGACATCCTCGACCAGTACCTCTACGAGGTCAGCACGTATCCGCTGCTCAAAGCCGCGGAAGAAATCGAGCTGGCCAAGAAGATCCGTGCGGGCGATCAGGATGCGTTGCAGGAGCTCGTGAAGCGCAACCTCCGCTTCGTAATTTCCGTCGCGAAGAAATATCAGAATCGCGGCTTGCCACTCATCGATCTGATCGGTGAAGGCAACGTCGGTTTGCTGACGGCCGCGCGCAAATTCGATCCCGATCAGGGCGTGAAGTTCATCTCGTACGCCGTGTGGTGGATTCGTCAGGCCATCCTGTCGTCGTTGGCGCGCCAGGGTCGCACCGTGCGCGTCCCGCTCAATCGCACCGCCGATCTTTCGCGCATCATCAAGGCGTCGGAAATCCTGCGGCAGAAGCTGCGTCGTGAGCCGTCGCCCGAAGAACTCGCGCAGGTTACCGGTCTGTCTGTCGACGTCGTACAGTCGCTCGCCGCGCTCAACACGGGCGACGTGCGTCTCGACGCGCCGATGGATCCGGATGGCGATCGCTCGCTGATCGAGCGATTCGTCGCCGACGAAATGCCCGACACGGAAGAGGAAGCGATGAACCGCTTTCTCACCGATGAAATCGAGCAGGCGCTGTCTACGCTACCGCCGCGTGACGCGAAAGTGCTTCGACTCTATTTCGGACTGGAAGGCGGACGCGAGCACACGCTCGAAGAAATCGGCAGCATGCTCGGCGTCACCCGCGAGCGCGTTCGTCAGCTGCGCGATCGTGCGCTCAAGCGGCTTCGCGAGGGAGATGTAGGCCGGGCGCTGTCGAGCTTCGCCGCGTACCGGCGGGAGCAGCGACCCGGGTCGTGCGGGGGCTGTCAGCTTTCAGCGACCAGTTCACAGTGCGAGAGGTGTGGGATGCCCTGCGCAGCCCACTCCTCTCGTGCGTTCCGCACCTCTCTGACTTCCAACTGGCCGCTGACCGCAGACAAACCCGCAGGACCGAACTCACTTCCCCTTAACCATCTATCCCCCTTACCTCCTCCGCATCATATTCGTGATGTCATGATCGAGCTCAAAGGCGTCCACAAAGCGTTCGGCCGCAAGCAGGTGCTCACCGGATTTTCCCTCGTAGTCCCCGAGGGAGAGACGATGGTGATCATCGGCTATTCCGGAACCGGCAAGTCGGTCGCGATCAAGCATATCGTTGGCCTGCTGGAACCCGACGCGGGCGAGGTGTGGGTCGACGGGCTCCGGGTGGACACGCTCGGCCGCAAAGAGCTCTACGCGCTGCGCCGAAAAATCGGCTACGTCTTCCAGTTCGCGGCGCTCTTCGACTCGATGACGATCGGTGAGAACGTCGCGATGGGGCTGCGCAAACAGGGCGAGCTGAGTGAGCGCGAGATTTTGGTGCGCGTCGACGAAGCGCTCAACCTCGTCGATCTGCCGGACGTGCAGAATCGCATGCCGGCCGAACTGTCCGGCGGTATGCGCAAGCGCGTCGGTATCGCGCGCGCGATCGCGCTGCGCCCGAAATACATCCTCTACGACGAACCCACCACGGGGCTCGACCCGGTCACGTCCGCGACGATCGACGCCCTGATGGTGCGAATGCGCGAACAGTTGGGCGTTACGGGCATCGTGATTACGCACGATATGCGCAGCGCGTACACCGTCGGCACGCGCATCGCGATGTTGTACGAGGGCGCGGTGCGAGCCGTCGGCAGTGTCGATGAGATCAAGCACAGTACGGATCCGCTCGTCCGCCAATTCATCGAAGGCCGACCGACACTCGAAGGTTCTGCCCCCTTGGTCGGCACGTGACTTCGTCGCCCGACGACGGCAGCAAGAGCCGCAAGCGAAATCACCGCGCGAAGCTCGAGACGTCGGCGGGCGGGGTGGTTTATCGCGTGCAGAATGGCGAGCCGTTGTTCCTGCTCATTCGCGACAGCTACCGCAACTGGGGTTTTCCGAAAGGTCATCTCGAAGATGACGAGCAGCCGTATGCCGCCGCGGTCCGTGAGGTGCGCGAGGAGACCGGCCTTGATAGCATCGAACTCGATGGTGAGATCGATACGATCGACTGGTTCTTTCGCTTTCGTGGACGACTGGTGCACAAAGTGTGTCATTTCTATCTGATGCACACGTCGAGTCCGCGCACAAAGCCCCAACGCGCCGAAGGTATCACCGCCTGTCGGTGGGCCACGTTCGACGAGGCCGCCAAGCTCGTCTCGTACGCCAACGCGCGTGACGTCCTCACGCGTGCCAACGCGATGGTACGCGAGGACAGCACCAATGCGTCGACGACGGCCGATGCTCCTCCGCAGCCGGTGACATGATGCCAACCGCCAAGACCGCTGCAGAAAACGGCGTTGGTGTGATGTGCGTGCTTGCGCTCCTCAAGCGCGAGCGTACCCGCACTTTGGTGCGCAACGCTTTTCCGCGCCGGCGAGCGCATGTGATCATGCTCAAGTCGCCGGCCGAACTCGACGAACAGCTGGCCAAACAACTCGTGGACGCCGTCATCGTCGACGCGGCGGCTGGCGACGACGCCGCGCGTGTCGTCGTGCGCGCTGACGACTATCAAAGCGTGCCGTTCGTGCTCATGACGTCGTTGCTGCCGGCGGATGCGCCGATGTTAGCCAAAGCGGCCGAGCATGGCATCACCGACATCCTCGTCGATGGCGTCGACGATGCCGTCGCGCGCGACATCGTACTGCGTCGCGCATTCTCGGCGCGTTTTGAGCGCGCACTCATCGAACCGCCCGCGGCGCTCCACCTCGATACACCGTTGCAGCTCGCCGTCTGGCGCTCGGTCGTGCGTCGCGCCGGTCGACCGGTTCGCACCGATCAGTTGGCGCGCGAGCTGAGTGTGTCGCGCGAGCATTTGTCTCGCAGTTTCGCCGTCGGCCAGGCGCCGACGCTCAAGCGCGTGATTGACTTAGTGCGCGTGCTTGCGGCGGCCGAGCTCGCGAAGAACACGGGATACGATGTGCGAGATGTCGCACAGGTGCTGGGCTTCGCGAGTTCCTCGCACTTGTCGAGCACGACGCAGCGCCTCGTGAGCGCGCGCGCGAGCTCACTCACCCGCCTCCGCGCCATCGACCTCATCGAACGCTTCCTCCAAAGCGCCGCCGACGAACCGCAGGCCTAACCGCGGGCGTCACCGCAGGTCAACTGCCTAACTGCAGGCGGTGGGATACTGCGGTACTGCAGGGGTGGTCTACCGCGGAACTGCGGGGGAGGAACTGCGGGAACTACTGAACTGCGGGGCGCTCGCTTTGCTCGCGGGACTGCGGGTGAGGTCTGTCGGGGACGGGCTTTGATGGCGCGCTCCAAGGCTAGGAGCAATCGCCGAACAACGGCCAGCTCGTCTAGCAGTTCAAGCACCACCTCGGGCGGCAGCGTTCCGCCATCGCGGAGCCTCACGAGCTGAGAGTCGGCCTCCGCCGCCGACCCGAGAGCGATCCGCAAATGGCGGAGATACACTCCCTTCGTGCCTACACCCCGTCCTTCAGCGATGTTGTCGCCGATCGATTCCGTCGACCGTCGCAGCTGATCGGCCAGCGAAGGCGCGTCGCGAACCACCCGGCCGGCCGTTTCGCGGTGCACCCGAATTGCGAGTCGATGCGCCCGTTGCCACACATGGAGGTCGCGATGAGAGCCCATGCTCCACGATAGGGCGAGTCGGAAGAATCACCTCACCAGATCATCGCACACCCACCATTTTCCCCGCACCCAGCCCGCCCCGCGAGCCAACCAAGCGCCCCGCCGCCCCGCCGTCCCGCGAGCAAAGCGAGCGCCCCGCCGTTCAGTAGTTCCCGCAGTTCCGCCCCCGCAGTGCCGTAGTAAGCCACCACCCGCAGTTAGGTGGTAGACCACCCCCCGCAGTCCCGCAGTTCACCCGCAGTCACGCCCGCGGTTCCTGCAGTCGCAGTTGCAGGATTCCCGCTTCTTGTGATAATTTTCACAAGCTATGGCTTAAACGGCGCGCCGCGCCGGATTACGCCGCTTTCTCCCGCTTTCATCGCTCTCGTCTCATGGCCACGCAGACCGCCCTTCGCCCCGGCGAAATCAAGGACATCCTCCTCCGCGAAATCGAAGCAGCCGATCTCGCTGACCTGAACGTCGAGGAAGTCGGTACGGTCCTCGAAGTGAAGGACGGTATTGCCCGCATCTACGGACTCGGCAAAGCCATGGCCGGCGAAATGCTCGAGTTCACCGCCAGCGAGACCAAGCAGGTCATCACCGGCCTCGCGCTCAATCTCGAAGAAGACAACATCGGCGCCGTCGTCCTCGGCGACTACCTGCAGCTCAAGGAAGGCGACGAAGTCCGCCGCACCGCGCGCGTGCTCGAAGTGCCGGTCGGACCGGAACTCATCGGACGCGTCGTCGATCCACTCGGTCGTCCCATTGACGGCATGGGTGAAGTTCGCGCCACCAACACGCGCAAAGTCGAATCGCCCGCGCCGGGCATCATCGTGCGTCAGCCCGTGAAGGAACCGCTGCAGACCGGCATCAAAGCCATCGACTCGATGATTCCGATCGGTCGCGGTCAGCGCGAACTCATCATCGGCGACCGTGGTACGGGCAAGACGGCCGTCGCGATCGACACGATCATCAATCAGAAGGGACAAGGCGTCATTTGCGTGTACGTCGCCATCGGACAGAAGGCGTCGACGATCGCTTCTGTCGTTGAGCGTCTGCGTCAGGCCGGTGCGATGGAATACACCATCGTCGTTGCCGCCTCGGCGTCCGATCCGGCCCCAATGCTCTACATCGCGCCGTACTCGGGCGCCTCGATGGCCGAATATTTCATGTACAACGAAGGCAAGCCCACGTTGTGCGTGTACGACGACTTGTCCAAGCAGGCTGCCGCGTATCGCCAGCTCTCGCTCGTACTGCGTCGTCCGCCGGGCCGCGAAGCGTATCCCGGTGACGTCTTCTATCTCCACAGCCGTTTGCTCGAGCGCGCCGCCAAGCTGCGCGAAGACGAAGGCGTGGTTGATGGCAAGAACATCCTCAAGCCCGGTGGCTCGCTCACCGCGCTGCCGATTATCGAAACGCAGGCCGGTGACGTGTCGGCATACATCCCGACCAACGTTATTTCCATCACCGACGGCCAGATCTTCCTCGAGACCGACTTGTTCAACGCCGGTGTGCGTCCGGCCGTGAACGTCGGCATCTCCGTGTCGCGCGTCGGTGGTTCCGCGCAGACGAAGGCCATGAAGGGTGTCGCCGGTCGTCTGCGTCTCGACCTCGCGCAGTATCGCGAACTCGAAGCGTTCGCCGCGTTCGCGTCGGATCTCGATGCGGCAACAAAGCGTCAGCTCGATCGTGGTGCGCGCACCGTTGAAATCCTCAAGCAGGGTCAGTACGCGCCGCTCGGCTTCGAAGAACAGGTGATGGTGATCTACGCGGTGTCGAACGGACTGCTCGACGCGCTGCCGGCCAATCAGATCCGCGCCTGGGAGAAGGGCTTCCTCGAGTTCGTGAAGGCGCAGTTCCCGCAGGTTGGTGATGCGATCCGCACGAGCAAGGCGCTCTCCAAGGACACGGAAGCGGATCTCAAGCGCGCGGTCGAGCAGTTCGGCAAGCAGTTCAACCACTGAGTGGTCTAGCCGATGGCTAAGGGCAGAGAGCTCAAGGGTCGCATCAAATCCGTCGAGAACACGCGCAAGATCACGCGCACGATGGAAATGGTCGCGACCTCGAAAATGAAGCGCGCGACCGATCGTGTCGCCGCGGCGCGTCCGTATGCGAACGCGCTCGGTGACATGCTCAGTCACGTGTACTCGCCGGAACTCGCGCAGCAGTTTCCGCTGCTGCGCCGTCCGGCGCAGATGAAGACCATCGCGCTGTTGCTCATCACCGCCAATCGCGGATTGTGCGGCGGCTTCAACGCGAATCTCATCAAAGAAGCGCGCGCGCGCATCGCCGAGTGGGAAGCGCAGGGCATTACCGTCGAGATGCATATCGTCGGTAAGAAAGGCATTGGCTTCTTCAAGTACCTCGGCAAAAACATCGCATCGCAGCACGTCGATATCACCGACAAGCCGACGGCGGCCGATGCCGCGCGTCTGGTGGACGGATTGATGGCGCGATTTGCCGCCGGTGAGCTCGACGCGGTCTATGTCACCGCGACGCGCTTCAAGTCGGCGCTCACCGCTCCGCCCGGCACCGAAGCCGTGCTGCCCGTCACCCCGCCGAGCGGCAGTGGCGCCATGCGCGACTTCCTGCTTGCACCATCGGGAGCGGAAATTCTCGAAGCGCTGCTGCCGGCGTATGTGCGCAATGCCGTCTATCGCTCGCTCGCGGAAGCCGAAGCCGGGTTCCAGAGCGCGCAGCGCACGGCGATGAAGAACGCGACGGACAACGCGACGGACTTGCTGCAGGTGTACAAGCGCACCTACAACACCGCGCGTCAGGCCCAGATCACGCAGGAAATCGCCGAAATCGTCGGCGGTGCAGCCGCTCTGTAAGGCATCAGTACCTCAGTCGTTCGTACTACTCTCTCCAACGCATTCGTCTCATGGCTACTGCTGCCACTCCCAATACGATCGGCAAGATCATTCAGGTTATCGGTCCGGTTATCGACGTTGAATTCGAAACGGACAATCTGCCGGAGCTGTACAACGCACTGACCATCGACGCCGTCGCGCCGAGCGGACAGTCCATCAAGGTCGTGATCGAGGTGCAGCAGCACATCGGTCGCAACCAGGTTCGCGCCGTTGCCATGTCCAGCACGGACGGTGTGACGCGTGGCATGGATGTCGTCGACACGGGTGCGGCTATCTCGGTGCCGGTCGGTGCGCCCGCGCTCGGCCGCATTCTCAATGTGCTCGGCGAGCCCGTCGATGACGGCGCGCCGATCGCAAAGGATGCGATGCGCTGGCCGATTCACCGCAAGCGTCCCGACTTCGTTAACCTCGAGCCAAAGACGGAAGTCTTCGAAACGGGCATCAAAGTTGTTGATCTCGTCGCGCCATTCGTGAAGGGCGGTAAGATCGGACTCTTCGGCGGCGCCGGCGTCGGCAAGACGGTCATCATTCAGGAGCTCATCAACAACGTCGCGAAGGGTCACGGCGGTAAGTCCGTGTTCTGCGGCGTCGGCGAGCGCACGCGCGAAGGCAACGACTTGTATCTCGAATTCCAGGAAGCCGGAATTCTCGACAAGGTCGCGCTCATCTACGGTCAGATGAACGAGCCGCCAGGCGCGCGCCTGCGCGTGGCGCTTTCGGGTCTCACCGTCGCCGAGTACTTCCGCGACATGGAGAACGCCGACGTGCTCGTGTTCGTCGACAACATCTTCCGCTTCACGCAGGCCGGCTCTGAAGTGTCCGCACTGCTCGGTCGTATGCCGAGCGCCGTGGGCTATCAGCCGACGCTGGCGTCGGAGATGGGCGACCTGCAGGAACGCATTACCTCGACGCGCAACGGATCCATCACGTCGGTGCAGGCGATTTACGTGCCGGCCGACGACTTGACCGACCCCGCGCCCGCGACGGCGTTCGCGCACTTGGACGCCACGGTCGTGCTCAATCGTAAGATCACCGAGCTTGGCATCTATCCCGCCGTCGATCCGCTCGATTCGACGTCGCGTATTCTTGACGCACAGTACATCGGTGAGCGGCACTACAACGCCGCGACGACCACGCAGCGCATTCTGCAGCGCTACAAGGAACTGCAGGACATCATCGCCATCCTCGGCATGGACGAACTGTCGGAAGACGACAAGAAGATCGTCGGCCGTGCGCGTCGTCTGCAGCGCTTCATGTCGCAGCCGTTCGCCGTGGCCGAGCAGTTCACGGGTATTCCGGGCAAGTACGTGAAGCTCGAAGAGACCGTGTCGTCGTTTGAGCGCATTTGTCAGGGCGAGTTCGATCACCTTCCCGAACAGGCCTTCTTCATGGCCGGTGGTGTCGACGACGTCGTCACGAACGCGAAGAAGCTGCAGGGTTGATTGTGAGCGATGCGCTGAAGGTTTCGGTCATCTCGCCGGAGAAAGTCATGTTCGAGGGCGAGGCGCGCGGGGTTGTCGCGCCGGCGTTCGACGGCGAGATGGGCATCCTGTCCATGCACGCGCCGTTGATGACGCTGCTCGGCAAGGGCACGCTTCGCGTGGACACGGCCGACGGCGAGCGCCGATTTGTCGTGGATGGCGGGTTTCTGCAGGTGGTGGACAATCAGGTGCGCGTGGTAACCGAGCGCGCCGAAGCGCAGTAGCAAGCGTTGCGCGACCTGAGCGCGCGGCGTGAGCCGTGATTGCTCGGTCGCTTGCGTCCCGCGGGGTTCGTCGAACAGGACGGTGGTCGGCGAACCGCCGCGGTGACCAGAGTGGTACGAACGGCGCCAGCAGGTGCCGGGTGTGACGAGATGTTACAAAGCGCGCGTCGTGGACTCTCGTCCACGCGCGCGTTTTGCGCTTGGGGCATCGCCCTCCTGACGCGCC
This sequence comes from uncultured Gemmatimonadaceae bacterium, assembly GCA_966096095.1. Classification (GTDB taxonomy): domain Bacteria; phylum Gemmatimonadota; class Gemmatimonadetes; order Gemmatimonadales; family Gemmatimonadaceae; genus Gemmatimonas. The sequence continues at coordinate 6,215 of CBHTUR010000061.1, read as the reverse complement.
CCAACGTCGTGCGGCCATGCCCCGTATGCACAAGGACGGCATGTGCAAGGCATGTCGTGCAGCGCTGAGTTCCGGGCGCTCCTCGCGTGTGCTATCGGTCAGAACATGCCTATTCGTGTCATTCTCATCGGCGATCAGGCGGCGTCGCTCAACGAGCGTTTGGCGACGTTGCCATCGGCACTCGATCTGCAGATCGTAGGTAGCCACCACGATCGCGACGGCGCGCGTCGCGCCCTTCTGGATCAAGCGCCTGATGTGGCGCTCGTCTCCTCGCTCGTGCAGGAAGGCTCCGGATTCGATCTGATGGCGTCGATTCCATTTGCGGATCGTCCCTCGGCGATCGTCTTCTGCTCCTCGCGCGAAGAAGACGCCGTGCGCGCCTTTGAGCTGCACGCGACCGATTTCGTTCCGATTCCGATCAGTGCGTCGCGCTTGCGCGATGCGATGGTGCGCGCTCGTCATCAGGTGTTGCAGACCGCGCTGTTGCGCACCGCCGACGAATTGCAGCGGTTGCTTGGCGAAACCGTCGCCATCAATGAACTCGGCGACGCGGTCGCCGAGCCCGTCACGCTTGGCGCATCGTTGGCCGCGTCGGCGTCACTGTCGGCCCGTCGCGCCGTTCGCAGTGGTCCGGCGTTGCGTCCACTCGGTGTTGGTGGTGGAGAGGACGCGGCTCGCGCGTGGCGAGCGCCGCGCAGTCCGATCGGCGATCTCGGCGGCACTGCCGTGATCCGCCCGACGCGCGACACCGATGAGTCGGTGCTCGACCTGTCGTCCATGGCAAACGATCGCACGGCCGGCGCAAATGGCACGGACGGTCGGCCGGTGCGCGTGCTGGTCCGCGAGGGCCGTCGCACTCGGTTTGTGCCGCTTGTCGAAGTCGATTGGTTCGAGGCCGACGGCAACTACATCGTCGTGCACGCCGGTGCGCAGACCTATCGCACCCGAGGCACGATCTCGGCGATCGAGGCTGTGCTCGACCCTCGTCAGTTTGTGCGCATTCATCGCCGCATGGTGGTGAACATGGACCGGGTGCGCGAGATGTCTCCGCTTCCGGGTGGCGACGGCCTTCTCGTGCTCGGCAACGGTTCGACGCTGCGGCTTTCGCGCACCTATCGCGCGCGCGTCCGGTAGTCTTGAGATAGGGAACAAAAACTATCGACAGGTGCGTTGCGCGCAGGCCGGAGATGAGCGATTGTCTCCGCTCTGCGCGCTTTGCGCATTTCCCCTACAGCGCAGGGTTCCAGAGCGATAGAGACTTGAGGCCGAATCGGTATCCGGCAGCAGTGCATTGGCCCGCTTTTCGAGTTCGTGACTCGGTCGTCGCTTTCGCTGTTTGTTCACGCGATTGCGATGCGGAAGGATCGGGTGGGACGAGACGGAGGAACGGGCTCAGAAGTGACAGCAGGCCACGCAGATACCTGCTTTGCGAACCATCCCGATCAGAGCGTCACAGAACATTGACATGATGGAGGCCGACGCTAGTTTGCCGCCCAGCGTGTGATACAAATCGCAATCGGTTTCACCGAGTCTCGGTCAGTTTGACCGGACCAGTTGTTATACGGTCGCCGGAGTATCGGCTCCGCAGTAGGTGTTGGACGTTGCTCGGATTATTGGAGCAGCGAAGAAGTCGATGCGTTTGGCCGGCGCGCATGGCGTCGTCGGCAGTCCGCTGTTGCATGAGTCCCCGGGAGCAACCGAATGGTTGCCCGGGGCATTCGTGCGACGTTGCAAGCGTTCGGTGTCCGGAGCTTCTCCCCGTTGCTTCGTGCTGAGCGTTCGTCCTGTGGCACTACCCTCCCGGAGGAGCAGATGAAGTTTCTCGGACGTCGTTGGCTTTTCGCGACGGTCCTCGGCGCTGCGCTCGCAGCGCCCGTCACCGTTGCGCAGGCCCAAACCGGTAAGCTGACCGGTGTGGTGACCGACGCGGAAACCGGCAAGCCAGTCGATGGTGTCGCCGTTGTCGTGCAGGGCACGACGCTCGGCGCGAACACCAACGCGACCGGTAAGTTCTTCATCATTCAGGTGCCACCCGGCACGTACAGCGTCCAAGCGCGTCGCCTGGGTTACCAGAGCGTCACGACGGCCGGTGTGCAAGTCACGATTGACGGCACCCGCGAAGTGAACTTCAAACTGCGCGCGTCGAATCAGACGCTGGCGGCGGTGACCGTGCAGGCCGATCAGGCTCCGCTCATCGAACGCACGCAGGTTGGTTCGGCTTCTGTGGTAACAGCCGAGCAGATTCAGTCCCTACCTGTAACCAGCATCGCTGGCGTGCTCTCGCTGCAGCAAGGCTTCACCGAGGTGCCGAACAACACCTCCGTGATCTCGCTGGCGGAAGAGCAGCGTTCGACCACGCAGCCGATTCGCGTACGCGGCGGCCGCGGTGGTTCGACGCTGTCGATGGTTGACGGTATTCCGATCAACAATCCGCTCTTCGGCGGCGACGTGGTGAACCTGAGCACGCTGGCCGTGCAGCAGGTGAACTTCCAGCGCGGCGGCATGGATCCGCAGTACGGCAACGCGCTTTCCGGCGTGATTAACCAGGCCGTGCGCGAAGGTGGTTCGGAAGTGTCGGGCTCGATCAACTTCCAGAACTCCACGCTGCCGGGAACACTCTTCGGCAACGCGCAGGACAAGCTGGCCGGCGACAACCTCCTCGTCGGTTACTTGTCGGGTCCGGTGCCGGGCACGAACTCCAAGATCCGCTACGCGGTGTCGGGTCAGGTGCAGAGTGCGGCGGCGCGCGTGCTCAAGTTCGACAACGACATCTTCACGGTGAATGCGCCGGTTGTGCAGACCGACGCGCTGCCCCCCTCGGCTCGCGACCTCAATGGTGGCTGGCAGGGTTACGGTGGCAACCAGAACTCGCAGGTCGTCGGCAAGCTGACGTTCCTGCCGTTCAACAACACGACCATCAAGTTCACGGCGCTGGGCTCGGAACGCGCCACGCGTCGCTACGATCGCCGGTTGTACTACCAATACCGCGGCGATCCGCTCAAGCTCGTGAACAACCGCGCCGACTCGCTCTTCGTGCTGACCGACGGTGGTAACCGCCTGTCGCAGGATCTGATGCAGCCGTCGGTGCGTGATAACGGCAAGGTGTTCATCGGCTCGCTCGAACAGCGTTTCGGTCGCAGCAACTTGCAGGTGCGTGTCGGCCAGACGCATTTCGAACGCCTGACCTGCCCGTACTTCCTTGGCACGTGCATTCCGGGGCCGTTCTTCCGCCCCAACTTCGACCAGAACTTCCTGAGCCCGTCGCCGGGTGTGGCCGGTGGTGATCGCATCCCGGACGCCGGTATCGTTGACGGTGTGTACGGCGGTGAAACGTTCACGTCGCGCACGTTCAAGGCCGACGTGCAGTCGCAGGTGACCGACCACAACAACCTGCAGTTCGGTGCGCAGTTCGTGCAGCACGATCTGTCGTACAAGGATGTTGGTGCGTTCGGTTCAAACTCCGGCATTCAGCCGCTCACCGCGCAGGTGTATCGCGCGAAGCCGATTGAAGCCGCGGGCTATGTGCAGAGCACGATCGAATACGACTTCATCACCATCAAGGTTGGTGGTCGCTTCGACTACGGTAAGGCGAAGGGCTTGGGCTTCACCGATCCGTTCAACCCGGACAACGGCACCAGCGCGCGCGAAGTGTGCGATGGCTTGTCGGTGGGTGGGAAGAAGCTGGTGAACGCGCAGGGACAGCCGTACGGTGTCGCAGGTTGCGCGGCGGGTGCGATCAACCCGAAGACGCAGCGCTCGGTTCTGCTCGACAGCGCCGCGGCGATTGCGCAGCTCGACGACTTCTCGGAAGCGAAGGCGCGCACGGCGTTCAGCCCGCGCGTGGCCGTCGCGTTCCCGCTGACTGAAAAGTCGCAGGTGTTCTTCAACGCCGGTCGCTACACGATGGTGCCGCTCTACGGTAACGGCTATCGCAACACGGGTATCGGCACGGTTGCCGGCGCGTCGGACGGTTACTGCGCCGCGAACCAGGTGAAGCCGGGCACGAATGAGTGCGTGCCGAACATCAGCACGAACAACCCGGCGTTCGTCGGTAACCCGAACCTGCTGCTTGAGCAGGCCAAGCAGTACGAAGTGGGTTATCAGACGGAAATCGGTCGTAACTACTCGGTGCAGGTGGCGGTGTACAACCGCGCGGAAACGGGTCTCTCGGGTCTCCGTCAGAGCCGCTCGACGCAGGACATCGGTTCCACGTATGACGGCTCGCTGCCGCAGTACACCGTGCTTGTGAACGGTGACTTCCTCACCTCGCGCGGCATGGAAGTGCAGTTCCGTCGTCGTCTCGCCGATCGCTGGGGTTATGACGTGAACTTCGGTCTGGCGCGCGCCACGACGAACTCGCGTCCGCCCGATCGTGCCAACGAAGTGCAGCGCACGGACGAATCGAACCGTCAGCAGTTGCTGGAGACGGTGGCCGATATCGACCAGACGTACCGCGTGAACACGTCGTTCTTCTTGCAGGTGCGCGAAGACATTCCGTCGTTGCCGTTCAACATGGGCAAGGCGCTTCGCAACTCGCGCGCGACGATCACGTTCAATCGCACGGCGGGTATTCCGTACACGCCGGTGCGCGCCAACTCGTTCGGTAACGTCGGTACGACGGCGAACGCGTCCGATATCAACGCCGGTCGTCAGCCTGCCACGTCGCAGGTCGACCTCGTCGTCGATAAGGGCTTCCGGATCAGCTCCGTGCGGTACTCGGCGTTCTTGCGCGTGTCGAACCTGTTCGATCGCGTGAACTGCGTGCAGGTGTACGTGAACACGGGAACGTGCGACGCGGGTCTGCGCGACTTCAACAACCGTCGCGTTGGTAACACGGGTGACGCGACGACGTCGACCGCCTTCGACCAGCCCGAGTACATCGGTGCGCGTCGCAGCTTGTCGACCGGCATCACGATCAACTTCTAATCGAGTTCCTGGCGGTGGCGTGCGCGCTGCGCACGTCGCCGCCAGGATTTCACACGCACCGACAGTTTACCTCATGACTTTCGAAACGAAGACCTCCAACGTGGAGCCGGCGGCAGTGCCGCGTCGTGCCCGTCGCGTTGCCGGAGCGCTCATGGCGCTGGCCGGGGTCGCGCTCGCGGTCGCACCGAGCGGAGTGCACGCGCAGCGCGTGAATCCGGATCCGGTCACCACGATCGATAGCGTGCGCGCAGACGGCACGATCAAGCAGGTGCCGCTGGTTCGCAGCAATCCCTTCAACCTTTTCGCCGCAGAAGATCTCGCGGCCGGCACCCTGCGTATGTCTGCCGGATTCCGGACCGGTGTCACCAACCAAGGTGGCCCCGTCTCCGAAAATCAGGGCAACAACTTCATCAACATGGGTGTCATCAACAACAACGGTAACTTTGCCTTCTTCGAAATGGGCTTTGTTGCCGGCGCCCCGCCGAGCGAGTTCCGCAAGATTCGCGCGGTGCACCCTGGTATCAACGCGATGGCCGGCTCGCTCGGCTACTCGTCTGAATACTGGCAGGTGCTGGTGCCGCCCCAAATCAAGAAGATCGGTGCCGCTGACGGTCAGTTCGGTAAGGTCTTCTCGGGCGTGACGTCTACGAGCGATGGCTCGTGCCGCAACGACGGTACGTTCCGCGCTACGGGCTTCTCGCTGCTGCCGATGAAGGACTGCCCGGACACGTGGGGCTCGCAGGGCTTCGCGGCCAAGCCGGTCGTGCCGGACTCCGTCTGGATCAACACCTTCAATGCCAACAAGGCGGGTTTCCGCTTCGACGACTGGCGCATCGCGCGTTCGCGTCTGGACCTGACCAACACGCTCGGTACGCAGAGTGTGTACGGCTTCATGTCCGATTACTATCGCGAACAGAAGCTGCGTTACGGTTCTGTGGTGCCCGGCGGATCTGGCGCGCCGACCGATCCGGGTTATCCGCTCGGTCTTGAAGTTCGCGTCGACAGCTGGCAGTTCGCGGCGCCGGCCACGCGCAACACGCAGTTCTATCAGGTGCAAATCGTCAACAAGTCGGCCGATGTCTATGGCACCGGCATCGACTACGACTCGCTCTACTTCGGCCTTGGCCCGGGCTTCCTGTTCAACGGACAGGTTGTCTCGCCGTACTACGAGTTCTCGACGAACACCATTTACGCCACGGGCGGTGGTACCAGCGGCCTGTGCTCGACCACGTATCCGCGTCGTTACGCAAACGCGACCACCGAAGCCTGTCTCGGCAACGGCTTCGCGA
>CBHTUR010000060.1:0-15096 GCA_966096095.1 uncultured Gemmatimonadaceae bacterium | reverse complement strand
GGTGAATCGACCGCCGCTGTCTCGCGCGCACGGCGCGTGCGACTCTGGGCGGCCATCGCGGGCCCGACGTTGCTTTTGAGCCTCCTCTCCGTAGCCGGCGCGCTCTTTTTGGTTCCGCAGAGCCCGGACGAGTTGCGCATGGAACCGCTGCTCGGATACATCGGCGCAAAGCGCAATCGCGTCGACTCACTGGCGCACAGTCGTGCCCTGACCGGCGTGTACATTGTCGGACATTTCCGCGACGTCATTGTGCACCAACGCGATTCCGCGAAGAATCGCATTGGCGGTGGAGTGTTGACCTCGCGCGAATGGGCTCGCGCGGAGTCACTGCTGGTGGCAATTCCGAGCGTCACGCCGCAAGCGTTGCGCGAGGCCGATCAGCTGGTGGATTCCACGTGGCATCGCCGGCCGCCGGGAGAGCTGAGTCGGCGCACCATGATGCCGATCTTTGGCATCGTTGGCTTCGTCGCGATCTCCGCGCTGTTCTCGTTGCTCGCCGCCTTGTTCGCGCGGCGTGGGTTCGCCATGCGACTGATCGGCCTGGAGCTCGTGAATGCGCGCGGCGAGCCAGCCGGCCGACTGCGCCTGGTCTGGCGTCAGCTGCTCATTCTGGGACCGCTGGCCACGCTGTCGCTCGTTCCGCTCTTGCTGTTCAACTCTGTGTCGGCGAAGAGCATCGCGGTGGCATCGTTTGCGGTGATCGCCGTTGTCGCGAGCGCCGCCACCGCGCTCTCTCAACCGTCGCGCGGCCTCACCGAGCGCTTGTCTGGCACGCGTATCGTGCCCGAGTAGCGCACTACTCTTTCGGTCGCCACGCGGCTTTGATTTTCATACTGACACCGAGCGTGCCCCACTGCAGTCGCAACGTCGCCTCGTCACGTTGCATCCATGGGAAGTAGTACGTGACCGCCTCGAGAAAGCTCGAACTATCGGCGGCAACGTCGACGCGCAGATAGTCTTTCGCGGCGCCGGGATACGGCGTGTGCTGGATGTTAACGGCCTTGCTGAGAATAAAGGTCCACGGTGCCGACGGACGCGGAATCAGCCACGCAGTGTACTTCCCCGCTTTCACCGGCTGTCCTTCGAGCGTGACATCGTGCGTAAAGGCAATCTGCGTGGCCTGATCGGCGCCCGGGTGCCAGACGGTATCCCACGGCACGAGCGCACCGAAGAGCGCGCGACCTCGCGCGACCGGACGTCCGTACTCGATGCTCACGTCGGTGAACGCAATAGTCTGCGACACTTTGCCGCGCTGACTGAACGGGAATTGCTGCGCGGACAGTGCGACCGGCGCGACGAAGCAAAGAGCGGCGAGGAGAAGACGCATGCGCAACATAGACGGGACACCCGGATTGAGTTCGGTCGCCGCCACGCGCGAGCGCGATGCGGTCACCGCTGGTACGACAACTTGACGCCGACGGTTGCTGGCGCGCCCGCGGCGGCGACCTTGGCATTGATGAAGAAATTGCGCGTGAGGTCGTAGCGCCGATCCGTCAAATTGCGCCCGAAGAGCTGTGCTGACCAGCGGCTCCCTTGGCGAGAAACCGTGAGCGCTCCGTTCACGAGCGTGTAGCCGGCCACGTCGTATTCTGGCGTGAAGATGATCCGAGAGGCCGACTGCCGGTCGCGTACGCTGTAGTTCACGTTCGCACGTGCGACAAACGCTCCGGCATTTACCGTGTACGTTGCCGCGCCTCCCAGGCTCACCCGCGGAATATTGAGCGCCGTGCCTGTGAAGTCTCGCGACACTTCGCGCCCGGCCGTGATCGACGCCTGCGCGTCGACCGTTACGAAATCCGTGTACTGCCCGGCAACGATACCCGCGAATTGGCTCAGCTCGAGCCGCGGCATGGGCTGCCAGAGCACTTCGATCTCCCCGCCGTCAATGCGCGAGCGCTTCGCGTTGGCGATGCGTCCAATCGGCCCTTTGGACACCTGATCGTACACCGTGGAGAGCACCTGCTGATTGAGATACTGGTAGTGATAGAGCGACGCATTGACGCGCAGTGAGGCGCCGGGCTCCGCTTTGATCCCGATCTCGGCGGCGTTCAACACTTCCGGCGCGAACGAGTTGAGCTGGGCAACGTTGGTGGTATTGTACGCGGTGAATCCGCCGGACTTCACACCGCGACTGAGCGAAGCGTAGGTCAGCACACCAGTGCGAGGCGTGAATTCGAGCGCCACTTTTCCCGAGGGCTCGCGCGTAATCAGTGTCCGATCGGTTGGCGGGACAAAATCAACCGGCGGCGCAATGAAGCCCGTGGTGAGACCGCCAAGCGCTCGCGATTCGTACTCCAATCGCAGCCCCGCAATCGCGCGGAAGCGTGGATCGAATCGCCATCCCAGTTGTCCGAAGAGCGCTGCGGCCTTCGCCTGCTGCGCATACTTCGTCAGCGCTGCGGCACCGATCCCCGGCACGTTGGTGAAGTCGGAATAGAATCGTTCGTTGATTCGTTCATCGGACAGGTACGCGCCGCCAAGCCAATCCAGCCGGGATCCGTCGACGGCGTCGCGGTCACGCGAGGCCAGGCGAAGCTCCTGCGAGAACACGCGCACGCGGCTCCGGAACGCTTCATCCGATTCCGCGTAGCTCGTACCATCCCAATCACCGAACTCAAAGCGATTGAGTGCATTGAACGCGGTGATGTTCGTGAGTTTCGATGCGCCAAGGTCGAGCGTCGCCTGCAGCTGCACTCCGGCGGTGCTGTTGTCGCGTCCGGGCTTTTCCCCGCTGTCCACGCCGAGCACGTCGGCGAACGCCGAGCGCAATCCCCATCCTGTTGCGCGCCGATCAACGTCGGCGGGCAACGACGCGCCGGTACCGCCGCCACTTGTAAACGGCGCGAAGAGATAGAGTCCTTGATCCTCGGACTTGTCCAGCGAACCGGTGCCCGTGAAGAGCAGATTGAGTCGCGGATGCGCGTACCATTCAAGTTGCGCGTGCATCGCCGACTGGTTGCGATCGCCCAGCGCGACGCCGGTGACACGATTGCGTTGCCAGCCGCCGCCCTGGTTGGTGGCCAGCGACAGTCGCGTGCGCACATTCGTTGATAGCGAGCCGCTGAGAAATCCATCGACATTGAGAGCACCGAACGAACCGGCTTCCAGCTGCACGCCCGCATGCGTGGTCGCGGTGGGTCGATTGCTCAGATAGTTCACCGCGCCACCGGTGCTGTTGCGCCCGTAGAGCGTGCCTTGCGGGCCGCGCAGCACTTCGATGCGACTCAAGTCGAACAACAATCCCTGTGTTTGCGTCGCAAAAGGCAGCACGACGTTGTCGAGATACACACCCACGGTTGCACTGTTGTTCTGCGCGTAGTCGGAAAAGCCGATGCCGCGCAGGCGATACTGCACCTGTCCGCCACCGAAGGCCGGCTCGACCTCCAGACTCGGCACCACGCGCTGCACGTCGAACGCGCGCGCCACGCCGCGCTCGGTGAGCTGCGCCCCGCTCAAAGCCGTCAGTGCGGCTCCCACCGACTGCGCCGATTGCTCGCGACGCTGGGCGGTCACCACGAACTGCGGCAACGTGGTGCGGCGGGTGGTGTCGACCTTGGCCGCCGTGTCGGTTTGGGCGTTTGATGATGCGCCGCCGAGCAGTGACGCGAGAAAGCACACGACGAGATGAGTTTTGCGTGACATGCCGGAAAGCTCATCTGTGGCGCAGGGCAATCCAAGCCGTCAATTGCGATCGGGGCGATACTCGTTGTGACGAAGGGCCGCGACGCGCGGCGCCACGAGTCAACGACCGCGGTGCACGCCCCGCCCCACCTGCTTGGCACCGGTCTGTGCCGTGACGCGTTCAAAACATGTCGGGCCGGCCGATCTCGTCTGCAGTACGTCGCCTCCAGGGCGGCAACGCGCCATGCTCCGCGCTACATTCTGGCACTCCCCAACCCTTTCCTGCCGTGCCCGCCAACTCCGACGATCCGACGCTCCTGACGCAGGCGCTGTTCGAGGATGCGTGCACATCGCTGGCGCAGGTAACGGTGCTTGCCGATGACCCGCCCTCGGTGTCGTTGTACGAGGTCGCCAGGATCGTAACGGAAACGCTGAACGTCGAACGATTCAGCGTCTGGTGCACCACGGAAGATCAGACGGCCATTCGTCTTTACTTCCTCTACTGTCGCTCGACCGATTCGGTGGCCGACGGCACGATTTTGCGTAAGGACGATTTTCCGTCGTACTTCTCGGCCCTCGACGGACGCACCATTGCGGTCGAGGATGCGCAGCGCGACGTGGCGGCGCTCGAACTGCTTGACGGATACCTCGCACCGCTCGGCATCGGCGCCTTTCTCGACGCGCCGCTCTATAGCGAAGGGGTGCAAGCCGGCGTGGTGTGCCACGAGCACGTGGGTGCAGCGCGAAGCTGGAGCGCCGAGGAGCGTCTCTTTGTTGCGACCGTGGCCGACAATGTCAGTCGGCTGCTCGAGTCGCTGCTTCGTATGCGCGCCGAGCAAAACGTGCGCGCCTTCCGCGAAGAGTTGAAGTCGCTCAACCGGCTTGAAGAGATGGCGCGAATCGCGTCCGGCGTGGCCCACGATCTCCGCAATATCTTCACGGTGGTGCTCGCCAACGCCGAGCTGTTAGAGCAGGAGCCGCATGATAGCGCTGGGCGCGACCTGCTCCTCTCGATTCGGAACGAGGTGCTGCGCGGTCGCGATTTGGCAACGGAGCTGATGGTATTTGGCCGCGATGTAGCGGGGCGACCAGCGGTTCAGACTGTGCGCCGGTTTGTCGAGGACGTCGTGCACCGGATCGCACCGACAATGAACCACTGCGCCGTCGATGTCGTGGAGTCGAACGGCACCGGGCGTGTGTTCATCGATCCCACCGAATTCGAACGCGTGCTGGTGAACCTGCTCTATAATGCCCGCGACGCGATGCCTGAGAATGGCACGATTCGGGTTGAGATCACGCGGGTGCAGAGTGTGCGTCACTCGCCCTCGCTCGGGCGCGCCGTGCGCGTCAGTGTGTGCGATCATGGCGTTGGCATGGACGCCAACACGCGTCTTCGTATCTTTGAGCCGTTCTTTACGCGGAAGCCCCAAGGCACTGGGCTCGGGCTCTGCGTGGTGCAGCAGATTGTAACGCGCGCCGGCGGCGTGGTGGAGGTGGACAGTACTCCCGGCCGCGGAACCTGCGTCCACGTCAACTTGCCGTCGATCGACTAGTGTCGTACGGTCCACTCGCCTCATCATTGGCATCATGATCACCGACATCGAAGACTATTTCACCATCGGCTGCGGACGGTGTGCGCGGTTTAACACGCCACAGTGCTCGACGCGACGATGGAATGCGGGGCTGCGCGAGCTACGACGGATTTGTCGCGATGTGGTGCGTATGGAAACCGTCAAGTGGGCGCACCCGTGCTACATGCACGCCGGCCGTAACATCGCACTTATTGGCGCGCTGCAAGGGGACTTCCGTCTGAACTTCTTCAACGCGGCGCTGATGAAGGATCCGCACGGCGTGATGGAACGGCAGGGACCGAACACGGCGCACCCCGACTCGATTCGGTTCACCGACAACGCGCAAGTGACGGCGATGGAGCCGATCATTCGCGAGTATCTGCGCGAAGCCATGCAGTACGCCGAGGCGGGCCTCGTGGCCCCCAAAGCCAAGCACAACGATCCGTGGCCCGACGAACTCGCCGAAGCCTTTGACGCCGACCCTGAGCTGGCGGAGGCGTTTCATCGTCTCACGCCGGGACGGCAGCGGAGCTATCTGATCAATTTGAACAGCGCGAAGAAATCGGAAACACGGGTGGCGCGCATCGAATCGTTCCGCGAGAAGATTCTCGCCGGGAAAGGCGCCCTCGATCGTTAATCGGGGCGCTACTTCGCGGCCGTGCTCCCGCTCTTGATAAACGTTGCGAGATCGTCGTGCAGCAGCTTGAGCGTTGGCACGTTCACGTACACCATGTGCCCCGACTCGTAATACTTGTAGCTCAGGTTCTTCTGCAACGAGGACGGAATGGGCAAATGTGCAAGTTCGAATTTGCCTTCGAAGTACGGCGTGGAAATATCGTAGTAGCCGCCCAGTGCGAAAACCTTCATGGTCGGATTGGCCTTCATCGCGACTGCAAGATCGGGGAGCACGTTGGGTTGCTGAATCATCGCGCGACCTGAGCCCGGTGCTTGATGTTTGAAGTCCCAACTGGTGTACACTCCAACGCCCGGCTTGTACGGCAGTGGTCCGTCGTACTTGAGGGTTTGCGCGAGATAGGTATTGAGCGCGCCGACATAGGCGGCCCCGATCGCCGACGATTGCGGATCGTAGTCGGCCACCTTGCTGAGCGGGTCGATGGTGGCCCCGACAAAACGCGTGTCGAGCGTGCCCACGGTGATCGCGTCGTCGCCAAATAACTCCTTCTGAAACGCACCATAGGTCACGCGCAGATTGGTTCGAAGCAGGTACGCAACCGAAAGCCCAGTATAGTCGTGGAGCTTGGCGGCGATCGACGCTCGCTGCGTGTCGCTCAGCGCATTGCCTTGCAGCAGCGCAAGCGCGTACTCGTTGGTGGCAAAACGCTCGACTTCGGCCAGAAACGGTGCCAACTGCGCGGGCATCGTCGGGAGCTTCTTGTGATACCACGCGCTGGCCGCGTACGTCGGTAGCGCGACCATGTACGGCTCATCGATCGACGGATTGAGTTGCGGGTCGTCGGGCATCGTGTCCCAATTCAAAATGCACGACAACAACATGAGTCCGTTCAAATCGATGTTGCGCGCCTGCAGCGCGAGCGGCAGTCCGGCGCCTCGCATGGTGCCGTAGCTTTCGCCGAACACGAACTTTGGCGAATTCCACCGATGGTATTTGGTGAGAAAGTCGCGAATAAAATCGGCGAAGGCGTTGATGTCCTGATCGACGCCGTAAAATGCCTGCGCGTTTTTCTCGCTGTCTTTCCCGAACACGCGGCCGAGGCCCGTACCGGGCATGTCGACGAACACGAGATCGCTGACATCCATCAGACTCTGATCGTTGTCGATGATCTCGTACGGCGCGCCCGGGTTGTGCGTGTGGTCGGTCGTTACTACGCGACGCGGACCGAACGAGCCCATATGCAGCCACAGCGTGGCCGAGCCGGGACCGCCGTTGAAGACAAACGTGACGGGGCGACGCGACGCGTCCGCGCCCGTTTTGAAGTACGCCACGTATGACATCGTTGCCGCCGGCGTTGGCTTGGCGGTATCGGCGGGTGCGACGTCGTCCCATCCTTTGGGGTGCACCACAAGTGTGCCCACCACGGCGTCGTACGCCACAACCCCCGCGGACGTGGTCACCGTGCCAGTCGATTTGATGGCGAATGGCTTGAGCTCTGCCGTCGGCGCAACGGTGGCGTTCGCGGAGGCCGGCGGCGCAGCTGGCGAGGATGGTACCGACTGGCCAAGGAGCGTGGCGGGAAGTACCACCGCCGCGACAACGAGCGAAGGAAGGGGAGTCGACATATCGGTACGATCCGCCAGAATTCGGTCGGCGTCCAGCCCTCGGAGGAGTACGTTCGGCGTGTGCCTCCGACCTGCGCTTCCAAGGTGCACGGCCGAGGCGTTCCGCTTATCGTTCGTCACCATGAAAATCGTCCACTCGCTCGCCCTCATTTCCGCCGCCGTAGTGCTGCTGGCGGCGCGGCCGGCCGCCGCTCAAGACGCTCGCACGGTCGTCATTCGCTTTCGCAAGGCGGGCGACACCGTCGCGATCCGCAACGCGCAGATTACCATCGATCACACCATCGAAGCCGGGCTCACCGATTCGCTCGGCATGGTCCGCGTGCCGGATCTCGAGGACGGCGGTCATATCATTGAAGCGGTCGCCAAAGGCTATCAGGCCTACTTCGACAAATTCACGAGCGGACCGAACGTGAAGATGCCGATCGAACTTGAAATCGCTGCCGTTGTGATGAGCGCGAAAGCCAAAGGCGAAGCGACCGATTTAAAAGTCGCGGGCTTCGATCAACGTCGCGCGAAGGGCGCGGGCAAGTTTTTCACACCCGCGCAGATGAAAGCGGCCGAAGGACGTCCGCTGGCCAATTTTCTCAAGATCGATGCCGGCGCGCTCATTGTGAGCGGACCAAACGGCGAGTCGTATCTCGCCTCGCGCACCGCGCCGCGCGCTGCGACTCCATGCTACGCCGCCGTGGTGCGCGACGGACTGCGCATCTATCCGTTCGACAACGCAAGCCCGCCTGATCTCGACAAGATTTTCACCGACGATATCGCGCGGATCGAGCTGTACACGACCGCGCCGGCGGAGATCAAGGGCGGCGGGAGTTGCGGGGCGGTGGTGATGTGGGGCCTGTGACGGGAGAGCAAACATTTTAAGTAATCAGTGGTCAGTTTGAGTTGTCAGTGGTCAGCAGAGTCTGACGACTGACAACTCAAACTGACCACTGACCACTTAAAAGCGGTTTGTGGCAGTCCTACTTCGTCGCCGCCGCCAGCCTCCGTATCTCGCTCGCCATCTTCGCCACGCGGGCGCTGTCTTTCGCGCCCTTCGCGTCGGCGTCCACCTGCACCGCCAGCGCGTTCAACGCCGTCGCGCGCGCCAGGCCCGACTTCATTTCGGCCGCATCCAGTGCGGACGCAATCGCCGAGGTGCGCTCGGCCGCCAGACCGGTGCCGCGCACGAGTTGATCGAGATACGAACGCACCACCACGAACGCGGGCGGCCACGTCATCTTGGGCTGGCTCTGCGGATTGTACTCGGAGAACTGCACCAGCTTCGCCGCCGCGATTTCGTTGGCCGACAGATACTGACTCGGCATCAACTCGTAGATGTCCATACCGCGGTCGAGTTCGGACGAATAGATGTAGCCGTTCCAGTAGTACGCGCCCCATGAGCCGCCGATCGTGCCGCCGCCACCGCGACGCGCGCCGCCCGCAGCGGCCGGCGGAGCCGGCACGTCGACCGCCGGCGGTGGATCGATTGAGCCGCGATCGAAATAGGCGATCTCAAACGCCTTGTCCTGATCGGTGAAGTCCATGATATCGACGCCGCCCTGATACCAACCTTGCACGTACAGGTCGCGTCCCGGCACAGGGATAATGCCGCCGTTGTGCGACACGCAGTTTTCTTCGGCCGACTGCGCCGCGGGCAACTTGAAGTACGCGTGCTGCGCCTGCTTCTTCTTCGCATCGAGCGAGATGATCGTGTTACCACCAAGTTCGATCATGCTGTTGGCCTGACACATCGGGCCCGTGCCACCGCCCCACTCGTCGGTCTGAATCAGCTTCTTGCCGTCGTTGCTGAACGCCGCCGTGTGGCGACCCTGGAAGTTGTTCGTATCGGCGAGCGCGTCGAGGCGCACCGGCTTCTCGGGATTCGTGATGTCCACCAGAATCGAGTGCGTCGAGCAGGCCGCGGCCAAAAGATGCATCGACGGATACGCGGTCACGTCGTGGCAATTGCGCGGACCGGTTGGCATTTGCGCCGCCGCCGCGTCACCAGGAGCGCCGCGTCCACCGCGACCACCGGCCGGACGATTCGGATTCGTCGGCGCGCAGAACTGCTTGCAATCACCGCCGCCATCGAGGCCCGTGAAGATGCGCGCGCCCGGAATCACCTTAGCCTGTTCCGGATGATTCACCGGCACCTTGATGATGTCGAGCTGGAAGAGCGAGTTGGTTGGATCGGCCGGATCGGTGCCGTTCTTGCACCCCGCGAGTTCCGTTTCCGGACGCGCGGCCTGTTGGCCCGACACATAGATGTAGATGATGGCCGGATCCGTCGGGCTCGGCACGATGGTGTGCGTGTGCGAGCCTTTGCACGTCTGCACGTTCTTGATCAGCTTCGGCGCTTTCGGATTGGTGACGTCGAAAATGCGCACGCCAGCCATGTGATCTTTCGGCTCCTGCACACCACCATCACCACAGTCGTTGCGATTGCCCGCGCCTTCCGCGGAGATGAAGAGCAGATTGCCCCAGATCGACGGATCGCCTTGCGACGTGATGCACTTCGTGACCGACGCGATCACCGGCTTGGCGGGATCGGTGATATCCCAAATGGTGAAGCCCGCGAAGTTGGCCTGATACGCGAAGTGCGTGCCGAACGCCATGTCGGAGTTGATGAACTTGAGCCCCGACACGGTGTCGAACTGCGCCGGCTTCTTCGAGAACGACACCAGGCGCATGTTGCTCGCCGCCACGCCGGCGTCGAAGCGGCCCGGCTTGAGCGTGCTGCGTGGATCGGTTTTGCTGGGATACGTCTGCGCCGATGCCAACAAGGGCACAGCGGCAGCCGCCAGTGAGAAAATCATGCTACGGACGACGCGCATCAGGTCACACTCCGGAGGGGGGAAAGGGACAGACTCGTGGCGGTGGTCGCGATCTATTTTGGCGGGAGCTGCGTCAGCAAACGGCGCATAATGCCGATTTCACCCGTCTGCGCGGTGACAACGTCGTTGGCAAACACGTTGACATCGACTTCCTGACCGGCGCGCGGAGACTTAAAGAGATCGTCCACCATTTTCAGCGCGCCAGCGTGATGCTTGATCATGCCGTTCAAGAATAGGCGATCGAATTCGACGCCTTTCGCTGCATCGAGCTTCGCCAGCTCGTCGTCGCTGAGCATGCCGTCCATGCGCATGTGGTGCCACGACGAGGTGTCGGGCGCCACCTGGCCATTGCGGATGAGCCACTTCTGCATGATCAGAATTTCCGGGATCTGCGACTGATCGATCTTGTTCGACAGCTTCTGCACCGACGGATTGGCACCGTTCTTTTCGGCCATGCGCGACATCACAATCGCCTGCGCGTGGTGTGCAATCATGCCTTGCATGAACTCGACGTCTGCCTTGGTATAGGGCGCGCCCTTGGGAATTACGATTTCCGGGCCCATGTGCATGCCTTCCATGCCGCCCATGTCACCACCTTGGGCCACAGCGAGGGAAGGCACCGCCGCCAGCAACGTGCAAGCAGCGAGCGCGCGGAGCGCGCGACGTGTCAACGGATATTGAATCGGCATAGGGGCTGCTCCCTTCAACGCCAGCCTCACGCGGAGGCCGGACGAGGCATGTAAATGAGGTAGAGAGGTACTGCGGGGAGGGACGCCCTTCACGATACGGTCCGCCGGGGTTCGGCACTAGACGCGAGGGAGGGCCCTTACCCATCTACGGCTACCTGAAAGCAGCGTTGATCGGCCGTGAGCCGGCGACCGACTGCGCGTGAAGCACCCGGATGCTGAGGCCGCCGTTTTGAGCGATTACGGGCCCGCCGCGGCCGCTGCCTTGCTGGCCGCACCGTGCGACTGCACTTTCGCGGTTGCCGCGCCCGGGGCTCCGGCCCACGCCCGCGTTCGGCGCCGACGATGGCGACCAAGCTCCGGAACCGACTATGCCCCTCTCCAAGACGCGCCGCGAACTCGAGACGGCGATCACGACTGCCGGTCTCACCGGCAAACTGAGTGACGACCTTCGTCGTCTGCTGAACACGCTGCAGGAGTATCACTCGAGAGGGCGCACGCCGGAAATTCAGATCGCCGTGCGCAAAGCGCTCGACACGTGGATGGGCGGCAACCACCCCGGCGAAATCGCCCTGCTGCGCAACCTCCCGGAGTTTCGCACGCTCGCCGGCGAGCTGCAGAACACGCCGCGATCGACCGTGCTGCCGCCGCCGCCCAAGGCAGATACGTCCAGCAACCCGACCTGGTCGCTCGGTGGTGTCGCGGTCACGCTGCTCTCAGAAAAGAATTCGGGCAGCAACTTTACCAATCCGCTCAACGTCCGGTTGCAGCGACTGGCCTACGCGCTCCACGATTGCCAGCAGACGATCAACGCGAACTGGGCGAGCATCCAACAAGACAACGAGTTCCACGGAATTTTTCTCGCGCCCGAGTATTTCTTCTCCTCGTGCCGCAATGATGGCACGCGCTTTCCGATGACCAATGGCGAGAAGATGTGGCTGGAGAGTCAACTCATCGGATTGAGCCGCCAGTATCCCAAGATTCTGATCGTTCCGGGCACGGTGTTCTATTACTTCGATTTGAACGATCAGAACCGCGTGCAGATGGGCTACCAACTGCTGCAGGCGGCGAAAGATCGCATCACCCGCGAGCGCGATCGGTCGGCGGAGCAGATGCGGCTCGGTTCGCACTCCCCGCGCACGGTACTCAACGCGGAGATGTCACACACGCCCAGCGGTGCGAACTCGCTGGTGCCGTCGCTGAACAAGCTTGCCGACTCGCTGGTCAATGGCACCGCCAAGCGCGTCGCGCGCAACCGCGCGTATCTGATGCTCAACGGGCAGATCTTCGCGCGCTACGACAAACACACCGACTTCTACGAGGCGTTCTCGAACACGCCCGACGAGTTGATGTTCATTCCGGGAACGCAGCAGCAGTGTCCGTTCATCGGCAACAGCCAGCGTCGCCATCGATTTGGCACGGAAGTGTGCTTTGACCACGCGAACGGCGTGCTGAAGCATCGCGCACCCACCAACCTGCACTTCCACCTGGTTGTGTCAGATTACGTGGACCCGTTGCCAGGGCATATGGCGATGAAGCGGGGCGGGTGGTTTCTGCATGCCTCCACCAACCATGCGGTCAGTCAGGCGCTGGTGCGCGACGGTAACGGGGTCGTCACGGATGTCGCCGGCTCGCATCGTCTGGAGCGCAAATGGTGGGGCTACTACGTGATCGACAACTATCTGATCAATCTTCCCGACCCCCAGCCGTAGCGCCCGCTCGCCGTTCCCTGCACCAATCCGTCCGTTCCCTGCACCACGGGGAATTCGGGCTGTTGGGGTGAATCTCCATCGCCAGACTGCGCGTGTAGCAGTCCAACGTTTACGGAGAGACTTCATGCCCATCCAGTTTTCCCGCCGAGCGTCGCGCACAACGCGCGCGCTTGCGCGCTGCCTGTTCGCGCTCAGCCTCGCCTCCGCCACGACGGCCCACGCACAAAAGATTGTTGGCGCGGGCAAGCTCGCGTCACTGCCAGCGCCCGTGCGCCTCGATACCACTGGTCGCTTTCAGGACGCCGCCGTCCGCGTGGGCGATGACATGTTCATCTCAGGACAACCAACCGCGCAGGCGTTGCGTGAACTGCGCGCGCAGGGCGTAACCACGGTCGTCAATCTGCGCATGCAGGAAGAGCTCGATCGGGCCGTCAAGTTCGACGAACCGGGCACGATTGCTTCGCTCGGTATGCAATACGTGCACATTCCCATGCGCGGCTCACCGGAAGCGCCGTATTCTCCGGCCGCGGTCACCAAGCTCGCAGAAGTGCTGGCGAATGCGAAAGGCAAAGTGTTGCTGCATTGCACCGTCGGCTGGCGTGCGAGTCACTTGTGGGCCGCGTATCTCATTCGCGAACGCGGAATCGACGTTGAGCAAGCGCTGACGCATACACGCGCCATCAACTTGATGGACGACATGCGGATGGGCTCGGGAACGCGACAGCCGCTCGAAGATTTTCTGGATCGCGTCGTGCCGCAACTCAAGCGTCCCAAACCGGCGCCTCGCCCCAACATTAACGGCGGACTTCCGGCTGTCTCGCCCGATGGCAAGTGGATCGCGTTTGTGCGCGAGCGTGATGGCGCGAACGCGGGCGTCTACGTCATTGGCGCCGACGGCAGCGGCGAGCGTCGTGTGGCCGACCTGCCCGATGGGCGGCTGCATTGGCTGCCCGATGGCAGCGGCATTTGGTACGGCGTTGGCAAGTTCAACGAAGACTCGTCGAGCATCATGAGCGTGAAGCTCGCGGGCGGCGCGCCCACACTGATCGAACGCATTCCGGCGCGCGATGCCGATATGACGCCCGATGGCAAGTCGTTCTACGCGACCAGCGGCAAGTGGCCTGATGTTCGCCTCGTGCACATTCCCATTGGCTCGCATCAGGTACACAACATCGCCAACAAAGTCGGACCGTTCTTCAACACTACGTTGAGCGCAGACGAACGCGTCGCGATCACGCACATGGAGCCGGGCGCAACGCCGCAGGTGTGGCTTTTTGACGACGGCGCACTGCGTCCGATCACGCGATTCGCGCCGGCCGACGGTACGCCGCAGTGGCCTTCGTGGACGCCGGACGGAAAGAGCATCATGGTGCAAGCCGGCATCTATAATCAGAAGGCACCGGAAACCAACACCGCCCACATCTGGCGGGTCGATGTCGCCACGGGCAACGCCACCAAGCTGGCGGCTCACGCACGTGCCTATCTCGATGAAACGCCATCCTACTTCCCCGACGGCAAGCGCATCGCATTTCAGAGCGACCGGACCGGTCGTATGGAAGTCTGGATTATGAACGCCGACGGCTCGGACGCCCGACAGATTACAAAGTGACGGTCGAGCGACAGATTACGGTATGATCGGCACACGGCTCGTGCGCGCACTCCAGTGGACGGCGATTCTCGCGGTCGGCTGGAGTGTGCCCGTGATCATCGGCGTGTCGGGGCATTTCGTGGGCATGGCGATGGAATATCCCGGCATGCCCGCCTCGCATTTGATCGGACACAGTATTGCGACGTGGTGGCCGTGGATTCCCATCACTCCGCTCGCGTTGCTGGCGTGGCGTCGGCTCCCCACCCGTGGTCTCGGACTCGCGCTCGTACCGTTTGTGCATCTGGGGTTGGCCAGCGTCGCGTATGTGCTGCAGGCGTGGTTGAGCGTGGTCATCGGCCATCGCACGGGACATATCCGACCGGAAACCGGGTTCGCCAGCATGGCGCTGTACTCGATTTCAGATCTCGTGCTGTATGACCTCATCATCTACGGCAGTATTCTCGCCGTCATCTTCGGCCTCGACTACGCCAAACGTTATCGCGATCGCGATCTCATCGCATCGCAACTCGAAGCGCAACTGGCGCAGGCACGATTCTCGGCGATGCAGATGCAGCTACAGCCGCACTTTCTGTTCAATGCATTGAACTCGGTGGCGATGCTCGTGCGCGCGGAGCGCACGCGCGATGCGCTGGACGTGATCGTGGGCTTCAGTGAGCTGTTGCGCTACGTGCTCGACGAAGCCGGCACGACCGACGTACCGCTTGCCGTTGAACTGCGCTTCGCGCGACAGTATCTCGAAATCGAAAAGGTGCGTTACGGCGATCGGCTTTCGGTGCAGATCGATTCGCCGCACGCGCTTGAAGACGCGCTGGTGCC
>CBHTUR010000059.1:0-15100 GCA_966096095.1 uncultured Gemmatimonadaceae bacterium | reverse complement strand
GACACGCGCACACTGCGCGACGAACTCGCGCGCCGCATCACGCCACCCGCGCGACCCACCACCTGGCACCCCATGCGCGCGCCGTGGTGGATTGTCGCGTTCGCGTTCTTGCTCAGCATTGAATGGTGGCAACGGCGCCGCCACGGCGCTCCGTAACTGTCGCGCGTAAAGCAGGCCCGTCGCGAACAGACGGCATCGTCGGGTATTGAACCACAGTGGAAACGGAGGACCACATTGTTCTTGTTCAAACAGCTCCAGAACAAATCAGTGGTCCTCCGTTTGCTCTGCGGTAAGGGCTTGCAGTTCCCATCCGCCTGCACCAGTCTCCCGCGGCGCATCCAACAGCATAAATGGTAATCGCGGCGGGAGGCCCAGAGCCTACCAAGAGCGGGCGACGTATTCAGAGGTCTCGTGATCAACCGGTATCTGTATCGCTCTAAAGTCGGCCTACTGGCGTTCGTGCTTGCAACGGTGCCGGCACCGCGCGAGTCGCCGCAGCCGCCGCGCGCGCAAGTCGATCGCGACGCGAAATGGGAGCAGCGTCTCGTTCAACGCTTTCCGTGTCAGTTACGCCCACGTGGAGTGATTGCCGAAAGAGGAATCTCAACTCGCCTTTCGTGCGCGCTCGCGCTCGCGGCGATTCGCGAAATTAAGGAAGGCAGAACACGGGCTTTGGGAATTTCATCAGCGGACACAGCGATCATCCACGGAATATCCGTCACTGGACTCTATCTCCACGGACTTGGCGGCACGGCCGATGAGGTGTTCTGGTCGGTCAAGATTGATTTCGGAGACGCGAGGCCGATGCTTGACGTCCGATTCGATCGCGTGTTGCAGCGAATTCGGCCGTATCTTGCGGAAGGGAATCGACGTCAGAACTGATCACGCGTCACCGCTCACCCATTAGTCTTGACTCCCCGATTTTCGCAGCCCCCCCCTCAGCGCGGAGCCACCATCGGACGTTGCTCTCTCGCGGAGCTTTCTCCTGTCGCGGTGACCAAGGCAAGTTGGGACTCGTGTATCTACTCCGCCGGATACCAGTGGGATCAGGAAAGCCGTTGACCATAGCACGTCATGCCTCCCGGAATATCGTCCTCGATTTATTTCCTTGTTCCGCTGTCGATGCTGACCGCGTGGTAGTTGCTTCGCTGCACGCCACACTCCCCAACTTCACCGACTGCCAAGCGTCTGCACCGCTGCCAGCAACGAGTCGCGATCAACCTCCGAGCGCGCGCCAATCTGTAACAACAGTTGCGTCTCGTCGCCGAGATAGCCGCGCACGATCGCCCACCAGTGATCGAAATCTTCTGAGAGGTCGAGCTGAAGCAGATGCTCGCCGATTGCGATTGCGCGCGATGCTGGTGTTGGCGCGTCGATGCGGTCGGGAAAGAGCGGCCGGAACGCCGTGACAATCAACACGCGGCCGTCGGACCACTCCCACGCATCGCGTTCATGATTTCGTCTGGACGCGCCGTCCGGCGCACGCAGCACCAGCGGCGTCGGCGACAAGTCCGTCGACAGACGATCATTCAACGCAACGGCGTTCGGTGTGTAGCGCTCGAGCGTCGCGAACATCGCTTCGTGCGTCGCGCGACTATCGACTTCGCGCGTCTCACGCGGAATGCGCGTGGTGTCAACTTGGATCAACCGACGCTCGGCATCCATGCGATCTTCCTCCATTGGTCATGTTTCACACGCTCGCTCTGCAGTAGCGCGGCAGAAGCTACTGTCTCCGCGCCCTCGGCGTCCTCTGCGTCATGCGGTTACCGACCCCGCCCAATGCCGCGATGCCTCAGCGTTCACACGAAACACCTGACGCAGAGGTCGCCGAGGTCCGCCGAGGAATCACACATCAGTCGCGCAAACACCCTCAAAAGCCCGAACCCCCGCGTACCCTGCGAAGCCTGCGGTTCAAGCAGTTCCCCCCTGTGCCCCCTGTGACCCCCGTGGTAAACACCCCGCAGTTAGGGCCCCGAAGCTAGACCCCCGCGCCGCCCCTTCCGCCCCCCCTCAGCGCGGAGCTACCATCGGGCGTTACACTCTCGCGGAGCCTCCCTCCGCGATTCTTCATTTTGCGCGGCCGGTTCGTCCCACCGTCGGCTGCGCTCCACCCGCGTCCCGCGTACCCCGCGCATGTACACACGCGAACAGGTTAAAGCGATCACTGACAAAGTGATCGACATGGCCAAAGCCGACGCCACCGAGGTGCAGTTTACCGGCGGTGAGCGCTCCGGCACCCGATGGGCCAATTCGTCCATCACCACCAACCTCGTCCAGTTCGATCGCAACGTCACCGTCACCGTGCGGCTCGGCCAGAAAACCGGCACCGCCAACACGCGCGACGTCAGCGATGCCGGCCTCAAAGCCATGGTCGACGAAGCCCTCGCGGAAGCGAAGGCCGCCAACGACGTCCCGAACCTCCCCGAATGGCTCGGCGCGCAGAACTACATTCAGGTCGATTCCGCCATTCCCAACATGGTGAATGCCGGGCCCGCCGAACGCGCGCGCATGGTGAAGGAGAGCGTCGATATCGCGACCTCCAAGGGCGTCGTCGGCGCGGGATACATCCCCAAGCAGGACATCGCCACCTGCACCGCCAACTCCAAGGGCCTCTTCGCCTACTATCGCTCGGCCGAAATGGGCTTCGTGCTGACGTGTCGTATGCCGGACGGTTCAGGCTCGGGCTTCGCGTCTGTTGGCGGCGTGAAAGATCTGTCGCAGCTCGACGCGCGCGCGCTCACTGAAAGTGCGGCAACCAAAGCCGTGAAGAGCCGCAACGCAAAGGCGCTCGAACCGGGTCGCTACACCACAATTCTTGAACCGCGCGCGAGTGCGCGCTTCCTGTCGCTCATGACCGGCATCTTCGGTGGACGCGGCGGCTTTGGTGGTGGATTCGGCGGCGGCTTTGGTGGTCCGCCGGGCGGCGGTCCGCCGGGTGGTGCACCAGGTGCCGGCGGTCCGCCGGGCGCCGGTGGTCCTCCGGGTGGAGGCGGCGGTGGTGGTGGTGGCGGCGCTGGTGGACTCAACAGCGTCGGCAACTTCATGAACGGCAAGAAAGTTGGCGACAAACTTTTCAGCGAGATGTTCACGCTCAAGAGCGATGTCGGCAACGCGACGCTGCGTCAGTCCACCATCGGCCCCGATCTCAAGCCAGCCGGACCCGTCACGTGGGTCGAGAATGGCATTCTGCGTTCACTCGGCGCCGGCGCGGCTGCGTCGACCAATCAGAGCCTCGTGCAAGTCGGCACCGATCTCAGTGTCGAAGACATGGTGAAGCAAACCAAGCGTGGGTTGCTCGTCACATCGTTCTGGTACATTCGCGGCGTGCCGTCGGAAGGACAGCCGTTGCTCAACACCGGCATGACGCGCGACGGACTCTTTCTCATTGAGAACGGTGAGATCGTCGGACCGGTGCAGAATTTCCGCTGGAACATGTCGCCACTGGTCGCTTACAACAATCTCACGCTCGTTGGGAAGCCGGTGCCGCAGTTCACTGGCGAGTCGTTCGACGGCACCGTCGCACTCGTGCCGCCTGTGCGTTTCGAAGAGTTCTACATGACGTCGGTCTCTCCCGCCGTTTAACCGACGCCCACACCGGAACATCTCATGAGCTCATCTCGTCGCGATTTTATCAAGAAGTTCGGTGCAGGCGCCGCGCTCACGCTCTACTCGCGTGATCTCTTCGGACAGATCCTCGCCGATTCCAAAAAGGGCGCACCGCTCGAAACCAAATTCAAAGGTCTCGCGGACATCGTCCTCGCTGAAGCAAAGCTCGCCGGCTGCAGCTACGCCGACGTGCGCTTCACCATGAACTCCTCATTGCCGGGTGCCACGGCCAACTTCCGCGCCGGTGGTGCGGCGCCGGGTGGCTTTGGTGGATTCGGCGGTGGTGGCGGTGGACGTGGCGGCGGTGGTGGTGGTGGCCGCGGTGGACGTGGTGGTGGACGCGGCACCGGAATTCCCACGGATGCGGATCGTCAGGCCGGCGGCTTTGGTGTGCGCGTCATTCACAGTGGTGTGTGGGGTTTTGCGTCGAGCCCCATCGTCACCGAAGACGAGCTGCGTCGCGTGACGCGTGTCGCCACCGAAGTGGCGAAAGCGAGTGCGATTGCCAAGAAGGCCGATCTCAAACTCGCGCCCAACAAAGCGTACGTCGATCACTACATCACGCCGATGATCAAGCATCCGTCGAGCGTGTCAGTGACCGACAAGAACGCGTGGGCGCAGGCGATCGTCGACAAGGCCAGCAAAGTGGCCAACGTCACCGCGGTGAGCGTGACGGTCAATCACGGTTACGAATGGCGCTACTACGCGAGCAGCGAAGGTTCGTACATCGAGCAGGAGCTGTTCACGACAACGCCCAACATGACGGTGACGGCGAAGGTCGGCGACAACACGCGGACGCGTAACTATCCGGGTGTGGCGGGCACGGCGGGTTGGGAAATCGCCGAGCAGTGCGATTTCTTGGATCAGGCCGAGAAGGTGGCGACGGATGCGGTGGAGATGTGCACCGCGAAGCCGTTGGGTTCGAGCGGACTGAAAGATCTGATTCTGTCGCCGTCGCACGCGATGCTCACGATTCACGAAATCGTCGCGCACGCTACCGAGCTCGATCGCATCATGGGTTACGAAGCGAATTACGCGGGCACGAGCTTCGTGAAGGTGAGTGATGTAGGCAAGCTCAAATACGGCAGCAAGCTGTTCAACGTCACCGCCGACAAGACCAGCACGGGCTTGGGCACGGTGGGTTATGACGACGACGGCGTGAAGACGCAGAAGTGGCCGCTCATTCGTGAAGGCACGCTGGTGGGTCTCACGACGAATCGTGAAACGGCGCATCTCATGGGCGAGAAGGAAAGCCGCGGGTGCACGTTCGGCAGCACGTGGCGCGACTATCCGTTCCTGCGCATGCCCAACGTGCACGTCGAGCCGGGTGGACCCAACTCACCGACACGCGATCAGCTCATTGCCGACGTGAAGGACGGCGTGATGATCGACGGGCGCGGCAGCTACAGCATCGATCAGCAGCGCTACAACGGCCAGTTCGGCGGTCACATCTTCTGGGAAATCAAGAACGGCAAGATCACGCGGCAGGTGACCGACGTGACCTACAACGCCATCACGACCGATTTCTGGAAGAACTTGGACGGCATCACGGGCGCGAAGGAATGGCAGATGCACGGCACCGGTGGCGACGCGAAGGGACAGCCAACGCAGACGAACAGCATCTCGCACGGCTCGCCGTGGTTGTGCATTCGGAAGATCAATGTGGGGGCGGCGTTTGATTGAGTGACGGCGGGAACAGCGAACGACGCTGAGCGACGGGCGCCTAGCGTTTAGCGTTCGCGCTTGGTGTTTAGCGCTTGACGCAGTTGTTGGTTGGCCATAACGGGAGACTCTCACGAGTCTCCCGTTTTATTTTCATCTACCCACCCTTCGAACGGACGCGCCTCATGCTCTACATGGTCATCGAACATTTCCGCGACGGTAACGCGCGGCCCGTGTACGAACGCTTCCGCGAGCGCGGACGACTCGCGCCGAGTGGACTTGAGTATGTGAACAGTTGGGTGACGGACGACCTGCGGCATTGCTATCAGGTGATGGCGTGCGACAACCGCGCGTTGCTTGACGCGTGGATCGCGGCGTGGGACGACCTCGTCGAGTTCGACGTGATTCCCGTCATCAGCTCGGCCGAGGCGGCGGGGCGGGTGTTACCGGGATGAGCGAGCGCACGGCGCGCATGCGTTGTCGTCGTTCTTGACCGCTCGGTCTATAATGAGTACCTTGCGGTTATGGCCAGACCGCGAGAGTTCGATGAAGACGAAGCGCTGGGGCAGATCATGCGGGTGTTCTGGGCCCGGGGATATGAGGGTTCATCGTTCACCGACCTGACGACGGCGGCCGATGTCCAGAAGCAGAGTTTGTATGGCGTCTTTGGCGATAAGCGTTCGCTCTTTCTCAAATCGCTCGCGCTCTATCGCACGCAGGTACTCTCGTCGGCGCGCGCGGTGCTTACCGACGGCGACTCACCGTTGGCCGGCATTGCGAGATTGCTGCGCTTCGCGGCGAAAACGCCAGCGCCAAAAAGTGGGCCGCCGGGTTGCCTGATGGCCAACACCGCTTTGGAGATTGGTCTGAGTGATGCTGACGTGGCAAGCGAATTGAAACAAATGTTTCGCGCGACCGAAGCGCTGTTGATCGCGGCTGTCAAAAGCGGACAGGAGCGCGGCGAAATCACGACGCGATTCGGAAGCACGGCGATTGGTCAGAGTCTCGCGAATACCATCAACGGACTTCGCATTCTGCAGAACACCGGCGCTACTCCTCAGCACATGAAGTCGGTGGTTGATATGGCGTTGGCCGCAATCGACACACGTTACGACACACGTCACAACACATGAACTCTCGCACTGTTCTTACCAGCAATTCGCTTTTTCTTGGCGCCGCGATTTTTCTCTTTGGTTTCCTCAAATTCTTCGCACCATTCAGCGGGTGGTTTCACACGCAAATCGATCGCAGCGGACTGCCAGCGGCATTCGTTCCTTTGGGAATGGCCAGTGAGATGAGCGTTGGTTTGGGTTTGTTACTGACGATTGCGTTGCGTGCGAGATTGGGTGCCGCGTTCAAGCCAGCCATCGTGGTCGCGTCGTGCGGCGTGGTGGTGGCCATGGCGGTGGCAGTCTATGTGCACTTGCAACCCGCGGTGCCAGCGGCTGTGCTTCCGTTGGGGATCAAACCGCCCATCATACCGTTGGTCTTTGCGTCGCTGGCCGCGCTCAATGTGCGGCTGGCGCAACGCACGCGCGCGAATCTGCGTGTGGGGTGACGCGCGTCAGTGCCGCGATTTCCATAACGCTGGCGTAAACATGGTACCGCGTCGCACTTGGCGACGCGTGGTCGGCGCGATCAGACTGCGGCATGGATCGTACTCGGTCGTTGCTGTCAGTGCTTCGCGAACGTATCGCGGCACGGCATTATAGCCCGCGAACCTGCGAAGCGTACACGCAGTGGGTGCGCCGGTATGTGCGTTTCCATCGCGGCCGTCATCCACGCGATCTCGACGCGCATCATGTGCGAGACTTTCTCACGCATCTCGCGCAGACGCACGTTAGCGCCAGCACGCAGAATCAGGCGTTGGCGGCATTGCTGTTTCTCTATCGCGACGTGTTGGAACTCACGATGGCGGCGCCGATCGATCACTTGCATGCCAAGCGTCCGCTGCGTCTTCCGGTGGTGCTGACGCGTGACGAGGTCAACTCGGTGCTATCGGAAATGTCGGGCGTGCCGCGCCTGATGGCGGCCATGCTCTACGGCAGTGGCCTGCGTTTGCTCGAGTGTTGCCAGCTGCGCGTGAAGGACATCGATCTGACCAAGTGCGAGCTGGTGATTCGGGAAGGAAAAGGGCGAAAAGATCGGGTGACGATGCTGGCCGACTCGATCGTGCGTCCGCTGGAGATGCATTTGCGTGAAGTACGCGAGCAACACGAGCGCGATCTGCGCGCCGGCGCGGGGACCGTCGCACTTCCCAACGCGATGCGGGCCAAGTTGGGCGCGTCGGCCGCCAGGCAGTGGGGATGGCAGTGGGTTTTTCCGGCGATGCGTCAGTATCGTGACGCCGAGTCGGGCGAGCGACGGCGTCATCATCTGCATGAGACCGTGCTGCAGCGCGCGGTAACGAGCGCAGCGCGCAGCGCGCGACTGTCCAAGCGCGTTTCGTGTCACACCTTCCGGCACAGCTTCGCGACGCATCTGCTCGAGTCCGGATGCGATATTCGCACCATTCAGGAGCTCTTAGGGCATCGCGACGTGCGCACGACGATGATTTACACGCACGTGCTCAATCGGGGCGGATTGGGCGTGCGAAGCCCGCTCGATTTTGTCGGCGTATCGCCGCGCGCGCCGACCGTGCGACACAGCGTTGCTTTACCTGCCGCTGGCGCGGTGACGCGTCGAAGCGCGAAGCGCGAGCACCCTCAAGGGACGCGTCGCGAGCCACGGTAGCGCATTATCCAGAACAGCCTAACGCCACCGTTCGTCCCACCAACCGCGCCAGTTGCGCGCGATAGGTACTGCCATTGCCGACACTTGCGCATTGGCGCGAACGCGGCGACGATAACGCAGACTGCGGAACTAGCTGGGCGACCACGGAATTAGAGTGGGCGGGCTAATTCGCGTTAGCGAGTGGAACCACGCTTCAGGCGTGATTCACCTTTTGTTTTTGCTTGTTCGTGGTGAGATCGCGCGGTGATTGGAGTTGGTCTCGTTGGCCAGTCGTTCCTCGGTGAGTGTCGTGTGGGACGAGAGGTCGGCGTGTCGGATATTTCGCTTCAACTTGGTTCCAGCTTCGGCGAACTGGAGCAGCGTACCACCCACCGCTAGGGCTCGCGAAACCTTCGACCTTCGCTAACAAAGCGTTGCTGCCGACGGCGCATTTCGGATGGCGCGCTCCGCGCGCATTTTATTGGGCGCGCCGCGGCAGAACGCTGGGGCGTTAGAAAGCTGAACCACCTATGGTGAGCGATGCATGAGTGATGAACCGGGCTCCGAAGCGACTGCCGTGGCGAAGTCGGCGCTGTCAGCCTTCGACGCAAAGCGCTGGGACGAATTCGCGGGCTACGTGCACGACGATGCGTTGACCGCGTTCCGAAATCAGTGCCTCGCGATGGCTCATCCATGGGACGATCGGGCGGGCGCTCAGTTCGCTGGCGAATTCGCGCAGGCAGCTGGCGCCGACGCACCGCCGGTTGATCGCACGTCGATGAGCTCCGTCGTGCTGCGAAGCTTCGCGCGCGTGCGATCGCTGCAGGAACTTACGTCGCTCTCCTCGCAGGATGTGCTGGCTCGATGGCTTGAGGGCCAAGAGATTCCTCCCGAACAGTTCGATGATCATCGCGGCCCGATTTCCACGCGTACGGTTCTTGGCTCGGTGTCTGAAGGCCTGCACCGCACGCATGTCGTGTATCGCCTTGTGACCGACGTCGGTTCGTTCGGTACGACCGAGGCCGTCAACGTTGTAACGTGCAGCGATGTAGGCGGCGCGTGGCGGATCAGCCTGAATGGTGATTTCTCGATTACGGGCAGTATCCACCCGCTTCAACAAAACTTTCATGACCGCGCGGAGTGAGGCGCTTTCTAACGGGCGCTGCTGCTGACAGCGCATTTCGAACTGCGCGCTGCGCGCGCATCTTGTTTCCTTGCGCTGCAGCAGAGCTAGGGCGTTAGAACGCTAAACTGGCGAAGGCGCAGTTGCAGGAAACGTGATCATTTTGTTCAATCGCTTCGACTCACCGAGAGATCTCAACAATGCGCTTCGCTCGATCGTTCGTCCCTAGTGCCCTTCTTACGATCACCGCGGCCCTACTCATCGGCGCTGCTGCACCGCGTCGCGGCTCGCACGACTCCTCGCCGCGCGATGTGGCATTGGTGCGTTTCGATTCGCTCGCCTTGAGCGGCGTCGCTCTCAATGCCAACGGCTTGATCGGCCGCGTGCTAATCTTCGCCGATGGGCCTGCGCGCGTCGGCTTTGGCACAGCGCCGCTCGCAGTACTGGCCGATACGATTCGTTTGCGGAGTCTCCCAAGCTTTACGGTCGATGTGTCGCAGAGTGACGTGCATGTCCAACTCGTCGGCGGACAGTTGCCACGCGGCGGATTACTCGCGATCGCCGGAACCGTGACTGGCGGACCGGCTACGAGAATCGCCGGCGCGGGACGGCATCTGCTGATTCTCAAGGGCGGCACGGGCATTCGCGTGCTCGACTCGGCCGCGCGTTAGGCGGCGCGCGTTCTAACGACGCGTTGCTGCCGTCAGCGCATCTCGGACTGCGCGCGTTGCGCGCATTTTATTTGAAGCGCTGCGGCAGAACGCTGGGGCGTTAGCGAGTGGAACCACGCTTCAGGCGTGATTCACCTTTTGTTTTTGCTTGTTCGTGGTGAGATCGCGCGGTGATTGGAGTTGGTCTCGTTGGCCAGTCGTTCCTCGGTGAGTGTCGTGTGGGACGAGAGGTCGGCGTGTCGGATATTTCGCTTCAACTTGGTTCCAGCTTCGGCGAACTGGAGCAGCGTACCACCCACCGCTAGGGCTCGCGAAACCTTCGACCTTCGCTAACAAAGCGTTGCTGCCGACGGCGCATTTCGGATGGCGCGCTCCGCGCGCATTTTATTGGGCGCGCCGCGGCAGAACGCTGGGGCGTTAGACCGAAATAGGAATTTTCTGTGACCGATATCGGCGTGACACTGGCTGTCCTCTCGATGCTGTTGCTAGGTCGCGCGCTGCATCTCAATGCGAAGGTGCGCGCGTCCGTCTCTCCAATTCTGGCCGAGCGGGAGCGTCGGCGATTGACCGTCCGCGCGGACCACGAATTTGAAGCGCGCGTCGCGTTGCTCCTGCCAGATCATTGGCGACCCGAGCTACATTCCGAGAGTTGCGCGCGCCTGTTTCGCCTTTTCTATCATACGCTCGGTATCGCGCTGCTCTTGCTCATCATTGCCGTCACCCTCGTCGAGCGCGCGTGAAGCACAGGCACCGAGTCGCGCTTTCGTCGGCCAGCATCGCGTGCAGCTGTGGCCGCTCCGGCTGTGCGCTTCGGTCTAACGGCGCGTTGCTGCTGACAGCGCATTTCGGAACGCGCGCTGCGCGCGCATGTTATTTTGAGCGCTGCAGCAGAACGCTGGGGCGTTAGCGAGGGGAACGACGCTTTGGCGCACGTCCCTTTTTGTGTTTGCTTGTGCGTGGTGAGATCGCGCTGTGATTGGAGTTGGTCTCGTTTGCAGGTCGTTCCTCGGTAAGTGCCGTGCGGGACGAGAGCTCCTCGTGTCGGACCGTTCGCTTCAACTTGGTCATGTCGTCCGCGAATTCGAGCAGCGCACCACCCACCGCTAGGGCTCACGAAGCCATCGACCTTCGCTAACAACGCGTTGCTGCAGTCAGCGCATTTCGGAATGCGCGCTGCGCGCGCAAATTATTGGGAGCGCTGCAGCAGAACGCTAGGCGTTAGATGCACGAAACGAAGTCCGTTGGTGATTGTACTTGAGTCAGGCAATTCTCCCGCCATTTCCGTGATGCGCAGAAACTTCGTCAACTTCCTCGCGGTCATCGGCGCGTTCTCACTGCTGAGCATCGGCGTTCGCATCGTCCAAGCGCGTACGCGCGATTGGCACTTTCCGATCAGCTTGCGCGACGAGGCGAGAGCGCCAATCCGGCGAGCCGCGATCTTCATTGATCGAGGCGATGTCGCGGTCGAGCGGTTCAGTGTGGACTCCACCGGTACGGCCAGCATTCTGCTCACGGAGCGCGAGCGTCCTCACACCTCCTGGCTCATCTGCGCGCCGGGATTTCAGGCGGTCGCCGGCCGCATGCCGTTCAATGACGCTCCGGGCATGGAGTATACCTTGCCCCGTGACAGCGTTGGCGCGACGCCGTTCATCAGACAAGCGGGCTGGCGCGGGCCCATGCCGCGCGAGTGCCCGCAGGTTGTTGACTCGGTGGGTTGGTACTTCAGACCCATGAAGCCCGGCGAAACCGGTCGTGAGTACACCCACACCGAGCCCGACTGGACACGTCGCTGATACGACCTCGCCGCCGTGACGCTCGTGCGTCGGCATCTAACGAGCGTTGCTGCTGACAGCGCGTTTCGGAACGCGCGCTGCGCGCGCATCTTATTTGGAGCGCTGCAGCAGAACGCTGGAGCGTTAGAACGAAAAGGCAATTTCGATGTAAAGCCGGCCAAGTCCGATTCGCCTAGTCCTCCGAGTGTATGTACTTGTCCCCGCTTCCGCTGTTGTTCGCGGTCTTCGCTGCTAGTGCGACCCCGCCATCGGCCCGATCGTGGGCGTCCTGTCGATTGGGCTCGTCCGCCGAGTTCTCACTCGCGCCCAGTGCCGCGCGACTTTGTCTCGGCGAGAGCAACGCGGACGTGTTGTCGTTGCAGTCTCGCGTCACGTCTCTCGGTCCAGCACGAGCGTTTGAGGACAATGGTGTCACGTTCGTCCTCTCCCTCTTACCCTCGGAGGCTCTACCTGCCCCTTTTCACACCTCGCTTGGCGAAGACGTGCTCGTTACCGTCGAGGCGCAGCGCGCCGCCACTGATTCGAGCGAGGCAGCGGCGTGGCTTGCGCGCGCCGCTCCCACCTCAGACAGTGCGTGGCGCCATTGCGAAGGCGATGGAATTCGCGAATGGATCGCGCGACGATGCCGTCAAGTCGTCGTAGCCACGGGCATCGTGCTTGAGGAGCGTGTCGGCATCGCTTTCGCATCTCGGCGCAGTGGCCCAGCCGGTCCCCTTCAGCTCATCCAGTCGAAGGATCTACTTCCCGCGATCCGACGTTATCCGAGTGATCGGACGGCGCATCGCGACTTCGGTGCGTTTCGTTCTAACGGGCGTTGCTGCTGACAGCGCATTTCGGAAGGCGCGCTGCGCGCGCATCTTATTGGGAGCGCTGCAGCAGAACTAGAGCGTTAGGCCGCATCATCCACCTCGATCGGACAACTCTTGTTGCTCCGCACCGCGATAGCATTCTTCGTTCTGCCAGGCCTGCTCGGCGCGCAAGCGAGCCTCCGCGATCCGCTGGCTGCGCCGGCGGCCGCCGACACGAATGAGGCGACCGCGCGAGCGATTCGTGCCGCTGACCTGATGCGCAAAGGCGAGACGGTCTTCCTGCGCGCGGATCTAGACGGCACTCCTTTCGTCTTCATTCGCGGCTGGACCGCGGGCGGAACCGGCGCAGGACAAGTCTCCTACTTGATTTACCAGGTGGTCCGCGAAGACTCTGTGCGGCTCGTCTTTCGAGCGCCACAGTGGGAATACACCGCGCCGAATCGCGGCATGCATATTCGTGCGCAAGACTTCCACGCATGCCTATTCATCGATTCGACTGGGGCGGTCGTATACTTGCCGCTCTCCCCTAGTCGCAGCCGCACGTTTGATAATCCGCCGCTTCCCGCTGCGGGTATCTATCGGTGGGATGCGGCGCGCGTAGGGTTCGTCCGACGCGGCGTAGCACCGGCCGCGGCAAGTAGGAAATGTCGCGAAGGCTCTTGATCCGACGGGCCGCCCACTCGACCTGCTGCCTAACGAACGCCGAAGCTGACAAAGGGGCTATTGAACATGCTCGCTGCGCGAGCATTCTTATATGCTCCCTTTGCAGCTTAGCTAAGGCGTTAGGCACACCTGAATGACCGTCTCGTCATGCTAATACTATCGATCGCGCTCACCTTACAATTCGCCGCGCCGCGCGCGCCCGATGATTCGGCGCACGTTAGCGGCGGCCGTCTCATCGTCGAGCCGGCTGGCGTCTCTTTTCAAATTCCACCGGCCTGGCTCGATTCAACGCTTCCGCGTCTTGGTGGCGAAGGATGTGACCCGCGATCCCCCAACGCACGCGCGGTCAACACAGACCGTGCGGCGCTTCGGACGATGACCGGTCGTTCTTGGTACTTCGGAGATCAGAGCTATTCCGCGCTTGCAGACTCGCTCTTCGCCGTTGCCGACCTGGTCGCGCATGTCGGTGCGCGCGGATGGCGCGAATGCGACAACACCGGCGGTGATTTACAGGTTCGCGTATACGTCGATGACCGGTCACCTGCCGAGCTTGCTCAGCGCCTGCGCGATACGCGCATTGCGCTGGTTCGTGGCTACTCGCCACCGATTGTCGAGCCGGTCCGCGACTCAGCGGGATGGCAGATCGCCGCGGCGAGCTGGACCTTCAACTGCGGCGACTGTATTGCCCTCGAGCGCTTCGAGATCTATTCGCGACGCATCGGTCGGCGCACGCTGTCGCTCGTCTTCATGTATTCGCCTGTCATCGAACAACCGCCGCAGCTCACGCCTGAGGCTGACAAGCGAACCATCC
Source organism: uncultured Gemmatimonadaceae bacterium (assembly GCA_966096095.1). GTDB lineage: Bacteria > Gemmatimonadota > Gemmatimonadetes > Gemmatimonadales > Gemmatimonadaceae > Gemmatimonas. The sequence goes on along the minus strand of CBHTUR010000059.1, from coordinate 1,250 downwards.
TTCGCAGCTTTGCACTTTCTCAGTGACGGGGTGCCTAACGATGCGTTGCTGCTGACAGCGCATTTCGGAGCGCGCGCTGCGCGCGCAAATTATTTAGAGCGCTGCAGCAGAACGCTGGGGCGTTAGGTGGCCAAACAGAGAACTTTGTGAATTTGCGATTCGGTCTCGTCGCGGTTTCCGTTTTCATCGCGTGTCAGCCGCATCGACAGCCCGCGGCACAAAGCGATCTCGCACTCGCGAGGTCGGGCATTACCGCCGATCGAATTCCGGGTTGTTACGAATTCGTTGACGGCGCATGGAAAACGGATAAGCGACTCGCCCGGTTCTTCTCGCTTGAGCACCTCCCTCGCCGCATTCAGTTCGATACGTCCAAGCTGCGCGGCTGGGATGTCCTGCAAACTGCGGAAGCGCCGTTGCGGTCGATTCGCTCGCTTCCGATCTCAAGATCTACGCGTTCGCCGTTCGTCTTCTGGAGTCGCGTTCGAAGCACCGCTGATACGATTTTGGTCGGCGCGCCACTGCCTGAGACGGGTGCGCGAATGACCCTGTGGCCAGTCGTCGGTGGGCTCGCCGGCTCCATCACGACTTTCACTGACGCGATTCCACCAGACGGCGTCGCCGAGGCTACCGCACCAGTTCGCTTACGGCGATTCACTTGCCCCAACGACTAGTCGTGCCGGGGCCTCCTAACGAGCGTTGCTGCTGACAGCGCATTTCGGAAGGCGCGCTACGCGCGCATCTTATTGGATGCGCTGCAGCAGAACGCTGGCGCGTTAGAAAGATGGATCATGCTTTTCTTGAACGGTGAGTGGACGATGCTTCCGAGTGTGAAGAGCCGAGCGCTACCTCGGCGCGAGGGCTTCGGGCGTCACGCGATCGACGTGATCGACGTGATCGCGGCCGTCGGCCTGGCGGGCGCGCTCTCGCCCGTGCTGCACGCATTGCCGCGTCCGCTTCACGTGATGCCGTACTTTGCGCTCATGCCTCTCTTCTTCGCACCGATCTTACGTTCGACGCGCTGGCAACGAGCAGGCTTCATCATGCTCGTCGGCGTCGTCGCGGGGGTCCTCGTCAGTCTGCCGGTGATACGCTAGTTGCGTCGCGCACTTTCTAACGGCGCGTTGCTGCAGCCAGCGCATTTCGGAACGCGCGCTGCGCGCGCATCTTATTTCATGCGCTGCAGCAGAACGCTATGGCGTTAGACATCCAATCACACGTTTGGATTTACGCATTGACTCGTCCCTTCCTCG
>CBHTUR010000058.1:0-15701 GCA_966096095.1 uncultured Gemmatimonadaceae bacterium | reverse complement strand
TGGTGGGTGTGTTTTTGTGTGTGTGGGGTTCTGGGTTTTTTTACTGTGCACATAACTATGCTCACAACGAAAAACTCAAACTGACCACTGACCGCTTAGATCAGTTGAAGCCCGCGCCAGAGCCATCCGCCCATCCATGCCGCCTGCCCTAACGCTCCGCGCTGGCCCCCACGCCCTCCGCCTCCTCCGCGAACGCGGCCTGCGCGCCGATGACATCGACATCATGCCGGGCGCCTCCGGTGGCGCCAAATGGCTCGCCATCGCGGGGCTCGATCGCTACCTGTTTGGCTCGTTCCTCGCGCGCGAGTCCAACGTGCATCGCACGCAGCCGCTGCACTGCATCGGCTCGTCCATTGGCAGTTGGCGCATGGCGTGTTTCGCGCAACGTGATCCCGTCGGCGCACTCGCCCGCGGACATCACGCCTACATCTACGAACAGCGCTATTCGCCCAAACCGTCGGCCCGCGAAGTGTCCGACGTGCTCACTCGCTGCCTCGACCTCATGCTGGGTGAGCACGGTGCGGAGGAAGCGCTGTCGCATCCGTTTGCGCACCTCCACATCATCACCGCACACACCAAAGGGCTCGCTTCCAGCGATCGCCGAATGGTGCTCGCGACGGCACTCGCACTCGCCGCCTCAGCGAATGCCGTGTCGCGCCGCACGCTCGCGCTGCAGTTTCGTCGCACCATCTTTCACAGCGCGGGCGACCGCTCGCCGTTTCTGCACCTTCGCGATTTCCCTACGACCCATCGCACACTCACGGCCAACAATCTGCGCGACGCGCTGTTGGCCTCGGGCTCCATTCCGATGCTGATGGACGGCGTGCGCATGAGTGGCGCGCCCGGCGATCTGCACTTTGATGGCGGCGTCGTCGACTACCATCTCGATCTGCCGTTCGGCGCGGGACACGGGCTCGTGCTCTATCCGCACTTCTATTCGCACATCGTGCCCGGATGGTTCGACAAATCACTCCCCTGGCGTCGGGCGCGCGTGCACAACTTCGATCGCGCGCTCCTCATCGCGCCAAGCGCGTCGTTTGTGGCGTCGCTACCCGACGGCAAGATCCCCGATCGCCGTGATTTCTACACATTCACGCAGGCCGAGCGCGAGCGACGTTGGCAACGCGTGTTGGAGCTCTCGGCACAGCTCGGCGAGGAACTGCACGAGCTGATTGCGACCAACACCGTTGCGGATGTTACGCAGCCGTGGTGAAGCAATGCCGAGCTAATCGGTAGCCATCATCCGCGCGCGCCGCACCGCCATCTTCTGCACCATCGTCTCCGCCACACCGGGACGATTCCACGGGCACGACGCGAGGCAGATCGCGCACCCCTGATGCTCATTGAAAAACGGCAGACACTTGTCGAAGTCCACGTACCACCGTTCGACGCCGCGCACCATTCGCTTCTCGTGCTGAATAGCGTCGGGCGGACACGCATCAGCGCACGACTTGCACAGCCGGCAAAAATCGTCCGCCCCGAATTCAACTGACGCGTCGGGAACGAGCGGAATGTCCGTCAGCACCATCGCCAAACGCAGATTCGATCCCAAGGTTGGATTGATGAGCGAACCGTGCTTGCCCAATTCGCCGAGCCCCGCTTCGATCGCCGCGGGCAACAGCAGCATCGGATACGCCATCGGCCCGCCGTGCGGCTCAGCCTCGTGTCCATCGCGACGAATCACCGCCGCCAACGCCTTCGCCGTACGCACACCGCGCGCGTACTGAAGAATCACCTCCGCCGCCGCGGTTTCATCGGGCGCCGTCTGTAGCGCCTCCCAGTTGTGCGCGACGCACAGCACGATGGCCCAACGCTGCGACACACGGTGCCCTTCGTATACCCACTCCGGTCGCACGGCGGTAATGCCCACCGCATCGGCACCCGCCGCCAACGCGGCCGCTTTCACTAGGGTCGTCCACTCGGCGGCACTGCGCTCGACTCGCACATCTGACACCGGATCGACCGGCTCGGCATTCGCCCGCATCCGCTCTTCTCGCGCCCTCTGCACGAGCGGCGTGACACGGGTGTAGAACCACAGCTGCAACGGTCCGTGCGCTGTAGACTCGGGCGCGTGCCAGTAAATCGGCGTCGGCTGTCGAATCTCCGTCTCGTTGATGCCGTTGATGGTGTTGCCGGAAATTGATGGCCAGAGCGCCTGCTGTTCTGCACTCGGCGTCCACGATGTGTTCGCGCGACTGCGCATCACACCGCCCGCGCGGCGGCGCGACCCGCTGAACGCCCTGAAAAAATGCAGCCACCCAGAAACGTGCCTTCAAGCGAGCGATAGCCGTGCACACCGCCGCCGCCAAATCCCGCCGCTTCACCGGCCGCATACACGCCGGGTAACGGCGATCCGTCATCACGCAGCACGCGCGAATCGAGGTCAGTTTCGAGACCGCCAAGCGTCTTGCGCGTGATCACCTGCAGTCGCACCGCAATCAGCGGACCCGCCGCCGGATCGAGCAGCTTATGCGGCGGCGCCACGCGAATGAGCTTGTCGCCCAGGTACTGCCGAGCGCCGCGCAGCGCCGTGATCTGCAGATCTTTGGTGAATGCATTGTCGATCTCGCGATCACGCGCGCGTACTTCGCGCTCGATCGTGGCCACGTCGAGCAACGGCTCGGCGGTCAGCGCGTTCATCTTGTGCACTAACGTCGGCACATCGCGCGCCGTCACGAAATCGATGCCCGCGTCGACAAAGCGCTGCACCGGCGCGGGCACGGCGCCGCCAGCACGACCAAGCACGCCGCGTACACTCTTGCCCGTGAGATCGGGATTCTGTTCGGATCCCGAGAGCGCAAACTCCTTCTTGATGATGCTCGTCGACAACACGAACCAACTGTGATCGTGTCCGGTGCTCCGCAAATGTGCGAGTGTGCCCAAGGTGTCGAAACCCGGAAACAGCGGCACCGGCAGACGGCGGCCCAGTGCGTCAAACCACAACGAACTCGGCCCCGGCAGAATGCGAATCCCGTGCCGGCTCCACACCGGCGAATGATTCGCGATCCCCTCGACATAGTGCCACATGCGGTCGCGATTGATCACCCGCCCGCCCGCGTGTTCCGTGATGCCGATCATGCGACCGTCGACGTGATCGGGCACACCACTCAACATCTGCGTGGGCGGTGTACCCAGACGCGCCGGCCAGTTTTGTCGCACGAGTTCGTGATTGCCGCCAATACCCCCTGACGTCACGACCACGGCCTGCGCGCGGAGTGAAAAGGACCCTACAACCTCGCGCGAACTCTTCGCGCTGCGCTCGACATCACTCGGCGCGAGCACATCCCCCTCCACGCCGTCGACGACGCCCGCTGACATCGTCAGCGCGTTGACGCGATGCCGAAAGTGCATCGTCACTAGCCCGCGTTGCACGCCTTCACGCACGCGACGGATGAACGGTTCGAGCAGTCCAGGGCCGGTGCCCCACGTCACATGAAAACGCGGCACAGAATTCCCGTGGCCCACCGCGCCGTAGCCGCCGCGCTCAGCCCAGCCGACAACCGGAAAAAAGCGCACGCCCTGCGCGTGGAGCCACGACCGCTTTTCACCCGCGGCGAAATCGACGTACGCCTCCGCCCATTTGCGCGGCCATGCGTCATCGTCACGATCGAACGCCGCGGTGCCCAGCCAATCCTGCCATGCGAGTTCGCGCGAATCGCGAATGCGCAGTCGACGCTGTTCCGGTGAATCGACAAAGAACAATCCACCGAACGACCAAAATGCCTGTCCGCCGAGACTCTGTTCCGGCTCCTGGTCAAGCAGCACGACGTGCTTGCCGGCGTCAATCAACTCGGCCGTCGCGACAAGCCCCGAAAGACCCGCACCGATGACGATCACATCGCTCATACGCATAGACTGTAACCACGGGACGGAAGACGGAAGTATGAGACGCGACTAACTTCCTTTGCTGTGACCGCCCGCGAACGCTATCTCGCCTTCCGTCGTACACTGCCGCCGCGTCCGCCGCTCGAACGACTGACGGTCGACGCGCGCGGTCTCTCGTTTGCCGTGTGGCGCACACCAGCTGTGTCCGGACGCTTGCCGCTGCTCTGCATCAATGGCGGCCTGCTGTTCGGTCATGAGCTCTTGTGGCCCGCACTCGCATCGCTGGCGCAGCGGCAGCAACTCTATTTCTACGATCAACGCGGCCGTGGTGAGTCGAGCGCGGCGCCTGGGGTGTCCGCCTCGCGCATCGAATTCGACGCGGGCGATGTGGGCGCGCTCCGCGAGGCGCTGCACATCGCCGAGTGGCATGTACTCGGACACTCGTGGGGTGGTGGCATCGCGATGCTCGCCGCCGCACTCGACGCGGCCGCGACGCGCAAACTGGTGCTCGTTAATACGGTCGGTGTCACGAGCGCGTGGCTGCCGTCGCTGCACGATCGCGCACTGGCGCGTCTCACCGGCGATGCACGCGATCGTCTCGCCGCGTTCGATACGGCCGCGCTGCAGGAACTCGACGTCGGCGTGCATGCCAGCTACGCGCAAGCGTTCTTCCCGGCGTGGTTCGCGGACTTGGAGTTCGCGAAGGTCGTCGCGCCGCCGCGTGGCAACAGTCAGACCGGCGCGGTCGTCGCCGCGCGCCTCCGGCGTGACGGATATGACTGGCAGCGTGCGATCCGTGACGTGACAGCGCAAACGCTCGTCGTCCACGGAGCCGAAGACGTGTTGCCCCTGGCCGAAGCCGAACGCACCGCGCGGACGCTCAGGAATGCTCGGCTGGTGGCCATACCCCAAGCGGGACACAACCCGTTTTGGGAGACGCCCGCAGAGTTTTTCGCCGTCGTGGATGCCTTTCTCGCGGAGGGTCCTCCACTCATCTGACCCGCGCTCGCGCACTCGCCGGATACGCCTTCCGCATGACGACCAACAGCAAAGCGGCAATCAAGACGGCGGAATCGCTGCTCGCGTTTTGCGTGGTCGGCCTGGCATGCTTTATCGGCGGACAGTCATACGCCATGCGTGGCGCGCGCGCGCGAAATGTCTCGACGGGCGCCATCGCCGATCAACGCTCCGCCAACAGCGCGCCGCGCGCCGAGCGTGCGCCAGCCCGCAGCAGCGAATCGTTTGGGACCGCGAGTCCCGAGATGCGCGTCATCGTCAACAATGCGGCGTCGGCTCCGGCCTTGCCGCCGCGCGATTTGCGTCAGCGCATCGCGCAAGGCGCGAACGGCACCTACATCGATGACATCCTGGCGGTCCGCGACTCGGCGTTGGCCCGCTGGCCAGATCGCACCGGGCGTCCGCTGCGGGTCTGGATCGATGAGAACCAACATATCGAAGGGTGGAACACGGACTTCGTGCCCGCTGTGCGCGATGCCTTCGACACGTGGACGACCACCGGCATCCCCGTGCGCTTTACCCACGTCACGGATTCGGTGAGCGCGGACGTGCACGTGTACTTCACCGAACGCTTCGCCAATGGCATCAGCGGCAAGACGGTGTGGAGCCGTGACGCCGCCTGGTGGCTGGTGTCGAGCGACATTCAACTCGGCCTCGCCCATCCCGGCGGCGGCATCGTTTCGCCGCCGCAGATGCGCGCGATTGCACTGCACGAAGTGGGGCACCTGCTTGGGCTCGATCACGCCAAGGCGAGTGACGAGATCATGAGCGCGCGTATTCGTGTGCGCGAACTCACCGACGCCGATCGCGCCACGGTGCGCCTGCTCTACTCCGTGCCGGCTGGCTCGCTCAAGTAGCTCGAGGGACGGAGGAGGGGGGCAGCGTTGTAATCGCGGACTGCGCGACGCGCCCGCGGCAGTGTGAATTACACGCCGCCCGAGCTAGGGCCGCCTAAGATCTCGCGCGCACGCAGCGCCGCGCAGCTACCCCGCCGTTCACGCTCGGCGCGCCCGGTTAGAACCGCACCACGACAGTGCGCGGCGCGGCCGCACGCGCCGTCACAACGAGACGTATCTCGTGCGCACCGGGCGCGACCGCCGCACGTTGCAGGAGGCGGATGTCGCGCGTGGCCGTGCCGTTAACGGTTTTGATGACCTCACCGGCCTTCACACCCGCCTCGGCCACCGGCGATCCGGTTTGTACGCGCATGACCAATAGCCCCGGCTCGAGGCCGAGCGTCTGCGCGAACTCCTCATCAATTGCGTTCAGTTGCGCGCCCAGCACCACGCCGCTGCTGACGTTAAACGTCACTGGCGCAGGCGGCAGCGGTGTCCCGGTGACGATCGCAGTCGTAAAGCCGGACGACTGTGGTGACACGCGGAACATGAAGTTGTCGGTCATTTCCCGCGGCCGCTCGCCCACGGTTACGGGAATCTCGCGCGCCTTTCCATCGCGACGCACTCGTACCTTCACGACTTTGCCCGGCACCAGCAGCTGCGGATAGTTCACGACCTGCGCAACTACGTCGCGGCCGTTGTATGCCACAATCGTGTCGCCCGCTTGCAGCCCCGCTTCGCGCGCCGGCGATCCGAGTTCCACACTTTCGATGACCGGATAATCGCAGTGCGCCGTGAACGATCCGCTATCTGAGATGCTGCGGATCTGCGCACCGGACATGTTCACGCCAAGAAAACCCGACGAAGCGATCTTGCCGTTGATGCGGGCCGTTGCCGTCGCGAATTCTTTCACCTGCGGTTCGAGCGTGCGCACAAACACTTCCACGCCTTTGTTCGATCCGTCCATGAGTTCGAACGGCAATCGCCCTTCGAGCGCCTTCCCACTGAGCAACTTGTCCTCGACTACCCGGGTACGCAGCGTTGCCGTGCTATCGCCGCGCCGCAGCACAATGGTGCGTTCGGCGGCGCCTTCGCCACCGTGCATGCGCACCAGCACCTGCACCATCGAATCCACGCCGCGCTGCATCTCGGCCATGCGCTTCACCTCGCCGGCCTCGGCGCTCATGCGCTTTTGCGAATAGACCGATGCCGCGTCATCGAGCTCTCGCTTGAGTCGCAGCACCGCCATCCCCTCAGGTGACCGAACGAGTTCCGACGGTGCGCCCGGCAACGACGCACACGCGCCGGTCAGCGTGCGTCCCGAGCCAACCTTCGACGTGAATCGTGGGGGCTGTGCAAAAGCGACAACCGGAACGAACGCAAGCGTCAGCGGCAGCGCGTTTCGTACACGCAACCAGATCACTGCATCGCCGGTCACACTCATCACCATCGACATCAGTACCGCTCCAGCGTTTTATCCAGCGGCAACGCACTGCTCAACTGTCGGAGTGTCGCCTCACGAGCGGTCGACGCCGTCTGGAAGTAGTGGTTCAGAATTGGATCGGAAGGGGCGTCGCGAAGCGCGGCGCGCGACGACGCCATCATCTGGTCGAGCGCGGCAAGGCGGGCGCGATAGACGTCGCTGCTGTGCGTGGTCGTATCGTTGGACGCCAGCCACAGTGACGCGCGTTCGTAGTCGCGTTGCGCGCGATACAGCACTTCCGATGCCTGCTGCACGGAACCGAACGATTCGCTGCCTTCCGACGCGACCGTGGCGGTCGCGGTCGACGGCGTCGTATCGATTGTCAACCGACCCGCAAACGCACCACCGAGCACCAACACGATAGCCGCTGCGGCACGCAGCCACGTCGGCATCGGTTTGCGTTCGAAAACGGTCGGCGATTCCGACGCCGACAACGGCGGCGTGGCGTGCACGGCGCGAACCACCAGCGGCACATCGTCGCTCGTCGGAGCTTCCACGGGAGAGGTAATCAGTCCTTCCGCCCGCAGCTGCGCCGACAACGTTTCCCACTGCGTGAGGCGGGGCGACTGTTGTTCGTTCGGCATTCGAACCGACGCGGCCATCTTCGCCAGCGACTGCTGCGCCAATCGTTCGGCGCGGCACGCGGCGCAGCCGGCGAGATGTGCCAGTTCGTCGGTCGTAAGCGCGTCGTGATCGAGCGACGCGAGACGCTCGAGATCGAGATGTGCGGTCTGCATGTTAGCGTTCTGCATATCCACCGTATCCTGCGGCAAAACCACCAGCGAAAGTGCGCTCACTGTCGTCGTCAACAGGGCGCAGCGCATAGGTATCCACGAGCGGCGCGAGCAGCTTGCGCAACTTCGCGCGCGCCTTGAACAACTGCGACTTGGAACCGCCCGGCGTGATCCCCAACTCCGCGGCGATCTCCTCGTGCGTGTACCCTTCGACATCGTGCAGCACAAACACCGTGCGCGCGCCCGGCGACAACTTGCGCGCCGCCGCCTCAATCGACTGGGCGAGCATCTGCTGCTCACTGTCCTGTTCAACGGCGACGGCGTCTTCCTCGATCGCCGTTTCCATGTTCGCCAATCGACGTGTCTGACGCAGCGCGTTGAGCGTGCGGTTAATCGCAACCCGATGCACCCACGTGCTGAACTTCGCGTCGCCACGCCACGACGGGAGCGCACGAAAGATCTGGATCCAGACCTCCTGCGCGATGTCTTCGGCAAGGTCGGGATCGTTAGCGAGTCGTCGGACGACGGCGTCGACATGCGGAGCGTGCTGATTCCACAGCAGCCGCATGGCCCGCTCGTCACCTTCGATCGCCCGGCGAACGATGGCGGCGTCTGTTTCCATGGGGTACGTCGAATTTGTCACCAAGATCGCCCCGGATGGTTGCCTTCCCGTCGCCCAATCGTGGAAGACCATGGGGCCCGGTGCGCCACAGGCGCAACTCGAGCGCTCCCATGGGGTTTGAGTTAGTACCCATCTCTTGACGAGCGGAGCAGTTCGTCTTAGATGACTTCGGTTGGGCCAGCTGCATAACGGTCAACCCGCCGTTCCCTTCGCGACGAATCCGCCCGGTGTTCCTCCTTACCGCCCTTCTCATCGCCGTCGGTCATGGTCCCAGCGGCCATGCTGCCCCCGGCGGACTCCCAGCCAGGGAGCCCGCGGCCGTCGGCATGTCGGCCGAGCGACTGGCGACCATCGAACGCGTGGTGCAGCGCGGGCTCGATGCCGGCGGATACCCCGGCGCCTCGGTCGTGGTCGGCCGCAAGGGCTATTCGGTCATGCAGAGAGGGTTCGGCTCTCTCGACTGGTCGGGGCGTGCGGCGGTCTCGGTCGACGAGAGCATATACGATCTGGCCTCGCTCACCAAAGTCATCGGCACTACAACGGCCATTATGGTGCTTTTCGACCAGGGCAAGATCGACCTCGACGCCCCGGTCAATCGCTACGTGCCAGACTTCACGGGTGGCCTGCGCGACCAGGTCACCGTTCGCCACTTGTTGACGCACCGCGCCGGTCTGCCGGCCGGACGCGAGCTGTGGCGCATTGCCGATACACCAGCGAAAGCGCGCGCCGCGGTCTTGTCGTCGCCGATCCAGTGCATCCCCGGCAACTGCTACGAGTACTCCGATCTCGGGGCGGACATTCTCGGTTTCGTGGCGGAAGCGGTGAGCGGTGAGCCGCTCGATCATTTCCTTGAGCACGCCGTGTTCGCCAAGCTCGGTATGAAGGACACGCACTATCGGCTCAATCTCGACGATGTCGCGCGTACCGCGCCGACCGAAATCGCGCCGCCGCGTGGCTATCCGTTGCGCGGCGAGGTTCACGACGAGAACGCGTGGGCGCTGGGCGGCGTGGCTGGTCACGCCGGGCTCTTTAGTACCGCGTCAGACCTTTCGGTGTTCGCGCAAATGCTGTTGCAGGGCGGGAGCTACAACGGCGTCCGCGTTATCGCCGATAGCACCGTCTCGCTGTTCACCCGCCGCGCGGCCGGACATCGCGCGCTCGGCTGGGATACCTGCGACGGCGGTGCAGGCTGCGGACAATATCTGAGCGAACGTGCCTTCGGACACACGGGCTTCACTGGTACGTCGCTCTGGATCGACCCGGATCGGCAGATGTTCGTCATTTTGCTCACCAATCGGGTTCACGCCGCGCGTGCTCGTCGTCCCAGCAAGGTGATTGCCGACGTTCGGAACGATCTCGCGGACGCCGCGGTGTTGGCGGTCATGGACGACCCGGGGGGCGTGCTCGCGATGCCCGCGAGTTTCCGTGCGGACAACGCCATCGATTGGAACCGCCCGCTGCGGTCGAGTCGGGCGCGCAGCAGCGGATCGCGGCGACGTGCGGCCGCAGCAGCCGCCGCGCGTCGCGCCGCCGCCTCGAAGAGCAAGAGTGGGGGGTCTTCGGGCGCTAAGAACTCGGCGAAGAGCACGGCCAAGAGCTCTTCTCAGGGCAGCGCCAAGAGTTCCGCGAAGTCGAGCAGCTCCTCAAAGGCGTCGGCCAAGAAGCCGCCGACCAAGAAGGCATCGGCCAAAAAAGGCGGCTGATCCCGAGCCCTTCACTCCCCTCTAGGCCGTCGTGCTATCTTCAGGCATGGACGAGCAAGTAGCGGAAACCGATGGAGCCCTCTCGGCGGATCAAGCGCGACTCGTACTGCGTCGCGTAAAGGATCCTGAGCTCAATCTGAACATCGTGGACCTCGGTCTCATCTACGACATTCACGTGGATGGGGCAAAAGTGCGCGTCGACATGAGCCTGACGTCGCCGGGGTGCCCGTCAGGACCGGAAATCATGGGTGAGGCGGAGCAGCAATTGCGCTCCATGCCCGGAGTGGGCGACGTGGAGATGAACCTCGTCTGGTCGCCACCCTGGACACCGGAACGCATTGAGCCGCGCGTGCGCGCCTACATGGGCTTTTGACGAAGCGGTCGTCACCGGCCGAGACCACAAACAGAACGCGGTGCTCAGAAAGTTTGAGCACCGCATTTGTGTTTGGTGTGGCCGCGTACAGCGCCGATCGCGCATCGCGAATCGCGCTTAGCGCGCGGCCCGCTCGAGTCGCGTGAGGTGAATGAGTCTGGCGACCACGGGAATCAGCAGCGCGGCGCCCGTCCAGAGCAGCAGGTCGGCGAGATTCATCACGACCGTTGTGCCGCTACCGATGTTGATGGCAAAAAAGTCGGCAACGCCGGCGGGTCCGGCGATCATGCTCAGCAGATTCCCCATCGCGCCGCCCGTGACGAGTCCAAGCGCCACGTTGGTGCGCGGGTCGATTGCCGAAAGCGGCTTGACGATCTTGAGCACCATCAGAATGGCGGCGAGCGTCACGATCACATTCAACGCGAACGTGAACGGTCCAATCGAGAAGCCGCCCGCCGTGCCGGTGTTGTACATGAGCATGAGTGCGACCCGGTCGGAGAGCGGCACCATGTGCCCGTCACTTAACGCGCGCGTGGCGACCTCTTTGGTGACGAGATCACTCGCGACCGCCGCGACGGCGGTGGTCGCATAGCGAGACCACGTGAAAGTCGTGTCGCGATGAAGCGGGGTGGCCAGGCTAACAGCAGGCGATGTCGCTGCGTCCATGACGGTCTCGGCGGGTTGTCTTGCTGCCGATCGGCGTCGATCGGACACCGCCTATCAAGGCATTGAGCGTGCCGTCGGCCCCGCGTGCAGTTGGGCTCGCCGGGCGAATCGCGTTGTTTCATAACTACTTTAATAACAACGAATTACGATTTACTTCCCGACAGTATTGACAGGGACGGGACGCGGATTTTGTCGCGACCACGCCACACTCCGGCGCGCTGTAGCGACAACGCTACTGTCGAGCCCGCTACTCCTTATACGGCGAGTTTGCTGAAGCGGCGCCCGAGGAGTTGGCCGCCGGCTTTGTTGCCAGACGGGCAACCGATGCCACCGTCGCGGGTGTTGCGGCCAGCGCCTTCACGAACTGCGGGCCAAGGACTTCAGCCTGCCATTTCCGAAGCTCGGGAATCTCCGCCAACTCTTCAACGCGACGCGGGTTCTTGCGCGCCACTGCTTCCATGCGATCGCGAGAGCAGAGCACCCCTGGATCGAGATCGAGTTCAGCCGCTTTGATGTCGCGCACCGCTTTCAATCGCGACACGCGATCATCGAAATCGGGATCGCGATCCCATCGCGCCGATTTCGGAAAGCGCGGCAGATCGGCATCGGCGACTTCATTGCCACGCGCGATGGACTGCAGCGCTTCGGTTGCGCGCGACTCCGACATGCCGCGCGGAAATCCTTTCACCGAGAACAATGCATCGCGTGAGAGGGGAGCGAGGCGAGCGAGATCAAGCAGCACCTCGTTGCCGGCGACGCGAAACGTGGCACGATCCAGTTCGGCGGCAATGGCGTCGCGCCACTTCACCAACTCGCGCAGACGCGCAAGCTCTCGGCGAGTGAGATCACGTGCGCCCTTCAGCCGCAGGAAGCTCGTGTCTTCCGTCTCTGTTTCCCAACGCGTGCCTTCGGCGCGACGGAATTCTTCTTCGGCCCAGTGCCAGCGCCCCTTCTTCTCGAGCTGCGCGCGCAGCTTCTCGCGGAGCGGCAGCAAGTGTCGTGTGTCTTGCGCCGCGTAGTCGAGCATGTCGGCGGTCAGCGGTCGCATGCTCCAATCGGCGCGCTGATGTTTCTTGTCGAGCTTGAGTCCGAAGTACTGCTCAAGCAACGCGGCCAATCCGAAGGCTTTGATGCCGAGCAACTGCGCCGCCACGCGCGTGTCAAACAAGTTCGTTACGCGCCAGCCATAGTCCTGATGCAGCAAACGCAAGTCGTAATCCGCGTCGTGCAAAATCACTTCGACGCCGCGATCCTCAAGCAGCGCACCGAGGCGAGCCGGAATACCAATCGGCAACGGATCGATGATCGCTTCATGTCGATCGGTCGAGAGTTGCAGCAGGTACACGCGGTCAACGAAGCGATGAAAGCTGGCGCCCTCGGTATCGAGGGCAATCGCGCGCACATCGACGAGACCGGCGAGGAATTGATCGACCGCGTCGGCGGTATCCAGATAAAATGGTACGGGCGAAGGCATGGCTCCGGGAAAGCTACACCGATCACCCCGATCAAGGGGTCGCGAGTGGCAGTTGGCGCGCTGATTTTCCGAGTACCGATTCGACGACCTGCATCACATCGGGCCCCTTGCCGCACCGGGCGCCCGCGTGGAGAGTTCCTGACACCTCATGACCAACTCTCTCGATTCGACCGACGACGACCTTCCGCCCCCGCCCCGCGCCGGTTGGCGAGTGGTCGACGTGGCCCGCGCCACGATTGTCGTACTCGCGGTGTGGTTCGGCCTCCAGCTCCTCTGGACGGCGAGCTCCGTCGTCTTCCTCGTCTTTCTGGCAACACTCTTCGGGCTCGCGGTCGCGAAAGGGGTCGACTTCCTCGAGCGATATCGCATCCGCCGAGGTGTGGGCTCGGCGCTCATCGTGCTCGGAGCGCTTGGGGTCATTGGTGGCGGATTGGCGCTGTCTGCGCCTACACTGATCGAGCAGAGTAAGGAACTGCAGAGCGAGTTTCCGGCGGCCGTCAACAAGCTGCAGGAGTGGGTCGACTCCAAGCAGCGCACCGGCGCCATCCGCGCGCTGATCGGCGCGATTTCCAAGCCCGAAACGTCCGCTCCGGCCGCTGCTGCCGGGACCCCTCTGGTCGCACCAACCGCGGCTGCCCCAGCGGGCACGGCGACGGCGACACAGGCCAAGCCGGCCCCCGTCGCTCGCCCGAGCGACGCGCTCAAGGCCAAACTGGCGGAGGGCTTAAGCCGAGCGAGCAGCTACCTCTTCTCGTTCGTTTCCAGCACGCTCGCGGTTCTGGCTGGCTTCATCGCGCTGGTGTTTCTGGTCATGTACATCGCCGCCGAGCCCGATGTGTATCGCGGCTGGATGTTGGCGGCGGTGCCCGCAACGGCCCGGCCACAACTACGCCGCGTGCTCAGCGAAATCTCGATCGTGCTGCGCAAATGGCTCGTGACGCAGCTGGTGGCCATGGTCGTGATTGGCGGCGTGACCACGATCGCGTTGCTTGTGCTCGGCGTGAAGGCGCCGTTCGCGCTCGGCTTCATTGCCGGGTTGCTCGAGTTCATTCCAACGGTGGGTCCGGTACTGAGCGCGGTGCCCGGCGTGCTGATGGGCTTTGTCGATTCACCGGAAAAAGCACTGATCGTTGGCATCGCGTACTGGGTCATTCAGTTCGTCGAAAACAACCTGCTGATTCCGTGGCTGATGCGCGGCGAAATGGATTTACCGCCCGCGTTGACGCTGGTGGCGCAAACGTTGATGGCAGTGTTCTTCGGCTTCTTCGGTCTGATGGTGGCGGTGCCACTGTTGGCCGCGGTTCTCGTGCCCATTCGCATGATGGCGGAACGCGAAAACGCCCGCGAACGGATGTTGCTGCGCACCGGACGATTTACTATCGAAATGCGGGCCGCGATGGAGGCCATGCGCACGACGGCCGAGCACGCGCTCCACGAAGCGGATCGTGGGCCAACGGTGCAGGACTTGTCGGAAGACGACTTCAACGCCCCGCCGCGCAAATGATCGCCACCCTGCATCAGGTCGCGCTGGGATACGATGATCAGGGCGACGGTGTGCCGATCGTCTTCCTGCACGGCTTTCCGCTCGATCGCGCGTTATGGGTTCATCAACGCGCGGCGCTGTCGACGCGAGCGCGCTGTATTACGCCCGACTTGCGCGGGTTCGGCGAGTCGTCGCTGCGTGGTCCGTACTCGATGGACCAGTACGCTGACGATGTCGCGGCGCTGCTCGATTGGCTCGAGATCGACGAGGCTGTGATATGCGGTCTGTCGATGGGTGGTTACGTCGCGATGGCAATGTGGCGTCGTCACGCCGATCGCATTCGGGGGCTCGTACTCTGCGACACCCGTGCGACGACTGATACCGACGCTGGTCGTGTGGCGCGCAACGAATTGATCGCGCTAGCACAATCGGCTGGCGCCGACGCGGTCAGCGAACGGCAGCTACCGGGCATGGTTGGCTACACCACTCGCGAAACGCGCCCGGTGGTGGAGTCGCGCCTCCGTGCGATGATGTCGCGACAGCCGGTGGGCGGCATTGTCGGCGCGCTGGAAGCCCTGCGGGACCGGCCGGACTCACGGTCCACGCTGAGTTCGATTAGCGTTCCCACACTCGTTGTGGTGGGCGAGGAGGACACCATTACTCCCGTGCGCGATGCGCGCGCGATGATGGAGCTCTTGCCAGCCGCAGCGAAGCCTCGGCTCGAGTGCATCGCGGGCGCCGGACACTTGTCGTGTCTGGAGCGACCGGCGGCGGTGAACTTCGTCATAGCCGAGTTCCTCGCGTCGATGACTTGGTGATGACTGCTCCGATATCCGAAACAGAACGTTCAGGCAGCGCCCGCATTGGTCAGGTGCTGTTCAAGAACCGTGGTTGGTTGCCGGTCCCGTTTCTCGCGGTGCCGCTACTGATGACAGGAACGCAGACCTCGACCACGTGGGTCTGCGGACTGTTGCTTGTCTTGCTGGGTGAGTTGGTTCGCATTGCCGGTGTCGCCGCCGCCGGAACAGTTACGCGGCGTCGTTCGCGCGATGTGCAGCGGCTCGTGACCTATGGTGCTTTTGCGTGGTGTCGCAATCCGCTCTACGTCGGAAATTTTCTGGCGTGGATGGGCTTCACGGTGATCTCGGGCGTGTTCTGGTTTCTGCCAATCGCGATCATCATCTTTGCCGTCGAATACACGCTGATTGTGCGCTACGAAGAAGGCGTACTGGAGTCGATCTTCGGGCAGGAGTATCTCGACTACAAGGCGCGAACACCGCGCTGGTTTGGGCGGCCGCCGGCCAATAGCACCGAAGGCCAGCACGATTGGAAGGAAGCGATTTGGAGCGAGCGCTCGACGTTCTTGCAGTACATCGCGTTGGGCGTCGCGTTCTACCTGAAGCCGCGTTTCTTCTAACTGACGACAGAGGGGCGGGGGGGAGTGTTGGGGAAGGCCCCCGAGTTTTTTTTGGGTTTTGGCCGGGT
>CBHTUR010000057.1:0-16474 GCA_966096095.1 uncultured Gemmatimonadaceae bacterium | reverse complement strand
CCGCAAAAAACGGAGGACGGCAGCAACAACGCCGTCCTCCGTTTTCTCTGCCGTTGAAACAGCCGGCCGTCCGCTCAATGCGCTCTCCTCTACAGCAGAAGCAGCACTCGCGGCAATTGAACGGACTGCGGGAGCTGCAACTGCAGGAACTGCAACTGCAGGAACTGCAATTATTCACAGAGGAAACAGAGGAAACGGAGGACTGCCGTGATTCACCAAGGCTTCGCGCGTTACACGGCCAAATAGAAGAATCTTTTTTTTTGGAAACAGCGACGCCGGTCGACACGTCGGAACGCATCTACTCCGTTTCCTCCGTCTCCTCTGCGTCAAAAATGCAGTTCCTGCAGTTGCCGCAGTTGCCGCAGTTGCCGCAGTTGCCGCAGTTGCCGCAGTTGCCGCAGTCCCCGCAATGTGTCCCGGTTCTCATGCTGGCGAGTCCGCGTTAGCATTCACGCATGACGCTCCCTTCTGCATCGCATTACGACTTGCTCGGCGGTGAGGCCGGCGTTCGTCGCCTGGTTGATCGGTTTTACGATCTCATGGATACCGCGCCCGAGGCAGTGCACGTGCGCGCGCTGCACGCCGCGTCGCTCAAGCAATCGCGTGAGAAACTCTTCAGTTATCTGTCCTACTGGACCGGCGGGCCCGACACCTACGTTCAGGTCAACGGGCACCCGCGCTTGCGAGCCAGACATATGCCGTTCTCCATCGGCGCGCGCGAACGAGACGAGTGGCTCTGGTGCATGGAGCGCGCGATGAGCGAAGCCGATCTGACCGACGATGTACGCGCGCAGCTCTGGGGCAAGCTTACCCACCTAGCCGATTTTATGCGGAATCAGGAGGAACATCCGTGATTGCACGCATCATCACTCGCGGCGCAGCACTCGCGCTTTTCTCGGCAACCACCGTGTACGCGCAAGACCACCAGCACACCGCTGGCATGGTGCACCCCACCGGCGCCGATTCGATCGCCACTCGACCGCCCTCCGGCCAAGCCGCGTTTGCCGCCATTGCCGATGTGGTTCGTCAACTTGAAGCGGACCCGCACACCGACTGGAGTCGGGTCAACATTGAGCGCTTGCGACAGCATCTGCTCGATATGGACGCAGTCGTCATGCGGTCGCGCGTTACCACTACCAACGTGAGCGGCGGCGCGCAGTTTGACGTTCGAGGCGATGCAACGACCGCCGCCGCGATCAAGCGCATGGTGACATCTCACGCCGCCATGCTGGGCAGCGAATCGGAGCTGCAAACGACCGTCGCACCGAGTGCCGATGGAGTGCGTTTCACCGTCGTCAGCAAAACGCCCAATGATGCGCGATCGGTGGCCCGAATTCGCGGTCTTGGATTTGCCGGACTTCTGACCGTCGGCGAACACCACGCGGCACACCATCTGGCGCTCGCGCGAGGCGACGCCATGACGGGTCACTGATGCGTTGTTCCGCGAACGCCTACGTGCGATCGATATAACCCAGCAGCGTGGCGCACTGAAGGCAGCGGAACACAAACGCCGTCGGTGACTGATCGCGGCGGAGTGCGGCCAGTAGTTGGTTGGCAGCGCCGCCCGAGATGCCGTGCTCGTAGATGATGTGCGACAGCAGCGGCCCCTCCAGTTGAGGATAGCGCTGCCTAATGTCCTCGGCGCCGGCAACCCCGACAAACGCCGCCGGCTCGTCGCAGCATGAAAGCCACTGCTCCGACTGCCACGACGCGAAACCCGGTGTGCGCTGCGTGATCAACACGCGCTGTGCATCGTTTGCGCTGTCGTCGATCCCTTCGGAGTCGACAAACGTCGCATCGAAGCGGGCGTGCGCAGATCCGTCCGCAATGCACCACGGGCAAAGCGAATCGCTCAGTTCCACCTCGCTGTACACTGGCCCCGTGTACACATACCCGCGCCCTTCGCCGCAGCATTCGCAGATCACATCCGATTTGATCACGCTGCCACTGCGCAGCGGATCTTCGTGGTAGCGAAACACCGGGATGTCTGTCATGCCTCACGATACGACCGAATCCGCCCGCGCGCAGGGGCGGCGCTAGCGACGCAGCAGAAATTCGACGGCCGAACTGATGCGCGGGCCGGCGATGATCAGTCGTCGCAGCGAGTGACCCGCCAGCGGAATGACGAACCGGTTGAGCCGATCCCCGCCGCGGCGCGCGAACTCGACATCGGCGTGTCCCAGCGGGTCGCCCGCGCCGCGAACGATGGCAATGCGCTCGCCGAGCGGAATTCGCGCAATCACGTCGGCTAACGCAAAGCTGCCCGCTTCGGTGGGCTCCAGTTCCGCCATGTCGCCGACGGTTACGCGCAGATGCCCTCGCTCACCCGGGCCAAGCGCCAACACACCCGCGACATCCGGCAGCGAATCGTACGCCGCGGTCCACAACGCGAGCTCGGCACCGAGCGAATGCCCGCCCAGAACGAGCGGCGCGCAATCGGCACTGAGCTCGTGCCGAGCGCGCTGAATGAGATTCGGCAGCGTATGCGTGAACGCCTGCCAGCGGTGCGCCGAGTCGTCAGGAATCGACTGCATCCATTTCCGCACATCAAAGCCGGCCACGGCAATTCCCGCGTCGGCCTCGCGCTCGGCAATCGCTTCGTGCGCCTGCCAGAAGCCCACGTCGTTGCCGAAAAAGAACAGCATAGCGCGCGGATGATCGGATAACGGCGACGCCGCGCGATAGAAGTACAACGGCAGTCCGCGCAACGAGTCGTCGCGCAGTACGACCTCGGCGTGACGCGCCTGGCGGGGCCAAAGCATGAACGCCATGCCGCCCAGCACACACACCAACGTGACCGCCAACGCGACGACCACCCGCCGCCGCGAACTACCGACGCTAGCGACGAATCGGTCGCGCGAGCGTGCGCGCGGGCGGGGCGATGAACTTCGCGGTACGAACCAGGGCATCGGTGGCTGCGGAGTCGTTGAGCGTGTGCGACTCGCCGCGATACACCACCAATTGCGCCGGGTGCCGATGGGCGATCATAAAGTCCACCAGATGCTGCGCATCGGACAACGGCACGACATCGTCGACGTCGCCGTGAAAGAGCAGCATCGGCGGCGAGCGCTTGATGCTATCCGCCAGAAACGGCTCCAGTCCCGCGCCAAACAGCGCCATACGATAAACACGCCGGTCCGCCGCGCCAGCGCCGACGGCTACCCACGCGCCGAGCGAAATGCCCACCAATGACACGCGCGACGACTGTACCTCCGGGCGTGCCATCGCCCACGTCACCGCATCGCGTACTTCCTGCACCCAGCGGAAGTAGCTCTCGCGTTCTTCCTGATCGTCCGCTGTGAAGTGCCCTGTGCCGTCGAAGTAGTGCACGACGAAACTCTCCACACCCATCTCAGCCAACGTAAACGCGTAGCGGTTTGTCGTGCTCGGTGCGATGGAGTGAATACCCCCCGAGCCGTGCAGCAGAATCGCCACAGGATGACGCCCGGCCGTGCGCGGCCGATAGACGTCGACCCGAATGTCCTCGCCTGCGCTCTGATAGCTCGCTTCCTCTTCGTCGACGTCGCGTCGAGGCACGCCGGCCGGCGCATGCAACCGGGACGTCGCGCAAGCAGTTTGTGCCGCCAGCAGCACGACGAGGCCGAAAACGCGAACGCGACTCATGCCAGAAACATAGGCCGGAGTCGCGTTCTCGTTCCCTCGCGATGCTGTCTACTTCTCGGATGCCGCCTTGAGCCGACTGAGACCGGTTTCGAAGTCCTTGCCGATCATCTTGTCCATCGAGACAAACACGCCCATGAGCTTCGACACATAGGGCGACGGACCGGTCATGCTCCACGTGACGTCCGTGGATGCGCCGTTTGGTGCCAGACTGAAGGTCGTCACATTGCCGAGACTCTCAAACGGCTTGAGGAAGTCGAGCTTGATCACCACCTGACTGGAGGGGGTCGCACCAGTGATCTCCATTTTGCCGGCGCCGACGTCGGAGTTACCTGTCCACTCGTACGTCGCACCAACACCCGACGGCGGTCCGCCGAGCGTTTTCTTCATCGCGGGATCCAGCTTCTCCCACGGTGACCACGCTGGCCAAAGATTAAAGTCGACCAGGTTGGCGTAGACTTTTTCCGGCGCGGCGTTGATGCTGATTTTCCGTTCAACCGTGAACGAGTCGGGTCGTGTGGCCGCGTAGCCAAGAATGCACACGACGACGACGAGCAGGATAGTGAGAATGCGTTTGATCATGGCGGGGCGCGGAGGCGGGGGGCGGAAGGGTGGGCGGACTGGGAGACATTACAATTCGGACCACAAAGTCGCGCGATCGGCCAACCTGCCGAACTCAGCCTTTCAATGGGCGTGGGACGGGATCCCGCGAGAGCATCCAATTCTGCAGCAAAGTGACCAGCGAGCCGGCGCCGTAGGAGAGCACCACCGCGCTCGAGGCTGCATGCAGAAAGGCAAGGGTCATTAGCACCGACACCACGGCAACGCCGGCATTCGGACGACTCCCCGGCGCGCCAGATGAGACGGTGCCCCACCAGGTGAGGCCAAGGGCGATGCCGAGGAGCGGCACGCTGGGCAACGCGAGGTCGGCGACGAAGGCAAATCGCACGCGAGCACCCAAGCCGCTGCGCACGGCCGCGAACAACCCCGAAAGCAACGGCGCCTGCACGAGAAAACTCACGATCGTGCTCGGCGCAAAGGGACGAATGCCGTGCGCCCGTTGCAGTGCCTGGGTTTCCTGATACAAGCGCACTGGGTTGGACGCGTGCCGCTGGGCGAGCGCATCGAGCTGTGGCTTGAGCGACGCCATCGTTCGCGCGTCGTCACGCGCGCGACGCATTACGCGCAGCGTCAGCGGCATCAACGCCAGCCGCACACCGGCCGATACCAGCACGATGGCGCTGCCGAGACTCCCACCGCACACATGCGCCACACTGAAGATCGTGACGCGAACCAGCTCCACAAAGTGCGCCCACATTTCCGCGTGCCTCCGTTCGGTGAACCCAGGGAAAGAACGACTCCCTTTCGTACGGAGCCCGGCGGACCAGGTGTCAACTCAGGGAAGAAATCGCTCGCGTTCGTGTTCGGCCGGAAGGAGACAGGCACGGGACCAGAGGCGTGCGCGGCGACGCGCGATCACGTCGTACACGGCATCACGAATCGATTTTGGCACCAAAGCGCTGGCCGCGGCGAGCGCACGCCATCCCCCGCCGACGTAGCGCAGGGTCGCGATGGCAGCATCGCTGCGCAGCAACACGCGCGCGTGACCCGTCTCATCGGTGTCACACCAAACCACGGTGTCGATTTGGCTCACCACCGGAAACGATGCGCGCACCGCCCGTGCCCACTCGCCTTGCAACGGCGCAAAGCGCAGCGCCCGCATACCGCGCGTTCGCTCACGTGCGAGCACGAACTGCACACTGCGTGCGCAGAGACCGCACTCACCATCGTAGAGCAAAATCGGTCGCTCGCGCGACGCGGCCGGCGTCTCTGGGGCCGTCATAGTGCGCTATCACCCAGCACCACCACGCCCAGCGAAACAACCAACGGCGCGAATATCAACCCGAGTATCCACCAACGGTGCAGCGCAGAAGACGTCGCGCGGACCGGCGTGAGTCCGATTGTCTGATGTCCGAGAATCGGCACGCTGGCGAACACAAGCAGCAGCGTCAGATAAAGCACCACTTCGCGAACCCGCAGCAACATGAGCGCACCATCAAGCGCGAGCGCGCCGTAGAACAGCCGCAGTTTGATGGCCGGCATCGCGGACGCCGCTGGCGTATCTGAACGCTCGCGCTCCGACGCGCGCGTTCCGCGCAACACAATCAGCGCGGACGACGCCGCGGCACAGGCCAGTACCCCGGCCACGACCGTCCGCGTCATCGGTATGGTCGCGCCATTATCCGCGCTGCGGCAAGCTGCGCTCAATGCGCTGATCGGGCACCAGCCAGATCAACGCCACCAACACGTAGATGGCCAGTGAAGCCCACGGTCGCCAGAAGGCGAGTGGAATCGCGCCCAGATTGAGCACGTTGGAGAGATTGCCCTTCCAGTCACGACCTACCGCCTGGCGCAACAGTGAGTTCGGGCCCTGCGCGCGAATGATGACCTGCTGCAAGATGAAATACGCGACGCCGGCCATGGCCATCGTCGCGCCGTAGAGCGCGGTCGGTACCGGTGCAAAGTGATTCTCGCCCATCCAACCCGTCGAAAACGGCACCAGCGAAAGCCAGAACAACAAGTGCAAGTTGGCCCACAGAATGCCACCCGTCACGCGGGTGACTGTGTGCAGCATGTGATGATGATTGTTCCAGTAGATGCCGAGGTACACGAAACTCAGCACATACGCCATCACGATTGGCACGAGGGGCGCCAGCGTGGCCCAATCCGCGCCATGCGGCACCTTGAGTTCCAACACCATGATCGTGATCAGAATGGCGATCACGCCATCACTGAACGCTTCGAGCCGTCCCTTGCCCATCGCACCTCACCCTGTGTCGACGCCGGCGACGACGTCTAATTAGTCCACCCGTTCACGATCACCATGACTGTGCGGTTGCGACACCACCAGAAACTCGGTGTCTTGGTCGCTGTCATTCATGGCCTGATGAACGCAACCGGGCGTCACTTCGATTGACTGACCTTGAGTAAGCGTCAGCAACACCCCATCCAGTTCCATCGTCAGTCGCCCGCGAAGCACATAGAACAGCTGACGAGATTTCGCGTGGCGATGCCGCTCTTCCGTCGTTCCGGGGGGCATGCGTTCCTCGATCACGCCGAGCTCCGGCGTGCGCACGAGATGCCAGCCGTCGCAACCGTTGCCCCACACGTAGTGCTCGGCGTTCTCACGTGATCGCGGTGACGTCATGCGTCGGCCCCTTTGCTTGGCTCACTCACGCGACGCGCGGGTCGGTGCGCAGCACGCCGTAGCGCGCGATGTCCTCGAACCGCTCATGCTTGATGGCATGGCCGCGCAGCACGCCCTCGAAGAGCATCCCGGCGTTTCGCATCACGCGTCCTGACGCCGGATTTCGCGTCAAATGCGAGGCATGCACACGATGCAGACCAAGCGTGTCAAAGCTGTAGGCAAGAACGGCTTTGGTGGCCTCCGTCATGAACCCCTGCCCCCAATACGGCACGCCAATCCAGTACCCCAATTCGGCGCGCGCCTGTGGCAATTCGAGTCGCAAGCTGATGCAGCCGAGAAACTCGCCAGTGTCGCCACGCGTGATGGCAAACGGAATGGCGAGATCGCGCGCGTACGCTTCGCCGTGCGACGCAATCCACGCTTCGGCCATTCCGTCCTGATAGGGATGCGGAATGTTGAGCGTGGTATCGGCCACGGCGAATTCGCCCGCCAACCGTTGCACGTCTCGCGCGTCGGTGAGACGAAACGGGCGAAGCACAAGCCGCGCGGTTCGAAGTTCTGGCTGAGGAGTGATTGGCATAGGCAGAGTCTCGGTTGTTCAATTCTTGACGCACACGCGCAGTGGGACAAGGGCTGACTGACAGGTCCACGACCTCGCGGCATATTGCGGTATGCCTACGCTCTATTGGATCAGCGTCACGCTGCACCTGCTGGCCGCGCTCTTGTGGCTCGGCGGGATGTTTTTCCTCGGCGCGGTGGGTGCACCGGCGCTGCGCGCGGTTGAACCGGCGTCGTTGCGTCAGGCGCTCTTCCACGCGATCGGACTCAAGGCGCGCAATATCGGCTGGATTGCGATCGTCATTCTGCTCATCACGGGTCCGATCAATCTCGCCTACAAAGACTTGTGGCGATGGAACGGCGTCTTCGGCTCGCCAGACTTTTGGCGCACGTCGATGGGCACGTCGCTCGCCATCAAGATTGCGTGCGTCGTGCTGATGGTTTCGCTGAGTGCGTTGCACGATTTCTGGTTGGGTCCCAAAGCGGGCCAACTCACCGCCGGATCGCCGGAAGCGACGCGAGCGCGGGTGCAGGCCTCGTATCTGGCCCGCATCACCGCGCTCGCTGGAATCGTGCTCGTTGTCGCCGCCGTGAGACTGGCGAGAGGCGGGTGAAGCTGTGATCGCGCACCTCTGAAGCTGACGGCTGCCGTCTGAAAGCTGATAGCGCTCGCGCGAGAGCTATCCGACGAAAGCCGCCAGTCGTCTAAAGAGGTTCCAACTGCTGACTCACCGCAGCACGTACGACAGCCCGATATTCCCGTAGTACCGCGCCGTGTAGCGCGCGGGCAGAATGTAGCCGTCGCCCGTTCCGCCATCAGCGGCCTGCGCGAGTCCCTTGTAGTTGGGTCCAATGAAGATCGCGCTGTAGTACGTGCTGCCGCCCAGGTTTTCGCCGCCAACGGCGAGATTGAGCAGCCAGCGATTTGCGATCTGCGTTTTGTACGCCAGCTTCGCGTTCAGCAGGTTGTACGACTTGACCCACGTCGAATTGTCGAAGGTGACCGGCACCTTGTCGACGAACGAGTACGTGCTGGCGAACGAGAAACCGTGGCGGAACGCCGCGTCGATACCCAGCGCATACATCGTCTTCGGCACGCGCGCCAGCGAATTGCCGCTGAAGTTCACCGTCGTCGACGTATTGTTGTTGTCGCTCTTGAAGTCGATGTATTTGGCGTCGGTGTACGTGTACGACACCCACGGCCGCACCGTGCTCAGCAGCTTGCTTGTATCAGACAGGGCGAGCCAGCTCATCGAAAGCTCGGCCCCCTTGTTCTGCTGCTTACCCACGTTGACCGTCGACGTGATTGAGCTGACCGTCTGGCTGACGAGCTTGTTGGTATTGGTGAGCTGGAAGTACGCCAATTGCCCGGTGAGACGATGGGCAATGTTGCCCTGCACGCCCACTTCGTACTGCACCGCGTGTTCCGGCTTGAGGCCCGTGTTCACCGTGCCGTCGCTCGACAGCGCCTGCGAGAGGAGTGGCGGCGTATAGCCGGTGCTCACGCTGCCATAGATCGACGCGACGTCACCGAAGCCCTTGGTGATTTCGGCGCGCGGCGCGAAGACCTTGGCGAACTTCTTGTTGCGAATGAAGGTGGTGTCGAAGAGCTGATTGCTCTTGAGCATGTTCTGAATGCTGAACTGATTCGAGATCAGGCTGCCCCCCGCGGTCACCGTGACCTGGTGCGGCATCGCGGCCTTCCACTCGGTAAACGTGTACGCGTTGATGGCAAAATTCTGCGTCGCGCTGGGCCGTTCGGTGAACGGTGTCGCCGGCGTGATGAACACTCCGTTGCTCGTCACTTGCGAGCGCTGGCCCATGATGCCGAGCGTGCCCGTGAGATCGACGCTGCCAATTTGGGTGTTATAGCCGAACGCGGTGCGCGCGCCGAAGTTCAACTGCGTTGCGTCGGTGAAGCCGTGCGCGAAAGGCTGATTGGAGAAACGGCCGCTGGCGAACACCGACGTCTGATTGTTGAAGTGCTCGCCAAACCGGTGGGTGTCCGTGACGCCGGTGAAGTAGCTCGTGATCTGGATGTGCGAGTTATTCAGCGCGTATGCCGGGTTGTTGATGGCGCGACGGTTGTAGAAATCCGTGCTGTCGATTTCGCCGGCCAGCTCTTCGAACGACTTGTTGAATGAGAAGTACGCGCTCACCGTCTGGTTCGCGCTGACTGTGTAGTCGCCCGAAGCGCGCACGTACGTTTTGCGCGACTTGCTGTTGGGGCGGAACGAGTCGTCGGACTGACTACCGTAATTCAGGACGTAATCGCTGGCACCGTTCGCGCCTTGCACCGACGTGTTCGACCGCATCATGCCGTCCGGACCGGTCAGCAGTTGCTGTCCAATCGTGGTCTGATTTGGCGTGGGCCGCGCGGTGTTCATGAGAACCGTGCCACCGATGGCGCTGCCGTACAAGCTTGAGGCCGGACCCTTAATGAGTTGCACGCCGCCGAGCGTGCCGAAGTCCACGTCGTCGAGCACCGTGCTGCCGGCCGCGTCGGTGACCGGGATGTTGTTGAGGAACGTGTTGTACCCGAGCCCATTCGAGTTGGGCGAGTTGCCGCTCGTGCTCGGGTAGTAGCCGCGAATCGTGATCCGCGCGCCGCCAAACGGCGTGCGTGACGACATGAACGCGCCCGGAACAATGTTGATCGCATCGGCGAGGTTGATGCCGCTGCCGCGATTGAGGTCGTTACGCGTGAGTACCGCGGTCGACGGCGCGGGCGCATTGGCCACAACCTGCACGCCGGGCAACTCGGTCTGCGATGGCACGAGCTCGACTCTGAGCGTCGTGGCGCCGCTTCCCACGGCGATCACGCGCGTGGCGTAGCCCGCGCTGGCCACGGTGATGCTCGTAATGGCCTTGCTCGCGGTCAGCGTGAACGCCCCGGCGGCATCGGTCGCCACATTGGTTTTCGTGGCGCCGCTGACCGCGACCAGGGCGCCTGAGATCGGCGCGCCGGACTGGCGATCCACTACGGTGCCCTGGAGAGTGGACTGGGCGAGGAGCGGGCGCGGCGCCACTGAGAGCAGGGCAACCAGCGCGGCGATTGAGCAGGCGGACGCCAATCGCACTCCGCGTCGGGCGACGCGGAGGAGGGAAAATTCAGTCATCGAGGCAGAGGGGGAGCGGTGACTAGAGGGGACGGCACCGTTCGGGAAGCGCCGCGTCGTTCGTTGGAGTCATGAACGATTCATGAATCTACGCGGCGCCTGCCTCGCTCGCTGAAACTAGGGACGCTTGGCCGAATTCGCGGCGCAAAGCGACTGGGCGAGGGGCGGCAGCTCGGCCCCGTCCCGACGGAGCGCCAGATGCGCCTCGTCCTCGATCGGTAGCGGCCCCCACGTCCCGGCGGCGGACTTTTGGAGTTGCGTGCCGTAGAGCTGTTTGCGGCCGGCCCGCACCCGTTGGCGATCTTCGAGAATCGCGACGGCCGCCGGCGGTGACTCATCCGGGCCAGCCTCCATGAGGCGATGGAGGGCAGCCCGGGCGAAGGTCGTGTCTTTGGCCGCGAGCGCCCACACCCCGAGCACACCCCGCGCCCCTACCACGCTCTTCGTTGGCCAGGTCGAACCGCGGTCGGAGGCCAGCTTGAGCAGTGAGGCGATGAGCGCCGAATCGGACTTCGTGGGCGCGCCCACCGAACCGTCCGCGAGTTCGTAGCCCAACAGCGCGCCGCGCGAGGAACTCGACACGTCGCCTACGGTGAGCAGCGCAGTACGGAGTTTGTCGTCGCTCCAGGTGGCCGACTTTTCATCGAGCCACGCCCGCTGCCGCGTGAACCAGCCGGCAGTAGTGTCGGGTGCGGGGCAGCCGCCCTTCGCGGACGCGCCGGCGCGAGCCCGCGCACTTTGCGCCGTCAGCAGTGTTGGCGCGAACAACATGATCGTGACGAGCGACGCCGCACGCCGCGCGAGGAGAGAAGGGCGGTTCATTTGGCCCCCATCGCAACGGAGAAGTCGGTGAACTCAGTCATGCTGTCGGTCTTAGACCACAGGCCGACCTTGCCGCTCACCGGCGCCTTGAGCGTGAACTCGACCATCAGTTTTTCGTCGAGATAGCCTTTGAACTCGGTGCCTTTCACCGACACGCGCAACTCATGCCACGTGCCCAATTCGAGCGGCACATTGTCCGTGCCGCGCTTCACGAACGAACGCTTGCCGTTGTTGAAGGTCCACAACACGGCGTTGTCTTCGGTGCCGTTGAAGCGGAACGCGAGATAGTCGCCATTCGGTTGCACGTTGAACAAAATGCCGCCACATCGATCGAGCGTACCGCCAATCATCATGAACTTCACGCGGATGTCGCCGTCGGTGAAGTTGTCGATGCCTTTCGCAACGGCGATGGGGAAGTAGGCGAAGGCGGTGACGTTGTCGATGAAGTCTTCGTGCTTGGCGCCGTAAATGGCGCGCGCTTTGTCGGCGAGCCCGCCCGCCGGCTGTCCGCGTTTCCAGACACGACCATCGACTCGCACGACTTTCTTACCGCCCTCTTCCGCCACGACCCAATTGCCGACCATCGGCAAGAAAGTGGATGGCTCCGCGCCCACTTTGTCGCGTGCGACGTCGACGCGAATGGGCGACGCGGCGGCTTTCGCTTGCGCCCCCGCGACGGTCGTGTGAACACTGATCAAGGCCACCACAGCCGACGCACAACTTATTACACGCGCGCGCGTCGATAGAAGGCGAATAGCAAAAGGCATGCGGGGAGAATTCCGTAAAACAGTTGGGCCGCGAGGCGTGGTGTGGTATTGAGCGGATAGCCCGGGTACGCGTTCGCTGCACGATTCGTTGGTGCGCGCACTCCCGTCAAGTCATAAATCGTTTCGAGAACAATCGGTACGGTGGTCGAGCGCGTCATGCGACGCTGCCCGTGCCATTGATACCACACTTCGCCGTAGTGGGCTCCGCTGGCCTCAAACAATCCGGTTGGTCCCGCGGCCACGGTCACGAGAGTGACCGGAACGACGCGATCGAGTTTGTGCAGCACGCTGCGTTGCAAATCGGCGAGACGCGGATCTTCTGGCGCGAGATGCGCCGTAACAACGAGTGGCCCATCGACGGTGCGCAGCGCGAGTTCGTCGGCCCGATCGAATGAGTTGCGACGATCTTCACTGACATCGCGACTCACGCGCACGCGAGCGACCGCCACGGTCACCACCGCCGCAGCCGCGAGCCAACACAACGACCACGCGGCGCGACGGCGCACGGCCCATCCGCGATGTAGCCACACCGTGGCCGCCGACAACAATCCCACCGCGCCGGACAGCGAGACGAGCACAATGGCGAGTGAGAGCTCGCCTTGTTCGAAGGTGCGCAGCGCGGAGTCGGGCGTGAACTGCGCCAACTGTTGGGCGAGACCTCCCTGCACTTGCGCCATGAAGTCGAGGGCCCACGTGCCGAGCGTTACGCCAAGCGTGAGCACCGCCGCACTGGAGGCGCTCTCCGTTACCGCCGCTGCCGCAAACGCGATTGCGATCACGATGGCGCCGCGCAGTACGTGCCCGATGAGCACCACCGTGAGCTCGCCGGCATCAACATGCCCACCGTACGAGCGCCACAGCGCCACGGCGAGCAAGCCGGGAAGCAGCGATAATACCCAGGTGCCGAGCAGCACGAACACCTTGATCGCAACCATGCGCGCCAGTCCCGTCGGTCCTTGTAAGAGCAAACCCAAGGCGCCCGACTCTTTCTCCGCACTCACGACGCGAATCGCGACGAAAGGAAAGAGCAGGGTGGCGACCAGCGCGTAGGCGCCAAATGTGGGCACGAGCACACCGTCGAGCGGACTGATACCCTGCGATAGTGCGCCCGTGTTGCCTGCTGCACCACTGACGTCGGAGTACGTGCGCACCGCCGTGACGAAGGCATGTCCCACCAACGGCCCCACGGCCAGCAACATCAACAGCACGGCGCGCGAGGCCAGCAGCTCTCGAACCTCTTTGCCGGCCAGCGCACGCAGTCGCTGCATTTCCGTCGGTATCGCCGTCGGCATCAAACGGACAGTCGACGCGGGCAACGGCGCGCGCTCAGACGAACGCAAGAAACACCTCATCAAGTTCGGCATCCACGCGCCCGCTCCGATCGCGCAATTCCGTCAACGTCCCGTCGGCAACGACGCGACCGTCATCGAGCAATACGAGGCGATCGCAGACGCGCGAGGCGCCATGCAAATCGTGCATCGAAATCACGAGCGACCGTCCGACGGCGGCCTGCGCTCTCAGCAGTGCTGCCACATCGCGCGTGAGACGCAGGTCGAGTCCATCGAACGGTTCATCGAGCAACAACACGTCGCTCGGCATCTGCAGCGCAAATGCGAGCAACAAGCGCTTGCGTTGTCCCTTGGACAACGTACCGATGGACTGCCGAGCGAGTTCGTCGATCCGAAGCGTTCGTCGCAACGCGACCAGGTCGATGGCCGCGCAACCAAACGCATTGGCACCAAAATCCAGGAGCCAATCCGCACGCTGTGCGCGCCACGGCGTCATGCCGTCTGGCAGATAGAACAGTGTTCGCGGATCGCTCGCTCGTGCGAGCGGTGCGCCATCGAGCAGGACGCGTCCGGCGTCGGCGAATTCCAGTCCAGCGAGACACGCCATGAGCGTGGTCTTGCCCGCACCGTTGGGCCCGAGCAGGCCGAGCACTTCGCCTTCACGCACAACAAAGGAAACGTCGCGCAACGCCACGAGCGATCCGTATCGCTTGGCCAACTGCTGCGCTTCCAGCCGCACATGTGGTTCCGGCAACTCCGTCGAGGTCATGAATGCCGAATCTAGTCGACTGCCAGCATCACAGCGCGCTGAATGCAATCACGACGGTGATCACATCGCCATCGGTCGAGGCACCGCGCACATGCTTGGGAATGGCGAGGAGCGTGCGGCCGTCTTTGCCGCGCCACACACTCGTGTCCCACGTAACGCCGTTCACAGTTGCGGTGACGGGCGTGCGCCCCCAACCGTGCGTGACAGGCGGCGCATACTTCTCGGGCACCGGCGCAAAGTGCCAACCCCCTTTGCCGGGATACTTGAACAGCGTCGACTTGAAGCGTCCGCCGAATCGCTTGGGGGCAGCGTTGCTCATGCGCGAGACCTAAGTGTGAGGTGTGGCAATGCCAACTCGAATCTATTGCGTCGTCGCCATGGTGGACGGTGAGCACGCGGAGGCGCATATTCGCGCGTATGCACAGAATCCGCTCGGTCGCGAGCATGTTGGCGGTATTGGGGTGTGCGCCGTACCTGATCGCGCAACGCGCGCCCGCTTCGCATTCATCGGCGCGCCCGTCGTCTACGGCAGCGCACGCCAAGGCCACATCGTTCGTGGTGCCAGCATGGGCGTTTCCCGCCGTTCCGGCGCCCACCACACCGCTGCCCAAGCCCGACAGCGTCATCAAGCATCATGTGCCGGGATCGTCGCGCGAGTACACCATGCGCGAGGTGGGCAACGGGTTCAACATCCCCGATTGGTTTCCCGATTCACACCCGCCGGCGCCCGCGCCGGTGCTTTACGGTACACGGCCGAATGGACGCGCGTGCGGCTACTGTCACTTGCCCGATGGCCAGGGGCGCCCCGAAAACAGCACGCTCGCCGGCCTGCCGGTGGAATACATCGTCAAGCAGGTACGTGCATTTCGCGACAGCTCGCGACTCTCGGCGAGCCCGGTAAGTAAGACTGGCAGCATGCATCTCGTCGCGGCGTCTGTTGCCGATTCGGATGTCGTCGTGGCAGCGCGCTACTTCTCGACGCTCACGCTGCACCGACCCAATCACGTGAAGGAAGTCACGCTGGCACCGAAGACGCGTATGGAGAGCGGCTTCTACGTGTACGACGGCGAAGGCACCGAGCCGATCGACGGACGACTGATTGAAGCGCCGGCGGAATTTGAGCGCCACGAGCTGCGCGATCCAACCGTCGAGTATACAACGTATGTCCCGGTTGGCAGCATCGCCCGAGGCCGTCGAATCGTGGCGCGCGGACCCAACGGCGCACCCACCATGTGCACGGTGTGCCACGGCCCAATGCTATTGGGCAAAGATGCGGTGCCGCCGATCGCGGGCCGTTCACCGTCAACGATTCTGCGGCAACTCATCAACTTCCGCATGGGTACGCGGCGCGACTCGTTGAGCATCGCGATGGCACCGGTGGTCGAGAAGCTCACCGTGCAAGACATGGTGTCGCTCGCGGCGTATGTCGGATCGTTGCCGTCATCGGCACCGGCCCGTGCTCGGGTACACAAGCGTCGCTAGCGCCGCACCTTACGTGGGCTGCTCGGGCGAACGTGTGCAATAACTCGAGCCCACACACGATGTCGGCGTGAACACCTCGGCCTCGAGCAGCCACACGCCATCGATGCGTCGCCACTTCGCGGTGTAGCGCCCGCGAATGGTGACTTTGCCGTCGGGTTCGGTCCAGGTGCCGACCCAATTACCGCGCTCATCGGCCATTTCCCACGGTTTGAAGACGCGTACATCGTGCGGTGTGCGGACGTACAGCACATCGGCGTGCGCCGAGAACTGCTGACGCCATCGTTCCGCTTCATTGCGACGGCCGTCGGAGTGCGCGTTGCGCGAACTCACCGCGTGATAAGAGGAAGTGACTAGCGACGCGAGCGTCACGGTATCGCGCGCCGCGATGGCGGCATTGGAGCGGGCGCGCGCTTCGCGCACGGCGGCGGCGGTGAGTGGGGCGCTCATAGTCACCGGTGACCTAGTCGGAACCTGTGCGGTCAGCGAGACCGCACAGGTGAGATAGAGACAGAGCGCGATCGCGGCGGCGCGCACTTACTTCTTCATCACCGCCGCTTTGAAACGCATCCGGATCGCCATCAGCGCATCGCCTTGAGCCATGTTCTTCTTGATGACGTCTTCGAGGAGCTTCATGATCGCGACGTTGTCTTCGACGTTGGTGGGCTCACCGCTCAGGTGTACGCCAAAGCCAAAGTGTTCGCCCGGCACCAGCACGAGTTCGTTCTGCAGCACGATATCGCTTTCGCTGTCCTGCACGCGCACGGCCACGAACTTCTTGCCCGATTTCTCCATGTAGCTGATGCGGAGCCCGTTGGCGCTGGCCGGCCACGCGGGATAGG
>CBHTUR010000056.1:0-18280 GCA_966096095.1 uncultured Gemmatimonadaceae bacterium | reverse complement strand
TGTCCCCCACAAACCCCCCCCCCAATCCCCGGGGGGGTTTTGGCCCGCCCCCCATCCCCGCGGTCCGCCTGCAGGGCAAACGACTGCTCACTCACTCCGTGGGCGGCTTCTTGGTCGAGAGGCCCGCCGGCGCGGTCGTCGGTCCGGCCGCGGGCTTCGCAGCGGCCTTGGGCGCCGAGAGGCGAAGCTTCGACAGCACGCGATCGGTGATATCGAGGTTCTTGTCAGCGGACACGATAAACGAGCCACCCGCGACATCGAAGATGAACGAGTAGCCACCTTCCATGCGCACATCATCCAACACCTTGCGGATGTTGTCGAGAATCGGCTGCATCAACTCGCCTTCGCGCTGCTGCGCCTGATCCTGCATCTTCTGAATCTTGTCCTGAAACTCGGTCTGCTTCTCGCCGAGCGTCTTCAAGCGCGCTTCTTTCGCGGTCGGCGAAAGCGACGGCTCTTCCTTCTTGTACGCTTCGTTCAGCGCCGCGAGCGAGTCCTGAAGCTTGCCCGCCTGCGCGCGCATCGTCTCCAGTTCCTTCTGCAGCGTGAGCTGCGCTTCGCCGGCACCTGGCGCCTGCTGCAACAGGGCCTGCGAGTTGACGAACGCAAATTTTTGAGCGGCCTGGGCTGACGCCAAGGACGGGGCGCCCAGGAGTAGCGCACACGCGCCAACGACGTAGGAAAGTCGCATCGATAATCCTCTAGAAAAGCTGGCCAAGCCGGAAGTGGAATTGCCACCGCGGGTCCGGCTTCGCGCGGAGGGTAAGTGGATCGATCGCCGTACGATCAAAACCGTATGCGAGGTCGAGCCCCAGCGGGCCCAGAGGTGTCACCGTCGACACTCCTAAGCCGGCTGAGCGGTACAACCGCGTCGGATTGATCTGACGCGCTGACGCCCAGTTGTTACCCGCGTCCGTGAAGACGTTGAAGTAGAACATCTGGTTGAACCGCAAGCCGATTTCGCCGGTCAGCGTGAGAAACGCGTTACCGAACGACTTGGGATCCGAGCGATACTGGTCGGTCGTCGGATTGAACCCCGACGGCGTGATGGAGAACTCGGGATAGCCGCGCAACGCCTGTCCGTACATGACGCCGCCAACCGAGAACTGCTGTTGGAAGAAAAACGGTCCTGAATTACCGAACAACGCACCCGTCCGCGCCGTCATTCCCGCGACCAGCTTGATCGGTTGCGGATTCGAGCTCGGGCCGAACCGGGCAAGCGGCGCATAGGCGCGGAACTCGCCGGTGACCCGTTGGAAGTTAACCGTACCGCCCAGCGGGCCGCCCGAGAAGTCCATCGTGACCGATCGCAGGGCGCCTTCAGTGGCAAAGGGCATGTCGACGCGCGTGTCGTACGAATACTCGAGCCCGATGTTCGAACGGAAGCAGTTTCGTGAGCAGGTATTCGCGATGGTGCCGGACGTGAATGTCGCCGACTCGCCGTTATATGACACCGCGACCGACGAGAAGAGATTCCACGGCACCGGAAGTCCGAGGCGTACCTGAGCGCCCGTACGGATATTCTGCCCAAGGTTGCCAACCACGAATCGCGACTGCGTGCGATACGCGCTGAGCGCGCCGGACATGCGAGTGCCGCGCAATGCCGGGTCGGAATACGTTGCCGTGAAGTCGTTGTAGAAACGTCCATACTGCCAGTTCAGCTGTCCCTTCTTGCACAGACCGAACAGGTTGGGCTGCTCAACGCCAATGAAGCCACCAAATCCAACGCCGCCCTGACCCATCGACGCGCCGAAATTGATGCTGCCCGTACGCTTCTCCTTTACGCGAAACACAATGTCGACGTCACCCTGATCGTTCACCGGACGATAGTCCGGGAATGGCATCGGCGACTCGAAAAAATTCAGATTGCTGATGCTTTGATAGCTGCGAACCAGGACGTCCTGATTGAAGACACCGCCCGGCACCAGGAAGATCTGCCGTCGAATGCAATCGTCGGACGTGTAGTCGTTCCCTACAATCTCTACGCGATTCACGATCGCCGGATTTCGCTCATCAATCTCCCATCGGAGATTGACCGTCGGCTGCGAATCGGGACCAATCCGCCGTTCGACAACGGGGTTGATGCGCGCGTAGAGATATCCGTAGTTGCGGTACTGCGTGTTCACCTTCTCAACGGCATCGTCCCACTTCTTCTGGTCGAAGATTCCTTCGGGCGCGGCAGCCTCGCGTTTGATGAGCCCCTTCACGCGCTCCGAAAGCGTCGGATCATTTCCCTCGAACGGATACAGCCGTTTCAGCTCTTCGGTCGAGAATCGACGATTTCCCGCCACTTCGAAGGTGCCGATTTTGTAGCGCGGACCTTCGTCGACCGTGATCTGCAACAGCCCTTTGCCACGATCACGATCGACCACCATCGTGTCCTTCATGATGCGCATGTCGACGAACCCGAGGCGTGAGTAGAGCGCGGGAATGCGCTCTCCCAGATCGCCAACGTATTTGTCGTCGTTGTATTCGCCCTTACGGAACCACCAGAATCCTTCGGGGCGGGTTTTCATCGCACCCACAATCTGGTCGTCTTTCACTCGACTGTTGCCCAGCACGTCGATGCCCGAAATCGCGAGACGACGACCTTCGTCGATCCGGTACGTCAAACCGTACTGCCCGTCGTTCATGGGCACAGAATCGACGCTGACGCGAGCGAGATAATATCCCGCCGCCTCGTACAGCGAGTCGATGCGCGCACGCGCCTTTGCAACCTGCAGCGGATCGATCGGACGACCGATGAGGAGATCCACTTTCTCGCGCACCGAACGATCCGACACGTTTTTCGGACCGACCACTTTCAGATCGCCGAGAATCGCCCGTTCGCGGATTTGCAGCACGAACAACGCCTTGTTGGCCACCGACTCGACGTCGCATGTGGTTTCGACGTCGTCGAATTCGTTGAGCGCGTACAACGCTTTGATGGCGCGTTGAACCGCCGGGAAATTGAGCAAGCTCCCCGCGGCCAGTCCGGCTTCCGTCCGGATCTTCTGATCCGCGACGCGCACGTTGCCGCGAATCGCGATCGAATCCGGCGTCGCGCACTTCCCCGTAATGTCCTGCGCCAGCGCCGGACGCGCCAAAAAGGCGCCCGCCAGCGCGGTCGCAACAACAAATACGGCAGAGCTCGCCGTTGAACGGAAAACGCGTTTTGCCATAGCCTTGGAATATATACCGAAATGCTCGGCGGCCGGACCCCGGAAGGGCCCGGCCGCCATCGGTCGGTTACGTCACGCCTGTGGGGTGGGCGACAGGACGCGGAACTCGAGTTTGTCCTTCTCGGTGGCTGAGACGTCAACCAGAATCTCGTCACCCTTGGAGAATTCGCCGGTCAGAATCTTCTCCGACAGCGGGTCCTCCACGTAACGCTGAATCGCGCGCTTGAGCGGACGCGCGCCAAAGTGCTCGTCGTGCCCGTGGTCGACCAGGAACTCCGTCGCTGAGTCCGACAACTTGATCGTGAGTTCTTCCTCGGACAGGCGCTTCTGCACATCGGCAAACACAATCGAGACGATCTGCGAGATGTGTTCCTTGCCCAGCGGGTGGAACACAATCACGTCGTCGAGTCGATTGAGGAACTCGGGGTTGAACACGCGCCCCATTTCCTCCTTGACCTTCTCCGAAATGCGCTCGAAATCGCCACGCGAATCGGCCGTGGCGAAGCCCAGCGACTTTCCACGCGTGATGTCCTTCGCGCCAACGTTCGAGGTCATGATGACCACGGTGTTCTTGAAATCGATCACGCGCCCGTAGTTGTCCGTGAGATGTCCTTCATCCAGCACCTGCAGCAAGATGTTGAACACATCCGGATGCGCCTTCTCGATCTCGTCGAGCAGTACCACGCTATACGGCTTGCGTCGCACGGCCTTCGTGAGCGTTCCGGAGTCTTCGTAGCCCACGTACCCCGGCGGGGCGCCAATGAGCCGCGACACCGAGAACTTCTCCATGTACTCGCTCATGTCGACGCGAATCAGGGCCGACGCATCTGCGAACAAGAACTTGGCAAGCGAACGGGCGAGTTCGGTTTTGCCGACGCCCGTCGGACCAGAGAAGATGAAAGAACCGATCGGACGACGAGGATCCTTAAGCCCTGCGCGCGAGCGACGAATCGAGCGCGCCAACGCCTTGATAGCCTCGTCCTGACCGACCACCGACTGGTGCATCTCCTCTTCCATCCGCAAGAGACGCGACGTCTCGGCTTCCTGCAAACGCGTAACCGGAATGCCGGTCCACCGGCTGACGATGAACGCGATTTCCTCTTCGCCAAGCGTGGGGCGATGCGACTGCCGGCGCTGTTCCCACTCTTCCTGCTTCCGGCGAATCTCACCTTGCAGTTCACGCTCGTTATCACGGAGCGACGCCGCGCGTTCGAAGTTCTGATCGCGCACCGCCGCTTCCTTCTCGGCATTAATTCCTTCGAGCTGTTCTTTCAGCGCCGCTACTTCCGACGGCGGTGCCTGCGCCGCCAGACGCGCGCGCGCGCCCGCCTCGTCGATCACGTCGATGGCCTTGTCCGGCAAGAAGCGATCGGTGATGTAGCGCTCCGACAACTTGGCGGCGGCGAGCAACGTCTCGTCCGGAATGTTGACGCGATGATGATCTTCGTACTTCTTGCGCAGCCCCTGCAGAATCTGCACGGTCTCGTCGATCGAAGGCGGCTCAACCACGACCGTTTGGAAACGACGCTCGAGTGCCCCGTCCTTTTCGATGTACTTGCGGTACTCGTTCAACGTGGACGCACCGACGCACTGCAGTTCGCCACGCGCGAGCGCCGGCTTCAGCATGTTGCTGGCGTCGATGGCGCCTTCGGCCGCACCGGCGCCAACGAGCGTGTGCAACTCGTCGATGAACAGAATCACCTGCTTGTTCTGCGCGATCTCGTTCATGACCGCCTTCAGGCGCTCCTCGAACTGGCCGCGATACTTTGTGCCCGCAATGACGGCCGCCATGTCGAGAGACAGTACGCGGTTGTCACGCAGATTTTCCGGGCACTCTCCGTTCGCGATCAGCTGCGCCAATCCCTCGACGATCGCCGTCTTACCCACCCCTGGCTCGCCAATCAGCACGGGGTTGTTCTTCTTGCGACGCGTGAGCACTTCCATCACGCGCTCAATTTCTTTCGCGCGGCCGATCGTCGGATCGAGCTGACCTTCGGCGGCCAACTGCGTCAGGTCGCGGCAGAAGTGATCGAGAGCCGGCGTCTTTGACTTCTTCTCGCCCTTGGCCGGTGCGGCCGACGGCGGCGTGGATCCGCTCTTTTCGGCGGGCGCGGAAGTCGAGCTGGCGTTCGAGACGTCGGTGCCGAGCAGTCGCAACGTTTCCGTGCGCGCCGCCTCGAGATTCACTCCGGCATCGGTCAACACCTGCGCCGCGATTCCCTTTTCCTCGCGCAGCAGCCCCAGGAGCAAGTGCTCCGTACCGACGTAGCTATGGCTCAAATCCCGAGCCTCTGCCATCGCCAGCTCAAGCACTTTCTTGGCGCGCGACGTGTACGGCAAATCGGGGCCAGTGGCTTGCGCCGCTTTCCCCTTCTTGACCGTCTCCTCGATCTTCTGGGTGACGTCGTCGAGATCGACGCTGAGGTTCTGCAGCACGGCGGCCGCCACCCCTTCGCCCTCTCGGATCAGTCCGAGCAGGATGTGTTCTGTGCCCACGTACTCGTGGTGAAGGCGTGCGGCTTCTTCGCGCGCCATGGCCAGAACTTTTCGCACCCGCTCGGTGAAGTTGTAACCGTTCATCGTCCCCTCAGGGTCGGGTCGGAGCGGGTCATTCGACGCCGCCCCCTTCGCGCACCAGCGCCTGCCGCACATACCGCGCGCGCGCCAGGTTCGCCTCGGCCTCGGTCAACGTCCGGCCCTCGAGATGAGCCAAATGCGCTGACTGAGCAAAAATCAGGAGCTTGTTGAGCGTGTATACACTGAGGTCTGATATCAGTTTCAGACCCGCAGCCAAGCGAACACCACTCAGGTAGTTCATGGCCTCGTCAAACGTGAGACTGCGAGCGTACCGCAGCGTTCCGTAGGCGCGCCACAACTTGTCCTCGATAATATAGCCAGCGTCGCGAACGAGAACACGCCGGGCCTCTTCCTCTCGTTCGATCACGTGGCGGACCACCTTGACGAGGAGATCCTGCAATTCCTCCTCGGAGCGCCCGAGCGTGGTCTGATTCGACAACTGCACGAAGTTGCCGACCACGTCGCTTCCCTCGCCGTAGAGGCCACGATAGGTCAACCCCATCTGCTGCAATCCCGCCAGAACCTTGCCGATCTCCTTCGTCAGAACGAGTCCAGGCAAGTGAATCAGGACCGACGCACGTAGTCCTGTACCGACGTTGGTCGGACAGGCAGTCAGGAAGCCGAACTCCCGGTGGTACGCGTACGGCACCTGCGCACCCAGTTCACGATCCAATTGCTGGACCGCCTCGAACGCTTCGGCCACCGCAAAGCCCGAACGGAGCGACTGCAATCGAAGATGATCCTCCTCGTTCACGAGCAATCCGAGCGAGTCACCAAGAAATACTGAGGCGCCGGATCGCAACGGATGCTGCGGTTCCAGTCCGGCCAGTTCCTTGCTCACCAGATGCCGCTCATGCAGCAGCTGTCGATCCTGCAGCGACAGCTCGTCGAGACGAACGAGCGTGCTGCCGCTCAGCGATGGCACCCCGCCAAGCGCATCACGCACCTGCGCGAGCATGCGCAGACGCTCACCTTCCCGCGCGCGACCGGTAAACGCATAGCCGGTGACGTTGCGCGCCAATCGCATGCGCGTCGAAATCACCACGTCGGCGTTCGCGCCAGACGCATCCAACCAACGCACACCGCCGTCGGGCAGCAACGAGAGGTCGAGACGATGACGATCGATACTCATCGGTCGCGCCTCACTCGATTACGCGCAAGCGATCGCGCAATTCTGCCGCCAGTTCAAACTGCTCGAGCTCGACGGCGCGACGAAGCCGGTCCTTCAGATCGTGCAGTGAGTCCGACTTCTCCACGACGTGCGCCACCGGCGCGCGATACACAACGCCGACGTGTTTCGAGCTGCCGTGCAGACGCCGCAGCAGTTCGCGCAGGCTGCGCTCCATCGCATCGTAGCAGTGCGGACATCCCAGCCGTCCCGTCTCGCGGAAATCGCGCGCGTTGGCGCCGCAGAAGGCGCATGCGGCCGCATCACCGCCGCCAGCACTCGACGACTGCTGGACCGCCTGCAAAATGTCGCCCAACGGGTGCTGCGGTACCGAGAGCGTGGTCTGCACTCCCTGCGCGGCAGCGCACTTTTCACACAGGTGCAGCTGGATGAGGGCGTTCTTCTCCATCCGCGTCACGTGCACGACGGCGTCCCGCTCCTTGCAGTTGTCGCAGAGCATCAGGCCTCCGGTGTGCGAACGTCCATGGGCACCAACTTCCCTCCATCCAACAATAGCGTCCTATTGGCGCGCGCGGCCAGCGAGGGATTATGGGTTACGACGACCAGTCCCAGCGAGAGATCACGCGCAAGGTCGGCAAAGAGATCGTGCAACCGTTCGGCGTTGTGCTGATCGAGGTTTCCGCTCGGCTCGTCCGCCAGCAACAGTGCGGGATTGGACGCCAACGCGCGCGCAACGGCGGTGCGCTGTTGCTCGCCGCCCGACAGCTCCGACGGCCGGTGATGCTGCCTGGACGACAGTCCGACCCGGTCCAGCAACTCCTCGGCCCGCGCTCGCGCCGTCGAATCGGCACTGCCGGCAATGCGCAGCGGCATCATCACGTTCTCGAGCGCCGAGAACTCGCGCAGTAAGTGGTGGAACTGAAACACGAAGCCAACAGCGCGATTCCGCAGTGATGCGAGCGCCTCATCGCTCAGTGCCGCAATCGATTGCCCGGCCAGCTCGATGCGTCCGGCCGACGGCCGCTCGAGGGCGCCAAGAACGTGGAGGAGCGTGCTCTTTCCGGCTCCGCTGTAACCCATCACCGCGACCATTTCACCGCGGGCGACCGAAAGCGAGACCTCGTCCAGCACGCGAATCACACCCCCGTCACCGCCCCGGAACTCTTTGACCAAGCCCTCGGCGCGCACCACCAGCGACGACTGCGCCACGGCGTCGTTGCGGTTGCTCCCCGTGACGCCGCCGGCATCGCCTCTCACGTCGCTCGCAACGCCATTCCCGACATCACTCATGCCGAAT
This sequence comes from uncultured Gemmatimonadaceae bacterium, assembly GCA_966096095.1. Taxonomy (GTDB): domain Bacteria; phylum Gemmatimonadota; class Gemmatimonadetes; order Gemmatimonadales; family Gemmatimonadaceae; genus Gemmatimonas. Next base: position 10,116 of record CBHTUR010000056.1, on the reverse strand, counting down.
CGCCTCGACCGGGTACAGCTTGGCCGCCTGTGAGGCTGGATAGAAGGTCGCGAGCGCCGCGATAGCCAGACTCGCGGCCACGATCATCGCGACATCGAGTGGCTGAATCGCCACTGGTAGGTGGTCGATGAAGTACACCGACGGGTCGAGCGAAATCAGGTGATACTTCTCGAGCAGCGCGGAGACGAAGAGTCCAATCACGAGCCCACCGGAAGTCCCGACTGCGCCAACAACGACACCCTGCAGCAAGAAGATCCGGCGGATCGATCGCGCGGGCATACCCATCGCGCGCAGGATGCCAATCTCGCGCGTCTTGTCGGCCACCACCATCGTCAGCGTGCTGACGATATTGAACGCGGCGACGATCACGATCAACAAGAGAATTACGCTCATGCCCAGCTTTTCCAGCTTGAGCGCCTGAAACAGCTGGTGATTTTGCTCCTGCCAATCCATGACGCGGACGGGCGCTTTCAGACTGTTGCGCATGGTGTCAGCCACGCGCCCGGCATCCCACCGGTCACGCGTCTTCACCTCGATGCCCGTGACATCATGGCCGAGCGCCGCGAGTCGTTGGGCCACCGGCAGGTTGACGTACGCGTACAGGTTGTCGTACTCGTACATCCCCGTCTCGAACACGCCCGACACCACCACGCTATCCATGTGCGGAATCACGGCGCCGGTCGCCGCGTTCATCTCCGACAAGCTCGCGCCAATCAACACGACGGTATCGCCGGGGAACGCGTTCAAGTTCGCCGCGAGCGACTTGCCAAGCACAGCGCCGGGCAACTGAACGCTGTCCCGTCGAAATGAAAAATTGCCGAGGATTGCGTGCGAACGAATCGAGGTGACGTCTGCTCCGGCCGTACCTTGCGGGTAGATGCCAACGATCTGCGCGCCAGTGATGTATCCCGACAAATTGCGAATCAACCCTTGCGTCGTGACAAACGGCGCTGCCGCCGTCACGCCAGGCACCTTCAGTACTTGATCGCGCACCGACTCCCACGCGCTCATGCGCAGGTCGGAGCCATACGGCAGTGCGCGCAAGTCGGGACTGCCAATGAGAATCTTGTCGCGCAAATCGCGCTGCAGCCCGTTCATGACCCCCATGATGACGATCAGCGCGCTCACGCCGACCAACACACCACCAATCGCGATGACGCTAATCAGCGACAGCAGACGCGATCCGCGTCGGCTGCGCAGATAGCGCCAGGCGATGGAGAGTTCGAGCGCGCGCACTTGTCGGCTTACTCCGGCCGCATGGTGGGAAACAGAATCACGTCGCGGATGTTGGCCGTATCCGTCAGGTACATGAACAGACGATCAATGCCGATGCCCACGCCGCCGGTCGGCGGCATGCCGTACTCCATCGCGCGGAGATAATCGTCGTCCACGCCTGACGCCTCGTCATCACCAGCATCGCGCAAACGCGCCTGCGCTTCGAATCGCTCCCGCTGATCAATCGGATCGTTCAATTCGCTGAACGCGTTGGCCAGTTCCTTCCCGCGAGCAAAGAGTTCAAATCGCTCGGTAATGCCGTCCGGTCCGCCACGCTTGGGCTTTGCCAAGGGCGAGAGCTCCTTCGGATAATCCACCACGAACGTCGGCGAATCGATCTTCGACTCCACCAACGCCTGGAACATCTCGTCGAGAACCTTCGGGCGGCTGAGTGTGGCGACGTTGTGCACGCCGATACGTGCCGCCAACTGGCGCAGCGTCGCGTCGTCGGCCGCCATCACGTCCGCGCCAGCCGCCTGCGAGAGCGAGCCGACCCACTCGATGCGCGGAAACGGCGGCGACAATACCGGTACTTTTTCGCCAATCAGCGGTAGTGCCCGCAACGCCGCGGCGGCGCCTACGAGAATAGACTCAACCCGATCCATCATCGTGCGATAGTCAGCGAACGCTTCGTAGAACTCCAGCATCGTGAATTCCGGATTGTGAGTCCGATCGATGCCTTCGTTTCGGAAGTCGTGACCGATTTCGTACACGCGTTCAAAGCCACCAACGATCAAACGCTTGAGATACAACTCATCTGCAATGCGCAGATAGAGCGGCATGTCGAGCGTATTGTGATGGGTAATGAACGGCCGCGCCGCCGCACCGCCGTAGAGCGGCTGGAGCACAGGCGTTTCCACCTCGAGGTAGCCCAGCGCGTCGAGGTGCGAGCGAATCGTGCGTGTCAGAATCGAGCGCGCGCGAAAGAGCGCACGCACCTCGGGGTGCACCGCAAGATCGGCGTATCGCTGGCGGGCCCGCAATTCGGTGTCAGCGAACGCCGAATAGCGCACGACTTGCCCATCGACCACCTGCTCCTTGCCGAGCGGAAGCGGCCGCAGTGCCTTTGAGAGCAACTCGGCACGAGCAACGCGAATCGTTGCTTCACCGGTCTTCGTGCGCATCATCGTGCCCGATACACCGATCCAGTCGCCGAGATCGTAATCGTTCAACTGCGCGAACAGCGATTCGCCGATGTCATCCTTGCGAAAGTACAACTGCACTCGTCCGTCCATGTCGGCGAGATGGGCGAATGCCGTCTTCCCCTGCGCGCGCCAGGACACGAGTCGGCCGGCAACCGACACCGCGCCGCCTTCGGCGGCGTCGCCCAGCAACTCAATCGCTGCTTTCGCCGTGTGGGTCCGATCGAACGAATAGCCGAACGGGTCAACGCCCGCCGCGCGCAGACGCTCGAGCTTCTCGCGTCGCGCCTTCATCAGGAAGTTCAGATCATCGATCATCGCACTTCCTCGGCGCTGCTCGCTCCGTCCTGCTTCAGGTATGCCTGAATGAATGGATCGATCGCGCCGTCCATGACCTTTTGGACGTCAGGAATTTTGAGCTCGGTTCGGTGATCGTTCACCATCGTATAGGGCTGAAAGACGTAGCTGCGAATCTGACTGCCGAAGGACACGTCCTGCTTGTTGGCATCGAAGGCCGCCTTCACGGCCAGCTGCTTCTCGACTTCAATTTGATAGAGTCGGTTTTTCAGCTGTTTCAGTGCCGTCTCTTTATTCTTGAACTGCGAACGCTGCGCCTGCGACGACACGACAATGCCGCTGGGAATGTGCGTAAGCCGAACCGCAGACGACGTCTTGTTCACGTGCTGACCGCCGGCGCCGGACGCGCGGAAAACGTCCATCTTCAGATCTTCTTCGCGGATCTCGATGTTGATTTCTTCGTTCACCACCGGATACACAAACACCGACGCGAAGCTGGTGTGCCGTCTCGCCTGAGAATCGTAGGGCGAAATACGGACGAGGCGGTGAACGCCGGATTCAGGTCGCAAGAATCCGTAGGCAAACTGCCCCTTGATTTCCATCACGGAGCCTTTGATGCCGGCTTCTTCACCCTCGCTGCGGTCGACCATTTCGACCTCGAAGCCTTTGCGCTCCGCCCAGCGGATGTACATCCGTTCTAGCATCTCCGCCCAATCCTGCGCTTCGGTGCCACCGGCGCCCGCGGCGATTTCTACCTGCGCATCACGGTAGTCGTCCTTCCCGCGCAACAGCGACTTGAGCTCGAATGCATCGAGTTCGTCAGCGATGCGCTCGACTTCGGCGTCGAGATCGCGCGCCATCCCCTCGTCCGGCTCAGCCCCCAACAACTCGTCGAGTTCGAGGGCGGAGGCGACGCGGGCGGAGAGACTCTCCAGAGGCTCGATCCACCCTTTCAGCACCTTGACCTGCTGCACGACATCGCGGGCGTATTCCTGATCGTTCCAAAACGCCGCGTCCGACATCTCATTCTCGTACGCGTTCAGCGTCGAGCGCTTGGTCTCGATGTCAAAGATACCTCCGCATGTCCGTCAGCCGGGTCTCGGCCGACGAAAGAATCTTCAGGCGTTCGCCGTCCTGCATCTCTAGTCTCCGCGTACGACGCAGGCCGCCCTCCGCGCAGGAGAGCGGCCTGACTCAGGAATTCAGTTTCGAAGTACGCGGAAGCTAACGGGCAGAGGCCGCTCAGAACAGCTTTTGGCCCCCGCCGAGAATCTCGTTCAGCGCTTCCTGAAAGTGCGGAGAATTTTCCGCAACGTCGCGACCGACCTGTTCAACGTACTCCTCGTAGGACTTCTTGATGTCTTCGCGGAAGAGTGGTCGCAGCGTGCCGTTCTTGAGCCCTTCTTCTCGCTTCTGCGGATGGTAGGCCACCAGATCCGACACCAGCGCGCGGGCTAATCGACGGGCGCGTTGCGCCGGGTCCGCGTTGAGGAACGGATTGATCGACCGGCGTGGCGTGGGCATCGCCGAGGTGGAACTCGGAGTCGGCATACCGACGCTCGCGCCGGCAAAGGCGGGAGCCGGAGCCGCCGCGCCCACGGACATTGGTGTCGGAGCGGCGCTGGTGGCAGCCACCGTCGAGGCCACCGGAGTCGGCATGGCGGCGCCTAGTGGCGGCGTAGCCGAAGCGGCGACCATCGTGGCGCCCACTGCGGGCGTCGGACGCCGGAAAGGTGCCCCGGCAGCCCGAGAAGGAGCCGGGGGGGTCATCATCCCTGCCCCGGCCGCCGGAACGCCGCCGGCGGGCGTATACGGCCGTTGTGGCGTCGGAATCGCGCGGGCGGCCACAGCGCCAGTCGACGCAGGAGTCACCGAGATCGGAAGAGTGCCACCAGCGATGGCGATGACGCCGCCGCAGACCGAGCAGCGCGCGCGCACGCCCGTCGCTGGAACCTTGGCCGGATCGACCCGAAATACTGAGCGGCAGTCAGGACACGATACGGTCACTGGCCGAGTCCTCCGCCCGTTCGCAAACCGTTCCGATCGCGTCCCATCTCGATCGCAACAGATCCCAGCGCCGGCGTCGCCGGCTCGTCGCGGCGACGATCGACCGCCCAGACCGAACCGGGCAACGTTTTCGCGTAGCTCTTCATCTCAGTAGCCAACTCGCTGACTTCGACCGCGCGCGTAAAGCGACGGCGCTGATTGGTGACCACGCCGACCGAAAGTGTCATCAACGGCACCCGGTGCAGCTGTCCTCGGCGATCCTTGCCGAAGAAATATCCCATCCGACGGTCCTGCTCGGAATACTGCAGCGAAATAAGCTCGTCAAACACCCGGATTACTTCGTCACAGACTCGTGGCATGGCCGCGATCGGTACGGTGTACAGAAAATCGTCACCGCCAATATGGCCAACGAAGCCCTCTTCGCCACAGAGGCCTTTGACGACATCGTGAAGAATTCGCGCGAGCAGGCGAATCACCTGATCGCCGTTATGATAGCCGTAGCGGTCGTTGAATTCCTTGAAATGGTCAAGATCGGCGTAGCAGGCCGCGAATCGCTCACCCGACGAGACCCGCCGCGCCAACTCCGCCTCGATTTCGCGAGTGCCGGGCAGTCGGGTTGATGGGTGGACATCGGTGTCTCGGTCGCTGCGGCGGATCAGCGCCGCCAAGCGGGCAGACGCCTCAACGCCATCGATATCCGTGCGCAACACCTCATCCGCACCGGCAGCGAACGCGTCCGCGAAACGTTCAACCGGCACGACCATCACCACCGGCACGATCCCCGTGTACGAGTCGCGCTTCAGGCGACGACAGGTGGCGAGCGCCTCGACCTGCCAGGCGTCATCACCGCGCGCGTCGAGGACGATTGCCCTCGGGCGGGCGCGCAGCGCCGAAGCCAGCACGGCGCCCTCGTCGGCGATCGACTGCACGTCTACGCCGCATGACTGCAGCCACGCCGCCAGCCAGCTCGGCACCGCCTGACCTTGGGTCAGGAATACCACCGAGTGGACGTTTTGCTGGCCGTCGTTCATGGAGACTGTTCGCGGGGACCGAAATGATTCGTTGCTCGCTCCACGCGGTAGCGCGCCCACGAATCCCGATCTTAGACGATTGATCCCCTCGCAACGCCACGATGTAATGGCCGTCACCAACGACGGCAACCACTGCGTTGTCGACCCGCGATCGCGGGTCTAGCGCGCCGGTACGAAACGCAGCCCGGTCCGGATTTCCTTGAGTCCCAACGCTGGATCACCAAGACTCCGCACTTCGGACTGGATCCCGTCCAACGAGGCTCCGGCAACGCGCACCCCGCCAAACCGCCGCACCCGCACCGTGACATAGGCGTCGATCATGCTCGCCAGGTGATTCATTCCGACGAGGCCGGCCAGATTAAGCGCGCGCTGCGCTCGCTGGTTCGCCTGCGTGATAGTCTGTCGATAGAGGTCCTGTTGAAGCGTCGCATCGCGCCAACTCCATCGGAACTCGTCACGAATCGCCCGGCCGTTGTACTCAGCCAGCGCACGCTGGTACTCCGGCGACGATGTCGCAGGAGCGATGTCAGGGTTCGGCCAGTAGTTCTGGCGAGCGAGAAGCCAGCTCGCGCCGTTGTAGGTGGCGGTATCCGTCTCCGGCACGACGACGCCCGACGCGCTCTTCGAGTACACGCCGCTCTCGAGGTACTTCTCCATGAGCTCGTAGTAATCCCAGACACCAATGGGACGCGAGCCGCCGAACGGACGGCGAGCAACGTCGGAAGCGATGCCCCGATATTCGTCGCGGTCGCGCCGGTAGTCGCGACGTGCGGTGAGCGCCTGCACCACGAGATAGAGTTCGGCGACCGCATATGCCACGCTGCGTTGCTGACCCATGGCGAATTGACCCGCACCGGGAATAAACGCCGACGCGACCGGCGACCACCACGGGGCCGCGCGCAAACGCGCGTCATCGATGCTGTTGCGATGGCTCGACGCGATGCTGATGCGCGGCGAGGGTTGACGTGAGACCAGTGACGACAACGACCATTCTGCCGTGGGCACATTCAACGCGGCGGAATCGGCGACGGAAATCGCGACAGGTTCGCTCATGCGCCATGATGACAAACGCTGCGCGAACAGCGCGCGAGTCATCGCCGCATTGGCGACGATCGCGAGCGCAATGGCACGAAGAGCTCGCCCGAGTCTTTGATCAGACGCGCGATGCGACATCAGAAGCGCGCTCGCAACGAGACGTAGGTCGGCGTTTCTCCCAACGGCGACGACAAATTGTCGAGTCGCCGCGAGAAATCGAGGCCGAACGCGCCTTTCTGGATGCCGAAACCGAATGATGGACCGCCGGCGTCTCCGAGCTGCTTCTTATATCCGACGCGAAGGAAGTACTCATCGCGATACCCCAGCGATGAGCCAAGAGCGAACTGCGTCTCGCTCGACGACCCTGTCGGCAGCGGCGAACTAATCGCGTCGGCACTGACATTCACGCTTGCGCCGGCCGCCGTCAGCGACGCGATCGGCAACCGTGCCTGAATTCCCACCTGCACCACGCGCGGGAGCGGATCGGCCTGCGGCTGATCCTTGATCTGCATGGCGGGTCCGACATTGCGCACGGCAACACCGAGGGTCACCGGCACGCTGATTGGCAGGATGTACTGACTACCAAGATCGAGCGCAAACGACTGTCCCTTCAAGACCGGAAATGCGCCGCACGTGCCCGCGCACGCCGATCGCAGCATGACCAACTTGTAGCTCACGCCGACGCTTAGCCGCTTGCCAACGGTCGTGCCGTACGACGCGGCGAACATGAAGTTACGAGACGAGATCGTACCGATTGTGGTGCCCGAATTTGGATCGGTTGCTTCCTGGTTGCCGTAGTCGACGGAGTAACCGGAAAGCGACAGCGTACCAATCACGCGCGACGGTACCACGACTGACAGGAGCTCACTTGTGGCGAGCACGGTCTGAGAGTGATGCAGCGCCACTTCCTTACTCGTCGCGCGCGCAATGGCGGCCGGATTCCACCAGACACCCTCCGTTCCGATCGCGGTGTCGGCGACGACCGCTTCTCCGACACCGACGGCGCGCGCGCCGACCGGCACAAGCAAGAACGCGGCGCCGGTTTGCGCGACGAGTGTGTGGAAGGGTACAACCCCGATCAACACGAACGTTGCCAGCGCGAGCCAACGAGCTACACGCAACGCTGTCACGCGCGGCCGTTTGGATCGCCGTAGCCGAGTCGTCGCACGGCCGCCGGATTCTTTCGCCAGTTTGCCAAGACTTTCACCCAGAGATCGAGATACACTGGACGACCAACGAGAAGTTCAATTTTCTCGCGAGCCGCCTTGCCAAGTTTTTTGATCTGCTGTCCGTTTGCGCCGATCACGATGCGTTTCTGACTGTCACGTTCGACATGTAAGACCGCCCGAATGTACAGCGGCGACGCGTGCTCGCGGAACTCTTCGATTTCGCACGCGAGCGCATGCGGCAATTCGTCTCCGAGCTGTTCGAGCGCCGTTTCGCGTACAAGCTCAGCGCAGAAGAATCGAACGGGTTGCGTCGAGAGTTCGTCCTCCGGGTAGAGATACGGGCTGGCGGGCAGTTTGTTCGTGATGGACATCACGAGCGCGTCGATGCCCTCTCCACTTTGTGCGGACACGAACACCGCCTGCGGCCACTGCACCGCGAGCGCGTCGCGCGTGGCCGGCTCGAGCAAATCACACTTGTTGAGTACCAGTACGACCGGCGCTTTCGGCGTGCTGGGCAGTTGGGCCGCGGCCTCAAATGACAGCGGAATGCGCGCGGTAGCGTCCACCACATGCACCAGGACATCTGCGTCACGCACCGCCGCGAGGGCAGCGTGTCGCATGGCGGCGTGCAGTGTGTCTTTCGGATCGAGCAGCCCCGGCGTGTCGAGCACGATCATTTGCGCACCGAGCGCGGTGCGAATTCCGACAACGCGGTGACGCGTGGACTGCGCCTTGGGTGAAGTGATGGCGAGCTTTTCGCCGACCAGTCGATTTAGCAGCGTGGACTTCCCGGCATTAGGGAAGCCGGCGACGGTCACGATACCGGCTTTGGTCATGCGCGGAGGAGTCGGAAGTCGATCACGAGAGGAGCGGGCGGCGGAAGGTATGAGAACGACGAAGCCCCCGCCACTGGGTGACGGGGGCTTCGTAAAAGGTGCCGGCAACGGCCTACTCTCCCGCGATCTCTCGACCGGAGTACCATCGGCGCTGCTTGGCTTAACGACCGTGTTCGGGATGGGAACGGGTGTGGCCCAAGCGCTCTAGTTGCCAGCGATTTTCAAAGACGACAACGACAACAACAGATGAGTTGACCGAAGTCTGACAAACGGATGGGAGTGATCATGGGGCATCGTCGCCGTGCAGACGATCGATGCATGACTGCGCATGCTCTGCGGAATTCTTGACCCATGGAAAAACCATGGGGGAGTCAAGCCGCACGGGCGATTAGGATGGCTGCGCTCGTAACATCTCGCGATGCTTCCACGTGCCACCTATCGACGGAGTAGTCTCCTCCGGCCCTTCAGGGAGCTTAAAGCTCCAGGGAGAATTCATCTTGGGGGGCGCTTCCCACTTAGATGCTTTCAGCGGTTATCGCCACCGACCATCGCTACCCGGCGTTGCAGCTGGCGCCACAGCCGGGACACGAGCGGGTCGTCCGACTCGGTCCTCTCGTACTAAAGTCCGCTCCCCTCAATTCTCCAACGCCCACGACGGATACAGACCAAACTGTCTCACGACGTTTTGAACCCAGCTCATGTGCCACTTTAACCGGCGAACAGCCGGACCCTTGGGACCTTCTCCAGCCCCAGGATGTGATAAGCCGACATCGAGGTGCCAAACCGCGCCGTCGATGTGAACTCTCGGGCGCGATAAGCCTGTTATCCCCAGCGTACCTTTTATCCGTTGCGCGATAGCCGCTCCACCCCGGGCTACCGGATCACTACGGCCCACTTTCGTGGCGGCTCGACCCGTCGGTCTCACCGTCAGGCTGGCTTCTGCCGTTACACTCTAAAAGCGCGAGTACCGTCCGCGCTGAGCCAACCTTGCGCGCGCCTCCGTTACTCTTTCGGAGGCGACCGCCCCAGTCAAACTGCCCACCTGCCACGGTCCCGGATAGGGTTTGCCTACCGCGGTGAGGCGTTCACACAGCACAGGGTGGTATTTCACTGATGCCTCCACGAGAGCTAGCGCCCCCGTCTCAACGGCTCCCACCTATGCTACACAGTTCTATGCAAACGCCAATGACAAGCTGCAGTAAAGGTGCATGGGGTCTTTTTGTCCTGTCGCGGGGACTCGGAATCCTCACCGAGACTGCAATTTCGCCGAGCACGTGGTCGAGACAGTGCCCAAGTCGTTACGCCATTCGTGCAGGTCGGAACT
>CBHTUR010000055.1:0-19119 GCA_966096095.1 uncultured Gemmatimonadaceae bacterium | reverse complement strand
CGGCACCTGCACCCCGAGGCACAGTGCCGATAGCTTTCAGGGCTATGTCGCAAAGCCCTGATCCTTCGCTAGACCTCGCCGGCCAAATACGCGCCGCGACCGACCTGCTCGAGTCGCTCGCGACCGATCGCGCGCGCCTCTTGGACGTGCCCGAGCCCGAACGCACCCGTCTGCTCAAGGCCGCTGGTGAAGTGTCGCGCCCCGACGCGATCCTGCGTCGACAGATGGTCAAGGCTACCAAGCGCCAGAAAAAGTCGGAGCGACAGGAGCGCATTCAGCAGGCCGAGCAACAGCTCAACAGCACCGGCATTCGCTCGCTGCGCCGACAGACCGTGTTCACCACGCCCAATTATCTGCCCCCGGGCTCCGATGCGCAGGACACCGTCGAAGATGACGAGTTCCGTGAAGCGCTCGAACCGCAGCATTGCTACGTGTGCAAGCAGCGCTACGAGGTGATTCATCACTTCTACGATCAACTCTGCCCGTCGTGCGCCGCATTCAATTATGTGAAGCGTACCGAGTCTGCCGACTTGAGCGGCCGCGTCGCGCTGCTCACCGGCGGGCGGGTCAAGATTGGCTATCAGGCCGGCATCAAACTTCTTCGCGCCGGCGCGCACCTCATCGTCACCACGCGTTTCCCGCGTGACTCGGCCGCGCGCTACGCGGCTGAGCCCGACTTCGAGCTGTGGGGCCATCGCCTCGAAATTTTCGGACTCGACTTGCGCCACACGCCGAGCGTCGAAGCGTTCTGTCATCAGCTGAACGAATCGCACGAGCGACTCGACTTCATTGTCAACAACGCGTGTCAAACCGTGCGGCGTCCGCCTGAGTTCTATCGCCACATGATGGAACTCGAGACCGCCTCCATCGGCGCGCAGCCCGAGCACGTGCGCAAACTGCTCGGCGCGTACGAAGGCGTGCGGGCGTACAACATGTTACCCGACGCGACTCCGACCGAGACCGGTGCGGCCGGCGCGCTGGCCGCGCGGAAATTGACGGAAGTTGCCGGCATCACACACGCCGCCGAGCTGTCGCAAATCGCACTGCTGCCCGACGACGCCGCGCCGCAGGCACACCTGTTCCCTGAAGGGCAGCTCGATCAGGATTTGCAGCAGGTCGATCTTCGCGATCGCAATTCGTGGCGCATGCTGATGGCCGAAGTGCCAAGCGTCGAGTTGCTCGAAGTGCAGCTCGTCAACGCCGTCGCACCGTTCCTCATCAACGCGCGCCTCAAACCGCTCATGATGCGCACCGCCAACCGCGACAAGCACATCGTGAACGTGTCAGCCGTGGAAGGCCAGTTCTATCGCAAGTTCAAGACCACGCGGCATCCGCACACCAACATGGCCAAGGCGGCGCTCAACATGATGACGCGCACCGCCGCCGCCGACTACTACCACGACGGCATTCACATGAACGCCGTCGACACCGGCTGGGTGACCGACGAGGATCCGGCGGAAATCGCCGCGCGCAAAGTCGCCGAGCATCGCTTTCATCCTCCACTCGACATCGTCGACGGCGCGGCGCGCATTGTCGATCCCATCATCGATGGCATCAATACTGGCGCGCACGTGTGGGGACAGTTCCTGAAGGACTACAAGCCGACGGACTGGTAGTCAGCGCGCGCACCGCCAGCGCTCACCAACGCAGTCCGTTCAGAAACTCCCAGTTCTGCTTCGCGCTCGCCATTTCATCCGTCGGGCCTTCCTGCTCTACATAGCACGGCTTCTTCGCGATGTCGGGCACGGCGGACAGAAACGATTTGATATCAAACGTACCCGTGGCCAGCTCGGTGTCCTTCGATTTGTCCGTCACCACGTTCTTCACGTGGAAGCTCCAGCAGCGATCGCGATACCGACTCAGGAACGCCATCGGATCGCCGCCACCCATGAGCATGTTGCCGCAGTCGAGCTGCAGGCGCACCAATTTTGGATCAGTCTCGGCGGCGAACACATCGATCGGCACTTCTCCCTGAATCTTCTTCGAATGATCAGGCTCGTTGTGAAACGCCAGCCAGATGCCCGCGCGACGCGCAACTTCGCCGGCGGCGTTGAAGCGATGCGCCCACAGCTTCCACGCGTCGATCGACTTGTTCGTTTCGCTGGGCAGGCTCGGCACAATGAGATACTGGTGCCCGAGTTGTTTGGCCTCCTCCAGGCGCGTTTCCCAATCCGTCAAAATCGTGTCGGGTGCCATGTGCGCGCTCGGCGCCTTGAGCCCTTCAGCCTTGAGCGCATCGCGAACCTGCGTCACGCTGCGGTCAAAGTTCTTGAAGCTCCACAACAGTTCGACGTCGGTGTAGCCGATCGCGCGGATCTCATGCAGCGTCTTTTCGGGGTTGGCGCGCATGGCTTTGCGTACCGCATACAGCTCCAGGCCGATGCGGTCCAGCCGCCCGGCCGGCGTCGCCGAGGCGGGCAGCCCGCGCAGCAACGTCGTCGATGACGCCAGTCCGGCCGTTCCGGCGGCCAGCGTGCCAAGAAATCCGCGTCTGTTCATGCGCCAACGCTACGGGAAATCCCGGGAAGGGCAAGCCACGTGTCCCCGTTCCCGGCAGAACGTCGGACGTGACCAGCGCGTATCTTCTCCGAACGCGCCGGCCGAGCCGGCGATTTTCCCCGCCCCCTCTGGAGTAGGGCATGATCCGCGTCGCATCACGTTGGGCACTTGCCAGCGCACTCCCCCTCGCGCTTGGCCTTTCCACCTCCGGCCTCTCGGCGCAAAACAGCGCCGGTGCCGCGAGCGCCACATCATCGGGCGCCTGGAATCCTCAGGAGATTCTTCGCACCGAGCACTTTGTAAAGCCGCCGGCGAACATCGAGAAGATGATCATGACGCCGCGCGTGGACATTTCGTTCACGAACGCGAGCCCGGACAAGAGCTGGTTCATTCGTCCGACCGGCACCGATCGTGGCGACATCAAGGCCTACGGCAAAGCGCACATCAATCTCGGTGGCCTGCAAATCGACACCAAGGCCAATCGCGCGCGCACCGTCACCACCAGCAACTTCACTGGCCTCACGCTGGTGAACCCGCGATCGGGTGCGACCAGAGTGATCGAGGTGCCCAAGGGCGCTACGGTTTCGTCGCCCATCTGGTCGCCGCTGGGCAACCAGCTCGCCTATATCGCGAGCTTTGATGACGTGAGCAACATCTACCTGGCCGATGCGGCCACAGGCAAGTCGACGCTGCTCTCCAAGGCGCCACTGCTCGCGACACTCGTGACCAGCATCGACTATACCGCCGACGGCAAGAGCATCATCGCGACGCTCGTGCCGGACGCGCGCGGCGCGGCGCCCACGCATGGTGAGGGCAACATCGAGGATGGTCCGCAAGTGCGGCTCACCGACTCGCGCGCTAAGCCGCAGCCGGTGCACTTCTCGCTGTTGCAAGATCCGCACGACAAGGCGCAGCTCAAGTACTTCACCAACGCCCAACTCGCCACGATCGACGTCAAGACCAAGGCGATTCGAAAAATTGGCTCGCCGCGACTCATTCGGGCCGTCGACGCATCGGCGGATGGTCAGTACTTCCGCGTCACCGTGATGGTGGAACCGTTCTCGTATCTCGTACCCGTTAACAACTTCGGGAGCGTGCAAGAGCTGTGGGATGCGAGCGGAAAGGTCCTCGCCACACTTAGCACGACCGCGTTGCGCGAAGGTGCCACGGACGACAACGGCGACGCGCCGGCTTTCGGTCGCGGCGGTGGCGGTGGTGCGGCGACCGACACGGGCAAGCGCAGCATTCAATGGAATCCCGTCGGTCCGGGGCTCGTCTATCTCAAGTCAGTCTTTGCGGCGGCTCCCGCTGGCGGTCAGAATCCGGGTCGTAACGGCGGCGCGCCCGGTGGTCGTGGCGGCGCGCCGACCGGTCGCGGTGGAGCGCCGGCGGCGCGCCCGCAGCCGACAAGCGTGCAATACGTGAACTGGCTCCCGCCCTTCGGTCCGAACGACACGAAGGTGTTGTACGAAGGCGGCGCGCAGCTCGGAACGATTGCCTACAGCGCCGATGCGAAGACGATGTTCGTGAGCGACAGCGGCGCCGTGATCGCAATCAAGGACGGCAAACGACACAACCTCGGCCGCACAGTGCAGCTCGCAACCGGCGGCGGCGGATTTGGCGGTGGTGGTGGTGGTCGCGGTGGAGCGGCGAACGACTCGGTGCAGATCGGTCGATTGCTCACCAAGATTGGCCCCAACGGACAGACGTTTGTCGTCGTCGGCAAAGACGGCAAGACCGTCGCGCTACAAGGCACCAAGATGCCGGGCGCCAAGTGGAACACCGAAGCGCCTCGCCCATGGGTCGACAAACTCGACATCGAGAGCGGAACGCGCGCTCGCGTTTTTGAAAGTCCGGCCGACGCGTACGATGAATTTGTCACCGCGCTCGACGACGACGTCACGCAATTCATCTACACGCACGAATCGGCCACCGTCATTCCCGACGCCTATCTCAAAGACGGCAGCAGCGCGAAGAAACTCACGAACAATATTGACGTCGATCCCGATGTCACCGGCGCGGTGCGCAAGCGCTTTCAGGTCACGCGTCCGCGCGATGGCCTCAAGTTCTGGGTCGATATCACCTTGCCGAAGGGTTGGCAGCCTGGCCAGCGCATGCCGGGCATTATCTGGTTCTATCCGTACGAGTACACGTCGCAGGCGGAGTACGATCGGTTCCGGTATTCGGTCAACATCAACAAGTTTCCCGCCGTTCCATCGGCGCGTCCGGCGTCGTCGACCAAGATGTGGGTCAGTCAGGGATACGCGCTCATCGAGCCCGATATTCCGATCTTCGGCGATTCGGGACGCATGAACGACAACTACACCCGCGATCTGAAAGAGAACCTCGACCTTGTTGTCGACGCGGCCGTGGATCTGGGTTATGTCGATCGCAACAAGATGGGCATCGGTGGACACAGCTACGGCGCGTTCAGCACGGTCAACGCGCTCTCGCTCGTGCCCTACTTCAAGGCCGGCATCGCCGGCGACGGCATGTACAACCGCACGCTCACGCCGTTCGGATTCCAGAGCGAGCGCCGCAACTTCTACCAGGCGCAGAGCACGTATCTCGACATGTCGCCGTTCCTGCGGGCGGATAAAGTCTCGGGCGCGCTCTTGATGTACCACGCCATCGAAGACCAGAACACCGGTACAGACCCGATCAGCTCGAAGCGCATGTTCCTCGCGCTGCAGGGCCTGGGTAAACCGGCGGCGCTCTTCATGTATCCGTACGAAGATCACAGCGTCGCCACGTACGCCAGCGATCTCGACCTGTGGGCGCGCTGGGTTGCCTGGATGGACACGTACGTCAAGGGTGCCAAGCCCGCGGCGACGATCGTTCCCTAACCGGGAGCTCACGACGCATGGCTGCTCCGAAATACTTCAAGAGCGCCAGTGAATTCCGTCGTTGGTTAGAGGCCCACCACGACTCGGCATCCGAGCTCGTGGTGGGCTTCTACCGTGTGGAGACTGGCAAACCGACCATGACCTGGACTGAAGCAGTGCGAGAGGCACTCTGCTTCGGATGGATCGACGGCCTGGTCAAGCGCGTCGACGACACACGCTATACCAGGCGATTCACGCCGAGAAAACCCAGCAGCATCTGGAGCACGGTCAACGTGCGGCACGTTGAGTCGCTGACGAAAGAGGGACGAATGCATCCCGCGGGTCTTGCCGCTTTTCGTGCACTGCGCGAGAATCGCTCGGGCGTTTACAGTTTCGAGCAACGTCTGGTCGAACTGCCGGACCCCTTTGTATCGCAGCTGCGCGGCGACGATGTCGCGTGGGCGTATTGGCAGTCGCTGCCGGCGTCGTATCGCCGAACGGTGACGTGGTGGGTGATCAGCGCCAAACAGGACGTCACCCGACACAAACGCTGTGCGACGCTCGTTGCCCACTGCGCCCGACGCGAACGCATTGCCCAGTTCACCAGTCGGCCGCGATCCTCTCCCGACAAATCCTAACCCTCTCCGTCATGTTCCCCCTGCTGCGGATCGTGCACATCGTGCTCGGCGTGCTCTGGACTGGTGGCGTCTTCTTTCTCGCGGTCTTTCTCATTCCGAGTTCGCGAGCGATCGGGCCTGCCGCGGGCCCCATGATGGGACAGCTGACGCAAGTGCGACAGGTGCCGCGCGTCCTGCTGTATATGGGACTGCTGACCATCATCGCAGGCTTTTGGATGTACTTCCTCAACTCCGCCAATGCCGATCACACGTGGATGAAGTCGACGCCGGCCAAGGTCTATGGCGCGGGCGGAATTCTCGCACTCGTCGGCTGGTTCATGGGAATGACCGTCAACGCGCCGTTGGCTAAAAAGATCGGCGCGCTCGGCGCGCGGATGGCCGCGGCCGGTGGTCCGCCGTCGGACGCCGACAAAGCTGCCATGGCGGCGATGCAAGCCAAGATGGCGACGTTCTCATACACTGGCGCCGCACTGTTGGTGTTGGCGACAATGTGCATGGCGGTCGCCCGCTACGTGCCCTGAGTGACTGACTACGCATTCGCCGATCTCGCGCTCGCCCGTCGTCTCGAGCGTGCGGAAGCTGCCGCGAACGCCTCGTTCGTTGAAGCGCGTTCGCGGCTCTCGCCCGGCACCTACGCCACATGGATGGACGTTGACGGAACGTGGGCAATGTTCGATGGCGTCGGATCGCCACTCACGCAGACGTTTGGTCTCGGCGTCTTCACGTCGCCGCTCGATGAGCACTTCGACTCGCTGGAAGCGTTTTTCCGAGCGCGACGCAGCGCGATTCACCACGAGGTGAGTCCCCTCTCGGATCCGAACACGATGGCCATGCTCGTGCAGCGTGGCTATCACCCGATCGAGCAGTCCAGCGTGCTGCACCGCCCCATCACGCCGGCCTCGTTGCCGCCGCGGGTCGGCACCGTAGACGTTCGACCAATCACCGAAAACGAAATCAGTCAGTGGGCGGAAACTTCCGCCCTCGGGTGGAGCGAGTATCCGGAGCTGGGCGACTTTATGCGCGATGTCGGTGCGATGCTGGCCTCCAGCCGTCATGTCACCTGCTTCGGCGCGTTTCTCGACGGTACCTTTGCGGCAACAGGCGCCGTTGCGCTGCACGATGGTGTGGCGCTGTTCGCAGGCGCGAGCACCACGCCGGCCTATCGCGGTCGCGGTGCGCAGAACGCGTTGCTCGCCACGCGTCTCGCGTTCGCGGCGGAACACGACTGCGATCTGGCGATGATGGCCGCGCAACCCGGCAGCGCGTCGCAGCGCAACGCGGAGCGCAACGGATTTCGCATTGCCTACACACGCACCAAGTGGTACCGCGAGGCGTGAGTCAGGTGTGAGTGCATGGTAGGCACGGCCACGTCCGAGGCGCTGACCTTCCGACCGGCGGTGCGTGACGACGCGCTCATGATTGCCTACGTGCGCGCCTCGGCCGCGATCGCGCTCACAGAGAAGTTCGGTCAGGGACCGTGGTCGAGCGAATCTGGCGAGCGCGGCGTGCTCGCGGGCTTCCGCGACGCCACGGTGATCGTAGCGCTCGCCTTTGACGCGATCGTCGGCACGTTTCGCATCGCCACCCGAAAGCCGTGGGCGATCGATCGATCGTTTTTCTCGCCCGCCAAGCGCCCGTTGTATCTCACGGACATGGCGGTGCATCCGCGCGTGCAACGCGCCGGCATTGGCCGCGCGTTGCTCGCCGAAGCGGAGCGATATGCCCGCGCCTTTCCGGCGGATGCCATTTGGCTGGACGCGTACGATGCGGTCGCCGGAGCGGGCGGATTTTATGAGCGATGCGGTTACATCGAATGTGGTCGCAAGACCTATCGCAGCGTGCCCCTCGTGTACTACGAACGACCGCTGTCGGCGCTGTAACGCGGATCGTACTTCCAGTTCAGCGTCTTCCCTTCGCTGAGCTGATCGATGCCTTTCGCCAAGCGCGCCTGCTTGGTTTCGTCGCGCTTCGCGCCAGCAATCCAGTCGCAGTATTCGCGCTGTTGCCCCGGTGGCAGCGACTCAAAGAACGTGCGCGCACCTTTGTGCTTGGCGAGCGCGGCCGACAGCTCCGGTGGAATCACAACCGGCTTCGCCTTGTTGCCCACCGGACGCGACAGCTTGTGCCCCGCTTCATTGAGCGCCATCGCCTGCTTCACCACCGTCGCGATTTTGCGCTTGGACGGCAGATCCTTCATTGATTCCATGCGCCCGAGCGCCTCGAGCACACCAGAATCCGCTCCCTGCGCCTTCAGTTCGGCGTTGAGCCAGAATCCGAAGGTCATGTGCTCCTTGAACGCCGCCATGCCACAGAGCGACCCGGCGTAGTCGAAGGCCGGTCGACTCCACTTAATGGTCTCCACGACATCGGGACACACATCGTGCATCGTTTCGCGCAGCGATTCCAGAATAGGACGAGCGAAGGGCGCGGCCTTCGCGATGTAGGCATCGATACGCTTGTCGCGTTTTCCCATCTATAGCTCCGCCAAAGGTGTACGCGCTCTATTTTACACGCCATGTCGAACTCCGCAGCCTCCCGTTCCGACGGCGCACTGGTTCGTGCCCTTGGTCCCCTCGCCGTCGCCGCCGCGATCGCCAACGTCACCATCGGCGGAGGCATCTTTCGCCTCCCCGCAGCGGTTGCCAGTTCGCTCGGGCCGGCAGCGCCGCTCGCCTACATCGTCTGTGCAGTCGCGATGGGTCTCATCGTGCTTTGCATCGCTGAGGCAGGAAGTCGTGTATCGCTCACTGGCGGGCCGTACGCCTATGTCGAACTCGCATTCGGTCCGTACATCGGCTTCCTCACTGGCGTCATGCTCTGGCTGCTGGGAACCACGGCCGTCGCCGCCGTGAGCGGCGTGTTCGCCGACAACGTGCTGGCGTTGGCACCGGCCCTCAACACCACAGTCGTACGTGCCCTGGTTCTGGTGTTGGCCTTCGCGGCCACTGGTGGCGTGAACCTCGTTGGCGTGCAGTATGGCAGCCGACTGAATAGCATCGCCACGATAGCCAAGCTCTCGCCGCTTCTGCTGCTGATCGCGGTTGGTGTTTTCTCGATTCACTCAGAGAATCTCACCATCGTCGCTGCGCCAACGGCGGGCACATTAACGCGAACCTCGATTCTCCTCATCTTCGCTTTCTCGGGCGTTGAGAGCGCGCTGGTGCCCAGTGGTGAAGTGCGCGATCCTGCGCGCACCGTCCCCCGCGCCATTCTCATTGCCATGCTCGGCATCACGGTGCTGTACATTCTGCTGCAGTTGGTGGCGCAAGGTGTGCTTGGACCGGCACTCGCCGATTCCAAGACCCCGCTCGCCGACGCCGCCGGCCAGGTGCTCGGACCGTGGGGACGCACGCTGCTGATCGTCGGTGTCGTTGTCTCCACCTTTGGCTACTTGAGCGGCATGACGCTCGCCGTTCCGCGCGCGCTCTACGCGATTGCGCGTGACGGCTTCGGACCGGCCGCGTTGGCTCGCATTCATCCGCAGTGGAAAACGCCGCACATCGCGATCATCGTGCAGGTGAGCATCACCTGCGCGCTCGCAGTCACGAGTGGCTTCGGACCGCTCGCCATCATCTCAAACGTCGCCGCGCTGCTCGTCTACTTTGCCTGCGCGGCCGCAGCCTGGCAGCTCCGACGCCAGAATGTGCAGGCCGGCGGCACGCCGTTTCGCGTTCCGGGCGCGGCGGTCGTGCCCGTGCTCACGTGCCTGGTGATTGTCGGTTTGCTCACGTCCATCACGTGGCCCGAGTGGCGCGTGCTGCTCGCGGTGCTCGGAGTTGCCACCGCGCTCTTCTTCGCGCGACGCAAAGTGTAAATCGTCTCGCGTCGCGCCCAGCCGTCCGCGTCAGTGGGGCGCGTGGCTCCCGGGCGCGGCGCCATTTGGCATGTCCAGCAATGTGCGAACACGACGCGCCAACTCGGTGATGTCGTACGGCTTTGACAACATCGACAGACCTTCGGCCACGATACCGTGCTCGGTCACTGCCCCTTCGGCGTAACCCGACACGAACAACACGCGCATGTCGTGCCGTTCGGTAGCGAGTTGCACGGCGAGTTCTGGCCCAGACATTTTCGGCATCACGACATCGGTCACCAGCAGATGAATGCGCGCCGACTCTCCACGTGACGCGGCGATGGCCGCCGCCCCGCTCTCGGCTTCCAGCACGCGATATCCCTGACGGCGCAGCGCCGACGCCGTCACCCCGCGCACGGCGCGATCGTCGTCGACCACCAGGATCGTCTCGTTGCCCCCCGGCTTGGCTCCAATGTTCGCCGGCGTGATCGTACTCGGCGCCTCGGCGCTGATCGGCAGCACAATGCGCACTGTCGTACCCGCACCCATTTCGCTTTCGAGCATAATGGTGCCGCCTGCCTGCTTCACAATACCGTAGGAAGTCGCAAGACCGAGTCCGGTGCCCTTCCCCACGTCCTTCGTGGTGTAGAACGGTTCGAATGCGCGCTCGCGCACGTCCGCGCTCATACCCGTTCCCGAGTCGGTCACGGACAGTTCGGCCAGCGGTTCCTCTCCAAACGCGGCCAGTTCGGGATGACGCGCATCAATACTCGACACACGATTCGTACGCAGCACGATCGTGCCTCCGGCTGGCATCGCGTCACGCGCATTCATCGCGAGATTCACCAGCACCTGATCGAACTGCGAAGGATCAACGCGAACGAGCGGCGGATCATCCGTCAGCTCGAGCAGTAGCGTCACCTGCTCACCGAGCAGGCGACCCATCAGCGTCGGCACGCGCATGGCTAAGGTATTGACATCGATCACCTGCGGCGCCATCACCTGGCGGCGCGCAAAACCAAGCAACTGCCGTGTCAGCATGCTGCCGGATTCGGCCGCCGAGCGAATCTGCGACACACCGGCCAGCGCGTCGCTCTCAGGCGGCAATTCCATCAACAACAACTCCGCCTGACCAAGAATCACGGTGAGCAAGTTGTTGAAATCGTGCGCAATGCCACCGGCCAACCGCCCGACGCTCTCGATGCGTTGCGCCTGACGAACTTCATCCTCCAGCAACTTGCGATCGGTAATGTCGATGAAAATGCCGTTCCACAGGACGCTGCCCGGCTCTGGCCCAGGCTGCGGAATGCCACGCCCACTGACCCAGCGCCACGCACCGTCAAAGCGATCATCGCGCATGCGGAACTCATGCACCCACGGCTTCATCGACTTGGCCGACGCGAGTACAGACAATTGCGTCGATCGCACATCGTCGGGGTGAATGCGCGACCACGCGCGACCGGCGTCCGCGCGCAGTTCTTCCGGTGAGAGTCCCGCGATAATCTGGCTATTCTGACTGACGTACAAGAATCGCCCGTGTCCCTGCGCGTCGAGTACGTACTGGTGCACCATCCCCGGCATCGCCGTGGTGATCTGCTGCAGCTGACTGTCGCGCTGACGAATGGCTTCCTCGGCCGCGAGCGAGGCCGTGATGTCATTCACCGCGAACACGGCCGCCTGTACGTCGCCACGTGCGTCGGGCAGCGGAGCACCATTTACCGACAGCGCAGTCCGATGCCCGTCCGGCCACTGCACCGCAAAGCGCACGTCGAAGACGGGCTCGTTCGTCTTCAGCACACGTCGTACCGGTTGATCATCGCGCGTCCATTGCGCGCCGTCGAGCGCGACCTGCCGCCAGACGGGTCGCTCGTATTGCGCGCCGCCTTCGCCGCCGCGCCGCAGCTCAAGCAAACTCTCCGCCCGCCTGTTCGCGAAAATGATTTCGTTGCGCGCATCCACCACCACGATGCCCGCGATACTCGTCGCGAGAATACCGTTCAGCAGATCGCGCTCCGAGCGCTGGCGTTCCAGTTCCCGCTTGCGATCACTGGAGTCGCGAATCGAAGCGAGCAATCGGCCGCCACTGAGCAGACGCGCCGAGATGTCGACGTGAATAATCGTGCCGTCGGCGCGATAGGCTCGCCGTTCCGAGTGAATCGTCTGCCCCGAGCGCAGCGCCTCCATCTGAATCGGCGTTTGCTCGAGTGATTCCGGCGTGATGATCGACAGCACCGAACGCCCTACCACCTCGCTGCGGAGATACCCGAACATCTCCGTGGCGCTCGAATTCACATACGTGATGCGCATCTGTTCGTCGGTGAGCACGATCGCATCGCTCGCGCCCTCCAACACTTCGCGCACGCTCGCAGTCGTGTGCTCCAAACGCGCTTCCCGTTCAATCGTCGCCAGTCGACTGCGGCGAAACATCCCCGCCAATCCCGAGGCCACGAGAAGCAGAATGGCATTCGCTCCGAGTCGCACGCTCTCCGATGCGGTCGTCGGGAACATGGCACCAACGGGAGGCACGAAGTGCGCGAGCACGAGGCTGCCAAGCGCCGCGATCAGCGTCGGGCCGAAACCCGCGATGATCACGAACATCATCGCGAAGCCAGAGATGAACGGGTAATACGCGCCCGTGGCGCGATAGACCGCCGCCGTCAGCAGCGCTCCGCCGACGGCCGCGACGACGGCACCGATGTACCAGCGAATTCGCGTTGCCGACGCGCGCGCACGCTCAAGCCGATCGATCGTCGGCGTGCGAAATTCACCAGTTACTGGCGGGAGGCCTTCGAGCGAGGCCCAAAGGTCTCTCGACGCGCGGGTGTCCTCAGTCATCTCAACAGAAGATAGAGCGACATCGTCCGCGCGCTATCCAGCCCCTTGCCGAATTTCCACTTTCGCGACACTCTCGCCCGCATGCGAATCGGCATCGACCTCGGCGGCACCAAGATTGAAGGGATCGCGCTCGACATCACGGGCGAAGAGCGGGCACGCATTCGTGTGCCCACGCCGCGATCGTATGTCATGACAATCGAAGCCATCGAAGGGCTTGTGCGCGAGTTGGAAGCACGAGCGGGCGAGCACGGTACGGTGGGCATCGGCATTCCCGGCGCGGTGTCGCCGGCCACCGGTGAGGTTAAGAACGCCAACTCGACGTGGCTCATCGGTCGTCCGCTCATCCAGGATTTGGAGGCTCGGCTCTCTCGTCCGGTGCGCGTCATGAACGATGCCGACTGTTTTGCGCTTTCTGAAGCGTCCGACGGAGCGGCCTCCGGCGAGGCAACCGTGTTTGGCGTCATCCTCGGCACGGGCGTGGGCGGCGGGATCGTCATCAACGGCACCTGCTTACAGGGTCCGAACCAGATCGCCGGCGAATGGGGACACAACCCGCTCCCGTGGCCACAGGAAGGCGAGCATCCGGGTCCTGAGTGCTACTGCGGGAAACGCGGTTGTATCGAGACCTGGATCTCAGGTCCGGGATTCGAGCGCGACTATGCCTCGGCGTCGGGCGTCACACGAACTGCGCGCGACATCGTCAGCGCCGCCGCGCAGGGCGAACGTGAGGCCAGCGCGGCGTTGTCTCGCTACGTCGATCGCCTCGCGCGTGCACTGGCAACCGTCGTCAACGTGCTCGATCCGCACGTCATTGTGCTCGGCGGCGGCATGTCCAACACGCCGGGGCTGGCGGAGCAAGCGCAGGCGCTGCTACCTCGGTGGGTCTTCTCGGACCGCGTGCTCACGCGCGTCGTGGTGAATCAGCACGGCGACTCGAGCGGCGTGCGTGGCGCGGCGTGGCTTTGGCCGAACGTGCATACCTGGTAACGACCCTGACCACGCGCGCACCCACCGTGGACGCGACGGCGCTGACCGTTGCGGTGCTGGTGGCCGCGGCGCTCGGTCTGCTTGCACTCCTGATCCTCAGCCGCCGCCTGATTCAGCGGCGACTGAAGCGAGCCGCCCAGCGCGCCATCTTGCGGCACCGCGCCCGAATCGATCGCTACAAACTTCATCGCAAGTCGTACGTGATTGCGCAGGTGCTGACCGACGCCGCCGTCGCCGAGGCGGTGCGTGAGCACGCGCGCACCAACGGTGAAGATGAAGCGGTGACCTGGCAGCGCGTGCGGCGATACCTCGATGAGATTGTCCCGTTCTTCAACATCCTCGCCTACTACCGGCTGGGATATCAGCTGAGTCGCGTGGCGCTCGGCATGTTCTACAAGGTCGCGGTCGAATTTGAACGACCCGATCCGTTTCGCGGACTGCCGCGCGATTCCGTGGTCATCTACCTCATGAACCATCGATCGAACGCCGACTATGTGCTCGTGGCGTACGTGATGATGGGTGAAGTCTCAATCTCGTATGCCGTCGGGGAATGGGCGCGTGCCTTTCCGCTGGAGTATTTGTTCAAGAGCTTTGGCTCCTACTTCATTCGCCGTCGCTATCGCGAGCCACTCTATCACGCGGTCTTGCAGGGATACGTTCAGCTCATCACGCGTAATGGCGTCACGCAGGGCATTTTTCCCGAGGGCGGACTCACGCGCGACGGCGCCTTGCGCCCCGCCAAGATCGGATTGCTCGACTATGCGCTCGGCGTGGCGCGCGATCCATCGGTGCGTGATCGGATGTATGTGGTGCCCGTTGGCATCAACTACGATCGCGTAATCGAAGACCGGAGTCTGCTGCGCGAACTGGAAGCCCACGCGCAGCGCCCGGTCACGTCCCGCTGGCAACAACTGCGCGAAGTTGCCCGCTTCACCGGATGGAACGTGTTGCGCGTGTTGTTGGGCAGGTGGAAACGCTACGGACGCGCCGCCGTAACCATCGGGCAGCCCGTCGCCATCCGAGAGTGGTTCACTGCCCTCGAGGCAGAGCACGTCGACTTGTTCACCCTGCCACGCACCGAACGATTGCAGCAGGTGCAGTCGTTCTGCGACGATGTGCTGCGCCGGATCGGTGCCATTCTTCCGGTCACACCAGTGCCGCTGGCGTGTGCCGCGATTCAGAGCTTCGACGCCGACTACATCCCGCGCGCGCAATTGCTTGAGCGCATGGACGCTATGCGAGACGTGCTGCAGGAGCTCAATGGACGCGTCGTGCGCGCCGATCGCGATATCGCCGAAACGTTCGATCGCGCATATCGCATGCTGCACATGCGTCGCATCATCTCGCATACCGGCGAAGGCTACGTGGTGTTGCCGCGCGGTCGTCCGCTCATCAACTACTACGCCAACAGCATCGTGCACTTGCTCGGCCCGTTCGCCGCCGGTGTCCGCGCGCGCGACCGCCTGCCCGCCGACGACATGGCTGGCTGAGAATCCCTCACGCGGACACAATTCCCACGCCCCCGCCAGCCCGCTATACTCCTCCGCTCTGCACGCCCGCAACGGCGTGCTGTTGGCCCATCGTATAACGGCTATTACCCCGGCCTTTGGAGCCGGAGATCTTGGTTCGATTCCAAGTGGGCCTATCAGCGCGGCTTCAGAACCGACCTGCCGACCGCGCGTCACCGTAGTTCGCCGAGCCAATCGTCGGCCGGATCAGGCGGGACGAAGCAATGAGGCGGGGCGGGAAATGATCACAAATCGGCTTTTTTCTGCCCGGACCCTCTATTCCGGCCGCCCGAGGGGCGATTTCTGGGCGTTCCGGCTGGGTTCGCCACTGCCGTCGACGGGCTGTTGAGGGTATCTTTCGAGGCTTTTTCCGCCGTGCCGTGGCATCCGAAGTCGGTGCCGCTTCTCAGCTCTTTTTTCGCCTCATTTCGTCGCGCCGAGTCGTTCCGTTATGGACGGTCAGAACAACGCACGCGGGTTCAAAATCCTCGCCGGGACATCCAATCGTCCGCTGGCCGAGGAAGTCGCCAAAGTGCTCGGCGCTGAACTCTGCAAAGTGACCTGCTCGCGTTTCGCCGATGGCGAAGTGTTTGTGCGGATCGACGAAAATATTCGCGGGGCCGATGTGTTCGTGGTGCAGTCCACGAACCCGCCCGCGGAAAACATGATGGAACTCCTGCTGCTGATCGATGCCGCGCGCCGGGCATCGGCCGCGCGCGTGACCGCCGTGGTACCGTACTTCGGCTATGCGCGACAGGACCGCAAAGACCAGCCGCGCGTCGCCATCGGCGCCAAGCTCGTCGCGAACATCATCGAGAAAGCAGGCGCCGATCGCGTGCTCGGTCTCGACCTGCATGCGCATCAGCTGCAAGGCTTTTTCGACGTCCCCGTCGATCACCTGTACGCCGCGCCAGTCTTCACGAACTATTTCCGCAAGAAAGCGCTGCACGATCTCTGCGTCGTGGCACCCGATGTCGGCTCCGCCAAGATGGCGCGCGGTTTCGCCAAGCGACTCGACGCAACGTTCGCGATCATCGACAAGCGCCGTCCGAAAGCCAACGTCGCCGAAGTCATGAACGTCGTCGGTGAAGTGGAAGGACGCGATTGTCTTATTCCCGACGACATGATCGACACCGCCGGCACCGTGTCAGAAGCCGCGCGTGCACTCAAGAACCTGGGCGCGAAAGACATTTACGTGTGCGCAACGCACGCCCTCTTCAGTGGGCCCGCCGTTGATCGCCTCACGAACGCGCCGATTACCGAAGTCGTAGTAACCGACACGATCTGCCTGCCGCCAGAACGACGCTTCCCCACCCTCCAGGTGCTGTCGGTCGGTGAACTGCTCGCGAAGGCCATCCGCTTCACCCACGCCGATCAGAGCGTATCGGTTCTCTTTGAATAAAGCGGGACTGCAGTACTTGGTACTCGGTACCGGTATCCGGTACTGGTATCAACATCTAGTACGGGGTACTGGTACCGGTACCCCCGCAACATTGATCGGATTGCAGGACGTAGCCCGTAGGTCGCAGTAGCAGCAAGCAGTGGGTGCCACCTCCAAACTTTGTACCAGTACCGGTACCTGTACGTGTACCTGTACTAGGAGGTGATACCAGTACCAAGTACTCGGTACCAAGTACCAAGTACTGCAGTTCAGCTGTACCCGGCCGGGCCGACGGAACCCCCGTTACTCCCGAACCACATTTTTCCAGGAATACCGCATGGCAACCGTAGCTATCAACGCCACCGTCCGCGCCGAAAACGGCAAGGGCGCCGCTCGCAAGATTCGTCAGGCTGGCAACATTCCGTCGGTCATTTACGGCCACGGCCGTGAGCCGCAGTCGCTCACCACGAACGCGCGGGAAACCGAACGTGCGCTCAAGGGCATCGCGACCAGCGCGACGGTGATCGAATTGAACATCGACGGCAAGGTCGCGCGCACGCTCATTCGTGAAATTCAGCGCCACCCGTTCAAGCGCCACATCATGCACATCGACTTCCAGGAATTGGTGGCCGGTGAAACGGTATCGGTGCGTTGCCCGATCTCGTACGTCGGCGTGCCGGAAGGCGTGCGTCTCGAAGGCGGCCTGCTCGATCAGATCATGCACGAACTGCATATCGAAGTCGATCCGTCCAACATCCCGAACCACATCGACGTCGACGTGTCGGCGCTCAAGCTCGGCAAGTCGCTGCACGTGGCCGACCTCAAGCTCCCGGCCGGTATCAAGGTGCTCGACGACGCGAACATGACCATCTGCGTCGTGCAGGCGCCGAAGACGGCCACGGATGCGCCGGCGGCTGAAGGCGCGGCCGAGCCGGAACTCATCCGCAAGGTCAAGCCGGACGACGAGAAGTAATCCGGTCGCATTCGGAACATCGTCCACGCAGTGCAATAACACGGGGCGCGAAATCCGCTCAGCATGGTTACTCCACGCTGGCGCATTCCGCGCCCCGCTCGTCTTCCTCGCATGAAAGTTATCGTTGCCCTTGGCAACCCGGGTCGCGAATACGCCGACACGCGACACAACGTCGGGTGGTGGCTCGTCGATTTGCTCGCGCAGCGCTGGCACTGTGAGCCGTGGCGCAAAGACGGCGAGAGCGTGAGCACCGCCGCCACCGTCGGCGGCAAAAAAGTGAAGCTGGTCAAGCCGCAAACGTTTATGAATCTGAGCGGCAGCGTGCTGCGACCGTATCTCAAGCGGGAAGGATTCTCGATCGCCGACGACCTGCTGGTGCTCGTCGATGAAGCCGCGATTCCTTGCGGATCCATGCGCTTTCGCGCGGCCGGCAGCGCGGGCGGCCACAATGGTCTCAAGAGCATCGAAGCGCACGCCAAAACGCAGGCCTATCCGCGACTCCGGGTTGGCGTCGGACCGGCGCACGAGCATCGCACGATCGGCGATATGGCCGATTACGTACTCCATTCGGTTCCGCGCGACGAACGCGAACTGATCGAAGGCGTCTTTCCGCGAGCCATTCAGGCGGTGGAGATCTGGCTCGCCGACGGCACCGAGAAAGCCGCGAGCACGATGGGGCGCTAGAACTTCGCGACCTCTGAGTCGCGCCTCGGAGTCGCGCCTTCGGGGTCACGACATCGCCGGTCGATGCGCTCCAGCGGCGACTCGACGCGGTACGGTTGCCGGCTCCCAGCCACATGAGTTTACGTACGCAAGTCGGTCGTTTCCTCTCCCCACCTGCGCCTTCCTCCTCCCGGTGCCGATGACGCGTCAACGCAAGCTCATCTCGTGCTGTGCCGGACTGTTGTTCATCGCCTGTCGTGAGCGCGCCCCGCATCCGGCGGCACCCGTTGGCGCGGTCGATGTGTCGAACCCCGCGCCGGCGAACACCAGCACGCCGTCGCTTGCGAGCGCGCGCGATGGCACATTGTGGATGTCGTGGACCGAGCGCCGCGCCGATTCGTCGTACGCGATTCGCGTGGCCGCACGCCGCAACGGCCAATGGGATTCCACGCGCACCATCAGCGAAGCACGCCCGTTCTTCGTGAATTGGGCCGATTTCCCAACGGTCTCGCTGTTGAACGACGGGGCGCTCGCGGCCCACTGGCTTGAGCGCAACGGCGACAGCAAATACGCCTACGGCATTCGCGTCACGCGATCGTCCGATGGTGGCCGTACGTGGACACCATCCGTTGCGCCGCACACCGACGGTCTCGCGGCGGAACACGGTTTCGTCTCGCTGTGGGCCGACGGCACCGACGGACTCGGGCTCGCGTGGCTCGATGGGCGCAAGAGTGCGATGAAGGACAGCGCACGCGAGATGACCGTGCGATCGGCCGTCGTCGGCGCCAATGGCACTCTCACGCACGAGGCGGTGCTCGACGCGCGCAGCTGCGATTGCTGTCAGGTGTCGAGCGCCGGTACGACTACGGGGCGCGTTGTTGTCTATCGCGATCGTTCGCCCGCCGAGATTCGCGACATCGTCGCCGTGCGGTCCACGCCCAACGGGTGGAGTGCGCCTGTGCCGGTGCACGTCGATGACTGGCACTACGCCGGCTGTCCCGTCAACGGACCCGCCAT
>CBHTUR010000054.1:0-19400 GCA_966096095.1 uncultured Gemmatimonadaceae bacterium | reverse complement strand
ATTTTTCTCATTTATATTTTTTAAATTTATTTTTATTTTGTGTTTTTGTTTTTTATGTTTTGGTTCACCCACACCCCAAAACCGTAAAACAAAACCCGACATCCGAAAACTTAGACCGACAGTTAGACCGACGCTTAGACCCACCCGCGCCAGCGTTATCGACCAGCACCCGGATTGCGCGCCGCCGCGCTGTCCGCCCTGAATCGTCGGCCTTGCCGGATGGCGGCGAATCGCGCGTCGCGTTGAAGATCGGCGAAGAGCGGATCCCACAGATAGTCGCGTACCGATCCCTCGCGAGTGGCGCGGTCGAGCCAGAGAAACGCACGGTCATAGTCGCGAAGGCCCGTATACACGACGGCGATGCCGAACGCACCGTTACTCACTCGCCGCTCTGCCTCCATATCGTCCAAAATGCGACGTGCCCCGACGCGATCGCCGCTGCGCGCCTTCGCGAAGGCGAGAAAGGCAAGCGCGATTCTCGCGTCTCCACCCTCAGCGGCCCATTGGAACTCCGCGATCGCGTCGGACCATTTTTCCTGCTTGGCAAAGCAGAGCCCGCGCACTACGCCAGCCACCCGCGCCGGTGGCTGCAACGATTTGAGCGGCGCGAGCAACTCCAACGATTCTTCGCAGCGATTGTTCATACTCAACGCCAGCGCCAGCTCCCGGCGTGCCTGCGTTGAATAGGGATCGACGTCCAGCCCGCTTCGCGCTGCGCGAAGCGCGTCAACGGGACGTTCCGTGGCCATGTACACGCGCGCGAGACCTTCGTGTGCCCGATACACGAGCGAGTCGAGCTGAATCGCGCGTTTGAACGCGCGCTCGGCCGATTCAAACTGACCGAACGCCGCGAGCGACCAGCCAAGCGCCGAATACGACTCCGGCAGCAACGAATCGAGACGCAATGCGGTGCGGGCTGACTCCTCGGCGCGCGCAAATCCTTCGAGATACGTGCCAGGACGCGCACCCGCATCTTGCAAGTAAATCCACGCGAGCGCGGTGTGGGCGGCCGCGAAGTTTGGATCGGCAGCGAGCGCTCCCTGCAAGAGATCCGTCGCCTGGCGTCGTCCGTCGGCGGTGCGCAGCAGCACAGGATCGCGCCCACGGATATACAACTCGTGCGCCGCGACACTCTTGGTCGAACTGACGCGTCGCGCACCGGTGCCAACGCTCGACACTGCTGGCACGTCGCGTTTCCACAGGGCGAGCATCGCAGCCCCGACCAGCACTACGGCGGTAATACCGGCAACCAAGCTGACACGTCGACGCGCAGGTCCGTCGTCACGAGTTGACGACATCGCGTCCAGGTCGGCGAGCACGTCTTCGGCGGACTGTGGCCGAGTTTTCGGATCGCGCGCAAGACACTGGAGCACGAGCGACCGAAGCGAGGACGAGATATCAGGATGCTCCAACGGGTGATGCCTTGCCGCATCTCTTGCAGCAACCATTTCGTCGGGTGTCGTCGCGGCAAAGGCGTGGGTGCCGGTCAGCATTTCATACATCACCAGGCCGGCTGAGTACAGGTCTGCACGAGTGTCACTCGCCGAACCAAGCTGCTCCGGCGCCATGTAGGCCGGCGTCCCAACAACGCCATTGTGTGCGCTCGTCGCGGCGCCAGTGGCTGCTTCAATCGCGTGCGCCACGCCAAAATCGGTGACCATCGCGCTACGCGCCGAAAGCAGAATGTTGGCGGGCTTGATATCGCGATGTACCACGCCACGCGCATGTGCGTACGCGAGCGCTTCGAGGATATCTCGCCAAATCGTGAGCGCGTCGCGGAGCGGAAGCGCCCCTTCGCGTTTGAGACGCGCACGGAGAGACTCGCCATCCACGAACGGCATCGTGAAGTAACGCAGTCGGCCGGCCCAATCGCTGGTCAGCACGGGCACGATATGCGGATGCTGCAACTGCGCGGCGAGTTGGATTTCGCGATCGAACGGCTCCGCACTCATCGATGCCGAGAGCTCCGGTGGCAGCACTTTGATCACAACCGCTCGCCCGAGCTGAACCTCATGCGCCAGGAACACTCGGCTCATTCCGCCACCTAGCTCACGATCGATGCGGTATCGGTCGCGCAACGCGCCGCTGAGTTCCGTTGCGAGCGTCGCCGACGCGATTCGATCCATCGTGCTGGTCATGGCGGCAACACCTGGTGCAACGATCTGCGCGGCGAGTTTGTCGAAGAATTCACCCGATTGGTGGTGCGCAGCGAGGAGCGACTCAAGCTCGCGCTGTAACGACGCGTCGCCGTTGGCGACGCGTCGCACAAAATCTGCCCGTTCTCCCTCGGCGCGCGCCAAGGCTTGATCAAGCAACTCGGCGAGCTGCTCTCCGCGATCAGGCATCGGTTGCGTGGTCTGAGGTAACGGAGTGATCGAGCTCTCGGCGCAGCCAGGCCCGCGCAAAATTCCAGTCACGCTTCACCGTTCGCTCCGACATCGAGAGTGCAGCGGCCGTCTCCTCGACGGTCATCCCGCCGAAGAAACGACATTCGACCACGCGGCTCGCCCGTTCCGCAATCTGCTCGAGACGCGTCATTGCCTCGTCGAGTGCTTCCAGCAGCGCCACGTCGCGAGCGGGAAGATCGATCATCAGCGTCGCTTCCACGTCCTCGAGCGGAAGGTGAACAGCTCCGCCGCCGCGTTTGTCGCGTTGTCGGTCGCGGGCGTAGTTGCACAGCACATGCCGCATGGTTCGAGCGGCCAGCGCAAAAAAGTGTTCCCGGCTGGTGGCTGAGACGTTCTTATTCGCGGAAAACTTGAGAAACGCCTCGTGAACAAGTGCGGTTGTGTTGAGCGTCAGGTCGCCGTCCCAGTGCTGACGCTGCCGATGTGCGAGCGCACTGAGCTCGGCGTACACCAGCGGGAAAATCGCGTTGAGCGCGTCGCGTTCGCCGCGCGCGACGGCCTGGAGCAGGTCGGCGAGGTCGAGCTCGGGGTCTGATTCCATCGCCGTACCTGCTTCGCCCACAAGTGTGGCCCCTGTTTCCCGGATTCGGTGTGTACTCTGTGGCGCTGCGCGACGTTCGAAGAGAAAGTGCCGGCCCACCAGTCGTGCCGACCGACAGTAGTGCACCAATCGGGTTTGCTCAAGGGAGACAGGACGATGTGCAGCAGAGTGACGAAGCGAACGGTCTCGCAGCGAAGAACGGCGATCCGAGCGGCCCTCGCATGTGCGTACTTCAGCGCAATACTGTCGGGCTGCGCTACCGGAACAGACGCGGTTACGACGACGAGGTTGAATCCTGACGCGCGCGATGCGGTATTGCTCACGCCGCGATCGGCCACCCTCTTCACCGGTCAAGTCGATAGCGACGCAGGCGGCGAAGCGGTCGTGTTTGCGCACTTCGCTGATGGGACGCCTGCAGCAGATGTGCTCGTGTACTTCCGGGCCGATCGTGAAGGAAGCGTCGAGCACGCGACGGTGCGCACGGGTAGCGATGGTATTGCGCGCGCTGGTCGCTGGCACCTTGGCAAAGTCGCCGCGGCGCAGCAGCTCCGCGCGACGACCTGGAACTCCTCCTCGGAGGCATCGTTCGTCGTCCTTGCGGAACACGGCGCGCCGGCAGAGTTGCGCGTCATTGGCGCTCAACGCACGTTCGCGGCCACTCGGGCCGCCGTAAGCGATGTGTTGCGCGTGTTGCTCGTTGATCGATTCGGCAATCCGGTCTCAGGCGCGCGCGTCGCATTTCGCGTGACCGCCGGCGGCGGTGCGCTGGTCGATTCAGCAGCGACGACGGACTTCAATGGTGCGGCGTACGCTGGCGCGTGGACGCTCGGCGCCGCAGAAGGAACGCAGGAAGTCGTTGCGAGCTACGGCGCCATTGTCGCAACCTTTCGCGTTCGCACCTGTGTCTGTGAGTCGCTCACACTGGCCTATGTGCGTGACAACAACATCTACACGCGGCGGTGGACGGGCGATGCATCACGCGTCACGCTGGGCCCCGGCGCCGACGCTGAGCCTGCGTGGCTCCCAGACGGTTCCTCGATGTCGTTCACTCGGTGGCCGGGTAGCGGCAACTCCATCGCCAGCATCTACGCGGTGAAGTCGAGTGGCGGCGACGAGTCGTTGGCGTTTTTTGGCGGCGTTGGCACCGACGGCGAAATCGGAGGGGTTTCCGCGCCAGCGTGGTCGCCCGACGGACGCGCTGTCGCGATGACATCCGGCGACGCTTGGTACGAGGGGGCGCTTCTGGTGGCCAGCAACGACGGGTCTATGCGGCGCTCGATCGCCAATCGCGCCACAGGCGCCGCGTGGTCCCCCGACAGCAAGCGGATCGCGTACGTCGGACTGAGCGGCGACGACGGCTATCACACATTGCGCATCGTGAACGTCGATGGCTCAGAGAACACTGAATTGGTATCGACGAATGGCGGTACGATCGGGCGACCAACGTGGTCACCTGATGGCCTCCGCATTGTCTTCAGCCGATGCAGTGGAGCGTACTGCCAGCTCTACCGCGTAAATCCAGATGGCACGCAGCTCGTTCAACTCACGTCGCTACAAAACGTTGGCCTGAACGATGCCGCGTGGTCGCCCGACGGACGTTTCATTGCGTTCACCGCGCGGGACTACAAGTCACCGGCGCGGGTCATGGTGCTAACCGTTACGGATGGAACGGTCGAGACGCTGTGGGAGGGAAGCCAGCCGGCGTGGAGGCCGTTGGCGCGATGAGCGCGTGTGGCGAACGCGCGCGTTGAACGAGTTTTGTACTACGAACTGCTTTAAGTTTTCAGTTGTCAGTATGAGTTTTCAGTTGTCGGTATTTGACACACCGACAACTGACAACTCAAACTGACAACCGATCACTTAAAGTCCGCCCGCACCCGACCATCAACACTCACCGCGGCTGCCACGTTCCCTGCGCCACCTGCGGCACGAATTTGTCCAACCCGCGCGCCGGAAATTCGAGCGTCTTCCCCTGCTCCGCGCTCATGTACGCCGTCATCAGCAGCTTCACGACATCGAGCCCGTCGTGGAACGTGAGCGCCGGTGTTTCCTTACCCTGAAACGCGCGCACGAAGTGGCGATCTTCGGCTTCGTAGCCGTACGCGATCGCTTCGTTCACGACGACCGGCATCTGTCCGACTTCGGCGTTCTGCTTTTCGACAATATCCTCGCCCGATTTGCCCTTCACCGCGCGCGAGAAGAACAAATCGAGTCCACTCTCGAGTGAATTCCACTTCATCGAGTACTCGGGCCCCAACAGTTCGGCGCTCAGGCGCAAGCCGGGGCCAACAAAGCTCCAGCTCGTTGTCGCTTCACCGATCGCAATGCGACCGTCGGGCGTTTCGAATTCCACCGTCACGCTCGCGAAATCTTCTGACGGCGATTTGAGGTAGTCGACGCCCATTGTTTTCTTCAGCTGCGCCGCGTACTCCTTGCGCGTGAACTTGAGCGACGCGATCTGTCCCGTTACGCGCTTGGGCACGAGTTGCGACAACGGTGCGCCCGGCGGCGACAACAGTTGGCGCACCACGAGCAGACTGTGGCACATCATGTCATTCAACACGCCGCCGCCCTGATGCATGCCGTTCCAGAACCACGGCATGTGTGGCCCACTGTGCTCCTCGGCCGCGCGCGCGAGATACGGATTGCCCGTGCTGGCCGCACCGCGCTTCCAAATGAGATGATGCCCCGTGGCCACTTGCGGCGCGAAATACTGATTTTCGAGATAGCCGTGCATGATGCCTGCGGATTCGACCATCTTGAGCACTTGCTTCGCCTCGGCCACGGTGCGCGCCAATGGCTTTTCGCACGCAATGCCTTTGAGCGTACCTTTGCCGCTCTTCACCGCATCGCAAATTTCTTCGACGTTCTCGATGCGCGCCTGATTCGGACCGTTGAGCCAGATGGCATCGATGGCCGGATCGGCGACCATGTCGGTGATGCTCTTGTACGGACGGCACGCGCCGACATCGAGCTCACGCGCATACTTGGCGGCCGACGCCGCGTTCTTGGCATTCGGACTCCACACTCCCAGCACGTCGCAGTCGCGCACAAAGCGCATGCCCTGCATGTGGAAGCGCGCGTTGAAGCCGGAGCCGATAAAGCCAATGCCGAGTGGAGACATGTTGGAGGAGTCGGAGGGTAACGGTTGCTAATACGCGTCGAGATCTTTGGCGATACGCACTGGGCCGCGATAGCCGCCGCGAGCCACGCCCGCGAGCAGTTCGTCGTCCGTGCCGCCCATGCGAACAATATGCGACAGCACGAGCTGCTTCACCCCCGCCTTGAGGGCGATGGCGCCCACTTCGACATCGCTCGTATGCACGGTGCGCATGTAGGACGGCCAGGCGTCGCCGCCGGGACGATTCTCGGCCTTGAGCCGCACGCCCGGATACACCTCATGAACCAGCACATCGGCACCGATCGCAGCCGTGGTCAGCGCCTTGCTGGGGGCGGTGTCGCCGGATAGCACGAACGTCCGCGTGGGTGTCTTGATGACGTACGCGAGCGCGACTTTCCAGACACCGTGCGGGACGCGGATTGCCGTGATTTTCACGCCAGCGCTGTCGTAGAGCACACCGCCGCTCGTTTCCTTGAGGGATACGCCGCGGCCCTTTACCGGCAGCTTCTCCAACCCGTCGGTGCGAACGCGCATGTCTTCCGACCACGCTGACATGATGTGCCCAACCATCGACCCCGTTCCTGGCGGTCCGATGACCAGCATCGGCTCGCGACGTCCCATGACCCATGTGGTCATCAGCAGGTCGGGGAGCCCGAGCGTGTGATCGCTGTGCAAGTGCGTCAGAAACACGCCCGTCGCGCCGTCGATTGGCAGTCCGGCTGCCGCCATTCGACGCATGACGCCGGCGCCAGCGTCGAAAATGAACGTGCGATTTCCAAACACCACTGCATACGCCGGTCCACTGTTCTCCGGATCGGGCACAGGCATGCCAGCGCCGAGCACGATCAAACAGCCCGCGCGTTGCTGCGCGTCGGTGCATGGCGATGTGGTGGTGAAGCGCCGCGCACCGGGCTGCGCGTACCCGGCAGACCCGAGGCACATCGCCATTAGCGCGATCCCGCGACACACCGTTCGCATCATGCGAGCTTATCGACCGCAGCGGCAGCAGCCGCGCGCTGACGCTCCCTCTCGACCAGGAAACGCCGCAAAATTTTCCCCGACGGCGATTTGGGAATCGCGTCCACGAACTCCACTTGACGCACCTTCTTGTATGGGGACACGCGCTCGGCGATGTACTCCATCACGGCTTCGGCCGAGATCTGGGAGCGCGGCACGACATACGCCTTTGGAATTTCGCCGGCGTCATCGTCCGGAATGGGAATCACAGCCGCGTCGGCAATGCTCGGATGGCCCAGCAACAGCGCTTCGAGTTCCGCGGGCGCCACCTGCAAGCCTTTGTACTTGATGAGCTCCTTCACGCGATCAACGATCTGGAACCATCCGTCTTCGTCGACAACGGCCACGTCGCCCGTGCGAAACCAGCCATCGGGCGAGAGACACGCGGCGGTGGCCTCGGGTTTGTTGAAATAGCCCTTCATGACCTGTGGGCCGTGTAGCCACAGCTCGCCGCGCTCGCCTACGGCAACGTCTTGCTCCGTGGTCGGATCGACCAGTCGCGCGCTGGTGTTGGGAATGAGCGGGCCAACCGAGGCGGGCGTCACGCGATCACCGAAGATTGGATGATAGTGGGTCACCGGACTCGTTTCGGTGAGTCCGTAGCCCTGACGCACAATCACACCGGGCAGTCGCGCTTCAACAGCACGCACCAGATCTTCGCCCAACGGCGCAGCACCGCTGAAGAGACCGCGCACCTTGCTCAAGTCATAGTTGGCAACCGCCGGATGTTTTGCGATGCCGAGCAAAATGGGTGGCACAATGTTCGCGTAGGTTACGCCTTGGTCCTGGATGACGCGCAGAAACGTTTCCAGTTCGAAGCGCGGCATCGTGACGATGGTTGTGCCTTGCACGAGCCCGAAGCCCATGATGACAACCATGCCGTAGATGTGAAAGAAGGGCAGCACACCGACAATGACGTCGTCCTCGCGCAGCATGTCGCCGCCGGCGCGCGATTGGCAGACGTTCGCCACCAGATTGCGATGGGTGAGCATGACACCTTTCGGCACGCCCGACGTGCCGCTGCTGTAGGGCAACACGGCGACATCGTTGTACGGATCGATCTCAACAAACGGCGGCTGTTCCCCGTGCTGAAAGAACTCGGCGAACGGCACCGCGCCGTCGTGTTCACCAAACACCACAATTTCCTTCACGGTGCTTGCGAGTCGCGATGCCGCCTCGCACTTCTCGAACAGGGCCGGTACCGTGAACAGCATCAGCGCTTCTGAGTCGGCGAACTGCGCGCCGATTTCCTCCGCCGTCGCGATCGGATTCACCGTGCTGCAGATTGCACCAAGCGTGGTGATCGCGTAAAACACCACGGCGAAGTCGGGTGTGTTCGGGGCAACAATACCCACCACATCGCCTTTGCGAATTCCTCGCGCGTGCAAACCGCAGGCGACCTGTCGTACCGCGCGCTCAAGTTGCGCGTATGTGTACGACTGCCCGGTATCGGGCGCGAGGAGCGCGACTTTGTCGGGCAGATCGGCCACGCGCTGCATGATGAACGGCACGAGCGCGGTATTCGGAATCGCGATATCGGGGAACGGGCTGCGAATGATGCGCATAGACCGCCTGAAGGAAGAGATTCGCGAAGCTACGATTCGTCCCCGCCCTACCACAACCCCACTTTGCCCTTCACCGACTCGATGATGCTGCCCGGGTCGTAGCCCACGCCTTGTTTAAACACCACGCTGACTTTTCGCACGTCGGCGATGTTTACCGCCGGGTTACCATCGACGAGCAGCAGATCGGCCTGCTTACCCACCACGAGCGAACCGACCACCGCACCGCGTCCCAAAAAGTTCGCGCCGTTGAGCGTGCCGAATTTGATGGCTTCGACGGGGGTGAATCCCGCTTCAACCAACAGCTCGAGCGCGCGCTGATTGGAATAGCCCGGAATCACCCCGCCGCCACCGGTTGGATCGGTGCCCACGATGAGTGTACCGCCCGCCTTCACGAAGGCGCGCTCCATGGCCATATCTTTGGGAAAGGCTGACAGATACGGCGACTGCGTGTTCTTGGCGGTGATCGCAAAGCGACGCTCGAACTCCTCTTTGAGCGACGGCGTCAGCACATCGATGCCTGGCGGCAGAGGGCGCCCGGGCGTGAACGTCTCGAAAATCGTCAGCGTGGACGTCACCGCGACTTTGTGATCGATCAAATATTTGAACAGCGCCTGCACGTCGGGTGCGTTCGGATCGAGCGCCGCCATCGTGCTTTGGGCCGCACCGCCGCGACTGACGCACTTGTCCGCCGGCTTGTTAGGAACGAAGTCGTTCATCGCGAAAAAGCCGTGCTCAAGATCGTCGATACCGGCATCGGCCGCTTCACGATACGTCACAGAGCACAAATGCCCCGTGACTTTGAGCCCGCGTTTGTGCGCAGCGGTGGTCGCCGCCTTGAGCTCGTCACGCGTGATGTTCATGTACGCCTTGAACGACGTCGCGCCCTGATCGGCCCAGTACTCAACGTGCTTGCGCGCATCGACACTATCGGACAGCTCACGTATCTGCCCGAAGTTCATGCCCGGACCTTCGAGATATGGCGCGGTGGCGTCAATCCACGGCCCAACTTTCTCGCCCTTTGCAATCGACTTCCCGATTTTCAACTCACTGTAGCCGTTCATGTTGCCGCCGGTGCGCATCGAGGTCACACCGCCAGCGAGATACAGCCGCGAGAAACTCTCGGTGAGATTGCCGTAGACGCCGGGCCCGGTGGGATAAAACAGATGTTCGTGCACCATCACCATTCCGGGCATGACACTCTTGCCACTGCCGTCAATCACCTGCGCGCCCGCCGGCACCGCTGTGCTGCCTGCGGCGCCGAGTGCGACGATCTTGCCATCGCGTACCACGACCGTCTGCCCGTCACGCGCCGGCGCGCCCGTACCATCGATCACGCGCACGTTCGTAATCGCCAACACCGTCGTATCGTAGCGCACGAACGATCGGACCGCGGGCGCGATGGGAGCTCGCTGCGCATGAAGCGGACCGGCGAGCAACAGGGAGAGCAGTAGAGCGCGACGCATGGCGTGTCTGGGTGGAGTGATTGAGGGCGCCCCGAAGGACCGACTAAGCGCGTTTGACAATCTGCAACGTCAACAACCGCGGCAACGCGTCGGCCGCCGCGTCCTCCTCAAGATGCTCGCCGAGCAACGCGACCGAGAGCCCCGCACGCGTCGCCGCGTTCACGAATTCACTGACGCTGTGCACAAACGCGGGCACGTGCACGACGACACCGCTGTCAGCGGTCGTAAAGTGGGCCTGACCTCCGCGCCATTGGCGATACGGATGCAGCTCTGCCACATAGCAGACCCCATCCGCCCGGAGCACACGGTACGCTTCCCGAAAAACGGCGGCGACGTCGGCCACATGCTCGAGCACGAGATTGCCGATCACGACATCGACGCTGGCATCGGCAACGGGCCAGCGCTCGCGAACGTCGTGCGACACGAACTGCACGTGCGACGCCGTGACGCGCGCACGCGCGCGCGCCAGCATCTCGTCAGAAAAATCCAGCGCCGTCACGGCGGTCGCGTGCTCGGCAATCCAGATGGTGTTCTTCCCCGTGCCGCAGCCAATCTCCAGCACGCGCGCGCCCACCATCGGCAACCCGGCGTCGCGCAGCACGCGCGCATCGAGATCACGCGTCCGATTGTGGTCGACGTCGTACGTGGCCGACCACTGATTATACGCCGTCGCCACCGGGTCCATCGCGTTGGTCACAGCTTCTTCATCGCCGCCGCACTCGCCGTAATCGAGGCGATCGCGTCGCCCGGATTATCGTGCTCAATAAACCAGTGCTTGAGTCCGACCTTCCGGCCGGCGTCGAGAAGCTGTTTGAAGTTGATCGTGCCTGCGCCAACATCCATCATCGCGATCTCTGGCGCCGGGCCCGCGTCCTTGACGTGCACGCAAGCAATGCGCTTGGGATGCGCATTGATGAACGCGAGTGGGTCGGCGCCTGCCTTCACCGCCCAGTACAAATCGAGCTCAAAATCGACCAGCGACGGATCGGTGTTGGCGAGCAGAATTTCCATGCCGTTTTGTCCGCCCGCAGCTGGCGCGAATTCGGCATTGTGATTGTGGTAACCCATCTTGAGGCCAAATTTTTTCGCCATCTCGCCGCTGCTGTTGAGGCGATCAGCCAACTTCTTGTAACCGCCCTCGCCGCGATATTCAGCACCGAACGACGGCACAATCACCCACTCGTGCCCCATCTGTTTGGACATGGTGAAGAGCGGCTCCCACTCGGCGTCGGTCTTCGGCAGTCCAATGTGCGTCGACGGCGACGTGAGTCCGTGTTGCTTCATCAGGTTGCGCCACCAGTCGGCCGGCTTGTTGTAATAGCCGGCGAATTCCAGCTCGGTGATCCCGGCCTTCGCCACCGCGGCAATCGTGCCTTCGACATCCTTCGCCATGGCGCTGCGCACGGTGTAGAGCTGCAAGCCAATGTGATTGATGCGACGCCGCTCACTGCTTGCCGCCTCAGCCAATCGCGGCAATACCGAGCCGGTCGCTACGCCCGCCGCCAGCATCTGCAACGCGTGTCGACGGGAAATCGGCTGTTCGAAGCCTTCGTTGTTACGCATCGCTCAAGTTCTCCTTAGCCTGTGCCAGAGTCACCAGCGCGTCACCAGTGACGCGATAGACCGTCCACTCATCCTGCGCCCTCGCGCCGAGCGATTTGTAAAATCCGATCGCCGGCTCGTTCCAGTCCAACACCGACCACTCCAGACGACCGCAGCCGCGCGCGACGGCAAGTTGCGCCAAATGTTGCAGCAGCGCTTTCCCAATGCCGTGCCCGCGGAACTCCGGTCGAACAAACAGATCTTCGAGGTAAATGCCCGGCCGCGCCAAGAACGTGGAGTAGTTGTGAAAGAAGAGCGCAAAACCGACTGCCTCGCCGTTCCACTCGGCGATCACAACCTCCGCCACCGGCCGATCGCCAAACAGCGACGCGCGCAGCAATTCGTCAGTGGCGACACACTCATGCCGCAGTCGCTCGTACGTGGCGAGGCCTTCGATGAGCTCGCGAATCAACGGCACGTCGGCCGCCACTGCGCGTCGGATGTTAAGCGGTGCGCTCATCGATGGACGTGCGTCCAACCCGACGCTCCACGCCTGATGATGGAATCGTACTGATGCGTACGTACGCGGACCTCCGGCACCACGGTGAGCGCGGCGTGTGCCGCCATCATCTCGCTGACACTCGGGATGCGCTCTTCCAGACTTTCCAACGTCCACGACGTGGCCGAGGGTGTCACCTCGAGAGTGCGAATCGGCGAGGTCGCTTTGATGTGTCCGAGTTCACGCGTACCCTCGGCGTTCATCTGAATCAGCGAGTCGCCGCCGACGACTGCGCGTGCGGCATTGTCGTTCGCGGCCACAAACCATACTTCCACGAACTTGTTCTGCGGCAGTGCGATGGGAATGATCGGATATTTTCCGCCACCCGGTCGTGGCGCCGACAGGCCGCGCAACAGGGCGCGAGCGGTGCCACTCACCCTCGCCGTATCGATCGCATCCCTCGTTATCACACCGCGGTCCGCACGCAGGGCGTACTGCAAACGCACGGCAATGCCGTCGTCGGTCAGCGAGCCGAACACCCCGCGCCATTCCTTGCCCTGCTTAATGCAGGTGATCGACCAGTCGGTTGGCACCTTTCCAAGCTGCCCAGAACGCAGCGCGTTGATCGTCGCCTGCATGCAGGACAGATACTCCAACGCGTTCGTGGCCCGCGCGTCGCGCTCAGCAAACAGCCCTTCGAACGTCGTCGGAACCTTTGGAGTTTTTGGAAGCTTGGAGAGATCGGGCTTC
This sequence comes from uncultured Gemmatimonadaceae bacterium, assembly GCA_966096095.1. Classification (GTDB taxonomy): domain Bacteria; phylum Gemmatimonadota; class Gemmatimonadetes; order Gemmatimonadales; family Gemmatimonadaceae; genus Gemmatimonas. Next base: position 6,494 of record CBHTUR010000054.1, on the reverse strand, counting down.
ATCGGCACGCCGCGACCGGCTGGCGGCGGTTGCACGGTGCCCCGTGCACCACTTTGCGCGGCCACGCTGGTAAACGGACGCAGCGAAGCGCTAAGCAGGAGCGCGACGGTGCCGAGAGCGCGCCACGACGGACGAAGATCGGTGGGCCAATTCAGAAGCATGCGACAATCTACCCCGCCGACACGTAGGCGTGAGCCACCGGCGCGGTCGTTACCGTTGTCCTACTGCAACGCGCCGACCAGCGCCTCCGCCGGCGCACGATTTCCCTCGATCGCGAGCGCCACAATCGCGCGGCCGCACAGCGCGCCGATCACGTTGCCGGTACCGCTGTAGCCGCCAATGGCGAAGATATTCGGGCGAATCTCACCAATCACGGGTAGCCCGTTATCCGAGTAGCCCGCACAGGCCGCCCAACGATGCGTGATGGGTGCGCGAACCTTGAGCGTATCGCGCAGAAACGTCTCCAACATCTCCTGCACCGGCGCCGTGGGCGTCGCATCAAAGCTCCATTCGCTTTCTCCGGCCTTGTCGCGGAATCCGCCGAGCGCAACGGCGCCGTCGGCGGTCTGCTGCCAGTATTCGAATCCCTCGCGGTAGTACATCGGACACGGAATACGGCGCTCGTTGGTCGGCGCGGTGGCCAGCATTTGCAGACGTGCGGTGCGCACTCGGCCGCCCAATTCCGGAAGCACCCGTTCGAGATAGCCATCGAGGGCCACGATCACGCGCTGCGCGCGCACAATGCCCTGCGGTGTAACCACCGTTGTGCCGTCGAGTTCTTGCAGCGGAGTGCGCGCAAACAGCCGGGCGCCGCCGTCGACCGCTCTGCGCGCCAGGATGCGACAACGAGCCAGCGGATTGAACGAGGCGTCGGCCGGCAGAAAGAGACCGACACCGTCAGCGTCTTCGCGCCATTCGCAATCGAGACCGTGACTGGTCATCGCCGCAAGCTGCGCGCGGCAGTCATCGATTTCCCAGGACGACTCGGCCAGTCGTCGCGAGCCGACAAAACGCACCGTGCCGGGCGCCGCTTCAGCGATGCGCCGAATCTCGCCAAGCGTGGCTCGGTAGATCGACAGCGCGCGATCGAGTCCGTGCAGACGCACGGCATCGTGAAAGAAGTCGTACGCACCCGCCAACAGGAATCCACCGTTTCGACCAGCCGCACCAGCGGCGACATCGGCTGCGTCGATTGCCACTACGCGTTGACCGCGTGCCAGCAACTCTTCAATGACCGTGAGCCCCGATCCACCAATCCCGATTACGCAGGTGTCCGCGTCGATCGTCTCGCGTAACACTGGCAATGACTGCCACTGCCCATCTTCCCACACGGGCTGATTGGCGACGTCCGAAACGGAATGATGGGACTGAGATGTCATGCCACGAAATTCGCGCCGCGCACGCGCGGAAGCCAGCGGTTATAACGCGCCGCCCACTCCACCCCGATTGTTTAAGCGGGTGCTGTCACGAGTGCTGTCACGAGTGCTGTCGCGACTGTTGCCGCGGGCGCTGCCCCGATTGTTGCCCCTCGGATTTCCACGCGATCCGGCGGGCCCGCTGCCGTTTGTCGAGTCGTTACCTGATGGTGCGATGCGAAAAACGCCGTTGAGTTCGCCGAGCAGTCCCACGGCCGCGTCGATGAGTGGATCGCGATCACGATCGTACAACGACGGCATCCACGGCATCGGAATCTCGGGTGCGACGCCGCGCCATTCAATTGGCTGACGATCAGGTCCGAGTTCGAACCACTGCGGCACCGTGTAGGACCAGCCGTTGCCGAGCGCAAACGTGGCCGGATTGCCGGACGCGCCGCCGGTGGTGTCACCGATAATGGTGACATGAGGCAACGTGCGCATCGCCGCAACGAAGCTTTCAGTGGCGCTGAAGCCACCGCGTCCGGTGATCAGCACCACGGGGCGGGTGTACTGCCATGTGCCGCGCGGCGAGACCGTGCGTGCCGTTGGTGGCTCGAGATCGTTGACCTTCGGGCCGTTGCGCACCTGCACATACGACGCGGTAAACGTGTGCGTCGTGAAGCGCGAAACGAGCGCCAGCGCCGAGGCGTCGCTGCCACCGCCGTTTGCGCGGAGATCGATAATCAGCCCCGGCAAATCGCGCTGACGCGCCAGCGCAAGATCGAGTGCGGCCACGTCGCCCGCGCCGTTCCAACGGGAGATGAACAGGTACCCGTAGCCGCCGATGCTCGCATCGCCGACGCCATCGGCTCGTTGCACGTACCCCACGTCGCGCATCGCGCGACGCCAGCGTGTTTCGTCGAAATTCGCCACGTGCGTGGAACGATAGGTCGGCACCGCCTGGCCACGCGGGTCGATGAAGTACGCGTGCAAATCGCGCAGCGGCTCGAGCATCTCGCGCGCGACCGCGATGAATTCGGCTTGCGATCGCGCATGTTGCGCGCGGTAGCGATAAAGGGAACGCTGAGCGGCCCAATCAACGCGCTTGTATTCGAATGACGGATACAGTTCGTCGAAGCGCGTCCACAGCGCGTCAAACTCTTCAGCGAAAGTCGCCGCGCGCGCAGCCTCCGACTTCGCGAGCTCCGACTTCGCGCCGTCCGTTTTTGCCCCATCGGGTCTGGCAAACGCGGTTCGCAGTTCGCTGCCGCCGCCCTGTCCGAGACGGGCACAACTCGCGCCCAGCGCGAGTGCGCCAACGAACAGGTACAGAGCGGCACGATGGAACGCAGCGCGCATACGGATGGTGCCCGGAAGGGACTGAGAGGCCGCGTCGTCGCGGCCGTGGCAAACCCGTGCGCGGGGCGACGCGACGCCCCGCATCCCTTAACGATGACGACCGGTACGGCCGTGGTCCAGTCTGGCAGGGACCAACAGCGGAGAAAGACGTCGAATCTTCTCCCGTGCCGACGCACTGGGCCGAGCGATTTGCCGAGTCCTCAGCTGTGCTTTGAGGCGACTTTGCGCGCGATGACCGCCATCTCAGGCGAGAATTGCACCGCCTGATAGTACAGACGTTGGAAGGTGTCGCCTTCGGCGTCGGCGCGGAGTAGCCCGCGCGCCTTTGCGAGCAGTGAAACCGCCTCGTCAGATTCGAGCGGCGCTTTCTTGTCGCTGGTGCGCTCGTCGATCATGATGACCAACTGCGCCATCGGTCGAAGCCACTCGAACCACGGGTCGTTGATGACGAGTTGCAGAAACGCGCTGTTGTTGGCTATCCGGCCACGCGCCTTTTCGTAGCGGACCCGTTCTACCGCCAGCAGTGCGCGGTGCACAATGAGCAGGTCCTGACGAGCGCCTTCGAGCGTAGCGAGTTCTTGGGGGGACGCGGGCATGAGCTGTGTGGTTTAGCGCGTCGCTGCGTGAACGTGACCGCACGCCGCAGACGACAGCAACAGACGACAGCCGAAAGGTAAAGAGGGGCGCGGCCTCGCGTTATCCGCGCCCCCAGTTCACTCGCTACACGCCTGCCAGTTCCTCCGAATCTTCCCAGCTCTCCTCGTACGTCGGCGCGTGCTGAAACGACTGGCCGCGCGGCTGATCCTGACCGAAGTCGACTTCAAACTGACCAACCATGTCGTGCAGCGACTCGGCCTGACTGGTCAGTTCCTGCGCCGCCGCGGCCGATTCTTCCGCGTTGGCCGCTGCATGTTGGGTCACGATGTTCATCTGATCGGTGCCGGCGAGAATCTGTCGAATGCCTTCCGCCTGCTGCGCGCTCCCGTCGGCGATGGCCTGCATGGCCACGGTGACTTTCCCGATCGTGCTCGCGATTTCCGCGAACTGCTGTTGCGTGAGTTGATTCAATTCGACGCCCTTCGCCGCATCGGCCATCGAGCGTTCGATCACCTGCGCTGAGCGCTTCGCTTCATCGGCGCTGCGCATGGCGAGCGAGCGAACTTCGTCAGCGACGACTGCGAATCCGCGACCCGCATCACCCGCTCGCGCCGCTTCGACGGCCGCGTTGAGCGCCAGCAAGTTCGTCTGGAAGGCAATCTCGTCGATCGTGCGCATGATCTTCGACGTTTCACCAACCGAGGCCTGAATGGCCAGCATCGCGTCGTTCAAACGATGCATCTGCTCACTACCGGCCTTGGCCGTGAGCTGCGCGCCGTCGGCCATCGTGCGCACGCCATTGGCTTCTTTCGCGCCTTCGCGCGCCAGCGAATTGAGTTCCTGCAAGCTGGCGTTGATCTCCTCGAGCGAACTCGCCTGCTCGCTCGCCCCTTCGGCCATCGACTGGCTGCCTGAGGCAATCTGATCGGCCGCCGCCGTCACCTCTTGAGAGGCCACATACACTTCGCGCAACGCAGTTTCGAGCTGATCGAGGGTCGTGTTCAGCGAGGTCGTGAGCTTGGCATGGTCACCCTTGTACTCTCCCGTGACGCGGACACGCAAATCGCGCCGGGCGACTCGATCGAGGACCTTCGTCGCATCTTCGATGGGCTCGAGTGTGGCATCGAGCATGGCGTTAATGCCGCCTACCATGTGCTTGTACGCGCCTTCGAGTCCCGTCATATCGGCGCGGCGATGCAGTTGTCCGACCTTCGCCGATTCGATGAGCGTGGTGATTTCCGCGTCGAGGGCGCGGAGCGCGTTGGCCGAGCGATTCACACTGTGGGAGAGCGTGTCTTGCGCCGACCGCGGCGTGACCTGGCGCGAGAGATCGCCGCGACTGATTGCATCGGCGGCGGCCGCTGCGTCACGCGCGAACGCCGTCACAGACCGGAAAGACTCAGCCAGCGTGCCGATCTCGTCGGCGGCTTCGAACTCCATTTCGGTGGAGAAATCTCCCTCGGCCATGCGCTGTGCATGGGACGCCATCAGCGTGATGGGTGCGCGAATGGCCTTAATGATGGCGCGCGCCACGAGCGTTAGCACGACGATGGCGAGTAGCGCGACAATCGTGAGCTGCAATTTGACGGACGTCGCTTGCGCGTTGGCCGCAACCGTAGTTTCGGTTGCACTCTTTTCGACGCGATCGCCTAACGCTCCAAGCTGTTCTTCGAGCTTCTTAAAGGTGAGCTCAAGCTGCGCGGCCTGATGCTGAACCGCGGTATCGCCGCGAAAGGCGCCCGAGACGATTTGCGATGCCAGCGCGGTGTACTCCACGACAGTGGGGCGAACCTCTTCCGCCATCGCTCGACTCAGTGAGTCCGGCGACTTCAGTCGGACGGAGTCGATCGAGGCGAGCATCGTGGCACCATTCTCGGTCGCTTCTTTGACGAGCGCGTCGCGATCGGTTGTACGCGCGTTCTGTGCATCAAGTCGAGCTAAGGCCGTCGTACCGCGCAGCCCATCGTGATACATATCCGCCATCATCTGGCTGCGCTGCGACTGCACCGCGCGCTCGAGCCGACTGGTTGATGTTGCTAACTGGGACAACCCGCGATAGCCCGCAACTCCGGTAATCAATGTCGACGTGACGCCAATGAGCCCCAAGGCCATGAGCTTGCGCGACAGTGACAGCGAACGGATCATGATATGCTCGTCGGAAAAGTGAGTGGGCTTCAGCGCCCGGTCTCTTTGCTTGAAGTCGAGTATCGGCAAGCGGTTAGCGGTAGTTAACCGCTTAGGCATATGTCGTATTTCGGAAACACTTGTTCCGGTGCGGTGACAGTTTGGCCAGTCGGGTGACAATTACCTGCCACACGGATCGACCCATAGCGCACGTTTCGCTGCGCTATTTTGTTTGGAATGCTTCGCACAGAATTGTGACTCGACAAGCGCCTCATCCCATCTAGCCGCATGACCAGACGTACTTTCCATTTTTTGGTAATTTTCGTTACCTACCTGATCTGTACACCCTGTTTGCGAGCGCAAACGAACGACCATTCCACTGGCGGCACCGTGGGTGAGCCCTCGCCGCGTCGATCGTATCCCCTCCCGTTTGCCGGCGGCCCGTGGGTGACCGGATACAACGTGTGGGCGGGGGCGGCAGTGCAGACGCGAACGGCGTCGCACAACGAGACCTTTGACGGCTCGCTGCGCATGGTTGGGGTGCAGTTCACGCGGTCGCTGTTTGAGCGCGGTGGAGTGCAATTCACCTGGATCGTGGAAGCGCTACCAATCATGCTCGTCTCGAGCGGTGCGCCGGCCAATCGCGTACCAACGTTGGCGCGCGATCCGGCCGAAGCCTCGGATCCGGTGCGTCTGGCCCGATACGCCATGCACGATTCCTACGGCTTCGGCATTGCGCCCCTGAGTGCGGAGGCGTCACGCGCGATTGCCGGTCGCGTGCGCGGCGTGTTCACGGTGACGTCGGGCGGCGCGATCTTCACGCACGTCGTGCCGTACGGCAAAGCAACGCAGGCCAACTTCTCGGTCTCTCCAGCGCTGTCGCTTGAATGGGAGACACGTGCCGGCTCCACGATCTCCGCCGGCTATACGCTGCACCACCTGTCGAACATGTCGTTTGGTGCCGCGAATCCGGGGATGAACTCGCATGTGTTTTACATGCGCGTTGGGCGGCCGCGAAACATTCGCTGAGCAGAACCGGTAACTGCTTGGCCGCGGATT
>CBHTUR010000053.1:0-20760 GCA_966096095.1 uncultured Gemmatimonadaceae bacterium | reverse complement strand
TACCAGTACCAAGTACCGGTACCAAGTACCAAGTACTGCCATTTAGTTGTTAAAGGGAACTCCCCCCTCCCCATTTGCATTCGTTCAGCATGCCCGTCGTCACCGTCACCCGCGCCTTGCGCTTTAACGCGGCGCATCGCGTGCACAATCCCGCGCTCTCCGACGAGGAAAACGCGCGCCTGTTCGGCAAGTGCAACAACCCGAATTGGCACGGGCACAATTATCGGTTGGAAGTGTCCGTGCAGGGAGAGATCGACGAACGCACTGGCTACGTCATCGACCTCGGCGCGCTGCGAGATATCGTGGAACGAGACGTGATCGAACTCACCGATCACCGCAACTTCAACATCGACGTGCCCTACATGCAGGGCATCATTCCGACCACGGAAAACATTGTGGTCGCGATGTGGCGCGTCATCGCTCCGGCGGTCGCGCCGGCACGGTTGGTGCGACTCAGGCTTTGGGAAACTGACCAGAACTATGCCGAATACGAAGGACACTAAGGGCGTCATTCGCGCCATTCCCGCAGCGCGCTCGGCCGCGGCGGTGTTGGCTGGACTCGATCCGGACGATATGGTCGTCGCGGAAGAGCGCGTCGCGGAACTGGAATCGATCGTGCGGCGTCAGCTCGAGCTGATTGGCGAGGATCCTTCACGCGACGGATTGCTGAAAACGCCAAGTCGAGTGGCCAAGTCGCTCGCTTGGCTGACCCGCGGCTACGAACTCGATCCACGCGAGGTGATCGGCGACGCGCTGTTTGAGGAGTCGCACGAGAACATGGTGATGGTGCGCGACATCGAGATGTACTCAATGTGCGAGCATCATATGCTGCCATTCTTTGGCAAGGTGCACATCGCCTATATCCCGAACGGGAAGATCGTGGGGCTCTCCAAGTTGCCGCGCGTGGTTGAGGTCTTTGCGCGCCGCTTGCAGGTCCAGGAGCGACTCGGCGAACAGATTGCCAACGCTATCAACGAAGTCTTGCAGCCGCGCGGCGTCGGCGTGGTGATTGAGGCGGTCCACTTGTGCATGATGATGCGCGGCGTTGAGAAGCAGAGTTCGCGTACCATCACGTCGTCATTGCGCGGTCTCTTCCGCGACGACGCCAAGACCCGCAGTGAATTTCTGCGACTGGCGCACGGACGGTCGGACACGTATTAAGGGGGCATGACGCATTCGCCTTCGCTGCCGCTCGACGGTCAACGCGCGCTGATCACCGGTGCCTCTCGAGGCATCGGTCGCGCCGTCGCTGAGGCGCTGCATGCGGCCGGTGCGCACACGCTACTCGTCGCGCGCGGCGAACCGGCACTGCGCGAAATGGCTGACACGCTTGGCACGCGCGCGACCCCGGCCGTCTGCGATGTTACCGACGCGGCGGCCGTCTCCGGGCTGATTGCGTCGCTGGCGCAGGCCGGTACCCTGCCGACTATTGTCGTGAACAACGCGGGCGTTTTTCCGCTTGCCAGTCTCGACGCGATGGACCCCGTGGCATTCGAACAGTCGGTGCGCGCCAATCTCATCGCGCCGTTCTTCGTGCTGCGTGCGGTGCTCCCGCATCTCAAAGCGCATCGGGCAGGCCACATCGTCACCATCGGTTCGGTTGCCGATCGCACGATCTTCGCAGGTAACGGCGCCTACTCGGCGGCCAAGTTTGGCCTCCGCGCCATGCACGAGGTGCTCGCGCAGGAACTGCGTGGGAGTGGCGTGCGCACGACCATCGTGTCGCCGGCCGCCACCGATACCCCTATCTGGGATCCGATCGATCCCGATAACTCGCCGGGATTCCCGCCGCGCTCAGCGATGCTGCGACCCGCCGACGTCGCCGACGCCGTGCTCTGGGCCGTGACGAGGCCGCCGCGAGTGAGCGTCGACGAAGTACGGCTGTCGGGCGCCTGAATCTCGCGCTACAATCTTGCGCGTCGCGTGCGCATCCGTCGCTCGCACATGCAATGAGCGTCCATTCCCACGTTCCGTCCCGCCGAGGAGATCGCGATGCGTATGTCACCCCTGTTGTGGTCGCAGCTGGCGCTCGCCAGCGCGATGTCCGTGCTCCCGACCTCACGCGCCGAAGCACCCGTGCAAGCGATGAGTTTCTTTATCACGAGTCAGGGAATGGGCGACGGTGCCAATCTGGGCGGACTTGCCGGCGCCGATCGTCACTGCGGCATTCTCGCCGACGCCGCCGGCGTGAAGGGCAAGACGTGGCACGCGTATCTCGGGCAGCAGGCGATCGACGGCAAGACGGTCGTGCACGCGCGTGATCGCATCGGCAAAGGACCGTGGGTGAATGCGAAGGGCGTTGTCGTTGCCACCAGTGTGGACGATTTGCATAGTGACAACAACAAGTTGTCGAAGGAGAACAGTTTGAACGAAAAGGGCGGCGTTGTGAACGGTCGCGGCGATACGCCCAATACGCACGATATTCTCACTGGCGTCGGGATGGACGGACGCGTGCCGTCGGACACGGCCGACGCGACTTGCCGCAACTGGATGAGTCACGACACCGGCGCGGCGATGATGGGGCATTTCGATCGCCAAGGTGGTGGCACGAATCCAACCTCGTGGAACTTCGCGCACACCTCGCGCGGTTGCAGCCAGCCGAATCTGGTCGCGACCGGTGGTGCCGGGTTGTTTTACTGTTTCGCCGTTAACTGATCTCGCGAAACCACCGTGCGCGTTGAGCTCATCGAACTGCTTCGCTGTCCCAACGCGCACGAGCCGTCGGCATTGATCACCGTTGCGCATGCGCGCGCGGGCGATCACCTCACGGAAGGAACGCTCGGTTGTCCGGTGTGCGGCGCGTCCTACGCACTCGCTGAGGGCGCGGTGTATTTCTCGCCGGCATCGCGTGGCGCTCGGACTGGCTCGGAACAGCACACCGAGGCATTAGCCGATCCAACGCGACTGGCCGCGCTGCTTGATCTCAGCGCTCCACATCGGCGCGTTGCGCTGTGCGGTTCACTCGGCGCTTCGGCGCGCGACATTCAACGCGAGACCGAGGCGTTCTGCATTGCGGTCAACGCGCCTGCTCACGAGACGAACGACGCGAGCCGCGAAGCCGTTGCCGGCGAAATCGTGCACGGCGTGCTGTTGTCCGAACCCATGCGTGCAGACGCGTTATTGCCGCTCGCCGATCATGCGCTGCACGCACTCGCAGTGGATGACGCGCACGCAGCCTTCCTTGCGAAGGCGTTGAGGTCGGTGCGCGTCGGCGGCCGGGTGCTCGCGCCGATCTCGGCGGCCATGCCGAGATCGTGTCGCGAGCTCGCGCGCGACCAGTGGCAGTGGGTTGCCGAAGTGGTGACTAGCGTTGCTTCGGCGGGAGACTCGGCGCCGCTGGTATCGCTTTCTCGATCTGAGCGCGCGTAGTCGACGCGCGTAACTGTTTTGACGCTGTTGGGCGTGTATCGAGAATCTCCCACGGGATTCCGCTTCGGACACCCGTCCACGCTTCGACGTGACCCACGTCAATGATGGTGCCGACCGATTGCCCTTCGATCATGATGCGCAACGGTGCGTCGAGCCTTACGGCAATTTCGGAGCGAGCGACTGGCTCGCCATCAATTGCCAGCGCACAAATACCATCGGTCATGATTTGTAGCGTAATCTCGTGCCACTTCCCGTCGGTCACTTTCAATTTGGTAGTGCGAAAAGCCGCGCCGCGCGCGCCGGCGGAGAGGGCGAGCGCGTCGAGGTACGCACTACCTTCTTCACGCGGCGCACGCATGTTGCACGTGCGCGGCCGAATAAAGCCGAACCACTCACCTGGCATGTACCCTGTCTTCTTGTCGATCCACGAATCAAGCATGCGATCCGGCATTGCTAAGAGCGCGACGGCAATGGCCTGCCACTGCGCGGTATCGATCGGCGCTCGTACGCGCACCGACACACCGGCGCCGGCGCCCGCCTCAAGTGACGCCTTGCTGATCACGCCGCTAGTGAGATGGCGATCACCGTTGGTGCGCAACGTGCGCGTAGATCCCGAGCCTTCAAGCGTCGGTGACGGCGTGCCGAACGATATCCATCCGGAATCGATTGGGCGCGACCAGTCCTCCGTGAGCGCCAACGCCGAACCCGACGGCTCAACCTGAATCGATACCGTGTCGGCGCGCCATCCACCTGCGCTGGCGACGACACGTACTCGACCGGACAACTGCGGAGTCAGGTTGCCCAGCGAGTCGATGGTGCCAACATTCGGGTCGAGCGAACTCCATTGCAGTGACGGCGTGCCGCGCGGTCCACCGTCGGCTCGGTGTCCAGACGCGCGGAGTTGTTGAGTTTTTCCGGCGTATACGTGTGCCGGGCGTTCAATGCGTATAGAGTCGACGTAGGTCCGAGGCGGATCCCACAACACCATGTTCAGCGACCGCACGCGAACGTTTTGGTACGTGAGCGGTGATTTGTGCGCGGGGTCAGCTGGGTCAAACGCAACAATGGCGTCATCGGGGTAACCGTTGGTCACGCACTGACAGAGTACGATACGCCCTTTCGGATCGGCCCGATACGCCACGCCACCAGTGTCGATCACCTGCTGTGAACCGTCGCGCAAGTCGAGTTGCAACAGGTGAAGGCGGCTGTCAACATCGCGCGACGCAGCGAGTAGCAACGATTGATCGCCGCGCCAGGCGACGACCATCGAGGGAATGAGCTGATCGATCAGTCGGAAACAACGCCCCGCGCGCTTGTCGAGCGTGGTCCAGCACACTGCCGCGTCGCCCTGATTGCGCGCATACGGCATTCGTACGAACGCCAAGCGCGAGCCATCGTCGCTCCACGCCAGTCCCGACTCGCGCTCGTCGGTCTCCGTCAGTCGGATCGACGTGCTCACGCCAACGCGGCGCAGTGCGATCTCGCTCCGTTGTGAGGGGTGCCACTGGCCGCTCGGGTACGCAACCCATGCCCCATCGGGTGACAGGACCGGATTCGACTGATCGTGTTGGTCGCCGACGAATGTCTTGTAGCTGCCGTCGGCGGCCACAGTAAACAGGTCCATTCCTTGGCTCGCGTCCTTCGACAGCAGGCCGTCGGCGAGATACTCGCCCGATGACATGAGGCCGTAGATGCCAAATCGGTTCAACACCGACGTTGGAAACAGCGAACGGCGCGCGCGGGACAATGCGATTGGTTCACCGCGCGCCAGCTCTCGCGCGTCGATATCCAATCGCAGCATCTCGTTGGGACTCTCGTTCGCAATGAAGAGTGTTGCGCCGATCTCCCGCGCCGATGCTCCGTCGTTACCGCGCGATACAATGGCGGCGGCAATAACGGCGATGCTCGCGACGGCGACGATGCCGCCGAACCAACGTTGCGGTCGAGCGCGCACGCGCCACGGCACGCGATCCACCATCGCTGACACGTCAATTTGAGTAGCGTTTGCGCCGAGCGCCTCGCGTCCGAGTTGTGTCATCGCGCGCACGTCGCCCTCCGCGCCAGCAACCCGCACGGCGCGCAGAAACACGCGGTCAAGCGCCGGAAGATCGCCTGCACGACTACGATGGAACGCGGCGCGCAACAAGCGGGTCAGTTCATCACGCCCCGTGCGCTCCAAGTATTCCGCGGCGGCCTGATTCGCTCGGACGCGATCTGCATCAGCGGCCATCGACATCGCGCACTCGGCGATTTCATCATGCGCCACGCGCCAGAAATTGTCGACGCGCGCGACCAGTCCGCGAACTTCCAACTGCGTGAGCGCGTCGCGTCCGTCGGCTGCCAGCAAGACGGGCAACTCTTCCACGTTGACCGCACTGCCAGTCACGGCCAGGCGCAGCAACGTGTCGCGCGCGGCACCGCTGAGCGCGGCGATGCGCTGCTGCAGCGCCATGCCCGCGCCCAGCGTGGCAATCAACGCGTCGGCGTTCGGTACTCGCCACGTCTTGTCGACCAACACCAGCTGTTCGCGCTCCATGACGAGTTGAAGCGTTTCAAGCACCATGAGCGGCGATCCGGCGCTCGTGGCGTGCAGTGCGGCAACAAAGGCATCGGCCCACGGTTCGGCCGGTAACTCACCGATGCTGATGAGCAACGCCGCCACGTCGTCGGGCGACAGCGGCTTCAAGGCGATGCGCGAGGCGTTGGGCGCTTCCTCGATGAAACGGTCGCTGGTGCGTGCCGAGGTCACCAGCAGCAAAGCCGAGTCCATCGAGCGCGTAGCTAGTGTGGCCAGCAGCACGCGCGACTGCGCGTCAATCCAGTGGACGTCATCAATCAGCAGCGACACGGGCGCATCGTGCGCGAGCGTCGCCACGAGTTCTGTCACCGCCATCGATCGCCGACGCAACGCGTCATCACCTGTGCTGCGATCGACCTCGGCGCGCAAATAGTTCGACGCGGAAGGTGCCAACGCGATCAACGTGCTCGCGGCATCTGGTGAAACGGCGGCTGCGCCACGCAGTTGCACCAGTGCAGACACCAGGTGCGCGGCGAAAGCATACGGCAGTGAACGCTCGGCCGGTGTGCCGCGTGCAACGATGACCCTCGCGCGATTGGCGCGTAATCGCGCCGCAAGTCCGTCGAGCAATCGCGATTTGCCGAATCCGGCCGGCGCCGACACGTGCACGTGGCGTGATTGACCTTTGCGCACCGTTTCGAACGCAGCCACAAGCTCGGCGAATTCCGACTCGCGACCGACCAACTCAGCGTGCAGCGAGGGCGCGGAGGTAGGGCCCGCGCTCGAAACCGCCGATCGAGTTGTGCCCGCGCGAACGGAGCGCAGCAATTGCGTTGTCGACGCTTCCGGTTCGATGTCGTCGGCGTCGAGCCACTGCTGCAATCGCTCCGCCTCGACGGTCGCTCCGACCGCGTCGTTCGCGGCCAGGTACGATTCCAGGACGAGGCGCCACGCACCCTGCTGACGCGGCGCGAGTTCGATGGCGCGCCGTGCCACGACGAGCGCCTCTCGGGCGCGTCCCTTGCGTAAGCGGTCCTGTACTACTCGCGACGCGGCGCCAATAAAGAGTCCACGCAGACGCGCCCGTTCGACATCAGCCCAGTGTTCGAACGACGCGCCGCCCGGCGCGGCGAATTCGGGGAAAAATTCGCCAGCGTAACATTGCAGTGCGCGTTCCGGGTCGTCCTCGTCGAGCGCGCTCAGGAACGCATCACGGTCGGAGGTGATTGGCACGGAGAGACGCACGCCATCGCCGCTCGTTGTCAACGGATCGACGCCGATTTTGCGCTTGATGTACCACAGCGTTTGACGGAGCGTGTGACGACCAGCCTCCGGTTCTGCATCCGACCAGAGCAATTCCAAGAGCTGCTCGCGGGAAGCCGTTTGCGCGGGCGCGCAGTGGAGAAAGGTCAAGAGTGCGAGCGGCTTACCACTTGCTAAAACGACACGAGCCTCCCCGATCGGCGACTTGCGTGCGAGCGCGGTCGCACCAAGCAGCACAAGCGTCAGGGAGGAGTCCGAGGACCCTTCTACTTCTGGATTTGCAGTCATTTGACGGTTGTCAGACGCGAGTAAGCGAACGTATCAGTGTCAATGCACGTGTCGCTTTGCTCGGCCAATGTGATGCAGGGACGAAATTATCAGCTCATACACCCACGCGCGAGCGCGGAGATCCGAGAAAATGCCCCCGAGCCCGCGAGTGAGAAATTCGGCGAGCCAGATCTGGTTTGTCTCCCTCGCGACCATCGCCATTCTGAGCGCCTGCACCAACTCTCGCGCCCGCGGTCACCCGATGACCCGCCAAGCGGAGGCGCACGCGTCCAGTCCGCCGCCGTCAGTTCAAAAGCGACAGGACCCACCGGCGCTCATGGGGCTCACGGTGAGTCCCGTTCAATCGCTCATCGCGCCCGGCGGCGTTGCACGCATTGTGACGCACACCCAACAATCGCCAAACGCTCCACCGGCAACGGTTGTCTTCTCCGTCGATTCCGCAGGCATCGCAACGGTTGACAGTGTCGGCACGGTCGTCGGTCACTCCATCGGCACCGCGAACGTCACCGTAACCGCTACGGCCGGACAGGGCGGCGGATTTTCCGCTTCGCGGCTGACAGCGACGGTGAAGATCGTCGTTCGGGCGCCGTGACTCTCTGTTACGCCTCCCCACCCCCCTCATACAACCCATCAATCAACCCCTTATACGTCTTATCAATCACCCGCCGCTTCACCTTCAACGTCGGCGTCAACTCCCCGCGCTCAATGCTGAAATCGTGCTCCAACAGCGCCACCTTCTTCGGCATCTCGAAGTGCGCGAGCCCCTTCAACGTTTCGTTCACTTCCTTCTCCATCTTCGCGTGAATCGTCGGCATCGCCAACAGCTCCGCGCGCGACGTCCACACGATGCCTTGGCTCGCGGACCACTTCTCGAGTTGATCCCAGTTGGGCACCACTAACACGCTCGGGAACTTTCGCTTGTCGCCAATCATCACCGCCTGACTGACGTACTTGTTGGTCTTGAGTTTGTTCTCAATGGGTTGTGGCGCGATGTTCTTGCCACCCGCGGTGACAATGATGTCCTTCTTGCGGTCGGTGATCTTCAGGAAGCCATCGTGCAACTCGCCGATGTCGCCGGTGTGGAACCAGCCGCCATCGTCGATCGCTTCACCGGTCGCGGTCGGATTGTTGTAGTACCCCTTCATCACGTGCGGGCCGCGCGTGAGAATCTCGCCGTCACTCGCGATCTGGATTTCCACGCCACCAATCGCACGGCCCACCGTACCCAGTCGATACGCTTCAAGCGTGTTGCAGGAAATCACCGGACTCGTTTCCGTGAGTCCGTATCCTTCGAGAATCACCAGCCCCGCGCTATAGAAGAACTTGGCGATATCCGGCGAAAGCGGCGCGCCGCCGCTCACGAAGAAGCGCAGGCTGCCACCGGTACGCTCCTGCAATTTCGAGAACACGAGCGACTTGGCGAGGCTGTATTGCAGGCCGAGCAATCCGCCCGGTTCACGCCCCGCCAGCTTTTCGTCGGCCCAGCGCTCGCCGACGCCCTTGGCCCAGAAAAAAATGCGTTTCTTGAGCGCGCCGCCGGCAACGGCGTTCTCCACCACGCGAGCGTAGATCTTTTCGTACAGGCGCGGCACCGACATCATCATCGTCGGTTTCATCTCGCTCATGTTCACCGGCACCGTGTCGATCGATTCCGCGTACGCGATCTTCACCCCATTGGCGAACAGGTAATAGTCGCCTGTGCGCTCAAAGATGTGGCTCAACGGCAGAAAGCTTAGACATGAGTCGCTCGTCGACACTTTCAGCGTCTCGCGCGTGGCCATCAGGTTGCTGTATAGGTTGTCCTGCGTCAGCATGACGCCTTTCGGATTGCCCGTTGTGCCTGACGTGTAGATCAGCGTGATGAGCTGGTCCGGACTCGCCATCAGTGCATCGCGCTTAAACTGCGCCGCACGTTCGGGAGAATCTTCCGCCGCACCCATCGCCTCCAACTCGGCCAACGTCAAATCGCAACCGTCTTCTTTACCCGCCGCGAACCCGATGATGTGCGTCAACGACGGAACTTCATGACGAATCGCCGCAATCTTTTTGGCCTGATCGGCCGTCGAAACGAAAATCACCTTCGCGCCTGAATCGTTCAGCAAATACGGAATCTGTTCCGCCGGCAGCGTCGGGTAGATCGGCACGTCGGTAATCATCGAGCACAGGCACGCGTAGTCAGCGATCAGCCATTCGGGTCGATTCTCCGACAAGATGCTCACGCGGTCGTGCGCCTTCACGCCGAGCTTGGCGAGCCCGAACGCGGTTCGACGTACGCGTTCGAGAATCGTTGCATGACTCATCGGCGTCCACACGCCGCGCACTTTGCTTACGACGGCGTCGGGGCGAGCGAACTTCTCAACCGATTCGAAGAAGAGCGAATTAATCGTGCCGGGCGCGGGGCGCGGACCACCGTTGGCGTAGCGGTTGGGTGACGGCACGCCAGCGAGCGTGTTGTTGAGCGCGGGATTGGGGGTCGCGATGGCAGACATCGCACACTCCGAAAAGGTCGGAAATCGAGGCGGCACAGCATCCAGCACCGTCGACGGCACCGCCGACAGTACTGCGGCGAAACGATCGGCCGGAGGGGTCGCCAATCGGTTCCTGAAAGGTGCGCGCGGATCGCTCGCCGCGCGAGTGCTGTCGATGACGTACTGCGACCAGTGCGACTCGCTCTGCGTCGCCCGACCCGCGATTCTACGTCAGCTGCCCCGTTTCACCGGGAGCACAATCCGCACCGGTGCGCCCTTGAGGGTTACCCCTTTGTACGTCGCCGTGGCTCGCACGACCACGGAATCGTTGGCGGTACCGGCAGGGAACTGCAACGCGCGAACCCGGACTTTGCGCCCGGCGATGCCGCTCGCATCGGTGGTGTCCAGCACCGATGCCCGTCCCGCGTCGTCAACCAGATAAACGGACTTCGTCGTGTCATTGGTGGCGTTGGCGGGCAAGAGGATTTCAAAGCGCACCACCCACGCATTCACTGTTGTCGTGGCTGTCTCGACATGGCGCACAACGGCGGTCAGCGACGGCGAAGTATTTGCGGTCGCACCAGTGCGGCCTGTATCGGCCAACGTCGTGGTGAAGAGTGCCGGTGCGCTCTGTCCAACGCGATCCATCGAGTCCGGCCGCGTCGTGACGACGATCGACTTGAGAATCTGCAGCGACGTGCCGGCGCGCGCCGCGATCCGTGCCTCGCCGGTTGACGCCCGCAACGCGCGCACCAAACCCGTCGTGGAGTCGATAGCCAACGCGCTATCGCGCAGAAAGTCGGCGTAGAGATAACGAACGGCCGCGTTCGTGATCTCGTCGCCGCTCACATTGCGCACGATCGCTTTCACCGGCGTCACCGCCCCATTGGCATCACGCAGCGTGTCGCCGATCACGACCGACGGAAAGGGCAGCGGCGTTAATTCAATCGCGGCTGGCACGTCGGGGCCTGAACCCACTTCCGCGCACGCGGCGACGGCAACCAGCGCCCCCACCGCAAGCGCAACGCGCCGATGTCTCACCCGAATCGCTCCGAGAGCTTCATCGCGAGATTCACGTACGCCTGACTGGCCGGATCGGCCGGGTTGCGCAGCACCACTGGTTGCCCCGACGCGAATGCGTCGGCGGTGGCCGGCGTGCGCGGAATTGGCACATCAAACACGAGATGCTTGGGCAGATGCTCGCGCACGTAGTGCGTGACCCGATCGGTGGCCGTGCTCCCCGCTTCGTACATCGTGAGCAAAATGCCTTCCAGCGTGAGCTCGTCGTTTTCCGCGATCATGTCCTGAATCGCCCGCAAAATCTGCGGCGTGGTTTGCAACGCCAGCGGCTCACACTGCAGCGGAACAACCACATGTTGACTCGCCGCCAGCACTCGACGCGTGATCGCGCCAAGACCCGGTGGAGTATCTACCACCACCACGTGACAGCGTTCCCGCGCTGTCGCGAGCAGTTCCGCCATCACGGCGGTTTCGCCAACGCGTCGCTGAAACGCGGAGTGATCGGATTGATCGCTGACGCTGCCAGCGAGTATCACCCGTAGCCACGGCAGCGCCGTTGGCAGAATCACGTCGCGCAGCGCACGCTCACCGCGCAGGTAATCGTCGAAACCGGCCGTTGGATGGCCACGGCGCAAGCCCACGCCGTACCGCACGGCCCCCTGCGGGTCCGCGTCGACCAGCAGCGTTTTCAGACCGCGTCGCGCGAATGCCGCCGCCAGGTTCACCGCCGTGGTCGTTTTTCCGACGCCGCCCTTCTGACTGACGATCGACAGCACCCGCCCCACGTCAGCGCTCCCCGTGATCGGGCGACGAATCCGCCGAGGTATCCACCGACTCGTTCATCGCGTCGGCGAGCTCCGTATTCGCATCCGTCGACGCATCGCTCGCGTCATCCCCGGCACTCAGCCCTTTGAGCGAGTCCAAGGTGCGCTGCGCATGCGCACGAAACTGTGCCGATTCTGCGTCGCCCTCACGCGTGTTGCTGAGGAACGCCTCAAGGTGCAATCCTGCATGCGCCGTATCTCCGCGCTTGAGCAGCAGGAACGCGAGACCGTAGTGCGCACCCGCGAGATCGGGGGCCAACTGCAAAGCACGGCGATATGTCCGAATTGCTTCTTCGGGCTGCCCCGTGCGCGAGAAGGCAATCGCGATGTTCTGCAGCACCTTCACGTCGTCCGGACGTTCACGCAACGCGAGACGATATGACGTCAGGGCGTTCGGAAAATCGCCGCGCGATTCCAGATCGAGCGCTTCCTTGAGAAAATCCGTGTGGCGCCCATCGCGCCCGGACGAACCGCCTACTAGGCGGCGCCACCAAGACATGCGCTCGCGTCGGATCGAAGGCCGAAAAGAAGGAAGAGCGACGAGTGACGTCGCAGGGATCGCGCAAAGGTATCGGACGGGCACGTCGCCTACAAGTTCGCACAGCGAAGTCGACCGATACGAGCCTTCTCCCGTCGTCGCTGGCACCGCGACTGAGGCATGGCTAACATCTGAGGCGAGACTGTGCGCGGAATCCCGCGCGCGCGCAGACACCCGAACGGAGCCCTCATGTCAGCACGATCGAACTACGCACCGGATCCGAGCAAGGGTGTGCTGCTGGTAGACTGGCCGCTTTTCGGTGAACTCTCGCGCGCACTCGCGCTCAAGGTCGCGCGCGCCTGGCAGCCCGAAGTTGTGGTGGGCATCGCGACCGCCGGTGTGGTACCCGGTGCTGCCGTCGCCGCGATTCTCGATCTGCCATTTCACTCGATTCTCGTCTCGCGCCGCTATAGCGCATCGACGGTGCGCGAAACGCCCGCCGTCTTCGGCGCCGCGCCTCCAGATTGCCGCGGCAAGCGCGTCCTGGTCGTCGACGAAACGTGCGATTCGGGCGACACCATGCGCCTCGCAGTTGGAGCGCTGGTCAACGCGGGTGCACGCGAGGTGCGCACCGCGGTGAGCTTCGTCACGGGGAGCTTTACCCCAGATTTCCACGCGCTGGCCACGCAAAGCGCGATCGTGTTGCCGTGGGATCGGGAAATCCTCATGGGCGACGAGCTGAAGCCCAACCCCAAGTATCGCGGGCTCATTCCTGGCGCGTAAACAAAATCGGGCCCCGCTTTGATCGCGGAGCCCGTTCAGGCAGTGAAAGCACGCCGTCGACCGTCTCAGGCGCTGGCGGCCGCCCGCTCGTAGGGAATGCCGCGTCCCATCGCTTCGTGCACGTACGCCAGCACGTCGACCGAGCCCAACAGGAAACGGCAGCGCGGATCGTCGATACCACGGCACTCGACTTCCAGCACGGCAATCGGTGCTTCAGCCAGGCGACCGAAGAAGCCGGCCAGGAGCCCGGTCGATACATGACACCCAGATCCTTCCGCGTCGCCCTCGGCCCAGTCGTGCGCGTCGATGGCGACCACCGCATCACTCAGATTGCTGATGTCCATCGAGCCCCATCCCATTTCCTCAAAAAATTGGCTTGCGAGCCGGGGGAAATTGGCATCGTCGAGCGACTCGGGCGTGGACTCACCGTGCGACGCCAACCAGGCCGTAAACGCCTCGAAGAGCGCTTGGCCGGCGTGATAGCCCGCATCGCGAATTGAATCGACCGAGACCGGATTGCTCGGAGATTCAACCAGCTTGCGCAGTGCGGCGAAGAAATCGACCGGCACGGCGACGGTACGGGCACCAATGAATGGAAGTGATGTCGTCACGAGAGATGTCACCGGGGTGGTGTCACTACGTCTGTCACACTCCACGACGCTCGCCATATGGCACCGTCACGTCAAGGCGGGCACACCTCTGACATTGTGACGGTTTCAGCCAGCCCTGCGACGCAACTCGGCCTCGTCGATGACTTCGACGCCCAGCTCAATCGCCTTGTCGAGCTTGCTCCCGGCCTCGTCGCCCGCCACCACAAACGTGGTCTTCTTGGAGACGCTGCTGGTGACGCGACCACCTGCCTGTTCGACCAACGCGGTCGCTTCTCCGCGCGACAGCCCAGGAAGCGTGCCCGTAATCACCACCGTGGCGCCCGACAGTGATCCGCCGGCCGTCACCGCCTGTGGCTCGCTGAAGTTGAGTCCCGCCGCGCGCAGGCGCTCGACCAGCGCACGAGATGTGGCATCGGCGAAGTAGTCGGCCACCGATTGCGCGATGATGTCGCCGATTCCACGCACGGCACCCAGTTGTTCGGGCGTCGCGGCGATTAACGCATCCATCGAACCGAAGTGACGCGCCAAAAGTTGTGCGGCCTGCGCGCCAACGTGACGAATGCCAAGTCCGAACAACAGGCGCGATAGCGGCTGCGCTTTCGACAGCGCAATCGCACCCGTCAGTGCTTCGGCGCTCTTCTGCGCAAATCGTTCGAGCGCGGCAAACTGCGCAACGGAAATGCCGTAGAGATCCGCGAAATCATGCGCGAGCCCCGCGTCGAGCAGTTGCTCGATGCGCTTGTACGACAGTCCTTCAATGTCCATCGCGTCCTTCGACGCGAAGTGCACGAGCCCTTCCAGCTGCCGTCCTGGACACGCCACGTTCGGGCAATAGGTCGCAACGTCATCGCCGTAGCGCACCGTGGGCGTGTCGCATCGCGGACAACGCGCGGGCATTGTCCACGGCTGCTCGTTCCCGGTGCGCTTTTCCGGCACGGGACCCAACACGTAGGGAATCACATCGCCGGCGCGTACGACCTGCACGCGATCGCCGTCGCGCAAATCTTTCTTCGCGATCTGGTCGGCGTTGTGCAACGATGCGTAGGTCACCGTCGCACCGCCGACATCGACCGGTTCCAACACCGCATACGGCGTCAACACGCCCGTACGACCTACGTTCACTTCGATCTTCCGCAGCGTCGTTTCAGCCATGTCCGGCGCGAATTTGCGCGCAATGGCCCAACGCGGCGTGCGATCGTTGCGAACGCCCAGCTCATCCTGCAGCGCGATGTCGTTCACCTTCACGACACCACCATCGATCGCAAATCCGAGCTCGGCGCGCGTCTCGTGTTCGATCGCCCGCGCCCACGTCGCGACATCGTCGATGGTCAGACACCGCTGGCGATGTGGCGCCACCGGAATGCCCCACGACGCCAACGTATCCAGCAACTCCCACTGCGTTGCCGCCGGTACGGTGCCATCGGGCAGCACGGCGGCATAGCCGAAGAAATACAGCGGCCGCTGTGCGGTGATGGACGGATCCAACTGGCGCAGAGAACCGGCCGCGGAGTTGCGCGGGTTCACGAAAACCGGCTCGCCAGCCGCGATTCGCGCCTCATTCATCTTTTCAAATCCGGCGAACGTCATGTAAAGCTCGCCGCGGATTTCCATCTTTGCGGGATGTCCCTCACCCTGCAGGCGCAACGGAATGGCGCGCACTGTCCGGATGTTGACGGTCACGTCCTCACCCTCTGTGCCGTCGCCGCGAGTGGCGCCGCGCACCAGCACACCGTGCTCGTACGTCAGCGCAATCGCAGCACCGTCAATCTTGAGCTCGACCGTATAGCCTTGCTGATGGACATCCTCGCCCACCACTCGCACAATCGACTGCTCAAAAGCCCGCAGTTCGTCATCGTCGAACGCATTGTCCAGCGACATCATGCGGACGAGGTGGCGATGTGAGGAAAACGCCGATTGCACCGGCGCCCCAACACGCAAAGTTGGAGAATCCGGTGTACGCAGTGTGGCGTAGGTCACTTCGAGCTGCTGCAGCTCACGGAACAGCCGATCGTATTCCGTGTCCGACAAGCTCGGACGGTCGAGTACGTAGTACTCGTGCTGGGCTCGGCCGAGGAGCTCGCGCAATTCAGCGGCTCGCTTGGCGGCGGCAGAGGGGACGGCGCTCATAGCTGCTAAATTACTGTGGAACTCTGACATCGGAGGATGCCATGTTGGGATCGTCGCGTGAGAACGAAGGCGGAATGGCGCGGGGCTTTGGACTCGGTCTGCTCGTCGGTGCAGTGATCGGTGCAGGCGCCGCAATTCTGTTCGCGCCTGCGAGCGGTGTCGAAACCCGCCGTCGCCTGCGCAAAGAAGCGCGTCGCGCCTACGTGCGCGGCAGCGATGCGGTTGAGGATCTCTGGGAAGACGGCGAGCGTCGGGCGAAAAATCTGGTCCGCCGCGTTCGCGAAACCGTCTAGCACTGTCCTACTTGCCCAAGGCGTCCAGCTCACGCCGGGCTGCGTCACGGTAGCGATCGTCGTTGGCGTCCATGAGCGGTAACGCGATCGCTGCCTGATACGCGGCACGCGCATCGGCCTTGCGCCCGGTGTCGCGGTACACGCGCGCCAAATCGAGACGGTGCACCAGGCGATCGGGCTCCACGCTGACCGAATGCTCCATGTAGCGCGTTGCCTCTTTCCAGCTCGCCGTTTCAAACACTTTGCCACCCAACAGCGTCTTCGCCACCAAACGAGTGAAGCCGTTGAGGCGCATGATCTCGGCGTTCCACACCCCCATCACGTGTAACGCACCCGGGTGATTGGGCGCGAGCTCAAGCGTGCGCAGCGCCTGTTCGCGAACCTCAACGCCATACTTCACGCGATCACGTGGCCCGAGCGCGAGGGCGGTCCGTCCCAATGCGCGAGCTAAATGAAAATGCGGTTCCGGGTCATTGGGGTTGAGCTGCACCGCTTTGCGCGCGTACTCGGTGGCTTTCGCGTAGAGCTTCGTGCGCTGCTCGTCGTTGGCCTCGAACTCCCCCAAGTCGACGAGTTCGCGCGAAGCCTTGTAGAGCGCGACGCCGTTCGTCGGCTCCTGCTGCACCACCCGCTCATACAGCGCGAGAGCCTGGGCCGGATGCCGGGCGACACTCTCGCGATCTCCGGCCGCGACAAGCTCGGCCGTCGAGGCGACAGCATTCTGCGCGTGAAGACCGTGCGTTACGAGCAGCGACGCCGACAGCATCGTCGCGCACACCAGCGCGGGCTGAATGCGGCCGAACAGTCGGTAACGTGCAGAGCGACGGTGCACGTGGTAGGTTGGCTGCATCATGAAGGAATTTCGGTCCGGAATACTCATCGGTGTATGCTCGCTCGCGCGCTGATTGAACGGAAGCGCGACGGCAAGCGAATTGCCGACGCCGAGTGGCGCACGTTGATGCGTGACTATGGCGCGGGCGACGTCCCCGATTACCAGCTCGCCGCACTCGCGATGGCGATCTACTTTCAGGGACTCGATCGCGCCGAAATTGGCGCGCTCACGGACGCCATGCTCGAGAGTGGGGCGCGTCTTCAACTCGATCATCTCCGCACCGCCCGCGTCGACAAACACTCTACCGGTGGCGTTGGCGACAAGGTGTCGCTCGTGTTGGCGCCGTTGGTGGCGTCACTCGGTATCACCGTGCCCATGATGTCGGGACGCGGACTTGGGCACACCGGTGGTACGCTTGATAAGCTCGAATCGATCCCCGGATTTCGTACCAATCTCTCGCTGGCGGATGCCACGCGGCTGCTGGAATCCGTTGGGTGTGCACTCATTGGTCAAACGAAGGAAATCGCGCCGGCCGACCGTCGTCTGTACGCGTTGCGCGACGCGACCGCCACCGTCGAGAGCATTCCGCTCATCAGCGCCAGCATCATGTCCAAGAAGTTGGCGGAAGGGCTGACGGGACTCGTGCTGGACGTGAAGGTGGGCTCGGGCGCATTTCTTCCCGAGCTCGATCGCGGCATCACGCTCGCGAAGACGATGATTGAACTCGGGGCAGACCACGGCTGCCCCGTCGTCGCGCTCATGACCGCAATGGACCGTCCGCTCGGCCGCGCGTGCGGAAACGCGCTCGAAGTCGAAGAGTCGATCATGGCGTTGCGCGGTGAAGGGCCACCAGACCTCATGAAGGTGACGTACGCGTTGGGCGCCGAGATGCTGCTACTCGGTGGCGCCGTAGAATCGCGCGACGAGGCATACCGACGCCTGGCCGTCGCGATCTCGAGCGGAAAAGCAGCGCGCAAATTCCAGGAGATCATCGAAGCCCAAGGCGGCGATCCGCGGGTGGTCGACGATCCCGGGCTTTTGCCGCAGGCCAACGAATGCGAGCTCTTTCTGGCACCTCGTGACGGTGTCGTCGCGCAAATCGAACCCCGCGCCGTTGGGCGCGGGATCACCGCCCTCGGTGGCGGGCGTACCAGGGTCGAGGATTCGGTAGACCCGTCCGTGGGGTTCGTCATCACGGCGCGCCCAGGCGATATCGTCCGGGCCGGTGAGCCGCTGGCGACGATCTTTGCCGCGAGTCAAGCGGGCGTTGACACGGGGAGACGCGTCTTGCACGAGGCTATCCGGATTGCCGACGACGCCGATCCGCCATTGCCGCTCATATCGCACCGGGTGAGCGAGGCAGGGGTCGAACTCTGGGAAGAGTAGGGTCTGACCCCTGCAGGGCCGTGGAGGCCCGCGGACAGCCGAACAGCGGCGCGCGCCCACTCCCCCAGACGCGACAATCCCGATACCTTCCACCGTCGCCGGAAAGTCTGCTTCATCGTTCCCCGGTTCACGCTTGTAAAGCCGAGTTCTCGATGCTCTCTAAGTCTGCTGCGCGTTTCCTCAGCCTCGTCGCCATGGCGGCCGTGTTGCCGCTGTTGGGCCTGTACGGTTTGCTGATCAAGATCTCAATGCCCGTGCCGGGTGAGAGCGGCATGGAGCCAACGGTGTCGACGATCTGCTACGTCGCCTTTACGGTGTTGTTTGGCGCGCTCATCACGGTGGCAGTCAACTTCTCGCAGCAACTCTCGCGCGAAGCGAAGGGCGAGTATCAAACGCCGTAACTGGACCGCCGACAGTGGCGACGAATTCTCGTCGCCCGCTGCGCGATGCGAACGCGACAACCTTCGAGTTGTCGCGTTTTGTTTTTGGGGTGCCGAAGACCCCGCCTAGGGCGATGTCCGACTCATGTGTCCTTAACGTCGACCGATCACGTGAGTCTCACGGTGGGAACCGATTGAGACTTCCTCCCGCCCCCGCTTTCGATGCGTGCCTCCATCTCACGCCGACGTTGGCTGTTAACCCTCGCGGTGTTTTGCGCCGCGTGTGCCGCCGACAAGACCACCAGCAGCACGACGCAAACGCTTGCCACCACCGCGCGCGACACCACGCTGGTGACGTTCGCGGGTGCGCCATTCACGCTCGATGCCACGACGCTCGTACCGCTGACAAGTGCGCAGGGCGCCGTCACGTATACGGCCACAGTCACGCCGGCCAATTGCGGTCTCACGCTTTCCTCCAGCATGGTAAGCGGTACCGTGGTCACGGCCGGCACCGTTATCGCCGTTATCAAGGCCAGTGACGCGGCCGGTAAATCGGTGACGCGCACGTTCACCATTGTGGTGCAACCGGCGGCGACAATCGCATTGGCTTCACCGAACGGCGTGCAGAGTGCCGTGGTTGGTCAGTCGTACAGCTACGACGCAGCGAAGAACGGCGCGACGTTCGTCAGCCCGAGTGGCGCGACGATGACGTACACCGTCGCGCTCGTACCCGATGGCAGCGGCCTGACAAGCAATGGCAGCCGAATCAGCGGCACGCCGAGCGCTCCCGCCGTCATAACGGCAACCATCACGGCGCGTGATGGCACCGGCAACGTGCGGGCCGACACGTTTGCCATTGCGCTCTTCAGCAGCGATTTGGCGGCTCCCACGATCGCGACGTTCAACTACTCCGACGCGACTTCGCCACTGCCACAGCATTTCGTAAACGGCCCGGCGGGCGTGTTGGGCGCCGACAATACGCCAGCGTCGAATCCAATCACGAATGCGGGCGCGACGCTGGGACGGGTGCTGTTCTATGATCGCCGACTTTCGATCAACGATCGCGTGTCGTGCGCCTCGTGCCACCAGCAGCGGTTTGGCTTCGGCGACACCGCGGTACTCAGCACCGGCTTTGCCGGCGGCAAGACTGGTCGACACAGCATGGCGCTCGCCAATGCGCGTTTCTACGCCCGCGGACGCTTCTTCTGGGATGAGCGCGCGACCACGCTTGAGGATCAGGTATTACAGCCGATTCAGAACAGCGTGGAAATGGGCATGACGTTGCCGAACGTTATTTCGAAGGTCTCCGCGACCGCGTTCTATGCGCCGCTCTTTCAGGCCGCATTTGGTTCGCCGGAAATCACCTCCGATCGAATCTCGCGTTCACTGGCGCAGTTCGTTCGCGCGATGACGTCGGGGCAGGCCAAGGTGGATCAGGCGTTCACCACGGCCCCGCCAAACTTTGCCGGCGTGCTCACCGCCGACGAAAACGCCGGTCAGCAGCTCTTCACTGGCGTTGCCGGATGCGCGCGTTGTCACGGATCAAACGCGTTTATTTCCGACGACATTCACAATACCGGACTCGACGCAACCATCACCGATGTCGGTGCCGGTGGCGGTCGGTTCAAATCGCCCTCGCTCCGCAATGTGGGGGTGCGTAAGAACTTCATGCACGATGGTCGCTTCGCGACGCTGGAACAGGTGGTCGAGTTTTACAACAGTGGCGTGCAGCTCAATCCCAATCTCGATCCGCGCTTACGCGGTCAGAACGGGCAGCCGCTGCGCTTGAATCTCAGCACCCAGCAGAAAGCCCAATTGGTCGCGTTTCTTCGGACGCTCACCGATGACAACTTTCTGACGGCGGCGAAATTTGGGAATCCATTTCCGTAGGGCGAAACTACAGTACTTGGTACTTGGTACGTGGTACTTGGTACGGGTATCAACTGCTAGTACTGGTACTGGTACTGGTACTGGATAACGGAGAAGCGGGGGGGGGGGGGGGCCCGCGCCGGGCGGGGCGCGGGGGGGGGGGGGGGGGGGGGCGGGCGCCTTGTCCCGCCCCCCCCCGCGGCAGGCAGTTGCGGTTCACTGCGCGTTGCCGCGAAAAAAAACGCACCCGC
>CBHTUR010000052.1:0-21249 GCA_966096095.1 uncultured Gemmatimonadaceae bacterium | reverse complement strand
GCCTGCTGCTTCATGATCGCCTTGCCAATCGAATCGCGCTTGGCTTCGGGCAACGCCGCAAACAGCAGCTCATTGCGCTTCTTGGCGGCCGCCTGCTGCCGCGCGAGTTCTTCCGTGAGATCGACGGCCTTGGTGTGCACGCCGGCCTTCGCCCCCGCCTTCATCAACGCGGTCACGGCTTCGCCACGATCGGCGGCGGCCGCAAACATGAGCGGCGTTTGACCCCACGACACTTCAACCGCGTTCACATCGGCCTTGTGCGCGACCAACGCGTTGATCGCTTCCGCACTTCCAGCTTCAGCCGCCAGGTGCAGCGCTGTGGCGCCCGTGCCCGTCACCGTGCGCGCGTCTGCGCCGGCATCGAGCAGCATCTTCACAATCGCGCCCGAACCAGAACGACTCGCGATGTGGAGCGGCGTGTAGCCACCATTGACCGTAGTGCCGGTGATCTTCGCACCGGACTTGATCAATAGCGACGCCATCGCCGCATCACCGCGGCTCGCCGCCCAGTGCAGCGCCGTCATGCCGTCGCCCTGCGTGAAATTCACATCCGCCTTTTCGGCGAGCAGTGCGCGCACCGTTGCCAAATCGCCGCGTTCTGCGGCTTCCGGAAGCGCGGCCGACGCGTTGGCGCGTGCACTGCCGATCTTCGCCGTGGTCGCGCGCGCGCGATCGGCGCTCTTGGCAGCGTTGTTTTGTCCGTTTGCCTGCGCCAGTGCGACGCTCATTGGCGCCAACACCAGTGCGGCCGTCAGAACACTCAAACGTGACTTCATCCGAACGTCTCCGATCAAGCGTTGAGGGCGAACGCAGACACGCTGTCACCGAAGCTCGGCGCATCAATGCCAAACTTGTGCAGCAACGAGAGGAACACGTCGGCCATCGGCGTGCCATCGGGCGCCTTGAGGTGCACGCCACCGGGCACCATGCCGTTCGCACCGCCGAGCAGCATGAGCGGCGCGCGGCGATGATTGTGAATGTTGCCGTCGGCCATCGGCGAGCCGTACAGGATGAGCGTGCTGTCGAGCAGGTTGCCGTCGCCTTCGGTGGTTTCTTTGAGGCGCTGCATGAGGTACGGCAGCATGCTGACGTGGTACTGGTTGATCTGATTGAACTCGAGAATCGCGGCTTCGCGACCACCGTGGTGCGACGCCGGATGGAAGCCCTTGTTCGTGCCCGACTCGGGATAGGTGCGGCTCGACGCGTCGCGGCCCGTCTTGAACGAGAACACGCGTGTCATGTCCGACGCGAAGGCGAGCACCTGAATGTCGAACATCAACTTCATGTGATCGGCGAACGAGTCCGGCACGCCCGCGGGCGCTTCTGGCAACAGGCGCTCCTCGCCCGACTTGTTCTTCGCTTCAACGGCCTGAATGCGGCGCTCGAGTTCACGCACGTTCTCGAGGTACTGATCGACACGACGCTTGTCGGTGGTGCCGAGGTCGCGCTTGAGCGACGACATTTCGCCGACCACCCAATCGAGAATGCTGCCGTTGTCGCGACGACGTGAGTTACGATCGTCGGAGTTGTTGCCGGCACCGAACAAGAAGTCGAACGCGGCGCGCGGATTGCGAATCATCGGCAGCGGCTGCGACGGCGACGCCCAGCTGATCGTGTCGGTGTAGGCGCAAGCGTAGTTGTACGTGCAACCGCCGGCCTGATCGAGATTCTCAATGCACAGCTGCATCGACGGAATCGGCGTGTCCTGGCCGATCTTGCGCGCCACGATCTGATCGAACGACGTGCCCACAAACAGATCCGAACCCTGCGTCTGCTTCGGATGCGATTGCGTGAGGAACACCGCGCTGGAACGGAAGTGATCGCCGCCGATTTCCGGCGCTTCGAACGCTTCCGCCATACGCACGTCGGTGTTGCTGATGATGTTCACGTACTTCTTCCACGGCTCAAGCGACGCGAGCGCGCTTTCCGGCGTGAGCGTGAAGTCGCGACCGACGCCTTGCGGCGCCCAGAGGAACTTCGACGCACCCCATGCATTGCTGCCGGCGGCGCCGTGCACCGACTCGATGGCAATGAAGCGGGTGTGATTCTTGGCCGCGCTGCCACCCACCTTGTTGATCAGGCGGCCGGCAGGTTCCATCGCGTCGAGATACGGCAAGGCGATCGTCGCGCTCAGACCTTGCAGGAACGTCCGTCGCGGCAGGCTCTTCTGGGTCAGAAAATGCATCGTGCGGGATCCTCGGAAAGTCTGATTAGTTAGACGATGCGTCGGCAGTCACCGACTCCATCCGCTTCGTACGGAACGCCTTGCTGTTCACAACACCCATCACAAACGCGGAGAACTTGTAGTTCTTCTTCTCGGCGTCGCGCACAATGGCGCGAATGGTCGGCTGGTCGAAATCTTCGACGCGCCGTCCGAGTGAATACGCCATCAGGTTTTCGGTGAACGTGCGCAGCAACGGCAGCGGACGCGTCAGCAGCGCCTTGCTGAGTTCCACCGGCGTCGAGATCTGAGTGCCGTCGTACAACTGACCCTTCGTGTCGAGCAGCGCGCCGTTCTCGCGATAGCGCACCTTACCGGTGACGTCGAAGTTGTCGAGCGCGAGACCAATCGGATCGATGAACTGATGGCAGCTCTTGCACGTCGGGTTCGCACGGTGGATTTCCATGCGCTCACGCGTGGTCAGCTGACGACCGTCCTTGGCACCGTTCGTTTCTTCGAGCGTCGGCACGTTCGGCGGCGGCGCCGGAGGCGGTGTACCGAGCAGCACCTCCATGACCCACTTGCCACGCAGCACGGGCGAGGTGCGATTGCCAAGCGACGTCTGCACCAGCACCGAACCTTGCCCAAGCAAACCACGACGCTGCGGATCCGAAATCGCGACCTTCCGCATGTAGTCGCCGGCGACGTTCGGAATGCCGTACTGTTTTGCCAATCGCTCGTTCACGAACGTCGAATCGGCCGTGTACATCGTGAGCACGCTCTTGTCGTTCTTCACGATATCCTGGAAGAACATTTCGGTTTCCCGCTGCATCGCCTTCGCGACGGACTGATCGAAGTCGGGGAACAGGAACGCGTCCGGATGCACCTTCTCCAAATCCTGCAAACGCAGCCACTGCGCCGCGAAGCGCGTCGACATCGCTTCCGCGCGCGGATCGGCCAGCATGCGCTTCACTTCCGTGTTGAAGACCGTCGGATCGGACAACCGCTTGGCCTTGGCAAGCGACTGCAAGCGATCGTCAGGGATCGAGCTCCACAGGAAGAACGACAGGCGGGACGCGAGTTCGTAGTCGTCGATCTTGTAGTCCTGTCCGGCAGCGACGTTGGTCGGCGCCTTCTCGAACCGGAAGATGAAATACGGGCTGGCAAGCACGGCCTGGAGACCCAGACGCACACCTTCTTCGAACGCATTCGCTTCGTCGGGACGCGCGCCGCGATCGTAGAAGGCCATCAGGCTTTCCTTGTCGCGCGCCGTCAACGGACGACGATATGCCTTCGTCGCGAAGCGGGTGAGGATTTGTTCAGCGCACGCACGCTGCGCCGCTTTCGCCTCGGGATGGCAGGAGAAGATGCGGTCGCGACTCGGCGAATCCGAAAGTCCCGTGATGTTCTTGGGACCCGTGATAAGCACTTCCATCAGCGGCGGCGTTTCCGTTGTGCCGGCGCTTCCGGTGCCCTGCGAAGCACGCGACCAATCGTGCGGCTTGATCAGATCTTCGTACGGTCCTTCGTTGTTGCGCAGGAAGGCCACACTCACCTTCCGCTGACCGGCTTTGACCTTGATCGGTTCGGAGTAGATGTAGTCGGCGCCCGCGGGTGCGTCGGCCGATTCGCTGTTGCGCGCGATGCCACGATCGTAGTGCAGCAGCGCCACGCGCTTGCCGTCGATCGAGACATCAAGATCTTCGATTGGCCGTCCGATGCCGCCGCCCACGTTCAGGCGGAAGACGTATTCGCCGTCGGCCGGGAAGTTGTTGAGCAGCACCATACCGCCGCGCGTACCGAACGGCGTGCCCTCAACGTGATCCCACGGGTGCTGCGAGTCGAAGGGTGACGTGCGATACGTCTGCTGCAGCGACGGCGAATTGCGCTCGCCAATCGCCATGCGACTGATTGACGCGGCCGCGTTGAGATAGCCCTCCAGCAACGTCGGCGAGAGCATCTGCACATCGGAGATGTTGTCGAAGTTCGCGCTCTTCGCATCGAGCGGCAGCCAATCGCCGGCGTCGACCGTGAGCCCGAACAAGTCTTGCATCACGCGCTCGTACTCCGCGCGATTGAGCCGCTGGAAGGTGCGGGTGCCCGGGTTCGCCGGACCGGCGTTATCCATGATGCCTTCGAGCGTTTCCACGAGCGACACGAGCGTGTCGCCACCGGGCCGCTTGGATCCCGGCGGTGGCATCATCGATGCGCGCAACTTGCGGATCATATGTTCCGCAGTCTCAGCGCGCGCCGGTGCGCTGTCGATGTTGAAGCCGCGCAAATTGAGATTGCCGCGCTTCATCGTCGGGTTGTGGCAATTGCCACAATACGTTTGCACGGCCGCGTTCAGCGCTTTCGTTTCGATGCCACGTGCGCCCATGCCAGAGCCTGGACGAACTGCACCACTCGCTGTTCGTGTCGTGCGGGGAGTCTCGTGCACCGCGTAAGTCGAAGTTGCACGAATCAGTGTTCCGCGTGTCGGCGGAAGTGTGCGTGACGCGGCAACGTTGGGCGATGTTGTAATCGCCGCAGCCGCAGCAAACACGACGCTCGTAGTTGCGAGCAGACCCTTCATCTCGGCCACTCCTCAGGGGTTGGGGCGTGTGGGATCACGCCGCCGGGTACTGCGGGCCATGCTGCTCGGCAGGTGAGAGGCCGAGGCATGTCGTATCTTATATCAAATTGTCCCAATATCCTACGCGCCACTTCATAAGAGCGCTGGGAAATCGTTGGTCGGCGCCCGACCGTTATCGTGTGTCCGGGCAAGCACTTGCGGAGCCGACCCTGACCCGCCGCCTCAGCTCGGGATTCCGCCGGCCTCAGCCGCAGGTTTTAACACCGAGTACAACACGTCATGTGCCGGGGTTGGTACGTTGTGCGCACGTCCAAGCCGTACAACCGAACCCGGCTGTAACTCGAACTCCGACGGCCGTTTCGCCATCAAATCACGCTGCATCGAGGTCGTCGACTCCCCCGGCAAGGCGTCGTAACGCTCCCAAGTCTTCGTTATAGATGAGCTCGGCATTTCGACGCCGCACGCCAGCCCCACGGCGTGGACTTCCGCCAAACAGCGGTCGATGAGGGCCCGAACCTCGGGAATGGCGCGCATCACGCCAATCGGTTCGCGCGTGGCGGCGCCAACGGTGCCGAACGGATCGATGAACAAGAACTTCTCCCACAACGCGAGCTCCATCGACTCCGGCATCAGCGCGTGCATACCCGCGTTGTTGATCGCGTCTGCAAACGGCGCGATCTGTTCACGAGCGCCCGCGTTGGCCGGCGTCTGTCGGCGCGGACCGAATTCAATGACGGGAGTGACGGCCATGTGCCGAATCTGACCCGGCCCGGTTTGCTCAGCGATCACGCGCGCGAGCCCTTCGAGTACATTCGCGTCGCCCAGCGCCGAAGCGAGTTGCGTGCTGGCCTCAACGCCATTCTGCAGGGGAATCACCGCGGTACGCGGTCCGACGAGCGGCGCTAACGTCGGCGCAATACGCGCGACCTGCGTGCTCTTCACGCACACGAGCACGACGTCCACCGCGCCGATGCTCGCGATGTCGTGGGTCGCGTGCACGGTCGGGAGCGAGAGATCGCCGTCGATGCTCTTCAGATGCAGACCGTTAGTCTGCAGTGCCGAGAGCGTCGCGCCGCGCGCGATGAAATGCACTTCATGTCCGGCGGCGATGAGCCGAGCACCGAAGACGCCACCGATGGCGCCGACCCCCACGATGGCGATTTTCATGGGGGGAAGGTTAGAGGGCGGTCATTCGCGGGGCAAACTGCGGGAACTGGGCACCGCGGGAACTGCGCACTGCGGGAACTGCAACGGCACGCGGGTGGCAGGAGGCAGGAACTGAGACAGGGTGCAGGGTGCAGGGGTGGTGCTTGACTCTCGTCCCTCCGACTTGCTCCCTCGTCGAATGGTAGCCCCGCGTCCTCTCCCCTGTCTCAGTTCCTGCGCCCTGCTGCCCGCGTGCCGTTTACCAGTACCTGGTACCGGTACCAGCACCAGAACGCGCACCGTCGCCGCCGACGGCACTTCATCTCCCTCGCTCCTCCGCTCGCCGCAACTGCGTGCGTCGGTACGCGTACATCATGCGTCGGATTTGTTGTGTCTCATCGATCGTCTCGACGACATGCTCCGTGTGCGGCGCGAGACGCTGAATCAGCGTGAGGTGACTCTCAAGCTCGAACGCTGATCCAATGGCGATGGAAAGAAATCGCGCACACTGCAATGGCGAGTCACTCCCGACACCCTCAGCGATGTTGGCGGGAATCGACGTACTCGCGCGACGAATCTGATTGCGCACACCCGGCATGCGCTCGCCAGGCAACAAGGCGGCGATAGTATCGACTTGCACCGCAAGCGCGAGCGAGCGATGCCAGATGTTGAGGTTCGCGGGATTCTGCATGCGGCATGCATAGCGCCGAATGCGACAAAGCCCTTCACCGAAATGTGGCGAGAGAGATCAATCCATCGCTGACTGCGGGAACTGCTCTCTGCGGGAACTGCTCACTGCGGGAACGGCAACGTCATCCGGGGAGCAGGAGGCAGGAACTGAGACAGGGGTAAGGGGGCAGGGGTGGCATGCTGATGGGAACAACGAGGAAGGAGGGGGCAGAGAGGAATGCAACCCCTGCACCCTGCCCCTTCTCTCGGTTCCTGCCCCCTGCTGCCCGCGTGCCGTTGCAGTTCCCGCCGTTCGCAGTTCCCGCAGTCACCAAACCACAACGTCATCCGGGTGGCAGGCCGCAGGAACCGAGACAGCGGTAAGGGGGCAGGGTTGGCATGCTGATGGGAACAACGAGGAAGGAGGGGGGCAGAGAGGAATGCCACCCCTGCACCCTGCTCCCTCTCTCAGTTCCTGCCCCCTGCAGCCCGCGTGCCGTTGCCGTTCCCGCCGTTGCAGTTCCCGCCGTTCGCAGTTCCCGCGGTTACCAAACCGCAACGTCATCCGGGGAGCAGGAGGCAGGAACTGAGACAGAGGTAAGGGGGCAGGGTTGGCATGCTGATGGGAACAACGAGAAAGGAGGGGGCAGAGAGGAACGCCACCGCTGCACCCTGCCCCCTCTCTCAGTTCCTGCCCCCTGCAGCCCGCGTGCCGTTGCAGTTCCCGCCGTTCGCAGTTCCCGCGGTTACTCGCCCGAGGGCAGTTGGGGCACCCCGTTCGCGGAACTCGATCGCAACAGCCCGGTGTCCGTGTACATCATGAGTTTGTCGCGCGTGTCCATGATGTCGAGATTGCGCATCGTGAGCTGTCCGATGCGATCGAGCGGCGTGAAGAACGCTTCGCCCTTCTCCATCGTGAGACGCTCGGGCTTGTACGTCAGGTTCGGGCTCGACGTATCCATGATCGTGTAGTCGTTGCCGCGACGTAGTTCGATGGTCACCTCGCCGGTGATCGCGCGCGCCACCCACCGCTGTGCCGAATCACGCAGCATCAGACTCTGTGAGTCGAGCCAGCGTCCCTGATACAACAAGCGACCGAGCTTGCGACCGTTCATGCGGTACGTCTCGATCGTGTCTTCGTTATGAATGCCCGTCACAAGACGCTCGTACGCGATGTACAACAGCGCGAGCCCTGGCGCTTCGTAGATTCCGCGGCTCTTCGCTTCGATGATGCGGTTCTCGATCTGGTCCGACATGCCGAGTCCATGACGTCCGCCAATAGCGTTCGCATCCATGAACATCTCAAGCGCCGTTGCATATGTCTTACCGTTGATCGCGACCGGCATGCCCTCTTCAAAACGGATCGACACGGTCTCGCGCGCGATCGCCACGTCATCGCGCCAGAACGCGACACCCATGATCGGATGCACGATGTGCATGCCTTTATTCAGGAACTCGAGATCCTTCGCTTCGTGCGTGGCGCCCAAAATGTTCGAGTCGGTGCTGTACGCCTTTTCCACCGACATCTTGTACTCAAAGCCGGCCTTGATGAGATACTCGGCCATTTCCGTGCGACCGCCGAGTTCATCGATGAACTGCTGATCGAGCCATGGCTTGTAAACGCGCAGGTTCGGATTGGTGAGCAACCCGTAGCGATAGAAGCGCTCGATGTCGTTGCCCTTGAAGGTGCTGCCATCGCCCCAGATATCGACGCCGTCTTCACGCATCGCGGCGACCAACATCGTGCCCGTCACCGCGCGACCGAGCGGCGTGGTGTTGAAGTACGTGTTACCCGCCGTCGTGATGTGGAATGCGCCGCACTGCAGCGCGGCCAGCCCTTCCGCCACTAACTGCGCGCGACACTCGATGAGGCGCGCTTTCTCGGCGCCGTAGGCCATCGCCTTGCGCGGAATCTCGTCGTAGTCGGTCTCGTCGGGCTGGCCGAGGTTGGCCGTGTATGCGAACGGGACCGCGCCCTTGGCGCGCATCCAATGCAGCGCGGCGCTCGTGTCCAATCCACCGGAGAAGGCGATGCCGACTTTTTCGCCGACAGGAAGGTGCTGGAGGATGTTTGGCATCCGCCAAAATTAGCCGACCCGCTTGGCGAGGCGTACCCCGTCCGAAGCCCGCACGGCCCGCGGGCTTACCGCCGAGTCCAGACCACCAGTGTTCCACAGGGCGCGCCGCCGCGATTGAACTGCGCGGGGCGGTTGGCGACCGTGTAGAACTCGATGGCTGCGATGCGATCGGGGTCGAGCGTGTTGATCTCGAACGCGTCCGCGGGCACTTCTGAGTTCGCGGCCGATGCGCGCGGCGGCTTTTGACTCGTGGAGCTATTCTGCACGATGTCGTCGATGATGACCTGCACCGGGCACGGTTTCATGCTCATCGCAATTGAACCGCGCGTCGCCACCAAGTAGCGCGCGCCGCCGGCACTCAGTGAACGAATGCCCGGAATACGCTGGACCAGCACATCATCGAGCTTGCGCCCCTCGGCCTTCTCAAACACGTCCTGTGTCAGGAATGTCCCGAATCCCATCTTGCGGCGCTCGTCGAACTCGCCGATGCGCGGGTTGTTGCCACTCGTGCTGCGCGCCGCCGTGACGTCGACCTTGGCGAGCGCCTGCGCACTGGGTCGCAACAGCAAATCGGCCTCGATCTGTTGCCCCGCGACAAACGTCATGGGCGAACTCAACTCGGTGTAACCGACCGCGCGCACCACAACGGTGTGACGACCGGCCGGAATTCCACCCAGGGTGAACGCGCCTGCGGCATCGCTGCGCGTGGAAAGGTTGAGTGCAGGGATCGAGACGATGGCGCTGACGACGGGACGTTCCGTGCTGTCGGCCAACACGCTCCCCACCAGTCGCGAAACGATGGCAGCGGTTGGCGCATTAGCGCTCTGCGCGCGCGCCAACATCGGCAACGGAGAGAGCGCGGCCGTCATCAACGCGAATGCGAGGCGTTGCAGGACCGCCATCATTTTGAGGGTCCCCATCGCGTCCAGATGACGAGTGTACCGCACGGTGCGCCGCCGCGATTGAACTGCGCCGGGCGATTAGAGACGGTGTAGAACTCGATCGCAGCAACGCGGTCAGGATCGATGGAATCAATGTCGAAGCCCGTCGATGCGGTCGACGTCGAACTGTTCTGCACGATGTCATCGAGAATCACCTGCACATAGCAGAACACTTGTGAGGGACTGTTCACGCCGCGCGTAGCCACGAGCAGCCGCGCCCCGTTCTTCGAAATCGTGCGCAGTCCGGGCACGCGCTGCACTAACACTTCTCCCAGCTTGCGCCCCTCCGCCTTTTCGAACACCTCCTGCGTGAGAAAGCGTCCGAACCCCATCTTGCGACGCTCATCAAACTCTGCGATGCGCGGATTGTCGCCGCTTGGCTTGCTCGTTGCCTTCACGTCAATTTTCGCGAGTGATTGCGCCACGGGTTTGAGCAGGAGGTCCGCTTCAACGCGCTGGCCGCCCGCGAACAGCATGCTCGTGGAAAACTCCGCGTACCCAAGCGCACGCACCGTCACCACATGTCGACCCGCCGCGATGCCGGTGAGTAGAAACGCGCCGACCGTGTCGCTGCGCACACTGAGACGCATCGACACAATGGCAATTTCCGCGTTTGCGATGGGGTGTTCGGTGGAGTCGGTCAGCACCAGCCCCGTCAGCGTCGCGGAGACGGGTGGCTGCGCACTGAGCGGGGACAGCCCAACGGTCGGCAGCGCCGCCATCCAGAACACAATCGCCACCAGCACGCGCACTCGACGCATCACCTGCCCGGCCATAGGGTGAATCGTGACGTTGCGCCGCCAATTAGAATTCGGCAAGCCAGCTCGGCATGACCTCCGGGACCACTCGCGTCGCATGAAACAGTATCACCAGCTTCTTCGCCTCGTCCTCGACGAAGGCAAGTTCAAGCCCGATCGCACGGGCACCGGCACGTACGCGGTGTTCGGCGCGCAGGCCCGCTATCCGCTGGCCGACGGCTTTCCGATGGTGACGACCAAGAAGCTGCACTTGAAGTCGATCATTCACGAACTGCTGTGGTTTCTGAAAGGTGAGACGAACATCAAGTATCTCACCGACAACGGCGTGAGCATCTGGAACGAGTGGGCCGACGCGGACGGCAACCTCGGTCGCGTGTACGGCGCTCAGTGGACCGACTGGCGCACCGTCGACGGCCAATCGATCAACCAGATCGACAAAGTCGTCGACCAGATTCGCACGCGCCCCGACAGCCGTCGCCACATCGTCACGGCGTGGAATCCCGGTGAAGTCGATGACATGGCGCTGCCGCCGTGCCACGCGATGTTCCAGTTTTTCGTGCAGGACGGTGAGCTCAGCTGCCAGCTTTATCAGCGCAGCGCCGACTTGTTTCTCGGCGTGCCTTTCAACATCGCATCGTACGCGTTGCTGACGATGATGGTCGCCCAGGTCACCGGTCTCAAGCCAGGCACGTTCGTGCACACATTCGGCGATCTGCATCTCTACGCGAATCATCTGGAGCAGGCCCGCCTGCAACTCACGCGTGAACCGCGCCCGTTGCCGCAGATGCAGCTCAATCCGACGATCACGAACATTCACGATTTTACCTACGCCGACTTCACGCTCGTCGGCTACGATCCGCATCCGTCGATCAGCGCGCCAATCGCGGTCTGATGTCAGAGTCCGAAAAGCGGTTTAAGGCAATCGCCGCGATGGCCGAGAATCGGGTGATCGGCAACGGGCCGAAGATTCCGTGGCACCTGCCGGAAGACTTCAAGTTTTTCAAGACCACCACAATGGGCCACGTCATCGTGATGGGTCGTGCCACGTTCGAGTCCATCGGTCGCCCACTGCCCGGTCGCGAAACGATTGTGGTGAGTCGCTCGGGCTTCGCGTACGCGGGGGTACGCACCGTGCGTTCGCTCGACGAGATCGATGTGAACGCCGACGAGCGCGACGTGTTCATCTGCGGGGGCGCGCAGATTTACAGTGTGGCGCTGCCACTTTGCTCGGAGTTGCTCCTGACGCACGTCAAGCGTGAGGTCGAAGGCGATGTCTTCTTTCCGCCCTTCGAGTCGATGTTCCGCGCCGTCGCGGAACTCCGTGACACACCGGAGTTCCGCATTGTGCGCTACGAGAACGTCGACCTGGCCCGCAGCAGTGCCATCGCCTCCTGAAATTCAGGTGTCGCGGTTTCGTCGAGTGATTGTTTGGCCATCACGAGGCTCAGTCGACGCTGACCCTCGGGCTCGTGAATCTTGAGCTGACCGGTGGGAATCTGCGCGCGCGCTTCGCTGAATGTCGGTAGCGACTCGCACTCCGTTTCATCGGGCGCGCCCGCCGCATCCTCGCGCCGCGAGATCAAGAGGAAGATGAGCGAGTAGACGCACCACGACACTTGCTTCATCAACGCAAGTTTGGCCCGTTGAAACGGCGTAGGTTCGCCGCCGAAATACGCGGCGAGCAGCAACTCGGCACGCTCGCCGGTGAGATCGAACCAGTGCAGCAGACCGGCCACATCGTAAAGTGGATCGCCCATGCACGCCGCATCCCAATCGATCAACCAGGTGCGTTGTCCGTCAAAGAGCACGTTGCCCGGATTGAGATCGTTGTGACAGGGCGCGAGTACCACATGCGGTGCCAGCACCGCGCGAATCGCGTGATGCTGAGCGAACAACTCCTCGTGCAATGCCGAAAGATTCGACACGGTGGCGCGAACTTGAGTCTCCGTGGCGTCAATCATCTCAAATGCCGTGCGATGCGGCGGAAACGCCGGCCCAGTGTGCAAGACGCGCAACATCGCGCCGAGCAGTCGCGGATCAGGCGCACTGCTCGACGGGACGCCGGCCGCTACGCGCGGCACCACGTAGTCCACAATGCTCACCCCAAGCTCGGCGCTCGCGTAGTGCACGCGTGGTGCCACTCCGATGTCGGAGGCAATCCGCATGCACGCGAACTGGCGCGCGGGATCGGCCAGTGGTCCGCGTTGCAGCAACACGCGCAACACGTACTCGGTTGCCTGAGATGCCGATTCAACGGTGAGCTTTGCCACGTACGCGCCCGACATTCCGCCATGGAGCCGTGCGAGGCCAGTGACGTTGGCCCCTGGAAACGCTTCGCCTGTCGCCTGTGTGACCAACGCCCGGAGCGGCACGCCGGCCACGGTTTCGGGCAGTTGGTCAAGAGCGGAATTGGCGGTGGCGGATGCGGACGCGGGCGAGCTCCCCGCATCGCGTGATGTGGTCGGGTTCATGACAGTCTCGATTGGTACGAAGCCGTGCCGCGACGGATGTCGCTGACGGTCAGCGGCGAAATGCGGCGGGACGCCGTCGCGCGCCGAGGTGTTCGACCTGCGCGCGCAGCACGCGTTTGTTGTGTTGTGGATTGGCGATCGATGGATCGGGCACCCAATCGAGCTCACCACGATCGAGGGCGCGCGTAATGCGCATGCGGTTGGCCTGCGTGTTCTCGCCGAAGGCGAGCGCCGCCGCGTTGCTGATGGTGATCAGATCGTCGGCCGACACCCACCACCGCGCCCGCGACACAAGCACGCCAAGCGTGGTTTGCCAAAACTCGTCCGGCATGGGGATGCGCGTTTGCATCGCTTTCGGTTGCAGCAGCGCCATGACGCGGTCAAGCGCGAGTTCGGCGCGGCGGACGTTCGTGTCGGTACGTTCGAACGCGCCATTGGCGACGCCGATGAGCCGCTGCACGTCGCGGTGCAGCTGGCTGTCGATTGATTCGTGAGCAGGGGGTAATGCATCGAGCGCGTCGGCGTTGGACGGCGACAACGCGCGCGCCAACTGCTCGTACTGCCCACGAAAAAGCAGGACGATAGCGTCGGCATCGGAGGGACTGAACAGCGGCATGGCTGATAACTATCGTAACTAACGATAGTTGTCAACCGGCGTCCTCAGCGCGAGGCGTTCGGCTTGCGACCGCGTGCCGTTGCGCGCGCGGGCGCGGCTTCGACCGATGGCGGATCGGGTGCATCGGCCGACGGGGTTTGCACGTCGCCAACACTGCAGGCGCCGTTGGCCGGCGTATCGAAGCGTTTAAGCACGTCGCGTATCTGGGCCAGTTCGTCTGCCGTGGTTTTCACCGTCAAAACGCGCAGCGGCGGATCGGTCCACTGCAGCTGACTGCCCCGTGCGGTCAAATATGGCTGCACCAGTTGCCGCACGTTGTTGTTGGAGAGGCAGTGCACTTCAAACGATTCGGTGTGGATCGCGGCTCGTGGGGCCGCCGGCGCGTACATCGCATCTCGTCGCTCATCGCGATTGCCATCAAGCATCATCGCCGCGTACCAGACGGAGCCGCCCAGCAGCACGACGGACAGCACGGAAATGCCGGCGAAGACGCCGCGTCGCTGACCCAGGACAACCGCGCGCTGCGCGACGTCGTCCGCGTTGGATGTGTAGTACGATTCGTCGCGCTCTTGCATCATGAGCCGATCGGCATCGGTGATGGCTTGCAGCACGCGCGCGCAGTCGGTGCAGTGCGCGCTGTGCATAGCCACTGCGCTGCCCGCGACCGTACGTGTATCGAGCGTTTCCATCTCGACGAGACATTCTTCGCAGGTCATGCGCTATTTCCGGTAGCTGGGGTGCGTGCGCAGAATGGCGCGACGCAACGCCGCGCGCGCTTTGAAGAGGCTCGCGCGCGCGGCGATGGGCTTGAGTCCGATCAGCTCGGCGGCCTCCTGCGGGGCCAGCCCTTGCAGGTCGACAAGCTCAAAGAGTTCGCGTTGACGTGGTGGAAGGGCCTTGGCCGCAGCATCGACGAGCGCGAGTAACCGCGCCTGGTCCACACGCCCACCGGGGTCGGTGATGTAAACCGACGGTGTGCTGCGAAAACGCGGAATCACCGCGAGCAGTCGCCGGCCGCGACGCCGACGCGCGCGAATGGCGAGCCGCCGTGTGATGCGATAGAGCCACGCGTCGAGCGTGCCGTCGCCGCGAAAGGTCGACAGTTTGCGCCACGCAACGACAAACACGTCTTGAGTGACTTCTTCCGCCTCGTCGCGACTGCGCACGAGGCCGAGCGCCCACCGGAACACGTACGGCTGATAGAGCTCGACCAGTTGGCGGAAGGAGATCGAATCCCCGTCGCGCGCCCGTCGCACGACATCGACGTACGCGGTGGTGGTCGACGTCGCGTTCGGCGCCGAGGCCATCGACTTGGGCAACGGCAAATCGGGCAACGATCGGTCTGGCAGCGGCAAAGCGGGCGGGGGCGAAGCGGGCGTGGATCGGTCCGCCAACGGAGTATTGGCGGCGGAACCGAACCCCGACGAGTATGGAATTGCCTGTGATATGGACATACGCACAGAGAGAGGCAACCAAGGGCGCGCGCGTTTACCACGACTTTTCGATCCGCCGGAAGATCGGGGGCAAACGACAGCGCCCGATCGACACAACGGTCGACCGGGCGCTGGTGATCGAAGGTGTGAGGCGCGTCAGTTCCCGCGCTCGCCCTCCGTCGGGACGAACGCGGCTTGGGCCGGACCGGAACCACCGGCTTCCTTCTTGCTGCGCTTGATCTCCGGCTGGCCCGCGGCTTTGAGCATTGCGTTCACCTTGGGCAGATCGGTCGCAATGATGCGCTCGAGACGTGCTTGCTGCACGTCGAGTTTGGGACCCAGCACACCGTACACGTCATAGGCCTGCTTCGGCGGACGACGCTCGCCGCTCATGACAAAGCTCATCAGACCGCCAATCTGGTCGTTCAACCGAATCGGGAAGTTGAGCGGATCCTGACCGCTCTGATTCTTGGTCTGATAGATCGAGTCTTCCACCGCGCTCAAGCTGTCGGCGAACTTCTTCACAAGCGGACCAAAGGCCGCGTTGCTCGTCATCTTCGGTTCGCGATCCTTGAGATCGGTCTTGAGATTGCGAATCTCGATCACGCCCTGGTTCGCCTGCGTGAACTTGTCGCGAACCTGGAGGGCGAAGCGGGTCTGTTCCGTGAGATCGGCCACGGTTGCCGTGCTGCGCGGATCGGGCTTCACCTCGTACGTGTACGTGATGGGCGCGTTGTTGCCCGCCGTCATCTTCACCGTGTACGTGCCCGGTGCCATCGCCGGAGCGCCACCCCGTCCCGCCCAGTTGATCATACCACGGAACGTGATCGCGCTTTCGTGACGCATGTTCCACGTAAAGCGATTGATGCCCTTCCGGTTCGACGGCTTGGCCTGTTGCGGTCCGCCAAATCCACCAAAGCCACCGCCACCAGCGGCTGGCGCGGGCGTGCTGTCGGTCGACGCCATCGTCGCGAGCACTTTGCCCATCTTGTCCATGAACTCGAACTTCACGACCATCGAGTCCTGCGGCAGTCGATACACAAAAGTCGGCGACGCCTGACCGTTGAGACGCAGCACCGGCACGGGCTTGTACAGATACGGTTCGTTGGCGGCCTTCGCCTGTTCGGGCGCCCAGCGCAGCGGCGTGAGATTCTCCATCACCCAGAAAGCGCGGCCATGCGTGGCGATCGCCAAATCGTCGTCACGCAGCATCATGTCGTGCACCGGCACCGGCGGCAGATTCTTCTGCAGGCTCTGCCAGTTGGCGCCCGCATCGTACGACAACCACACGCCGCGTTCTGTCGCTGCGTACAACATGCCGGGGCGATGCAAGTCTTCACGAATGGCGCGCGTGAATTGGTCGGCGGGAATGCCGTTGGTGATCTTGGACCACGTCACGCCGAAGTCGGTGGTCTTGTAGAGATACGGCGTGAAGTCGTCCATCTGATAGCGATTGCCGGCCACGAACGCGGTGCCGGCGTTGAACTGCCCCGCTTCGATGATCGACCAACGCATCCAATCGGGGAGTCCCTTTGGCGTGACGTTCTTCCACGTCAGTCCGTTATCGCGCGAAACGTGAATGAGTCCGTCGTCGCTGCCAGTCCAAATCACGCCGCGCGTGATCTTCGACTCGGCGATGGTGAACACCGTGCCGTAGTACTCGACGCTGGTCTGGTCCTTCGTGATCGGGCCACCGGACGCGCCGAGTGTGCTGGGATCGTTGCGCGTCAGATCCTTCGAAATCGGCGTCCACGAATCGCCGCCGTCGGCGCTGCGGAATACAACGTTGGAGCCCACGTAGATCGTGTTCGCGTCGTGCGGCGAGTGCACGATGGGGTACGTCCACTGGAAGCGATACTTCGAGTCTTTCGCGTCGTGACCCATCGGGTTGAGCGGCCACGGATCGAGTGCATCGGTCTTGCCCGTGCGACGATTCAACCGATCAAGGCTGCCACCATAGTTGGCGCCGAACATGATGTCGGGATCTTTCGGATTCGAGCTGATGTAGCCTGACTCACCGCCCGCCACACCGTAGAACTCCGAGTACGGCGACGCGGGCGCTGCAGGCGCACCGCCGCCGAAGCCACCGCCACCGCCACGTCCGCCGAACTGCGTGGCTGCGCGCACCGGACCGCAGCTCGAGCCCGCGTCCTGCTTCGCACCGCAGACGTGATACGGATACGCGTTGGTCAAATGCACGTGGTAATACTGACCGGTGGGCGCGGCCACTCTATTCGATGTCGTGCCACCGTCGGTGGTGACGATGACTCCGTTATCGTGTGCGACGGCAATGCGCTTGGGATTAGTGGGATCGATCCACATGTCGTGGTTGTCACCACCGCCAAAGCCGCGTGTGAACGTTTTGCCGCCGTCCTTCGAGATCATCG
The DNA here is from genome assembly GCA_966096095.1 of uncultured Gemmatimonadaceae bacterium. Lineage (GTDB taxonomy): Bacteria > Gemmatimonadota > Gemmatimonadetes > Gemmatimonadales > Gemmatimonadaceae > Gemmatimonas. The sequence continues at coordinate 4,014 of CBHTUR010000052.1, read as the reverse complement.
GGCTCACCTGCGGCGCGTATACGACGTTGGTGTCCTTCGGATCGGCGTACAGCTTGGAGTAGTACCACGAGCGCTGACGCAGATTGCGATCGCCTGACATGAACGTCCACGTTGCGCCCGCGTCGTCGCTGCGATACACGCCGCCGCTCGGCTCGTGTTCGACGATGGCCCAGAGACGACTGGGCTTTGCTGGTGATACGGTGATGCCGATCGCTCCGAGTGGTCCCGTCTTTGGCAGACCAGGGTTGCGCGTGATTTCCGTCCAGGTATCACCACCGTCGGTGGTCTTGAAGATGCCGCTGCCCATTCCACCGCTCACGAGCATCCACGGCTTGCGACCCGCTTGCCAGAAGGTGACGTAGATGATCTTGGGATTGGTCGGATCCATGATCATGTCCGCCACACCGGTGGAATCGTTGCGGAAGAGAATGTTCTTCCACGTCTTGCCACCGTCGGTCGTGCGATAGACACCGCGTTCCTTGTTCGGACCAAACACATGACCGAAACCGCCGACGTATACGATGTCCGGATTATCGGGGTTGATGCGAATGCGTGAGATGTATTGCGTCTCCTTGAGACCCATGTACGTCCAGGTCTTCGCGCCGTCGGTGCTCTTCCACACGCCTTCACCGTGTGAGACGTTACCGCGAATCGGCGTTTCGCCGCCGCCCGCCCACACCACGTCGGGATTGGATTGCTGCACCGCGAGCGCACCGATGGTGCCACCGAAGTACGCGTCGGTCACGGGGAAACCAGTCTTTCCACCGTCGGTGGTTTTGAACACGCCGCCGCCGGTCGTGCCGAGGTAGTACTCGTCGGGGCGGGCGGTCGAACCGGCCACCGCGACCATGCGGCCCGCCTGATTGGGTCCGATGTTGCGCCACGAGACGCCGAACGCGGTATCGGCGGCTTGTCCGCCGCCGCCACCGCCGCGACCGCGGCCTTGAGCGGAGAGCATCGACGGGGCCGTGAGCGCGACAAGCGCCCCGACCGCAAAGAGAGAGGTACGTTTCACGAGAGTGGGGGAAGAGGCTGCGGGTACCGCGTGGCTCACGGGCGGATCGCCAGTGGCGCACCTGCCAGTCAATCTGCGAACTTCGCGCCGCAACGCGAGGGGGCGTTCAGGTGGCACAGCCGCGTTCACAATTCATTCATGTTCGCGATGATCATCGTACAGGTTTACATCCACGTTCGTCCCGAGCACGTCGACGCGTTTCGTGCCGCGTCGCTCGACAATGCGACCCACAGTGTACAGGAACCGGGCGTAGTCCGGTTCGATGTGCTGCAGCAGGAAGACGATCCGACGCGCTTTCAGCTGATCGAGATCTATCGTGACGCCGACGCGCCCGCGGCGCACAAAGCGACGGCGCACTATGCGCGCTGGCGTGACGCGGTCGAGCCCATGATGGCCGAGCCGCGCACGAACAAGAAATTTCGCGCGGCGTTTCCCGCGCCGGCGCAGTGGGAGATGCCGTCGTGACGCGCGTCCGGGTTCTCGCGTTGGTCCTCGCGACCATCAGCGCCACGCCGACGCGGTCGGCGCAGAGCCAGCGCGCCGGCCGACTGTCCACCTCCTTCGAAGTGACCGAGGCGTCGATCGCGGATCTGCAACGCGCGCTGGCGAGTGGTCGCGTCACCTCCGTGCAGCTGGTGCACGCGTATCTCGCCCGCATTGCGGCGTACGATCACGCCGGGCCGCAGCTGAATGCACTCATTCGCGTGAATCCCAAGGCGGACGCGGACGCCGCGCGTCTTGACGCCGAGCGTGCGCGTGGAAGCGTGCGCGGCCCGCTACACGGGATTCCGGTGATCCTCAAAGACAATTACGACACCGGTGATATGCCGACGAGTGCCGGCTCGCTCGCGCTCGCGAACAGTCAACCGGCACGCGACGCGTTCATCACCAAGCAGCTGCGCGACGCGGGCGCGATCATTCTCGCCAAGTCCAACTTGCACGAGCTCGCGGCTGGCATCACAAGCATTTCTTCGTTGGGCGGACAGACGCGCAATCCGTACGATCCGACGCGCTGTCCCGGAGGCTCGAGCGGTGGCACTGGTGCCGCCATTGCGGCGAGCTTTGCGGCCGTCGGCTGGGGAAGCGATACCTGCGGCTCGATTCGCATTCCGAGCGCGTTCGGCAGCTTGTTCGGCTTGCGTCCAACGCTCGGGATTGTGAGTCGGCGCGGCATTGTGCCGCTGTCACATTCGCAGGACGTTGGCGGACCGCTCGCACGCACGGTCACCGATCTGGCCATCGCGCTCGATGTGACCGTAGGCTACGACCCCGAGGATGCGACGACGAATGCCGTCAAGGATCGCGTACCACGCTTTCAATCGGCGCTCGACAAAAACGCCCTGAAGGGGGCGCGCATTGGCGTGTTTGCGCCGTACTTCCGCGATACCGACGCGGAGATTGCGGACTCTGTGCGCGCGGCGATTGCCGTGATGAAGGCGCAGGGCGCGACGATTGTCGATGTGCCCATGGCGGAATTCGACACGCTGATGGCGAACACCAGCACCATCAACATGGAGTTCAAGAGCGACCTTGATGCCTATCTCGCGACCGTGCCGAACGCGCCGGTGAAAGGGATGCGCGAGCTGATTGCGCGCGGGCTGTTCGACAAGGAACTGGAAATTCGCTTTCGCTCGAGCGATACGTTTCCCGCGCTCGAGAATCCGGCGCATCGCCTGGTGCTCGCGCGACAAGCCGCGTTGCGTGCACGCATGGAGAAGCTGCTCGACAGTTTGTCGCTCGACGCGGTTGCCTATCCCACCGTGCGTCAGAAGCCCGTGTTTCCGGGGCAGGTGCAGCCGGGCAGCACCTGCCCGCTCGGTGCGCAAAGTGGGATGCCATCAATCGCAATGCCGGCCGGCTTCACCGACGATGGTTTGCCGGTGAGTGTCGAACTGCTCGGTAAAGGCTTTACCGATGTGAAGCTGGTCGCGATGGCGTATGCCTTCGAACAGTCGGGCGCGCGACGACGCGCACCAACCACGACTCCAGGGTTGGTCGGTGGGCGCGCGCCCCTCCCGCGCACGGCGACAATCGTGAGTGACGTCAACGGCGCCCGCGTCACCACCGTGCTTTCGATCGATGCCGTGCGCAGCGAGTTGCGATGGAACACGCGCACAACCGGTGCGAGCGACCGCATCTCGGCCGTCGTGTTGCGACGGCGCGGCGGCGGCACGATTGCGGGAGTCGCGTCGAGTACGTCGGGTAGCGCACCGACCGTTGCGCGCATGCAGATTCCCGATAGCGCGACGCGCGTGGTGGCGCGCCTGATGGGACCCGCAACCGCGAGCGCGAGTGGCGTGCTTCCGCTAACCCGCGCCGATCGCGAAGCGTTCGACGCCGCGCGATTGTCGGTGGCGGTGTATCCCTCGAGCGGCGCCGCAGTCGAACAGGTGGTCAGACGCTGACTCGCTGGCGCTAGACGCGCTTGCGCGTCTAGCGTTTTACCACCAAGGGCGTGAAGCCCACACCATCGGATCCCGCACCGACGGGCAGGGTCTTTTCAATCGTGGCCGTTGCCAAATCGACGACGGCCACGCGCGCGACGGCCTTCAACGTGACGAACGCGGTCCGACTATCGCGTGCCACCGTCACGCCTTGCGGCGACGATGCGGTTTCGGCCCCGCCGTCGGCTGGCGTCATTGACGGTACGGCGATCACGGCCCGTTCGCGCTTGCTGGCAACGTCGTACAGATGAATGGACTCGCTTCCGGGATCGGAAATGACTGCCGTCTTTCCGTCGGGAGTGATGCCGATGCGATACGCCATCCCGAAGCCGTCGAGGGTGTGCGTGATCGCACCGGTTTCGCCGTTCAGCACGTAGACCTTCTTCGACTCATTGCCACCAACCCAGACCTCTTTTCCGTCGGGCGAAACGGCAATGCCTTCAATTCGCGCGCCCACCGGATACGCGGCCTTGACGGTGCGCGTGGCAACGTCAATCGCGCTCACGGTCATGGCGCTGATGTTGGTGGTAAACGCCCGCGACGCATCTCGCGACA
>CBHTUR010000051.1:0-21522 GCA_966096095.1 uncultured Gemmatimonadaceae bacterium | reverse complement strand
TAGAGCACCGGTCTCCAAAACCGGCGGTTGGGGGTTCGATTCCCTCCGGGCCTGTAAAGCGTTCGGGTTTTTGGGTCTGTGGGTGTTGAGTTGGACGTGCAGAAGTGCACGGGGCAGGGAGTGATCGCGAAAGCGATCACGACAGGAAATCAAAGCGCAGCCATGGCGACCCGCTGTGGCGGGTCGCTATGGCGGTATCGTCTAGGGGACTAGGACACGGCCCTCTCAAGGCTGGAACACGGGTTCGAATCCCGTTACCGCTACTGGAAGGTGCTGGTCAAGATGGTGCTGGTCAGGAGGGCGAAGGTGCAGGGGCAGGTCGCAGGTCAGATGGCTCCATCGTCTATCGGTTAGGACACGACCCTTTCAAGGTTGAGAGACGGGTTCGACTCCCGTTGGAGCTATGGCTCCCTTGGCGGGGCCTGAGAGGTGTTAGCAGTGGTAGGTGTGGTACCATGGTTCGACGCATTCGGGCAGCAGCTTCGCGCTGGGTCGCCTCGAGGTGGTTGGACTGGGGGCGTAGCTCAGTTTGGTTAGAGCACTCGACTGTCACTCGAGAGGTCGCGGGTTCGAGCCCCGTCGCTCCCGCTGTACGTAGTTCGGGCTCGCTGGAAAAGCAGGTGCAGGGTCGGGCTGTCCAAGGCCCCTCGCTCTGGTGGTGAAATTGGTAGACACGCCGTCTTGAGGGGGCGGTGCCGCAAGGCGTCGCGGTTCGAGTCCGCGCCAGAGCATGCTGGACCCTCTGAAGGACCCTCGGCAGGTGCAGCAGACGTAACGCCACAGTAGCTCAGTGGTAGAGCACCCGATTCGTAATCGGGCGGTCATCGGTTCAATCCCGATCTGTGGCTCTCAGGTTGGAATGCATATCGCGAAAGCGGCCCGTTTCTCTTGAAACGGGCCGCTTTTCTTTATCGCCGTCTGCGAAAGACCATCGCCGCATTCCCCCGAGCATTGTGAGGGAACGCCCGACGAGCACCGGCCGCGGATTCCCCATGATTGACCTATGATCATCCCGCAATTGCCGGAGTCGCCGCCGACCACTCTGGTACTCCTGCTCGCCATTGGCATCGTCGTCGTGATCAACGGCGTGTTGATTGCCGCCGTGATCAAGCAGATGCGATACACCGTCGGACCGATCCGCTTCGTGTGGTGGGTCCCGGTGCTGCCCGTGATGTACATCGCCACTCGCAACGCGTGGGACTTGCTGCACGATTCAGCCGCACACACCTGGTGGCCGCTCGAGTTTCTGCTGGTTGGTGTTCCGTGCGCGATGCTCTGGACGGTGTTGTGGTTCCTCACCCGGCGCTACGCCAAACACTCCGACGCCACAAAGTAGGCGCGCCACTTATCTGCGCGGACACTGACGCTGCCCGCGCTACTCCGTAGGAAACGGCACGTCCTCCAGTCCGGGTCCCGCCGCCGTGTGCGTGGCGAGCGATGCGGCGCGCGCGTGCGAGCCGTCGGGCCAGCGCACCCGGTCGATCGAGCAGCGCTCCAGTGAAATGTCGGGCAGCGCGACGTCTTTACGAATCGTGGTGAGCTGCAGCATGAGTCGGATATGCTCGTGCTGCCCGGCGAGCTTGGCCGTCATGTCCCGATGACTCACGAATTCGCTGGCCTCGAGCGCCTTTTCAAGCGTTTGCCACCGCGATAGCAGCTTGATCGCGGTTTCTTTTCCAATCGCCTTGGCTCCGGGAACATCGTCGCCTGTCTCGCCACACAGTGCCTTGAACGCGGGAAGCTGCGAGGGCGCGACACCGAATCGCGCGCGCACATCGGCGCTGCTCCACACGCGAACGCGCGTGCCGCCGCTGCCTTTGCCCACGCCGACGTAGGACGCGACCGCAACGTCCGTGTCGACGAACTGCAACAGATCGGAGTCGTTCGACAGCAACGTTACGTCTGCGTCGTGGCGAAAGCGCGCCAGCAACGAAGCGACGCAGTCGTCACCTTCGAAGTCCGGTACACTCACGCTGCACACACCAGCAGCTTCCACGCCTTCGCGTACCGGTGCAATCCGCGCGCGCATGGCACCGGTGCGTCGGTGCTTGTAGGCAGGAAACAGCGCGTGTCGAAAGGTTGGCCCGTCGTGGTCCCACGCCGCAACGACATGCGATGCGCCAATGTCCAGCGCCGCACCGCGCGTCATCTGCGACCAAAGTCGCAACCCGTTGATCGCATCGCCGTCGGCGACATGCACTGCCCGGGCGGCCAGCGACTGCGCGTCGACGATCAACAAATGAGGACGCTGCACCCGCTAGTTCTCACCGCCTAAGGCGGCGATGCGCTGATCACGCTCGTACGACAGCGCAGCGCCCTCGCCGCCGCTGGTGGCCGAGGCGGCATAGTTGTGCAGCCAGTAAATGGCGCGCTCCTTCGCCCGGCGGGCATCTTCGGCGCGTCCCTCCGCCGACAAGCGCGCGAATCGCTGCTCATGCAGGTACGCGAGCTGTGAAAACACGCCGAGGTGATCGAGCGCACCAAGGATGATCTGTTCGGCCTCGTCAATGCGGTCAGCGTACTCCAGTTCGACCGCGTTGCGCCACCACGCTGGTTCATCGGTGGACGACGACGGTTCTTCGCTTGGCGCCTTTTCCGGCAGCACCGAATCTGACGGCGCTTTCGACGCCGATTCCGGCGACGAGTCGATTTCGACACCGGCGTTCATGGCGCGCAGCACGACTTCCGCCGTGTTCATCGCGCGCGTGAAGTGCTCACGCGAGGCCGTTACGCGACACACCAATGTGAGGCCATGCGCGTGCGACGGTCTCGCGAGATACGCCTGATCGAGTTGCTCGCCGTTCACGAGCAAATCGCGCACCGCGAGACAAGGGAAGCCAAGCAAGTCGAGCGTCATGAACTGCGCCTGCGGATTCTCGCTCGCCAACGACTGCCCGATTGCGTCGAGCACCGCGCTCGCATCGTTCGGATCGCCAGGCCTGAGGCTCAAGTTGATCTGCACAGAGCCGTCCGGATCGAACACCAGTGTGCGAGACCCGTCATCGATCACATGCCACCCGAAGGGTACGTGAAACGTCGAGACGATGGCGCCCGCCGCGACGATCGCGTAACGATCGGCGTCGACGACCTGCACCACGCGCGGTACGAGGCCTACGCCCTGATTGCGCAGTTGCACATTGAACGCATGCTCGGGATCGAGCGTCGTGCTGTCGTCGGCCAACGCGACGTGGGCTGCGGTCGTCGGCGATGCGTCGCTCATCGTGCTGTCGGAATCTGGCGACGCGTTTGTCCCGGTGTCCGCGACGGCCGTCGCCGTCGCACTGGCCGATGCGGTCGTTGTGTTTTGCGGCGACTCGGTTGATGTCGACGGCACATCGGGGGTTGGTGACGTCGTGAGATCGACGGTGCCGTCGGATGTCATCTGCCGCATGGGTGCGGCGGTGATGCCGTGTACATCGTCGAGACGAAACGCACCCACGAGGCGCGCGAAGTCAGCTTCGACGCTCGACCAAAGTGCAGCGGGCGCCAGCGTGCCGATGTTGAAGAGGCGTTGACCGTCTTCCAGAAAGACCGAGCGCGAGCGCATCTCGCCCATCTCCGAATTCATCGTACCGTCGATCAATACACACGGCATGCGGTTGATTCGCGCCTCGTTGATCTGTGTCACGGTCACTTCATTCACGCCGGCCAGATACTCGGCCCAATCTTGCACCGTGCCGTCGTCGAAGGCGGGACGCGCGGCGATCGTGAAGATCACCGCGCCATATGGAGCCATGCACACGACCACCGGAATGAACACGGCGGGGTTGTCGAGGTTGTACTCGTCGTCAGGCGCCGGAACCTGCACCCAGCCATCGGGAAGCAGAAACGAGCAGGCCAGCATGGCGCGCCCTTCCGGTACCACATGATGAGACGTGAAAGTGGTTGACGGCACGGGCGCGCGGGTGAGGGCGAGACAAACGGGCGGAGGAGCGAAAGGTTGGCGCGGGTTCACGGCCCTGTCCAGCCTCGGGTCTCGTCGCCCTGCCGTTACGAATGCGGGATGAACCGCAGCAACTCAGCCGTCGGTGCGGCGCAATTCACGAACGCCTTTGCCGAGGCGTCGGCGCAGCAGCGCGCGCAGCGATACCGTGTCCGCGTAACCGACGCGCGACGCGATATCGTCCATGCTCAGATCGGTCGTGCGCAGCAGATGCACCGCGCGCTCGACGCGCAGATCTTGCACGTAACCGAGCGGTGATCGTCCCAGCACCTGCTGAATGCGGCGGCCGAGTGTTCGTGGACTTGCCCCCACGGCACGCGCCGCATCGTCGAGCGAGAAGCCGCGCTTGAGCTGACCGCGCGCCCACTTCTCAAATCGCTCCACGAGTGGATCGCTGTGCGACAGATGTTCGGTCAGCGCGTAAGCGACTTGGGTCGGTCGAGGATCCACAATGAGATAGCGCGCGGTGAGCGTCGCCAACTCCGGGCTTTGCTGGCGCACGAGCCACAGCGCCAGATCGACATGTCCGAGCGCTGCGCCGGCGGTCACGACGCGCTCCGATTTTACAATCATGCGTGATTCGTCGAGCGCGACGAGTGGATAGCGGCGGCGAAAAAATGGGGCGAGCCACCACGTCGTGGTCGCATCGTGATCATCAAGGAGTCCGGCCTCGGCCATGACAAACGTGCCGATGCACGCCGCCGACATCAGAACGCCGGCCTTCGCCCATCGTCGCAGGGTCTGAGCGGCGTCGCCGATCTCTGGCTTCGACAGCGCGAGTTCGAGCGGTTCGGGCATCTTGGTGCCGAGTGCGGGCACAATGGCCACGTCGGGCAGGCGACGGCCCACCTCGGCAACCGGCACCGAGAATCCTTGCGCCGTCTTCACCGTGCGGCGGACACCGACGATGCTGACGTCGAAGCGCACGGATGCGAGCCCGGTGAGCGGCGCGAGTTCGTTGGCAGTGGTAAACACATCGATGACACCAGCGAGGCCGGTGTCGAACACGCCGTTCAAGGCGAGGACGGAAATGCGCATGGCGAGAATGATATCAATAATGTCATTTCTGACAATAGGGAGGGGGCTGCATAAGCGTTAGCCTCCGTGCACGGTGTCGAGCGTCGTTCGCCCACCGCGTTGCACCACATTCTCACGGAGCTGATATGCTGAAGCTTGCCCTGCTCGCGCGTCTTGAAGCGAAACCCGGCAAAGAGCGCGATGTCGAAGCGTTCTTGCAGGTGGGATTGGAGTTGGCCAACCAGGAGGCAACGACGCCGCTGTGGTTTGCCTTGAAGTTGGGGCCCACGACGTATGGCGTATTTGATGCATTTGCCGACGAGCGCGGCCGTCAGGCGCATCTGAACGGACCGATTGCCCAAGCGTTGCTTGAGCGAGCGCCCGAGCTCTTTGCCGCGCCGCCGCTGATTCAGCCGATTGAACTGCTCGGCACCAAGCTCTCCTGAGCCCGCGCGTGCCCGGAGCGGAGATGGTCTTCGGCTTCGGGCACGCCAGGCATGGCTCGCTCGCAGTGTGAGAGCAACACAATCACGACGTGGTTGGAGCGGTAGCCAGCGCCGCCTTGCGAGCGCAATTCAGTGACGAGGGTGCCAGCTTCCCAAGCGTTAGCGGTAGCGACGCGCTCTGGTAACCCGTCGCACAAAGCGGCGTGCAATCCTTCCGTGGGCGACCATGCCGCAGGGTCCACGCAATGACCGCAGGCGGCGCGTAGCCGTATTGAATAGCGAAGGGAAGCATTTCGTGTGTGCGTTCGTGTGTGCCACGGTGCGTACGTTCGTGTGTACGCTTGCATGCACAACGCCTTGCACGGTCTAGACGCGCGGTTTGGTCGTCAGAGACGTCGCCGACTTCGCTTCGTTGCCTAGTTGATCGTCACTCCCGTGATCGTGTACTGCTTGACGTGATAGAACGCAGGATTGGGGCCCGGTGAGATCGTATACAGTTCACCGACTTTCGCCCCTCCCGGGGTTCGGCGAAACGCCGGAAATATTATCGAGCCGTTCTCGACGCGAGGTTTTTCAAAGCACACCACCTGCCGACCACTCGCGGCACATTCCGGAGTACACTCTGCGAGCCGGGAAAGTGGTGCAGACTGATACCGACGGGGCTGCCTTAGAACTCCGTCCGCGTCGTATGCCTCCTTGACCGCGCAGAAATTCAAATCCACGGGATCTTTTGAGTCACTCAGTGCATCCCGTCGAAATCGTCGAATTGCCTCAATTGATCGTTCAAAGTCGATCGTCGGTGCTTGGCTCTCAGCCGGCGCCCCCTGAAGCAACGACAGAGCCGCAAAGACCACGAGAATTTGAGACATTGTTTGTTGGAAGTTGAATTGGACAGATACCGTCCGTCGTGCCTGATGTCCTCATACCAAAAGTATCGTTAGCGGAGGAACACGGCATCGGATCGCCCCTGTTGTGGTCAGAAATCTGTCGTTAAGTTGTTGGTGCACAACACGTACGGACCTCGTGTCCGACGCCTCGCGGGCGTAATTCAGTTGGTAGAATGCCAGCTTCCCAAGCTGGACGTCGCCGGTTCGAGCCCGGTCGCCCGCTCTGATGTGGTTCTGTGGCGCGAATACGAACGCGCTCCTCGACGATTGGCGGGGAGCGCGTTCGTGCGTTCAGGCATCGCCCGCGGCAGACACGAGGGCGCTGGCGACGGGCGACATTGGCGATGGTGTGCTACATCGCCGCGAACTGCCGCTCGACCGCCTTGTGGTCCTGTCGCCACGCCGAGTACAGCTGCTGCGACATCGGGTCGGGAAAGATGTCCTCCTCACCGCGCACGATGGCATCCAGGACGGCACGCGCCACGTCGGTGGCACTCGTCTTCGGCATATCGACGCCGCGAATCATGTCGGTATCGACGGCGCCAGGAAACACGCCATGCACCGCGATGCCGCGCTTGCCGAGATCGGCGCGTTGTGACTGCGTCAGTGAGAGGGCGGCCGCCTTGGAGGCATTATAGGCCGAGAGTGCGGGCATGCTCGCAAGCGCCACCAGCGTCAGCATGTTTACCACGGCTCCTTGATTGCGTTCAAGCGACGGCGTCAGCGCGCGCGTGACCTTCAGTGTGCCGAAGAAGTTCGTGTCCATGTTCGATTGGAGCGCCGACAGCGATACGTCGACGGACGTGCCAAACTCGAGCACCGCGGCGTTGTTGATGAGCAGGGTGACATCGGACGCGAGCGCGGCAGCGGCCTCGATGTCGTCGTCGTGGGTCACGTCGAGTTGGATCGGTACCACGCGCTCGGGGGCGAGCGCGACCAGCTCGTTGAGCGACGCAAGCGAACGCGCAGTGGCGTACACGCGACGCGCACCGTGGTTGAGCAGCGCCTCGACGAAGGCTCGTCCGATACCACGATTGGCGCCGGTTACCAGCGCCACGGAATCCGCTATCTGCATAAGTCTGTCTCCGAAGGAAGTAGAGCCTACCGTTACGATCGGCAGTCTATCGATCGCTTGGGAGCGCATGAATGGCTAAAAAACTCAATAAACTGTCCAAAACGCTCAATCAGTGACATGGATGTATCGTATCAATCATATTTTGTGCTATGAACGAACCCGATGTGCTTTCCGACGTCATCGAACTGTTGCGCGTACAGGGGGCGATGATGGCCAAAGTTCGCGCGCACGCGCCGTGGGGACTCAAGTTGCCGCAGAATGCCGGCGCCGCGTTCCATGCCGTGACGTCGGGCTCGTGTTGGCTTCGCGTCCAATCCAGGCCGCCGCAGGAATTGCTTCCCGGCGACGTCGTATTGCTGCCTCGCGGTACGCCGCACACGGTCTCAAGTACCGCCACGGTCGTCGCGCAGACGTGGAGTCGCGCTCTCAAAGCGCAGGCCCGGTCGTCGAGCGGCGAGATTGTCCTGCACGGCGCCGGCGCCTCAACGCATTTCGTGTGTGCCTCCTACGCGTTTGACCCCGCCGTTCGGCACCCGCTCTTCGACGTGCTGCCGCCAGTCCTTGTGATGAGTGAGCGAGACATTCCCGACGAGGGCCCGCTCGCCTCGACGCTGCGTCTCCTGCGGCACGAAATCGCAGTCAACCGCGCGGGCAATACGGCGGTCGTCAATCGGCTCATCGATATCCTGTTCGTGCATATGCTGCGCGCGTGGATCGCGCAGCAGCAGCACACCGGCGGTTCGTGGCTCAGCGCACTTGGCGACACCACTGTGGCCGGCGCGTTGCAGTTGCTGCACGGCGAACCGGCTTACGCGTGGTCGGTTGAAGTGTTGGCCGATCGGCTCAATGTCTCTCGCGCCACGCTCGCCCGGAAATTCGCCCGACTGGTCGGTGAGTCGCCGATGAGCTATCTCGCGCGCTGGCGCATGGAGTTGGCCGCGCGCCAGCTCCGCACCTCCGAGCACCCGGTCGGCGTGATCGCGAGCAACGTAGGGTACACATCGGAGTTTGCGTTCTCGCGCGCGTTCGTGCGTCATCAAGGAGAGGCGCCAGGTCGATATCGGCGCGCGCACCAACGCGCCAACGACGCGTAGCACGCCACGCGTCGCGTGCTACGCATCGCGTGCTACGCGAACACAACGATCACGGCGGCCATCGCACCCGCCGGACTCCGAATCATGGTGACGCGGCCAATGCGTTCCGTGATTTCGCCATTCGCGTGCAGTGCAGGGAACGGAACGTTTTGTCCGTCGACCGAGGCGTGGCCAGCATCGATGGCGCGTCGAAAACCGCGCCAGTGCGCCTCCCGGTGTTCCGGCGGCACGAGTAGATCGAGCGTGCGACCGACGGCCTCTGATTCGTGGAATCCGAAGCGCTGCGCAGCGCCGTGACTCCAATAGCGAATCGTTCCGGCCGTATCCGCCAAGACAATGGCCTGTTCAGGCGCGGGTTCGCTTGCCGCGGAACTGCGTGCCCCAAATTCGTGATCGAGAGACTGAATGGTTGAACTCGCGTGGATCGATGGGTCGTTGGCAAATTGGCGCGCCCGATATGCGGGCATGCGCGTCGTCTCGTCGACAGATAGCCTGATCGAACACCAGCGGTTCCATTCCGCGCCGGAAAGAAGGCGTCGCGTTTGCTACGCCAACAACAATTCGAGCTCCTCGCGTCCAATCGACGCCAAAATGCCTTTGTCGGCCGTCAGAATCGCATCGGCCAACGCACGCTTCGAGTCCTGCAATTGGAGAATCTTTGCTTCAATGGTGTCGCGCGCGATGACGCGTGTGGCAATCACATGGCGCGATTGGCCGATGCGATGAGCGCGATCGATGGCCTGCGCTTCCACGGCGGGATTCCACCACGGATCGAGAAGATAGACGTAGTCTGCCGCCGTGAGGTTGAGCCCGTGGCCGCCCGCCTTGAGGCTGATGAGAAAGACCGGACAATCCGGATCGTTTTGAAAACGGTCTACGCGCGCCTCCCGGTCGCGCGTGCGGCCGTCGAGATACTCGTACACGATCCCTTCCGTATCGAGGCGCTGGCGAACCAGCGACAGAAACGACGTAAACTGGGAGAACACGATTGACTTGTGTCCCTCTTCCGCAATTTCCTGCAGCGCGGGCACGAGCGCGTCGAGTTTCGCACACGGTACCGTTGCGTGCCGGACGTCGATCAGCGCCGGATGGCACGCGGCCTGCCGCAGTCGCAGCAAGGCTTCGAGAATGTGCATGCGGGATTTCTGGACGCCGTCGCGCTCGACGCGCTCGATCACACTGCGTTGGAAGTGCACGCGAATGTCCTCGTACACCCGTCGTTGCTCGGGCTCCATCTCCACTTCCAGTGTCTGCTCCACCCGCGCCGGCAGTTCGGTGGCCACATCTTCTTTCTTGCGGCGCAGAATGATCGGTCGCAGGGCGCGTGCGAGCAACGTGCGATCGGCCGTCTGCGTTTGTGAAGTCGACGACGATGGTGCGAGTCGCCCCAGCGACGCAAAGCGCGCCGACGCGCTCATCATGCCGGGGTTGAGGAACTCGAGCAGACTCCACAACTCCTCGATGCGATTCTCAATCGGCGTACCGCTTAACGCCAAGCGATGGTTGGCCCGCAACAACCGACACGCTTTGGCCGTGGCCGTGCCGGCGTTTTTGATGGCCTGCGCTTCGTCGAGAATGGCGTAGTCGAAGGTGATGGCGCTGAGGGGGCCGGCGTCACTGCGCAGCGTACCGTACGTGGTGATGACCACGTCGATCTCGCTCGCGTTGATATCGCCGATCCGTCGCGACAGGTCGCTGTGATCGAGTACGCGCATGGCGGGCGTGAATCGCTCCGCTTCTCGCAACCAGTTGAACACCAGCGATCGTGGCACCACGATAATCGACGGGCCCGCGCCTTCCACGCGCCGTGACTCGAGGAGTGCCAACACTTGAATCGTTTTGCCGAGGCCCATGTCGTCGGCGAGACATCCACCCAGTCCGAAGCGTCGCAGGAAGTGCATCCAGCCCAACCCCTCGCGCTGATAATCGCGCAGCGCGCCACGGAAGCTGGGCGGTGGATCAACCGGTGCGATGTGATCGAAACGTGCCAGCTCCTCTCGCGCCCGCGCGAACGTGGCGTCGACATCGATTTCCGGCAGCGTGTCCAGCAACGCGTCGAGCAGTGCCAGCTGCGATTTCTTGAAGCGAGTTCCGCCCTCGGTGGCCACGCCGTACGGCAGCAACGGCTCAAATTGGTCGAGCCACTCATTTGGCATGATGCCCAGCGAGCCATCGGCGAATTCGTACAGCTCGTCGCCCCGGCGACGCGCCGCAAGCAGATCGGCCGCTGACGCTTCGAGATCGCCGTAGCTGACGAGCCCCGAGACATCGAACCAGTCGATGCCCGATTGCACCATCGCGCGCACGCGGCTTGGCGCGCGATACATCAAGCCGAACGCGTGGACTTGCCATCCGTCGTGCACGAGTTCGAAGGCCATAGCCGACATCTTTTCGCGTGATACCGTGAGCTGGCGCGCGCGCGAACCCGGTATGCGTTCCTCGCCGGCACCCAACGCCCGCAGACGGCTGAGCGCCTCGTGTTCGGCGTGCCAACGACGGTGATGCACGACGTTCAGCGAACGATCGTACAACAAGTTGGCCGCCGACGTCGCGTTCACCCGTACGCCGCCATACAGAAACTCGAGGGTCAATGGCGCCAGCCGGTTGGGCTGCAGTACGGTATCGTCTCCGCCGATGGTCACGATCGGAAGCGGGTCAACCTGTGACTCCTGCACGACCACGTCGCTTGGCAATTCGAGGTCAGGCAGTTGTGAGAGCGCGTAGACCTGCTCCAGCAACGCGGTCACATCGGCGCCGATCGACAGCTGCGGCGCTTCGCGAAGCTCGGCGATGATCGAGTACGCGCCGCCGTGATCGAGCAACGAGACCTCGTCGCCCGAGATCATGAACCCCGCGTGATGGACGAGCCATGGTTCGGTGAGAGCCATCGACGCGCGCGGAGGGTCGGCCGAACCCGCGGCGCGTTTGGCGGCGGTCGATCGCACGAACTCTCCCTGCAACACGTAGTCGATGTCTTCCGGCGGTGTGTCGGGCGAAGTGGTTGGACGCGTGACACGCAGCGCGAGACGCCACGCGGCGCCCGTGTCCACGGACAATGTGCGTCCGTGGCGCGCGGGATCAGCGCTGCGCGTGCGGAGTCGTCCGGTGTCGCAGATTGCGCGCAGGGTTGTCGCGAGCGCGCGTGCGCCGATGACGAAGCCCGAACCAGGCACCTGACCGTAGAGACTTGATCGCGCCGATGCGAGCAGCATCTCGGAGATGGCTTTGTCGGCCGCGTTCGGCGACTCGAGCCAGACCGCCGCGGGCAAGGTGAACGGCATCGTCGGGCCCCACGTGCCGTCGTCGCCGCGCTTTTCCGTGCCGAGTTCCAGCACCAGTCCGGCGGCGGCCGGTGTGGCATCCAAGTCGGCGACGTAGACCAGCCGGTAGTCGGCGGGCCACACCACGAGTGGTTCGGGAACCGCGAATCGGCGAATCAACTGCGAGACAGCACAGGGTCTACCCGGAAGGGATGCGGCGCATCGGACGAAGCTTCGGAAAATAATCGCCAGCGCGCGCCGTCGGTGAAATTCGCCGTGACCGGATGTCAACCTCGAGTCTGCGGTGCAGATTGAGCGCATGTCCGGTAACTCCACGAGCCAACCAAATCCTGCCGACGGCCGCAGCGCGCGTGCCCGCTACGTCGTGCTCGCGATGTTGATTCTCGCGTACACTTTCAATTTTCTCGACCGGCAGATCCTCGGCATTCTCAAGGAGCCGATCAAGCACGAGCTCGGGCTCACCGACACACAGCTTGGCCTGATGGGAGGCGTCGCGTTCGCGTCGCTCTACGCGACACTAGGTGTTCCGGTGGCGTGGCTTGCCGACCGCTACAGTCGGTCATGGATCATGACCGGTGCCCTCGCACTCTGGAGCGCGTTCACCGCGGCCTGCGGCATTGCCACGGGTTTCTGGTCACTGTTTTTCTCGCGCATGGGTGTTGGCGTCGGCGAGGCCGGTGGTGTGGCCCCAGCCTATTCGCTGATCGCGGACTACTTCCCCAAATCGCAGCGCGCGCGCGCACTCGCCGCGTACTCGTTCGGCATTCCGCTTGGCTCCGGACTCGGCATTCTCTTTGGCGGGCTGATGGCGGCGTATGTCAACTGGCGCTGGGCGTTCATGTCGGTTGGTGCGATGGGCGTGCTGTTAGCGCCCGCCTTCAAATTCGTCGTCCGCGATCCGGTGCGTGGCGGAATGGATCGTGCTTCGAGTGATGTGGTGTCGGCGCCCGCCGTCGCGCCATCGTTTGCGAGCGTTGCCTCGACGGTGTTGCCCAAACCCACCTTCTGGTTGTTGTCAATCGGCGCCGCGTGCTCGTCGGTGTGCGGCTATGGCATCGCGTTCTGGTTGCCGTCGTACTTCATACGCAGTCTCGGACTGAGTCTGGCGCAAACGTCGTGGTATTACGGTACGCTGGCGCTCGTCGGCGGCATGGCGGGCATGTGGCTTGGCGGTTCGCTGGCCGATCGCATGGGCGTCAAGCATCGCACGGCATACCCGTTGGTGCCCGCAGCGTGCTTTGTCGTGGCGTTTCCGTGCTTTTACCTCGCGATGAACACCACGTCGTTGGTGACCGCGTTTGTCGTTTTTCTCATTCCGACCGGTCTCAATTTGGCGTGGCTCGGTCCTGTCGTGACGGCGGTCCAGCATCTCGCGCCGGCTAACATGCGCACGACAACGTCGGCAATGTTTCTTTTGATCAATAATCTCCTGGGCATCGCGGTCGGTCTTTGGATTTTCGGCTTTCTCTCCGACCGATTGGCGCCGCAGTACGGCGCGGAATCGATGCGTCACGCGATCTACTACGGCCTCTGGTTTTACATAGCGAGTGCCGTGTTGTTTGTGGTCGCCGCGCGGCGACTCCAACGCGACTGGGTTGACGCGGTTGCCTGATCGCGCGTGCACGACGGAGTGGCGCTGATGGGCGTCGCACGTCGTGTGGCACGTCGTGTGGCACGTCGTGTGGCGTTTCGTTTGTTGGACTTGGCACTTGTGGTGTGGCTCGTTGGCACCCTGTCATTCGTATTGGTGCGGCTCGCACCGGGCGATCCACTCGCCGCCTCGTTAACCGACGCGCGCGTCTCGCCGGCGGTGCGTGCGAATTGGCGCGCGACGTACGCGTTGGACGCGCCGCTCACGACGCAATACGCGGCGTACCTCAAACGTGTCGCCGTCGGAGACTTGGGCTACTCGTTTTCGCAGTCGCGTCCCGTCGCGGCTGCGTTGCGCGAAACGGTGCCGTCATCGCTGCTCCTGATGACCGCGGCACTCGCGCTGAGTGTGCTGTTCGGCGTGGTGATTGGGAGTTGGCGAGCGGTGCGCGCATTGTCGGCAATCGCGCGAGTCACGGCCACGGCGATCGATGGGTTTTCGGCCGTCAACGACGCTTGGCTCGCACTCGTGTTGCTTGCGCTCTTCGGTGCGCAACTTCGCTGGTTGCCGATGAGTGGGCGGTGCGCACCGCTGCAATGCGGCGCCGGTACCCGGATGGCGCAGTGGCTTGACGTGGCGGTACACATGGTGCTGCCGGTACTCACGCTGGCGCTGGTGCACGCTGCCTTTTTCGCGCGAACGCAGCGCACGGTGTTGCAGTCGGTGCTGCACGACGACGTGATGCGCACCGCGGCTGCCAAGGGCGCGCCGTGGTCGATACGTCTCTGGCATCACGCCGCGCGCCGATCGTTCTCGCCGCTCTTGACCGCCATCGGGTTGTCGCTACCGATGTTGATTGGCGGCGCCGTGTTTGTCGAACGCGTCTATTCGTGGCCCGGGATGGGGCAGTTGCTCGTGAACGCCGTGGCGTCGCGCGATTTTCCGCTCGTCACCGCGATCGCGATGATGGGGAGTGCGTTGGTTGTCGGCGCCGCGACGGCAACGGACGCTGTTCGTGAATGGCTCGATCCGCGAGCGTAGCCGATGCGTGACGGGCGAGCGGGAACGGGGCTGCGGAGGCGATGGATTGTCCTAGGCGTATTGGCGCTGACAATCGTTGTGGCGCCCACACTCGCGCCGTACGATCCGAACGTGCTGCTCGATCCCATCCATCTGCGCAGTCAGCCCGCGTCGTTGGCGCATTGGCTCGGCACTGATCCTCTCTCGCGTGACGTTTTCAGCCGGTTGTTGGTGGGAGCGCGCACTTCGTTGCTGTTGGCGTTGACCTCGAGCGTGTTGGCCGGTGTTTTCGGCACCGCGGTTGGGCTTTTGAGTGGATACGCGGGCGGGTGGGTAGACCGCGTGTTCATGCGCACCGTCGATGTATTGCTGGCGGTGCCGCGCGTTCTGCTGCTGCTGACCATTGTGGGTACATGGGGAGCGCCCTCGCTGCCGATGCTGATCGCGATTTTCGCGTGCACCGGGTGGATGGGCGTCGCGCGGTTGGTGCGCAACGAGGCGCGATTGCTTCGAACGCGCGACTACGTCACGGCGGCGCAGTCGGTCGGGCAGCGTACGGCAGGCATCCTGCAGCACCATTTGGCGCCAGCCGTGCTGCCGCTGGTGCTGGTGTGGATGGGTGCGGCCGTCGGCCAACTGCTGCTGTTGGAATCGGGACTGACTTTCCTCGGCGCCGGCGTACGTGAGCCCATGGTGAGTTGGGGCACCGTGCTGCTTGATCTGAGCGACGTGGTCGGGCCGGCGCGATGGCTGCTGCTCGCTCCTGGGCTGCTGCTGGTCGCGACCGTGCTACTGACCTATCGCCTGACCGGACGTGATGAATCGTGACAGCATGGACTAAATCGTTATAGCGGTCGGCGCAGAATGTTCTGGATGTCAATATGCGCATTTGTGCTAAGTTGTATAGAATCATACGGTTATTGTTTGAGACTGGGCGTCATTTCGCAGGGGCTCGGCGGCGCGTGATTTGCATCACGACGGGTCGTGCGCGCCATCGCCCTCCATTCGGAAACGCCCCCACCAGCAGTTCTTCGTCGAACCGGCAAATACTTCGCCGGGAATGTTTCTGCGTCTCGTGCGGTCATCGTGGGCAGGTTTTATCGGTCCACGCCGCAGCCAGCCGTCGCGCTGTCTTGGCCCCAACGACGCACGTTGTCTCTCACCGTACTCAATCTCAGCGCTTCATTCGGCAGCGTCTGGCCGGAACTGGCCCGCGACGCCGGGCTCGCGATGCACGAGATCTCCGACGTGGCCGACCTTGGTCAGCGCGGCGGATCGTTCGCGTTGATCGCCGCCGGCGGCGAAGAGGAACGCCTGGAGTCGCTGTTGCGCGCCAACCCGGTTCCGGCGATCGAAGTTGCCGTGATTGGAGCGGTGCCGAGTCATCGCCTCGCCGTCTCGATGGTACGCGCGGGTGCAGCCGAGTACTTCGCGTTGCCGGGCGATATGGAGGTGCTGCGATCGTGGGTCCGCGAACGAGCCGACAAGCAACGGACGCGGGCGAATGCGGCGGCGTTTTCTGCGAGCGAGCATGCGAAGTACAACTTCAAAGGCATTCTCGGTGACAGCCCCGCGCTGAAGGCAGCGCTCGATCGCGCCGCGCGAATCATTCCGCACGGCGCGGTTACGGTGCTCATAACCGGTGAGACGGGCACGGGTAAGGAGTTACTGGCTCGCGCCATCCACTACAACGGTCCGCGTCAGAGCGAGCCGTTCGTGGATATCAATTGCGCGGCCATTCCCGAGCAACTGCTCGAGAGCGAACTGTTCGGACACGAGAAAGGCGCCTTCACCGACGCGACGTCGGCCAAGCCGGGCCTCTTTGAGATGGCCAACGGCGGCACGCTGTTCCTCGATGAAATCGGGCATCTCGCCTTGCCGTTGCAAGGGAAGCTGCTGCGCGCGCTCGAGGAGCGACAAATCCGTCGAGTTGGCGGCAATCGGACCATACCCATCGATGTGCGAGTGGTTGCGGCGACGCACGTCGACCTGGCGAAGGCCTCGCGGCGCGGCGAGTTCCGTGAAGATCTCTACTATCGACTGAACGTGGTGCCGCTCGAACTGCCGCCACTGCGCGAACGTCGCACGGACATCGTGCCGCTCGCGCGCCATTTCATTGAGCGGTTCGCGGCCGACTATGGAATGGCGCCGCCGATGCTCAAACCCGCGGCGGAGCAACGCCTCAAAATGCACAACTGGAGCGGCAACATCCGCGAGTTGCGCAACGCGATGGAGCGCGCGGTGCTATTGAGCAGCCACTCGACCATCGATGCGGGTGACCTCACGTTGAGCGATTCTGCTCCCGGCAACAGTGGCAATGGCGCGCTTCCATTTCCTTCGACGCTCTCAGCGCTGACGCGCGCGGCAGTCGAAGAGATGCTTCGCCTCTGCAACGGCAACAAGAGCGAAGCGGCACGACAACTCGGCGTTTCACGCCCTCGGCTGATGCGCCTGTTGGATGGTGATACCTCGTCTGAAGTCCTCTCCGAAACAGGAACCTGACATGCGTAAACTTCTCGCGGGCGCCTTGGTGGGCGCATTACTCGCCGTCGCTGCGTGCGACAGCTCCAGTCCAACGGCCGTCGCCTCGGTTGGCGATGTTCGCGCCAGTGGCGGCACTGGTGGTGGCGGCGGTGGCGGTGGCGGCGGAGGCGGTTCGAACACCGGTGGTGGCAGTGGAACCACCACAATCACTCTGCTGACCGCAACTGCCGACTCCAGCGCGATCATCACGCCGGTTTCGTTTTGGGCGGTGCAGGGGCAGGATCGCCGCGTCGAAGTGGTCTACGCCTCGGCGAACGGTGGAAATTTGACGCGCCGTTTACTGATGTTGCGCGTGCGTCAGCGGACGCAGATCGTGCGTCCTGACGGAACACCGCTCGCGGCCGGCGATTCGATCCTCATCACCATCTCGGTCAACGATCGCACGCACCTGATTTCGAATTTTCAGCCGTCGGGGCTCAAGTTCACGGGCAAGGATCCGGCGTCGCTGACGATGTCATTTTCCGGCACCGATCACGACTACAACCATGACGGCGTGGTGACGTCGGCGGACGCGGACATCGAGAAGCTCTTCGCCATCTTCCGACAGGAAGCCGACGGATTGCCATGGTTCAAGGTGCCGACGGTGGCCACCGATTTCAGCCTCGATGAAATCACGGCCAACATTCCGGGCTTCACCAACTACGTCATCGCGTACTGATCTATTCATCCACTCGCGACCGCCGGATAGACGGCTTCGCGATGGGTCTGCGCCGCATGACTGCTCCCGATTCGTTCACCGACACGTTTGTGACTGAGTGCCGCACGCTGGCTGCTGCCGGAGCGTGGGGGGAGCTGTGTCGCGTGGCATCGGAGCGACTTCAGTCGACGCAACAAGCGCCGGCGTTGATCAACCTGTATGCGGAAGCCCTGCTGCGAACTGGAGAGGCGCAGCGGGCCAGGCAATGGTTGAGCGATCGGCACACGGTGCTGCAACTGAGTGGAGATCGGGCGGCGATTCGCCGCGCGATCAACTTCGTCGGCGCGGCAAGTTTCGAGCAGAGCGATCTCGTTGCCGCGTCGAACGCATTCGAGGAAGCGCTGGAGCTCGGCCGCCGCGACGGCGACGATCTGTTGGTAGCGCGGGCGACGAACAATCTCGCCGTGATCGCCACCATTCGGGGGCGTCATGAAGACGCGCTCGGTCTGTATACACTGGCGCTGACGGCGTACCAGCGTCTGGGCAACGTGAATGGATTGGCCGAGAGTTACCACAACGCCGCCATCGCGTTGCGGAAACTTCAGCGGCTGCAAGACGCCGACGAACACGAGCAGCGCGCTGTCGACTTTGCGCGTCAGGCGGGTAACTCCCATCTCGTGGCCATCATCCTCGTAGGTCGCGCCGAGATTTCCTTACTGCGCGGCGATGCCCCGTTGACCGAAGTCACTGCGCTCAGGGCGGCCAAAGAGCTGGCGGCGATTCCTGACCCGGTGCGACAGGCCGACGCGGTGCGCTTGTGCGGCACCGCGCGCATGGCGATGGGCAAACTGATCGACGCGACCACCGCGCTCGATGCGGCGGTGGATCTCTCGGTCGCGCACGGGAATCCGCTGGTGGAAGCCGAGTCGCGGTGGGCACGAGCGCAGGTGCGAATGGCACGTGGGCGCCCGGTTGATGCGATTCGCGATGCTGAGCGTGCGCTGGCTATCTTTCGCAATCTCGATGCGCCAGCCGAGGTCATCGCCGTGCAGAACTGGATCGCGGCGCAAGAACGTCCACCGTCATAAGCGCGCGGGCTGTCGCGGCGCGCAAGGTCGTCCTCATGAAGCGTGATGTCCGGGTGCCACGTCTCATTCGCGCGGTGCTCACGCTGACCGTTGCGGTGGCGGGCGGTGCTGTGATCGACGCCTGCGCGACGCGCGAGTCGAGCACCGCGAAATCGATCGGCGGCTCGCTGGTGATCAGTGCGTTTGCCGATCCGGACATCTTGCTGCCTCCGCTGACCATGAGCGGCCAAGGGCTGCAGGTGGTGGACGCCGTGTTCGACCGACTGGGACAGCCAAGCGAGGCGGCCGGCGCCGACAGTGTGCTTCCGTCGCTCGCATCGGCATGGACGTGGAGCGCCGATTCGCTGTCGATTGATTTCACCATCAATGCGAAGGCCAAGTGGCATGACGGTCGTGCGGTCATGGCGAACGATGTGCGCTTCACCTGGGCGGCATATGTCGACTCGACGCTCGCATCGCCGAACGCGCAGGGCCTTCTCAACATCGACTCGATTTCCGTGTCATCGCCGCAGGTGGCGCGCGTCTGGTTCAAGCGCCGCAATAGTGACCAACTGGCGGATGCGGCGTTGCAGATGCGCATTCTTCCACAACATTTGCTGGACTCAATTCCGCGAACTCGGTGGCGCACTGCCGACTTTGCTCGACATCCGATTGGCAGCGGACGATTTCGCTTTGCCAACTGGCAGTCAGGTACGCGCCTCGAGGTGGTTGCCGACAGCAGCAACTATCGCGGTCGTCCAAACCTCGATCGTGTCATCTGGACGATTTCGCCCGATCCGGCGGCTGCTTCCATGCGCCTCTTTGCCGGCGATGCTGACTTTCTTGAAAATGTTCGTCCCGATGCCGCTGCCGAATTCGGGCAGCACACCGACGTTGCGCTACTGAAGTCGCCGGCGCTGGTGTACGGATTTGTGCAGTTCAATCTGCGTCGCTGGAACAATTCACCGCACCCGTTGTTCGGTGATCGCGCGCTGCGCAGAGCCCTCTCGATGGCGGTCGATCGGGCAAGCGCGGTGCAGTCGGTTTTTGACAGCCTCGCACGCGTTGCGGTGGGGCCGGTTACGCGCGCGCAACTCGGTGTCGACAGCGTTTTGCCGTCGCTCGGCTTCGATGCGGCTGGCGCCGCCCGTCTGCTCGATTCTCTCGGTTGGAAGTCCACGCAGCCCGGGGCCACCCGCACCCGCAACGGCGTGCCGCTCAAGTTCTCGGTGCTGGTACCGTCCTCCAGTAATCAGCGTGTGCGCCTCGCGACGGTCATGCAATCGCAGTTGCACGCGTTAGGAGTTCAGATGGAGGTCGAACGGGTTGAATTCAATTTGTTCAACACGCGATTGTCGAAAGGGGATTTCGATGCGGCGATCAACGTGATGGGAATCGATCCCTCGCCAAGCGCCATTCGCGGCATCTGGTCCACGGCGGCCGACCGCAGCAAGGGTGGCGTGAATTTCGGCGGGTATCAGAGCACGTCGTTCGACGCCCTCTTGGATTCGGCGTCCATGCAGCGCTCTCGGCGCGGTGCCGCGCCCTACTATCGCCGCGCCTACGCCGTGATTCTCGATGACGCGCCGGCGATCTGGCTCTTTGAGCCGTGGAACTTGAGCGGAGTTCGACGCAGCATCCATCCAGTTGGAATTCGCCCCGATGGATGGTGGATGCAACTGGGAGATTGGACGCGGGATTCCGCGCGCTGACCTCGGATCTGACATCTCCACGAAACAGCAGGGGCCGACGCGCTATTCCACGCGTCGGCCCCTTGTTTTCATGCGTTCTCAGTGGCTCGTGATCAGAAGGAGCCTTTCACGATTGGTGCGGCCGCGTCGGTCTGCACCACCACGGCGAGTCCGGCAACGGTCGTCGGCGCTGCCGCACCGCGCAGGCTGATTTCGGCTTCTCCCGCCGCATTCGCGGTGCGCGCGCCGACCTGCACTCCACCCAACAGGAAGACAACGTTGGTGCCAGCCGGAATGTGCTCGACTTCGATATCGAGCCGATTTTCCGTGCCCTTGCTCTCGAATTTTGCGCTGCCTGACGCCGAGAGGAATGTCGTGAGGGGATCACGTGTCAGGCGGATTTCGCCTTTCGTCGCGGTCACCGAACCGCCTCCTGAACTTCCGCTGCTTGCGCTCACGCCGCCGTTCTTGGAGAACGCGGGCGCCGATGTCACGCCTAGTGGAGAGTTGTCGGCGCAGGCGGCGAGAGTAGAGAGCGCGACAAGAGCGGAGATACCACGCAGAGCTTTTGACATTCTGTCCTCGGGGGATCAGGTGAACCAACGGGCGCCTTTCGGCAGCGTCTCGTGGTGCACAGGTGATGCCGCGCCCACGACGCGGTGCCAATCGATTAACACACAGTGGCGGCAGCACTTAGCGAGTGTGTCTTTCGTCACTGCGCGTGCGACACCTCTGCCAAATCGGAATGACCTGCAATGTTCCATGACAGGCCGCGTTCTCGATTCGGATCGACGTGTCACAGCGGTGTGGGCCTGTAACGAAACGTGAGAGAGCTGATCGAATTGATCGAGGCGAGTTTCCGACGCGAGGCGCCGCGCGCTCGCTAAGTGATTGCAGCAATACCAGTTAGGAAAAGCGGTCCAATTGGTGCGCAACGGTCCGTGATATGCACTGTGAGATGCCAGCGGCGGGCGATGCGAAACGCGCATCGAAGAAAGCCGCCGAACATTCTCTCCCAGAGACCACCATGACGCTCACTCGAATTGGCGCGGCGCTCGCGATCGCTGCGTTTCTGACGGCCTGCAACAAGGACGTCACCTCACCCACGTACAGCAACGGCGCGCAATTCGCGAAGGTCACGGCCTTCTCAGGATCCGCGAGCGACACGTCCACGACGAGTGGCGGCGGCGGTGGTGGCGGAGGAGGAGGTGGTGGCGGTGGTGGCGGTG
>CBHTUR010000050.1:0-21985 GCA_966096095.1 uncultured Gemmatimonadaceae bacterium | reverse complement strand
CCCGCCCGCTTCTTTCCCCCCCCATACAATCATACCGCCATCGCCAAAAAACACCGGGGGGCGCTAACCCTCCCCCCCCCCCGCTTGTGAGTCCGGCCCTCGGGCCGGACACTGGGTCAAGCTTAGTGCTTCTTGGACGTGTCCATGGCCGGGGCGGCCGGAGCGGCCATCGAGGCCGAATCCTTCTTGGTCGTGTCCATGGCGGGCGCCGGAGCAGCGGCGGCCGGAGCAGCGGCGGCCGAATCAGCCTTGGGGGCCTCTTCCTTGGCAGAGCAGGCGGCGAGCACGAGTCCAGCAACGGCGAACAGGGCGATGCGCTTCATGTGAAATTCTCCGAGCAGTGGCGTAGTTGGCGCCGTGCGTCAGAAAAGCGCACGGCCCCCCCGGCGAATGCCGACGGGGTTAGAGCAAGGGGAATGTACCGGGCCGACACGTTCTGTCAAGAGTTTTCTTCACTGGGGGAAGGTTCCAACCGCTAGTGGCGTAAAGAGTTCGGTACATTTGGACGAGCGCGGAACCGCAATCGAGTGCGAAATCGCGCGACTTGGCCTAGGCTTCCAAGGTCAGGTGCACGTTGAGGGAACATTGGGCCGGAGCTCGGTACTCATACCGCATTCGGCTTCATTCATCCGTTCGTCGAGGACTTGTGTCGCGCCACCCCGATACGTTGGGCGCCCTGCGCCGCTCTGCCTACGCGGCATCTCGCCCGCGCAGCGTCAAAGACGAGCTTCGTCGAAACCTCATTGCGAAGCTGCGCGACGGCGGGCCGCTGTTTCGTGGTGTGATTGGCTACGAAGACACGGTCATGCCGCAAATCGTTAACGCGCTGCTGGCCAAGCACAATTTCATTTTGCTCGGACTACGCGGTCAGGCGAAGTCGCGTATTCTGCGCGCGCTCGTCACGCTCCTCGACGAGCAGATGCCCGTCGTCGCCGGCAGCGAGGTGAACGACGATCCGTTCCAGCCGATTTCGAAGTATGCGAGACAGTTGATCGCAGAGCATGGCGATGACACGCCTATCAACTGGGTCTCGCGCGATCAGCGGTATGTTGAAAAGCTGGCAACACCCGATGCGACGATCGCCGACATCATCGGTGATGTTGACCCCATCAAAGCGGCTCGCGGCGGTCACATTCTGGGTGACGAGCTGACGATTCACTACGGCATGTTGCCGCGTGCCAATCGCGGTATCTTCGCCTTGAACGAGCTGCCCGATCTCGCCGGGAAAGTACAGGTTGGCTTGTTCAACATCATGCAGGAAGGCGATGTGCAGATCAAAGGCTATCCAGTGCGTCTTGCACTCGATGTCTTACTCTGCTTCACGGCCAACCCCGAAGACTATACGGCGCGCGGCAAGATCATCACGCCGCTCAAAGATCGCATCGGCAGCGAGATCATTACGCATTATCCGGAGACGGTTGATCTCGGCGTAGCGATTACCGCGCAGGAAGCGTGGACCTCGCGCGACGGCGGCATCACGGTGCGTGTACCCGACCTGATTCAGGAAGTCGTTGAACGCGTTGCATTCGAAGCGCGCGAAGACAAGCGTATCGATCGCCGATCGGGGGTTTCTCAGCGCTTGCCGATTACGACGCTCGAGAACGTGGTCTCAAACGCGGAGCAGCGCGCGCTTACATCGGGCGATTCAGAAGCCGTTCCCCGCATCGCCGACGTCTACAGCGCCCTCCCGGCAATCACCGGCAAGATCGAGCTGGAGTACGAGGGTGAGCTCGTCGGCGGCGCGATCATCGCGCGTGAACTGATCCGTCGCGCGTGCGACGTCACGTTGCGCGAACGAGCGGGCGATCTCGACACCGACGAAATCATCATGTGGTTCGACACGGGTCGTGCGCTCCAAGTGGCGGACGACGTAAGCCTGAGTCTCGTGCGCCAGGGATTCGAGACGGTGCCCGGTCTGGTAAGCATGGTTCACGCACTGGGCCTCGCGCCTCGGAACGACGATGCCCTTACCGTGGTGGCCTGCGAGCTGGTATTGGAGGCGCTGGTTGCCCGCCGGAAGATCTCCAGAAACGACGCTGGTCAGTACAGCCGAGCCGAGCGAGAACCGCGTCGGAAGGGCAACCAGGACTACTTCGGCGGCTGACGGAGACGCGCGATTGGGCCGAAACGCTGTTGCTCGCACGAAACACTTGTGCGTGCGGGCAACAACGGTCGACCAGATTTCAGGAACGATCGTCGGTCTCGGGAAGAATGGAGTGTCACGCTGGCGGCGCGAAATATTTCCAAATTGTGAATTTATGCCGATTTAACACATGTCGTCCCAGCTAGTGGCACAAAAACGCTTTGTTCCGTGATTTGGCACACAAATTGCCATTTTAGGGGTCCGAGAACAGCAGTCAGACCGGCTTCGTCCCCCAACGAGCGGTCGCGGTCGCTAGGCAACGAAGTCTGCGATCGTCCCTCACCACTCGGAGAGACCCCCGTAATGCGCAAATTTTTCGCAGCAGCAGCACTGGCCGCGTCGATGACGACTGCGGCGTCGGCAAATGCCCAGATCGTCACGACCTTGAAGCTTGGATCGGACGTTGTGCCGGGCAGCAGCGCCTACGGCTTCAGCGCGACCAGCAGTGTCAAGCTGCCGAATTCGTCGGGCATCACCAGCTTCATCGCGTACTGCTTCGACGACAAGCGCAGCGCTGACTTCAGCACCAACGGTCACACGTACCTCGCGCTGACCTTCGATCAGTTTGTGAGCAATGCCGGCGCCGGCGCCGGCGGTCGTGCCGCGAACTGGAATCAGGTGGATAAGAAGGATCTGAACTCCATGGCCGGCTTGATCCTCACCTACGGTGGCAGCGGCAGCACCAACAACGGCATTCAGCAGGACATTTGGGACATCGGCAACGGCGTCACCAACGGCACAGACAACAACGACTATTCAGCGAACTGGATGGTGTTGGTCGACAAGGCCGAGTGGGAAGAGGGCTACACTGCCAACCAGCAGTGCTCGTGGCAGTGGACCTACAGCGGCTACAAGCAGGTCTGCTCGCCGAAGTACCAGGGCGCTCAGTCGTTCCTGGCGCAGATCCCCGCTGGCACGGTCGTTACGCCTGAACCTTCGACGTACGCTTTGATGGCGGCCGGTCTGGCGAGCCTTGGTGTGGTTGCCCGCCGCCGTCGTCGTAACACGGTTGCCTGAGATTTTCGCATGACCGCGTGAACTCCTGACACAGTTACGCGAAACGCCGGGCGATCTTCGGATCGCCCGGCGTTTGCGTTTCCATCTGTTCACGGGAACAGCGTTGCCGCGGATTGCGCGGAAACGCGCGGATCCAACCGTGAACGCGACAAACTTCGTCGTGCTCCCGAAGCCAAAATCTCTTGAAAATGATTCGCTGAAACACGACGACGCGTTGAAGGAAAGGCGCCGCATCTGCGCGGTTTCCGCGTAATCCGCGGCAACGCAGTTCCCTCCTCCCCTCAGATCTCCGCCAGCTCCGGAAGCTTCACAAACGTCCATAACGCGAAGGCGAGCGTCACGACCGACGAACCGGCCACGGCCCACTGCACACCGACCGCATTGGCGATCGCGCCAACACTGAACGCACCGACGACCTGCGACAACCCGACGAAAACCAGTGAATAGAACGCCATCAGTCGGCCGCGATATTCCTCGGGCACGCGCAGTTGCAACACGCCGTTCGTCATCGCGTTGAACATGATCATCACGATACCGATCGCGAAGAGCAGCATTTCGGCCACCCAGAGCGATGTCGTCTCGGCCAGCGCGATTACCAGTAGCGGAAAAATCACGCCCGTCGTGCGCAGCACGCGACCACGATTCCAGTGCGTTGCCGGGCCCGCCATCGTCAGCGCGCCTACCAGCCCGCCAATGCCGAGTGAGGCAAGCAGCGCGCCGTAGCCACCAGCGTTCAACCCGAGTCGATCGCGTGCCATCACGGGCATCAGCGTGATGAACGGTGTGCCGAACACCGCTCCAACTGACACCAGCCCCAGCAAGTCGCGCACAACTCCGGGCTGATCGAGGTGGCGCAATCCCTCGATGGCTCCCCGCGTGCTGCTGCGCACAACTTCCCGCAGAGGAGTGCCGGCAAATCCCGACTCCATCTTCGGCAGTTGTATGAGCAGCAACCCCCAGAGCACCGCGACGAAACTCAGTGCGTTCAGGCCGAAGCACCACGCAATGCCAAAACGATGAATAACGAGCCCGCCAATCGCGGGACCGACGATACGCGCCAGATTAAATCCGCTCGAATTCAGTGCGATCGCGGGCGGTAAGTCTTCCCGGCCGACCAACTGAATGATCATCGACTGTCGCGCCGGCACTTCGACCGAAGTCGCCAGTCCCTGCACGAACGCCAGCCCGAGCAACGCTGGAATCGTCGCATGACCGGTCCACGTGATGATCCACAGCACCGTGGCCTGCAGCAGGAACAGCGTCTGGGTGATCTTCACCACACGCAGGCGGTCGGTCCGATCCACCAAGGCTCCGGCGTGCATGCTGAACAGCACAACCGGCACCGCGCCGATGCTGGCAACGAGGCCAACGACGAAGGCGCTGTTGGAGAGCTGGAGCGAGAGCCACCCCAACGCCATCGTTTGCATCCACGAACCGATGAGCGAGAGCGTTTGCCCGATCCAGAAGAGCCGAAAATTCCGGTGTCGGGACAGAACCCGGAACGGGTTTCGGGATCGGTCGGTGGCGCTCATGCGTACAACCAAAGTACACGATGGCTCCGAATCCGCCGAAGCGGACAGCCGGATCGCCACGGCGGACGCGTCATTGGTCCGCATACTATCGTTCAGTAATCCCCTGCCGGACCACCGAGGCCTGCCAATGCGATTCCATACGTACACGAAGTTCAATCCGCAGATGGCGGATGCGGTGGATCTGCAGGCGCTGCTCGACCAACTGGCCGATTTTCTGCTGCAGTCGGGCTTCGCGGGTACGCCTGACCAGAACTTTTGGGGTGACCCTGGCGAGGAGGCAGACCGCTCTCTAGACGGTCTCAAGGAGGCAATTCTTCGTGCACTGATCGAGTCCGGTCAAATCACCCCCGAGATGCTCGAGGCGCTGCGCGGTGAAGGCGACGCCGTGTCAGAGGAGAAATTGGCCGAACTGCTGGACGGTCTCGTGCAACGACTGGTCGAAGACGGTATGCTGACACTAGAGGCGCCAGGGAAAATGCCGGCCGGTCATCAGCCAGTCACGGGCAAAGGCTCGCTCGGTCAGGCCGCCGCCAAAGACGTGCAATTCAACCTGACTGATCGCGGGATCGACTTCCTCGGCTATAAAACGCTGCGCCATCTGTTAGGCTCGCTCGGTAAGTCGAGCGTCGGCAGCCATGACACGCCGCAGCTCTCGACCGGCGTTGAGTCGGATGCGTGGAGTAAGCCGTATGAATTTGGCGACGTGCTCAATCTGGACATTGCCGGCACGCTCTCCAATGCGTTGGCGCGCAACGGCAATCTCGAGGTACCCATTGATCTCGACTACAGCGATTTGATGGTGCGACAGTCCGAGTATCGCTCCAGCTGCGCCACAGTGCTGATGCTCGACTGTTCACACTCGATGATTCTCTACGGCGAAGACCGATTCACGCCCGCCAAAAAAGTCGCGCTTGCGCTCACACATCTCATTCGCACGCAATTTCCCGGCGACACGATTCGTGTGCTGCTCTTTCACGACAGCGCCGAAGAGATTCCGCTCGCCACACTCGCCAAGTCGCAAGTCGGTCCCTATCACACTAATACGGCAGAGGGACTTAAGCTCGCGCGACGGATTCTGATGGCGCAGAAGAAGGACATGCGCCAGATCATCATGATTACGGACGGGAAGCCCTCGGCACTCACAATGCCGGACGGCCAGATCTACAAGAATTCGATGGGGCTCGACGGCTACGTGATCGCGGAGACCTTGCGCGAAGTGGCCGCGTGCCGCAAGAGCGGCATCATGATCAACACCTTCATGCTGGCGCGCGATCGAGCGCTGGTCGAGTTCGTGAAGCGTGTCAGCGAGATCAGTCGCGGCAAAGCGTACTTTACGAACACGATGTCGCTGGGGCAGTTTGTGCTGATGGATTTCTTGAGGAAAAAGACTAAGCGCGTAAGCTGAATGCGGGCCACGCAGCACAACTTCCTCGCGCTCAGCTTCGGAGAGATCGGTAGTCGCATAGTGGGCTTCGCGGCGACGGCGTTGCTGGCGCGACGTCTGGGCGCAGATGGATTTGGCATCCTCGGGCTCGCGTTGGCCGTCACAGGTTATCTCGTAGTTCCGGGTCTTGGTCTGCAAGATCTCGCCGCCCGCGAGTTGGCGAAGAAACCGACGGATGCGGCGCGTTTGGTCGCCAGCGTGATTCGCCTGCGTCTGCTGATGTCGCTTGGCATCGTGCTCGCGGCCGCCGCAATCGCGGCGATACTGCCGAAGCCAAACGTCGTGCGTGGCGTATTGGCCTTGAGCCCCCTCATTCTACTGCCGATGGCGGCCAACGCCTCATGGGCATTCAAGGCGCTCGAGCGCGCCCTGCCGGTAGCTGGCGTGATGCTCGTTTCACAACTCGTGTACCTCGCGGGCGTCGCGGTGTTCGTGACCGAGCCGCGGCACATTCTATTAGTGCCGATCATGCAGACGATCGGAGAAGTGGCGGCCGCGCTGCTGTTGCTGCCCGTAACGCGTCATGGATGGAAGGCGAGTTCGTTGCGTGAAGGCATCGAAGCGTTGCGCGGTGGAACGCTCGCCACGGCCAGTCGCTACGCGCGCTCGCTGACAATGGCGGCCGACGTAGTGCTGCTCAGCTTCCTGCTCGACGACCGCGCGGTGGGACTCTATTCCGCTGCTTATCGCGTGGTCTTCTTATTGATGGCCATCGCATCGTCGTCACATAGCGTGTTCATCGCGCCGGTCACTCGAGACCGCGATGATTCGACACGATGGAGCGTCACACTGAGCCAGTCGCTTTGGCTTTCGTGGACCGCGACGTTGCCCTTGGTTATTGGGGGCGCGCTCGTTGCGCCAGCGCTCATGTCCCTCTTGTTCGGAGACGAGTTCGCCGCTGGTGCGCTCGCACTTCAACTGCTACTCGTCAGCGTTGGCCTGATGGCAATGCACGGCGCAGCGCGCAACGTGCTGCTGGCGCGCGGACGAATGGACCTCGACGCGCGAGTTAACGCGGCCGTAGCGGCCGTCAACATTCTGCTCAACGTGTTGCTGATTCCGCGCTACGGGATCGTTGCGTCGGCGTCCGTGATGGTTCTGTCCGAAGCGGCGATGTTGCTGGCGTATTTTACGATCATCGGGCGATGGGGTTGGATGCCGATGCTGCGCCCGCTCATGCGGCCTCTGTTGTCGGCCGCAGTCATGGCGGCAGTGTTGCTCGGGCTGCCCTCGCGTTTTCCGCTTCTCGGCAGTGTCGCCATCGGCGGCGCTGTCTACCTCGCCATGCTCGGCCTGCTCGGTGAGATTCGGCGTGCCAGCGCCACACTGACGCACTAACGCGTCGAACGCATCCAGGCCGCACTGGCCTCACCCGCGGCCCATGCAGCGGCGAATCGCAGCAGCTGGAGCGACGCAAGCACGCCGAGTGAACTCGCTGACTGTCGTTCGAGCGCACGGCGCGCGCGCATCAGAAGTATGAACGGCACAAGCGGTGCGGCGAGTACCAGCCGCGCACGTGAAACGCGCTTCTGCTTGAGTCGCCAGCGCGCAAAGTGTTGCCCGTGCGCGAATCGTTGACGCATGACTCGCTCGACGCTCGTCGGACCGACAAACGTCGCGGTCATTCCGCTCGTTAAGGCGAAGCTCGCACCGGCCGCTCGCAGCGAAGGGTGAACTTCCACCTCCCAAAAACCGTCCTCATCGCCTACCTGACCGTTAACCAGTGCGGCGCGAAGATAGGCCGCGTTGTCGGCGGCAATGTCATGCACCGTCTCGTCGCCGACATATGATGCTCGATCTCCGAGCACTGATGCGTATCGCAACGCGAAGATCGCGCGATCTTCGATTGACGCGTCGGGCGAGATCCGCACGCGCCCGCCAACGCCCGCGAATCCGCGACCGAATGCACCAAGGGCGGCGGCGGCCCACCCGTCACCGAGTACGAACTGCGATGAGGTGAAGGCCACGGCAGTTCCTTGGGCCTCACGAAGGCCAGCTAGCCATCGTGCGGGCACTAACGCTCGCTCGTCGACTTCGATCATGCGCATGCCGATGCCGAGCGCTCCATTCGAGTCACCGATTGATTCCCTGAGCGGGGCCAGATCGGACGCGCTGCCAACCAACATGACGTCTCCGGCCGCGTTACCCGCTTCGCGAAGTACGGCTGTCAGCCAGAGGGGCGACACCGGATCGGTCCTGGATCGCACGATCGACTCGACCGCAACAACGAAGGTCAGCAGACTGACGCCGCCGACGTCAGTGTGTGAGGCGTCTGTCTGACCCACCTCAGGCGACGTCTGACGTAGCGGGCGCGATTGCATCCGATGCGCGCGCGACCGCAAGCACTTCGGCGTCGGTCACTGGCGGCGAGCTGTGACCCGTTGTCGCACGATAAAATTGCGCAATGAACTCGGACAACCCGGGGTACGCCGTTTCGCGTGTGACGAGTCGACGTCCGAGATTCGCGGCGGCCGATGCCATCAGCCCGCCGCCTTCGACGAATGGCTGGGCCACCTTGCTCGCTCGCGATGGCGCCAACTGCGATAACGTCGAGAATCCGTGAAACAGATCGACGTGAATCGTTCCAGCCTCTCCGATTAGGCGCAGCTGGTTGGTCGTCGGGCGACCGTGCGTCGAAATCGTGAGCGAGATGCCGATGCCGTCGTGTTCGCCGTGGGCACTCAACTCGCCAACGCGCGTACGTCTCACGTGCCATGGTCCCTCGAGCGCCGACGTCGCAATCAGTCGAGCGGCCAAAGACAGCGGATGCGGTAAGATTTCGCGGACAACTCGGTCACGGTCAGCATCACCCAGTCCCTCGGCGCCGGCGGTGCAGGTAATGAAATCGAATTGCAGCAGCGGAGCGATTGCGTTGAGCCACGCTTGCGCCTCCACGACACCGCGCTGAGTGACAAACTGATGGACCGGTACAAGAACTCGCGATGCCGCGCGTGCTGCGTCTTGCAACGACACTACCGTCTCGTATGATCCGGCCAGCGGCTTTTCGCACAGCACATGCGCGCCGATGTCGAGCGCGCTGCGGATCAGCGCCTCGTGCGACGCGGTGGGGGTACAGATGTGCACCGCATGAATCGACAAATCGCGCGACAGCTCCTCGAAGGTCGCCAATGGCGTCGCGCCATGCCGCGCCGCCAGCGTTCGCGCCCGCTCGATGTCGCGGTCAATCACGAACGCCACGCGCTGACCCGCCCGTGCGGCCGCGCGTGCGTGCCAGCGGCCCATCAGACCGGCACCGACAATCGCGGCAAGGCGAGACGAGGTCGTCACCAGTGCCGCCCTACGTTGATTGAGCGCCGAGACGAACGTCGTTCAGCGCGGCCGTCGTCGCCGCGTCGAGCACTACGCGTTCTCCCGATTGAGCCGACCGATAACACGCGGCAATGACCTCCAACACGTCGCGACCATGCTGCGCCGACGCGGGCGGCTCGGTGACGTCGGCGAAGGCCTTCAAGCTTCGCTCGATCAACAGGCGAGTCGCGTGCATGCCAGGCTCCTTCGGGTTGCGGGCTAACAGCTCGCGCGTGTTCCCGCGTTCGCGCCACGCCATTCCCGAAACGCCGTAGTCCACGCGCACATGCGGCGTGGTGCTGCGATGCAAACCTGCCGAAATGCGAGCACGCCCGCCAAATGACGCGCGGAGCGACGCCTGCGGTGTTTCCGCGCGCACTTCGAAGTACTGCGTCTCGCCTTTGCACAGCCGGTTTTGAACAACCTGCGCCAGTCGCCGGCGAGAAAACTCGAGCGTCACGAGCGCCACCGCGTCGGTTTCACTCTCTCGCACTCCGCAAGTTGATGTTGTGGCCGAAACGGCTACGGGCTTCTCGCCGAATAGTGCCATGAGGTAGTCAACCAAATGCACGCCGGCCTCATAGAGCGTGCGCTGTAACATCTGCCCGCGCCATCCGGGTTCGGCCCACGGTGGCAGATCCATCAGTTGCCACACCTGAGCGAAAACGATGTCCGATGGGGTCGACGCGTCCCGCAGCGCCCGAAAAATCGGCATTTCGCGAAACTCATGATTGAGTGCCACCATGCGATGAGCCGCTTGCGCTGCGGCAATAATCGCATCCGCCTCAGCGAGGCTCGAAACGAATGGCTTTTCACAGAGCACGTGCGCGCCTCTCGCGAGGCTGCGCAGGGCGTAGTCAGCATGCGTGTCGGGCGGCGTGGCGATGATGACCACCTCGGGTTTCGCGGCGGTCATCATCTCGTCGAAACTGGCGAACGTCGGCACGCTGAATTTCGATGCCGCGCGCTCGCGTCGCGCCGCGTCAGGGTCGCACGCACCAACGCAGATGGCGCCACTGACGCCAGCGAGCGCTGGCAAATGCAGGGTGAACCCGGCGTTTCCTAAGCCAACGAGTGCAACACGCGTTTGAGCCATGCGCCAAAGCAACCCAATGAGGCGCTATGTGTCGAGGCCCTAAACGTGTCCGCCCACATCCGGTGGCGATGGTGCCGCGCGACACAGTGCGAGAATAGTGCGACCAAGAGGGAGCGTCATCCCGGCGGCCACTGCCGCGCCCTCGCGCTCCAGCCACCAACGCTTGAGGCGGTCGACCGGCCCCGGTGTCTTCGGCTCGGCGAGCAGCCCATGATAACCCGCCGATCCGGTCGCTCGCGTCGCACGCAATTCGCGCGGGATTTCGGCCAGGCCGAGCAATGCGTTGACGCGACTCAAACGAATGGGGGTCAGTCCAGAGCGTGCGAGCTTGGATCGCAGATCCGCCGTTCGATACTTGCGAAACATCGCCGCCGGATCATCGGGCGTGTGAGGAAATGCCTGCGCGTTCGTGCGGACCAACAGATATCCGCTCGGCTTGAGCACCCGACGCAACTCGCTCATCGCGACCACATCGCCCGACGGATGCGGCAGGTGCTGGAGCACGTCGAGCGTCACAATCAGATCTTGCGAGGCCGATCGGCACGGAATTTCGAGGGCCGATGCCTGCGCCACCTGTTCGCCCATTTGCGATGCCCACGCGAGCCCGTCGACGGCGACATCGATGCCGGATAGCTGCCAACCCGGGAGCACGCCACGAAGCCACGCCATTGTGTGTCCTGTTCCGCAGCCGACATCGAGCGCCGAACCTGCTGCCGGGAGCTTGGCCGCTCGCAACAGGCGTTCAGCCGCGTTGCGCATAGCGGCGTTCCACCACGATCCGGCCTCGAGCGCACCCATGCGCGCGTAGTACTCTGGAGAAAAGATCCGCGGTGCGGCGTCAGATTGGCTCGCAGTCATGCGGGTAATCTGTCGCAGGCGGCGCCATTTTGCGTGGTCGCGTACTCGGCGCTTCCGTCAAACCGCCTGCCGCGGATCGCGCGGAAACGCGCGGATCCGGCGTCTCGTGATTCAATCAGGTCTGCGGAACCGTAAAGCCCCTCAAAGACCAACAACTCGCAGGATCAAGTCGCGGCCAGTGGCCGCTTACGGCTCGATCCGCGTGTTTCCGCGCAATCCGCGGCAAAGCAGTCGCCGCAGCAACCGATTCGAACGGCAGGTCAGGTCCTCGCTCTCACACTGAGCACTGGTGCAATCCATGACACCAGGCGACCAAGCAACGGCGTGGCGCGCACGCGACTGTAGAGCGTGGCCAGCGTTCGCGCATTTCGCGAGAGCTTTGCCAACTCGACCTCGAGCGGCGCTGCGGCGCCAATGGCCGCTTGTTCAAATCCGGAGTCGCGCACTATTCCGCGCATTTCCCGCACCGACAGCGGTTTGTGGTGCGCATAGCCTTGGCCTCCTCGCCATCTCACATAGCGATCGGCGAAGGCACGGGGTATCAGGCCGACGCCCCAGATTTGCACGTGCGGCTCGCGCAGAAGCGAGAAGCGGTTCGTCGTGCGAGCGTCAAACGCCCCGTGCGGCACCAATACACGCGCCGACTCACGCATCATCGTACGGGCGTCGCGAACGTGCTCGATAGTGCCCAGCGTAACCACGTGGTCGAACGAGTGGTCGGGGAAGGGCAGATGCTCGGCATTTGCACACACCACGGTGGCCGGACTGTTCGACAATCTGAATCGATGTTGCGCCAGTACCAGCCAGCGAAAGGCGACATCAACCCCCGCTACCTTCTCCCCGCGCCGCCCTAGAACGACGCCGGTTTCGCCGGTGCCACAGCCGATATCGAGCACGCGACCGGAGGGCACGGGCGTCAGCGAATCGATCCACTCGCTGGCGCGTGCTTCACCGTCGATCACGTGCCGAATGAATTGCATCGCCAGCGAACGCGGCGTGTCAGGCGTCATCTCCCAATACGCCTCGACCGCGTTCGCCAAATCGAGGCCCGCGATGCGCTCTGCCAACTGCTCGCCCTTCGCGCGATCGTCCTCGATACTGATCCACGGATCCGGCTCAACGCGAAAATCAGGAATACCAAGGATTACCGGATACGTCTCCGCGCAGCGCTCACACTCGTAGTGGTTCTCAGCCGTAATCAGCGGCCCGCGACAGCGCGGACAGACAAAGTGCGGAACCGCCCCATCAGCGCTCACGCTCCGTTTACCTCGGTCATCACCGCACGCGCGACAACGCGTCGCCCGGTCCGAACCACGCGCCCACCACATCACCCCACGCCCACGCACACACGAATAGCGCGAGCAGAGGCGTCGCCTCGAACAATTGACCGCGATAGCGCGGTCGCGCGAGCACACGAGATGCGATCCGGTAGAACAGAACAGGAGGGAGCGCGAACGACGCGAGCCCCGCAATCAGTCGCTTGAAGACGCTCGCATTCGCGAGGCGAGCGCCGGTAAACGAGCGCGAATAGAGGTAGCGTTGCTCGCAGTAGAGCCCGACGGTGTAGTGCATGCAATGTCCGACGACAATCTCTGGACAACACATTAGCACTACACCGTCATCGCGCATGTAATCGTGCAGCACGTTCTCCCACGTGTTCGCGGGCATCGAACCGAGGTAGCGATCGAGCAGTGCTCGCTCGTACACGACGTTGTTGCCGGTAAGCCACGTGTTCGGTCCGGCCGGCAAGGGTGGCAGGCAGTGACTGTATTCACACAGGAATGCGGCGCGATCTACCAGCGACTCCGTGGCGGCGTTCTCCACTGCACCGCCGACAACCGCCCACGTGCGCCGCGCTTCAAGAAGATCAATCGCCCACGACGCCGGCACGCGCACATGATCTTCGATCACGGCGACTGACCGACCGTGCGACGCGCGAAACGCGTTCAGGCGCATCTCAGGTATCGGAGTCTGCGGCGCCACTTCCAGCAACACGACCGGGAGTCGAGCGCCCTCGGCGTACCGGGTGCGGAGCGCCACGCGCACGGATTCACCGACGCGGTCCACGACCACGACCTCCATCGTCTCTCCGCGCAGGCTCATCTCCGCCGCCGCGACCTCAAGTGCCGCCAGCGTTGGCGCGAGATCGGTCCATCCATTCACGCTCGGCACGACCACACTCAAGTCGTGTGTGTACCGCGGCAGTTGTTCGTGGCCGGAGTTGAGCATCAGCCGCCGACTTCTGTCGAGGGTGTCGCCGCGTCGCGCGGTGCTGGTCCCTCAAGATATCCCGCACACTCGCCGGCGGCCCACGCGGATAGAAAGAACACTGTGAATGGCAAGGCGCGGGAGAACTGCCAAACGCGCGCGGCCGAATTCACCGCGACGCGTGCGATGCGGAACGTCAGCAATGCCGGCAGCGCAAAGGTGCCAAACGCGTAGAGCCAACGATTCGCCGCTGTGCTTTCGCGCAACCGAACGCGCGCGTAGTCATACCCGTGCTCGAATCGATCTCGTGCAAAGGCACCGACCTGATAGCGTAGGTTCTGCGCGACTAATGCCCGCTCCGTCCACTCGAATCGCGCTCCCTCGGACCGCAGTCGGTCGTGCACTACGTTCTCCCACGCCCCGTCCTGCATCATGTCGGCGACGTGCGCGACAATTCGTGATGAGTAGACCACGTTGGCGGCAGTAATCAGCGCACGCGGTGCCGAACCGGAACCAGCGAAGAAGCCATATTCCGCAAAGAAGGCACCCCAGTCGACCGCACGCGATCGCTGTCCGTTATCCATGCAACCGCCGATCACATCGGGCAACGGTGCGTCGGAATCAGCAAGCCCCATCCACGTGGCCGACCAGTCGGGCGACGGCACGCAGTGATCTTCCGTCAGCGCGCTCAACCGACCGCTCGCGAGCGCTAAACCCGCGCCGCGAATTCTCGGCAAGTCAGCGTTGAGAGGCACGGGCAACACGCGCGCGGAAGGATAGTCGTGGGCCACGCTGGCACAGTCAGCAGCCGAGCCACGGCGCGCGACAATCAGCTCGACGCGCGCGTGGGCGCATTGAGGCACCAACGCTGCCAGACACTCGTCGAGTACTCGACGTTCGCGAAACGAGGCCACAACGATCGATAGAGAGACCGTCACGACGCCCTCGCCCGCGCCCGTCGCTCCATCACGCGATCGACGAGCGACAGGTACGCTGGAATTGCGACCGGCTCACTCCATCGTTCGAGGAACGCACGTCGTGCCGCGACACTGAGGGCATCGCGTATCGCATCGTTTTCCGAGAGCTCGTGAATCGCGGCGCGCAGAGTCGTTGCGTCGTTGAACAGACGGCCAGCTTGCGATTGCTCGATGATCTCCGGAAACGGACCCAGCTCTCGCGCGATTACCGGGGTCCCCTCACGAAATGCCTCGATCACCGTAATGCCGAACGTTTCGTAACACACGGACGGCACAATCAACGCCCGAGCATGACGATAATACGAGGCAATCGCGTCGGCATCGAGACGACCGAGAAAATGCACACGCGAATTCCCCGCCGCCTGTGACCGTAGGGCGTCGGCGTGGTCCCCGTCGCCGATGATCAATAGGTCGACGTCGCCGGGGCCTTTAAAGACCGGTAAAACGTCGTCGATCCCCTTGATTCGCTCGAGTCGACCCACCGATAGGAAGTACGGTCTGGGATGCCGCGATGCGACGGACTGATGGATGTCGGCGACGGGGAGAAACGGCGGCAATACTTCCATGTGTCGCGTGAATCCGAAGCGCGCGTGCATGTCCCGACTGAAATCGCTTAACGCGATAAACTGATCGATCGAACGCGTTGCGAATTCTAGTGCGCCCGTGTTGCGCCAGAGCTGCGGCGGGCGCCGATAGTGCCAGACACACCGCAGACACTCACGACCGTTACACAACTCGCGTTGGTGTCTCCACAACACATGTGTCGGACAGACCAACCAATGTTCGTGCGCCGTGTACAGACGAAGCGCGTTACCGCCGAACGTCAGCACCTCCGGTGCGCCCATCAGCGATACGTTGTGAAAGTGCACAACGTCGAACTGTCCGTCTTGCAGCAACGATTCAATGCGTGACCGCTGGAACACAGGGCGCCCAAGCTGCTGCGTCAGAAGCGTTGACAGCAATGGCGCGTTACTCGATAAAGTCACTACGCGAACGCCACGGTCCCACGATTCACTGCTCGCGGCTTTCTGCGGACGCTTGGTCAGCACAGAGTAGGCGTCGGCATCGTGCACGACCGTCACCTCGTGCCCGGCCGCCGCCAGCCCACGCGCCAATCGCTGCACGGCGACGGCGTCGCCACCAAAGTGATACGGTGGATAGAACGTGGTAACCATGCAGAACTTCATGAACCAGCGGCCTCAGCGAGCGAGCGCAACGTTGACTCTGCCGCAGTCGTCCAACTCAGCCGGCGCGCCGCGACCAGCGCGGCTGCGGCCATCGCACGTCGCGTTGGCTCCTCAGTCAGCAATCGCTGCATGCCCTGCGATAACGCGGCCACATCACCGGGCGTCACGAAAATGCCGCCGCCGGCGAGCAGCTCCGGCAGTGGACTGGCGGTCGTCGCGATCACCGCCGTACCGCACGCGGCCGCCTCAACGGCTGGCAGACCAAATCCCTCGTTCTCCGACGGCAGTGCCAACGCCACCGCGCCACTCAGCAGATGGCGCAACTCCTCATCAGCTACAAAGCCGGGCCAATGGACTTGCTCGGCAATGCCGAGCGTCGCCGCGAGTGCGCGCGGGTCTTCGACGTCTTTATGAAAGACGTCCTCCGAGAGCGTGCCAACCATCACTAGGTGCGGTCGCCAGCCCTCAACGCGCGCATTCGACATGTCGGCAAACGCCCGCATGAGCACGTCGAGTCGTTTGTGCGGATTGAAACCACCGACGTACGCGAACCAGCGAGCGCCTAGTGGTACGCCGCATGCGTGCGCGACGCG
Source organism: uncultured Gemmatimonadaceae bacterium (assembly GCA_966096095.1). Classification (GTDB taxonomy): domain Bacteria; phylum Gemmatimonadota; class Gemmatimonadetes; order Gemmatimonadales; family Gemmatimonadaceae; genus Gemmatimonas. Next base: position 5,621 of record CBHTUR010000050.1, on the reverse strand, counting down.
AGCGATCTCCATGGGCGCGTCACTTGGCGTATAGGTCGCAGACGGTGCCTCGACGGCAACACGCAGGCGCGATGGGGCAATTCCGTGGACCTCGGTGAGCTCGCGTGCGGCAAAATCCGACACCGTGAGCACAAGCGTCGCCTGAGCCAGCGCCACGCGAGTTTTGAGATTCCAGAACACGCGGGCCCGACGCGATGGCAAGGTCAGCGCCGGGTAACGCTCCGCGATTGCATCGTGCACGGTGATAACGGCGCGCATGCCGAGTGGCAGCGGAAAGAACGTGTAGACGGATGGCGAGAAGAAGACGTCAGCGTTCACCCGTTGCGTGGCACGGGTGAATTGCCACATGTCGCTCAGGCTTCGGCTGCTGCCTGCCGACGCGGCCAAGGTCGGCGACACCGACTGCGGAACGACTATGAGTTCGGCCGCCGACAACGCCGGCAGAGTTCGCACTGCGTCAGCAGCGCGAGCGTCCGCAAGCAGTACATACTCGTGCGTGTGGGCGACCTGCATCATCGCGCTCAGCAACTCGCGAGCGAATCGGCCATAACCACGGGCATTGGCCAGACAGGACGCGTCGATTGCGATGCGCATGGAGGTCGCTCTGACGCGTCGCTTGCGTCAGAGTCTGGTGCGGGCCAACGCGTTATACACGGTGCCCACGACAAAGCCCAATCCGTACCCTACCACGAACGCATACACAAAGCCGATGAACGCGCCGAGGATGCTGACCGAGTAGCCCGGCATAAAGATCGAGAGCAGTCCGAGGTGCGCCCCCATGTTCGGCCCGTTCTGCAAGACCAACAGCAGCGTTGCGATGAAGAGGGCGGATCCGGTCAGCAACCCGATTGCAACACCCCAGGCGCGCGCCTGCAATCGCGCCAACTGCGTACGAACCTCCGTGGGCAAGGCCGGCGTCGAAAGACGCTCGGAGCGGGAAGTCGGATGCGGCGTTGTCATCGAGCATGTCCTCGAACGAGGAGTGAACCTGCGAACGCGTCGCTCACAGGTGGTCCAGAAAATCGCGCTGCGTCGCGAAGTCGGCGCGAATGCGGATGATCATCAGCCAGACGGCGAGAACGAGATTTCGTGCGAAGGCGAGAAACCAACCCCAGCAAAACGCCGCCACGAATGCCCAGCCCGCGCCGATAAAGATACCGGGCACCGTGATGTCGTAGCCGCGAAAGTACACGGCCAAAAGATAGAGCGGAAACTGATGTGTTGGATCGGCGACGAGATCGAGTAGCGTGGCGACCGCCACCAGCAATGCCGCTGCCGTACCAAACGCCACGCCGAGCGCGAGTTTGTCGAGCGGCGCAAAGGCGAGCGCCAGTTGCCGCTGCAGCTGACGCTCTACCCGCTGTTCCAGTTCTGGATCGAGCGTCGACGAGAGATTTTGCTGCGCGGGCCGCGCGTGGCGCGTCATCGGTGAGCTCCGTCGGTGGTTCCGTCGGTGGCCGGCGTGAGTGGCGGAAGCGGCGCGAACTGTGGACGACGACGATACGAGGCAATCGCCCATGCCGCGCCAAAGCCGCTGATGAAATAATACAAAAGGCGCAGTGGAATGACGCGCAGGGCGAAGAACTCCCCACGGACCTCCGCAAACCACGCAAAGAGCGGCGCGTTTGCCATCACCTGAACGATCGTCGCCACGCCCGCGATCGCGAGCCACCGCGAGTCGAGCGTTGCCAGCGATGTCATCAGCGCGAGCACTGACACGCCAGCGAGCGCGGTGAGAATCTTCTCGCCAAACGCAAGATTGAGCGGACCGTCAGCGATCGATTCACCACGGTCCAGAATCAGGTGCATCCACGGCACCGCACGTTCGCGAAAGTCCGTGCGCACCATATTCCGAAAGGTCCACCTTTTGAGATGCGAACCCTGCAGCTCGGGCACCAACAAGATGCGTTCGCCGGTCGCGTCGAGCCGATAGCCCAGTTCGATGTCTTCGATTTGCGGCCGAGGATAGCGCCGTGCGTCGTAGCCACCGACACGGAGAAATGCATCGCGTCGCACGGCGCCGCACCCCGCCCAGAACGTACTGGCTTCGCCGGCACCGATGCGATGCACGTAGTGATGCAGCAGATTGCGATACTGGGACACGAATCCATCGTCGCCCGGATGCAAATCGTAAGCGCCCGAAGCCGCCACCACATCAGGATGCGTCGCGAAGATGTGCACGAATCCACTAAGCGTATGCGGTGCCACGACAACGTCCGAGTCGACGAACAGCAGTAGCGGCGCCCGTGCCCGCACGGCGGCGAGGTTGCGCGCGAATGCCGGTCCACGCGGTCCGTTCGGCGTAGTGAGAACCAGATCGGCGACCGTACGCGCGACGTCGGGAGTTTCGTCCGGGCTGCTGTCATCGACCACGATCAGTTCCCATTCGTCGCGCGGCAGATCACTCGCCAACAATCCGTCGAGGCAAGCGCGCAGCATGGGCGCGCACTTGAACGCGGGAACAATGACCGTGAGTTGCGGTGCGGCCGAAGTCACGTCAGTCCGCCTTCACGAATCGCTTGATCGCACGCGCGAGCCCGCGCGTTTTGAGCGCGAGCAGGAAGCTGGGCGAGCCCCAGCTCTCGAGCGTGCCGCCAACGCGAAAATACCAGGCGTCGAGCCGCGGCAATCGCGTGCGATCGTCCGTACGCCGCAGCGGGCGATACGCCGTCGTGCAGGCGAGCGCGTAATGCGTAGCGGCGGCCTGTGCCACGCGGTCGTCCACGACACCAAAGGGATAGGCGAGGGAATCGGGTCGATAGCCGAGTCGCTCGGCGATGACGTCCGCGGCGCCCGCCAATTCGTCGGTCAGTTCGGCATCGCTGAGCGCCGTGAGCCGCGCGTGTCGTCTGGTGTGCGCCCCGACGCTCAGGCCGTCCGATTGCAAGCGGCCGAGCGAATCCCAGTCGAGCAATGGTAGCACGGGGATACCCGACGTGGTCGCTCCACCCCAGCGATTATCGCGCCCCACCTGGTCGGTCACCACGAAGAGCGTCGCCGGGAGCCCACGCTCCTTCAGCAGCGGCCAAGCGACCGACGCAAAATTTTCGAACCCGTCGTCAAACGTGAGCGCGATCCCGGGCTGGTCCGGCTCTGCCACCAGCCGCTCAAGCGACTTCACCGGCACTCCGCCCTCGGCCAGCCATTCCACGTGCTCCCGGAACCGGTCGGGGGCGAGCGAGATGACCGACCCCGTGTCGTCGAGGGAGTGGTAAGTGAGGATGGCGCGCATCGGGCGGGGTGCGGACAACAACGGGGACTTGGAGCGTGGAAGTTACGCCAGTGTGTCCCCGGCGGGACAGGCGGCAGTTTGTCCTCAGTTCCGCGCTTTTCAGTGCAGCGTCGCTCGCGCGCACGACGACCGGCGTCCTCTGATTCCCAACTAGACAGGGCGGTAAATCGTCGGCTGCCAGAACCCGGTCGTAGATTGGCCCTAGTCTCCGGACCTTCCTCCACGCTTGCTACCAGAGCGAACTCGATTGACTACGCCGCCGTCAAAAGCTTATCGGCCAGATATTGATGGATTGAGGGCGCTCGCCGTCCTGGGTGTCATTCTCTTCCATATCCGAGAGTCGCTTCTACCCGGCGGGTTCGTAGGCGTCGACGTGTTTTTCGTCATATCGGGCTTTCTGATCACCGGTAAGATCCTCATTGATCAAGACCAGGGTCGCTTCACTTTCGCGGAGTTTTATCGGGCCCGAGTGAAACGCATCGCGCCCATGTTGTTCGTTACCTGCGTCGTCGCGTTGATTGTTTCGCAGATCTGGTTCCTACCCGAAGATAGTATCGCTGCGGCGAAGTCGGTGGTCGCGTCGGTACTCTCAATTTCAAATGTGTATTTCTGGCGCTCGAAGAGTGCGGAGTACTTCGCGCCGGACAGCGCTCAAATTCCACTTCTTCACCTCTGGTCTCTTTCGGTTGAGGAACAGTTCTACGTTGCGTGGCCGGTCGCGCTGATGTTGTTGTCCCGCCGGCGAAACTCGATGCTTGCTCAACTTGTCACGCTCGCAACCGTCGTCGCTTCATTTGCGTTTGCACAATGGTACTATCACGTCGACGCATCATTCACGTACTACTTGCTTCCTGCGCGAGCCGGCGAACTGCTAGTCGGCGCCATTGCCGCGCACATCGCAATATCTCGAAGCGTCGCCGTACCCTTGAAAGCCTGGGCCGAGTGCATGGCGATCTTGGGAATCGTTGGAATCCTCGGAAGTTATTTCCTCCTCTCGGAGAAGACGGTCTTTCCTGGAGTGAGTGCAATTCCGGGGACCGTAGGCACTGCGCTGCTCCTTTTGGCAAACCACGGAAGGAACACGTTCCTCGGTCGCGCCCTCTCGATTCGGCCGATCGTTTTCATCGGACAAATTTCGTATTCTGCGTACCTGTGGCACTGGCTCTTACTCGCCGTGTATCGCTACGCATATGGCGCGGTGCGGATCAGCGACGCTCCGTGGCTTCTCACGACCATCATCGCGGTTTCAGCGGCATCGTTCTTCGCGATCGAGCGGCCAGCTAGACAATACTCGAGAAGTGCGACACGCACACTTGTCGTTCAGGGTCTGATTCCTCTCGTACTCATCACGTCCGTCGCGCTCCCGTTGGCGCGCGCCGATCGTTGGGGAATCAATGTCCACGGCCGCACTTATGTTGAATCGCTTGCACGACTTCGTCGAAACACCGAGGCGGCGTTTTTTCGGCCTGAAGTCTGCCAGCGTCAGCGCGTCTCCGATGCGGATCTGCGGCTACCGGCGTGTTTCATCAATGATGGACCGGTGACTCGCGTCGATTCGGCCATCTTGTGGGGCGATTCGAATGCATCGCAGTTCATCGCGATGCTCAAAGTCTTTAGTGGACACGGAGGAATCGCTTTTCGGAATATCGAGATCGGTTCCTGTCCGCCGGTATTCGATCACTTGCGAGAGTCCTCCGCACCAGAGCGGGCTCGCGACTGCGAGGCGTCGATGCCGGTGGTGCGTGCTCACCTCGGGCAATACCACACCGTGGTTCTCGGCGCGTCGTGGACGGACTACGCAGCACGGTCCGCACTCTTCATACCAGCCGTCCGAGCGACAGTCGAGCAGCTCATCGCCGACGGCCATCGAGTAGTGGTTATCGGAAAAGCGCCTGAATGGGCTGGATTCGACCGGAGGTGTGAAGAGAAGGCACTGCTGATAACCAACAAGCGCTGCACGCCGATCGAAATCCGGGTCCCGGCAAACGTCAGTCGAGTAAACCAGCAGCTTGCGACCCTCGCCAGCGAGCTGCCGGGCGCAGAGTTCTACGATCCGTTGCCTTCGCTATGTCCCCGAACCGTGTGCTCGTCTCACCTCCCGAATGGGATGTCCCGCTTGTACGACTTTGCCCATTTGTCGGCGGCGGGTTCTCAATCACTCGGAGAACAGATTCTCGCCGCGGGCGGCGTACCTGCGGCATTTCGGCGATAGCGAGCGCGATGTGGCGACTCAGGCAGCGTTCGTCGAGCGATTTGAGTGCTGCCGTCGCTCTCGCGGACCACGCGCGGGAGCGGCCAAGCTGATCATCTTCGCGCGACTCGGCGTGAGTCCGCCGGTGACGTTGCGCGTATCGACCACCAAGGTGGCGTGGTCGACCACGCGCTGGTA
>CBHTUR010000049.1:0-24646 GCA_966096095.1 uncultured Gemmatimonadaceae bacterium | reverse complement strand
TTTGCTTTATGTTTTTACCCGGTGTGCTTGTACCGCCGTTTTTTGGGCGTTTCTTTGGTTGGGGGGCGGTGTTTCTCGGGTATCGCGGCCCGACTGTTTTTTCAGCGATAACTCTGGTTCAGCCGTTGCGGAGGACGTGTCCCGGAGGGATCGTTGTGCGGTCCCGCCCACCCCTTCCCGCAGCCCCCGCCCGCATGTCGCTCGACGCCAAGACCTGGCTCCTTATCGCCCTCGGCCTCGTCGCCGTCTTTCACCTCGGCACGATCATCACGGCCGTCGGTCGTCATCGTCGCGCGAACCCCGGCGAAGCCACCGTCCCCTCGCTCAAAGGCCTTGGCATCGGATTCATCACGAACTTCTTCGATACGCTGGGTATCGGTTCGTTCGCCCCGACCACCACGCTCTTTCGGTCCACCAAGTCCGTCTCTGACGAGAACATTCCGGGCACGCTCAACGTCGGTCATACCACGCCGACGCTCGTCGAAGCGTTCATCTTCATCAGTGCCGTGCAGGTGGATCCCACCACTCTCATTTCCATGATTGCGGCGGCAACGCTTGGCGCGTGGCTTGGCGCAGGCGTGGTGTCGCGCTTGCCCAAGCGCGCCATTCAGTGGGGCATGGGCGGCTGTCTGATTGTGGCGGCGGCACTCCTCGCGGCGAAGGCGTACGGATTGGGTCCCGCCCAAGGCACGGCGGAGGGCGTCGAAGGCACAAAGCTCGCTATCGCCGTCGGCGGCAATTTCATCTTGGGCGCCTTGATGACCTTGGGCATTGGTCTCTACGGACCGTGCCTCATTCTCGTCTCGATGCTCGGTATGAACCCGACCGCCGCCTTCCCGATCATGATGGGCTCGTGCGCGTTCTTGATGCCCGTCGCCAGCGTGCGCTTCACCAAGACGTTGCGCTTTGATCTCAAAGCATCGCTCGGGCTCATCATCGGCGGCGCGCCCGCGGTGTTGATCGCGGCCTTCATCGTGAAGTCGATGGAACTCAATACTGTGATGAAGCTGGTCGTCGTGGTGGTGCTCTACACTGCGATCACGATGATCCGCTCCGCGATGCAAGCCACGCCCGACTCGTCGCCCGCGCCGAAAGCCGCCTGATTCTCGCGCGGCACGCAACTCGTCCCTCCCGGCCGATCTGTCAGGAAACTCCCCTTGCCGTCGCCCAGCACGCGGCGCAGGCTAGGGGTGGCCCCTCGATTGAGCGGCCCACGACCTCCGCTCCTGGAGGCCGCGACGTCCAAGGCTTGGAGGGACGATGCGGGACTACGATAGCGACGGTATCAGAAACATCGCCGTGGTTGGCCACGGCGCGAGCGGCAAAACCAGTCTGGTCGATGCGCTGTGCTTCTCGGCGGGAACGGGGAAGCGACACGGAAGCATCAAGGATGGCACCGCGCTGACCGACCATTTGCCCGAAGAAATCGAACGCGGGTATTCGATCTCGCTGGGATGCGCGTTCGCCGAATGGATGGACAGTAAAATCAATTTCATTGATACGCCCGGCTCGCTCGATTTTCAGGGCGACGCGATTGCCGGACTCACTGCCGCTGATGGTGCGCTGTGCGTGATTGGCGCGGCGGCCGGCGTGGAAGTGGGAACCGAGCGCATGTTCCGCGCGGCCGTTGATCGACAGGACCCGGTGTTGTTCGTCGTCTCGATGATGGACAAAGAGCACGCCAACTTCGACCGGATCTACGAACAGATCAAAACGCGCCTGACCGCCAAGGTTATCCCCGTTGAAGTGCCAATCGGTGAAGGCGCCAGCTTTCGCGGCATCATCAATCTCTTTACGCAGCGCGCCTACATGTACAACGGCGGCGCGAAGGGAGAATACGTCGAAGCCGATATTCCCGCGGAATGTCAGGATCGGTTTGAGCGGTACCGGCAAGAACTGATTGAGGCCATCAGCGCCACTGATGACGCGCTGCTCGAGAAATATCTCGAAGGCGGAGAGATTGATCGCGACACCGCCATCCATGGCATGAAAGAAGCCATGAAGCGGATGGATCTCTTCCCGCTCTTCGCCGTCTCGTCCGACAACATGATCGGTGTGCGTGCGCTGCTCACAGAACTCGTGCAGCTCATGCCGAACGCGTACGAAATGGAGGAGATTCACGCGCTCACCGGCGCGGAAGGGCACGAGACGGTGCAGTTGCACGCCAAAGACGATGGGCCGTTCGCAGCGTTGGTATTCAAGACTCTCGCTGAGCCACACGTGGGAGATGTGAGCTACTTCCGCGTGCTGTCCGGCAGAGTGGTCAATGGGCAGGACGTCTACAACGCCACCCGCGACGGCACCGAAAAGCTCGGCCATCTCTCCGTGCCGTGTGGGCGCGAGCGCTTCGAAGTAAACGTGCTGCACGCTGGGGACATCGGGTGCGTAACCAAGCTGCGCAACACGCACACCAACGACACGCTCTCCACGCGTGAGCATCCGGTGCGTCTGCCGTCGGTGGAGTTTCCGGAACCGCTCGTGCAGTTCGCCGTGCGCGCGGTCGCTCGCGGCGAGGAAGAGAAGCTCCAGCAAGGGTTGCATCGGCTGCACGACGAAGATCCGACTATCGACGTGCACTACAATCCGGAAACGCACGAAACCATCGTGGGCGGGCTGGGTGAACGGCATCTCGACGTCGCGATGGCGGTACTCAAGCGAAAATTCGGAGTGCAGGCCGAGCTCGCGAAGCCGCGCATCGCCTTCCGGGAAACGCTCACGTCCAAGGCCGAAGGGCAGGGTCGCCACAAGAAGCAAACCGGCGGACGCGGCCAGTTTGGCGATTGCTGGGTGCGATTCGGTCCGATGCCGCGAGGCGAAGGCTACCTGTTCGACGACCAGATCGTCGGCGGCGTGATTCCGTCCAAGTACATACCGGCGGTTGATCGAGGGATCCAGGAAGCGTCGGTGCGCGGCGTACTGGCCGGCTTCCCGCTGGTCGACTTCCGCGCCGAGCTGTTCGATGGCTCCACGCACTCGGTCGACTCGAACGAAATGTCGTTCAAGATGGCTGGCATCTTGGCGTTCAAGACCATCGCGCCGAAGTGCAAACCGGTCATTCTCGAGCCGCTGGACCTACTCGAGATTACGGTGCCGGATGCGTATCTGGGCGATGTGTTGGGCGACATCTCCGGCCGTCGCGGGCACATTTTGGGCACCGACACCGTGCGCGACCGCACCGTGGTTCGAGCCATCATTCCGCAGTCCGAGCTGCATCTCTACGCCACGCAGCTCTTCTCCCTCACGCACGGCCACGGCACGTTCGGTCGACGGTTCAACGGCTACGAGCAAGTGCCGCCCGATGCGGCCCACAAAATCATTGCCGAACACGCGCGCGAGCACGAGGAAATCGAGGTGTAGCCTGACCCACCACACCGACTGATCGCCGTCGGTCTTCGCGGGCCGCGGCCCCATTCCAGTCCCTTTCGGACCGGATGGAGGCCGCGGCCCGCGTGGCGTTTTCGGCGGCCCGGTGACGATCGCCCGCCGCCGCAAAACCCTCCCGTTTCACCTCCGGCACAGTTTGGAAAATTCTTTCCACTTTGCGTGACCTCCCATCCGCTCGCCCGTCAATTCTCGGAATTGGAAAGAACTCATCCCCTCAGGACATGGATTCGGACGTGCGATCCAGCCGCAGCCGCCAAGCCGGTTTCACGACGATTGAACTCGTTGTGGTGGTCATCATTCTGGGGCTCGTTACCGCGCTCGCCATTCCGCGCCTGCGCGTGGAGCGTGCTCAGGTCGACGGAGCCGCCCGAGAAGTCAGCATGGCGTTCATGGTGGCGCAGCGAGAGGCCGTATCGCGCGGACACAACGTGCTCGTCGTGTTCGACCTCGCACACCACACGGTGCGCACGATCTGGGATGCGAACAACAATCTGAGCATCGACGCTGGCGAGCACTCGCGACCGTTCCCGCTGCCAGAGCGCGTGGTGCTGGGTCGTGGGTCCGGCGTGCCCGCCTACGGCGGCGCGACCGACGCGATTCCGAGCACTCTCACCGTAAATGGGCTGCCGATGATCGTCGTACAGCGCAATGGCAGTACCGATCGCGCAGCGACCTTCTACTTCACGTCGCAGCGCGCTCGCGGTGGCGTGGGCCCGGACAAGGACACGAGAGCATTGGTGCTCGATCGCGCGACGGCCCGTCCGTCGTGGCTCACCTACACCGCTAGCGGATGGAGGAGAAACTGATGCGCCAGCATTCAACGTCCCGCCGTGCTCGTCGCGGCTTCACGCTCATTGAAGTGGTGTTGGCGCTGACAATGCTGACCGGCGTGGTGTACGCCTTGTCATTGGGAACGACGAAGTTCCGGCTGAATGTTTCGTCGTCCGATGTGCGAAGTCGCGCGCAAGCGCGAGCCGATTTGCAGCTCGCTATGGCGCGCACGTGGCCAACCTGGGGCACGCTCGAGAACCTGAGCGGCGCCGCCTACAACGTCACGGAAAATGGGATCAATACGTCCACCGCGGTCGTGGCTGATACTGCTGCCGGCAAACGCATTAAGCGCATCACCGTCACGGTGACTGCAACGCCGACGTCAGCCATGCCCACGCCTATCAAACGCATGATCTCCATCACGGCCCCATGACATCGGATCTTCGCAGTGCCGACTCTCACGCTCGGCCCGGATTCACGCTGGCCGAGTTGATGATTGCGATGGCGGTATTCAGTGTCGTCATCGCGTCAGCGACCGGATTTCTGGTAGCGCAAAGCAAAGCGTTTCGCATTCTCGCCAACAAAGCTGCGGCAGTTCAGAACGGCCGCTTTGGCCGCGACGTGTTGCGTCAGGAAATCAGAACCGCGGGCACCAACGTCACTGAGGAGCAACCGGCGGCGGTGTACGCCAGCGACAGTGCGTTCGCGTTCAACGCCGACCTCACCACCAATCGTCGCGATTCGATTCGCTACACAAGCGCGGTGTACGTCGACCCGTACGCCACCGACGCGGAAGTCACCGCCATCACGACCTCCACGCCCGTCACCGTTCCGGGATCCAGTCCGGCCTTCACCTATCCGCTCGCGAACTACTCGCAGAACGCGCAGATGTTCATCAACTCGGACGCCGAGTTTGTCTCGTATCGTTTCGCCAAGGATACGACCACGGGCGCGCCGGCGAACACGTACGTCCTCTACCGTCAGGTGAATAGCAAAGCGCCCGAAATCGTCGCGTCGGGCATCAGTCGTTCGCAAACGAAGCCTTTCTTCCGCTTTTGGTACGATCCGTCGAAGTTCGGTTCGGCCACACCGAATCTCGACACGGTGCCACGTGCCTGGCTGCCGCTCGCCAAAACCGTTGCCAAGCGCGGCGTCACTCCCGACACCGGCATCGCGACGACAACGCGCATCGACGCTCTGCGCGCGGTGGAAGTGACCTACGAAGTGACGCCGCCGCAGGGCGGCAATCGGCAGGTGGTGCGGTACATGATTCCGATGCCGAATCTGGCCAACCCGCGACAATCGCGAGCGTGTGGCCGCACTCCAGTTACACCGCAAACGCCCACCGCCACCTGGAACGTCGACAGTAACGCGGTCATGCTCACCTGGGCGCGCGCCACCGACGACGGCAGTGGCGAGAAAGATGCGATTCGCTACGTCATTTGGCGTCAGCTCAACGGCGCGGCCAGCTGGGGCTCACCCATCTCCACTGTCGGCGTCGCCGCCTCCGGATCGTACGCGTACAAGGATGCGAGCGTCGTCAAAGGCGCGAGCACGGTCTACAAGTACGCGATCGCGCTGCAGGACTGCACCCCGAATCTCTCCGGTATCGCGCTCTCTTCTACGGTGACAGTCCCATGACACAGCTTCCCACTCGCGCGCGTGCCACGACTCGTCGTCGCCTGCTGCGCGCCCGCCGCGGCATTGCGCTGTTGATTGTCATGCTCGTCGCGATCATCGGTGCGACAGTCGCGCTCGCGTCAGCGATGTTGGTCATGAGCGGCACGCTGATCCAGAACGGCAGCGAACGCTCGGCGGCCGTTGACGACGCCGCGCTCGCCGGACTTGAAGAGGCGCGCAATCGGTTGAACGCCAAGCTCGATACCATTCCGCTCACCGGCTACAAGACGGTTGAATCGGACGTCACGATTGCCAACACCAACGGAGTGAAACGCACCACGTGGATTGCGCGCATCGGTAACTCCGACTCGCTCGCCAACGCTGGTGAGTATGGCGTGCAAGGCGAGCTGGTGTCCAAGGCCGTCGATCTGGCGGGCAACGTCGCGATTCGTCGATCGCTCATTCAGCAACAGTCGTTTGCGCGCTATGCGTATTTCACCGATCAGTCGAAGCTGTGGGACGGGAGCATTCTCTGGTTCGCCAATGGATGGACGGCGCAGGGGCCACTGCATTCCAACGATTCGCTTTACATCTACACCGGTACTCCGCCGCAAGCGATCTTCAAAGACGTTGTCACGACGGCGAAGGGCGTCTACAACAAGCCCAACGGGCAGTTCGACAAAGGAGCGCCGCAAGAGTTCGTTGCGCCGATCGCTATGCCCAGCACAGCTGATTTGAACATCCTGAAAACGATCGCGACCAACGCCGGCTATCTCTTCACGCCGAGTCTTGTCACGGGCGATAGTTCGCTGGTCACGATGCGCATCGAGTTTGTGGCAATCGATGCCGATGGCGATGGCAACACGACTGGTCCAAACGACGGGTATTTCCGCGTCTATCAGGTGAAAGCGGCATCGACGGTCGGTCTCGACTACGCGATGGCGCGCACCTCGCCACCGACGGCAGCGGGACCCACGCCGGGCGGTGACGGCGTGAAAGACAGTATTCTCTATTCGCCCAACTGTGGCGTCACGTCGGTCGTGGCAGGCAACACCGCCATCGTGCAGACCTTCGCGGCCATCCCCGTCGTCACGGCCGGTGCGAACTATCGCGCGAAGATGCTCAACAAGGCCAACGCGTTCGACAACGCGAACGCCAAGTGCTTTCTCGGCGGCGATCCGCGCCTCTCCGCGACAGGCGTGTTTACGGCCAACGATGCCGGCGGCAGTTGGCTGCCACGCACCGCCGGTACGGTGCCCGCAACGGTCGCCGCACGGCCCGACGGCGCGTACCTCTGGCCGCTTGGCGCGAGCTACAATCCCAACTTCCGCGGCGTGATCTTCGTCGAAGGACGCGTAGGAATCAGCGGCACGGTGCGCGGCCGCATTACGGTTGCCAGTCGCAACAACATGGTCGTGCTGCATGATCTGGTGCAGGCGACGAATCCCGGAACGACCACGGGCTCGTGCAAACCCGACGACGACATGATCGGACTGTTCTCGGGCGAAAACGTGTTGTGGGCCGACAACGCCCTCGCTTCGCCGCAACAGCGTCGCGACAACAGCACGAGCGGCTCAGCGTGGCTGGCGCCGCGAAAAGATTTCAATCCGTCCGCGAGTTCTATCGACTTGCAGGTACACGCGGTCGTACTCGCGCTGAAGTCGATCGCCACCGAGCGGCCGTCGCCTCCGTCTGGATTGGCAACATCGGCGTGGGTGAATCGCGGCTTCGTGCGCCAGGTCGGTGGCCGCATTCAACAGCGCGCGGGTCAAGGCGGCACGATCAGCGGATCGGCGTTGCATGGCTACACGTCGGACATTTCATACAATCGCTGCGCGCTCACATATCCGCCGCCGTACTTCCCGACCACCGGCAAGTGGGCACTCAGTCAGTTTTACGAAATCGATCCTGTCAACTTCAATCCGGCCGTCTGGTTCTCATACTGAGGTGCTGTCGGGGGGCAGCAACGAAGAAGCGCGCACGCAGAGTTCTGCGGCGCGCTTCTTTGTTGTCAGGCGCAAGGGAGCGAGACGACGCTCTCAGTCGCCGTGGCGCTACTGATAGAGCTGCGCCCACGCGCGCTGCTTGACTCGGCCCGGCGTGGCCAGTGCGCTGAAGGCATTGCTCATCGCACACGCTGAGTAATAAAAGCTCGCGTTGCCGCTCGTTGCATCCGCGGTGCCTTGCACCAACGCCGCGCCGTACAACGAAAAGTTGCCGTTGGCTTTGAGATTCCCTTTCACCACAATCAAGCCGACGAATGTGAACGTGCCGTTCACCGTCAGATCGCCGTCGACGAGCAAAATGCCCTGTCCGCGGCTGTTGCCGTTCACGCCCAGGCTGCCGTTGGTGTAGATGATCGGGTAATAGCCGGTGCAGCCGAGTACCGCACCCACGCCGCGAGACGGCTCTCCCCAGTTCGATGTGCCGTACGTACACGTGGTAGCGGTCCCAGACGGCGATGGATTCGGACTCGTTCCCGCCAACACCACGTTTGCTTTGGCGGCGAGCGACGCGTACGTCTCGTCGCCAAAGGTTGTGTAGTACGCGGAGTTGGCCGCGTTGGGATCTTTGTACGTCCCGTTGATGGACTGGGTCGCCGGCTTTTGTACGCTCAGCGTGGCCGACGGATTGATCGCAATGGCGAACGTGTCGCGCGCCAGCGGACAGCCCAGCCACCCGACCGGATTGGTGTTGATGCCTGTCACATACGCTGAGCCTTTGATGGTCGTGCTCCCATTGGTGGTGAGCACCGCTGCGGCCGATTTCGACGGGTTCGTGACCGTCACCAGCATGTTCACCTGACGCTGCGCTTCGAGACGCCCGCTGCTGCGATTGGTTCGACCGATCGACACGACCCAGAAGGTGCGGCTGTTGAGGCGCATGATGGTCACCGCTGCCGTATCACCGGCACCCGCCACCACCTTACTCGAGTCCAGTGCACCATTGGCCATCGAATTTCGTGCGCTCGTCCAATTCGACAGCTGCTGATTCAGACCATACTCGGCCACCGCCAATGCACGCTGCGCCATCTGTTCGTTGTGCGCCGCGCGCAACTCTTGCATCGAGCCCAGAATCGCGCCGGAGGACAATACGGCCAGCACCACCACAGCAATCAGCACGAGAACGAGCGCTGTGCCACGCCGTTCGCGGCGCGAACCCGAGCCCGGTATCTCGCGAACCGGTGAGTTGCCCGTCTCACGCGCGCTCATCGGCGATTCCTCAACGCCACGCGCAGCGACACCGAGTCAATAACCTTGGTGGTGCTCGAGCCGAAGTTCCCAGAGCTGCTCAAACCTTGCGCGCGCAGGGTGATGTCCATGCGCGCAACCTTGGCCGCATTGGCCACTAAGGTCACGGCCGCGCCGGTGCTGTCGTAGTAGGTGAATCCCACGCCACCGGTGCCGTTGTTGTTGGGCGTCATATACGGACCGCTCACAGGCACGGCGGCGCCCCACGCGCCGCCCAAGTATTCGGAGCGTGTGAGGTAGTACCGTCCTGACGCCTGTTGTGTCAGCGCGTACTTGCCACTCCGGGTGAATCGCACGGCCGATCCCGCCACTGCCGAATCCGGCAGCGCTGGCGACACTGTCAGGCGGTAACGCGCCTTGCTCGCATCATTCACTGCGTCCACATAAGGCGAGCCGACACAGTACAACGTTGAGCTGGCAATACCGGTGATCGCATGCGAACTCCAGTACTGACCCTTCGTACCCGACGAGTCGTTGCGCAAGACAACAATCGTGTCGCCGACGGCGGGTGTGGCATACCACGCACTCGTGATTGTCTTCGCAGAGCTCAACGGCGGCAAATCAATCGACGTCGAGGAACTCTTGGCGCAAATCAGCGAGACACCAATTGTGCTGCGGAAAGTGACATACGTGGCGGAAAAGTCGACCAGGTCGCCACCAATCGACGAAAGCCCTCGCAGCTCAGCCGGCAGGAGATTGAGCCCCGTGCGCAACTCGCGACGAACGGCCATTTGCTCCACTGTGCGCTGATAGAAGCGCTGCTGACCCATCATGATCTTCGCGAGCACGGAACCCACCACGCCGAGAATGGTCATGGAAATCAGTAGCTCGACCAGTGAGTATCCGCGGCGCACGCGCCGTGCGACCGTCGCTACACGCATGGCACGATGGTGTTATACGTCACGGTCTTTTTCATTCGCGGAATCGTCAGTGTCAACACGATGACGCGCGTGTTGGTGCCTGCGGTAATTGTCCAGCTTTCGTTGATGCCCCGCGTCGTGCGCGTTCCAGTGGCGATCGCGGAGAGCGCCGTGCACGAGAGGCTTTGCAGCGAGTCCATACGTGCTTGGGCCACGCCGGCGGCGATCATCTGTTCGCGACTCGATCCCATCGACTCGGCGACCTTCTTGGTCGTTCCGAGGAGCCCGAGAATTCCGATGGTCATCATAGTGCACGCGATCAGAATCTCGATCAGCGAGGCGCCCCGTCGCGGGCGACGCGAGGTCGCGCTTGCGAATTTGCGAGTGCGCCGCATTAGAGTGAGCACCCGTGGATCAGCACGACGCCCGCGCCACTGATGCAGACCGTATCGGCCCATTTGGACGCCGTCAGACGATACTTGGCGATCGTCGTCGTCGCCGGCGTCACGATGCCGCGGCCATCGAACACGACAGTCGTCGGCGAAGTGCCAAGCGCCGCGAGGCTCGTGCCGTACGCCTTTGAGAGATAGAACGGGCCCGCTAACGTCACCGTGCTGCCATTCACGCTGCTCGTTACGGTCACCGTCGCGGAGTTCGTCGCGAGTGTCACTGTTGCGGCTCGAGCCTTCTGCATCGCGGCCGCGCGAGCGGTGGCAAACACCGCCGACAATTCCTGACGCGCGGCGCGAAGCGCGCTGCGCGATTTGATCTCGGAGATCATCGGCGAAACGCGCATGAAAATGATCGAGATGATGACAACGACGATCATCAACTCGATCAGGGAGAACCCGCGTCGGTTGGCCCTGAAATGCGTCACGAAATTGGTTTCTGGAAAAGGGTCCGCCTATAGGTATCGGACGCTCGTCCCAGAGACTTGTCACCCTTGAGCCAACATTTTTCTGCGGCTTACCGAGCCAGCATTTCACGTCCGTCAATGAAACGAATCATGCCGGGACCGTGATACTCACCCAGAGGCACGCCATCAAGTGCCCAAATACTCACCGCGATCGGGGCCGATCCGTACCTGGAAATCGCCAAACAACGTGGCGGACTCCATGCCGAGCGATCGAAACACCGCCACGCCGAGTCGGCGATACTCAAGCTCGGCCCCTTCAGCGCCCGAGTCAGCAATCAGCGTTCGCCAGGCGCGAATGTTTCCGCTGATCAGCATCGTTGTCGCTAAACACAAGGGCAGCGTGCCGCTCGCACCGTCTTGGGCCAGCCGTCGACGGGCCGCGCGGTCATCGAGCCACGCCAGTCGGTGCATCAGCGCCTCGCGCGTCGATCGGAACGCGTGGGCCGCTTGCTCCATCCGCGAAGTGAACTCCCGCTCGGCGATCACGTCGCCGACCAACGCCGGCGGGACGACGAACGCCAGGGCTTCGTTCCCGCTCATCGGCCCAGCGGCAATCGACACCGCGAGTCCGGACGCCATCGCCGCGATCGTCTTTGCGAGCCCCAGGCTCACGCCATCCACCCGCACGGTCAGCGTCGCGTGGTCCATTACTCCCGCCGCCTTGAGGTCGCGTGCGGTGGTGAGATACTCGACGGTCGTCCGCTCGGCTGGATTAGCGAGGCTCCCCGCCACGAGACGCCCCGTGAACTCGGCCAGCCGCTCCGTCGGTGTCGCCTCGCCGAACCGCCTTAGTGCGTCGGCCTCTCGATCATCAAGGATCGCCCGCGCAACTACCGCCACCGTGGGAGCGAGGACGGGCACCACTTCAGGCTGCGTCATAGCGCACGGTTAGGGCCAAGGAGGAGTCGGCAGGCGACGAGCCGTAGACTGCTGTTCCGGCGACGTGAAAAGATAGCGCTGAGGCGCTGACGAGCTGCCGAGATATTGCCATCTGCTCATTCTGGACGTACGCTCTGGAAATGTCTCAGGGATTAACTGAACGCCCGGCTACGGCCGATCTGCAGGACGAACTCCAGCAGACTAAGCCTTTCCGGTCGGAATCACAGGAGACGACCCTCGCGCTGATGCGAACGGCGTCCGTGGTGAGTCGACGCTATGCCCGGCTCGTTGAGCCGCACGGCATCAGTCTCGCCCAATACAATGTGCTCCGCATTCTTCGCGGCGCCGGACCAGAGGGCTTGCCGACCCTCGCCATTCGCGATCGCATGATCGAGGAAGGGTCAACCGTCACCCGGCTGCTCGACAAGCTGGAGGCCGCGGCGCTGGTTACACGATCGCGCTGTCGGCCCGACCGACGACAGGTGCTGTGCACGATCACGGATGCGGGGCTGGCGCTGCTGGCGAGTCTCGATCCGTCGTTCGATGCGACCGACGAGTCGTCCATGTCGATGCTCGATCCCGCAACTCGTCGTCAGTTGCTCGACATACTGGCGCGTATCCGCGCCGGCACCAGCAAGGGCTGACGACCTCGGATCACGTTGGCGCGATCACTGCGAGTGATCGCGCTCCGTGGTGATCGTATCCAAGCGCGACGTCGACCACGATCGCGTCCGCTCGATCTCATCGAGAATCGCGCGGGCGCGCGCATCAATTGGTGGCGCATCGGGATCGTGGCGCCAGACGGTGGCGTGAGAACTTTCGGTCGTCGCGGCCACTTTGCAGCCGAAGTTGAATACGCCTGCCGGATCAGCCGCCGCCTTGATGTTCGCAAATGCGGCCATTGCCTCGGCCGACCACACGCGCGGCAGCAACTTGGTGCGCAGTCGGCCATCGCCGTGCTCGCCCGATACGGTTCCGCCAAGTCGGGCCACCAATTCGGTCACGTCGTTCATCAGACCATACACACGCTCACGCCAATCCGACTGCGCCGTATCGAGTAACGGATTCACATGCGCGTGCGCATCGCCAGCGTGACCGAAAATCACTCCGGTTGTCGCGTACTTGGACAACGCCGCGCGCACGCCTCGCACGTACGACGGAAAATGCGTCGCGGGCACGCAGCCGTCCTCGATGAATTGCATCGATCGCAACCGTGGTGCGAGCTGCGCCAGAATCGGACTGGCCGCGTGTCGCAATTCCCAAAGTTCGTGCTCGGCGTCTGGCGTCACCGCCTCCGTCACCGTCGTCGCGCCGTGCGCGCGGCAGCGCTCGGCCATGCGCGACGCGCCCGACGCGGCCTCCTTCGCGTCTTCGCCTTCCACTTCAATTAGCAGTACCGCGTCGGCAAGCGAGGGCACGCCAGTAGTGCGTCCGCGCGCGGCGATCTCCAAGAACGTGCGGTCTAACAGTTCGCACGCACTCGCCCCATCCTCGCGGATCTGTTGCGCGCACTCGCTGGCCGCCTCGAGCGATGCGAATGAGGCCAACACGGTGGCGGTCGCCACCGGTAGCGGCGCCAGCGCCACTTCGGCTGCCACGAAAATCGCCAGCGTGCCCTCGCTGCCCACGAGCAGGTCGAGTAAGTGTCCGTCTGGCGCCATTGCCCGAGCGGCGGCATAGCCACTCGACTCCTTGCGCACCTCCGCATGGTGCAACGATGCACGGTCGGCAAAGCGCGCGAGCTGGGCGAGTGACTGCATTAAGCGCGCGACCGCCGGTATCTGCGTCGGTGGCGGTTCGTTGCGACGAATCCAGGCCATCGTGCCGTCATCGAACACGCAGTGCAATCCGCGAATCCACGCGCGCGTCGCACCATAGCGCAGCGTGCGCGCACCGGCAGCATTAGCTGCAATCATGCCGCCAATGGTGCAGAAGGCGCCGCTCGATGGATCCACCGGAAACTGTAGTCCGTGCGCCCGTGCTGCCTCGTCGATCTCACCGCGCAGCGCTCCCGTGCCCACGCGCACACAACGCGATTCGGTGTCGACTTCGCCGATCGCTTTGAAGCGGCTGAGGTCAACGACGACGCCATCGCCGACCGCGCCGGCGGCCATCCCGCTACCGGACCCGCGTGGCACTAACGAATGCCCGTTGCGCTTCGCCCACCGCACCAGCGGCGCAACATCGTCAGCGTCGGCGGGCACGGCCACCGCTTGCGGCATAATCCGAGCGATGCCGGCGCCTTCGGCGTACAACGAACGCGCCAACCCGTCGCGCCGATACACGCCGCGAAACCCGGGGGGATTGTCGGTTAGGGCCTCTTTCGTCGTCACCAGAGCAAGTCTGACGGCCCGGCGTCGGTCGAACAAGCGGGCCGCCCAATCTCGCTGTGACGCCGTGCCGCACATCTCGTATCTTAAGAAGAATGACCCTCGCCCCCGCCATCTCCGACGCCATCGCCAAGCGCGACGCCGACCGCTTTTGTCAGTCCGTTTTGCCGGCGGTGTCGCGTACGTTTGCGCTCGGGATCAAGGTGTTGCCCGGCGATCTCGGTCAGGCGGTACTCGACGCGTATCTGCTCTGTCGCATTGCCGACACGGTCGAAGATGCGCCCGATGTCGATCCCGCGCACAAAGCGGCGATGTTCGACGATTTTCTGGCCGGCTTCGACGATCCGGCGGCACTACAGCGATTTCTTGGCGCCGTGCAACAATTGCGCGGCGACGAGGCGCATCTCGCGCTGACACACCACAGCGATCTCGTATTGACTCACTTTGCACGACTGCCGATCAAGACACGGTCTGTGGTGCGTAAGTGGGTCACCGAAATGGTGCTCGGCATGCGCAAGTTCGTGCTGCTCTATCCGCACGGAATTCGCATCCAGACCGTCGAGGAGTACAAGGAATACTGCTACTACGTGGCCGGCACCGTGGGCTACATGCTGACCGACCTGTGGCACGAACACTCCACGACCATCACGTCGCAGCGCTATACCGTGCTGCGTGAGCGATGCCGTGCCTTTGCCGAGGCGCTGCAGACGGTCAACATCCTCAAGGATGTGGCCGTCGATGCCGAGCAGGAAAATTCCATCTATGTGCCGGAAGAGTTGCTTCGCGCGCACGGCAGCTCACAAAGCCGTATCCTCGCGCCCGAGCTGATTGCCAGCAATCGCGAGGCACTCTCGCAGCTTATTCAGCTGGCGTGGCACGATCTCGAAGAGGCTCGCAACTATCTGTTGCTCATTCCGCGGCGCGCCGTTTCCATTCGACTCTTCTGCATCTTGCCCCTGCTGCTCGCCTATGCGACGCTGCGCGATCTGGTGCAGAGTACCGCCATGCTGCGGCCGGGCGGATCGGTCAAAATTTCACGTCGCGAAGTGAAATCGCTGCTCATGACCGGTGCGATGTTGGTGATGAGTAATGCCGGTGTGCGATGGCTCGTGGCGCGAGTTCGTCGGCGCGCGTTCGAGCTCGGATTCGCCTAAGCGCTAACGCAGCAACGCGGCCGTAACCTGGCGCGCGAGACTCGGCGGCTCTTTCAGTCCACCGGTTTCGAGTTCATCCAGCAGCTGTTCCACGCGCAGATGCGCGCGCCCCATCATTTCGCGATAGCCGTAACGTATGCCGCGCCACGCGGCATACGTCGCCGCGATGAGTGAAACGCCAACGACGCCAGCCAGCGTGCCCGCCGCGCTTGCCGTGGCGGCGACGGCCGTTACGAGTGCCGCGCCGAGTGCCACAAGCGTCAACGCGATCGACACGCCAACGACGGCGTTGCGCTGCGCACGACGAACCCGATGCGCCGCGATGTCGAATCGCACGACGCTGCGCGCTTCGTCGATCGCGGTAACCGTAACGGCCACCTGATCGAGACGAATCAAATCAAATCGCCGGCCGCCCATGCCGAGCGAGCGCAAGAAATTACCGAGCGCATCCCGACGCGGTTCCCAACTCACACGTTCGCCAGTGCGTCGCAGCAGCAATACCGACTCCATGCGTGGCATCCAGCTATCGAGCTTCGCCAAAATCTGCTCTGGCGTTCCGGGCACCACGCGCTGCGCGGACATCGTCGCTGGACCAAGCGAATCGAGCACCATCCCTGAGTCGACTGGCGCGAGTGGCTGTCGCGCGCGTTCCTCGGCCAGCGCCTGGCGGAGATGCGCCGTGTCGATCCCAACTTCGCGGGCAATCTCGACGAGTCGTGCTTCGCTGACGACTTCGGGTGAGTCGCTGCCGTCCAGTTGCAGCTGCGTCGCGCGCGCCAGCACACGCTCAAGCGCGTCACGAGGAATGACGCGACCGCTGCTCGGCGTCAGCTTGTCCGACATTGGCGAGGGATCGGATGGAACAGTCATAGCATCACATACGGCGCGACGCCGCGATCAGGTTCCGTTGAGAATGAGGTCGAGCTGGTGCGCGAGCGCTGATGCGACGGCATCGGGCAGGGCAAAGCGCTTGGCGAACGCCTCGCGCAAAGGCGCGCCGGTTGCGCGGGCGAACGAATCGTCCGCGATCGATGAGAGATACAAGCGCATGTAGGGTTCCAACAACTCCGGAGCCACCTTCTCAATCAACATCGAACCGGCGCGAATCTGTGCGAGCGTGAGAGACCGACTCCGGGCGTCGGCACCACGGCCTGATGCGGCCACTTCGGTGGCCACTTCGCGCACGACCGCAGCGGAGATTTCGTGCGCGAATACCAGAATGGCGTCCGGTGCGTGCTCAACGTCGTCCGGAAACGGAACGATGACTGCCACACGCCCGGTCGCGGTCGTTGCCACGCGGCCTTCGACGCCGACCGGCAACGAGAGGATAAAGTCGCCCGACGCCTGATTCGTATTCGACAGAAACCGGGCAAAGCGCGGACGATAGACCGTTTGCCACAGCGAGTCGATGGCCGTCACCACGCGTGCGCGCGCGCGCTCGGCGCGCGAGTGCTCATCGGCGTAGAACTTTCGCTGCTCGTCGTCGAGACCGAGCACCAACGAGCCAAACCACGAGCGATCCTCGGCGCCCGGATAGAGACGCGACAAATCGCCAATGACGGCAACCATCGCCTCGTCCTTTATCCCTCGGGTATCTCCGTCCGTCTGCACAAATCGCTCGGACGCGTTGTGCAGGAGATCCCAGCTCGGAACCTGCAGTGGCAATAACTGCGTCGCCACCCGCGACGGTACACTGACAATCCCCTTCGAGAGGAAGGCGGCATTTCGATCGAGCGTCGTGAAGAGACTCGCGCGATTCTTGACGACCGTCATGGAGTCGCGATAGCCGCGCCGGTACAACGGCGACGACGCTGAATCGGGCTCGAGCAGCGCGAACGCATGCAACCACAGATCAACGTGCGCCGACGTTTTCACCGGCCATCGTACCGCCACGGGTCCGGCCGTCGGCGCCACCGTCGACGGCGGCGCCGCTCGCCGCGGAGCGCGCACAATGGGCGCCTCGGTCGACGGTCCGCCATCGGGCATACCCACCAATGGCGCCGACGCACACGCGGTGACCGTCGCAGTGGATAGAGCCAACACCAGAGTCGAACAAATCGAGAAACGGCGCATCACTCAACTTACCCGTCTCTCGACTCGTCGTTCAGCAGCGTGCGCGTCGCTGGCCCGCGAAGCCTAGCTGGCGATGCGAAGCGGGCGATCCGTGTCCTCGCTGGCCTCGGCACCACGACCGCAGGTCACGCAAAAACGCCACTGCGCCTCCAACTCCGTGCTGCAGGCGGGGCACTGACGCTTGGTGAGGTCGAGGCCGCAATGCGGACAAAATGTCACTCGACGACCCTCCGGCAATCGTCCGCTGCAGTAGCGACACGATGCGACGGGACCCGAACGCTCATTCGCCGCGTCGCGATTCGGCAGGGCGGGCAAGGTGCTCTTGAGCGACAGCAGACTTGACGACCATCCACGCACCAAGGAGAGCGACGGCGACGGCGAGGACAGCGCCTGACGACTGGCGTCGCGCAATCCGGCTTCGGCGGTCACCAGGTCCCGCTCGCCCGAAAGCAATCGCAACATCGCCCGTTCCCATGACTCCGCGCCGCCATCGGCCATTTCGCGACGCGTTTCGCGGAACGGCAATAGCCGCTCCTCAAGGTCACTCAGTGTGAACCCTTGGGTAGCGAGTTGCGGATACTGCTGTCGGATAACGCGGGCAAGCCGGAACGACAGTCGATCGAGATCGTCCAACGAACGCGAATCGGGCATTACTTGCCTTCAACCGCGCGCATCTTGGCGTCGGTGTCGTTCGAACCCCGCATCTCGTCCTTGTTCGCGCCGCCGATCTGATCGACGAAGCGCTCCGCGACGTTCTTCTCGTTGACCTGCGCGTCTTTCCAGCCATAGCCGTAGCCGATGGCGATGCCGAGCGCGAGGATGAATAGAAACTTGAACATGGGCGTCCCGGAAAAATCCCGACGCCGGTGCGCCAGGAGGCCTACTCCAAACGACGCGCCATCGCGGCCGGGGGTAACGCCGGAGACGCGATGAACGCCGATGGATCGGGGAACGCCGCGACCCCCCGACCTGCGGCGAGTTTAGCGCTCCGTTCGCTCCACCATCCTTCAAAAGACGACTCGACCAGCCCCGACGTTGCATCCTGTCGGGCGGCCGCACGCGTCGCGAGGTGGTTGGCATACTCGTTCTGGGGATGCCCCGCGTGTCCCTTCACCCAATTCCATTGCGTTTCGTGCTTGGCGATGGCCTCGACCGCCGCCTGCCACAACTCCAGGTTTTCAACCGCGCCTTCCTTGCGCCGCCATCCGCGCGCAATCCAGCCGCGCACCCACGACGTCATCCCATCGACGATGTACCGCGAGTCCGTGGTGAAGCGCACGGACAGACTGTTGCCTTTGCGTGAAAGCGCGACGTAGGTGTCGATCACCGAACGGAGCGCCATGCGATTGTTGGTCGTGTTCGGTTCTGACGCCCACAGATCGTATCGTTGAATTGCGCCATCCGGTCGACGCCACTCGACGAGCGCGCCCGATCCTCCCGGCGTCGCGCCCTCCTTGCCGTTACCGAGGCACGATTCATCGGCATACACCGCCACGAGCGGATAACGCGCGCTCATTTTACCAACTCGATGCTGTCGACCTGATCGACCCGCAATTCCAGGCGCTGACCCGTCGACGGGTGGCGCGCGATGATGATCTCTCGGCCGTCCGACACGCGAAGGCGTTCGGGGATCACGATGTATTCGGTGCCGCGCCGCATGATCGCGATGCGCGTACCCTTCGCGATTGCGTTTTCCAGTCGATCGTACTGCGTCACACTAAACGCCATCAGTCTGTCGTCCCCACGACGCACACACTTGCTCGAGAATCTGCGTTGCGCGTTCAATCTCTGAACGCTCGACCCACTCTTCTGCCGAATGCGCGCGCGCAATGTCGCCCGGTCCGAAGCAGAGTGCGGGAATGCCTGCCTGATTGAACAACGCCGCATCGGTCCAGCACGACAATCCTTCGATCGGCGCTGTCACGCCCGACTCGCCCGCGAGACGCGCCACGATCTGCGTCAGCGGCGCATCGATGGCGAGATCACTGGGTGGCTGCGCACACACGAGTGTCGCGGTTGCCTGAAACGCTGGCGTGGTACTCGCCAGCGTCGCGCAAAGCTCACGGATCTCGCGTAGTGCTTGCTCGCCGGTCTCACCCGGAATGGTGCGACGTTCAATGCGCAGAGTGCACTGCTCCGCGTAGGTGGACCATCCCGACCCACCGGCAATGGTAGCACCGTGCAATGACGGGCGTCCCAACAGCGAATGCGATCGTGTGGTGAGTACATCACGCTCGAAACGATCGAGCGCCGCCAGCAGCAGTCCGGCGTGGCGAACGGCGTCGACACCAACGTCGTAGCGACTGCCGTGCGCCGCATGCCCCACAAATTGCACTTCGATCCACGCGAAGCCTTTGTGCGCCGGACACACCGCCATGCGTGTTGGTTCGGTGACAATCGCGCCGGTCGCGCGCAGCCCGTCAGCGATGAGTGCGCGTGTGCCGATGGACTCAAACTCCTCGTCGCAGACGGCGGTGACGATTACTTCACTCGCCAGCGCACCTCGCGCCGCCGCTCGAGCGGCGGCCACACACATCGCGGCGATGCCGCCCTTCATGTCACTCGAACCGCGGGCAAACAACAAATCTCCGCGCGTGACGGCCTCGAATGGCGGGTGCACCATGCCTTCCGTGCCGACGACATCCAGGTGCCCGTTGAGCACGAGTGGTGACTTCCCCGCCGGACCAATGCGCGCGATCACGTTCGGTCGCCCCGGCGCAACCTCTGCGAGCGACACCGCGAATCCCCATCCACTCAAGACCTGCGCCAGAAACTGCGCGCACGCTCCCTCGCCCGGTGCACCGGCCACGAGACTCGGATTGCGCGAGTCGATCGCGACCAGAGCCTCGGTCAGAGCGACAGCGTCGAGCGGAAAGAGAGACGGCACGAATGCGGGAGAGACGGTGAGCGCAGCCACTACTGCACAGTAACCGTCACTCCTCGCTGATCAACCTGCCACGGCAGAATCTCCGCGAGCGATCCAACTGCGTCTCGCACGGCGGCCATTCTTTCCGTCGGCGCAATGACCACAACGCAACCGCCGCCCGACGCGCCGAGCGCTTTCATTCCGAGAGCTCCGGCACGACCGGATGCGACGTCAATGGCGTCGATGCGCGCGGTGGTGATGGCCGGATGCAAGGCACGTTGATGGCTCCAGTGCGCGCCGACGAGTGCGCCAAGCCGCGCCACATCGCCATCAACGAGAGCGCTGTGCATCTCGGACGCCAGCCCCTTCATCGCGTCGAGCGCCTCAAGCACGCGCGCTTCCCGGTCACGGTATGCGTCGAGCACAGCGGTGATTGTCGTTGCCGAGATGCGCGACTCACCCGTGTAGAGCAACAGGCACTGTTGTTCGAGCGCCTCCACGCATTCGTCGCTCAGGGCGATGGCGTCCACGTCCACGCGCGAGGTGAACGTGAGCCCCAGTGCGCCGCCGTAGGCCGCCGCGTAGTGATCCTGACGACCGCCGGCGATCTGCAACTCGTTGACCTCGACCGCTCGACTCCACTCAGCAAGTGCGGTGGGCGATGGTGCGTGGCCGTTCCACTCGTGCAGGGCGGCGGCGAGCGCGACGCCTGCCGCGGACGATCCGCCGAGGCCCGCGCCGACCGGAAAATTGCTCTCGACCTGCGCGATCACGTTGTTCACGCCGGCCACTCGCATCGCGGCGGCAACGAGTTTGTCGCTGGGTTGCGCGAGTCGCTCGTGGGTCGGCCGCTCTCGAAGCGTCACCGTTGCCCGGCGGTTGATAGCGAGATTACAAACAAAACCGCCTCGCTCTTCAGGGAAGGGTGGGACATCAGTCCACCCTCCACCGAAGTCGAGGCGGGTCGGCGCCGAAGCGACGAGCGCGCGCAACGGCTACTTCTTCTTCGCGACCTTCTTGGCCGGCGCCTTTGCTGCCGGCTTGGCGGCCGGCTTAGCCGGTGCCTTAACCGGTGCGGCTTTCGCCGCTGGTTTCGCTGGAGCCTTGGCGGCCGGAGCCGGCTTCGCCGGAGCCTTCGCGGCGGGCTTGGCGGGAGCCTTGACCGCAGGCGCAGCCTTGGCTGCGGGCTTGGCTGGCGCTGGCGGTGCCTTGGCTGGTGCGGCGGCTTTCGCCGGAGCAGCCTTGGCCGCCGGAACCTGCACGGGCTTTTCCGCGGCTTTCGGAGCGACCTTCGCGACCTTGTCGGCGACCTTCTCGACCGGCTTTTCAACCGGCGGCTTGGGTGCGGGCTTGGGCGCGGCCGGCTTCAGAACCAACGGCGGTCCCTTTTCGTTGGGTCGCTGCGGTTCCAATCGCATCGCCGCACGTGCTTCGAGCGCCGCCTCCGCAGCAGCGGCCGGAGCCGTCACGGCCTTCGGCAGCTGGCCAAGGGGAATTGGCTTCGGCGGCGCGGGCTTCGGCTCCGGCTTGGGCAAAGACCCATGCTTGGCGATATAGGCCGCTTCCGCCTGCTGGATCAGCACATCGCCCTCTTCCTGACCCATCTGTCCGCGACGCACCATGTAGTGCACGAGATCGCGGGCGCTCTCGATTGCAAACGCGCTGAAGCCGGCGGCTGCGCCAATGACTTCGCGCATCGCGCCTGCCATCTTGCTTCCAGCTTCAAGGCTGATCTCGTGAGCACGCGCCGCCATCTCGGCAGCCGTGTCGCGCGCATCAGCGGCTCGGTGACCAGGACCACGACGCGGCGCCGGACTCGCTGGTGGCGCGTCTTCCTCGACCATCGTTTCTTCGTCAGCCAGTGGCTTATCGGCCATGTATCGAACGCACTCCTTCCGCCAGACATGGGGATGCGGAGGGGCGACACGCCGTCCGCGACTTCTGCGCGAGCGCTGAGAATCGCACTCACCAGAACGCGGGTAACTATATGATTTTCAGTCATCTACGCAACCCATAGACGTCAGGAAAATCGTGTTTTCGCCCAATAGATGCAGGCAAACGCGCCACGTAATATGCAGGAATTCTGCGCGATAAGCTCGAATTATAGAACATCTAGCAAACACTATAAAAACAGTAACAGAACACTATGAGCTCTTCGCCGCTCGCAGGAATTCGCGTGCTGGATCTGTCGCGTGTACTAGCCGGGCCCATCTGTACCATGATGCTCGCGGATCTGGGAGCGTCCGTGATCAAGGTCGAGCGGCCCAAAATCGGTGATGACACCCGCGGCTGGGGTCCGCCATTCGCCGAGGACGGCCAATCCGCCTACTTCCGAAGCGTGAACCGCAACAAGCTCTCGATCGCGCTCGACCTGAGCGTCCCCGACGACCAGGAGGTCGTTCGCACGCTCATCCGTTCGGCCGACGTCGTCATCGATAACTTCCTTCCAGGAGTATTGGCTCGTTACGGGCTCGATAGAGGCGTTCAACTGGCGCAATCCGAGGCGCTAATCTGGTGCACGATCTCGGGATTCGGGGCCGAAAGCTCGCGGCCGGGTTACGACTTTGTGGTGCAAGCCGAGTCGGGCTGGATGGCCATCACGGGACCGGTCGACGGTCCCCCGATGAAAACCGGGGTCGCGCTGGTCGATGTGATGACCGGAAAGGACGCTGCGGTCGCAATCTTGGCGGCGCTCGCCGGACGAGATCGGGGCGTTCCCGTTGAGCGCGCGCTCGATATTTCGCTCTCGGCCAGTGCCGCCGCCGCGCTGGTAAACGTCGCGCAGAACACCCTGGTGTCCGGCGCAGACGCAAAACGCTGGGGCAACGCGCATCCCAATCTCGTGCCCTACCAGCTGTTCGACGCGGCAGATCGACCGCTGGTCGTCGCCGTGGGATCGGACTCGCAGTGGACTTCGGCGATGTCCGCGATCGGATTGCACGGGCTCGCCGACGACCCGGCGCTGCGCTCCAATGCTGGACGCCTGGCGCACCGTGATCGCGTTGTCAGCGCCATCGCCGGGCGGCTGCGCGAGGCCTCGGCGGCCAGCTGGGTGGAGCGACTGAGCGCCGCCGGAGTGCCGTGCGGATTGGTGCGTTCCGTGCGCGAGGCACTGGCCGACGTAGACGCTTCCGCCGTCACCGGCGTGGCACCAGCTACCGGGGGGGCTATACGTTACCCGTCACCAAACCTTGACGAACACGGTCAACTGATTCGAAAAAAACACTGGAGTTCGTTTGACCACCTGCCGATACTGGCTCAAACGGACGTGTGACCTCCTCCACGACCGTGCGTCCTTTCTGCGAGACGCTCAGCAGCTGTCCCTTCGAATCAGTGGGCAGGGGTGTCCCGTCAGAGTCATCGGCGTTATCCTAGCGCTGTGAAAATGACGGACAACCCCGCCGCCCAGCTTACGGAAGTCGATTCGGACCAGGACGTCATCTCCCGTGTCATGACGGGAGACCGCGATGCCTTCGCGATGCTGATCGGTCGATACAGCGATCCGCTGTACCGACATGCGCTCGGTATGACGGGAAGTCCCGACGTAGCCGAGGACATTCTCCAGACGTCGTTCATCAAGGCCTATCACCATCTCGGTGAGGTCCGTGGACGATTCGACGCCTGGTTGTTCCGGATCGTGGCAAACGGGTGCAAGGACTGGCTGAAGAACATTCGGCGCACGCACCTGAGTTACGACGAGGACGATCAACCCTCTGGCTACGCGACGCCCGATGAAGACCTCGACCGCACCGAACTGCGGCAGGATCTGGATGAAGCACTCGCGCAGCTGGCCCCGTCACTTCGCGAAGCCTTCATCATGAAGCACGTTGAAGGTCGCTCATACGAAGAGATGGCGGATCTCTTGGGAACCACTGTGGGTGCACTGAAGATGCGCGTGCATCGGGCACGCGAAGCGCTTCAGGCTCTGCTCGAGGAGAAATACGCCTAATGCTCGACCGACACGAAGCGCACGACGACCGAGAAGGACTCGGTTCTGATTTGCCGCACCGCGACGCCGCGGGCGATCGACCCATCGCCGACCGTCCTCTGGCAGATCGTGAAGTGCCGCTTCCCGGCATGGCAGCGGCTGATGATCCAGCCATGGTCGCGATTCACCAGTGGCTTGACGGCGATTTGCCGGAAGCCGAGGCGCGCCGCATGGACACGAAGCAAGTAGATCTCTGGAATCGCATCGCGACCGAGACCGACGCGCGTCGTCGCATGGTGACGCCGGCCTACGTTGCCGCGAACATCATGGCGGCGTTGCCCGAGAAGCAGGTGGAAGCACAGCGCAGCGTGCAGACGGCGACGACCGTTTCGACGAGCAAAGGCATGTCGTTCGGCGCTGTTGCTGTCGTCGGAGCCGCGATGCTGGTGCTCGGCATCGTCATTGGGAAGATGATCGCGTAAAGCGTTACTGCAGTACTCGGTACTGGGTACAGGTACTGGACTGAAATCGGAAGTGTGACCTGGCGGTTGGGGAGGGGCAAATTTTTTTTTTTGAGTAAAGTTCTTAAGACTGGTCACAACTCGAAACGAACA
>CBHTUR010000048.1:0-26957 GCA_966096095.1 uncultured Gemmatimonadaceae bacterium | reverse complement strand
ACAAAACCCCCCGCCCCGTATGCCAAACCCCCCCCCACCAAACATCGGGGCCCCGCTTTTGCGTTGCGGTTATTCGCAGTCGCGTTTTAGTCGTCGTGGTTCAGTTCGTACTCACGCTGGGCGTGCATGCGCTCCGACCCTTGTGCCTTGTCGCGGCGCTTGGCGGCCTGCATGGCCTGGCCGTGCGTGGTTTCGGTCTTGATCGCCGGCAGCGATAATTGTTTTTCGAGCTTCTCGCTCTGACACTTGGGGCAGGCAGGCGCCTGCGATCCACGAACCAGGGCTTCAAACTCGGCGCCGCAGTCGCTGCAAACGAAGTCGAAAATCGGCATGTTATTGCGTGTTCCGGTTACGTCGCTCTTTCACCTGAAAGTCGAGAGGATCTGATGTCCCGCATGGCGATCCCCGCGTTCCTGCTTACCGCGTTCACTCTTACGATCACCGCCTCCACCGCCTCGGCGCAAGCGCGTCAGCCGGTCATTCCCGAGGGGCAGCAGGCCTCGCCTATTCTCACGCCGGGTATTCGGGTGGGGAACATGGTGTTCGCGTCGGGCCAGTTGGGACTCAATCGCGCGGCGCCCGACAGCACCATTGGCGGACAAACGAAGCTGGCTCTCGAGAACACCAAGAAAGTGTTCGAAGCTGCCGGCACGAACATGTCGCAGGCGGTGAAGTGCACCGTGTTCCTGACGGACGTGAAGGATTTTCAGGGGATGAACGCGGTGTACCGTGAGTTCTTCCCATCGACTCCCCCGGCGCGGACGACGGTTGTCGTGGCCGCGCTCGTCTCTCCCGGCGCGAAAGTCGAAATCGAATGCTCGGCGGCGATTCCGTAAGCACGAACCGTTGAAGCAGAGGTCGTTTCACGCGGAGACGCGGAGGGCGCGAAGAAATGTTCATCTCCGCGCCCTCCGCGTCTCAGCGTGAACCGCTTACTACCTCAAACGCTTCACGGCTTCTTGGGCCATACCACACCCTGATTGGCCTTCGTCACCGAGCCCATGCCCTTGTACGTGAACTTCTGCAGCCGCTTGCCCTCGTACGTTTCGGTCGTGTAGATGTTGCCCTTGGAGTCGGTCGCGATGCTGTGCACCGCGAAGAACTGGCCGGGTTGACGACCACCGTCGCCAAAGCTCGTGAGAATCTCCAGCGACTGCCGGTCCATCACGTAAATGCGTTCGTTCTTGCCGTCGGCGAGAAAGATGTACTTCTGCGCCGCGTCCTTCGAGAAGGCGATGTCCCACACGGAGCCGTCGCCGCGCGTGGCCGGTGCGATGCGCACTTCCTTCACAAATTCGCCGCTCTTCTTGAACACCTGAATGCGGTCGTTCGGGCGGTCGCACACGTACACCAGTCCATCGTTGCTCGGTTCCGCGCAGTGCACCGGATTGCGGAACTGCTTGATGAGCGGCGCGCTCGGATCGTACGGTGGCATGCGCGCGTCATCGGGCTTGCCGCCGTAGGCGCCCCAGAATCGCTTCACCGCGCCGGTTTTCATGTCGAGCACCGCGACGCGCTTGTTGCCGTAACCGTCGGCGACAAACGCTTCCTGTGCCTTCACGTCGAACGAGATTTTTGCCACTCGACCGAAATGGGTGCTGTCGTTGCTGGCCGGCGCCTGACCGGGCTTGCCGATTTGCTGCAAAAACTTGCCGTCGTGCGTGAACTTGAGGATGTGTGAATCCGCGTTGCCGTTGCCGCCAATCCACACATTGTCCTTATCGTCGATGGACACGCCGTGATTGGAAGTCGGCCACTCATAGCCTTCGCCGGGTCCGCCCCACGCCTTCACGAGGTTGCCCTCGGGGTCGAACTCAAGAATGGGTGGCGCCGACTGGCAGCATTCGCCGATGGGCGGGTTGGCCTTCATGCCCACTTCGGTGCGCTGATTGAGCGTGGAGTCGCCGCGATGAATGATGAAGATGTGGTCCTTACTGTCGACGCCCACGCCGATGGTCGAGCCGAGAATCCAGTGGTTGGGGAGCGGCTTAGGCCACACCGGGTCGACTTCAAATCGGGGCGCCTGCACCAGTTGGCGATCCGACGCGCCGAGTCGGGCCTGCGCCACGCTCAGGCCGGCGATTGCCGTCAAAATGCCCACCCCACCCAGCGCCTTGTTGGTCAGCTTCATCGTTGGATTGTCCCCCTCGCTCAAGACTGCCAGAACGCCTGTCGCAGACTTATCGCGCGGTGGTAAGTTCGTGAGTTCTCCGAGCAACGCCCGCCTGCCGGCCGCCGTCGTGTGGCCAATGAAGTAACCCGCCCCCCATCGCCTGTCCAGAGAATCGTGCGCGTTCTGTCACTCGCTTCGTTTCGGGTCCTGCTGAGTTTGTGGTTGGTGGTCAGCGCGAGCGTGGCATGGGCGCATGAAATTCCGCGTCGCGTCGGGGTGCAAGCGTACGTGCGCGCTGACGGACGGCTGGTGCGCGTACTGGTGCGGGTGCCCATGGATGCAATGCGCGACGTCGAGTTTCCGCAGCGCGGTGGCGTGCTACTCGACATCGCGCGTGCCGACAGCACCCTGCGCGATGCCGCCAAACTATGGGTGTTCGATGCGCTCACGTTGGAGGCGAACGGGCGGCTGCTGACCAACGCCCGGATTGCCGCGGTGCGCGCGTCGCTGCCGTCCGATCGCGCGTTTGAGTCGTATGAGTCGGCGAACGCGACGGTCTACGGCGCGCGCCTGGCGGATAGCATCGATGTCCCCACGCAGCAAGCGATGCTGGACGTGGCCATCGAAGTGCCGTTGCCCGACGCACTGTCTTCGGCGGCCAACGGAGCCCCGCGATTGGCCATCGCGTTGCGCGTCGCGAACCTGGGCGTGCGCACGACCACCGTACTGCGCCTGGTCACGAACGAGGGCGCTGTGCGCGCTTTTGTCTACGACGGCGACGCGGGGCTCGTGCAGTTGGAGCCGGCGTGGTGGCATGCCGCGGTGCGGTTCGTGCGCGAAGGCATGCTGCATTTGTTCGGGGGGCTCGATCACCTGCTGTTCCTCTTGTGTCTCGTGCTGCCGGTGCGTCGCATACGCGCGCTCGTCGGCGTCGTGACGGCATTCACGCTCGCGCACTCGATCACGCTTGCGGCATCGGCGGTCGGCTTCGCGCCGGACGCGGCGTGGTTTCCGCCGTTGGTAGAGGTGTTGATCGCCGCATCGATCGTGTACATGGCCATCGAGAACGTCATCGGTGCGAAACTGGAACACCGATGGCTCGTGGCCTTCGGATTCGGCCTCATTCATGGCTTTGGTTTCTCGTTCGCGCTGCGCGATGCGCTCCAATTTGCCGGACCGCATCTCATCACGGCGCTGGCCGCATTCAACATCGGCATCGAAATCGCGCAACTGGTCGTGGTCGCAATCGCGGCGCCGCTGCTCGCCTGGGCGTTTGCTCGTCTGGTGCCGGAACGCGCGGGCGTCATCGTGGGCTCGGTGCTCGTTGGCCATTCGGCCTGGCATTGGATGACGGATCGCTTCGAGCTGTTGCAGCGCTATCCGTTTTCGTGGCCCGCGTTTGATGCAGTGTTTGCCGTCGGCGCCATGCGACTCGGTATCGTCGCGCTGGTCGTTGTTGGCGTGGCGTGGGGAGTGTCGGGCGTTATGCGCAAACTCGCGCGCGGCGCGCCCGCCGTTCCGATCGCGATGCTCATGGTCGCGATGCTGATCACACTGCCATCGCGCGTGCGCGCGCAGGCCTATCCCAAAACCACGATGGGCGGTGTGTACACAGCCGATCAAGCGGTCAAAGGCAAAGAAGTCTTTCAAGGCACGTGCAGCGGTTGTCACACCGTGGCGTCGCACAGCGGGCCAGTGTTCGCGGCGCGCTGGATGGGCAAACCGCTGTCGGAGTTCTACGACTACGTCTCTCGTCTCATGCCCAAGTCGGCGCCGGGCACGTTGTCGGAAGACGAGTACGTGTGGGTGACGGCGTACGTACTCAAGCTCAACGGATTTCCGCCGAGTAAGCGGGAGTTGACGCCAGAGCTGTCGATTCTCAAAACGATTCGCATCGATACGACGTTGGCTGGCGCGGCACGCGCTGGCGGCGACACGCGCAGTCACGTCGATCGGCATTTCTGATCGCGTTTCGCAGTGCAGTTGTGGTGATTCACCGGCGTTTCCCTGAGGAGGGATCATGACGCAACGTTCCACCAGACGATGGTTAAGCATCGGATTCGCGAGCGCGGCCGTTCTGTCCGCGCTGTTTATCGCGCAAGCCACGCGAAGCGTGGCCCAGACCGGCAAGCCTACGGTACGCGGCAACGCCGTCGGCGAGTGGCGCTATTGGGGCGCCGACGCGTGGAGCTCACGGTACTCGCCGCTCGACCAGATCACGCCCACCAACTTTGATTCGCTCAAAGTGGCGTGGACGTGGAACGCCGGAGCGTTCGGCAAGGACGAGTACTATCGCACGACGCCGCTGTACGCGAACGGACGCTTGTTCACGGTCGCAACCACGCGTCGCATCACGGCGGCCATCGATCCGTCGAATGGCGAAACACTGTGGATGTACCGCCTGGAAGAAGGCATTCGTTGGCAAAAAGCGCCGCGGCAGTTCGCGGGCCGCGGACTTTCATACTGGACGGATGGCCGAGCCGAGCGCGTGCTGACGGTGACTCCGGGTTACCATCTCGTGTCGCTCGATGCGAAAACCGGTCGACCCGACCCGCTCTTCGGCAAGAACGGTGTCGTCGACCTGATGGAAGGTCTCGGCTATCCGCTCGTGCCCCTCGCGGTCGATGATGACGGCTCGCTCATCATCAGCGACAACGCGCCGGCGCGTCGCGCGAAGCCCGGTGAAACGTGGGATCCGGTCAAGAAGATTGGTGCCGATGGCACCATGGGTATCGATCCGAAAGAAGGACAAATCGCGGCAAGCTCGCCGCCGATTGTCGTTGGCAACGTGCTTGTCGTCGGCAACTCGTCGATTCACGGCTACTACCCCAACAAGCTGCACAACATTCCGGGCTTCATTCGCGGATTCGATATTCGCACCGGCAAACAGTTGTGGAAGTTCAATCTCGTTCCGCAGCCGGGTGAGCCTGGCGCGGAAACGTGGAAGAGCGGTTCGAAGATCGGCAGCAAAGGCGTGGGCAAGAACGACGCGTGGGCGCCGTACTCCGCCGATCCCGATCTGGGGTTGGTCTACATCGGGGTGGGCATGCCGCTCATGGACGAATACGGTGGACATCGTCCGGGCGACAATCTTTACGGCAACAGCATCGTGGCACTCGACGCCAAGACGGGCGTGAAGAAGTGGCACTTCCAGCTCGTGCACCACGACATCTGGGACTACGACGTGCCAATGGCGCCGAACCTCATGGATGTCACGGTCGATGGTCAGAAGCGCAAGGTTATCGCGGCGACGACCAAGCAGGGATGGGTGTACACGTTCGATCGTCTCACGGGCAAACCGATTTGGCCGATGCCGGAAACGCCGGTGTTGCAGAGCGATGTACCGAACGAGAAGACGTCGCCCACGCAGCCGATTCCAAGCAAGCCGGCGCCATATTCGCAGCAGGGTTTGGTTGAAGCGGATCTCATCGATTACACCCCTGCCATCAAGGACAGCGCCCTCAAGATGGCCAAGCGCTGCCGCATGGGACCGTATTTCATTCCCGCATCGACCACCGATGGCAAAGGCGCCAACGGTTACAAGTGCTCATGGTATGCGCCGGGCGCGAGCGGCGGCGTGAACATCGATGGCGGCGCCGCCGTCGACGTGGAAACCGGCATGCTGTACGTCGGATCACAAACAGGCATGAGCACCATTCAAGTGCAGAAAGATCCGTGCTCCGAGTTCGACTTCAGCTCCCCGCACGATTCGTGTGGATTGCTGGGCGCGTTGCCCGCACCGCCGGGCTATCAGAAGCCGGCGAGTGGCGATCGCGGTGGCGACTTCGGCGCGCGCGCGGCGGGATCAGTCATCGGCGGCGTTTCAATCGTGAAGCCCAAGCCGTACGGCGGCCTCACCGCCTACAACATGAACACGGGCGACAAGAGCTGGTGGATCCCGAACGGCGGCATGATGAAGGTCACCAGTCGCGATCCGCTCTTTGCCGGCGTCACACTACCAGAGCAGGGTGCGCGCGGTCAGGCTGAAGCTATCGTGACCAAAACGATGGTGATCTACGGACCGGGTCGTGGTGGTGGTGTGCCGGGTCAGCCGCCGCAGATCTTTGCGGTTGACAAGGCCACAGGCAAACAAGTCGGCGCGGTCAAGGTTGAGTCGAAGAACACTGCGGTACCGATGACGTTTATGCACAACGGCAAACAGTACATCG
Organism: uncultured Gemmatimonadaceae bacterium; assembly: GCA_966096095.1. GTDB lineage: Bacteria > Gemmatimonadota > Gemmatimonadetes > Gemmatimonadales > Gemmatimonadaceae > Gemmatimonas. The sequence continues at coordinate 20,675 of CBHTUR010000048.1, read as the reverse complement.
TGTTTGCGACGGGCAGTGAGGAGAACACCGGACTGACGGCGTTGACGTTGCCGTATCGTCGATAACAGGAAGGCAGGAACAGCCACTACGCTAGACGAAAAAGCGAAGGTGGTTGGTCAAGGCAAAAACGCCTGAGCCAATCACCTTCGCTTTTTCGTTTAGCGTAGTTATCCGACCGAACTGTTACTTCTTTTCATATCGCTTGAGCGCTTTCTGCCCAACTTCCGCGCCATAGATATGACCGGCCGCATCGACCGCAACGCCTTCCGCGCTGCTGGTGCTCGCGGGCTTCTCTTCCGGGTCGGGAATGAACGCCGTCACCTTGCCATCCTTGGCGCTGCCAATGCGAATGCCGCGTTTCCACGCACCATGTGGCGGCGAAACGGACCCCGATTCGGAATCGGCAACATAAATGTTGTCGTTCTTGTCGATGAAGATTCCACTCGGCCGGCTGAACTGATACCAGGTGTCGAGCACTTTGAAATTCTCATCCATGATCAGGATGCGGTTGTTGCCGCGATCGCCAACAAACAGACGGCCCTTGGAGTCAAAGGCGAGCGCGTGCGGTTGATCGAGATCGGTCGGCCCGTTGCCAAAGGTGCCGAAGATCTTGAGCAACTTGCCATTCTTATCGAATCGGAACAGCCGGGCGTTGGAGCCTGCACGCGATGAGTGCCCTTCCGCCACGATGATGTCGCCGTTAGGAGCCGTGGCCACGTCATTGGGCATCCAGAAATACGACGAGTCCTTGCCGCCTCCAGCGACGCCGAGCGTCAACAGTACCTTGCCTTCGGGGCTGAACTTGAAAATCTGGTGACCGCGCGATGCGGCGGCCGTTGCCGGAGTTCCCGTGCCACCTCCTCCTCCGGTGCAGGCGCAGTCGGTAACCCAGATGTTACCGTCACGATCGACGTGGATACCGTGAGGCGAGACGATCAAGCCGCCACCGAACGAGGTGACGAGCTTTCCGGTCGCATCGAACTTGAGTACCGAGTTCAGCTTCGAATCAGCGCAATTGTTGGCGCCGCACCGCTCGGCAACCCAAATGCTTTTGCCGTCCTTGTCGATATCGACCGCGCTGGTCGATCCCCAGGCTCGGCCATCCGGCATCTTCGCCCAGTCGACAACCGTGCGATACGGATTGGGGAGATCGTTCGTGGGCGCCATCGAAGCTTGTGCGCCGAGGGCGGTGAACGATGGCGAGATGATAGCTGCCCACAACAGCCAGGACGCGCGGGAAGCCGGCGTCGACGCGATGCGGTGCGAAGTCATGACGGAGCGTGAGGTTTGAGGCGGGAAGGACGGTGAGGTCCTACTAGTGTGCCGCCGATTTGCGCGCTCGGCAACTGTCGGCTCGCGATCGAACAGGCGCTTGTGCATCGCGTGCACGATGCCGAAGCTTCACCGTCGCAGATTCCCCACCTCCAGGACGCGCACGTGAAGGATCTCACGTCGGGATCGATTCCCAAACACATCATTCAGCTCGCGTTGCCCATGGCCGCGGGCATGATCTTCCAGACATTGTACTATCTGGTTGATCTCTATTTTGTCGCGCGCCTGGGCAGTTCGTCGGTTGCGGGCGTCAGTTCGGCCGGCAACGTGCAGTCTATCGTCATGTCGCTTACGCAGGTGCTTGGTGTGGGCACGATGGCGCTCATCGCGCAAGCGGTTGGCCGGAAGGATCAGGCCGATGCGACCCTGGTGTTCAATCAGAGCACGACGATGGCGTTCGTGTGCGGCGTGTTGGTGCTCGTTGGCGGACTCTTTGCCGCGCCGCGGTATATGAACGCCGTCGGTGCCGACGCGCCGGTCATTGCCGCGGGTACGCAGTACTTGCAAGCGTACTTGCCGGGTCTCGCGCTGCAATTCGCGCTCGTTTCGATGGGATCGGCGCTGCGAGGCACGGGCATCGTGAAGCCGACGATGATCATTCAAGTCGTCACCGTCGTGATGAACATTGTGCTGGCGCCCATTCTCATCGCGGGATGGGGCACTGGCCATCCGCTCGGCGCGGCGGGCGCGGGACTTGCGAGCTCACTCGCCATCGCGACGGGCGTGGTCATTCTCTCCGTGTACTTCGTGCGGCTCGAGCACTACGTCGGATTCGATCGCGCGCTGCTCGCACCTCGGGGCGCGGTGGTCGGGCGCATTCTCAAGATCGGCCTCCCGCCCGGCGGCGAGTTCGCGCTCATGTTCCTCTCAACCGCCATCATGTATCACGTGATTCGCAACTTCGGTGCGCCGGCGCAGGCCGGATATGGCATCGGATCGCGCGTGATGCAATCGATCTTCCTGCCCGCGATGGCCGTTTCATTTTCGGCGGCGCCGCTCGCCGGTCAAAACTTCGGTGCCGGCCGCATGGATCGCGTACGCGACACCTTCAAGTGGGCGGCCATCATTGGTTGCGTGCCGATGGCCGTTCTCACATTGCTCTGTCAGATCGCGCCACAGACGCTCGTTGGCGGATTCGCCAGCGAGCCGGCGTCGCTCGAGGTCGGCGCAGAATTTCTGCGCGTGATCTCATGGAATTTCGTGGCAACTGGCCTGATCTTCACCTGCTCGGGAATGTTTCAGGCACTCGGCAACACGCTGCCCGCTCTCATGAGTGGCGTGATGCGGTTTGTTACCTTTGCCGTTCCGGCGCTGTGGTTGTCGTCCCGCCCCGGCTTCACCTTGCATCAGGTCTGGCTGCTTAGCGTGTTCACAGTTGCCGCCCAGGCGCTGTTCAGTTTTCTGCTACTGCGCAACGCCCTCGGCCGCGACTACTCAACGCGCCACAGTCGACTCCAGCCGTCGTAAAACGCGTAGCATCCGCAACGCGCAATCCATGGTGCGCGCACAGGCAGTTCGCGTTGACGGCACGCGCCGTTCGAGTTGCACACCACGTCCGTGACAATCAGGTCGCGCCACGCATCAACCGGACGCACGCGCGGATCGCGTCGCCACTGCGGTGCGTCAGCGGTCGGAATCCAGCGCGGCCCGCGGCTGTACTCATTCTCATTGTCTGATGAGGTCACGATGCCCGGTCGCTGAAGGGCGGCGTCGGGCACTTGCAGCAGTACCGTCCCGGGACGGGCCCGCGCGAGTACATGAGCGCGGACATCCGTGGGAGCCGCGATCGGTCGCGTACGCAATCCGCCAATCGGCGTTGCAGTTGGCGCCGGAGCGCCGACGGCATTCGGGGAGACGGACGCACTCACGGGTAGCCGGCCAGTTTGCGCGTCTAAGCGATTCGCGGCTGCCGTCGTGAGTATCGCCAGCGCGGCAAGCTGCCATGCGCGGAGCAAGGTCACGATCGTCGTCGATGGGTTCGTTCGGTTCATCCAACGCATCGCCCCTCCTTGTCATCCAGCGTACGGCGCGGGATCGTATGAGACTGTTCATGCCCTCAAGTCCCGTACTCGCCTGCCGCTCATGTCTCTCCTGAATCTACACCCGGCTCATCGCCGAGTTACCGTCACCGTGCTGGCCTCCGCACTCGCCGCATTGTGGATCGGAGCCTGCAGCACTCCGCCAGCGAGCGAGTCGACGCCCGCGACGACCTCGCGCACGCCATACGACCTCGTCATTCTCAACGCGCGTATTGTCGACGGAACCGGAAATCCCTGGTACGAAGGCGACGTGGGTGTGCGCGGCGCCAAGATCGCGATTGTGGCTCCGAAAGGCGCACTGAAAGACGCCACCGCCAAGTCGACCGTCGACGCCAACGGTCTCGTGCTCTCACCGGGCTTCATCGACATTCAGGCGCATAGCTGGAATCAGGCGCTCTTCGCCGACGGACGCGTGATCGGCAAAGTGTCGCAGGGGGTGACCTCGGAAATTCTGGGTGAGTCCACCACTCCGGCGCCGAGCAATCCGCGCATCGACTCCCTGTACATGGGTGACGACCCGACCGAAGCCATGATGCTGCAACACGTGAAGCATTTCCGCGGCGATCACGGCTTTGGCATGTGGCTCGACTCAATGGAAGCGCACGGTAACTCCGTGAACATGGGCAGCTATCTCGGCGCTTCAACCGTTCGCGCGTACGCCATGGGTCAGAAGGAAGGTGCACCGAATGCCGCCGAACAGGACACAATGCGCGCCGTGGTGCGGCACGCCATGTACGACGGCGCATTCGGCATCTCCAGCGCGCTCATCTATCCGCCGGGCGCGTACGCCGGAACGCCGGAATTGATTGAGAACGCCAAGGCGATGGCGCCGCTGCATGGTACGTATATCACGCACATCCGCTCGGAAGAAAATGAGCTGCTGAGCGCGATGGACGAGGCGATCAAGATCGGCAAGGACGGTGGCGTGCCGGTCGTGATCTACCACTTCAAGGCGGCTGGCCGAACCAACTGGCCGCTCGCGGTGCCCGCGATCGCGAAGATCGATTCGGCGCGCGCCGCCGGACAGGATGTGAAGGCCACGATGTACACCTATCCGGCATCGGGCAACAATCTCGCGTCGTGCATTCCGTCTTGGGTGCATGCCGACGGCAAGCTGCTCGAACGCCTCAAAGACGCGTCGTTGCTGCCGCGCATTCGCAAAGAGATGACCGATATGTCGCCGAAAGCGGTGAACTACTGTCAGCAGAACCCGCCGGAAGCGTATCAGATCTCGGGCTTCCGGAAGCCCGAATGGAAGAAGTATGAAGGGCTGCGTCTCGACGCGATTGCCAAGGGGCTCGGCGTCGATTGGGTGTCGGCCATCATTCAACTCACGATTGGCGAATCCAATACGTTGTCGAAGATCACGTTCGGAATGTCCGATGCAAACGTGGCGAAGATGATTAGTCGTCCATGGGTCGTCGTGGGAAGCGATGCGGGCGGTTACGATCCCGATACCACGAAGGAACTGGTGCACCCCCGTTCGTACGGCACGTTCGCGCGCATGATCGGCAAGTTTGTGCGCACCGATTCGCTGTTCCCGCTTGAAGAAGCCGTTCGCAAGATGACGTGGTCGACGGCGCAGATTCTCGGCTTGCGCGACCGCGGACTGGTGAAGGAGGGAATGTTCGCCGACCTCGTGATCTTCGATCCGGCAGTGATGATCGACAAAGCGACGTTTGAGAAGCCGCATCAACTGTCGGTCGGCGTGCGCGATGTGTTCGTCAACGGCGTCGCGGTGTGGAAGGACGGAAAGCACACCGGGGCGAAGCCCGGAAAAGCGCTTCGCGGCGCCGGATACCTGATCGCGAAATGAACATGCTGGGCAGGGCAGGGCAACGACACACGGCGGCCGTCTGGCGCACACTCAGCGCGATGGCAGTGTGCGCGCTAAGCGGTGCCTGCCGCGCGCGCGAGGCCAAGACGGCCAGCGACGTGGTCGTCCAATTCTTCACAATGAAGGAGGCCATCGGCATCAGTGGTGCGCCAACGGCCAAAGAATTGGCGGCGCTACGGCCGTTTATTTCCGACTCGTTGGCCAACGCATTGGCTCGGGCCGATTCGGTTCGCGCGTCGGATCAGCAACGCGCACCGAACGACAAACCGTCGTACGTCGAGGGCGATTTGTTCTCGAGTCTGTTTGAGGGACCGTCCGAGTTCTTTGTTACGCGAGCAGCCGACGACGCACAGAGTCCAGTGCGGGTTGTCGTCACGTTCACCAACACGCAGAAGAAGCCCAAGGTTGAGTGGACCGACACGGCAATCGTCGTGCGTGAGAACGGACATTGGCGACTGACCGACATTCACTACGGCGCGACTTGGGATTTCAGCAACAAGGGGGCGCTGCGCTCGCAGCTGCCCCCCTGAGCTCACCAATGAAATTCGTGTAACACCTCAAGGCTGGTGCGCCGACGCTCCTACACGCGTCGCGTGCGCCAGTGTCCTCGGCGAAACAACACGGTACTCACGGCGGCCAGCGCCGAGTACGCCACCGTGATCGACACGAAGATCGCGTGCGCGCCCATGCCCGAGTGACGCGCCAGCAGCCAAGCAATCGGCAACTCGAAGAACCAGAACACGCCGATATTGATCCGCGTTGGCGTTGACGTGTCACCCGCGCCGTTGAACGACTGCGTTAACACCATCCCGAAGGCGAAGAGCGGAAAGCCAACCGCCATCATGCGGAGGCCAAACACGGCCACATCAACGACCGCCGGTTCGCTCGTAAAGCCGTGCACGATCTGCGGTGCGAACAGCGCGAACGTGAGCCCCACGATGCCGAGGAACGCCACGTTGTATCGGGCCGCAGTCCACACCGCCGACTCTGCGCGATCGGGATCGCGTGCCCCGAGTGCCTGTCCGACCATCGTCGCCGCCGCATTGCCGAGACCCCACGCAGGCAGCATGGCGAACATCACCATCCGCACCGCAATCGTGTACCCGGCCATCGCCGCACTGCCGAACGCCGCCATGAGCCGTACCAGTACGATCCAGCTCAAGCTGCCCACGAGTACCTGAAAGGTGCCGTTGACGGACATGCGGAGCATCGTGGTCATCGTGTGCGCTTCCACCACCAGATGCTTGCGCAGCACGCGCAGATGTCCGCTGCCTTTCAAAAGCCGCGACAGCGCGAAGATGAGACCCGTGCCGCGACCGATAGTCGTTGCCACGGCCGCGCCGGTGACGCCGAGCTTCGGAAACGGTCCCACGCCAAAAATCAGCATCGGACCAAGCACGATATTGATGCCGTTGGCCAGCCACAGCACGCGCATCGACACCGCGGCGTCGCCGGCGCCACGAAACGACGCGTTCACAACGAACAACAAGAAGGCGGTAAAGCTGCCGCCCAACATCACGCGGGTGAATGTCGTGCCGGTAGCGAGCACGTCATCCGTCGCCCCCATGAACCGCAACAGCTGCGGGGCCGCAATCGCGCCGATCGCCGCCATCGACAGCGCGATGATGCCGCCAAGCAAAATCACTTGTACGGCAGCGCGTCCGGCGCCGTCGGCGTCTTTCTCGCCAATGCGACGCGCGACCACCGCCGTCCCCGATATCGAAAGCCCCATCGCGATCGTGTACACCACGATCATCATGGATTCGGTGAGACCGACCGTGGCGACCGCGCTCGCGCCGACGCGCGCCACAAAGAACACGTCTGACAGCGCGAAGAGGCTCTCCATGACCATCTCGAGCACCATCGGAATCGCCAACAAGAAGATGGCTTGGCCGATGGAGCCGCTCGTGTAGTCGTGGTGCGTGCCGCGGAGGGCTGCCGCGATATCGCGCGCTATTCGCCGAGCGCGCGTGGGCGGAGTTTGTATCACTGAACTCGTATCCTGCATACCTTTACCTGATCTGAAATGAAGAACGCCCCGTCTGCGAGATCGAAGCAGGCGGGGCGTATTCAGAGGGGAGCAACGAAAGCGTCGTTGCTGCTACCCAAGGTGCCCGGCTTCGATGAATCCACGCATCGCCACGCCAATCGCCATCCCACGCGGCGTGACGGCCGCGTTCGGGGTAGCGAGGACATAGCAGCAGGAGAAAATCATCGAAGCACCAGACGGCATGAGGAGCGGTATCGAGACGCGCGATGACACTGGTGTTGCGACGCGTCTGACGGAACGGAGGCTAATCTATCGACCTGCGCAGACGAACGGAACCCGAGCCCGTACTCACACGAATGCGCGCCGATCCGTCCCCAATCGTGCCGCGCAGTTCGTCACGCCGCATGCGGCTGGCCTTCACGGCAAAGTCAGAGGAGATCCCTCCGCTTCCCGTATCGATATCGAGTTCGGCGCCCATCGATTCGGGAAGTCCGAGTACCACGCCGCCCGAACCCGTTTCGATCTCGACGGTTCGGGGCTTAGACGTAAGCCCGAGCGTCACGGTACCACTCCCGGCATCGACGTTGACGTCGCTCGTGCGCACTCGGTCGAGTCGCACGCCACCAGAGCCAACATCGACTTTGAGCGATCCGCAGGACACACCGGCACCGGAGACTCCACCGGATCCCGTATCGACGATGCACCGTTCGCTCGACACGTCGTTCATCGTCACGCCACCCGATCCGGTGTCGAGATTGAGCTCACTCACGGTCGCACCGTTTACCTCAACACTGCCGGAGCCCGCATCAATTTTCAGTCGGCCCCGCGCGTTGGAAGCCGTTACGCGCGACGAGCCCGCGTCTATCGACAAATCGGCGTCAACGCTTATCGACTCGACGTCGCCCGCAACCAGGTGCAACGCCACGCTCTTGCCGGACGGTACGCGAACGGTCAAATCGGCCCACGCTTCCGTACCGCTTCCGCTGGTTTTGACCCGCACCCGATCACCGCGCCAGCCACGACGATTGTCACCGAACGTACCGTCGGAATCGACATTCACGTCGGAGCTGCCGTTCCAGCGACTTGTCCGTCCGTCGCGATACACCACGTCGTCGCCGCTCGGATAGATCACGCGCAAGGTGTTCCGGCCGCGAATTGTTCCAGTCGCAATACGCAGCCGTCCCGCGTCACGGCCACCACGCGAGATCTCGACGGTAACGTCACTGCCCGATCCTGACTCGATGCGTACATGGCCGGCCAGGTTATAGATCGATACTTCACGGCCTTCAATCGACTCCCGCGAACGCTGTGCCTGTAGCTCGGAGAGGGGAGAACTCATGACGAGCGCGATCAGCGCTGGGGTGACTACCGCGTGCAGTCGTGGCATAGAGGTCGGGATGGGCGGGCGGCGGAATGAACAATCGAATCGAGTCGGCGAAGAACCGAGCTGGATCAGCAATTAGATGGGGCGAACCGTACATTTGGTTTGAAGGCTCCCTCCGCGTCCTCTCCGCCGGACTGCCGGCTTAATCCGTACTCCGTCCGCCTCCCGCCATGTCCCATTGTTTTCGTCCGTCCTTCGAGCGCTGGTGCCAGCGTGCCGTCGTCAGCACCCTGGCCATGGCCGTGGGCACCTCCGTTGTTGGCGCGCAAGGCCGCGTCTTGCCGCCAGTGCCGGTCGCGGTGGATTCCACCGATCCCATCTCGGTGATGGTCTCGCGCCTCGATCTGGAGAAATACAAGGCGACCATCAAGGGGCTCACGCAGTTTGGTGATCGTCGGCAGGGCACCGACCGCAACCGCGCCGCCGTAGACTGGATCGAGGCGCAGCTCAAGAGCTATGGCTGCACCAATACTGAGCGCATCACCTACGAGTACGCCCCCGCACCGCCTGCGCCGCGTCCGGCCGCACCAGCGACGGGCGGGGCTCCAGCGCCGCGTCCGCAAACGGCCGCGGCCCAGGGCGGTGGGCGTGCGCGCGGCATTCGCACCCGCACCGGCGTCAACACCGATTCGCTCGCGCAGCCAGACGAACGGCTGCGCAAGTTGAACTCGCAACCCACCACACCGGGTCAGCGACAGGAAGTGTATTGCACGAAGGTGGGTACCACGCATCCCGAAGAGATGTACATCGTCGGTGGTCACATGGATGGCCACGGTTGGGGCGAAGCGGCGAATGACGACGCTTCGGGCACGGCGATTGTGATGGAGCTCGCGCGCATTTTCAGCAGCCCCGACGTTCAAACGGAACGCAGCATTCGCTTCGCGCTCTGGAACAACGAGGAGACAGGCTTGAACGGTGCGCGCGCGTATGTGGATCAGCGCGGGCCACTGCAAGGCAAAGAGAGCCCGGCCGGTTCAGGCAAGTATCCCGAACCAAAATGGCTCGGCATGATCCAGCACGACATGATGATGTTCGATCATGGCGCGCCGAAGGCCGACGGTTCAATCGCCAAGGACCAGCGTCCAGAGGCGGACGTCAACATCGAGTTTCAGGTGAACTCAAAGATGTCGGAAGCGTCGCAGAAGCTCGCGTGGGCGCTGCACTCGGCGAACTCGAAGTACGCCACCGACTATCCTGCGCAGGTTGGGCCCTTCATGACCAACACTGACTCCGGCCCATTTCAGGATTTGATCGCCGCGGTCAGTTTGCGCGAAAACGAACGCGGTACGCAAATCGGCAGCGGGTGGGATCCGCATTGGCATCAACCCACCGATGTCTTTGCCACTTTCAGTGACGCCGATTTCCGGTTGGGCCTGAACGCCGCGCAAACAACGCTTGGCGCACTCGGCAAGCTCACGGGCGCGACGCGCAAGAAGTAACAAGGCGCTCGCGCGAGAGCGCGAAACTACAGTCCGTTTGGAACGCGCGCGGCCCACGGACGCGCGCGTTCGAGTTGTCCGGCCACGCGAAACAGAGTGGACTCGTCGCCGAATCGTGCGATCAGGTGCGAACCGATCGGCAGGTTCTCACTGTTCCAGAACAACGGCACTGACATCGCCGGTTGCCCGGTCACGTTGAACAACGGCGTGTACGGAATAAAACCGAACGCCTGTTTCACCATCTGGCCGAGGAAGGCGTCGGAACCCAATACGCCGCCAAGTCCGAGTGCACCGAGCACGCGAAGGGCAACGCGCTCGGCCGGCTTCGGCTGCAGCTCTCCAACGCGCACTGGCGGCGAGGCGAGTGTCGGTGTGAGCAGCAGATCGTAGCGCTCGAAAAATCGTCCAATCACGCGGCCGGCGGTTTGCAGTGTGCGCACCGCGTTCGCGTAGTCGGACGCGCGCAAATGACGACCCACCAGCCCCAGTGCCCACGTTGTGACTTCGACGTCGTCACGCCGTGGAGCGCGTTGAAATTGCGCGCCGAGCCACTCGATATCCGCGCGCGCTTCGGCCGCAACCACAGTCAAGAAGCACTTTGCGAGTGCCGCGCCATCGATCTGCGGCTCCGCTTCCTCGACGTCATGACCGAGTGACTCCAACAGCTTTGCGCTGTCGACAAGCGCGGCCCGACAGTCCGCGTGCACGGATTCACCGAAGAACGGTGTACTCGTGAAGGCGATGCGCAGCCGACCGGGCTCGGTTGTCACGTCTTCGATAAAGGGTCGAGCGCGAGGCGGGCAGGCCACTGGAGTGCCCGCGTCCTCACCCGCGGTGCAGTCCATCATCGCGGCTGAGTCTCGAACGCTGCGCGTAATCACGTGTTCTTGCGCGAAACCGCGCCACATATCGCCGAAGTCGGGGCCCGTCGGCATACGACCGCGCGTGGGCTTCAATCCAAACACCCCATTGCACGACGCCGGAATGCGAATAGAACCGCCGCCATCGCCTCCGTGTCCAATGGGTACCATGCGCGCCGCCACCGCCGCACCTGATCCGCCGCTTGAACCACCCGGCGTACGCGCGTGATCCCACGCGTTGCGTGCAACACCGAGCGCTTCGCTTTCGGTGAATGGAGTGAGTCCAAATTCCGGCGTGTTCGACTTACCGACGAAGATCGCGCCCGCTCGTCGGAAGCGCGCCACCAGCTCGCTGTCGTGCGCGGGCGTGATTGTCTGCAGCGGACGCGTTCCGCTGCTGGTGGGCACGCCGGCAATCGTCGCCTGCAAATCTTTGATCAGCATCGGCACGCCGGCAAACGTCGCGTCGCGTGCAACCGATGCGGCAGACGCACGCGCGCTTGTCTCGAGCGTGCGCACCACGGCGTTGATGGCCGGATTGCGTTGTGCGATGCGTGCGAGCGCGGCCTCAGTCACTTCGGCGGCTGACACGTCACCGGCACGGATCATCGCGGCCAGTGCGAGTCCGTCGAGTTGGTCGTATTCGGGGAAGGGAAGCGACATGGGACTAACGGTATATCCCGTGGGCGATGCATGCAATCAACTGCAGCGCGTGACAGACGGTTGCTCACTGAATTCGTGATCGCAGAGAGACGCGTAGTCCCAATGCGCAGTCGTGTGGCTGCATTGCGCAGGGACGGCCGTTTGATGAAAGAGAGCGGGTGTAGTTCCGCTGCATTTTCGACGTCCCGCATACTCATCACTCCAGCACGTGTCCCGATGCTTCGAGGTCAAGCAGTGAGTTCATTCATTTCCGCGCCGTCATTTCGCGCGCATCGCGCCACCCGCCGCTGGGTAGCGCTCGGTGTCTCCACCTTGGTGGCACTCGCGGCCTGTAACAGCGATGACGTAACCGTTCCGGAGACGGCCGCCACGGTTGACGTCACACCGCATCTGGTGTCGGTGAAGGCCGGACAAACCACGCAGCTCGCCGCGCAGGCGAAAGATGCGAATGGCAATAACATCGCGAACGACGCAGTGACGTGGGTTTCGCTCGACACCAACGTGGCGACCGTGAATGCGTCGGGACTCGTTACCGTGCTGCAGTCGGGCGCGACGGCCATTGTCGCGACCACGCGCGGCGCGAGCGGTTTCTCGTCGATCGATGCCGTCGGTAACGTGGCGACCGTCAGCATTACCGGTACTGCGCAGTTGCCCTTCGCCGGCAACACGCAACTCAACGTGGTCGCCTATGAAGCCAACGGCCGTGAACTCTTCCGCCCGGTGACGTGGACGTCGTCGGCGCCAACGGTGGCCACGGTCTCATCGACCGGATTTGTGCAGACGGTTGGGGTAGGTACGGCGACAATCACGGCCACGGCCGACGGCAAGAGTGGCACGTTCACGATCACCGTACTGCCGCCGCCGCCGGTGGCGACGGTCGCGCTTTCGCCGAACTCGGGCTTCGTGCCCACTGGCATCGCCGTGCCGCTTGCGATCACGCTGCGCGACGCGTCGAACAACGTGCTCAATGATCCTCGCATTGTGGCATGGACGACGTCGAATGCCGCGATCGCGACGGTCTCGGCGACCGGTGTTGTGACCGCACAGACGGCGCTCGGCAGTGTGACGATCACGGCGACCAGCGAAGGCAAGAGCGGAACGGCCACGTTTACCACGCTCACCGGTCTGCGCAGTGGTGTCGCGAATCCGTTCGCGAATCCGTCGGTGAACACCTCGAGCTTCTTTGCCGTCTATGTGCCGGCCGGCTCGACCAATCTGACGGTTGCGATGAGCGGCGGCACGGGCGATCCGGACTTGTATGTCTATCGTCCCGGACTTTCGTTGAGTGGCGCAGCGACCTGCGCGTCGGAGAACAACGGGCCGGGCGAGACGTGCACTCTGGCGACTCCCGCGGCCGGAGTGTGGGTGGTTGAAGTGTTCGCGTTCACCGCGCACACGGGAACCAACGTCACGGCGACGGTGACACCGACCCCTCCCTGAGCGCACCCGAGTGCGCTGAGCGATTCCTTCGCTCCGAAAGCCCGCTGCGATTCGTCGCCGCGGGCTTTTCGCTGTGTCGTCCGATTTCGGACGTACCCGACTGGGATCAGATTGGCGGATTCATCATCGAAAATTACGCTTGGCCCCTATCGCACCGGCGCGATTTGATCGCACTTTAGCGCGGGCGTCCCGCCGTCCCTCACGCGCTTCGGCGTGCCGGCGAAACGCCTCGCACCCTATTCGCACGAGTGCTCCATGAATTCGCACCCCGCTCGTCCCGGCCTACGGCGCCCGTTGACGAGATTCGTCACGCCGATGATGGCGCTGTTGCTCGTTGTTACCTCCGCGTGCGACGAGAGCACGCCAGCCGACCCGATTCGCGTCGGATCGATTGAGGTGACGCCACGACTGACGACGGCGCGCGTTGGCACAACGCAGCAACTCACCGCGACGGCGAAAGACGCAAGCGGTGGTGCCATGGCCGGCGAGACCATTACATGGCGCTCTTCCGATCCCGCGGTGGCGACCGTCTCCACCAGCGGCGTGGTTACGCTCGTGGGCGCCGGGTCCACTGCAATCTTGGCCACGGCACGCGGCACCTCGGGCTTTGCGACGATCGTTTCTGATGCCAACGTCGCGACGGTGGCGATGAGTGCGTCGACGCTCAATGTCGGCCTGGGCCAGTCGATTCAGCTCACCGCGACGCCGCAAGACCCGGCCGGCCGATCGTTGTTTCGACCGGTGACGTGGGCGAGCTCGACACCGACCGTCGCGACCGTGAGCGCTACGGGATTAGTCACCTCCGTCTCGGCCGGCACGACCACGGTCACCGCGACGAGCGAAGGAAAGGTGGGCACGGTCGCAGTCACGATCGTACCGCCACCGCCCGTCAACACCATCACGGTGGCGCCGAACAGCGGCTTCTTGCCAACGGCGATCGGCGTGCCGCTCGCGGCGACCCTGCGCGACGCGTCGAACAACCTACTGACCGATCGCGTTGTGGCCTGGTCGACTTCGGCCTCGGCGGTTGCAACCGTTTCCGCGACCGGCCTGGTGACGGCGCAGAGCGCGCTGGGCAGTGTCACCATCACCGCCTCGAGCGAAGGCAAGAGCGGCACCGCGACATTTACGACGCTGCAGGGGTTGCGCAGCGCGACCGCGTTTCCATTCGCCAACTCCGCGGTGAATACCTCAACATTCTTCGCGGTGTACGTGCCGGCGGGCTCAACGAACCTCTCGGTCGTCATGAGCGGCGGCACGGGCGATCCCGATCTGTACGTCTATCGGCCAGGTCTCTCGCTCTCTGGTGCCGCGACCTGCGCCTCGGAAGCCAACGGCCCTGGCGAGACCTGCACATTAGCGACGCCGGCCGCCGGCGTATGGGTTGTGGAGGTGTTTGCGTTCACAACGCACACGGGCACCAGCATCACCGCGACCGTCACGCCAACGCCTCCGTGATGTCGCGGTGAGTGCGTGACTGTTTATCCGTAATCCGCGGCAAGTGGTTCGAGCTATCCAACTGCTTGCCACGGATCACGCGGAAACTGCGCGGATCCAGCCGATTGGGACCGCAAGCGCGCAGCGCTCCGTCGAGAGAGCAACTACAAAGCGTTGCTGCAACCGTCGCGAACAAGACGCCGTTAGTGAGCGGCGCGGCTGGATCCGCGTGTTTCAGCGTGATCCGCGGCAGGCAGTTGCGGTTCACTGCGCGTTGCCGCGAAAAAAAACGCACCCGCGCGGAGCGCTCGGGTGCGTTATTGCTGCGCCGCGCGTTGAGCTTATTTCGCGCGAAGTCGGCGACGGGCCATCGCACCGAGTGCGAAGAGGCCAAGTGACATCAAACCGACCGTCGACGGCTCAGGCACCACGGTGGTCGCCTTGAGCACCTGAAGATTGTCGATGCCGAACGCCGACGGATTGCCCTCGATGGTCAGGCGATCGAACGTCGTGCCGTTCGTGAATTGAAAGCCCCAGAACAGCTCACGGCTCGCCGCCGTCGTCGGCGCGAAATCGTTCTGCAGGAATCCGACCTGAACGCCGTTCTTGAATGCCTTGATCGTCGCGGTCGACGTCGCAAAGCCGGGATCGACCGCCGTCGTAAAATTGAACACCGCGGCTGACGCAGCACCCGTGAAATCAAGTTGCATGGTCGGGGCGCTGACCTGGCCGAACGTGTAGTTGTAAAGCGCGTTCGTGCCGAACGATCCGCTGAACGGACCGTACAGCGTCGTCGACGGCAGCTGGCCGTAGTACGCACCCTTGAAGCCGACCGTCACGCCGGTGTTCGTCAGCGAGTTCAGCGCGTCACCTTCGTTCAACGCCAGACTGTTGAAGTCGAAATTGCCAAAGCCGCCGCTCAATCCCGTGGCACGACCGAGCACGTTCTGTCCGGCCGCAGCGGATGCGGTCGCACAGAGGAGCAGGAGGGTCGTACCGAGTCGACGGATCACGGGCTTCGCTGGGAGTGAAAGGACGTTCAACATACCGCCGAGGCTGTTTGACACCAGCGGTCGACAGCAGATCACAGATATCTCTTCGCACATTCCATTCCTCGACGTCTACGCTTCAGTTCGCCGATTTGCGGCAAAAATGGCCGCTCTTATGGATGAGTCCGCTGAATTGTGGCGCATGCGGTCGACAGCGCTGTAGCGCCGCTGCCTCACGCGGTCTGTGATCGATGCACATCCACTGAGCCCGGAATTTAGCGCAAAATTGACCACAAATTTCTTGACGCTTCCGTCGTAAACCGGCAGGTTTGAGTCGAGTTGGTGGGCCGTTCCGGCTCCCTCGATTGTGTCCTCTCGTGCCCGATTCCGTGAATCTCGGTTCGTCTCAGAAGCTCGCCCGCGCGGTCAGCGCGTTCGCGCTCGCCGTCGTGTTCGCCGGCACCGTTGGCGCATGTGCAACGGGAACCACCGCGCGCGCCGGTGGAGCACGCGGTGTCTCCGTGCGCGGAGGCGCAGATTCTGCGCTCGCTGCGGCCGT
Organism: uncultured Gemmatimonadaceae bacterium; assembly: GCA_966096095.1. GTDB lineage: Bacteria > Gemmatimonadota > Gemmatimonadetes > Gemmatimonadales > Gemmatimonadaceae > Gemmatimonas. The sequence continues at coordinate 4,706 of CBHTUR010000048.1, read as the reverse complement.
TGCGCGCGAACAAGCAGGCGGAACAACGACGTCGTCGGCAATCGGTATTCCGCCATTTCAGTTGCTCTCCAAGAGCGACGGACTTTCGGCGCTCGGATATGCGATCGCAGATCTGTTAACGACCGATCTCGCGCGAAGCCCGCGCGTCTCGCTCGTCGAGCGCTCGCGCCTCTCAGATATTTTGCGTGAGCTCGACCTCACGCGCACTGGACGCATCGATTCATCGACGGCGCCGCGCGTCGGCAAGTTGTTGCGCGCACGCCGACTGGTGCTCGGTTCCGTCGATACGATGGGACGCGGTGAGCTGCGTCTGTCGTTGCGCGTGGCGGATGTCGAAAGCGGAGTGCTCGACGCCGCGCTCGACGCACGCGCGCCGTTGAATGATGTCTTGCTCGCCGAGAAAACGCTGGCGTTTCGCTTGTTCGAACTGCTTGGCGTGCAGCTCACGCCCGCCGAACGCGCTGCGATCGAAGCGCGCCCGACCACATCCGTCGCTGCCTTGTCCGCGTATGGGCGCGGTGTGCAGGCGGAGCTCTCCGGCGATCGTCGCCGCGCAGTGGATGAATTCGAAAAGGCGTTCAGCACCGATCCCTCGTTTCAGGGAGCTCGCGATCGTGCAGATCAGGTGCGGGCTGACGCGAAGCGCAGTGCAGAAGCACCGGCCGTGATGCCCGGTGTGCGTACGATCAACGCGCCAATCAGCGGCGCGGTCGATCGGGTGAACCGCCCCATCGATTTGATTACCTCGCTGTCTCGACCACTTGGCGGTCCCGGCGATCCGTCCTTCCCCAGCACCATCGTGACGGTGGTGGTAACGGTCACGCGCCCGTGAGCAAACGGGTGTCGCGTTGGAGTGTGCTCGTCAGCGTAGTCGCGTACGTCGGATTCACCGGGTCGTTGCGAGCGCAGGAACGGCTGGTTGGACAGCAGTCGTTCGGCGCGGGCGCGTCGTTTGAATCGGTATCGTTCGGCGGCGCTGGACTCAAGCAGTACAACTTCGTGGGCTTAGACAGCACGCGCGTGACCAGTGTCCGCCAGGTATCGACGCCGATCACCACAGCTCTCACGCTGGGGCAGGATTGGCGCGTCGATGTCACGGCGCTGTACGCCAACGCGACGGTGAAGTACCGAAACGCCGGCAACGCCAGTGACACGCGTTCGGCCAGCCTCTCTGGCATCAGTGACGTGCGCGTGCGCGCGACCGGTACGCTGATCCCCGATCTGCTGGTGCTGACAGCGGGCGCGAATCTTCCCACCGGCCACACGTCGTTGTCGTCTGAAGAGTTTGGTGTGTTGCGTATCATGGCGGCGCCGAGCCTCGGTCTTGGTAGCACGCCCGTCGGTGCAGGTGCGAGCGGAACCATGGGTTTGATCGTGGCGCGTCGCGCCGGTCCGTGGGCCGTCGCGATGGGTGGATCGTACGAGTATCGTGGCAGCTATTCCCCCGTTGCGGCACTCGTCGCTGGCGCGCCGTCGGCCGATTTCCATCCGGGTGGGGTGATTCGCGCGTCGGTGACTGGTGATCGAACCGTCGGACCGCATCGCCTCAGTGTGGCATTCGCTGCCGATGTGTTCTCCGATGACGAGTTACGCACGCCGGCGGTGACGGGCAACGGATCGGCTACGACCACGGTGCGCCTTGGTCCGGTGTTCAGCACCGACGTGCAGATGCAGTTTGCTGCGCCGCGCTTTCGTCAACTCTTGGGATACTCGTCGTTTCGCTGGCGCGCACCGTTCTCGCGTAACGGCACCAGTGTGACACAAAGCAGTGGGCAGTATCTGGACTCCGGCGCTCGTGCGTCGCTTTCGCTCGGACCGCAGCGCGATCTCGTGCTCGCGGTCGACACGCGTTTGCACACGGGCCTGGGGGTCGATGAAGGGTTACCGACGTCTGGTGTGGCCAGCGGTAGTCTCTCCGCTGGTTTTGAGTTTCGTCGCGGGCTCACGTCATTGCAGCCGTACACTCGGTTGCAGAGCGGCGTGCTGCATCAGCGCGGCGTGGTTGGTGCACCGAATCAGTCGTTTAGCGGTCTCGCGTTAGGGCTGGTGGCCATCGCTCGCTTTTGAGTCGATCGCCGTGCGGTTCGGCCTAACCGGCCGCGAAATCCGCTGCCCGTGCTTTCGCCAATCGGCAGTCAGATGAACCAGCTGTTCGATCGTTGTCTTCCGAAGGTCTCGTCTCCAGCACACGAACTCGTATGAGTCGAATTCGCGCTTCCTCGATCGCCTGTGCCGCCGCAGTCATGCTGGCGGGGTGTTCGGACATGGCGCAGTTAATCGCGCCGGCCGGCACCGTCGATACTCGACCGGCTCGCGTGGCGTTCACCGCCTCAGTAGCGACGGCGTCATCGCGTGCAACCGATGTGGTCGCACTGCGCGTCGCGTCGAGCTACGTGTTAGCCGGCGGAACCCGGCAGTTCATTGGCTCGCAACTGCTCTCGCTGACGTCGGACAAATCGCAGTCGGTACCCATTCCAGTCGACCTGGCAACGTGCCTCGCGGACCCGTCGCGCGATGGTGGCGGTGCGGAGTGCTCGGTGTTTCTCGAGCTCGCGCTTGAAGTGAATTCAGTCGTGGTCGACCGCCAGACCATCGGCCCGATCAAACTCACGCCGGGTGGACAACAGTCAATCAGCCAGCCTGTTTCTCTTTTCGAGATCACCGCACTCACCATCGCTCCGAGCGCGCCGATCTCACTGGTCGTCGGCGCGAACAGCACCGTGGTGCCCACGGTGAAGGACGCGCAGGGCAACGTGGTAACCGGTCGCCCGGTGACGTTTACGAGCGACGATCCCACCACCGCGTCGGTTGATGCAAACGGCAAGATCACTGCGGTGAAGCTTGGCCAAACGCGCGTGACGGCGACCTTAGGCGCGCTCTCGGCGAGCGTGGCAGTCAACGTTATTAAACCGGCAGTCGCACTCACGATTGCGGCGCCCGCTGTCAGCACCGGTGCCGGTTCAATTCGGTCAACGCCAGCGGGTATCGACTGTCGCGTGTCGGGCACGGCACTCACGGGCACCTGCGCGTTTAACTTTGCCGCCGACGCGCAAGTTGTCCTCACGTCGACACCCGATGCGGGTACCGTGTTTGGCGCGTGGAGCGGGGCGTGTGTCGGCAATGCGATCGGCGCCAACTGCACGCTGAATCTTGCGCAGCCCGTTTCGACTTCCGCCCAGTTCGCTGCTCAGCGTCGCGTGACGATCACATCCACCGGGTCGGATGGACGCGGTCGTATCACGGGTGCGTTCGGTGTTGATTGCCGCATCGACGGTGCCGCGGCAACCGGCAGCTGCGCCGCCGATGTTCCCGACGGTACGTCGCTCTTGCTCACGGCCACGCCTGATGCAGCGAATGGCGGGACCGTGGCGCAGGTGACCGGTCCGTGGGGAGGCGATTGCGCCAGCGCATCGGGCGCGACCTGCACTGTGACACCGAACGGCGCTGCGCGCGCAGTCAGCCTCGGCTTCTTCAACGGCCGCGCGTTGACGTTGACCCTCGCCGGCAATGGCACGGGTAACGTCACGGCCAACGGACTGATTGACTGCTCACGTGCCAACAACGCGACGACGGGAACGTGCACGGCCACGACGGTTCACGGCGCGAACGTGACCTTGGTGGCGACAACCGACGCGACCACCGGGTTTGCCGGCTGGAGCGGCTCCTGCAGCGGATCGAGCACCGTTTGCGTGGTAGCGATGACGCAGGCGCGCGCGGCGACGGCAAACTTCACTCGCAACACCGTACCGCTGACTCTTGTGCTATCGGGTAGCGGCAACGGCACGCTCTCGGTGAACGGAGCGGTCGCCTGCACGCGCACGAACGAAACGCAGGGGAGCGTTACCTGCGTGAAGGACATCGATATCGGCACGGTGGTGACCATCACGGGCGCTGCCGGTGATCTCACGGACTATCTCGGCAACAGCGGTCTTTGCGTCGCGTTTGAGGTATGCACGCTCACGATGAGCACCGCGCGCACCATCACCGGCAATTTTGCGAGCAAGGCGCCCGTCACGATCAGCATTGCCGGCTTGTCCAACGGAACGGGCAGTGTGCGAAGCACCGAGTCGACACCACTCGTGGATTGCCGCGTGGTGAACGGCGCGACAACGGGCAACAAGTGCAGCGTGACAGTGCCGAACGGCACCACCATTCGTTTGCAGGCCATTGGTGACGCGGGCAACGCACTCTTGTTCTGGGGCGGTTACTGCGCGGGCCGCGGTACCTACGAGTGCGTAATTACCGCGAACGCCAGCAGCAACGTGATTGTTGGTTTTGCGCCGGCCATCGATGTCGACATGCAGCTGACGGGTTCGGGACGCGGGTCAGTCACGTTCGATTTGTCGGGCGCGCCGAGTCAGGTGCCGTGCACGATGAGCGCCTTGGGCGTGGCCACGACCTGTCGCTTCTCCTTGCCGACGGGGCTCTCGGGCGTGTTCCGCGGAGTGCCGGCGGCGGGCTCGCGTTTCGACGGAGTGGTTGGTCCATGCGCCGAAAGCACCAATGGCAACGCGGTGCCGGTGTGCACCTACCGGGGCATCGGCTTCCTGCGAACCTTCACCGCGACGTTCACCGGTAACTGACGCCGGCGCACCCGGAGCACAAACGAGAGAGGGGGGGGGGGGGTGTTAGACGGCCCCCCGCCGGCGTTAGCCCGGGCCGCCCGGCGGGGGCATCGCTAGCGGTCTGCGCGCTGTCGCAGGCCG
>CBHTUR010000047.1:0-27626 GCA_966096095.1 uncultured Gemmatimonadaceae bacterium | reverse complement strand
GTGCAGGGCATCGGTGCAGTTCCGCCGACGATTGATACCGCCGATGTCCGCAAGCTGACGACCTTGCGCGCCGGTGGCATCTACCGCGCCAACGACGTGCTGAATGCGCAACGCGATCTCTATCGCGCCGACGTGTTTCGTCTGGTGATCATCGACACGGTCACCGCCCCGGCGGCGCTGGCCGATTCGCAGATCGACTTGCGCATTGCAGTCGCTGAGGCGCGCACGCGCAACGCGCGCGTGGGCCTCGGGTGGGCGACGCTCGAGTGTATCCGCGCCCAGGCGCGCCTGGTGGACCGACGCTTTCTGGGTGTCGGTCGGCGACTGGAACTGACGGCGCGCGCGTCGCGCATCGGCGTGGGTGCGCCGGCCGACTTTGCCCCATCGCTCTGCTCAAGCGCGTTGCGCGCCGACACGCAGTTCACGGTCCTCAACCACTATCTCGGCGCAACTGTTTCGAGCATCCGACTTTTCGGCTCGCCGCTGTCGCCCGTGACGACGGTGTACACCGAACGTCGAAGCGAGCCGTTTGCCTATGTGCGCGAAACCGGCGTGGGTGTGCTGGTCGAACTTTCGAAAGTCCTGGGGCGATGGACCAACGGCTCAGCGGGACTGCAGTACGAGAACGGACGCACGAAGATCGATCCGGCCGAAGCGTGCTCGCGTTTCGGACAGTGTCGTCAGGAAGACTACCAGCAGTCGTTATTTGGACGCGGCGTCGGCATACTCAGCACCAGCATCGTGCGCGAGCGTGTGAACAGTGCGCTTGACCCGTCGCGGGGGTATCGGTTGCGCTCGGAATTGCGGGCCGGACAGACGTTTGCCCGCATTGACTCGTCGTTGCGTTTCTATCGCGGGTCTGGCGAGGCATCGACATACGCGCCGCTGTTTGGCGGCGTGCTGGCCGGGCGCATTCAGTTGGCGCGCGTAATCTCACCCGGTGCGCCACTCGTGGACGGCTCACCACTTTTGCCGCAGCAAGAGCGGCTGTTCGGCGGCGGTCAAAACACCGTGCGCGGCTACCAGCAGAATTTGCTCGGGCCGCTCGTGTACGTGATTTCGAACGTCGATACCGTGGTGAACAAAGGCGTACGCGTGGTACAGGCGCACGGCGACACCGTGAGCTATCGCGCGGTGCCGCGTGGCGGGACGTCGCTTGCCGTCGCGAACGTTGAATATCGGCGCGGCTTCACGTGGCTGTCGCAGCAATTGCAGCTGGTCGGCTTCGTCGATGTCGGCAACGTGTGGGATGGTGGTTCACGTCCGTTTCGCATGGCCGACCTGCGCGCGACGCCGGGGCTCGGCGTGCGCGTGGTCACGGCGCTCGGTCCGTTCCGAATGGATGTCGGCTACCAACCGCACGATGCCCGACTCGGACGCGCGCTCTATCTCTCGAAGGGCGTGCTGGGAACCGGCGGCACGATTCAGTGCGCGAGTCCCGGCAACACGGTGTCGATCGATCCGGCAAACCCCGGCAGCATTTTCGACTGCCCAGAATCGTTTGCGCCGGCGCGTGCCACCGGTGTGCTCTCGCGCTTGGTGTTCCACTTCGGCCTCGGTCAGGCGTTCTGATGTCGAAGCGCCGCCGTCTCGGATGGCTCATCGGTATCTCCGGCACCATCGCGGCGGGAGCGGCAATCCTGTACGCGTGGATTATTCACACCGACGATGGCCGCCAGTGGTTGCTGTCGAAATTTGTCTCGAGTGCGAACAGTGCCTTCAAGGGTCGCGGCACGCTAACCGTGTCGGCGATTCGCGAAGTTGGGTGGGGGAATATCCGTCTCGAGCGCGTGGCCATTCACGACACCGCAGGCGTCGTGGTGCTCTCCGCCAACACGGTCGACGCCGACCTCGATCTCTTTGGGCTCTACGATCGACGCGTGCACTTGCGGACGCTGACGGCCTCCGGTGTGCGTTTCGATTTGAGCAAAGGCAACACCGGTCCGTGGAATTTTGCCTACATCATCGCGGGTGATACGACTAAACACGTCGGGCCCCCGGGGTACAGCGACGACATCCGCGTTGACGCGCTAACGCTGCGCGACGCGGTCATCACCACCGTCGCGCCCTGGGCACCGTATCCAATCTTCAAGGGTGCGGCGCGCGATAGCGTCATTGCCGTGCGCGACAGCCTGCACGACCTGCTGCACACCCCTTCCGGTTTGTTCGAACGTCGTCGCATAACGCTTACCAGCGTGAGTGCGCACGATGGTATCATCACGCGACCGGACAAACGACCCAGCAGTCTGGTCATCGATTCGCTTCGCGGTGCGATTTCCGATCCGCCGGTCACGATCGTCGCCGGACGCGGCCAAGTGCATTGGACGACCGACTCACTGCGACTCGATCTGCCTCTGCTCCGCTTGCCAGCGTCGTCGGGCAGTGCGCAGGGCAGGGTGTGGTGGAATCAGCCGGGCGCCGTTCGCTTCGATGTCGCGATCGACGCCGATGCCGGACTCTCCGACCTGCAGTGGGTCTGGAATGTGCTCCCGCTTACCGGTCGCGGCACCGCGCACGTGCGTATGCGCACGTTGGAAAGCGCCGATGACGCCGAGTACTCGCTCACGAAGCTCGACGTCACGAGTGACAGTTCGCACGTCGCCGGACAGATCGACGTGGTGGTGCGGCCGGCCGATCTCATTCTGCGCAAGGTCCGTCTCGCGTTCACGCCCATCACCAGCGCGCTGATGCGTCGCTTGAGTTACGACGCGGTGCCGGCCGCCGTGAACGGTCGGGCAAGCGGTACGCTCGTTGCGATGACCGGTGGGCCTCTCGGGGCATTCGTGATCGATACGCTGAAGGGCACCTTTGTCGATCGGACCATCGCGGGAGCGCAATCGGCTGTGCTTGCGCGTGGCACCTTTGGCTTCGGCGCCGTGCCAACGGTACGCGCTGTCACCGTCGATTCGCTGTCGATTGATCTGCGAACTGCGCGCGCACTCATGAAGAGCCCACCGGCGGTCGATGGAACGCTGGCGGGATCCATGTTTGTTGCGTCGGCCGATCTCAAGACAGCCGACGTCGCTGATCTGGCGCTCGTCTGGACCGACGCGGCGGGGAATGTGTCACGTGTCCGCGGTGCCGCGAAATTCGATCAGCGTGGCGCAGTGGCGTCTACCGAGGCAGCGCTCACGATCGATCCAGTTTCGATGCGTGCGCTCGCGCGTGTCGACACGACGCTTCAATTGCGCAGTGACATTCGCGGTGACATCACCGCCAAGGGCCCCCTCGACTCGCTGGTTTGGCGCGCAGCTCTGCGTGCCGACTCCGGAAGTACGGCGACGTTTGAAGGGACAGCGGCCATCGGAAAGAACGCCTGGCGAACCTCTGCCAACGGCACGCTGGCCGGTTTTGATACGCGCGCGTGGATCGGCCGGACCGACGTACCCGTTACCGCGATCAATGGTTCGGTGAGAGTGGCCGCAGCGGGTGGGATTGATACCGCGGGTACGGTGTTCGTCCGCTCAGCGCAAGGCGACGTGCGGTTGCGACAAGCGGAAGCCGCCGAGCGTCCGGCAGTCGAATTGCGCGCGGCCTTCGCCCTCGATTCGCTTCGACTGCATGTCGATTCGGCGAGCGTCCAGATCGGCGGCATCACGCTCGATGCGTCTGGTGCGCTGGCCCGTCGCGCGGGCACTTCCACCGATACGCTCGAAGTTTCGGCGCGCGCTGACACACTCGAACTGGTGCGGCGCCAGCTCACCCGCCTCGCCGCCACCGTGGCGCCGTTTGACACCGCCGCCGCAAACGCGATGCGCTCATTCGCCGCCGACACGGTGCGCGGCGACGCGTCTGTTTCCGGCTACCTCTTCGGTTCCCTCGACGATTTTGACGCGACACTCGCCCTCGGTGCGCGCGAGGTGCAAAGCGGCGCGATTCGCGTCGGTCGCATCTTCGGATCGTTGCAGGCGAAGAAGGTGCTGACGCGTGCGGACTTTGAGGGAGTCGCCACGGCCGACGAGATTGACGGGTTAGTGGGCGCCGTGCGCATCGCATCGGCCGAATTCCGGGTACAGCAAGCGAATCCGGACAGCGGCAGGCTCGTGCTCGACGCCAGTTCCAGGAACGACGCGCACTTGGTTGTTCGCGGCAGCTATTTGCGCCAGCCATCGGGCACGGTGGTGGTAGCAGATAGTCTCCGGTTTCTCTACGACAGCGTGACCTGGCAGAACGCGGCGCCCATTCGCGTGCTGAGTGACAAGAACGGCCTTCGTATCGACTCGCTCGAAGTGCGTTCAACGGCGCGCGGGCTATTGGCCCTGCGCGCAAACGTCCCGAAGGAGGGCGAAATCAGCGGCGCCGTTCGCCTTGAACGATTCCCGGTTGGTGAAGCAACCTCGTTCGCACTGGCCACGCAGCAGTTCACGGGCCTCGTCAATGGCGAGGCGAGCGTGAGCGGCTCACGCGCCGCACCGCACATCACGTGGACGCTCGCTGCCGACTCTCTCGGCGCGCGCGATATCTACCTGCCGCCCATTACCAGCGACGGCACCTACGACGCGAAGCGCGTCGTCGCGCACGCGGCCGTGGTGGATTCGCTCGGCGGTCGCCTCTTTGCCGAAGCGCGGATTCCGATGGACTTGCGCCTCGAAAAGGTCGACAAGCGCCTGTTGTCCGATTCGGTAGATATCGATATCACCGCCGACTCACTCCGCCTCGACGCGCTGCGCATTACGGCCCCCGGTGTAACCCGCGTTCGCGGCGCAGTGGCCGGACTCGTGATGATTCACGGCACCGTCGACCGGCCGAGTGCGACGGGCAACATGGTGTTGAGCGACTTCTCTGTGCTCGCACGCGAGTTGGGCATCGAGCCGTACGAAGGGCGCGCAGTACTCCGCGCCGTGCAGGACTCGCTCATTCTTGAGTCGTTCCGTGTTCGGTCGGGCAAAGCGACTGACACGCTATCGGCCAGCGGCGCACTGCGTTTTGCGCGAAACGAGCCGACAACGATTCGCGCCAGTATCGCGGCGAACAACGCCGTCCTGGCGCGCATGCGCGACGGTACCGATGTGGTCGTTTCGGGTTCGCTCGATGTGAGCGGCCTGCTCAAACGGCCCGACATCAGTGGATCGATTCAAGTGCCGGCGGCCACGCTCGTTATCGACCCGCTCGGCGCGAGCACGGCGCTCGATCTCACGTCGTCGACCGCGCGCGAGTATTTAAGCCCCACGGAATTGCCGGTACTGCAGTACGCCAACAAGTCGCTGACCTCGTTGGGCCAGTTCGCCAGTGTCAACAACGCGCGCGTGGAACTCGGCAACGACGTGTGGGTGCGAACGCCCGAATCGACGGTGCGCCTGACGGGCGGTGTGAATCTCTCGACCGTCGGCGACGCGTTGGTGCCCGAGGGCACGATTACCGCGAATCGTGGACAGTACTTGCTTGACCTCGGCGTGGTGAAACGCGGCTTCAGCGTCGATTCGGGAACGGTGCGGTTCTATGGCGACACCGCGCTGGCACCGGCACTCGACATCAGCGCCACCAACGTGGTGAAGCTTTCCACGGGCGATGAGATTCCCGTTCAAGTGCACATCGGCGGCACTGTTGAACGTCCGGTGGTTACTCTGTCCAGCCGCGATCCGCTCTACGCGAGTGCGCCCGAGTCGGAAATCATCTCGTTGCTCATCTTCGGCGCGCCGACATTTGCGCTCGACGGTCAGAGCCAGAACACGGTGAAGGCGGTCGCGGGCGTGCTTATTCCGTCGGCCGGCGGCGCAGTCGAAGGTGTGCTGCAAAAACTGCTCGGCGTAAATACGGTGCAGGTGACGACCGCCGGCGGTCAAACACGCGACGCACTCAATGCCAATCCGCTCGCACTGGTTGGCAGTCTGAATCTCAGCATCACCGCAGGCAAACAGATCGGCGATCGTACGTTTTTGCGCGCGAATGCCGGCGTGTGCCGCAACGCGGGCCAATCACTGCTGCGCGGCGGATTCTGGGGGTTGTCGGCAGAATACCGCTTGTCGCATGGTCTCACCGGGCAAGTGGGCGTTGATCCAGGTTCTGCTCCGTGCTCACGCGTCGGGCTCGACGTGATTCCGCGACTGCAGTTCGGTTTCGACTTGTTCCGCGAGTGGATTTTCTAGTCTTCGCGATCGGCGTGTAACGCGCCGTTGACGTGACGCGCACGCCCGTTGCTTTGGAGCAGATGAAGCTCGTCGTCGAGGCTGCTGTCGCGATGCGAACCGTTAGTATCGCCGTTGCCGTTGGTCCACGCGTTCCAGAGCATTCCCGCGCGGGCGGCCACGGTTCCCGCAATCGTACCGGCGAGCGATTCTGCCGACGACGCCGACCATTCGGCCCTGGCTTTCTCCAAGAGCGCCGCGGCACCGCCCGCCACCGCACCAAGTGTGGCGGCCCACCGGATGAGCGGCGTGCCCGCGCCCTCCTCGCCCACCAGCGCGACCAGCAGTTCGCGCCGCATCTTCAGCACCACCGGCGACGCCACGCGGATGCTGTTGAACTCCCGATCGTAGCGACTCCCAACGCCTTCGATGAGCGCGGCCGTGCGGGCGAAGTACACCAGTTCGCCTGGTAGCACGACGGGCCACGAAAAGAGCTCGCGCATCACCCGCTCGGCCAAGATGCGCGCGCGATCGGCCATCGCGCCGCCGCTGTACGCAATGTCAAGCAACGACTGCGTGAGTTCCAGCATGGTTTCTCGCGTCGTTCCTGGCGCGACCATGCCGAGGGCGAAAAACCCGTTCATCGTTGCTTCGGGATCGCGACGTATGGCTGCGATGATTGTATCGAACAACGCTTTGCGCGTCTTTACATCGACGTCGATCACCATGCCGAAATCGAGCAGAATGAGACGCCCTTGATCATCGACCAGCAGGTTGCCCGGATGCGGATCGGCGTGAAAGACGCCATCTCGCAGCATCATGCGGGCATAACATTCAATCAGTGTTTCCACGAGCGTGCGCGCGCTGACTGTGCCGGCAGCGATGCGGTCATCGAGCATATCGATGCGGGTGCCCGGCAGATATTCCAGCACCAGCACCTCCCGCCGGGTCAGCTCTTCGATAACCTCTGGAATGCGCAATCGCGATTCGTCCGCAAAGCGTTCGCGCATGCGGGCGCACTGCGCGCCTTCACGGACGAAGTCCATTTCCTCTCGGACGTGTACCGCGAATTCATCGAGCACCACGCGAAAGCCAAGCACATGGTGATGCGGAAACCGAGCGTACACCCAGTTGACGATGCGTCGGGCGATACGCACATCGCGCGCCACCAGCACCTCGACTCGCGGCCGCAGAATCTTTACGACAACACTGCGCCCGCGGTGAACGGCGCGATGCACCTGCCCGAGCGACCCGGCGGCCAACGGCGTCGGATCGAGCTGGTCAACGACCGTGTCCGGATCTACGCCCCAGGCGTTCGTTAGCACCCGTCGCAGCTCCGGCCACTTTTCGGGCGGTACCCGATCCGTCAGCGCGCCAAGCTCGCCGAGGTAGGGCTCGGCGACGAGATCGGCGCGGGTCGAGAAGATCTGCGCCAGCTTGACGTACGTCGGTCCGAGCTGCGCCAACGCGTGCACAATTCGCCGCGCGCGGCGCAGATGAAACGCGTCATTCCGCTTAAGCGGTGCGCCCCAGCGCAGGAATCGCTTGTGATCGCGCCGAAACGAAATGACGAGCGGTCCGAGGCGAAACAGAATCTGGATAAATCGCCACAGGTCGCGCAGCGACTGCGCCAAGGAGTGATCGAGTGTCTGATCAATCGTTGGTCGCAGCGCCCGGTCGCGCGGTTCGAGCACAACGGCCCGCGGTGACGTCATCGAGGCAGGGTGGCCAATCCTGACGCGCGAACGAGAGCGTCCGGATCGAGATGCGCGAGATCTCCACTCTTGCGCCAGAGCGCGTCGGCCAGCGCAGAATCGAGCGCCGAGTCCGATGGATCCAGTCGCTTGCGCTTGACCCAGTAGGCGCCGCTGCTCTCCGTCACCTCGCTCGCGTGCGCCATCCAGACCATCGTGTCGGCGCCTTCCTGCGGCGACACCGATACCACGTCCATGATGCGACGCGCCAGTCGGCCACGGCGCCCGTTGTTCGTGGCAAACCGGGTGGATACCACGCCGGGGTGCAACGCGTGGACGACGACGCGCTTGGCGTCGAGCCGTGCCGCGAGCGCCCGCGTGAACAGAATGTTGGCCAGTTTGCTGTTGCCATACGCGCGCCAGCCGCGATAGCCCTGCGTGCATTGCAGGTCGTTGATGTCGAGACGCGCATCGCGATGCGCGCGACTAGAGACATTGAGCACGCGTGCCGGCGAGGCGGCCGTGGCCGCCGCGGACAATCGGTCGAGTAGCAAGAGCGTCAGCGTGAAGTAGGCGAGATGATTGAGCGCAAACGTCTGCTCCAAACCCTCTGCCGTCTCGCCGCGTTCCATGAAACACGCGCCTGCGTTGTTAAGCAGCACGTCGATTTTCGCACACCGCTGCTGGAGTCGCTCGGCCAACTCATGCACGGCCGCCTGTCGGGAGAGATCGGCGATCTCCCAGCTGATGTCGCGTGAGCCCGTAGCTGCCATGATGCTGCGGGCGGCCGCTGCAGTCTTGGCCTCGTTGCGACCGACCATCACCACCGTCGCTCCGCCCGACGCAAACGCGTTGACCGATGCCCGACCGATGCCGTCGCTGGCTCCGGTCACGACGATGGTCTTGCCTTGAAAGAGTGCTGCAGCCGCGCCGGTCTCGGCGGCGGACGGAAGTAAACTCGACATGGTACCGAATGATCAGCCGAAGACGTCCAACAACAAAGGCGTGATCGGTCTGATCACGCCTTTCTGTCGTACACCCCGAGTTACCGTCGGTGGCGCGGCACGAGGTCGGGCCGCGCCAGTAGGACTAGTTGGCGACCGCGCTGATTGGCATCGGACCCAGCGAGCCCGCCGTGACCGTCGCGGCTTGAAGGCCAGTCGACGGTCCCAGCGTCCAACGCACCGTTACTTCTCCCAGCGCATTCGTGACCGCCGATTGCGGCGAGATGCTGCCACCCCCGCTCGTAACCGCCAGCGCGACTGTCTGATTGGGAATTGGTACGTTCGAGCCGCCGGTGACGCGAATAACGATCTGAACGGGGAGGGCCGTCGAGGCCTTTGCCGACTGATTGTTTCCTTGGGCGATCACCAGATCGCTCGGCAGCACACCGAACGCCTGCAGCGCGACCGGATCGACTCCCGGCGCGGTCCCCGTCAGCCCCTGCGCCTGCGACGCGGGACCGAGCGTCCACTTGGCCTTCACCTCGCCGTTCGCATCGCTGACCACGGTCGCGGGATCGACCGTGCCGCCGCCCTGGGACACGTTGAAGCTCACCGGAATCTTGGCGAGCGGCGAGCCGTCGGTGGCGTAGACCCGCAGAATGACGGCCGTCGGCAACTGGGTGCCGGCCGCCGCGGTCTGGAAGTTACCCTGAACGATGGTCAGGTTCTTCGCCGCCGGCGCCTCTGTGGTCTTCGAGCAGCCGGGGAACGCCAAAAGGGTTGGCACTGCCGTGAGCAGGGCCGCGAGCAAATGTGAGGATCGGGGGGAGCGCATGGGCAACGAGGTTCGGGGTCTCTCTCTCCGAATTGAAGTGTCGGTATGTCCCCGCCGATAGTTGAGCGTTTGGGTTGAGACTTCGGGCTGAGTTTTGGGGCCTCGGCCGGCGGCGGTGGGGAGGCAAATCGGACTCCGAGGCGGCTTTTCGGTACGCGAGCCACGGTACGCCGACCCACGCGGCCCGCTAGATTTTGCCACTTATGTCCGTCACCCCGATTCACGCCCCTCGGCCCGCTCGGCCAAACGATTCCGCCCCAGCCACCACGCCCGCCACGCTTCACGGCGGCGTTCGGCTTTCCACCACGCCCGCGTCGGTCGACGCACCCCCGGTGCGCAACCCGGGCGCCGCGCTCGACCTCTCGCTGGTCAAAGCCCTGCGCGTGAATCGCAGCGCGGTCGAGCGGCGCACCGCAACGCTGCCAGCACGCCGAACGGTGAAGAAGGAGTGGCAAGCGGCGTGGCTGCTTCGCGCGATTAGCTGCATGGACCTGACAACGCTCGCGGGCGACGACACGCCGGGTAACGTCCGCCGGCTCTGCGCCAAGGCTCGCCGCCCGTTGCGCGAGGATCTGGTGCAGGCGTTGGGCATCGCCGATTTGCATCTCACGGTCGGTGCGGTGTGCGTCTACCATCGCTACGTCGAAACGGCGGTCGACGCGCTCAAGGGTTCGGCCGTTCCCGTTGCCGCAGTATCAACAGGTTTTCCGGCCGGTCTTTCGCCGTTCGAACAGCGGTTGGCCGAGATTCACGCATCGGTCGCGTCGGGAGCGAGCGAAATCGACGTGGTGATCACGCGCGCTCATGTGCTCACCGGAAACTGGCAGGCGCTGTACGACGAAGTGCGCGCGTTTCGCGATGCCTGCGGCGAGGCGCATCTCAAGACCATCCTTGGCGTCGGCGAATTGGCGACGCTCAGTAATGTCGCGCGCGCCAGCATGGTGGCGATGATGGCGGGCTCCGATTTCATCAAGACCAGCACGGGCAAGGAGACGTCGAACGCGACCTTGCCGGTTGGGCTCGTGATGACGCGCATGATTCGTGAGTATGGCGCACGCTACGGTTACGAAATCGGCTTCAAGCCGGCCGGCGGCATTCGCACGGCCAAACAGGCGCTCGACTGGCTCATCCTCATGAAGGAAGAGCTGGGAGACCGCTGGCTTCGTCCGCATCTCTTCCGCTTTGGCGCGAGCGGTTTGCTCACTGACGTGGAGCGACAGCTCGAACACTTCGTGACGGGTCGCTACGCAGCGGCTCATCGCATGCCCATGGTCTGAACAAATGGCTTCCACGACGACAGGCGGCACGGGCACGACGGTGCGCGAGATTTTTGAACAGATGTCGTACGGTCCGGCGCCGGAAGGCGACGCCGCAGTGCGTGAGTGGCTCGACGCGAACAATCGTCGGTTCGGCCACTACATCGGTGGCCAGTGGGTACCGGCGAACGAAACGTTCGCTGTGCACAATCCGGCGACCGCCAAAGAAATCGCGCAGGTCGCGCAAGGCACGGCCGACGATGTGCACGCGGCGGTCGAGGCCGCGCGCGCGGCGCTGCCCGCGTGGCAGGCGCTCGACGGTCATGCGCGCGCGCGCTGGCTCTACGCGCTCGCGCGCGGGATTCAGAAACACGCGCGCCATTTCGCCGTGCTCGAAACGATTGATAACGGCAAGCCCATTCGCGAGACGCGCGATCTCGATGTGCCGCTCGTGGCGCGCCACTTCTATCATCACGCGGGCTGGGCACAGCTGCTCGATAGCGAGTTTGCGGGCTACCACGGATACGGCGTCGTCGGACAGGTTATTCCGTGGAACTTCCCCCTGCTCATGCTGGCGTGGAAGGTCGCTCCCGCGCTCGCGGCGGGAAACACGATCGTGCTCAAGCCGGCTGAGTTTACGCCGCTCACGGCGCTGCGGTTTGCCGAATTGGTGCATGAAGTCGGACTGCCGCCAGGCGTGTTCAATCTCGTAACGGGCGACGGTCGGACCGGCGCCGCGCTGGTCGATCACCCGGGCGTCGACAAGATCGCGTTCACGGGCAGCACCGACGTCGGGCGCGCGATTCGCATCGCGACTGCCGGCACGGGCAAGGGACTCTCGCTTGAGCTGGGCGGCAAAAGTCCGTTTATCGTGTTCGAAGATGCCGATCTCGATAGCGTTGTTGAAGGCGTGGTTGACGCGATCTGGTTCAATCAGGGTCAGGTGTGCTGCGCGGGCTCGCGCCTCCTGGTTCAAGAAGGCGTGGCCGATCGATTGACCGAGAAATTGCGCGCGCGCATGGAAACGATGCGCGTGGGTTCACCGCTCGACAAAGCGGTAGATATGGGTGCCATTGTGGCCCCAGTGCAGCTCGAGCGAATTACCTCGCTGGTTGCGCAAGGCGTTTCGGAAGGCGCGACGTGCTGGCAGCCGTCGTGGTCGGTGCCGACCACCGGTTGGTATCATCCGCCCACGCTCTTCACCGAGGTCGCGCCGTCAGCGACGATTGCTCAGGTTGAAATCTTCGGACCGGTCGTTGTGTCGATGACGTTCCGCACACCCGAAGAGGCCGTGGCGCTCGCGAACAACACGCCCTACGGACTCGCGGCCAGTGTTTGGAGCGAAAACATCAACTTGGCGCTCGACATCGCACCGAAGGTCAAAGCGGGCGTGGTGTGGGTGAATTGCACCAACCAGTTTGATGCGTCTGCCGGATTTGGCGGTTACAAGGAGTCGGGTTTCGGTCGCGAAGGTGGTCGCGAAGGATTGTGGGAATACCTCAAGGCCTCGCACGCGCACGTTGACGCGCCCGCGCCCGTGGTGCCGCCCGCTCCCGCAGCGAAGCTGACCTATGCGCCGACGATGGAAATGCCGACCATCGATCGGACGCCAAAGTTGTTTATCGGAGGCAAGCAGGCGCGCCCCGACTCCGGCTATTCCATTGTGGTCCGCGACGCCAATGGTCATCCCGTCGGTGAGGTGGGCGAAGGCAACCGCAAGGATATCCGGAATGCGGTGGAAGCTGCGCGTGCTGGAGGCGCCTGGAGCAAGATGTCGGGTCACCAGCGCGCCCAGGTGTTGTACTACGTCGCCGAGAATCTGTCGGCACGGCGTGACGAATTTGCGGCGCGACTGCATGCGATGACCGGCGCGTCGATGGCGGACGGTGTTCGCGAAGTGGAAGCCAGCATGTCGCGATTGTTCACCTACGCGGCGTGGGCGGACAAGCATGACGGTGCCGTACACGATGTTCCCATTCGTGGTGTCGCCTTGGCGATGCACGAACCAATCGGCGTGGTGGGCGTCGCCTGTTCCGATGCCTATCCGTTGCTCGGACTCGTTTCGCTGGTGGCACCGCTCCTGGCGTGCGGCAACCGGGTGGTGGTGGTCCCCTCGGAGCGCTTCCCGTTGGCGGCCACGGATCTGTACAGCGTGTTTGAAACGTCAGATGTCCCGGCGGGCGCGATCAATCTCGTTACGGGTTCGCGCGACGCCTTGATCAAAGTCCTCGCCGAGCACGACGACGTGGACGCCGTGTGGTATGTCGGATCGCAGTTGGGTGCGGCCGCCGTTGAAAAGGCCTCGGCTCACAACCTCAAGCGCACGTGGACCGAGTGGACCGGGCGCGAGTGGCTCGATCCGCGCGTTGGTGAAGGACGCGAGTTTTTGCGACGCGCAGTGCAGGTCAAGAATATTTGGATTCCCTACGGCGAATAACGTCGCCGCATTTGTCACGCTCAGATTCTCACATGATCGATCTTCCAGCCTCCCCAGAGGCGTTTCGCGACGCTGCGTGGGAAGACGTGTTGCCGTACTACAACGCGCTGGCCGAGGTGCCGCTGACCACGTCCGGTGAAGACGTGGAGCCGTGGCTCGCGTCGTGGTCGCGCCTTGATACGCTGGTCGGTGAAGCGGGCACGCTCGCCATGATCGCGTACACCGGCAACACGGCGGACAGCGCCGCGGAACAGGCGTACCTGCGATTCTCGATGGAGATTTTTCCTCGCCTCGACGAGCAGCAGGTCCGTCTCGCAAAACGCCTGCTGGGGCTTGGCTGGTCGCGCCCCGACATGGAAACCACGTTGAGGCGCTTTCGTACGGACATCGAGATCTTCCGCGAAGAGAACGTGGCCCGTTTTGCGCAGATCGAGGAGATCTCAGCGGCGTATCAGAAGGTCACCGGCGGACTGAGCGTCGAGTGGGACGGTGTCCGGAAAACGATTCCGCAATTACAGCCGTACCTCAAATCTCCCGACCGCAGCGAGCGCGAGCGGGCGTTTCGTCTTGGCGCACAGGCGTATCTCGAGCATCGCGACGTCTTCGCCGATCAGTTCGATCAGATGTTCGCGTTGCGCGATGCCGTTGCAAAGGCGGCCGGATTCCCCGACTTCCAACGCTACTGCTTCGCCGCCAAGCATCGCTTCGACTACACGCCCGACGATTGCGCGCGCTTTCACGACGCGGTGGTCAAAGTGGCAACGCCCGCGGTTGCGCGACTCATGCGGTATCGACAGGAATCGCTCAAGGTCGACACGCTGAGGCCGTGGGATGTCACGGTCGATCTGAACATCTCGGAGCCGCTCAAGCCGTTCAACGACGTGAACACGTTTGTCGGTCAGGCCAAGCGCATCTTTTCGCGCGTGGACGGTGAGCTTGGCGGCATGTTCGACATCATGGCGCAGGAGAAGCTGCTCGACCTCGAGAGTCGCGCGGGGAAGGCACCGGGTGGCTACTGCACCGACCTCGCCTTTCGTGGACGCCCCTTCATCTTCATGAACGCGGTCGGCGTGCCCGACGACGTCAACACGCTGGTGCACGAAGCGGGGCATTGCTTCCACGATTTTGCGTCGCATGGCCTTCCGCTTACGTGGCAACGCACGGTCGGACACGAAGCCGCCGAGCTTGCGTCGATGAGCATGGAGCTGCTGGCGATGCCGTACCTCGTCACGCCGGATGGGTATTATTCGCCCGAGCAGGCACGCGTCGCGTGGCTGGAGCACCTTGAAGACGTGCTCGCGAGCGTGGTGCATATCGCCAGCGTCGATGCGTTCCAGGCGTGGATCTACACGAACAAGAATGGCATCGACCGCGACGCGCGCGATCGCCAGTGGCTCACGTTGCGGTCACAGTTCGAATCTGGCGTCGACTGGACCGGTCTCGAACGTGAGCGCGTGTCACGCTGGTATCGTCAGCTACACATCTTCGAGCTGCCGTTTTACTACATCGAGTACGGTATCGCGCAGATGGGCGCGCTGCAGGTCTTCCGCAACGCGGTGCGCGATGCGGGAAGCGCCGTGGCCGCGTACAAGCAGTTCTTGGCATTGGGCGGAACGCGCCCGTTGCCGGAGCTGTATCATGCCGCAGGCGTGAAGCTGGTCTTCGATGCGGAGACGATGGGCGAACTCGTGGAGTTTGTCGAAGAACGTATTGAAGCGCTGCGAGCCGGTGCCGACGCGCCGTTTCGCGGCGTCGTGCCGGTCTAGCCTCGACCAACGCATTGCGATCCACTCTCAGGAGAACTCATGCACAAGATCTCGCGCGTGGCCGTCGCCGTCGCGCTCAGCGTATCGGCGAGCACGCCGCTGCAGGCGCAGATGCCCACGGTACAGCAGGTCTTTGACAAGTACGCGACTGCCGTCGGTGGGCGTGACGCGTGGGCCAAAGTGAGCGACCGGTCGGAAGTCGGTTCGGCGAATCTCGCGTTTGCCAACCTGACTGCCGCCTACGAGCGCCACTACTCGGCGCCGAACAAGTTCATCATGGTCATGGACCTGGGGCAGTACGGCAAGGTGCAGCAGGCGACCGATGGCACCACCGCGTGGATGATGCAGCCCGGCGCCCCGGCAACCAAGCTGCCGCCGGAAGACGCCGCCTATCTCAACGAAGCGAGTGCGACCGGCGCGGCGTTTCTCGATCCGGCGCGCTTTTCGAAAGCGGCGGTCGTTGGGAAAGAGCAGTTCGACGGCGTCGATTGCTACAAGCTTGAGCTGACCACCAAGGCAGGTCGCGCTCGCACCGATTTCTACGAAGTGTCTACTGGTCTGCGGCGTGGCTACACTCTCAATTCGCCCGCCGGGCCGCAGAAAACCGTGCTGCGCGACTACAAAGCGTTTGAAGGCAAGATGGTGCCGACGACAATTGTGCAGACCAACGGGCAAGGCGACATCGTCATCACCATCTCTTCGGTGACTTTCGCTCCCAACGATGCCAAGTTGTTCGCCGTTCCGCCGGGAGTGACGCCGTAGCGCGTCACTCAAAGAATAGCGGTGAACTAGCGGGCAGCGTCGTGACGAACGACCTGCCCGTTTTTCATAACGAACTTCACGTCGCGAAGCTGCTTGATGTTCTGCGTCGGATCGCCGTTCACCGCCACCAGGTCGGCCAGCATGCCGGAGGCGACGCGCCCGAAGTCATTCTCGCGATGCAGGATTTTGGCATTGACGCTCGTGGCCGCACGCAGCGCAGCGGGCGCCGACATGCCGTACTCCACCATCAGTTCGAGTTCGAGCGCGTTGGTGCCGTGCGTGAAGACGCCCACGTCGCTGCCGTTGCAAATCGTGACGCCGGAGGCGAGCGCGAGTTTGAACATCGCTTTCTTTCGCGTGATGCCAGCCGGATCGGGGTCGATGCCCTTCTTCCAGCCGCGATAGCGCGTGGTCGACTCGGTCGCACTCAGCGTCGGGCAGAACGCAACGTTGTGCGACTTCATGAGCGCAAACGTTTCTGCCGTCGCGTCGTCGCCGTGTTCGATGGTTTCGACACCGGCCATGATCGCGCGCCGCATGCCTTCCACCGTGCTGGAGTGCGCGACGACCGGCCGACCGCTCGACGTCGACGTTTCGACAATCGACTTCCACTCGGCCTCCGTAAACGTCGGGCGCGCTTCGCCGCGCGGCCCCCATCGATAGTCGGCGTAAATCTTGATCCAGTCCGCGCCGTGTTTGATCTGGTCGCGCACCACACGCGCCACCCCGTCGACACCGTCCGCTTCCTGCGCGCCCTGAGGTACCTCAACCTCGGACGCAAATCCGCTGGGTCCGTACGAACCGGTCGCGACAATCGCCCGCGTAGTCACGAACAGGCGCGGACCCGGCACGATGCCTTGGTCAACGGCTTCCTTCAGTCCGACGTCCGCGTATCCCGCGCCTTCGGTGCCCAGATCTCGCAGCACCGTGAATCCTGCGTTGAGCGTGTTACGCAGGTGATTCACCGCGCGCGCCGTGCGCAGCGCTTGCGATTCGTGCAGCACCTGATCGTTCCACACAGTTTCGTCGTACGGGTGAAGCAAGACGTGACTGTGTAAATCGCTCAGCCCCGGGAGCAGCGTAGTGCCGGGCAGCGCAATGCGCTCGACGTCTGCCGGCAGTTGCATTTGCGCCACCGGCCCAACGCTCACGATGCGCTGGCCACGCACAAGCACGGCCCACCCTTTCGCGACATTGTCCGTGGTGCCATCGAACACCCCGTCGGGCACGAGCAACATCGCTTTCGCGTCGGCCGCCGCGCGCGGGCCGCCGGCGCGTCCGGACGCGGCCTGCGCGTGAGCGATCGAAGCAGAAGTCGCGACTGTACTCATCGCGAACACACTCGCGGCAACGATCAAGCGCTGCGCATGCGCAGTCATGATGCGGAACGAACGCATGAGATCCGAAGGGTGGAAGGGTGGGTCACTGTTTGACTGCGGAGAACTCGCCCGTCGACTGGGCCGCCGGCACCAGCCCGGACACACCGCCGGACACTGCGAACGCCATCGCGTCGGCACTGTTCACATCAAGCGGTTGGATTTGCGCTACTGGCACCACATAGATCTGTCCCGACCAGGCGTACGAGTGCGGGCAGTAGACCGCGACGTAATCGGTCAGCCCAAGGTGATGCAGCGAGTCTTGGGTTACAAAGCCCAGCATGAGCGGGCCGTTCGGCTGGAACGACAGCATCACCGGCTTGTCGAAGCGGCGTTTTTCACCCACAAACGCGTTCAACAGGTCTTTGGTGCTGCCGTAGACCAATCGCACGAACGGCAACCGGGCCATAGCCTTTTCGACCCAGGCAACGGCCGACCGGGTTAGAAAGCCAGATCCGAGAAAGCCGACCAGTGTGATCAGCGCGACCGTCGCGACAAAGCCGGCACCTCGCGGTAGTGCGACGAGTCGTCCCAGCCACCCATCGACGCTGGTGAAGATCCACCAGATCACGGTGATGGTCACGCCGAGCGGTGCGAGCAGCACCAACCCGCGAGCGAAATAGCCCAGCAGCTTGCCCATCGAATCCCTCACGCGGCCCGGGCCGCGACGTTAGTCTAAGTGCGTTGTGCGAAGTACGTTCTGCGTGTTGCAACGTGCGTCAGGTCGCCTGCGTTCAGCCAACGGTTGTCACCGTGTGGTGTGTCCCGAACGGAGGTCCCTCAAGTTGGGGCCACAGTCGGGCCGCGACCAGTGCAATGTCCCGCGCCGTCGCTCGTGCAGTCGTTCGTCGCCTCGTCTCCAGCGCCCCCCAGTCCAGCCCTCTCAGTAGAGCCTCCACCGATGCGGACTTCCTCGCAATTCCTTCGACTCTCGTGCGTCGCGGCGTTGGCCGTGCCCACCGCGCTCCAGGCGCAGGGTCCCGCGCCGACTACCGCGCCGAGTTCGGCAAGCAACCCGTTCTCCAAGGTCACGCCCTGGAGTCCGCCGGCGAGCAACAAGAAGGCCATCACGCAGGACACCTACGATGAGTGGCGCACGATTTCCGGCTCGACGCTCTCGAACGACGGCAAGTGGGCCGCGTACACCGTCGGCCCCGTGATTGGCGAGGGCGACTTGATCGTTCGCTCCACGAGCTCAAGCTCCGAGTTTCGCGTGCCGCGTGGCTATACCGGACGCCCGCAATTGCAGGCCGGTGCGCAGGGCGGTGGCTTCAATGTCGCCGCGGCACAGTTCAGCGCCGATAGCAAATTCGCGGCGTTCATGATTTACCCGCCGAAGGCCGACGTCGAAAAAGCACGCACCACGCGCGGTTCGACGCCGCCTCGCAACGCCATGGGAATTCTCAAAGTCGCCGACGGCTCGGTCGTTCGCGTGCCGTCGGTGCGTTCGTTCCAGATGGCCAAGAACGGTGGAAAATTCCTGGCCTACCTCCTCGAAGACTCGGCGTCGGCCGGTCGCGGTGGCGCGCCAGCGGGTGCGCCAGCGGGCGGACGCGGCGGGCGTGGCGGTGGTGGGGCACCGGCCGACGCGGGCGCTGCCGGCGCGCGACGCGAAACCGGCAATACGCTGGTGCTTCGCGATCTCTCCACCGGCACGGACACGCGCATTGAAGGCGTGACCGAGTTCCAGTTTGATGAGAACGAGCAGTGGCTCGGGTATACGGTATCCTCGAAAGACAGCGCGTCCGATGGCGCGTATTTGCGCGCCCTGAACACCGGTGCCGTGACGACGCTGCTTACGGGCAAAGCCGCCTACCGGGGACTCGCGTTCGACCGCAAGGGCACGCAGGTGGTATTCACCTCCACCCTCGGCGACACCACGGCGAAGCCGAAGGTGTCGATCTACTACGCCTCACTGGTGCCAGTGAAAGGCAAGCCGGCCCCCATCACTGCGCGGCGCATTATCGCCGGTACCGAAGCTCCGGCGGGGCTGCTGATCGCCGAGCGCGGCGCCGTGACGTTCACGCGCGAAGGCAACGCCGTGACGTTCAATCTCGCCAACGTGCCGATGGATTCGATCCCCGCCGATTCCCTCACCGACAAGGCGGTCTACGATTTGTGGCATTGGCAGGATACGAAGATCATGCCGCAGCAGAAGATCGACGCCGCGCGCGATCGGAATCGTACCTATCTGGCCGTTTACAATCTCGCGACGAGCAAATGGACCAAGCTGGCCAACGACTCGCTGCAGGTCTCGCTGAGCGACGATGGAAAGCGTGCCCTTGGACTGAACAGCGTTGAATACGCCATTCCCCAGTTCTGGGGCGAGCGCGGCACCGACGCGTACATGATCGATCCGGCCACCGGCGCGAAAACACTCATCGCCAAGCGGCTGCGCGGACAAACGCAGCTGTCGCCGGGCGCGAACTACGTCACCTATTTCGAAGACGGCAACTGGTTCGCCTATACCGTGGCGACCGGAAAGAAGGTCAACCTCACCGGCAGCATTGCGAACATCAAGTTTCAGGACGAAGAGTTCGACTCGCCGGATATTCCACCACCGTACGGACTGGGTGGCTGGACGAACGGCGACAAGCGCGTGCTCATTTACGATCGCTTCGACGTGTGGGAAATCGATCCGAGCGGAGTGGTGGCGCCACGCAGCCTGACTGAAGGTACAGGTCGCGCCTCGGGCACTGAGTTCCGCATCGTGGATCTCGATCGCGACGATCGCTTCATTGACCCGGCGCAGCCCGTGCTGCTGCGCGCCGTCGATTCGCTGAGCAAGGCCACAGGCTTCTACACCGATCGCATTGGCGTGGACATGAAGCCCGAAACGATTGTCATGGCCGACAAAAACCTCGGCAACCCGCAGAAGGCGCGGAACGCCGAACAGTACCTGCTCACGCAAAGCACCTATCGTGAGTTCCCCGATTTGTGGACGGGCACGTCGCTGGCCAACACGAGCAAGATTTCCAACGCCAATCCGCAAGAATCGCAGTACGCGCGCGGCACCGTTGAACTCGTGTCGTGGATGAACGGTGACGGCATCCCGCTGCGCGGCATGTTGTACAAGCCGGAGAATTTTGATCCGAGTAAGAAGTGGCCGATGGTCGTGTACTACTACGAAAAGTTGACGGATGGTCTGCATAGCTACGTGGCGCCGAGTGGCCGCAACGTGGTGAATCCGATGGTCTACAACGCGTTGGGATATCTCGTCTTCGAGCCGGACATCATCTACACCGATGGTCAGCCTGGTCCGAGTGCAGCCAAGTCCATCATTCCGGGCGTGCAGTCGCTCATCGCCAAGGGCTTTGTGGATCCGAAGCGCGTGGGCATCACCGGTCAGTCGTGGGGCGGCTATCAGACGGCCTATCTCATCACCGTCACCAACATGTTTGCCGCCGCAGTGCCGAACGCGACCGTGGTGAACATGACCAGCGCCTACGGCGGCATTCGCTGGCAAACCGGTTTGGCGCGTGCGTTCCAGTACGAGCACACGCAGAGCCGCATCGGCGGTTCGTTGTGGGAGTATCCGGAGCGTTTCGTCGAGAACTCGCCGCTCTTCAAGCTCGACCGCGTCACGACGCCGGTGCTCTTCATGGCCAACGACAACGACGGGTCGGTACCGTGGTATCAGGGCATCGAGTTCTATGTCGCCATGCGTCGCCTGCAGAAGGAAGCGTACATGGTGGTCTACAACGGCGACGAGCATAACCCAACCAAGCGCGCCAACCAGAAAGACATCGACAAGAAGATGCAGGAATTCTTCGCGACGAAACTTTTGGGTGCGCCTCCCGCGTCATGGATGGTGCGTGGCATTCCGTTCCTCGAGAAGGGACGGGATCAGATCAAATCCACCACTCCTGCGGCGGGCGCCACGTCTACCGTCAAAGGATCGGGAGGCAACTGATGGCGGCGGACGAAATCGACTACCAAATCATCGGTGACGATTTACAGGCGGTGATTGTGACGCTCGATCCGGGTGAGGCGGTCTTCGCCGAAGCCGGAGCGATGATGTTCATGCGCGAAGGCATCACGATGGCCACCACGCTCGACCCGAACGCGAAGGCGGGCGGTCTGTTCGATAAGCTGATCGGCGCGGGCAAGCGTGTGCTCGCCGGCGATTCGTTCTTCGTCACGCTCTTCGGCAACAGCGGCGCACGTCGCGCCGACGTCGCGTTCGCCGCACCGTATCCGGGTAAGATCGTGCCGCTCAATCTGCGTGACTGGGGCGGCACGGTGATGGCGCAGAAAGACAGTTTCCTCTGCGCCGCGCGGGGTATCGACATTTCCGTCGCGTTTACGCGCAAAATCGGCGCCGGCTTTTTCGGCGGCGAAGGCTTCATCCTGCAGAAGCTCACCGGCGACGGACTCGCGTTCTTGCACGCCTCGGGCACGCTGCACGCAATCGATCTCGCGCCCGGGGAAAAGCTGCGCGTCGACACCGGTTGTCTGGTCGCCTTTCAGCCAACCGTCGACTACGACATTCAGCGAGTGCCGGGCGTGAAGACGGCACTGTTCGGTGGCGAAGGGTTGTTCTTCGTGCAGCTCACCGGACCGGGCCGAGTCATTCTGCAAACGTTGCCGTTCTCCCGCCTCGCCGATCGGATCATCGCGGCGTCACCACGTGCTGGCGGCAGTCGCCGCGAGGAAGGCTCCGTGCTTGGCGCGCTGGGCGGCCTGCTCGACGGAGACAACTGATCGGCGGGCCACGCCTCGACGGCCAGTCAGTAGTTCCTTTGCACCAATCTAGACGCTGCCGCTGCCACCACGGGGCGACAGCGTCTAGTTTTTTCCGCCATGGCCACTCGCACTGAACCCGAACTCCCGAGCGCCGTTGTTCCCGCCTGGAACGCCGACAGCGCTCGCGCCTTGTACAACGTGGAAGGCTGGGGGGCCGGCTACTTTGACGTGAACGACAAAGGTCACGTCATCGTTCGACCGGATCCGGATCGGCCGCATCTGACGCAGGATCTCCGCGATCTCGCGCGCGATCTCGAAGAGCAGGGCGTTCAGCTGCCCGTGCTGCTGCGCTTCTCGGACATTCTGCGCTCGCGCATCGAGACGTTGTCGGAACGCTTCAGCGGCGCCATCAAAGAGTTCGAGTACAGCGGTGGCTACACCACGGTGTATCCGATCAAGGTCAACCAGCAGCGTCACGTCGTCGAAGAAATCGTTCGCTTCGGCAAGACACATGGCGTTGGCCTCGAGTGCGGATCGAAGCCGGAATTGCAGGCCGTGCTCGGCTTGTCGGAAACGACCGAGCACCTGATTGTCTGCAACGGCTACAAAGACCACGAGTTCATGCGGCTCGCATTGATGGGGCAGAAGCTGGGCCATCGCGTGTTCATCGTGCTGGAGCAGCTCAGCGAACTGGACGTGCTGCTGGAAGTCGCGGCGGAGCTCAACGTGCAGCCCGTCTGCGGCGTTCGCATCAAGCTCGCGAGCGAAGGCGCGGGACGTTGGGCCCAAAGCGGCGGCGAGAAGAGCAAGTTCGGCCTCAGCTCGGCCGAGCTCATCAAGCTCATCGATCGCCTGCAGTCCGAAGGCCGTCTCGATATCCTGCGCCTGATCCATTTCCACCTGGGAAGTCAGATCACCGACATTCGTTTCATCAAGTCGGGGCTGCAGGAGGTGGCGCGCTTCTATCTCGAGCTGCGTCGCATCGGCGTGAACATCACGCACGTGGACGTCGGCGGCGGCCTCGGTATCGATTACGACGGCACCAACTCCACCAACAACGCCAGCGTCAACTACTCGTTGCAGGAGTACGCCAACGACGTGATCTACACGATCGCCGAAGCGTGCCGCGACGCGGAGTTGCCGATGCCCCACATCATCAGCGAGTCGGGTCGTGCGCTAACCGCGCACCACGCGTTGCTGCTCGTCAAAGTCATCGACGTGGAGTCGCAGGCAGAGCAGCCCATTCCGCCGCTCGACGACGAAGATCACTCGCTGTTGCACGAGATGTTCGAAGATTGGCGCACCATCACCGAGCGCGGTGCCAAGCCGCGCAAAGTGCTGGAAGTGTTTCACGATGCGTCGTTCGATAAGGATCGCGCGCGCCAGTACTTCAACAGTGGCGTGCTCGACTTGCGCGGACTGGCCAAGGCCGAAGTGCTCTGGCTGGCCACGATGAACGCGATCTATCGCATCGCGAAGAGTGCGCCTGATACGTACGAAGACATCTTGCCGGAGCTCGGCTCAACTCTCGTCGACCGTTACTTCTGCAACTTCTCGCTCTTTCAGTCGCTGCCGGACAGTTGGGCGATCGATCAGCTCTTCCCGATCATGCCCATTCACCGGCTGCTTGAAGAGCCGTCTCGTCGTGGCACGCTGCAGGACGTGACCTGCGATTCCGACGGCAAAATCGATCGCTTTGTCGGCGAGAAGAACGGTTCTCCCAGTCTGGAGCTGCACGAATTCCGCGACGGCGAGGACTACATCCTGGGAATCTTCCTGACCGGCGCGTATCAGGAAATTCTGGGAGACCTGCACAATCTCTTCGGCGACACGAACGCGGTGCACGTACGCTTAAACGAACAGGGCGCCTACGAAATCACCGATCTTGTGGAAGGTGATACGGTTACTGAAGTACTGAACTACGTGCAGTTCGGCGCATCCCAGCTGTTGGCCACGTTCCGACGCAAGGTCAACGCGTCCTCGTCGATTTCGCGCGAAGAGGCGAACGCCTTCATTGCGGATTATGTAACCGGGCTCGAAGGTTATACGTACCTCGAGGGAGAGGCAGCGCGATAACCCCCAACAGCACGGAGGCACCAGTGAACGGTTCGGAGTCCGCGACACCGAACGCGGCAAAAGGCGGTCTGTTCGAGGATATCATCGAAGTTCTGTACGCGCCTTCCAAAGTTTTCGACCGCGCGAAGGACAAGAACGCGTTCACGTACATGCTGGTGACGGCCATCGTGGCCGCCGTGATCATGGTGGGGACCAAGGGGCTGATGCAGCCGTGGCTCGATGCCATGGGTGATCTTGTCATCAAGCAGGCCGCAGCGCGCGGAAAGCCGATTCCGGATGCGGCGCTGGAATCGACACGCACGTTTACGGGCTACTCGATGCTCGTCGGCGTGCCGCTCGTGATGCTGATCGGTCCGTACTTCAACGCGTTCTTCCTGAAGATCGCCGGCATGATATCCAAGGTCGACATTCCGTTTGGTCGACTGGCCGTGATCGCTACGCTGGCCGGAATCCCTCGCCTAATCGGCACCCTGCTGATGCCAGTGCAGGCATTGATGTTGAACGGCGAGTCGGCGCGCAGTATCGCCGACCTCGGATTCAGTCCCGCGCGATTCATCGATCCGACGTCGCAGTCGCAGATTGTGCTCACGCTGCTGCAGAATTTCGATCTGTTTCGGATCTGGCAGCTGGCGCTCATTGCCGTCGGCGTGATGGTCGTCGGTCGCGCGAGCAAAGGTGCCGCAATCGTCAGCATGCTCGGTATGTTCTTCTTCACGCTGCTGTGTCAACTCGTGCCGGCGGCACTCGGCGGCGGTTGACCGTCTTGAGCGCCACAAACGTTAAGCGGGGCCAGCATGCATCATGCTGGCCCCGCTTCGTTTCGTCGGCGCGTTACTTGCCGTACCGCTTCGCCACTTCCGCCCAGTTCACCACGTTCCAGAATGCCCCGAGGTAATCCGCGCGACGGTTCTGATACTTGAGGTAGTACGCGTGCTCCCACACGTCGCAGCCGAGGATGGCATGCTTTCCTTCCATCAGCGGATTGTCCTGGTTCGGCGTGCTCATGATCGACAGTGCGCCGTCGTTCGATACGAGCCACGCCCAGCCGGAGCCGAAGCGTCCCATACCGGCGGCCTGGAACTGCTCCTTGAACGTCGCAAACGATCCGAACGCCTTCGTGATCGCGTCCGCGAGTGCGCCGGTGGGTTCACCACCCGCATGCGGCGCCATGAGTTGCCAGAAGAGCGAGTGATTCCAGTGACCACCACCGTTGTTACGCACCGCAGTGCGCACCGCCTCCGGCACACTGTTGATCTTCGCGCACAGATCGTCCAGCGACCACGACCCGAGTTCGGGCGCCTTCTCGATCGCCGCATTGAGGTTGGTCACGTAAGCCTGATGATGCTTGCCGTGATGGATGTTCATCGTCTGCGCGTCGATGTGCGGCTCGAGCGCTTCCGGAGCGTAGGGCAGTGCAGGCAGTACGTGGGCCATAGGACAACTCCCAGGGGAAGTGAAAGGAACGAGAGAGAATACTACGCGACGGCGCGAGCTTACGCGGCCTTTTGGCGCTCGCGCCACCAGCTGATGATACCGGGCAAAATCGAAAGGAAGATCACGACCAGAATAACCTTCTCAATGTGCTGCGCGACCGCCGGAACGGTTCGGCCCAACACATAGCCGATCAGGAGCATGCTCCAGATCCAGAGAAAGGCACCGATGACGTTGTAAGCGAAATATGTCTTGAAGCGCATGCCTGCCGCACCCGCCACGACCGGCGAAAAAGTGCGCACGATTGGCATGAAGCGCGCAAGAATGATGGTCTTGCCACCGTGCTTGTCGTAGAACGCCTGCGCCCGCAACAGATGCTTGCGATGAAAGAGCAAACTGTCTTCGCGCGTGAAGATCCGAGGACCAGTCACGCGGCCGATGTTGTACCCGCAGGCATCGCCAACAATTGCAGCGACGGTCAGTATGGAACCCAGCAGCCAAACATTGAGACCGAAATCACTCTGTGACGACAACAGCCCGGCCGTCACCAGCAGCGAGTCGCCCGGGAGGAAGAATCCGACCAGCAGTCCCGTTTCGGTAAAGACAATAAGCGTCAGGCCGACGTAGCCGGCCCACTGCACCAATGCGGGCAGGTCGCGAAGCCGATGAAAGAAGTCCGAGAGAAAATGCACGCGATTGGGCTGAAGTGATTGCCGCGGCCTGTGAACCGGCGAGGCGCAGGCGAAAGGTCGACCCGTCACGGCGTAGGGTCAACTGCTGTAACTTCAGGGCACACCGCTCTCCTCTCAGCCAACGCCGTGTGACCCATCCCGAATCACTGCCATCGCTTCGCGTGCTGTACGTCGTGGCGCATACGCACTGGGATCGCGAGTGGTATCACCCGGCCATTCGCTTCCAGGCGCGTCTGATGGCGTTGATCGACGCGCTGCTGGAACGGGCTCCCGGAGAGCCGCCCTTTCTGCTCGACGGTCAGGCGGTGGTGCTGGCCGACTATCTCGTCGTGCGCCCCGATCGCGCGACGGACGTACGCCACGCCATTCGCGCGGGCCAAATCGAAGTGGGCCCGTGGTTCGTGCTGGCCGACAACTTGATTCCCTCGGGCGAGGCCATCGTCCGCAATCTCCACGCCGGTCGACGGTGGACGCAGCGCTTCGGTGCCGACGCGCCGCCTCTCGCCTACTGCCCCGACACGTTCGGGCATCCGGCCGCAATGCCAGCGATCGCGGCGGGCTTTGGCTTTGGTGCCGCCATCGTGTGGCGCGGATTCGGCGGAGCCGGGCACCCGAACACCGATGCCTTTCGGTGGGTCAGCGACGATGGCAGTGAACTCGTTGCGTTTCACCTGCCGCCCGACGGCTACGAGTTTGGGAGTGCGCTGCCGGACACGCCGTCCGCCGCGTCGCACCAATGGGCGCGTATCCGAGACGTGCTCGGCGCGCGCAACACGACGGGAGTATCGTTGCTCACCGTTGGCGCCGATCATCACGCGCCGCCGGCCAACCTCTCGCATCGACTGACGCTACTGGAAGCCGCAGCCGCCAAGAGTGGTGACACCGTTCGCTTCGAGATCGCGCCGCTGAGTGAATTCGCGCGCGCGCTCAGTACGATGAGCGACACGGCACAGCCGGCGAACACGCTGCCTGAGGTCCACGGGGAACTGCGCGACTCGGCGGGTTACACGTGGTCGCTCCAGGGCACGTTCGCAACGCGCGCGCACCAGAAGCGCGCCAATGCGTTGTTGGAGCGGCGGCTCCTGCGCGATGTAGAACCCTTCTCCGTGCTGGCGTGGCTTCACGCCGGCGTCAAGGCGCGCGAGATCTCGCCAGAAAGCGTGTTGAATCTGGCGCAACTGCCAACGCTCATCGCGCATGCGTGGGAGTTGCTGCTGCGCACGCATCCGCACGACACGCTCTGCGGCTGTTCGGTCGACGCCGTGGCCGACGCGATGACGGCGCGTCAGCGTGACGTCGCCGCACTGGCTTCCGAACTGACTTCGGTGGCGCTTGGCACGGCACTCCGACACGATAGCGTGGCGGCGCGTGAACGCATGCCGAATGATCGAGGCACGCTCGTCATTCGGAATCGTACGGGCGCGGCCCGCAGTGGAGTGGCGGTTGTGGAGCTCGTCGAAAAGGTGGCCGACGTGCCGGTTGGTCCGCCAACGACACGCAGCGGCGCCGGGGCTGCGGCGGCGGCGTCCAGCGCGAGCGATGACGAGCAGTTCGCGCACCCCACGCTGCAGCGACTCGGTTCGCAACTCACGAATCGCCGACGCGA
>CBHTUR010000046.1:0-28001 GCA_966096095.1 uncultured Gemmatimonadaceae bacterium | reverse complement strand
CGCGGCGACAACAAGGAAGGCTGGGACAACATCGACATCAAGGGGTGGCTCGGCTACCCGATGCAGATCAAGGTCAACTTCCTCTGCCGCGATTCCATTCTCGCGGCGCCGATTGTGCTCGACCTCGCGCTCTTCAGTGACTTCGCGAAACGCGCTGGCATGAAGGGCATTCAGGAATGGTTAAGCTTCTATTACAAGTCGCCGCAGGCCGCTCCGGGGCTCGATCCTGAACACGATCTTTTCATTCAGCAGACCAAGCTGAAGAACACGCTCCGCCACCTGATGGGTGAGGAGCAGATCACCCACCTCGGCCTCGAATACTACCAATGACGATCCCGCGCGCGCGTCTGGTCCGGTTTCTGGCAATTGCGGCAACGGCCCTCCTCTCCGCTGCCTGTGATGCCGGGACGCCTCCGAAGTATGAGTTGAAGTTTGTTACCGACTCATTTTCGGTTCGCATCTCGCCTGAAACCCGACCGACGCGCGCGCTGGAGCCGGTTTACTGGCACGTCACGGTTCACGATCGCAAGACCGGTACGCCGATTCAGGGCGGACAGGGACGTATCTTCGCCACGAGCAAAGATCGCAAAACGATTTCGAACGGGCTCGAAGAAACGGGTGAACTTGGGACGTACCGGACGCAACTCATGTACGTCACCGCGGGCCTTTGGGCTCACGGGCTGCAATTCCGCCGCGACTCGACGCTGCCGTTGCAGCGCACGGAAGATTGGACACAAGACATTCTCGCGGGCGACGAGCCGGGTGAGAATGTGCCGCCAGGCACTCCGCCGTTGAAGGTGCCGGCCGACACTGCAAAGAAGAAAGCAAAGGGTTCCTGATCGTGCGTCACTTTCATCGAACGTCGCTCACGCCCGCCGATGTCTTGTCGACGGCAGATCAGTTTTTTCCGCCGCTCGGTCTTTCACCGGCGGCCGGTGATCAACGTTCGCGCAAGTTCGCGGGTAATCTCGGAGCGATGCGCTTGTCGGTGAAGATGGAGGGCGGGCACTACACGTTCGTGGAAGTGCATACCGACCAGGTCGGCGAAAGCCGCCTGGACAAGAACGTGAAAAAGTTCTTTGTCGCCTTGCATCGACAGGCCGATCCGCGTCACCGTATCGAGGCCGGTTACTGATGGCCGAACGCAGTACGGCAGCACCGACCGCTAGCGATTCGCCGTTACCGGAAGATCGCGTCGGTCGCAACATCGGCGTGGGTTGCTTTACGTTTTTCATCGGCGCCGTGAGCGGCGCCATGGTTGGCGTGGGGCTCGGTAAGTTGGCCGGCTTCTTTACCCGTTGTACGCCGCTCGCCGGACTGCCGGCGTGCGAGTGGTGGGTGTTTGCAGGTTGGGGCGGCGCGATCGGAGCGATCTCGCTGCCGATTCTGGCGTTATGGCGGTTGCGTCGGGCCGATCGACTGGCCGATGCGCAAGCGATGACGCCTTCTTCTGATCGAGGATGACCGAGTGGCACGCATAGATGTCCCGATGCCGCAGATGGGTGAGTCCATCGCGGAAGGCACTGTCTCCCGCTGGCTGAAAAAGGTCGGTGACACCATCAAGCGAGACGAGCCGATCTTCGAAATCTCCACTGACAAAGTGGACGCGGAGATTCCGTCGCCGTCGGCGGGCGTGCTGGTGGAAATCCTGATCGGCGAAGGACAGACCGTAGCGGTGCAGACGGTTGTCGCGCGCCTCGAGACGGATGCGGCGCTCGCCGCCGCTGCTCCGGTCGCGTCCGCGCCGGCGCCAACCGCCGCTGCTGCCGCTTCGTCCGCCGCGCCGGCAACGAGTGCGCCAACGTCGAGTGCGCCAACGTCGAATGCGCCAACATCGAGTGCGCCGACGATGACACCCTCCAATGGCGGGGTCGCCGACCTCGCCGACCGCTTGCGGACCAAGTCGTCACCGCTGGTCCGCAAAATCGCGGCCGAACATGGCGTGGAGATCGCGCGCCTCACCGGCAGTGGAATCGCAGGTCGCGTGACCAAGAAAGACTTGGAGCAATATCTCGCGCACAAACCGGCCGTGGTTGCATCGATGCCCGGCGTGGCGCATGACGCGCCCATGCCGGTGGCGTGGGCGGGTGACACGGTCGAGCCGATGTCGAAGATTCGTCGCCTCACGTCAGAGCACATGACGCTCGCGCGCCGTACTGCGGCGCACGTCACGACGCTTTTCGAAATCGATTTGACGCGCGTCGCGCGCATTCGCGCCGCGATGCGCAAGGATTTTGAATCGCAGACGGGTCAGAAGCTCACGTACCTGCCGTTCATCTTCCAAGCGGTCTGCATGCAGCTCAAGCGCCATCCGATTCTCAACGCGTCGGTCGCGGGCAACGACATCATCTATCGTCGCGCCATCAATCTCGGCATCGCGGTGGCGCTCGATCCGTCGGGACTCATCGTGCCAGTGATGAAGCACGCTGATGAATTGTCGCTCACCGGCTTGGTGCGTACCGCGAACGACCTGGCGTCGCGCGCGCGCACCAAGAAGCTGAGTCCGACCGATGTACAAGATGCGACGTTCACCGTCACGAATCCGGGCACGTTCGGATCGCTGACGGGAACGCCAATCATTCCCGTTGGCACCACCGCGATTCTCTGTCTTGGCGCGATCGAAAAGCGACCCAAGGTCGTCACCGGTCCGGATGGCGAAGACACCATCGCGATCCGTACCTGCGCATATTTCTCGCTGTCGTTCGATCATCGCGTGGTCGACGGTGCCGACGCCGATCGATTCATGGGCGACGTCAAGAAGACGCTCGAGTCAATCCCCGACGGCGGTTACTAACGCTTCTCATGGCGCGCATGCTGACGATCGTCGAGCGGCGCGTCGCGACGGCCGAGCGCGATGCGTATCTCGCCGCGCTCGAGCCGCGCCGTCGCGCGGCGGCGGCCATCAACGCACATTTCTGGATCTTCGAACATGCCGACGAGGTAGGACACTTCGTCGAGTTCACTGAAGGTGCCGACGCAAACGCAATTGCATCGGTACACGATGGTGAGTTGCCCGCGCCGGTCTGGCGCGAAGTACAAGGAGGATAAGATGCCCGCTCGTGTCATCGTCATCGATGGACGACAGTGGCAAGTGTATCCCTCCGGATTTCTCACGCAGTCGGTCGCGGATGAGTTCGGAGTGATTTTTGTAGCAGGCGAGGGTGCGGACCGCGAAGTGCGTGTCACGCGCTACTCGCCCGTCGGATCGGGCGGTTCAACCGCGCGCGAACACTCGCTGGCCACGATGGGCGCCGATGATCTCGTGGCGCTCTTTCGCACCTCGCAACCGAGCGCGCGTTCACCGGAAGCCGGATATCGCTCGTGATCGACACAACGGCGGCGGAACCAACCCGCGAACCGGCGTTTGTCGATTTGCAAGTGCACAGCACCGCGTCAGACGGCGCGCTGTCGCCCTTGGCTGTGATGGAAGCGGCGCAGGCGGCCGGCCTCGTGGCGATCGCGCTCACCGATCACGACACGGTTGACGGCTTGGCTGAAGCCGCCGCCGCCGGAGCTCGGCTCGGCGTGCGTCTTGTGCCCGGCGTCGAACTCAGCACGCACTTCGGCGCCGACGAGCTGCATCTGCTCGGTTTGCATCTGGCCGACACCGATACCATGCGGCAGGAACTCGAACGATTGCAGCACGGTCGCGTTGAGCGCGCTGCGCGCATTGTCGAGATGCTCAACAAGCTCGGCGTGAACGTCACCCTTGAAGCGGTGCTCGCGGAAGCCGGCACGGGCGCTGTCGGACGGCCTCACATCGCGCGGGCGATGGTAGCCGGCGGCTTTGCCAAAGACTTCCGCGAAGCATTTGACAAGTGGCTCGGTTGGGGACGCTCGGCGTACGTCGACAAGCCGCGTTTTGAAGTCGCCGACGGCATTGCGCTCGTGCACAAGGCCGGCGGATTGGCGGTCTGGGCGCATCCTGGCGAAGACGCCACGGCGGCTCGAATCGCGTCGCTGAAAGAAGTGGGGCTCGATTCAGTCGAGGTCCTGCATCCCAGTCATCCTCCATACCTCGCTGAGAAGTTGTTCGGCCTGGTCGATGCGGCGGGACTGCTGCCGAGTGGAGGATCCGACTGGCATGGTACCTCGGAAGGACCTCGTCGGTTGGGCGGACAATTAGTGCCGCGAACGTGGCTCGATTGGCAGGATGCGCGCGTCGCGGCTCGGCGAGGTAGTGGAGTCACGGTCTAGTGACTGCGCCCATCGCCCGGGCAACGACCGACTCGCGTCCGGTAGCGCTGATTACCGGCGGCGCGCGACGCGTTGGCGCCGCGATTCTGCGCAGCTTCGCGGACCGCGGCTACGATGTGGTGCTGCACCACGGCAACTCGCCTCAGGACGCGAATGCGCTGGCCACCGAGCTCCGCGCGGCCGGCGCTCGCGTCGCGATTGTGCAGGAAGATCTCATCGATCCGACGGCGCCGGCTCGGGTCATCGACGCCGCGATGCAGGCGTTCGGCGCGCTCGATGTTGTCGTCAGCTCGGCATCGGTAATGACACGCCACGCGTTCGATGCGGTGACGCCGGCGGAGTGGGAAGTTGTCGAGGCGATTAACCTGCGTGCGCCGTTTTTTCTGATGCAGGCCGCGTCGCGCGTGATGCGTGAAGGTGGTGTCATCATCCAGATGTCGGATCATCTCGCGTTTGAACAGATCTTTCCGCATCTCATTCCTCATCAGGTCACCAAGCACGCCGTCACGCAACTCGTTCGAAACGTCGCCGCGCTGCTCGCGCCAAAGATTCGTGTCAACGCGGTCTCACCGGGTCTCGTACTCGCGCCGGAAGATCTGAGTGCGGAGGCGCTGTCGGCGTTCGTGCGCGATGTGCCCTTGGCGCGCAGCGGAAGTCCCGATGATGTCATCGAGGCGATTCACTACCTCGTGCAGGCGCGCTACGTCACGGGCGTCACCTTGCAGGTGGATGGCGGACGTCATCTCTGGCGCTGAGTCGCCGACTCCACGGGCGACGCTGACATTCCGGCGCATCGTCGTCATCGGCGGCGGATGTTACGGCAGCTGGTATAGCCAGCAACTCACGCGCGCAATGGCGCGCGGCGCGCTGACGGTGGACGAGATCGTTGTGGTGGATCGCAACCCGGCATGCCAGGTCAGCCAGCAGCTTCGCGATGGCGCGCTGATCAACGAGTCGCTTAGCGTGGTGCAATCGTCTTGGGCCGACTACCTGGATCAGTGGCTTGACGAGCCGATCGAGCGGTTAGCGCAGGACGCCATGGTGCCGTCGCCGATGATGCCGCACCTGTGCCTCGATTGGCTGATGACACGCGCGCGACTTCGCTGGCCGGATCGCCAAATCAGTGTTGAGCCGTTGCCTCAAGCACCGCCCATGCCGTGGGAGCGTGCCGCCCCCGACGGCCGGCACTATGTGAGCTTCGCCACGTGGACGTGTCCCGTGAATTGCATTGAGCCCGAACGCTGTCCGGCCACGCGTGGTCCCCGCGACTGGAGCATGCCGCCGGCGTTGCAGAAATTTGCCGCCGAGCAGCGCGGCACCCTCGACCACGCAGTTATTTTTCATTGTACGCACCGAACGTATGGTGTCGGAATGATCGATGCGTTGCCGATCGCGCAGTCCAGGCAATTCGTCAACGACGCACCGATCGCCTCACCGCTTCGCGTGCTGGTCGGTACGGTGTCGCACTGTCATGGTGCGCTCGGCGTACTAACTCTTTCCTAACGTTTGCGGCGGCGCACTCGCAATCCGATAGCGCCGCGTGAGTCCTGAGCCCATGTCCGAATCGTTTCCGGAGAATGTTGTCATCATCGGTTCAGGCCCAGCGGCGTGGACCGCGGCGGTCTACGCGGCGCGCGCGAGCCTGAATCCGGTGGTGTTTGAAGGTGAAACCGTCGGCACCGAGCTGCCGGGCGGGCAGCTAATGCTCACCACGGAGATCGAGAATTTCCCGGGATTTCCGGAACCGATCAGCGGCCCCGAATTGATGGAGCGGATGCGCGCGCAGGCCATTCGGTACGGCACACGCGTCGTCTCTGAGTTGGTGAAGCACGTCGATCTGAGCGGTCGACCGTTTGTCATCACACCGAACTACGCGGAGCCAGTTCGCGCGTACTCTGTCATCGTCGCCACCGGCGCGGCGGCAAAGTGGATCGGTCTGCCAAACGAATTGCGGCTCGCGCAGACTGGTGGCGGTGTCTCCGCCTGCGCGGTGTGCGACGGCGCGATTCCGTTCTATCGCAACAAAGTGCTCGGCGTCGTGGGTGGCGGCGACACGGCGATGGAGGAGGCGATGTACCTCACCAAATTTGGTAGCGAAGTGGTGATCATTCATCGCCGCGACAGCTTCCGCGCCTCAAAGGTCATGGCGCAGCGCGTGTTGACCCATCCGAAGATTCGCGTCATCTGGAATTCGCGCGTTTCGCAGGTGCTGGGCGATGACGTGATAACCGGCGTCGAGTTAACCGATACCGTTACCGGAGCGACAAGCACCCAAGAACTGGGTGGACTCTTTGTGGCAATCGGCCATGCGCCCAACACAAAGTTCCTGGGCGATCAGCTCGCGCTGACTGAGCACGGATACGTGAAAGTCACGAACTGGCGCACAGCCACCAGTGTGCCAGGTGTCTTTGCCGCTGGCGATGTCATCGATGACTACTATCGGCAGGCAATCACCTCCGCTGGTACCGGGTGTATGGCGGCACTCGAGGCGGAGCGCTGGCTTTCGCATCATGGTATCGGTCAGTCGCCGGTTCTCGAGACCTCCGAGGGTATGGTGCATCTCGACGCCGCGGATCTGAAAAACACCACGATGTTTCCGACGGCGCCCGAGCGGTGATCTGCTGATGTCGTCCACTTGGCACGTGGAAGGACATACCGTCGGCGCACTCGACGAGAACTGCTGGCTGCTCGCCGACGTCGATACCCGGCGGGCTGTGCTGGTCGATCCGGGCGATGAGGCCGAGCGACTTCTGGAAGCAGTCGCCGCAGCCCAATGCGAACTGCACGAAATCTGGTTAACGCACGCCCACTTCGATCATGTCGGGGCGATTGCGGGCATTCTTCGCCAGCGGAGTGTCCCGGTTCGATTGCATCCGCTCGACCTTCCGCTTTACGAGGCTGCGACCGTCGCCGCCGCGCGGTGGGGGCTCTCGGTCGAACAGCCGCCGACGGGCACGCTTCCGCTCGCTGAAGGTGACGTAATTCGCCTCGGCGCTGCTGAATTCGAGATCTGGCACGTGCCCGGACATGCGCCGGGACATGTCGCCTTTATCGGCCAGGGACTATGCATCTCGGGTGACGTGCTGTTCGCGGGTTCTATCGGGCGAACGGATCTTCCGATGTGCGACCCGCGGGCGATGAATGAGTCACTGCAGCGACTTTCGTCCCTCGATCCGTCCACAAAGGTGTTGCCTGGCCATGGTGGCCCCACCACCATCGGTCGGGAACGATCAACGAATCCGTTTCTTCGCGGCCTCGCGCGTCCCGTCGGGGCCTAACAGCTTTCGTGCTTCACCCCTCCTTCTGGCAGGCTCTGATGCGTTCACGCTCGATTGGATCGGACTCACTTCACGCGGCGCGCTGGATCGGATCGCGCATCGCGCTCCCGGCAGTTGCCCTGCTTTCGGCGGCGTGCACGAGCCTCGACAACAACAACCCCGACCCGAACCGCTACGGATCGGTGAGCGTGATCGCGAAGAACTCCGCCAACGGGCGCGCGGCGGCCTCGGCTACCGCGATTTTCTTCGAGGCGTACACGGCCGCCGTTCCCAGCAGCGTGCTTCAGCAAACGGACCAGTGCGTTTACGCGCCCGTCGATACGACAACCACCATCACCAAGGGCGTGAAGCGCGCTGGCGCGACGGTAACCCTAGGTATCGGTTCCGGCTCAATAGCGATGCCGTATGATTCCGCGCTCTTCCGCTACGCGAGCAGCGCGAGCGTTCCCATCGACTATGCTCGCGGCGACGTGGTGACGGCAACGATACCCGGCGATGCCGCGACGTATCCCGCATCAACCATTAGCGTGAAGCTGGCCGAGCCGCTAATCCCGGGCACCATCTCAGTGCCGACTGGCACCACGCCGATGGTATTCGCGTGGAACGCGCCTGAGGCAAGCGACACGACCTCCGCCATCATTCTCTCGCTACGCTACGCGAATCCGGCCACGACAACGTACGCGAACGAACAGATCTACTGCGCGCTCAAGGACGATGGCTTCCATCAGCTGCCGACCAGTGCGCTTGCCGCGTTTCTGGCCTCGCCCAATTCCTTGCGATCGCTCGTGCTGACGCGTTGGCGTACGCGGGAAAAAACGATCGATGGGCGCACCGTGTTGCATATCGCATCGTCGGTCGATACGACCTTGCGCTTCACGCCATAACGAGTCGGATCATGTCTACCCGCCTGGAGCGCGATCCACTCGGTGAACTCGCTGTTCCCGCCGACGCGCTCTACGGCGTGCAGACGATGCGTGCAGCGCAAAATTTCGCAATTTCAGGGCTGCGTCCGCTCCGCCCCTTCGTGCTCGCGCAGGTCTGGATTAAGAAGGCCGCGGCACTGACGCATCGCGAAACCGGACGTCTCGATGCCGCGCGCGCCAATGCAATTGTCGCGGCCGCCGATGAGGTGCTCGCCGGAATGCATGCGGATCAATTCATCGTCGATCCGTATCAGGCCGGCGCAGGCACGTCGCACAACATGAACGTGAACGAAGTGCTGGCCAATCGCGCCAACGAGCTACTGGGCGCGGCGCGCGGTACGTATGCGCCTGTGCATCCGAACGATCATGTAAACATGGCGCAGAGCACGAATGACACGATTCCCACCAATATTCGGTTGGCGGTGCTCAGTCAGTTGCCGTCGTTGCAACATGCGCTGAACGACCTGCGCGAAACGCTGGCGCAGAAGGGGCGGCAATTTGATGGCATCGTCAAGGCCGGACGGACGCACCTGCAGGACGCGATGCCAATTCGATTGGGGCAGGAGTTCGCGGCGTACGCAGAGTCCATTCGGCGCTCAGCCAAGCGCCTGACGGAAGCCTCCGATTACCTGAACGATCTCGGCATCGGGGGTTCAGCGGTGGGCACGGGCGTGACGGTCGAACCGGAGTATCCGGCGCTGACCGTCGCGCACCTGCGCGACATCGCTGGGATCCCCTCCCTGAGGGTTGGCGTCGATCGCGTACAACTCATGCAAAGCATGGGTGATGTGGCGGCGTTTTCAGGTGCGTTGCGTGGCTTGGCCGTCGAACTCTCAAAAATCGTGAGCGATTTGCGCCTCATGGTGTCAGGGCCACGCACAGGGCTCGATGAAATCACATTGCCGGCCGTGCAGCCCGGCAGCTCCATCATGCCGGGGAAAATCAATCCGTCGATTCCCGAGATGGTGAATCAGGTGTGCTTTCAGGTGATCGGATGCGACACGACCGTCACCATTGCCGCGGAGCACGGCCAATTGGAGCTCAACGTGATGATGCCTGTCATCGCGCACAACGTGCTCCTGTCGATGCAGATTCTCACCAGCGCGATCACGACACTCACGTCACGCTGCGTGGCCGGTATCGAGGCGAATCAGGCAATGTGCGAGTACTGGGTGGAACGCTCGGCCGCTCTGGCGACCGCGCTGATGCCGCACATCGGCTACGCGAAAGCTGCCGAGTTGGCCAAGCGATCGGTGCGCGAGGGCGTACTCATTCGCGAGCTGGTACAGCGCGAGCATATCCTCCCGGCGGACGATCTCGAGTCGATGCTCGACGTGCGAAAAATGACGGACATCGGGGTCCCGCGTGGCGCGCATAACGTGAGCGCTGGCGGCTGACGAACGAGGGCGGGCGCATCCGGCCCTCGCGACTTCCGCCCAATCGTGCTAAACTCGACGTATGCGCATCACAACGTGGGCCGAATATGGGCTGATCTGCGCGCTGCATCTCGCGCGCCGAGCAAGCGCAGGGCCGGTGACCGGTCGCGATATCGCGGCAAAGGAGCGACTGCCCGGTGACTACGTCGAGCAAATCCTGTTGCGCATGCGGCGTGCCGGTATCGTCAACAGCACGCGCGGCGCGCGCGGCGGATACTCGCTCGCCCGCGCGCCCGAGACCATCTCGGTGCGCGATGTCATTCAAGCGTCGGAGCTCGCCACCTTCGATCTGCACTGCGTAACGCATCCGGTCGATTCCACGCGGTGCGCCGAAGCCGAGAACTGCAGCATTCGTCCAGTGTGGTTATTGCTGCAAAAGCGAATCGACGACGTGCTCGAAGGGGTGAAGCTCAGCGATCTGCTCGCCGACGAATCGGTTGTGCGTGAGCGAGTAGGGCTCGAAGGGCTGCTTGCGGGCCACGAAACGCGCGGCACGGCGCTCCCCATTCTGCAAGGCTGACCAAGCGATGGGGCTGATCGCAGAGTGGCGTGCCTCGCGTGAGCGGCGTCACCGGGCGGAGCGCTACCTCGATGCCGTGCTCACTCCGGCCGAAGCGGCCGACCTTGCGTGGCTCAGTGGAGTTGCCGGTGACGCGGCTCGTGCGCGGCGAGAAATGGACTTTCTGCGGCGAGCGGTCGCACTCATTGTCGCCGAACGGGATGCCCTGAACGATCAGACGGCCGCTGATGTGGCGCACGCGTTGACCGCGCGCGCGCACGACGGCGTGAGCGCCTCCGCGAGCGACACCACCGCCTGGTCGGGTCGCTTCAGAGAGTACTCGGCCGCGATGGCCGTTCGCGGCAACACGGAACCACCCGCCACTCGCTTGGCTCGTGTATTGATGGAGAGCCTTGGACGGTCCACGCCATCGGCCAACGACGTCGAGCGCGCCGCGCAGCTGGTACAGTCGGCTCGCAACACGGCCAACGAAGCGCTCCGCAAAGTGTTCGGCGTGGCGTCGCTGCCCGACGACATCCGACCGTCGGCGCTGCGCTCCTAGGCGCCGCGGCTGGACGCAGGTCGTGGTCCGTACCATCTGACGACCATCGCCAGCGCGCAAACGGCACCAACGCACCGAGCCGACCACAATCGGAGAAGGCACGGCTTTCGCCATGCGCTCGCCTGATTACGGTCGGCTCGGTATGTGACCTGAGTGCCGAAGGCCGGACTCGAACCGGCACGCCCTTGCGGGCACTGCGCCCTGAACGCAGCGCGTCTACCAATTCCACCACTCCGGCAGGGAGGGGAAGAATAGACCGTGCACCATTGGGAAGTCAACTGACTAATTTGCCACGAAGAATGACCAAACAGGACTCGGACACCCCCATCGAAGTCATCGCGCGGAACAAGCGCGCGCGACATGACTACGAAATCCTCGATACGTGGGAAGCAGGCATTGTTCTCACCGGCACGGAGGTCAAGGCCCTGCGCGATGGTCGCGCCAACCTGACCGACGCGTTTGGCATCGTGAACGGAGGCGAGGTGTTCCTGTTGAACCTGCACATCGGCGCATACGGTCACGGCAACGTGTTCAATCACGAGCCGACGCGCACGCGAAAGCTGCTGCTGCACAAGCGCGAGATTCGTCGCCTCATCGGTTCGGTTGAACGGCAGGGGCTCACCTTGGTGCCGCTCGATTTGTACTGGGCCAAGAGTCACGTGAAAGTGCGTCTGGCGCTGGTGCGTGGAAAGCAGCAACACGACAAACGCGAAGACCTGAAAAAGAAGGACGCCGAGCGTGAAATCGCACGCGCGTTGCGGACGCGGTAAGCCCGATGTTGCTTGCTGCTCTCGCGTGCGCGCTGCAGGTGGCCGCGGCCTCCACACCGCCCTTGCCGGTGCTCTTTGGCGATCGTC
Organism: uncultured Gemmatimonadaceae bacterium; assembly: GCA_966096095.1. Lineage (GTDB taxonomy): Bacteria > Gemmatimonadota > Gemmatimonadetes > Gemmatimonadales > Gemmatimonadaceae > Gemmatimonas. Next base: position 16,249 of record CBHTUR010000046.1, on the reverse strand, counting down.
GTCGGCAAGTGCCGACCGTGGCGCACCCCGAGGGCGGTCTCGCGATGCGGGCCGATCTGCTGAGCGAGGCGCTCGGAGCCACGTTCGTGGCGGACGGCGCTGATAAGTATCATCTGCAAGTCGGCGATGATCGTCTCGACGTGGAGATCGGTCGGGCCGGCGTTCGCGTAGGCGACGACGTCTGGACCATCGGCACCGGCGTCTATCGGCAGAACGGTCGGGTGTTCCTTCCGTTTGCGCTCGTGCGCGATGTGCTCCCCCGCGCGGTCTCCGGCGTCATCTTCGACGCGGATCAGCGCGAGCTGCGTCGGTTTGGTGCGGTCTCGTCTCGCTCGCCCACCGCATCCTCGAGCGCGCTGAAATCCTCGCCATCGTCATCGCCGCCGCGTGCATCAGATCGTCCAAGCGAGCGCGCCGCAGCGCGTCAACGCGTCGTGATCGTCGATGCAGGTCACGGTGGCGTGGACAAAGGTATGTCCGGCCCCATCGGAGCAACCAACAAGGTCTACGAGAAGGACATCACGCTCGCCGTCGCGCGTCAGTTGAAGGCGGCGCTGGAGCAGCGCGGAATCACGGTCATCATGACGCGTACCTCGGACACGCTGATTGCGCTCGGCGATCGTGGGAAGATTGCCAATCAGGCGAAGGGCGATGCGTTCGTTTCCATTCACGTGAACGCCGCCAATCCTCGTTGGACGCAACCCGGCGGCGCACGCGGCTACGAAACGTATTTCCTCGCGGAGGCGAAAACGGAAGACGAACGCCGCGTCGAGGCAATGGAAAACGAAGTCGTGAAGTTTGAAACGTCGGCTGACGTTTCCGCGAGCGATCCGCTCGGTTTCATTATGCGCGACATGGCGCAAAACGAACATCTGCGCGAATCGTCGCGATTGGCCGATTTTATGCAGAGCGGAATGGCCCGCGTTCATCCGGGCCCCAGTCGTGGAGTGAAACAGGCCGGCTTCATGGTGTTAGTGAAGGCATTCATGCCGGCCGTGCTAGTCGAAATCGGATTTGGCAGCAACCGCGCTGAGTCGCAGTACATGTCCGATCCGGCCAATCAGCGTACGCTCGCTGAGTCACTTGCTGCAGCGACAGAGCAGTTTCTGGCGCAGTACGAACGAAAGGTTGGCACGTCGCCGTGAGCCTCGTCACTTCGCCAGCGTCAGTGCGCGTGCGCACGATGTCCCGGCTCGGAGCGCGGCTGTTGGTGTTGGGCGTATTTGCGCTCACCGGCTGCGTCTACTTCAACGGCATCTACAACGCGCAGACGGCGGCCAAGGACGCCGACGCGCTCGTGCGTCGCAACAACGAAAGCGCCGCGCAACCACTTTTTCAGGCGTCGGTCACGGCCGCTGAATCGGTGCTGGCTCGACACCCAAGGTCGAAGTGGCGTTCGCGCGCGCTCTACCTCGCAGGCACCAGTGGCGCCTACGGCGGGCAGTGCGATCGCGCCGTGCCGCGACTGACGGAGTTTCTCGCCGGCGCTGCGTTGCGCGAAGACGAGCGGGATCGGGCGCGCCTCGCACTCGGTGCGTGCGATGTACAATCGGCGCATCTGCCGGCCGCACGAGCGCGTCTTGATTCGCTGCTCGACGTTCGCGATCGCGAGACCGCACGTCGTGCGCACGTGTGGGCGGCGCGCGCGGCGCTCGCCGCCGGAGATCGAGACGCCGTGTCGCAGTACCTGGCCACGTTGAACGACAGCGCGCTGCCTTGGGAGTTGGTGCTGTCGTCGCTCGCGGCGCAGGAGTATCCTCGCGTTGAATCGCTGCTGGTCGAGCGCGCGCAACGCGGCGATTATCGCGACGATGCCGCGCGGGCCGTGCGCGAGTTGGCCTTCGCCGGCTACTCGGACGGCGCCGAGCGTGTTGTTCGCGCCTACGACCTGGCGCGGGTGCGCGACGCGAGTCGTGCGGCGATGCACCTGACGCTGGGCGATCTCAATTTGCGAGCAGAGCGCGATACGTTGGCGCGCCAGCACTTGCTGGCGGCACGCGCGCTCGCCGGGCGCGACACCGTGACGGATCGCGAGGCTGCCGCGCGCCTTGCCTATCAGCCGCTCAAACGTATCGCCTCGCTGCGCGAGTTCGATTCTCTCGTGTCGATTCCAGACAGCGCCACGCGTCGAACGACGTACGGGCGGCGAATCAATGAGCAGCTGCTGCTTTTCCGTATGTTCTCAGTGCAATCGGAACCCACGGGCGCGGCGCGCTTTCTGGCCGCGGAGGTCGCGCGTGATTCGCTGCGCGCGCTGCCACTCGCGCGGGCGGTCTTCCTCAGCATTCCGCAGGAATTGCCGGCGTCGCCGTTTGCCGCGCAGGCGTTGTATGCTGCGTCAGTGCTGTCGCCCGATAGTGCGGCGATCTTGCGCGCGCGTCTTGAGCGCGATTATCCCACCACCGCGGTGGCGGCATGGGCGCGCGGCGAGGACCCGGCCACCCGTCCCGACTTCGTCGCGGCGCCGCCGTTGCTGACCGTGCGTTGGAACGAAACCGTCCGCCTCTGGTCGGACAGTGTTCGAAAGCTGCGTGCGTCGCCTCGCGGCGGCGCTTCCGCTAATATCCGACCGTGACACTTGCTGCGACTTCCGTCGCGGGGTTGAGCTTCCGCAATCCCGTCGTCCTCGCCTCCGGCACGGCCGGTTATGGTCAGGAAATCGACGACGTGGTTGACCTCGGTGCCATTGGCGCCATCGCAACGAAGGCCGTCAGCGTGGAGCCGCGACATGGCAACAAGCCGCTGCGCGTGAGCGAGTTCGCTGGCGGCATGATCAACGCGATCGGTTTGGCGAACCCGGGGCTCGACGTGGTGAGGCGCGATGCGCTCCCGTGGCTTGTCGCGCGCGACGCGGAGCTGCGTGTCCTCATAAACGTCGTCGGCAACAGCATTGATGACTTCGTATCGGTGGTGCGCGGCCTCACCGACGAGCGCGGCGTGGATGCCTTCGAACTCAATGTGAGTTGTCCGAACGTCAAGTCAGGCGGTCTTGAATTCGGAGCCGATCCGTCGGCGCTCGCGTCACTCGTAACCTCGGTGCGCGCAGTCACGGCGCGACCGATCTTTGTCAAACTGTCGCCGACACTTGGAGGCGGCGTGGTCGACGCTGCTCGCAATGCCGTCGACCACGGCGCCAACGGTTTGACCTTGGTCAATACCATGCCGGGGCTCGTCATCGATACCGAACATCAGCGTCCGCGTATCGGCTTCGGCACGGGCGGCGTAAGTGGGCCCGCTCTCCTCCCGATCGGTGTGCTCGCCACCTGGCGCGTGGCGAAAGCGATGCCGCAGGTCCCGATCATCGGACTCGGTGGCATCTCCACCGCGGACGACGCGCTCCAGTACTTCATGGCGGGGGCGTCTCTCGTGGGCGTCGGAACCGCCGCGCTGCGCGATCCGCGCGCACCGGAACGCATCGCCCGCGGTCTTGCCGAATGGGCCGACGCGCGCGGACTTCGCGATCTCCGTACACTCTCCGGATCTCTCCAATGGCCGACGGCATAATGCCCGCCTCACCGAGCCTCGCTGCCACGGCGACGCGCGCCGTGCCGATCGTGGCGCTCGACGTTCCGAACGCCTTTGCCGCCAAACGCCTGGTCGATCAGTTGGGCTCATCGGCGCGCTTTTTCAAAGTCGGCCTGGAGCTGTTCACTGCGGAAGGCCCGGCGATCGTGGACTGGCTCCGCGCGAGCGGCAAGCAAGTCTTTCTCGATTTGAAATTGCACGACATCCCCAACACCGTCGCCGCGGCGGCGCATCGCGCGGCGCAGCACGGCGCCTCGCTGCTGACGGTCCACGCCTCAGGTGGATCGAGCATGATCAGTGCGGCCGTCGAAGGGGCGGGGGCGTCGTGCGGCATTCTCGGGGTCTCCATCCTGACGAGCCTCGATGGCATCGCCGTCGGCGAAGCTTGGGGGCGCGAAATCGTCGACGTGTCGACTGAGGTTCAACGACTGGCACAGGTGACGCAGCGGGCGGGGGCCAGGGGCGTCGTGTGCTCCGGTCACGAGGCGGCGGCGGTTCGGGCCGCCCGCGGCGACGAGTTTGGCATTCTTGTTCCGGGAATACGGTTGCCGGGCGGCGAAGCGCATGATCAAAAGCGGATAATGACGCCGAGGGACGCGGCGGACGCGGGCGCGAACTGGCTGATTCTGGGCCGCGCCGTGACGGCGGCGGCCGATCCGGCGGCGGCAATGGCGACGGTGGTCGCCTCGTTGAAGTGAGAACCCGGCGGCCCTAAATCCCGCCACATCAGGGGGTTGTCACCTCTGACCGACTCGGCTAAGATCAAGGGCTGACCGGTCTTTGGCCGGTTCGCGTTCTCGGCCGATCCGCCGGCCACTTTCGCTTCACGCGTGCGCGGAATCTCGTTGTGACGACTTGTTCGTCACTCGCAGATGCTTCACGCGTGATGAACACATGGGGAGTCCAGCCGGCCTGAGATTTCAGGTGCGGGAGACTCCGTCAGCGCGGAAGCGCTGAGGTCTACCGTGAAAGTTCGCAGCAGCGTCAAGCCGATTTGTGAGCACTGCAAGGTCGTGAAGCGACAGGGCGTGACTCGCATCATCTGCAAGCGCAATCCCAAGCACAAGCAGCGTCAGGGCTAAGGGAGCGCACAGACTATGGCACGCATCGCAGGCGTCGATCTCCCGCGTGAAAAGAAGGTTGAGATCGGCCTTACCTACATCTTCGGCATCGGTCGCAAGACCGCTCAGCGCATTCTCGCGGCAACGGGTGTGAGCCCGGCGCAGCGTGTGCGCGATTTGTCCGATTCCGACGTCAACAAGCTCCGTCAGGAACTTGAGCGCAATCATCGCGTCGAAGGTGCCTTGCGCACCGAAGTGGCGATGAACATCAAGCGCCTCATGGACATCGGTTCATACCGTGGCACCCGTCATCGTCGTGGGTTGCCGGTGCGCGGTCAGCGCACGCACACCAACGCGCGCACCAAGAAGGGGCCGCGCCGCGCTATCGCGGGCAAGAAGAAGGTGACCAAGTAAACCATGGCTACCGCGAAGAAAACCAAGCGCGTCGTCGAGGCCGAAGGCATCGCCCACGTCAGCGCCACGTTCAACAACACGACCATCACGATCACCGATATGCACGGCAACGCCGTGTCATGGGGCTCGGCCGGCAAGGCGGGTTTCAAGGGATCCAAGAAGTCCACGCCGTTCGCCGCTACGGTGGCCTCCGAACAGTGCGCGCGTGAAGCGCTCACGGCCGGGGTGCGCCGCGTGCATGTGCGCGTGCAGGGACCAGGCTCCGGTCGTGAGTCGGCCATTCAGGCGCTCGCCGCCGCTGGCCTGCAGGTCAAGTCCATTCGTGACGTCACGCCGATTCCGCACAACGGCTGCCGTCCCCCCAAGCGTCGGAGAGTCTGATCATGGCACGCTATACTGGACCCAGCTGCCGTCAGTGCCGCCGCGAAGGGCAGAAGTTGTTCCTCAAGGGCACCAAGTGCTTTACCGAAAAGTGCCCGGTTGAGCGTCGTCCGTACGCTCCCGGTCAGCACGGTCAGGCCACGGCGCGTCGCAAGAAGATGTCGGAATACGCCAAGCAGCTGCGCGAGAAGCAGAAGATCAAGCGCATGTATGGCATCTCCGAAAAGCAGTTCCGCAACACGTTCGAACGCGTGGCGACGCAGCAAGGCATCACCGGTCACAACCTGTTGGCAGCGCTCGAAACGCGCCTCGACAACGTGATCTATCGCATGGGTTTCGCGCCCAGCCGCAAGGCCGCGCGTCAGCTCATCCGTCACCGCCACATCGAAGTGAAGCAGCGTATCCTCGACGTGCCGTCGTATCAGGTGCGCCCGGGTGAAGAAGTCCGCGTGAAGCAGTCGTCGCGCGAACTCGTGCTCGTGCAGGCCGCGATGGAACAGGCCGCGCGTGGTGCGTCGCTGTCGTGGATCGCCGTCGACAAGGACACGTTCAGCGGCCGCGTGCTCGAGAAGCCGGCGCGTACGAGCATCCCGCTCGCCGCGCAGGAACAGCTGGTCGTCGAACTGTACTCGAAGTAAGGACAACGAACTGCTTTAAGTCGTCAGTCGTCGGTTTGAGTTTTCAGTGGTCGGAGTATTCTGACTACTGAAAACTCCTACTGAGCACTGAACACTTAGATCGGTTTGTGGTGGCAGTTGCAGTTGTTGTAGCACGATCGGGACCCGCACTCCCTTACGGGGCTGCCACGCGGCGGGGCGAGGCAGCGCGTCGTCGATGCACCACGCATCGACGTGATCACTTAACGACACAAGAACTCATGGCAACGATCGATCTCTCTGGACTGGTTCGTCCGCAGCTGGTAGAAGCCACCAAGCGCGAGGACTCGCCCAATCTCGCAGAATTCCGACTGCAGCCGCTCGAACGCGGCTTCGGTCACACGTTGGGCAACGCGATGCGTCGACTGCTGTTGTCGTCGCTCCGTGGCTCGGCGGTGTGGGCGTTCCGGATCGATGGCGTGGTGCACGAGCACCAGACCATCCCGGGCGTCGTGGAAGACGTGCATCAGATTATCGGCAACCTCAAGACGCTGACGCTGGCCCTGCCCGACGACGTCGAGCAGACCATTCTGCGCATCACCAAGTCCGGCGCGGGCGCGGTCACGGCCGCCGACATTCAGGTCTCCGGCGGCACGCGCGTGATCGATCCGGCGCACCACATCTTCACGGTGACCGACGATCGCGACTTCAACGTCGAGCTCTACGTCAACAAGGGACGTGGCTATATCGAGAGCGATCAGCACCCGTCCGACAAGAACTTGCCGGTTGACGTCGTGCGGATCGATGCCATCTACAACCCGGTGCGCCGCGCCAACTTCACCGTCGCGGAAACGCGCGTGGGTCAGCGCACCGACTACGACCGCCTGACGCTCACGGTCGAAACCAACGGCACGATGTCGCCCGAGGAAGCCGTCAGCTACGCGGCCGCGCTGGCGCAGACTCACTTCCAGTACTTCGTTGGATTTGGGTCATCGGCATCGGCGCAGCCCGGCGCGGGCGGCGACGGCGCCAACAGCGACGCGCTCCGCCTGGCGGAACTGTTCCGTACTCCGATCGACGATCTCGAACTCTCGGTTCGCTCGGTCAATTCACTCAAGAATTCCAACATCCGCTCGCTCGGCGATCTGGTTCGCCAGACCGAGGCGCAGATTCTGCAAGTCAAGAACTTCGGTAAGAAGTCGTTGCAGGAAATCGCCGCGCTGCTCGAGAAGGAAGGGCTCAACTTCGGAATGCGCTATGAAGAGAGTGCGGACGGCGTCCGCATTATCGACATGGGCACGGCGCCCAGCCGCGCGGCCGAAAATGCGCCTGATGACGACGACGACGAGGATTAATCTCCATGCGCCACCGTAAAGCCAACCGCCAACTGCGGCGGACCAGTGAGCAGCGCCTCGCGCTGCTCCGCAACCTCGCGACTTCGCTCATCGAGCAGGGCGCAATCGAAACGACGGAAGCCAAGGCGAAGGAACTCCGCCCGTTCGTCGAGAAGCTCATCACCAAGGCCCGTACCGGCACGCTCCACGCGCGCCGGCTCGCCGGCAAGCACGTCCACAAGCGCGAAGCCGCGGACAAACTCTTCCAGGAGATTGGCCCGAAGTTCGTCACGCGCCCGGGTGGATATACGCGCATTCTCAAGACCGGACACCGCAAGGGTGACGGCGCTGAGATGGCGCGCATCGAACTGATTCTCAGCTGAGGCGCACACTCATGGCTATCAATCGCAATCGCTGCTACGTGTGCGACAAGGGCGTCACGTTCGGAAACAACGTCTCACACGCCAACAACAAAACGCGTCGCACCTGGCGCCCCAACCTGCAGGTCGTGCGCACCCTCGAAGGGGACACGATCATCAAGGTGAAGGTCTGCACGCGCTGTCTCGCCGCCGGCAAGATCAAGCGCGCGCCGCGCGGTCAGGTCGCCGTCGCCTGAGGGTGAGCACTGTGGCACACGGCGGGGAGCTCGCGATTACTCGGGCTCCCCGTTTTGTATATCGACACGTTGTTGGACGGATCGTTCGCCGCTCGCGGTGCACGCTCCGTGATCCTTCTCTCTCGGTAAAGCTCCGTTGAAAACTGCGCTCATTACCGGCATCACCGGCCAGGATGGCTCGTACCTCGCCGAACTGCTGCTCGCGAAAGGCTATCACGTCGTCGGTGTCGTGCGCCGCTCGTCGACGACGCCCTACGAACGTATTGCCCATCTCGTCGACAAGATCGAACTCGTTTCCGCCGATCTGCTGGATCAAACGTCTCTGACCGATGTCGTGCAGGCGACGAAGCCGGTCGAGATCTACAATCTCGCGGCGCAAAGTTTTGTGCAGACGTCCTGGCAGCAGCCCGTGCTCACTGGCGAGTTCACGGCCCTCGGCGTCACGCGCATGCTTGAGGCGATGCGCAAAGCCGCGCCGAGTGCGCGCTTTTATCAGGCCAGTTCGAGTGAACAGTTCGGCAAAGTCGTGGAAACGCCGCAACGCGAGTCCACGCCTTTCTATCCTCGCTCACCGTACGGCGTGGCCAAAGTCTACGGTCATTGGATCACAGTGAACTACCGTGAGAGCTTCGACCTCTTCGCGGTCTCCGGCATTCTCTTTAATCACGAGTCGCCGCGCCGTGGACTCGAATTCGTCACGCGCAAAATCACCGACGGTGTCGCGCGCATTAAGCTCGGTTTGCAGAAGGAACTGCGACTCGGCAACATCGACGCACGACGTGACTGGGGCTTCGCCGGCGACTACGTCGAAGCGATGTGGCGCATGTTGCAGCAAGACACGCCCGATGACTACGTGATCGGTACGGGCGAGACCTACGCCGTGCGCGAATTCCTCGAGATGGCGTTTGGGTCGGTCGGGCTCGACTACCGCGAGTTTGTCGTGCACGACGAGCGATTCTTCCGGCCGGCCGAAGTCGATCTGCTGGTGGCCGATCCGTCGAAGGCGAAGGCGCAACTGGGCTGGACGCCTCAGGTATCGCTCAAGCAGCTCGTCGAGATGATGGTCGACGCCGACATGGCGCGCTACAAGCACGCCGGACTGCACGGCACGTCGGCGCGGTGAGCGAGTCCGCTTTCGCCGACGTCGCGATTTCGCCCCGCCGGTGCGCGCGCTCGTAACGGGCGCCGCCGGATTTGTCGGTCGCTATCTGACCGACGCCTTACGTACCGCCGGGCACGACGTGGTGGGCCTTGCGCTGTCGGCACATGCCGACGAGGCGCGAGTCGGCGAGCGTGGTGCGTTGCACTGGCTCGGTGGCGATCTGCGCGACGATGCCTATGTCGCGCACGTGGTCCGCGAGGCACGACCCGACGCGGTGGTGCACCTCGCGGCCATCTCGCATTTGCCAACGGCGGCGGCCGACCCCGCGCTCGCGTGGGAGACGAATGTCACGGCCACCGCGCGGTTGCTGCATCATCTTGAGCAGCAGCGAGGTGACGACGGCGTCGAGCCGACGGTGCTCATTGTCGGGAGCGCCGAACAATACGGCCGCCACGACGACCCGGCTCCGATTACCGAAAGCGCCGCACAATGGCCCCGGACGGTCTACGCCGCGACGAAGGCGGCTCAAGAGGTACTGGCGCTGCAGCACTGGCGCGCAACTGGTCTTCGCGTCGTGGTCGCCCGCAGCTTCAATCACAGCGGACCGGGTCAGGAGCCGCGCTTCCTCCTTCCCGCGATGGTTGCGCGCGCGCTCGCGCTGCGCACGGCGGCGAGCGGAGCGCCGATCACCGTTGGAAATACCACGCCGGTGCGTGATTTCTTGCATGTAAGTGATGTGGTGTCTGCGTATATTTCGCTGCTGCAACGCGGAGCGCCCGGCGAGGCCTATAACGTGGCGAGCGGGCAGGGCTGGTCGGTGGCCGAGGTGGTTCAACGGGTGCGCGAACGCGTTGGCGTGCCGTCGCCCATCGAAGTCGATCCGGCGCTGGTCCGACCGGTCGACGTGCCATCGCTCGTCGGCGATCCGCGCAAACTGATGGACACTACTGGCTGGCGCGCCACCCGCGCCTTCGACGACATCATCGACGATCTGATACATGCCGCGACGCTCTGACCTGCACCGCATTCTCGTTATCGGCTCTGGGCCGATCGTGATTGGGCAGGCCGCCGAGTTCGACTACTCCGGGACGCAGGCCACGAAGGCATTGCGCGAAGAGGGATACGAAGTCGTTCTCGTGAATTCGAATCCCGCGACGATCATGACCGATCCGGAATTCGCCGATCGGACGTACATCGAGCCGGTGACCCCGGAGTTCGTCGAGAAGGTGATCGCGCGCGAGCGCCCGGACGCGGTGCTGCCGACAATGGGCGGTCAGACGGCACTCAACGTCGCCCTCGCCTTGTACGACAGCGGCGTGCTGGAGAAGTACGGCTGCGAATTGATCGGCGCGAACGCGCGCGCAATTCGCGTGGCGGAAGATCGCAAGCTCTTCGCCGATGCGATGGAGAAGATTGGGCTCAAGTGCCCGACCGGTCGTACGGTCACCTCGCTCGATGAGGCGTTTGCTGCCGTCGAAGGCACTGGCTATCCGGCCATCATTCGTCCGTCATTCACGCTCGGCGGTACCGGTGGTGGTATCGCCTACAATCGAGAGGAGTTCGAGAACATCGTCCGGCGCGGTCTCGACTTGTCACCGGTGCATTCGGTGCTTATCGAGCGCTCGCTGCTCGGATGGAAGGAGTTCGAACTCGAAGTGATGCGCGATTGTGCCGACAATGTGGTGATCGTCTGCTCAATCGAAAATCTCGATCCGATGGGTGTGCACACCGGTGATTCGATCACGGTGGCGCCGGCGATGACGCTCACCGACCGTGAGTATCAGGTCATGCGTGACGCGGCCGTTGCAATCATCCGCGAAATCGGCGTCGACGCCGGCGGCTGTAACATTCAGTTCGCCGTCAGCCCGACCACGGGTGAGTTGATTGTGATCGAGATGAACCCGCGCGTGTCGCGTTCGTCGGCGCTCGCGTCGAAGGCGACGGGATTCCCGATTGCGCGCATCGGTGCCAAACTGGCCGTCGGCTACACGCTTGATGAAGTGCCGAATGACATCACGAAGACGACGCCGGCGAGTTTCGAGCCCGTGCTCGACTACGTCATCGTGAAGTGTCCGCGATTCGCGTTTGAGAAATTTGCCGCCGCCGATCCGGGGCTGACCACGCAGATGAAGTCGGTCGGTGAGTCGATGGCGATTGGCCGCACGTTCAAAGAGGCGTTCCAGAAGGCATTGCGCGCGCTCGAAACGGGACGTGCCGGCTGGGTCATCGGCGAGCGACTGAGTGACGATCGCTTGCGCGAAGACTCGGTGGAGGAACTGCGTGGCGCCCTGCGTCGTCCCACGCCGGAACGCATTTTCCAGCTCAAGCGCGCGATGGCGCACGGGCTCGATACCGCTGAATTGTACCGCATCACCGGCATCGATCCCTGGTTCCTCGATCAAATGCGCGAATTGCTCGATGCAGAGTCGTGGTATCAGGCGCAGTCGACGGTTGATGCCGATGTCATGCGGCGCATGAAACGCCTGGGCTTCAGCGATCGACAGCTCGGCGCGTTGCGCAAGGAATCGGAACTCGATGCACGCGCTCGTCGCTGGTCGCTGGACGTGCGGCCGTCGTACAAGATGATCGATACGTGTGCGGGTGAATTCCCATCCAGCACACCGTATCTCTATGGCAATTACGACGAAGAGAACGAAGCGATCACCGAAGGGCGAGAGAAAGTGGTTATTCTCGGCTCGGGCCCGAATCGCATCGGGCAGGGCGTGGAGTTCGATTACTGCTGCGTGCGTGCCGTGTTGGCGCTGCGCGCGCAGGGCTACGAGACCGTCATGGTCAATTCGAATCCCGAGACGGTCTCCACCGACTTCGACATTTCGAACAAGCTCTTCTTCGAGCCGCTCACGCTCGAGGACGTGCTGGAAATTGTGCACCGCGAAAAACCCGTCGGCGTAATCGTGCAGCTCGGTGGACAGACTCCACTCAAGCTCACGCGCGCGCTCGAAGCGGCTGGCGTGCGCATCCTTGGCACCTCGCCCGATTCGATCGATATCGCCGAAGACCGGCGACGGTTCGAGAAGATTGCGCGCGAACTGGGTATCGAGCAGCCGGCCAACGGCACGGCGACCAGTGTCGATGAAGCGGTCACGATTGCCGACGGAATTGGCTACCCCGTGCTGGTGCGTCCGTCCTATGTGCTCGGTGGTCGCGCGATGGAAATCGTGCACGACGCGGCGTCGCTGCGCGACTACTTCGAGCGCGCGGCACGCGTGAGCGAGGAGCGTCCCGTACTGGTGGATCGCTTCCTCGAAGACGCCTTTGAGGCTGACGTTGACGCGCTGAGCGATGGCACCGACGTGGTGATCGGCGCCGTGATGGAGCACATCGAGAGCGCCGGAATCCACTCAGGCGATTCGGCGTGCGTGTTGCCACCGTATCTCATTCCGCCAGCCGCCGTGGCGCAGATGAAGGCGCACACCATCGCCTTCGCGAAAGCGTTGAATGTTGTTGGCCTGATCAACGTGCAGTACGCGTACAAAGACGGCGTGGTATACGTCATTGAGGTGAACCCGCGCGCATCGCGCACTGCGCCGTTCGTTTCGAAAGCGATCGGCGTCTCGTTGCCGTCAGTGGCTGCGCGACTCATGCTGGGTGAAACGCTCGCGCAGGTTGGGTTCACGAAAGAAATCGTGCCGCCCTTCTTCAGCGTCAAGGAAGCAGTCTTTCCGTTCAACAAGTTCCGTGAGTTCGATCCCGTGCTCGGCCCCGAAATGCGATCCACCGGGGAAGTCATGGGCATCGATGAGGACTTCGGTACGGCGTTTCTCAAATCGCAGCTGGCCGCCGATAACGCACTGCCGCGCTCCGGTGCTGCATTCCTGACGTTGAACAACTCGGACAAAGCCAACGCGGTCGGCCTTGCCGTCAAGTTGAGTGGCTTGGGTTTCAAGCTGTTCGCAACGAGCGGTACCGCGACATTCCTGCGCGAGCGCGGCGTGAGTGTCGAGACCGTGCTCAAAGTGCACGAGGGACGACCGCACGGTGTAGATCTCATCCTCAACGGCGATGTGCAGCTGCTTGTGAACACGCCGCTTGGCAAGCACGCGCAAGTCGACGATGAAAAACTGCGGCAGGCCGCCATCGCGAATCGCGTGCCGTATACCACCACGCTCTCGGCCGCCAACGCGGCCGCGGAAGCGATCGCCGCGCGGCAATCGCGTGAGCCGTCGGTGAAGTCGCTGCAGGAGTGGAACGCGGTACTCACCGCGCCCAACGCATGAGCACCGGCGCGCGCGCGGGCAGCATGGTGACCAGTCCCGGAGACGGACATGTCGGGACGCAGGTCCGCCTCGCAGCGGGCGCCCAGGTACACGAGTCGGCGTACGTCGATGACGGCGCCGTGATTGGTGCCGGCACACGCGTCTGGCATTTTTGCCACGTGCTTGGCGGCGCCGTCATCGGCGAGCGCTGTTCGCTCGGGCAGAATGTCGTCGTGATGAACGGCGTCACGATTGGCAACAACGTGAAGATCCAGAACAACGTGTCGGTCTACGAGGGCGTCGTGCTCGATGACGACGTGTTCTGTGGACCTTCGATGGTGTTCACCAACGTGTACAATCCGCGTAGCGCGGTATCACGCAAAGACGAATATCGTCGTACGCACGTGCAGCGCGGCGTTAGCATCGGCGCGAACGCGACCATCGTTTGTGGCGTCACGCTCGGTGCGTATGCGTTCATCGGCGCGGGTGCGGTCATCAATCGTGACGTGCCCGCGTATGCGCTGATGGCGGGCGTTCCCGCTCGGCGACTTGGCTGGATGTCAGAGGCCGGCTTCCGCCTGGAGCGCGTCGAAGCCGAATCGACGGTGACCGTCGAACGGCTGCGCTGTGCCGGCACCGGTGCGTTGTACGAGCGCCGCGGCGAACATGTGCAGCCGCTCGCGGCGGCGACCAGAGAAGAGGAATCATGACCGAGCGAATCATCGCGGGCGATCGCCCCATTCGTCTTGCACTCGTCGGCTGTGGTCGCATCAGCAAGAATCACTTCGACGCGATCGCGAAGCTCACGGACCTGGAATTGGTTGCCGTCTGCGACGTCGTCGAATCGCGAGCGCGTGAAGCCGGCGAATCGCAGCGGGTTCCGTGGTTTACAAGCTACGAACAAATGCTGTCGCAGGTGCCGAGTGATGCGGTTGTGATTGCCACGCCGTCGGGACTACACCCGGCGCATGGCATCCTGGCGGCGAAGGCCGGACGTCACGTCATCAGCGAAAAGCCGATGGGCATCTCGCTCGCGAGCGCCGATGCGTTGGTGCAAGCGTGCGATGATCACGGCGTCCACCTGTTCGTGGTGAAGCAGAATCGGCTGAATCCGCCCATTCAGTTGCTCAAGCGTGCCATCGATCGCGGTCGTTTCGGGCGCATCTACATGGCCAATTGCACCGTGCGCTGGACTCGACCTCAGGACTATTACGATCAGGCGCCGTGGCGTGGCACTTGGGAGTTCGACGGCGGCGCGTTCATGAATCAGGCGTCGCATTACGTCGATCTGATTCAGTGGCTCGTTGGGCCGGTCGAGAGCGTGATGGCCAAGACGGCCACGATGGCGCGGCGCATCGAAGCCGAAGATTCCGGTGTCGCGGTGCTCAAGTTTCGCTCCGGCGCGATCGGCACGATCGAAGTCACGATGCTGACGTTTCCGAAGAATCTCGAGGGATCGATCACGATTCTCGGCGAGAAAGGCACGGTCAAGATCGGCGGGACGGCGGTGAACAAGGTCGAGCACTGGACCTTCGCCGACTACGACGATGACGACAAGCTCATCGAGCAGGCGAACACCAATCCGCCGACCGTGTATGGGTTTGGGCACGAGGCGTACTACCGCAACGTGGTTGCCGTTCTTCGGGGCGAAGCGGTACCCGATACCGATGGACGGGCCGGTCGTAAGTCGCTGGAGCTGATTCTCGGGATCTATGAGTCGGCCAAGACCGGACGTGATGTGCCGCTGCCGTTGCGCGTCAGTATCTGATTACGCCGCCTTCTTCATTATCGACCTCACGACGCATGTCGGTTCCTCTACTCGATCTCAAGGCACAGCACGCCACCATCAAAGACGCGGTCGTCGCCGCGATGATGGATGTCGTAAACGAGCAGACGTTTATTCTCGGCGCGCAGGTGCCAGCGCTTGAAGCGCGCGTCGCCGAACTGTCCCAGACGAAATACGCGATCGGATGCGCGAACGGCACCGACGCGATCTTGCTCGCGCTGCGGGCACTCGGAGTGGGTCGCGACGATGAAGTCGTCACGACGCCGTTCACATTCTTCGCGACTGCCGGCGCTGTCCATAACGTTGGCGCGCGTCCCGTCTTCGTCGATATCGATCCACGCACGTTCAACGTCACCGGCGACGCGGTCGCGGCGGCGGTTCGTTCGAACACGAAGGCGGTGATTGCGGTCGATCTCTTCGGGCAGATGGCGCCAATCGAGCACATCGTGAAGGCGGCCGGTGCCGTCCCGGTCATCGAAGACGCTGCGCAGACGATTGGCGCGAGCCGAATGATCGATGGACGTCGCGTGATGGCCGGCGAGGCCGCCGCGATCGGCACGTTCAGCTTTTTCCCGTCAAAAAACCTTGGCGGCTATGGCGACGGCGGCATGATGGTGACGCAGAGCGATGCGCACAACGACGCGCTCACCAAGCTCCGCGTACACGGTGGTCGAAAGACGTACTTCCACGAGATGGTGGGCTATAACAGCCGGCTCGATACGCTGCAGGCGGCCGTGTTGTTGGCTAAGCTGCCTCATCTCGAGTCGTGGAGCGCGGCGCGTCGTGCGAACGCGGCGTACTACGATCAGGCCTTTGCCGACGTCGCGGAAATCGTGACGCCGTACATCGATCCGGCGAACACCTCGATCTACAATCAGTACACGGTGCGCGCGGCCAAGCGCGAAGCGCTCCAGGATCACCTAAAGACCAAGGGCATCGGCAATTCGGTCTACTATCCGTTGCCGCTGCACTTGCAGCCGTGCTTTGCGTATCTCGGATACAAGGCAGGGCAGTTCCCCGAGAGCGAACGTGCGGCCAAAGAAGTGATTTCGTTGCCCGTGTATCCGGAGTTGACCGCGGCGCAGCGCGATGAAGTAGTTGGTGCCGTACGCAGCTTCTACGGGCGCTAGTCGTCCGCTCACCTGAGACTACGATATGTCCAAGACGGAACTCCTCACCAAGATTCACGATCGCCAGGCCGTGATCGGCGTGGTGGG
>CBHTUR010000045.1:0-32969 GCA_966096095.1 uncultured Gemmatimonadaceae bacterium | reverse complement strand
CCCCCCCACCCTCGCCCCCTTGCTCCGCCCCCCGCCCCCCCCGCGCGGGCCACGCGGGCCGAGAAGGAAGCCGACGCGGAATCGCGTTTGGCGGAGCTCAAGCGTCGCTTGGGCAAGTGATGCGCGTCGTTCCGGCGCTGGTGGCGATAGTGGTCGCCATCGCACCGGCGTATCGAGCGAGCGGGCAGAATTCACGCCCAGGCGCTGTGAGACAGCCACCATCGCTGAGCCGCGGACGTTTGCCCGTCGCCGGATGTGCGGGGCAGACGATCAGCGACATCGTCATTCTCACGCAACCGCCGTACACCGATCGCGTGCCGGCGCGGTTTGAGTTTCTGCGACGCGGCGCGCGCACGCTGCATGAGACCACGAGAGACAACGTGGTGCGGCGCTATCTCTTGCTGCATCGCGGGGAACCGTGCAATCAGATTCGCCGCGCCGAATCGGAGCGCATTCTTCGCGCCCAGCCGTTCCTGCAGGACGCGCGCATTCGCGTGTATGACGACGAGGCCGGCGGTGTTCGTCTGGAGGTGGAGACGCGCGACGAATTCAGCTTGCTGGTTGAACCGGCCGTCAGCGCGGCGTCGCCGATGTTTCGCGGTCTCCGTGTGGGCGAGTCGAATCTCGCCGGGAGTGCGCGACTGGCGGCGCTGGAGTGGCGCGATGGCCTGTCGTATCACGATGTACTCGGCGCGCAGCTGACCGACTATCAGTTTCTCGGCGGTCGGCAGGAACTGCGTCTGTTGGGCAAGCGCTTTGAGCGCGGTCAAGAGTTGCATGCACAAGTGATTCGTCCGTACTACACGGACCTGCAACGATTCGCGTTCATTGGATCTCTCGATGGTACGCGCGATTACATCACGCTATTGCGTCCTGCCGCGCCGGCGTTTTCGCTCAACGCGCGTCAGCAGAGCGGCGTGTTTGGCGGCATTGCCCGCGTCGGTGCGACTTCGCGGCTCAAGCTGTTGGGGCTCACGCTCTCGCGGACGCGTTTGCGAGTCGATTCGAACGCGGTGAGGATTACGCGTGACGGATTCGTGCCTGATAGCGGCGCGCGACTGGATCAACCGTTTCGCCAGCAAAACGTAACCCGCGCCAACGCCCTGCTCGGATTGCGTCTGTTGCGCTTTGTGCCGGTGCAAGGATTCGACGCGCTCACCGGTACCCAAGACGTGCGAGTCGGCATGCAACTCGGTATGACGTACGGTCGGTCGATCGGTTTTGGCGGTGCGACGGATCGCGACGACTTTGTGGCCGGTGGTTTGTACGCGGGCGTGGGTGGCCCCAAGTCGTTCGTGGGAATGCAACTCAACAGTGAGGCGCGCCGAGAGCGCGGCTACGCGCGGTGGGAAGATCACATCGCGAGCGGTCGGATGGGGTGGTACTTCCGGCCCGCGGTTCATCAACTCACGCTCGTGTCCGCAGAATGGAGTGCCGGTCGCGACATGCGTCGTCCGTTTCAGTTGTCATTCGCCGATCTAGATGGCGGATTGCACGGCTATCGCCGCACGGAAACGCCGGGCGCGGAGCGCCTGGTGATGCGCGCTGAGCAGCGACTGGTAATTCCGTCGCGGCAAAACGTGGCCGACGTTGGCATCGCCGGCTTCGTCGAGGCGGGCAAACTGTGGGGCCAGCGCTCGGTGCCCTTCAGCGTCACGACGCCGGTGCAGGGGGCGGTGGGCGTTTCTGTCTTGGCGGCGGTGCCGCCGCGCTCACGTCGACTGTGGCGCGTGGACTTCGCGATGCCCGTCGGCAACGATCCGAAGCGCCGCTTTGAAATCCGATTCTCGAATGAAGATCACACGCGCAGCTTCTGGAACGACCCGCGCGACGTGATGGGCGCGCGCGAACGCACGACGCCCACCAGTCTGTTCACGTGGCCTTGATCGCGTTGCGCGTCAACCCGGCACGGAGCGTGTCAGTCGCTTAAGCAGTGGCACGCAAATGAGCATCGCCACCGACGCGCTGAGTGAGGTAACGACAAAGATCGTGAAGAATCCTTTGTTCGTCGCGCTCAGTTGCTGGATGTAGCCGCCGAGCCCGGGCTGAAGTGCCGTCGGCGTGTCGCCGGGCAGCGGAGTATAGCCCGCGAGGAATCCGGCCACCTTGTTGGCTGCTGCGTTGGCGAGGAACCAAACGCCCATGAGCAGCGAAGCGAACTTCAACGGCGCCATGCGCGTGACATAGGACAAGCCAACGGGCGAGAGACACAGTTCGCCGATTGAGTGCAGCAGATACGCGCCGACGAGCCAGAAGGGGCTGACCTTGATACCGCTGTCGGCGCGACCGCCGCCGACGGCGAGCAAGAGGAAACCAAGGCCGATCAGGCACAGGCCGATCGACATTTTCATTGGCGTGCTGGGCTCGATTTTGCGCTTGCCAAGCGAAAACCAGACGGCCGCCATGATCGGCGCAAAGATGATGATCATGGTCGAGTTGATGGATTGGAACCAACTCGAGGGCATGACGAACGAGCCGATGTTGAGATCGGTGAACTTGTCGGCAAACAGATTCATCGACGAACCAGCCTGCTCGAACGCCGCCCAGAAAAACACGACGAAGAACGAAACGATGAACAGTGCAATCACGCGATTGCGTTCTTCGCCCTTCGTGCCGAGGACCGAGATGGCGAGTGACGCGCCGATGGTTGCGCCAATGATGATGCCCAGCACTCCGCCCGAAAGCATGGCGGCCAGTCCGCCACCTGCGACCACACCGATGATGCCGTTAACCGTTGTGCGGTCGTCGAGGCGCTCACCGGCGAGCGGCGTGACTTTCGTGGAGCCGGTGGGAGTGTCGCCGATGTTGCCGAGATATTTGCGCTTTTGTGTCGTGTACATGATCAGCCCGCAGACCATGCCGACGCCGGCGGCGGCGAATCCGTAGTGCCAACCGAAGCGATCACTCTGCGCGAGACCACCGCAGACGAGTGGGCCGAGCGCGCCACCGGTGTTGATGCCCATGTAGAAGAACGTGAATCCCGAGTCGCGCCGCTGATCGCCCTTCTCGTACAACTGACCGACCATCGTTGAAACGTTGGCCTTGAAGAAGCCGGTGCCGATGATGACCAGTCCGAGGCCCGTGTAAAACGCGTTCATGCCCGGGAGTGCAAGCACGAAATGTCCGCAGGCGATAACCGATGCACCGACAATCAGTGCGCGATGCGTGCCGAGATACCGATCGGCGATGTAACCGCCGATGAGCGGTGTGAGGTACACGAGCATCGTGTACGTGCCATACAGACTGGCCGCGCGAGCTTTGTCCCACTGGAGCGCGTTGACCAGGTAGAGTACGAGCAACGCGCGCATCCCATAGTACGAGAATCGCTCCCACATCTCGGCCATGAACAGCAGGCCGAGCCCGCGAGGGTGACCGAAAAAGGAGCGATCCTGCACCGCCGCCGCACGACCGGCGGTGACGTCAGCGCTGATGGAGGATGTCACGTGGAAGGGGTTGTAAGGTGGGATGGGGCTTCTTTGTGACAGGCGACGAAGTGACCCGGCGATTTCTCCTCAAGCACGGGCACTTCACGCGAGCATTGCGCATCCTTGCGCGGATGAAGACAGCGAGGGTGAAACACGCAGCCGCTCGGCGGATTGGCGGGTGACGGCGGCTCGCCCGGCAGCAGAATTCGCTGCCGATTCGTTTTGGGATCGGGCACGGGCACTGCGGAGAGCAGCGCTTTGGTGTACGGCATGCGCGGCGTGGCGAAGAGCTCCCCGCGCGGCGCGAGTTCGACGATGCGGCCGAGGTACATGACCGCGACGCGATCGGCCATGTGCGCAACGACCGCGAGATCGTGCGCGATGAACAGGTAGGCGAGTCCGCGGTCGCGTTGCAAATCGCGCAGCAGGTTCACCACCTGCGCCTGCACACTGACGTCGAGGGCGGAGACCGGCTCGTCGCAGACGATGAACGACGGCTCGACCGCGAGCGCCCGCGCGATGCCAATACGCTGGCGTTGTCCGCCAGAAAATTCGTGCGGATAACGCGACGCGAATTCAGCGCGCAGTCCCACTTCTTCGAGTAACTGGCCGACGCGGCGGTCGGCGTCGGCACCGCGGGCGATGTTGTGCACGATCAATCCTTCCTTGATCGCGTCGCCAACAGTCATGCGCGGGTTGAGCGAGCCGTACGGATCCTGAAACACGATTTGCATGCGACGCCGCAGCTTGCGCAACGGTTCGCCGCGGAGCGCCCGCACGTCGATGCCGTCGAATGCGATGTCGCCGGAGGTGGGCTCGAGCAATCGGAGTACTGTGCGTCCGGTCGTGGTCTTGCCGCACCCCGACTCGCCGACCAGCGCGAGTGTTTCGCCCGGCGCGATGTCGAAGGAGACACCATCGACGGCTCTGACCGAGCCTGTCTGGCGCTGCAGGAGTCCCGAGCGAATGGGAAAGTGTTTGGTCAGCCCGCGCACACTGACGAGCGGACGCGTGGTCTCACTCACGATGCACGCTCCGACGACGCGCTGGAGTGACGGCGCGAGGGCTCCTGCACCAAGTGACAGCGCGCGCGATGCATGGGACCGATCTGCACGAGTGCCGGTTCCTCCGTGGCACAGCGATCAAACGCGTGTGCACAGCGTTCGCGAAACCGGCAACCGACGGGCCATGCCGAGGGCAGCGGTACCGTGCCCGGAATGGTCTGCAGGCGACTACCGATGAGATCGAGGCGAGGCACTGCAGCCATCAATCCTTCGGTGTACGGATGTGTCGGGGTGGCGAACAGGTCGTTGACGGTTGCTTCCTCAACCACTTGACCGGCATACATCACCACCACGCGATCGGCCATTTCCGCGACGACACCCAAGTCGTGCGTGATGAGTAGCAGGGCAAGTCCGGTGCGGTCGCGTTGCGCCCGCAGCAGGTCGAGAATCTGCGCCTGAATGGTGACGTCGAGCGCCGTTGTTGGCTCGTCGGCGATGACTAACCGTGGTTCCATCACGAGCGCCATCGCAATCATCACGCGTTGCCGCATGCCGCCGGAGAGTTCATGCGGATACTGCTTGGCGCGTGTTTCCGGTTCAGCGATGCCTACGTCGCGCAGCATGTTGACGGCGCGTTGCCACGCTTCCTTCCGCGAACTCTTGGTGTGCACACGCACTACTTCTGCGACTTGATCGCCGACGGTGAGCACCGGATTGAGCGCCGTCATCGGTTCCTGAAAGATCATGCTCATGCGCCGACCACGCAGATCTCGCAGCGGTTCGTCGGCGAGCGTGAGCACGTCGGAGCCATCGAAGCGGATCGCGCTGCCGGGTTCGATACGACCTGATGGCGGAATGAGTCGCAGCAGCGACAGCGCGGTGAGCGACTTGCCGCAGCCGGATTCGCCAACGACGCACAGCGTTTCGCCGGCCGAAATGGTAAAGCTCACGCCATCGACGGCGCGGGCGGTCGCGGCTGGATTGCCAACCACCGGGAAGCTCACGCGCAGCGTGGAGACTTCCAGCAGCGGTGGTGCGCCCGAGGGGGACTGGCCGGAAAGGCCGGCAGGGGAGGGAACGGTCACGCGGGAACCTGATCCAGTGCGAAGAGATCGCGCAAGGCATCGCCGAGGGCGTGGCAGGCCACGACGGCGATGATAATGGCCGCGCCGGGGAAGATAGTGATCCACCACGCCGATCCGAGATCGGCCGAACCGTCCTGTAACATCGTGCCCCAGCTTGGCGTGGGGGGCTGCACACCGAGGCCGAGATAACTCAGTCCAGCCTCGATCGAGATGGTGGATGCGACGTTGAGGGCGGCGGCGACGACGAGCAACGGTACCAGATGCGGTAACACGTGGCGAACAAAGGTGCGCCACCGTGGAACGCCAGTCGCGGCCGCGGCGATGAAAAAATCGCGCTGTTTGAGCGACTGCACTTCACCTCGCACCACGCGTGCCACGTCGAACCATCCGGTGGTGCCGAGCAACACGATGAGCGCGGCGAGCGGCAAGGATTCCCAGAACGCGGTGACTGCAAGCAGCAGGAGCAGGCGCGGAATCGAAAGTGCGACGTCCAGGGCGCGCATCATCCAGCGATCGACCGCACCGTCCAACATGGCCGCGAGCGCCCCGTAGGCCGTGCCAAGCACCAACAGCAACGAGACGGCGGCGAAGGCGAGCGACAGGGAGATTCGCGATCCATACAGCACGCGACTGAGCACGTCGCGACCGGAGCCGTCGGTGCCGAACGGATGCGGCGCGCTCGGCGGGAGATTCCGTAGCGTGTCGTAGTGTTCGAGCGGACCCGGCGGGTACGGAGCGAGCAGCGGCGCGGCCAACGCGACAATCGCGAGCAACACGACGAGCGCAAGCGGCCACTGCCATCGCACGGCGGTGCGTCGTTCGCGGCGCGCGTGGGCGCTCGGCGGAGTCGCGGCGGATGAGACGGCGATCGGCGCGGTCATGCGAGATGCGCCCGCAGTCGCGGGTCGATCAGTGCACGCACGACATCGGCCAACAGGCTTCCCAATGCAGTCATCGCGCTGCCGAGAATGACGCAGGCGCTTACGAGCTCGTAGTCACGAGACGTAATCGCGCCAACGAGTGCATCGCCCATACCGGGCCACCCGTAGATGCGCTCGACAAACACGGCTCCGGTGAGGAGTGACGGAACAAAGAGTCCCGCGATCGTGACGATTGGCGGATACGCATTGCGACGGACTTGTGCCCGCACCAGCGACTCATCGAGGCCCTTGGCACGTGCGGTACGCACGAACGGCAAGCGGAAAGACTCGGACATCGACGCCCGCTGATAGCGGGCGAACACTGCGAGCCCCACGAGCGTGAGCGATATCGTGGGCAGAATCAGATGCTTCGCACGATCTCCGAGTTGACCGAGCGGCGTCAGATCTTCGTACGTGCCGACGGAGAACATGCCGCTGACTGGCAATGGCCAATGCCAATGCAGTACCAGCAGTCGGAGCAGTGCGAGACCGATGAGAAACTCGGGAATCGCGTACAGCATGAGCGACGCGAACGATGTCGCACGATCGCCCACTGAGCCAAGCCGTACGCCTTGCCAGCTGCCGAGCGCGGTGCCGATCAACAGGCTCGCGGCGAGCGCGAGCGTCATCAGTCCGGCGGTCCGGGGCAAACGCTCGATCAAGACCTCGCTCACCGGACGGTTGAGTGACGACGACCGACCGAAGTCGCCTTGGGATACGCTCGCAAGCCAGCGAACATACTGCTCGCCAATCGGCCGGTCGTATCCGTGTTGTTTGCGCCAAGCCGCGCGCGTTTCCGGCGACACGTTGGCCGCGCCAGCCATCGCGGAAATCGGGTCGCCGGGCGCGACATGCAAGAGGACAAACGAGACCGTCGCGGCCACGACGACGACGAGCACACTGTGCGCGGCGCGCCGAACGAGCCGCACCGCGAGACTGACATCCTGATCGGACGAGGTCGAGCTCAGCGGGCCCCTCGCGAGGGACGCCGGTCGCGATCGATGCGCTGCTCCGGAACGACGCTCCAGTCCGCGAGATTCACATACCAACCGTCAGCACGTAGTGGCGCGACGACGAAGCGCTTGTGTACCGCGATGGGTAAGCGCTGCTCGGACATCCAGATCGACGGCGCATCGTCGATGAGCGTCTGAAAGGCGCGCGTGAAGTATGCGTCGCGACGCTGCGGGTTGAACGAGGTGAGCGCGCTATCCAGCACCGCGTCGAACGTGACGCTCGCGTAATGCTGCGTGTTCGAGGATCCGCGAGAGGACCAGGTCTGTCGCGTGCCCTGCAAGCCGGGATTGGCTCCCCAGCCGCAGAAACATGCCTCGTAGTTGCCAGCGTCGATGCGGGGGCCGAGTGACGCCGGCTCCATCGCCACGATTTGCATGTCGACGCCGACCTCCTTGAACGCGCTTTGCAGCAAGCCAGCCGCGGTACCACGCGTGGCGCTCGTGGACGGAATGAGTAGATCGAATTTGAGCGGCTTGCCAGCGCGATCGCGCACGCCATCGCCGTTGCTGTCGGTCCAGCCCGCACTGTCGAGCAGCGCCTTGGCCGCCGCGACGTCGTACGGCAACGGATGCAGGCCGAGCGTGTCGGGAATCAAGACGCGCGGCGCACCAGAAATGGCGACCATGCCGAGGGTGTCGAATACTGTGCGCACGATGCGGGCGCGATCGACCGCCATCGACAACGCCCGGCGCACACGCACGTCGCTGAAAATGGGATGCGGTGAGCCGGACGCGGCGCCCGAACCGCGCAGATTGAATCCGATGAAGGCGTATTGCAGCGGAAAGTTGGACTCAAGTCGCAGCTGCTGTGCCGCGCGCAATTGCGCGATGTTTTCCGGCCGCACGGTTTCGAGGAGATCGGCTTCGTTGGCGATCAGTTTGATGGTCGCGGCGCCGACATCGCCGACATA
Organism: uncultured Gemmatimonadaceae bacterium; assembly: GCA_966096095.1. Classification (GTDB taxonomy): domain Bacteria; phylum Gemmatimonadota; class Gemmatimonadetes; order Gemmatimonadales; family Gemmatimonadaceae; genus Gemmatimonas. The sequence continues at coordinate 24,611 of CBHTUR010000045.1, read as the reverse complement.
GGTGAAGATCACCCGATCGAGCTTGGCTCGGCCGCGAGCGTTGGCGGTATCTGACTCGAGTTCGAGCCGTGCCCCATCGTCCCACTTCACGAAGCGGAAGCGCCCGCTGCCAACCGGCGCGCGGGAGAACGGTGATTCGGCGAGCGCGGAGTCGGGGAGCGACGCCAGCAGATGTGCCGGTAAAATGAAAATCGAGTACGTCGCGTCCATGAACTGCTGCGGCGTGCGCCGTTTGAACCAGAACACGGCGGTCAGCGAGTCGTGCGCGGTGACCGAGTCGATGTTGCTGAGCAGAGAACGCGAGTCGCTGGCGACGGACGGCGACGTGTAAACATGGAACGAGTAGCGGACATCTTCGGCGCGCACGGGCTGTCCATCGTGCCACCGCGCGTTCGCATTCAACGCGAACGCGATCGAGAGCGAGTCGGCCGACCACGTCCATGAGGACGCGAGGCGCGGCGTGAATCCGCCGTCACCGAGGGTGTTCAACTGCGGACCGATTTCGGCGAGCCGATCGAACACCTGCGCCACGATCGCGAGCTCTTGCTGGTTTGACGCCCGCGGCGGAAACAACGTGGCCGGCTTCGCCGTTGCGGCGACGATCAGCGTGCCGTTGCCGTCGATCGACGCCGCGTAGTCGCCTCTGCCGCAGGACGCGACGCCGAGGGCCACCAGCGCCGTCGCGATGGCCGAGACGAGGCGTGATTTGAGGGCGAGTCTCACTGGGGCGGGCATAAGGGCGGACGCTCGGGATATGAGTCGCGGAAGAATGAACAAAGTCACTGCGCGGTAGGATGTCAGTTGCGCGCTATCGGCGCCAGAGCCACGACGCATCGCGATAGTGCGCTTCGTGTTGTCCGACCGTCGATTCATCGAGGGCGGGCGCATCGCCGCACGGCGACGCGTGACCGACGACGGCGAGCGCATCTTGCAACGCGCGTTCCAGCGCGTCGGCGACCTCGGTCACCGTGGGAGGCGGCGTGAGCACATCAGCGAGCGCCGCCGCGCGCGGGACGTCGACCGGCGTGTGCATCGCTTCGGCGAGCCTGAACTGGTGATCTTCGAGCAGAATGCTGCCGTGCTGCAGGTAGGCGCCCCGCTCACGCCAAACCGCGCTGCCCACAAGCTTCCGGCCGTGAACGGCAATTTCACCCGGCGACGGTTGTTCGAAGCAGACCGGGCCCTCAGGGCGCAAGGGAGCTTCGGCGGCGTTCGCGATTACGATGGCCGGAACGCGCAGCGACTGCAGAGCCGCGGCCACGAGCGCATTGACGGCCGCATACGCCGCGGTCCATGGCGCATTGTCGGACAGCGGCATCGTGACGCTATACGTGACCTCTGTGGAATGCAGGAGCGCCCGGCCGCCGGTGGGACGTCGGACCGCGTCGAGCCCCGCTTGTGCGACTGAATCGGCGGTGAATCGTGCGCGCGCCGATTCGTGCCGCCCGAAGGAGATGGTGGGGCGCTCCCACGCATAGGTGCGCAGGACACCCTCATCGCGGTTCGCCGCGGACGCGAGCAGGGTCGTGTCGATGGCCATGTTTCGCGCACCCGTATGCGGCATTGAGCGCATGGCACGCCAGCGGGTGGGCATGACCGTCGACCAGAGGTGCTCCAACGAACCATCGTTCATGGGATAAGTTTAGCTCGTTGGTTTCGGGACTGGCGGGTCAGTCTCGAGTTCAGATTCGCCATATCCCCGGGCTGCGGCCCGTTCCTCGAGGATGGTCATGGCTACGCGCTCCACGTCGTCGGCGTCCGTTGCGGTCGATTCGTTCATTCCGCGCCACATTGGCCCCAGTGCCGCAGATCAGCAGGCGATGCTGGCTGCGCTCGGCTACGACTCACTCGATGCATTCATCGATGCGGTCGTGCCCGAACAGATTCGCTTTCGCGGCACACTGCAAACGGGCACTGCGCAGTCCGAGCCCGACGTGCTGGCGGCGCTCAAGCGCATGGCGTCGAGAAATCAGGTGTATCGCTCCCACATCGGCATGGGCTACTACGGCACGCATGTGCCGGGCGTGATTCTCCGCAACGTGATGGAGAATCCGGCCTGGTACACCGCGTACACGCCCTATCAGGCGGAGATTGCCCAGGGTCGACTGGAAGCGTTGCTGAACTACCAGACGATGGTGATCGATCTCACCGGTTTGGAGATTGCCAACGCGTCGCTCTTGGACGAAGGTACGGCGGCGGCGGAGGCGATGGCGCTGGCCATGGCATCCAAGGGAACGGCGAGCCGAAACACGTTCGTCATAGCGTCAGACTGTCATCCGCAGACGATTGACGTGGTGAAGGCGCGCGCCGAAGCGCGAGGCGCTCACATCCGCATCGTGGACGCGTCGTCACTGACGATTGATGACAGCGTGTTTGGCGTGCTGTTGCAATACCCGGGGACCGACGGTGCAGTGTGTGACTATCGCACACTGACCGAACAGGCGCATGCGGCGGGCGCGATGGTGATCGTCGCGAGCGATCTGCTGGCACTCTGCCTGCTCACGCCGCCGGGTGAGTGGGGCGCGGACATCGTGGTTGGCAGCGCGCAGCGATTCGGCGTGCCGATGGGCTTTGGTGGTCCGCACGCGGCGTTCTTCGCGACGAAGGACGAGTTCAAGCGACTGATGCCGGGGCGAATCATCGGCGTGTCGCGCGACAGCGAAGGCAAGCCCGCGCTGCGGATGGCGCTCCAGACTCGCGAACAGCACATCCGCCGCGAGAAAGCGACGAGCAACGTGTGTACCGCGCAGGTCTTGCTGGCGGTGATGGCGGGTATGTATGCGGTGTATCACGGGCCCGAAGGACTGACGCAGATCGCAACGCGCGTGCACAGTTTGGCGGCCACGTTGGCGTCGGGACTCGAGAAGCTCGGATTTGCGATCACGCACGAGAACTATTTCGACACCGTCCGCGTCGAGGTAGGCCTGCACGGTCAGGAGGACATTCTCGCGGCCGCGAACGCGCATCACCTGAACCTGCGCGTGCTCGAACCCGGCGCGCTGACCGTCGCGCTCGATGAAACGACCACGACGGCCGATATCGTCGACCTGTGGACCGTGTTCAACAACGGCGAGGTGCCCGACTTCGCGTTCGCCGACGTCGCGAACGAGGTGGACGCCCGCTATGACGAGCGTTTCCGGCGCGTGACGCCGTTCTTGACGCACCCGGTGTTTCACCGGCATCGCAGCGAGACGGAAATGCTGCGCTATCTGTATTCGCTGCAGGCAAAGGACTTCTCACTCGTGCACGGCATGATTCCGCTCGGCTCGTGCACGATGAAACTCAACGCGACGGCGGAGATGATTCCCGTCACGTGGCCCGAGTTCGGCAACATGCATCCGTTCGCGCCCGCGTCGCAGACAGAAGGGTATGCGGCGATGTTCCGCGAGCTCGAACAAGATCTGGCGGAGGTGACGGGCTTCGCGGGCGTCTCGTTGCAGCCGAACGCCGGTTCGCAGGGTGAGTACGCTGGGCTCCTCGTCATTCGCGCCTATCATCAGGCGCGCGGCGACACGCATCGCACCGTGTGCCTCATTCCGCAGTCGGCGCACGGGACGAATCCCGCGAGTGCCGTGATGGCCGGATTCTCGGTGGTGGTCGTGAAGACCGACGCCGACGGCAACATCGATATGGCGGATCTGCGCGAGAAGGCCGAGCAGCACTCGGCGAACCTCGGCGCGCTGATGGTAACGTATCCGAGCACGCACGGCGTGTTCGAGGCCAGCATCAAAGACGTCACGGCCATTGTGCATCAGCACGGCGGCCAGGTGTACATGGACGGCGCGAATATGAACGCGATGGTTGGCATCGCGCGACCGGGTGATCTCGGCGCGGACGTTTGCCATCTCAACTTGCACAAGACGTTCTGTATTCCGCACGGCGGTGGCGGACCGGGCATGGGTCCCATTGGTGTCGCGAAGCAGCTCGTACCGTTCTTGCCAGGGCATCCGGTGGTTGCACTTGGCCACGATAAGGCGATCGGCGCCGTGTCAGCGGCGCCGTGGGGAAGCGCGAGCATTCTGCCCATCTCGTATGTCTACATTCGCCTGATGGGCGGCGAGGGCCTCGCGACCGCAACCAAGTTGGCGATTCTCAACGCGAACTACGTCGCGAAGAAGCTCGAAGCGCACTATCCCGTGCTCTATCGCGGACAGAACGGTCTTGTGGCGCACGAGTGCATTCTCGATACGCGCATCTTCAAGAGTACGAGCGGCATTGAAGTGGAAGACATCGCGAAGCGCCTGATGGACTACGGATTCCACGCGCCGACGATGTCGTTCCCGGTGGCGGGTACGATGATGGTCGAGCCGACGGAGAGCGAATCGAAGGCCGAGTTGGATCGATTCGTTGAAGCGATGCTCGGCATCCACGCGGAGATTGCGGCCGTCGAGCGCGGTGACGCCGATCGTGAGGACAATGTGCTCAAGCGCGCACCGCACGCAGCGGCGCACGTGATCAGCGACGCGTGGAACCGAAAGTACTCCCGCGAACTGGCCGCTTTCCCAACGGCGTGGACCCGGGCGCAGAAGTTCTGGCCAACGGTGGGTCGTATCGAGAGCGCGTTCGGTGATCGCAATCTCGTGTGCGCGTGCCCGCCGATCGAGGAGTACGCAGGCGCCTCCTGACCCGGCTGAAGTTGAAAGAGCCCCGGACACTCGAAAGAATGTCCGGGGCTCTTTCAGTCTCAGCGCCGATTAGCCGCCCACGACGCTCGTGTATTCGGCGGCGCTCAGCAGGCCGGCGTCGCCGCCCGACGCCAACCGCACTTTGATCATCCACCCGTCGCCGTACGGATCGGTATTGATGAGCGCGGGCTCGCCGTCGAGTCGACCGTTCACTTCGACGACCTCGCCAGCAACCGGCATGTAGAGCTCCGACACGGCTTTGACCGCTTCGACCGTGCCGAACACGTCGTGCGAACCGTACTTCGTGCCGACCTTGGGGAGTTCCACGTAAACGATGTCACCCAACTCGCCCTGCGCGAAATCGGTGATGCCGATCGCGACAACGTCGGCGCTGTCGGTCGTGCGAACGTATTCGTGATCCTTGGTATAGCGCAGGTCGGCGGGGATGTTTGACACGATGGACTCTCGGAAGGCTCGAAATGTCAGGAAATGGGCGCCGGAGGATGGCGCCGCTCTGCGAGTTGGTCTGCCAGTTGCTGCATCTGCTGCCACACGTGTTCGACGCGTGCTTCAAGCTGTGCACGCGACCCGTCGTTGTCGATGACCCACGTCGCTCCAGCCCGTTTTTTTTCACTGGGCCACTGCGCAGCGATCATGGCGTCGGCGTCGGCAGGCGGGAGCGACCGGTCGCGAATTAACCGCTCGCGCCGGTCGCCGACGGGCGCGTCGACGACCAGCACCGCGTCGAACGCGTGTTCGAGGCCGACTTCGAAAAGCAGCGGAATATCGGATACGACGATGCGGTCGCCTCGCGTTCTGGCGAGGCTGATTCGGTCGGCGCGCAATCGCGCCACCGCGGGATGAACGATCGCGTTCAGCGCATCGCGCGCCAGTGGATCACGAAAGACGCGCTGTCGGAGCGCGGCCCGATCGATGTGCCCGTCGGGAAGCAGGATTGTCGGGCCGAACTGCTCCACGACGAGCGCATGGCCGGCCGACCCGGGCGCGACAGCCTCACGCGCCAGCAGATCGGCGTCGATGACGGTTGCTCCCAGGGCCGCGAGTTGGGTTGCCACCGTGCTCTTGCCGCTGGCGATGTTGCCAGTCAATCCAACCTGCAGAGGGCGCACGGAGGGCATGGCGCAAAGTACGACGCGGGCGGGGGAGAAGGGCACCCCCCGCCGCGCGGACCACCAGAGCCCCAGTCGGCCCCGGGGTTAGCCCCAGAAGGCGGCGGCGCTGTCCGTCATGTCGTCGGCGTGGTCGGCGATTTCACGACGCTTCTCGCGATTGACGAGGAGCTCCGAGATCACCCACGACGCACCGCCACGGAGGCGGATCTGGTGCGGCGTGCAGCCGAGGTAGCGCTGGCAAGTGTTGCGAAACGCGGATCCCGACGGGAAATCGAGTGCGGAGGCCACGCCATCGGCGCTACGCGATCCATCTTCGAGCATGCTGGCGGCGACGATCAAGCGTCCCCATGTCAGCAGCTGATGCGGAGGCGGCAGCTGCGCGCCTTCAAGGCGCTTGGAGAGCAAGCGACGCGAGACCGCGATCAATCGCGCAAGACTGTCAGGCGTCAACCGTTCGTGGGCCCGCGTGACGGACAGCATCACGGCGTCGCGCACGACACTGCGCAGTCCCGCCAAATGCGGCTTGAGCAAGCTTGAAACGCTGCGCGCTTCGGCCTGATCCAACAATTGGGCGAGCAGCGCCGGCGTGTCCGTCTCTTCGGCCACGACCAGCACGTCAATGCCGCAACGTCCGGCGTCGAACATGTCGCGCGCGCGTTCGCGTGTGACGTCGACATACGCCACCAATGCCGCGCGCGGAACGCGCACGCGCAACTGACGCACGCGTTCGAAATCGGCTCGACCATCGACATAGAGGTCGAACACCACCACGTTGATTGGCCCGCGCTCACAAGCGCGGGTCAGCGAAGTCCAGTCCTCGCACGGCACGAAGCGATAACGATCGCGCGCCGCACTGCGGAGACGCGCGAGACGGGGCTCGTGGGCGAGGAGCGTCGCGATTACACCCATGCGACGGTCCGTTCAGATAGTGGGAAGCAAAAGGCCATCATCAGCCACTAGACGCCGACGCCACGGGAAGCGTCACAGTCCGGGCGTCACAAGGCGCATTTTCCACTCGACCGCCGGTGGCCGCTCTCACATTCCCTGTCGGAATTGGTACTATTCTGGTGACGATCGGCCGCCAAATGTGTCACTCTGTTCCCGGGCTGTAACGGTCGTGGTCCGAGTCGGTTCCGAGCCTCTGGCCGTTCATGATCTCCGCCAGAAGCGACGTGCCGTCGAGTCGTCGACCGGTCTCACCGAACATTTTGCGCATGGCATTCGACACGACCACCCCGGGACGCGCATGAGCGCGGGCGACGCACCTCGAATTCGCGAGGGGACGCCCGATGTCGCGGCGATGGAGCGGGAGCTTCGCGCGCTGCGCGACTCGGAGCGACGGCTGCGCGCGGCCGTCGACGCCGGACGAGATGCGTTCGTGATTACGCACGTCGTGCGTGATGACGATGGCGCGATCGTGGACTTTCTGATCGATGACGCAAACGCGCGCGCCAGTGCGCTGGTCAACGTGCCGGTGGCGGCGCTCATCGGACAGTCATTGCTCGTGGCGTTCCCGCTGAGCCGCGAAAGCGGACTGTGGGAGCAGTGCTGTCGTGTGCTGGTGTCGCAGCGCCCGTTCGAGATGTCGCAACCGGCTCCCATACCCGAAGCACCGGGGCGCTGGTTGCAGCGACAGATCGTGCCGACCGGCGATGGTGTCGCCATTACGTCGCGCGACGTCACGGCACGCCGGCAAGAGCAGCAGGCGCTTGAAGCGAGTGAGGCACGTCACCGACAGCTTTTCGAGTCGAGCGGCGCCATACAACTCATCGTCGCGGAAACGACCGGCGTGCTGATCGATGTGAATCCAGCAGCGGAGTCGTTCTATGGGTGGCCGCGCGCCACGATGCGAGCCATGTACATCACCGATCTCGATGCGAGCGGCGATGATTTCTGGGTCGCGTTCGGCGAGCGCGCCAACGGCGTGGCGGCCACTCGTCCCGTCATGCGCGTGCATCGCGTCGCGTCGGGTCAGCGCCGCGACGTGGAGTTCGCATCAAGCCCAGTGGTGATCGACGGGCGACTAGCTCGCCATCTGATCGTGCACGACGTCAGTGACCGTGAGCGCGCGCAACGCGAACTGCGCGAATCCGAAGCGCGCTTTCGCGCCGTAATCGATGAGATGAGTGAAGGGGTGGTGGTCCACGACGCCAACGGCGCGATCCGCATGTTCAACCCGAGCGCCGAGCGAATCCTCGGCCTGTCGGGCTCGGAGCTGCAGGGGCTCGAGCCGATCGCGCGAGACTGGCGGGCGGTGCACGACGATGGCACGCCGTGGCCCGTGTCAGATCATCCCGCGTCGGTCGCGTTGCGCACGGGCGTGAGCCAACCGCGCGCCGTGATGGGCATCATGCGCGGAGAAACGGAGTACGCGTGGTTGCATGTGACCGCCGATCCGTTGCTGCGAGCAGGTGAGGACAAGCCGTACGCCGCCGTTGCCGTCTTCTCGGATATCACCGCGCAGCGTGTGGCGAACGAACGCTTGCGAGAAGCGCAGACGTTGGAGGCGGTCGGTCAGCTGGCTGGTGGCATCGCGCACGACTTCAACAACCTGCTCACGGTCATTCGCGGGGCCTCAGGATTCTTGCGCGACTCCCTCGGCGCCGAGTCGACGTCGATCGACGACGTACGCGCCATCGAACGTGCCACGGATCGTGCGGAGGAACTCACGCGTCGCCTTCTGGCGATCGGTCGACGGCAGTTGTTGCGGGCCGAAACCGTCAACTTGAGTGTCCTCGCGCGCGAGCAGGGCGTCGCGCTGCGGCGCGATTTGCCATCGACCATCGATGTGCAGGTGTCGGTCGAAGACGAAGCGGTCTACGCGCGTCTCGATCGTGAGCAGTTGATCAACGCGATTCAGGCCATGGTCGACAACGCACGCGCGGCAATGCGCGATGTCGGCACGCTGCGGATCACGAGCCGACTGGAGTCGCGTCCGCACGGCGAGCGCGGTGACGTGACTGCGCTGGCCGTGCTCGAAATCGCTGACAGCGGCGAGGGTATGTCCGAGGAAGTGCGCGCCCGCCTGTTTGAACCGTTCTTCTCGACGCAGCCGTTCGGCAGCAACCGAGGTATTCATCTCGCGTCGGTGCATGGCATGGTGGTACAGAGTCGAGGCGCCATTGAATGCGATTCGGCGCCGGGCGAAGGCACCACGTTTCGACTGTACTTTCCGCTCGTCGCGGCGGCCGAGCGACAGGCTACGCCGCCGAGCGGTGCACCGTCGATTGCCGTGCCGGGTGTGCTGGTGGTCGACGATGATCCAATGCTGCGCGACCTCGGTCGCCGGATGCTCGAACGACGAGGTCACACGGTCACGATGTGCGGTTCGGGAGACGAAGCGCTCGCCTTCTTGTCGACCAACGCGACCCAGGTAGCGTTGATGCTGACCGATCTGACCATGCCCGGCATGAGCGGTCATGAGTTGATTGCGAGAGTCGAGGAGCGCTATCCGGCGCTGCCGATTGTCGCGATGAGCGGCTTCACGATGAACGCGAGCGTGCGCGACGAACTCGAATCACGACGCATCCCCTTTGTCGGAAAGCCATTTACGGCCGACGACTTGACCTCGGCGATTGCAAGGGCGCTCAATGGAGCGGCCGCGCGTCAGACGGAAGCCCGACGCTAACGTCCTAGAAAAGCGCGTTCTGCGCTTCGTCCTTTCGCGGTACCACGTGACACGCGCGGCAACGCGCTTCGTAGCTGTCGGCCGCACCCACCATGATGACGGGCGAATCGTACGCTGCTGGTTTGCCATCGATGAGTCGCTGTGTGCGACTGGCCGGTGAGCCACACATCACGCAGATCGCGTGCAGCTTGTCGACCACTTCGGCGATCGCCATCAACTGTGGCATCGGACCAAACGGTTCGCCCCGAAAGTCGGTGTCGAGTCCGGCCAGAATGACACGGCGACCGCGATCGGCCAGCGTTGTCGCGACGCGCAAAATGCCTTCGTCAAGAAATTGTGCTTCATCAATCGCCACCACCTGCGCCATCGGATCGAGCCGCTGCATGATCTGCGCGGCCGAGTCGACGGGGGTGGCTTCTACGGTCCGTTTGTCGTGACTGGAGACGGCCCAGAGTCCGGCGTATCGATCGTCGAGGTGTGACTTGAACACCTGCACGCGCTTGCGCGCGATGGTCGCGCGACGCACTCGGCGCATCAGCTCTTCGGACTTCCCGCTGAACATCACGCCCGCCACCACTTCGATCCATCCGCCGGACACCTGAAACCCTCCGATCATCGCGATCAGCCCTCGTCGGTACGCTCAGTACGGGGTCGCGACGGACGCTTCGCGTGCTTCATCCGTTCGCCACGCTGCGACCACTCGCTCGTGCTTTCGGTACGCTCGCGCACCGGCCGATCGCCGAATGCCCGACGTGCCTCCGTCGCACCGAAACTGCCACGGGATCCGCCGGAACGCGACTCACCCGAGCGTTCGCCCGAACGAGACTCGCCACGGGGGCCGCCGCGCGCGCCGCCGCGTGCGGGTGGGCGTTCTCCGCCTTCGCGTGTGGGGCGACCTTCACCGGCGGGACGGCTCTTGAAAGGACGATCACCGCGCGGGGCGGAGCGTCCGCCTTCTCGCGGAGCGCCGTCGCGCGGACCCGAGGAACGACCGGCGCCTCGCGGCGCACCAAACGAACGCGGCGGACGCGCCTCGCGGTCGCTGCGCTCGTCGATGCGCGCGCTGAGCTTACGACCGCGCAACGTGGCGCTCGTGAGCGCGGACACCGTGCGCGCCGCGTCGTCTGCGGACATCTCGACGGTGGCGTGCGATTCGTAGAGTTCAATCGCGCCAATGTTCTCACCCGGGATACCGGCTTCGTTGGCAATCGCGCCAACGATGTCACCGACGCGCACGTTGTCGCGCTTGCCAACGGCGAGAAACACGCGCTGCTTGCCGGCGCCGCCAGCGCCACCCTGCACGACGGACAATCCGCGCGACGCACTCGGCGTGGGCGCACTGCGCTGCATCGCGTGCAGCGTGAGCTTCTGCGCGGCCGACGCGATTTCTGCGCTCTGCAGGGCCGATTCGTAGAGACGCAACGTCGCGGCCGCGATGTTCACGGCATCGAATTCATCAAGCAGCGGCGCAAGCAACGCCAAGTCGCTGGCGGAAGCGCCTGCCTGCTGCTCAAGCGCGTTGCGCAATGCATTCCTCAACCGCTCAACGCGTGCGTTGGCGGCCTGCCGGCGCGCCGGCGCCACCCACGCCGAGGCTGTGGCGTGCGACAGACGCACAAACGACGGCAATTCCTCCGGTGACAGCAGCGCGATCGCATCAACCGGTCGCGTGGCAAGTGCTTCGACGAGCGGTTCTGCCGCCGTGGGCACGTCCCAGAACACAACCAGCGAGACGTGCTGCGAGGTGGCCTGACGCACGACCTGCACGAGTAGACCGTCGACCGCCAGTCCGAGTCGCGTCAACGCGCGACGCGCCGCCTCCGACGATTCCTCGTGATTGGTGACGACGACGAGCGATGGCGGGTCGATGGCATCAAGCACTTCGCGGAGCGCATCCGCGCGACCGGCGGGCGAGGTGACGATGTATTTCGGCGTGACGGCCGGAGGCAGTTCACTCACGGCAGGCGGCGCGATACGCCGCGCGCGTCGCAGCCGCGCATCGAGGAATTGCTCGACGGCTTCGCTTTCCACGTCGAGGGTGGCGACGCGCGAAGCATCGGCGGGGACATCGGCAAGCAGCGCTTCGAGTGCTGCCTGGTCGCCTTGCGCGAGCAGGTCGTCGAGTCCGACGAGAACAATCGACTTGAGCGAGTCGAACGCGCAGGCCGAGTCGCGGCGGAGCGCGAGGAGGTCTGAAGCCGTGCCTGTGACGACGCCTACCGGAGCAGCGCCGAGAACACGACGGGCCCGAGTTACCTGACTGACTGGAACAACTCGAACCGATTCATCGGCGAGGATCAGGCGCGCCTGATCGGACGCGGCGAGTGCTTGTTCGATTGTTGGAGTGATCACCAGGCAGACTGGCGCGGTGCTTTCGCCCGCCGCGCGGCTGCGTTCCACTCCAGGACGCATGGCGGCTGCCATCGTCCGTGCATCGGCCGGCCCCTGCAGCACCACGTGCTGGCTGCGCGCCGCGCCTTCCCGTTCTTCTTCGCCCACGTCCCGCTCCCGTCAGTTGTCTGTCAGCTCAGCCGCCCTGCGGCTGATAGTGCACTCGATATTCGGATGGGGCCCAACCCCATCGGGATACCGCGTGGCGCGCCCCTTTTGAGCCCGCTTAGTTTGCGAACGCCCGGCGTCCGCTCCCGCAACCTAGTGGGCCGCGACCTCAATCTCCACCTCATCGGCCAGAATCATGCCCCTCGTCTTCCAGCCGTCCGCCAATATCGCCCGCATGAAGGAATCCGCGACGCTCGCTGTTGCGGCCAAGGCGCGGGCGTTGAAGGCCGCTGGCAAGGCGATCATCGATCTGGGCGCAGGTGAACCCGACTTTGATACGCCGATGTTTGTGCAGGAGGCGGCGATCAAGGCCATGCGCGATGGTCACACGCACTACACCGCGACCGAAGGCGTGCTGCCGCTGCGCGAGGCTATCGCGGCGGACGCCAATCGTCAGCTCGCGGCGGGACTGAACGCGGTCGCGGCCAACGAAATCGTGGTTTCCAACGGCTCCAAGCAGTCGCTCTTCAACGCGTGCGTCTGCTGCTTTGGCCCTGATGACGAAGTGCTGGTGCCAACGCCGGCCTGGACGAGCTACTACGAGATGATCGAGCTCGCGCGCGCGACGGCTGTGCCGGTATATGGCGATGCTTCACGCTCACTCAAAGTCACCGCCGAGCAGTTGCAGGCGGCCGCGACCGCGAAGACGCGTGGCGTCATGATTTGCTCTCCAAGCAATCCGACGGGCGCGGTGTACACGCCCGAGGAGATGCGCGCGATTCTCGAACTCGCCGCAGCGCGCGGGTGGTGGGTGATTGCTGACGAGATCTACATGCGGATCGCCTACGACGCGGCGCCGTACTCGGTGCTCTCAATTGCCCCGACGCGCGAGAACCTGATCGTTATCAACGGCGTCGCGAAAGCCTACGCGATGACGGGATGGCGCATTGGCTGGTCGATTGCGCCGGTGGCGGTGACCAAGGCGATGACCGCGTTCCAATCACACGCGACCTCGAATCCGGCGTCGGTGTCGCAGTACGCCGCGTTGGCGGCGATGGCCCGGGTCGAAGAAGCGGACGCCGCCGTCAACGCGATGGTGCAGGAGTTTCATCGCCGGCGCGATGCCGTGCTGCGCGCGCTGACGCCGTATCCGACCGTTCGATACGTACATCCGGCGGGTGCGTTCTATCTCTACGTGAACGTCGCGGGCTTCGAAGGCGCCGCCGATCCTGGGGCCGCGTTTGCCGAACGCGTGCTCGAGCGCGAGAATGTCGCAGTGGTGCCCGGCGGTGCATTCCTCACGCCCGATTGGATTCGCATGAGCTACGCGACCACCGAGTCGATTGCCGTCGAAGGGGTAACTCGCATTGCCCGCTGTCTCGTCGGCTGATCGAACACGCGCCGTTCTCTCCTCGCTTCCGGACCTCTCCGATGATTACAACCATCGTGCTGGTGCAGGCAGATCCCAAGCAGATCCCGGTATGCGCGGCGACGCTCGCCGGCATCGACGGTGTGGCGGAGGTCTATTCCGTTTCCGGCGCGTGGGATTTAGTGGCGATTCTGCGCGTGCCCGACCTCGATCGAATTGCCGAAGTGGTGACCGAGCAGTTTGCGCAGGTGCCGGGGATCGTGCGCACGCAGACGCTGACGGCGTTTCGCGCGTACAGCAAGAATGATTTGCAACAGGCGTGGGATATCGGCGTCGAGTAACGCCGACAACGCGACTGCACTACACCTGGCAACGCAGAATATCACTCATGGCTTCTCGCCATGAGTCGTTCTCGAAGCGGAGCACGTGCGTCACCTCGTACTTCTTGTTGCGCAGCGAACCGAAGAACAACTCGGCTTTTCCGTCGCCGTCGACATCCACGTAATCGACAAACGTCATGCGCTCAGGCGACAGCACGTTGCCGAGCGTGGCGTAGGTATAAGTGGGTCGATAGCCGTACACGCCTTTGTCGAGTATGACGATGTAGTGTCGCGGACGCTGCGCGATCGGGCGCAACGTGTCAGCGACCGGCTCCGGATCATTGAAAACCAACAGAATTGACGGCGCGCTGCCGACTCCGCTCGGAATCTGATACACCTCGCGTTTGTATCGTCCGATCATGGACGTGCCAATTCCGGCTGACGGCGCGATCAACGTCGGGACGCGCGCGATGGCTTCGGCCAAGTCGCCGGCGGAGAGCAGGGGCACCGGTTTCAGCGTTGGTGTGGCGTTCACCACCGCGAGTGACGCAGTCGCACCGCCCAAGACCACTCCGGCCGGAACCGGATTGTCGCAGCGTACGTCGAGCGAGTCGAGCTTCGAGCCGGCCAGCCACATGCCACGCTTCATGGAGACCTGACCACTCACGCGACCGCCGGCGATGGTCGACAGCGTGTGCCCTTCGTGCAGGAAATTCAGATCAAACGCCTTCCAGCCGCGTGGTGAGAGGCGAAGGCGCCGAAAACCGGACGTGCCGATCGTCGCCACCGGCACCGCGATTCGACCATTCGGACTATCGAGCAACCGAAACACGACCGACGGATTACCGGCGAGGTAGGTGCTGTCCGATCGCCAGACCGGATCACCGCCGTCGTTGGCCGACGATTCCCGGTCGAGTTGGCGCTTGATACGCTCGCAGCCCGTCGAGAGGACGACCGAAATCGTGGCGAGCAGCGCCATCATCACCCGTCGGCGGGTGTGGCGGCGAGTGAGCGTAGGAAAGCCGGATGTGGTCACAACAGGAGTTTCGTTGTTCGAGCTGGGGAAGTCCATCGGAATCGCCGTTGGCGCTCCGCTCGTTGTCTCGCGACAATCGGGGCGCTAGCGTCCGCGTGTGCTAGACGAGCAACTCGCCCCCCTCGGTCACGATTCCGTACGCTCGGCCACCCGCGAGGCCTCCTCCGCGGGGCTGCGCGACGTCCTGCGAGCGCTCCGTCCGATCGTTGGGGCGGGTGCGATCGAGGCGGCCGGTCGCGCGGCTCCGCTCGAGCGCTTCGTCATGGGGGGAGATCCACCGACGGTTGCGACCTGCGTGCCGTTGGAGCTCGGTGTGCGGACGGTGACCGTTGCAGCCTCCACCTCGCCGCTCACACCGGGCGTCGATGCCTTTCTCGATGGCGTCCAGCGCAGTCGCATCGTCGGCTACGTGCACGGCGTGCCGATGGTGTTCGCGACGGTCGCCGCGGTCGTTCGGGAGCGAGTGGACCGCAAGCTTGCGACGTGGCGCGACCCGCGCGTTCGCCACCTGTTGCTCACTGAGCGCGCGACCGTCGGCGAAGACGTGTGGCGAGCGCTCACGGAATCGGGCATCGCGCTGGTCGATCTCGCCGAGGGGGCGGAAACGTCGACGCATCCGCTGGCGACGCGTGCGCGGGCGCTCGAGCGCGTGGGCGCCGAACGCGAAACGCTGGAGCGCCGACTGGCCGCCGAGTGGTGTGAAGAGGAATTTCGCTGGTTGTGGATCGATGGTGGAATCTCCGGTAATCTGGCGATCGACGCATCGAGTCCGGCGTTCGGCGTGGTCAAGTCACACACGACGCTGTACGGCGACGCAGCGGCGATTCGCGACACGCTCGCGTTGCCCTTTGGCGCGCGCAGTCCGCTCTTTCTCGTGACGCATCGGGCGCGACTGGGCGTCGCCAGTTGGTATTTGCGCGTGCATGATGCGCACGACGGCGATCCGTTGCACGGACTCGTGCGTGTTGAGTTATCGCCACCGAACGCGCTCTTCGCGTCGTCCGATCCGCATCGTGCGTCGCCGAACACGGACGCTGTTGCGATGTTGGCCGAACGGGCCAATACCATCAGCGGGTGGATTCTCGCCGATCGCGCGCCGGTGGCACTTCCGGATCCGCGCTGGG
The DNA here is from genome assembly GCA_966096095.1 of uncultured Gemmatimonadaceae bacterium. Classification (GTDB taxonomy): domain Bacteria; phylum Gemmatimonadota; class Gemmatimonadetes; order Gemmatimonadales; family Gemmatimonadaceae; genus Gemmatimonas. The sequence goes on along the minus strand of CBHTUR010000045.1, from coordinate 8,877 downwards.
ATACCTTGAGTTATGGCGTCTACGCCTGCGAGCAGTTCTTGCGTGCGTTGATTGGCCCATGACACGGGAGTTGATTTCGACATGACTGACGTACTTTCGACTCCGGGCGAACGGCCACTGGCACTCGGTCGCGTCGTCGCCACGGAGCGCAAGCCCAACACGCCGCACGAATTTCATTTCTGGACGGCGATTGATGCGCCGATCGGTATCGGCACGATTGTGCGAGTGGACGGTCCCGTGCCAATCGACGCCCAGTTGCCACGCATTTTTGGCGTAGTCACTGAGGGCTTCAGCTACTCCGATTTGCAGTCGCCGTTGCACGATGTGCTGGGGCACGACGGACGCCCGTCGGGCGGCTGGCCCGCCGCGACCGAACGAACGGAGATCCGTCTCTACACCGCGCACGTGCTGCGTCACGTGCCGGAGGAGCCACTGCAGCCGGTGCCGCTGGGTGAAGTATTTCTCGCGGATGATGCCGATGTCGCCGTTGCGTTGCGCATGGACGGCTATCTCAAAGCGGAATCGCGCACCGCAATTCCGGTTGGCGTGTACCGCGCGGGCGGCATGGTTTCGCCAATCTACGTAGACTCCGACTTTCTGGTTGGGCCCGAAGCGGCGCATCTCAACATTTCCGGCGTCTCCGGTCTCGCGACCAAGACGAGTGCGATTGAGTGGTTGCTGCAGAGCATCTTCGCGCACTTCCCGTCGCAACGCGGCACAGTGGCCGCCGTGTGTTTCAACGTGAAAGGTCCGGATCTGTGTTTTCTCGATCAGCCAGGCCAGATCGAAGACGCCGACCGCGAGATGTACGAACGCCTGCAAGTTCCGGCGGAGCCGTTTCGCAACGTGCACTACTTCGCGCCCTACACCGCTCGCGGATACGCGCTGAACACATTGCGCAGCAACGCGGCGCTCGCCGACTCGGTCGAACCGCTGACGTGGGGACTTAACGAAGTCTTGCAATACGCGGAAGTATTGCTGAACAAAGATGACGTCGACGCGAAGGCCGACGCGCTCATCGATTTCATTCGCGAACGCGTGGTCGGTCGTGAATTCGAGGAACCGGGTTTCTCGCGAACGCACCACGTGCAGTCGTTCGCCGATCTCGACGCCTGGTTTCGCGAGGTGCTGCGCAAGCTCGAAGACTCCAATGGCGATACGTGGCGCACGCATCATGCAGCGACGATTCGCAAAGTGCGTAACCGGTTGTCCAACCTTTCCACGCGCTGCGCCGGCCTCGTGACCGACGACGGCGCCGTGTCGGACATGCCGTTCGGGCACTTTGAGGACCGCGGCGTGTACGTGGTGGACATCGCCAACGTCGAAGAAGATGCGCAGGACCTCGTGTTCACGCGTATCGTGTCCAAGTTGCGCGAACACCTGGAACGTCGCGACCTCGGTGTCGACCACATCATTGTGTTTGTCGATGAGCTGAACAAGTACGCGCCGAGCGACGGTCCGGAGACGTATGTGCGCAAGATGCTGCTTGATATCGCAGAACGCGGCCGCTACCTCGGGCTCGTGCTCTTCGGTGCGCAGCAGTTTCGCTCACAGGTGCATCGGCGCGTCGTTGGCAACGCGGGCACCGCACTGTTCGGTCGGATGGACGCGGATGAACTGGCGACGCCCTCGTATCAGGTACTGACGCCGGCAATTCGGGCACGGTTGGCGACGCTCGACAAAGGCCAGCTCATGGTGCGACATCCGCACTTTGCGCAGCCGGTCTTTGTGCGTTTTCCCAGACCCGCCGTGATGTCGGGTCGTGAGGGGGTCGAGCGGTTCCCACAGGCCCCGGAGCCGTCGTTGGCGGCTGCGGTCACCCGGGATCTTCGACGCCTCGATCGTGGTATCGACCTCGGGTGGGTGCAGCAGGCCATCCTGTTGTATCAGGAACCCGAAGTTCTGGCGGCGCGCAACGCCGTTTTACGTCGACGTCCCGACGACGTCAAAGCCGGCTTTACCCGGGAGCTGGCGCGACGCTCGCGACCGGGTGCAATTGACGCGGAAGCGGTGGCGCCGCGACCGAGGGCGCTGCGCTCATTTTCGACGGACGAGTACGGAGGATAGGCGTGTTGATGGTGCGATCGATGCTCGCAATAGTGGCCACGGTAGGCGCCGGAAACGGCGTGTTGCCGCGCGAAAGCGCCGCGCAGCCGCGACCGAGCACCGTCTCGCTGATCGTGCGACCGCGCGTAGGCGATACGCTGCGATTGCAGATGGAGCAGAGCATCGAGATCTCCAGCCGTCCGTCGGCACGAGCCACCGATGGCATTGAGGGAGGTCGTAGCAACTCGCCGGCGCCGCCTGCGCCCGTTTACGGCCCGCGTCGCAATGGCGCGGTGCGAATTACGCGACTGCAGTTGTTTGCGCACTCGCTCGTCGAATCGAGCGATTTGAGCGTGACGACCCTGTTGGCGACCACCGACTCGATGACGATGTGGGCGGGCAGCTCCACTGATCCCAAGCCGCCGCAGCCGATGGCGCTGCCGATGGAAGGGCGTCAGGTCCGCGTTCGTGTCACTCCCGACGGCGCCATGCGGGTGAATGACCCTCCACCGGGCGCGATGGAACTCGGGAACACGCTAGCCTCGATTCCGGGTATGCTGCCGGTTGGCGCGGTTCGCGTGGGCGAAAAGTGGGAGCGCGATATGGTGCTGCCAACGCTGCCGATCAGTGGCTATCGCGCCGACGGTGTGGTGCACGCCCGCTTTCGCCTCGATTCGATCACGCGGGGCGGACGCGATGCATGGATCTCGCTCGAGGGGACGCTGCACCGCGACGGCACGACGCGCGAGCTGCCGGCCGGTACGCGCGTGATTACCGCCGGCACCATGACCGGACTGTTGGTCGTCGACCGGGATCGTGCATGGATCGTTGACGCGCGCACCACCATGGACGTGCAGTCCGAAGTGACCTCGGGCCCCCGCGGCGGTGCCGAGCCGGTGGTGCTCGATATGCGCATCAGACAGCGGGTTCGGGTGAGGTAGTCGCGGGCGTAGATTTCCCGCATGCGCCTGATTCACCTCTCCGATCTGCACCTCGGCTTCCGCCAGTACCAGCGACTCACGCCGTCGGGGATCAATCAGCGCGAGGCCGATGTCGCGGCCACGATACAACGCGCAATCGCGCAGATTATCGCGCTCGAGCCGGATGCGATCGTGATTGGCGGTGACGTGTTTCATTCCGTCCGGCCGTCGAATCCGGCAATCTTGCACGCGTATCGCGCGTTCTCGCTGCTTACGAGCAGTCTGCCCGATACGCCCGTGATCATGGTGGCGGGGAATCACGACGCGCCGCGCACAACCGAGACCGGATGCATTCTGCGTCTCTTTCGCGAGATCGGCGTTCACGTCGCCGACGCTAAAGCGGAGCTCTTCACCTTTCCATCGAAGTCGCTGGCGGTGCTCGCCGTCCCCGACGTCCCCGGCATCGATCGGCCGCCGCTGACACCGCCCGACGGCTTTCAGCATCGCGTCCTGCTCATGCATGGTGAAGTGCAGGGCATACTACCGGCACACGCGGCGCCAGCAGACCGTGCGGCAATCGAGATTCCCATCAACGAACTGCACGCCGACGAGTGGAGCTATATCGCGCTCGGCCACTATCACGTGTATCGCGAAGTGGCGCCGCGCGCGTTCTACAGTGGCTCACTCGACTACACGAGCTCCAATCCGTGGGGCGAGTTGCGCGAAGAGCGCGAGCACGGCGTGCCGGGCAAGGGCTTTATTGCACACGATCTGGTCACGGGCGCGCATCGCTTTCATCCCGTCGCCTCGTCACGACCGCTGCTCGACCTTGAACCGATCGATGCGTCAGGTATGGGCGCCGCTGAACTCGATGCCGCCCTTAAAGCACGCGTCGATTCGGCCGCCGGGGGCATCGAAGATCGCGTGGTGCGCGCCACGGTGCGCAACGTACCGCGCCACATCGTGCGCGAGCTCGATCACAGTGCACTTCGCGACTATCGTCGTCGCGCGATGCACTTCCATCTCGACACGCGACGTCCCGAACCGCTGGTGCGGAAGCGCACGGGAGACGGCGCGCCCGGTCGCCGCGCGACGTTGCCAGACTTACTGGCCGAACGGCTGCAAGAGCGCAATTTGCCGCCCGGGATCGACCGCGAATTGTTGGTGACGACTGGATTGCGCTATCTCCAGCAAGCTGAAGACGCGGTGACGGCCGCCATGCCGGTGGTCGACAACTAATGCGACTGCTTTCTCTGCGCTTGCTGAATTTCCGTCAGCACGCCGACACGAAATTGACGTTCGATGGCGGACTGACGGGCATCATTGGTCCGAACGGATCGGGCAAGTCGACGATTCTCGAAGCGATCGCGTGGGCGCTGTACGGCAATCCCGCTGCGCGCGGCACGCGCGACAGTATTCGCAACGCACGAGCGGAGTCCCGCGCGCCCGTGCGCGTCGAACTCGAATTTGAGCTCGCCGGACACCGCTATCGCGTGCTGCGCGGACTGACCACCGCCGAGTGCTTCCTCGACGGCGGCGAGGCGCCGATTGCCAGCACCATCACGGGCGTCACCGAATTGCTGCAGCGCCGGCTCGGCATGACGCGCGCCGAGTTCTTTCACACGTATTTCACCGGGCAGAAGGAGCTCGACGTTATGGCCGCGCTGGGCGCTGCCGAACGCGCGCGGTTTCTGTCGCGAGTGCTGGGCTACGATCGATTGAGCGGCGCGCAGGAGTTGGTACGCGAGCGCCGACGTTCGTTGCTCGCCGAAACAAATGGTTTGAAGCAAGGGATGCCGGATGCCGACGCGGTTTGGCGTCAGCTTGCCGAAGCGGAGGCGCGCGTTGCGTCGGCGCGTACGCGTGCCGCCGAGTCTGAAACGGCGCGCGCGACCTCGGCCGCGCGTGTTGCTGAGCTCGCGCCGCGATGGGCGGCGGTGCAGGCCGAGCGTGAGCGCGCGCAGCAGTTGCAGGCGGACTTGCGCGTCGCAGAAAACGAAGCACTCGCGCTGGCGAAGGATCTCGAGCGACTGAATCGCGATCTAGAGATGATCGCCGCGGCGCAGCAGGAACTCGCGCCACTCCAGGCCGACCTCGCGCCGTTGACCGATCTGCGCGCGCAGTTGGCAACGATGGATAGTCTCGCGTTAGCCGAATCACGGCGGCAGGCACTGCTGGAGCGTCTACGCGGTGCGGCAGATGAGGAGGCGCGCCTCAATGAGCGTGCAGCGCGTCTGGAATCGGCACCGGCGCTCGAGATCGAAACGCAACAGCAACTCGCCACCGCTCGCGCGGCACTCACGGCGTTGGAGCAGACCGTTGAGTCGGAGCGCACGGCCTGGGTTCGTGATCGTCAGGAAGCGGAGACGCGCCTCGAAGCGTTGCGCACGCAGTATGGCGATCTCACTCATCAGCGTGAAACGCTTGAAGGACTGGGAGAAGAGAGTCCGTGCCCGACATGCGGTCGACCACTCGGCGCGTCGTTTCGGTCGGTGCTCGATCTGTTAATCGAACAGATTGAGACGGTGCGTATCGATGGCAACTACTATCGTCAGCGTGTGGAGCAGCTGACGAAGGTTCCAGACGCGCTGGAAACGTTGGAGGAACAGCGCAAGAATGCACAGCAGGACGTGGCAGCGAACGAACGGCGACTGACGCGCATTCAATCGGCCATTACCGAACTGGCCACCATCCGTGAGCAACGCGCGTCGCTAACCGCTCGGCTGGAAGAGACACGCGTTGCGCTCGCCGCCATTGCGACCGGTTACGACGCCGCCCAGCACACATCGTTGCGTAGCGCCGTCGCGCGCTTGGCTGAAGTTGAAACTCGGGCGGCGCGATTGAGCGGCGTAGTCGACCGGGCGGGACCGACCACCAGTGAACGCACGCGCGTCACGCTGGCGCTCGAATTGGCCCGTCAGCGCGTCGTGGCGCTCGATAGCAACCGCGCCGGTGATGGCCAATCTGAGAGCGACTTCGTGGCGGTTCGCGATGCGCATACCAAGGCCGAGTCCGATTCGCATCGAGCGGAGATGGAAGCGGTCGCGGCCGCCGCCGACGCGGAGCGCGCACGCGGTGAGATGGAGGCGGCCGAGAAGGGCCGTCGCGAGTTGGCGCGCTTACAGGAGCGTCTCGAGGAGCTGGACCGGGACAAGCGGCTGCACGACGAGCTCGATCGCGCGCTGACCGATCTGCGTACCGATCTCAACTTTCAGTTGCGCCCCGAGCTGTCTGAAATCGCAAGCCGATTCCTCGACGATCTCACCGACGGGCGCTACAATGCGTTGGAGTTCGATGAAGACTACAGCTTGGTCGTGCTGGAAGACGGCCTGCCCAAGCCCGTGATTTCGGGTGGCGAGGAAGACCTGTGCAACCTGGTGCTTCGCTTGGCGATTTCGCAGATGATCGCGGAGCGCGCCGGTCAGGTGTTTTCGCTGCTCATTCTCGACGAAGTCTTCGGATCGCTGGACGACGCGCGTCGCGGCAATGTGGTCGAGTTGTTGCGCAAGCTGAACGATCGTTTTGAACAGGTCATTGTGATTACGCACATCGAGCAGGTTCGCGAGGGGTTGGATCGTGTGCTGGTGGTTCGCTACGACGAGGAGCGCGGCACGAGCACCGTGACGCCCGGCGCCGGCGCGACCGCGTACAGCGATGAGTACGACGCTGACGAATTCGAATCGCGCGATGCGACGGTGATCGCCTGATGGCCACCTCTCGACTCTGGCGCAATGCGAAGCAATTCGACGGTCCGCATGTCGCGCGACTGGAAGATATCGCCGACTTGAACGAGGTATTTACCGAAGCGTTCACGGAGCGTTATCGTCGCGATGGCATGACGGGCGTTCGCGTGCCGGCCTTGAATCCCTCGATCTGGCGCTACGCCATCGAAGACGCGGGTGACGGGGCCTTGTGCTGGCGCGATGAAAACAATCGCATTGTCGCGTTCAACATGGCGCACCATTCGGGCACCGAAGGCTGGATGGGACCGCTTTGCGTGCGACCGGATAGCCAAGGGATGGGTGCCGGTAAGACGATCGTGCAGGCGGGTATGAGCTGGCTTCGCCGCACTGGCGCCAAGGTGATAGGCCTCGAGACGATGCCGCGCACAATGGACAACATCGGCTTCTATTCTTCGCTCGGGTTTGTTCCCGGTCACTTGACGGTCACGCTGACGTTGGACGCAGCGTCGACCGATCATTCGCCATTACTACTGTCGCGCATCTCCAGTCTTGAGCGTGAGCGCTCGATGGAAGCGTGTCGGGTGCTCACCGATCGCGTGATGCCGGGATACGATTTTACGCGAGAGCTTGAGCTCACCGACCGACTGGCCCTTGGCGACACCGTGCTGATCGGGTCAGCGACAGCGCCGACCGGATTCGCGGTGTATCACACCGCCCCACTGGTGGAAGGACGCGCACGCGAGGAGTTGCGCGTGCTCAAGCTGGTGCTCGAACGACGCTCCGATCTGCCGCGGATGGTGGGAACACTCACCGATCTTGCGCGTCGCGTGGGGACGCGGCGCATCGCGATTCGTCTGCAAGGAGACTACACCGACGCGTATCGCACGCTGACGAGTCTCGGCGCGCGTGTTCGCTGGACCGATCTGCGCATGAGCGCCTACGGCTGGTCGGAAATTCCGCCGAAGGACGGGATGGTGCTGTCGAACTGGGAAATCTGAACCACGCGCGAATTATTTCGACGGCGGCGTGGTACCGCGGACAACAATGCGCCAGATCAGCAGAAAGACGCCGGCGGTGAGGAACAGATGGACCCAGCCGGGCGCTTCGGTGGTAAACGTCACGCCGGCCCAGCCGACGAGCATGACGATCGCAGCGATGATGTACAGATCCATGGGGTGCGGAGTCGTGGTACGAGAATCGGCAACATGCCAATTGCGTTTGCCGTGACACTCAGCGTATGATAATCGTATACCGGTTGATCAGGGCGGAGAGATTTACTTCTTGAGCCGATAAGTCCTAAGAAGAGGTCCAACAGACTGTGTAAACGTCATGCCCCAGTGCGGGGAAGGCGAAAGCGTGGTGAGGGCTTCATCAGTATTCTTTGGGCTTCAAGATCCCCTCTTCGTTCTGACTTTGCTCAGCCCTCGCGAAAGCGGGGGCTTTGCATTTGTACGGCCTAACTGCAGTACTTGGTACTTGGTACCGGTACTTGGTACTGGTACTTACTGCAAGTACTGGGTACTGAGTACAGGTACTGGTACTGGTACTGGTACTGGTATCGGTACTGGTGTTGGAGCGGATGGGGAGTGCGTTGGATTGCTGGGGAAGGCAATAGAATGATGAGGTGGTTGGGACGTCATTGTTGAACTTTGAGGGATGCACAATCACGAAAGATTGGTCGTCTGGCGTCGCGCTCTCGATGTGAGCGTCGAGATATGCAATATCGCCGCGCGTTATCGCGGACGACGACACGCGGCGCTACTCAATCAGATCACTCGCGCCGTTGCCTCGATTCCCGCGAACATCGCCGAAGGCGCGGGACAATCGACGGACGCGCAGTTCGCGCGCTTTCTGGATGTCGCACTCGGCTCACTACAGGAACTTCAGAGTCATCTACACTTGGCTGCGGGCGTCGGGCTGTTTCCCGAGCCTCAAGTGGAACGATGGCGAAATGAGCTCGTCGCGATCCGCCGGATGCTCAACGGCTTGGCTCGCCACATGCGGAACGATCCTCGCGAACCTGGAAATTGATCGGCGCGGCGCCCCCCGAAACTCGGCCCACCGCATCGGATTCGGAACCGCTGACTCCACTTGTCCCCGTCTCCGTACCAAGTACCTGTACCCGTACGTGTACCCGTACCTGTACCCGTACCTGTACCCGTACCTGTACCCCTACCTGTACCCGTACCAAGTACCAGTACCCAGTACTTGCAGTAAGTACCAGTACC
>CBHTUR010000044.1:0-33076 GCA_966096095.1 uncultured Gemmatimonadaceae bacterium | reverse complement strand
ACGGCGGGAACTACTGGACGGCGGGGCGCTCGCGTTCGCTCGCGGAACGGCGGGGAACTGCGGGTGCGCGTCGGTGCCCCCGCTGTTGCGGTGCCCCCGCAGGACGCGCGCCCGCAGGGCGCGAGAAACCCGCCGTAATCAGTTCCACACGGAAGCGCGCGCAGCGCGCCCTCCGAACTCCCCCGCCGTTCCTCCCCCGCAGTGCTGCAGTAAACCACCCCCCGCAGTTCCGCTGTAGCCCACCCCCCGCAGTTCGCAGTTAACCGCAGTTAAGCCCGCAGTGCCCGCAGTTCAGCGCGCTTTGGTGCCGGCGGGTCCGATGGTGCGTTCGAAGTGTTCGAAGATGCGGCGGTATTCGTCGGCCCAGCTTGAGGGACGCGTGAAGCCGTGATCTTCGACCGGGAAGACCGCGAGATCCCAGTTCGTTTTGCCGAGTTCGATGAGACGCTGCGTGAGCCGTACGATGTCCTGGAAGTTGACGTTCGTGTCAACCATGCCGTGCAGCATCAACAACGGATCTTCGAGTCCTTCGGCGTGGAAGATTGGGCTTGAACGATGGTATGCGATGCTGTCGTTCTGCGGGAGATTGAGAATTTGTCCCGTGTACTGATGGTTGTAGTGCGCCCAATCCGTCACGCTGCGCAGTGCGGCGCCAGCGCCGAAGTATTTCGGCTCGGTGAAGAGCGCCATCAGCGTCATGAAGCCGCCGTAACTGCCGCCGTACATGCCCACGCGCTCGGGGTTGATGCCGAAGTTTGCTTTGAGATACTTCGATCCATCGACCTGATCTTGCAGATCGCGTCCGCCCATGAAGCGATAGATGGCCGTGCGCCAGTCGCGGCTATAGCCCGCGCTGCCGCGATAGTCGATGTCGAGTACGGTGTAGCCCTTCGACGCGAGGTAGTGATTGAACATGTACTCGCGCGGATAGCTGCTCTTCCAGTAGTGATGGATGTTGTGCATGTAGCCCGCGCCATGCACGAAGATCACGGCCGCGCCGTTCGACTGCGCTCCGAAGTCGGCGGGCTTGTAGATGTGTGCCGGCACTTTCACCCCATCGCTCGCGGGGATCATCACGATCTCCGGATCGCGCCACTTGTACGACAGGAACTCGGCCGTCGGCGAGATTGTCGTCGGCTCGGGCATTGCCGTGGCGCCGCGCTTCACGAGGAAGAGCTCGGGTGGACGATTCGTGCGCGAATACACGTCGGCCATCACCGTCTCATCGGGTGAGAGCACCGCCTGATGTCCACCGGCCTGCGGCGTGAGTTTCGTGCGCACGCCCGTCGCGATCTTCATGCTCCACAAGTCACGATCGAACGGTGACACTTCGCTTGAGTGGAAGAGGAAGTTGAGTTTGTCGTTCGACAACGCGACGTCGTAGATCTCGAACTGACCGTTGGTCATGTTCTTCTTGTCGCTCGCGTCGGCGTTGGCCGACCAGAGCTGCGCGTAGCCGCTCGCTTCGCTCACCCAGTAGATGCGCGCGCCGTTGTTGTAATAACCCGCGCAACCGAACCCGCACGGACCGCCCACCCACGCGGAGTCATTCAGAATCTCGACCGCTTTGAGTGCGCCGGTCGAAGCGTCAACGGTCGAGAGCTGACGCGTCTTGAAATTGCGGCTCGAGCCAACGACGAGCGCCTGCGTGCCCGCATCGTTCCACGCGACAACGTTTGAGTTCGCGATCAGGGAATCGGTATCGATCGTGCGCAGCCACTTTACATCGCCTTGCGGCAAGGTCTGAAATCCGATGCGTGTTACGGGCTGCGCATCGCCTACCTTCGTGCGATTGGGAATGTCTTCCGTGTAGCCGCTCGACGTGACGTAGTTGGGCACGATGCCCGCGCGCTGATCGGCGGCGGCCGTAGTCGTGGTGAAGATCACGGCGTTGCCGGCCGGACTCACGGAGATCTGGCCAAGTCGTTCGCCGGCGCCGAGCGTGACCGTTTTGATGGCCGCCGCCGGGCGACCGGCTGCTTCTGCACGACGAATGGAATCGGCGCGCGCCTGATCGCGAATGACTTCAAACAACTGACGCTGATCGCGCTCGAGGGAGCTGCGTTGGGTATCGCCGCCGCGCGCACCCTGCGCGCCGCCGGCACCACCGCGGCCACCCACCGGCGGCGCTGCTCCTCGACCACCGCCACCACCGCCACCGCCACCGCGTCCACCAACCGGAGCCGCCGCAACTGCCCCTGCTGCATCCGCCGTACGAATGTCCGTCAGTTGCTTCTCAAGTCCCGTTGCGAGCTCAATCGCGAAGGCGTTGCCGTCGCGGATAAAGAGCACGCGCTGTCCGTCTGGCGACCAGCGCGAGTTGCTCTCTTGTGCGAGCGTTTCCGTGAGATGACGCAGCGCGCCTTTCTTGACATCCATCAAGTAGATGTCGCCGCGATAGTCGATGAGCCGGCGAGTTTTGTCGGGCGACAGAATGCCCTGCACCAACAGCGGCCCCACCGAATCCATCTGCGCATCGGTGACCACTTCAGGCTTCGCGCCCGGCGCGTTTTTCACGCGATACGACTTCAACTGATCGCGCCAGTCAGCACCGGCCGGCAACCAGTTGAAGTAGACATACTGGCCGTCTGCGCTCCATCGGACGTTCGCGGGTTCACGGCCGTAAATCTCCGGCCCGCGCATCATGTTCTTGATCGAAAAGTCAAACGATTGCGCGCGAACGAGAGCGGGCGCGGCGAAGAGCGCGAAGGCGAAGAGACGTCGCATAGATCGGGTAGAGGTGAGGGACGCCCTAAAATAGTCGCAAAATCGTCCGCGCGTTCATGTAGAATTCAGAGCCGACGGACGCCAGCCCCACTTCCTCTCTCAGCAATTTGATGATCGGACGCGCAGCGATGGTCGCGTTTCTGTACTCGCTCACGTCGTGCGCCGGTGCGCACACACGGGGTGCGCCCTCCTCGCTGCCGCTGGGACGCTTCGTGGACGACTATGGCTCCACGCACGAGATCACCGTCGACGCGTGGCGACAAGACGGCGCGCTGCAATTCTCCATTCGCTCGATGCACGCATCCGCCCAGTATTTTCTGGCGGCCGAGCCGCCGCAACGTAAAGCCGGCGAGATCAGCCCACGCGGCGATCGCGCACGTGAAACCGCCGTCGCCGAGACGTGGGCGCGGGTCGACTGGATGCTCCTCGACGATCCGCAGTGGCGCTGGGCGTACTGCATCACCGCGTATCAACAAGCGACAGCCGACCGCGCCGAATCCGACACGTCGGCGCGTCGAGCAACGCCGCGCACTGGATGTCACGGATATCCCTTCACGCGCATGCGATCAGCGACGACCACGGACACCACGCAATAACGCCCAGCTTCTCGCACCCTACGGCCGCAGGTCCTACAAGCACCGCAACGACAGGTACACCCCATCGGCACCCGCAGTCCCGCGAGCGAAGCAAGCGCCCCGCAGTCAAGCAGTTCCCGCCGTTCCTCCCCCGCAGTTCCGCAGTAAACCACCACCCGCAGTTCCGCAGTTCACCACCACCTGCAGTTCCGCAGTGTCCCGCAGTTAAAACCCGCGGTTCAGGCCGCAGTTTAGGGTGTGAGGCGGAACAGGCCGCCCGTCGTGGTGTTTTCGATGGCCCAGACGGCGCCGTCGGGCGCGACGGCGATGTCGCGGATTTGGTGGCTCACCATCCACCGCTCGGCCGACTTCGCGCCGCCGTTCTTGTCGAACGTGATCCGACTGATCGTGCGCGTGGCGAGTCCGCCAATGAGCGCACTCCCGTTCCACTGCGGAAACATCTTGCCGTTGTAGAACGTCAGACTGCCGGGTGCAATCACCGGCGTCCAGAAAATCACCGGCTTCTCGAGATCTGCGCGCGTATCGGGGCTCGGAATCGGCGTGCCGTTGTAGTTCACCGCGTACGACACGAGCGGCCAGCCGTAGTTCTTGCCCGGCTGAATGAGATTGAGCTCATCGCCACCACGCGGACCGTGTTCGAGTTCCCACAGTCGTCCATCGGGCGCGAACGCGAGTCCGTATGGCGTGCGATGTCCCGACGTCCACGTTTCCGACGGCGTGAGATTCGGACCGGGAAACGTGTACGTGTAGACGACCGCCGCATTCTTCGCGAGTTCGGTATCGCGTGGCGGGTTGATGATGTCGAGCGTTTGCGCGCCAGTCTTGCCGGCCTGCGGATTGCCCGGCGCCGGTTTCCCGTCGAGGGTGAGACGCAGAATTTTGCCGAGTGGTGAGTTCGGATCCTGTGCGGGCGTCATGCGCTGACGTTCACCGACGGCAAGGAAGAGAAATTTTTTATCGGGCGAGAAGGCAACCGCAGCACCGAACTGACCACCGCGTCCGCGCGCGCCGTCGCGCCAGATGACTTCGAGCCCGTCGAGACTCGCGCCGGTCGCCGTGATGCTGAGCGTCGCGCGCGCGAGGGCGAGACTCGAGCCGTTGATACCGTTCACTTCGCCCGGCTCGGAGTACGTGAGGTAGACCTTGTGATCGCTCGCGTAGTTGGGTGACGTGTAGACACCGAGCATGCCGCCCTGCCCCTGCGCGAGCACGGCGGGAACGTTGGCGACGGGCAGCTTGGTGCCGTCCTGCGAGACGAGCCAGACCGGTCCGACTTTCTCCGTGATGAGCATGCGACCATCGGGGAGAAACGCGATGCGCCACGGCAAATTGAAGGTCGCGACTTGCGTCATCGTGAACGGCATCGTGGCTTCAGGCGCCTGCTCGCCGGCATTGTTCTGCGCCAGCATGGCGGACGATTTGGTGCACGACACGACGGTGAGCGCGAGCATCGCGCGGGTGAACAACGTCATCAGCAAAACTCTCTGTCGGGAGTTCATCGGGAGTTCGGTCGGAATGGCAGATCGCGTGGCGCGCGACTGTCTCAACGATATCCATCCGACGCGGCGACGGCGAGCGTGTCGAACCGTTCCACTTGCTCTTTGACGAATTCGATCGGATTTTGCGGAGCGCACAGGGCGCATCCGGTCCGCGGAAAGGGGATTCCCCGCCTGAGTGTTACCTGGTTCGTCGACTCACTACGAACTCCCAGCCCCGCCGTGCGGACCCGGGCATTACGGAGGTCGTAGCATGTCCGAAGTATCAGGCGCCCCCGAGGGTGCCAACGTCGCCGCGCCTGCCCCCGACACGTCGCCGGCACTGCCACACACGTTGGCGCATGTCCGCGATCGCGCCAAAGCGCTGCTCAAAGCGGCGCGACGCGGCGACGCCGGTGTCATCGCGCAATTGCGCACACTGCTGCCGCGGCTGACCGACACGAGCGACGAGGCCGTGGCACACTCCATCAAACTCGCAGACGTGCAACACGCGCTCGCGCGACGACTGGGGTTTGACAACTGGGCAGTTCTCAAGTCGGCGCTGGAAGCACGCCAACCGATTCACGCGCGAGCGGCGCAGTTTCTCGCGCACTTCCGCGACGAGCAGATCGATCGCGCAGCGCAACTGCTGGCGGAATCACCAGAACTCGGCGCATACAGCATTCACACGTCAGCCGCGGTCGGCGACCTCGCGGCGCTGAATCGGTGGCTTTCCGTCGACGCCGCGCTCGCCAACACGCCGTCGATGCCCGACGACACGCTGCCGATGATCTATGCGGTACAGACGACGCTCAAGCGTCGCCTGGGGGTGACGTCCGAACAACATGTGGCGCTCGTGCGCGCGCTACTCGACGCGGGCGCCGATGTGAACGCGTCGAAAGCGTTGCCCGATCAGCCCGGCCGGATTTCGGCACTGTATTTCCCGTCCGATGCGAACAATGTGCCGCTCGCAACGCTGCTTCTCGAGCGAGGTGCGAATCCCAACGATGGCGAGAGTGTCTACCACGCAGCGCAGCACAATCACCGTGACATACTCGAGGTGCTGTTCGCGCACGGCGCCGACATCAGCGGTTTGCATCCGGAGTACGGCAACACGCCGCTCTACTTTCTCGCCACGCACCGCGCCTCAAACCCGATCGCATCGTCGGTCATCCTCGGCATGCAGTGGCTTCTGGAACACGGCGCGAACCCCAACGTAGCCAGCAACATCATGCCGAGCGGAAAGCCAACGCCCTCGGCGCACGAGACGCCCCTGCAACGTGCGGCGGCGTCGGGCTTCGACGAATCGGTCATGCGACTACTGGTGTCGCATGGCGCAAACGTCAACGCCACGCGCGCCGACGGCAAGTCGGCCTACGTCCTCGCGGTGCGCAGTGGCAACACTTCGGCGGCCGAGTACCTCGCATCGGTCGGTGCGGACGTGAATACGCTCACGGACGTCGATCGCCTACTTGGCGCCTGCGCCCTGCACGATGCAACGGCGGCCCACTCGCTCGTTCGCGCCGACAGCACGCTACTCACCCGCCTGACGGCAGAAGATCGCGCATTTCTCGGACACTACGTCGGCGACGGACAGCGCGACGTCGTCGCACTGATGATATCGCTCGGTTGGCCGCTGGCCGACGAAGGCGAATGGGGTGGCACGCCACTCCACTGGGCTGCGTGGAACGGACGTGCGGAACTCGTACGCCTGCTGGTCGACGCGGGCGCGCCAATCAACATGCGCGACACCACGTACGGCAGTTCGCCGATCGCCTGGGCCGCACACGGCTCCACGTTCTGCGACCGACGCCCCGATTCAGACTACCTCGCCGTCGTCACCGCCCTCCTCAACGCCGGCGCCACCCGCGTCGAGTCATTCAACAAGTGGGGCGAATCACCCGAAGGCATGGCCGCCCCCGAAGTCGCAACGCTCCTACGCGCCCGAGGCTTCGCCCTGGACTAATCGCGATTGCGGGAACTGCGGGAACTGCGGGGAACTGCAGCAACTGCAGGAACTGCAATTTTTACGCAGAGGAAACAGAGGAAACGGAGGAACAACATTTTTTTTGCTTTTCCTCCGTTTCCTCTGTTTCCTCTGTGTTCAAATTGCAGTTCCCGCAGTTAAGACCCGCAGTCAAGACCCGCTGTCCAGACCCGCAGTAAAGACCCGCCGTTAAGTCCGGCAGTCAAAGCAAGTCAGTCCGAACAGCGAAGGCGCAACATAATGTTGCGAACGGAGACGAAATCGCGCCGCGCGATGACGACTCGGTGACGGCGGCGCATATCGTTGGGACTCTCTTTCGACGAGCGTCTCGATGGGTGCAGCGATGAGCGATGAACGTGCGATCACCGGCCAAATTGTCGACGCCGCAATGAAAGTTCATTCGGCGTTAGGCCCCGGGCTGTTGGAGAGTGCCTATGCCGCGTGCATGCATTATGAGTTGCGTGAGCGGAGCTTGCACGTTGAACGGGAAGTGCCGCTTCGCATCCAATATCGAGGTAATGTGCTGGACACCGCCTATCGAATTGATCTGTTGGTCGAACATCGAGTGGTCATCGAGCTCAAGACCGTGCCGAAAGTGCTGCCGCTGCACGACGCGCAGCTCATCTCGTATCTCAAGCTCGGACAGTATCCGGTGGGGATGCTCCTCAACTTTCAGACCCAGCATATGCGCGATGGCGTGCATCGCTACGTCCATCGACTGTAGTGTCGCGCTACTTCAACGCTGCGTAGCGCGTGAACTGTTCGTTCATCACGCCGTCGACGATTTTTGCGAGCGTCGTGAAGCCGTCTGGTGTGAAACCGGACACATTGTATGTCACCAAGACTTCGCTGCCCGTGCCCTTCGCCGTGAACGTGACCGTCATGGCGGCACTCACCCCCATTGCACCCAGCGGCCCGATGCCGCCCTGAATGCGGAGCATGCGGCCGGGCATGGCGAGATCGACCATCGCGTGCTGCACGCTGCCGCCGTTAGGGAGCTGTTCGCACCAGCAGCCGCCGGCTTTCGCGTCCATGCTGAGCGCGCTCGCCTTGCCGGAATACGTGTGCGCGTCGTTCCACCACTGACCGATCGTCACAAAGCGATCGTAGGCCGCCTTGGGAGCGAGCGTCGACTGCACGACGAACTTCAACTGAAAGCCCGTCGCTCCGCTGCTTATCACCTCGGCGCGCGCCGTGGCAACAGGGGCAAGGTAGAGCGCCAAGGCACATCCGATTGCGGCCAACTTCATAACGCCTCCCAGTAGTGTTCGATCGCAAAAATATCCCGCCGACGTCTCGCTCGGAGCACGCCGTCGTCGCAGATTTTCGCACCCCCTTTCGGAGCTGCTTGCCGTGCGTCACCTCTCCCGCAGTAATCTCGTGGCCCTCGCGCTGCCACTCGTCTTGCCACTCGCCGTGGCCGGCGCGCAAACCAAGAAAGTCCTCAACCTCGAAGACTACGGACGGTGGAGCCGCATCAACTCCGCCGCCATTTCGCCGAATGGCAAGTGGGGGACCTTCACCTACGCGCCCAACGAAGGCGAGCCAACGCTGCACGTCAAAGCACTCGACGGCGACAAAGACTATACCGTGTCGCTCGGTACCGCGGGTGGTGCGGGACGTGCCGGTGGTGCGGCGGGACGTGGCGGCGGTGGCGGCAACGCGCCGATGTTCTCCGACGATTCCAAGTTTATTGCGTACTACGTCAATCCCGCCGATCGCACCGCTGGTCGTGGCGGACGTGGCGGGGGAGCGCCGCCGGGAGGACGTGGCGCAGCGCCACAGGCCGGCGCTCCAACTGCCGCGCCGGCGGCAACCGGACATCTCGAACTGCTCAACCTCGCGACGGGCGAGAAAACGGCCATCGGCAACGCCACCTCCTGGAAGTTTGCCGCCGGATCGCATTGGCTCGCCGCCAAGCTCGCGAAAGCGCAAGCCGATGCAAAGCACAATGGCACCGATCTCGTGCTGCGCGATCTGAGCGCGGGAACCAATAGGCTGATCGGCAGTGTCGGTCTCTTCGATTTCGACGACGCCGGCAAATTGCTCGCCTACACCGTTGACGCCGCCGACAAACTCGGCAACGGCGTTTACCTGCTCGATCCGGCCAGCGGCGAGGCTAAGCAACTCAATGCCATGGCCGCTGACTACGATCAGCTCACGTGGAGCGACAAAGGCACCAACCTCGCCGTGCTGCGTGGCGAAAAGCCGAAAGACATGAAGCACAAAGACAACGTGCTGCTGTCGTGGACCAACGTCGGTGGGGCGAACGTGAAGGCCGTCACCTACGAACCGGCGAAGGCCGCCTTTCCCAAGGGCATGGTGCTGAGCGAATACACCGCGCCGCGATGGAGCAAAGATGGCTCACGCGTGTTTGTGGGCGTGAAGATGCAGGAACCCGAAATTCCGGCGGCCGACTCCATCAAAGCCAACGTCGACGTCTGGCACTGGAAGGACACGCAGCCGCAGTCCGTGCAAATCGTGCAGTTGCAGCAGCTGCGTCGCGCAACGCTTCCCGGCGTCGTGATGCTCGAGTCGGGTAAATTCGTGCAGCTTGGCAACGACAGCATGCGTACCGTCGCCGTGGCTGCCAATGGCGCCATCGGTATTGGACGCGACGACGCCGCGTATCGCGGTGAAGTGGCGTGGGGCGGCAGCCGCGCCGACTTGTACAAGGTCGATATTGCCACCGGCGCGCGCACCCTCATCGAAAAAGGGCTTTCGCGTACCTACGGCACGTCGCCCGATTCCAAGTGGTTCCTCTATCTGCACAACAAGCAGGTCAAGTCGTTCAACGTTGCGACGGGTAAGTCGACCGTGCTCGATGCGTCGCTCACGCGACTCAAGTCGTTCATCAACGAAGACGACGACCATGCGTACGAGCTGCCCATTTGGGGTGTCGGCGGTTGGAGCAAAGATGGCTCCTCCGTGCTGCTCTACGACAAGTTCGACGTCTATCAGGTGCCGCTCGACGGCGGCAAGGCCACCAACCTCACGCGCGGCGTCGGTCGTGCGCAGAGCGTGCAGTTCCGCGTTGTGCGCTTCGATGCACCCGCCGGCGGTGGTGGCCGTGGTGGTCGCGGCGGCGGTGGTGGCGCTGACGCCGAAGATGAAGGCGTTGATCTGGCGAAACCAATCACGCTTTCCGCGTACGGCGATCGTACCAAGAAGAGCGGCTACTGGCAGGTGAAAGCTGGCAGCGAACCGACACCGCTGGTGTGGGTCGACAAGAACATCGGTGCCGTTGCCAAGGCCGACAGCAGTGATCGCATCATCTTCACGCAGCAGGACTTCAACGAGTTCCCCGACTACTGGACCGCCAATACGTCATTCGCATCGCCCAAGATAGTCACCGACGCGAATCCGTTTCTGAGCGAATACACGTGGGGCAGCAAGAAAGTGCTCATCGACTACACCACGTCGAAGGGACACAAGCTGCAAGGCACGCTCCTGCTGCCACCCGACTATCAGCCGGGCAAGAAGTATCCGATGCTCGTTGAGTTCTACGAGATCATGAGCAACACGCACCACAACTTCTCGTTCCCGACCTACAGCAACAGTCCGCAACTCTCCACATACGCCAGCAACGGCTATCTCGTGTTCCAGCCGGACATGGTGTACGAAATCGGTAAGCCCGGCACCAGCGCCGTCGACTGCATGACGAGCGCCGTGAAGAAGGTTATCGAGTTGGGCTACGCCGATCCCAAGCGCATCGGCCTGCACGGACACAGCTGGAGCGGATATCAGTCCAGCTACATCGTGACGCAAACCGATATGTTCGCGGCGGTCGTGACCGGTGCGCCGCCGACCAATCTCGTGTCATTCTACGATGAGCTGTACAAGAGCACTGGCACGGTGCAGCAAGGCATCACGACCGTGGGCCAGGTGCGCATGGGCGCCGGCGTGACGCCGTGGAACTCTCACGATCTTTACGAGCAGCAGTCGCCCATCTTCCACGTGCGCAACATCAAAACGCCGCTGCTTATTCTGCAAGGCATGGAAGACGGTGCGGTTGAC
This sequence comes from uncultured Gemmatimonadaceae bacterium, assembly GCA_966096095.1. Lineage (GTDB taxonomy): Bacteria > Gemmatimonadota > Gemmatimonadetes > Gemmatimonadales > Gemmatimonadaceae > Gemmatimonas. Next base: position 22,274 of record CBHTUR010000044.1, on the reverse strand, counting down.
TACGTGGAAGGGCTGCAGTTCTTCAACGCCGCGCGCAATCAAGGCAAACAGGTGATTCTCTTGTCGTATCCCGGTGAAGCCCACAACCTCACCAATCGCGACAATCAGAAAGACTTCACCGTTCGCATGAAACAGTTCTTCGATCACTACCTCATGGACAAGCCCGCACCAACGTGGATGGTCGAAGGACTCGGCCAAACCAAAAAATACGGGCCCGTTCGTTAAGGCAGCCCTGCGCCATCCGGCCCCACCCAGTCGAACTGGCGCGTCTCACCCATGAGCCGCCAGTTCGACGGATAGACACTGTGTAACCAATCCAATGGCTCGCCGAGCGGCTGTGGTACCGCCGCTCGCGCGAGTGCGTCGCGCAACGCCTTCGTTTGCTCAGCGCCGAGCGCGTCGGCAGCCATCGAGACGAACATCATCGTGCCGCTGCGCGAAAGAATGTCGAGCCATTGCTTGTTGAGCGCCCACGGCACGGCCGTGGTGATGCCGGCGCAATCCGGATCGCTGACGTAAAACGCGTCGTGCTGCGGCGCGCGAAACGCCAGCGTATTGACGCCCATTTTACGCGTGCGCGGCCACTCGGTGCCGCTGGTGTCATCACCGGTCCGACACATTTCAAAGTGTCCTGCGGAGAGATGGCTCACCGTATTGCAGCCGATTACCAAGCTGTCGCCGGCGGCCGTCCGAATGTCCGCATAGAGCGACGAGATCACCTCAGCAGTCGTGCGCGACGAGCCCGTTTGAAACGTCCAGCCGTCGCGCGTCATCGCCGATCCCATCTGAAAACCCCAGCGGCCGAACAGTTCAAACGTGGTGTAGTCGTGCTTGATCAGCTCATAACCCCAAGCGTGTACGCGCGCGATGTCGTCCATAATCTTCTTGCGCACCTCTGGCACCGTCGGATCGAGCACGTTCTTGTCGCGCGGCAAGCGCCAACTGTCGGGCGCTTCGGCAAACGCTTGCAACGGACGCACCCAGATACCCGCGCGCGATCCCGCCGCGCGAATGTCTTCGGCCACTCGCGGCATATCGCCAAACTTGTCATTGCCGCGATCCCAGGTGCCGGTGCCCGTCTTCTCTTTGCCGCGGCCCGGCTGCCAACCGTCGTCGATAACCGTGAACGGCCTGTTCGCACCGCTCGGCGACAGTTCGACAATGCGCTTTGCATCAAGCCGCGCCGACTCGCCGCTGTTGTTGCCGTACGCCCAGTACCAATCGTTGCTGCCGTACACCGGCTGCTTGGGCAAGCGGGGCTTCGCACACATCTGTCGACAGAACGCTCGCAGAGACGCGAACGCCGATTCGCCATCGCGCCCCGCACGCGTAAGTACGGTGCACACGTCTAGCTCGCGGGCCCCGAGTTGCACGCCGGCGCTGCCACTGCGAACGTCGGCCCAAAGCGTGATTCCACTCGCGTCGATCTGCCACGAACACATCGCGTTGGCACCGGTGGCAACGCCATACGCGTGCGTGCGCGTACCATCGTGCGTGGCGGCGTACCAGGGCATCACGCGATCGGGCACCCATGAACGCCACTCGAGATCGCCGTAGCCGCGCTCCCACGCATCGCCCAGAATGAGCTTGGTGTCGGCCAGTGAACCGCGCCAGCGCAGCATGATGCGCTTCACTGCCTCTGTTGGCGATGACAGTTTGACCTGCAGCGCGCGACCACGTGGGGTCGTCGTCACCACCACACCTCGCTCGGCAGCAAATCGTTCTTCGCCTGCCCGCGTCGCATTCGCGATGCTGCTGGCGAGATGCACCACCACAAGATCCGGCGCGCGCAGGATGTCCACGTGTCCGCGCGCACCTGACGGCCGATTGCTCACCGGTCGTGGTGGCTGCGACGGGAACGGTAGCGCCAAGCCAAGCGCCGAGAGCGCAGCGCCTTCTACGAATTCGCGACGGGAGGTCATGGATTGTATTCGAGCGAGGGAGATCGTCTAATCGTCGCTAAGGCGTCCGACACCACACTGCGCTCGGCGACATAAACGTTTCCGGTTGCCACGGCGGTACATCGTAACCACGGTTCACCGTCATGTCGGGTGGCGCTTTGTGAAACAGGTAGCCCGTGATTTTCTGCAGTTCAACCGGCTGCGCCTCGGCGGGCACGGGATTGGAATTCTTGACTGGGAGGAGCAGACTCGTCACGGCGCAGACGTCTGACAATACGGACAATCCATCGGCGATTTCCATGAATCTCGAGACAACACGGAGATCGGCGATGCGCGAAACCTGCGACGGTAGTTTGTCGACGCGCGTCAGCGACAGTTCCATCTTGCGCAGCGACGCCGTCGCGCTGTCGATATAGAACGAACCGTGCACATCGGGTGAGTTGAGCGCGTCGGCCGGCACCACGTCGAGCCGCAGCCACGTTTCCTGTCCACGTTCCGAGGAATCGGTCGACACGCCTCCAAAGAAGAAGCAATGCGCGCGCGCAAATTCGTCGCCGGCCAGATCGAGCACACTCGGCAAGGCCATCGTGTAGTTATTGCGACCGCCTCGAATCACACGCCCCGCGCGATACTCCGCCTTCGTGCTGCTCGAGATAACCAGGTTCTCAAGGCGCACAACATACAGCGCGCTTTCACGCAAGTCGCCATTGAGGCGTCGCATGTAGCTCGTGAACGGATATTGCTGCGCCAACAAGCGATGCCGCGCGGCGTTCTCCTGGACAAGATTCACCAGCGCTTCGAGCTCGGGTTCCGCATTCCCTGGGCGGCCCGGTGTCGCGCAAGCACGCATCGTGGACACGCGCAAACTGCGAAGCACTTGCGGCAGTCGGTGCATGCGAACTGACAGTCGGACCACGGAGTCGGCGATCGCGGTAACCTGCTGCGTGATCGGCGCGAAACCAATGCGGCGAATTGTCATGCGATAGCCGCCCGGCGCAACCGACAGCAGTGTCAGCTGGCCGCGCGAATCGGTGAACTGTTCGCCCGATTCGCCCGCGAGACTCACCACCGCGTACGGCAGCGGCAGCGACGACCGATCGTCCAGCACTGATACGCTGAAGGTCCCCGTTCCGGGACGGCTCTGCGCGAGTAGCGGCGCCGCAAACGGTGACAACGCAAAGGGTGACAACGCAAACGGTGACAACGCAAGCGGCGATAACGCCAGCAGCGATAACGCCGTTAGCGATGCCGCGAACAGCAGACGCAGTGTACACGGTCGGCGCGTTGATGCATTCATGGCGAGGAACGCTACTCTGGAGATTTCATCTCGTTTGCAACGACGCCGAGCCGAGCACCACCACTCGCACTGACGGATGCGACTCGAACGGAGAATCCTGCACCGCCTCGACACGGAAACTGACGATCGGCATTCGATTGGACACGACACCGAGACCGAGCGCGCGAGCCATCATGGAACGCGGCGAATCTGAACGATCGTGACGGGCGGCGCGAGCGCTTGCGCGTTGGCGGTGCCCTGCTGAATGCGACGGACGACCTCCATACCGCTCGTCACGCGACCGAACGCAGCAAATCCCTGCCCATCGAGATTGCGGTGTCCACCGAAGTCGAGCGCAGGCTGATCGCCGACGCAGATGAAGAAGTCGGACGTGGCCGTATTGGGCCCCGCGCGCGCCATGCTCAAGGTGCCATCGAGATGACGCAGTCCGGTAACGTTGGTTCGTTCGAGCGCAATTGGCCCAAAGCGAGCGTCGGTCCGCGCCGAATTCGCGCCGCCTTGAATGACTCCGATCTTGACGCTATCGCGCGGCTGATTGTCGTCGCGCACGGTCCGGTGAAACACACCGCCGTCGTACGCGGTCGCGTCGACGTAGCGAAGAAAATTGCCGACGCTCACCGGCGCGTGCGCACTGTCCAATTCGGCCGTGATCACACCCGCCGAGGTTTCGATGCGTACACGTACTCGCCCTGATTGGGCTGCTGTTCGGCTCGGAAACCCGATACAGGCGCCAAGCGCCAAGCACGTCACGGCAACGCCAAATCGTTTGCGGAAGCTCATTTGGCAGAATCAACCGTCAGGCGTTTGGCTTGTCCATGCCTGCCAAACGCCGGAAACTCGCGCGTGAGCTGGGCTACGGCGTATCCACGTCGAGATGCCACGACGTGTGTATCCAGCGGCCGTCTTTGCGTACGAAGACTTCCGTCGCCCGACCGTTTTGCGTGCCGCGCTTCCCGCCAGTGGTGGTCACGAGTGCGTAACGCGAGAACATGACTACGGTCTCGCCAAAGCGATGCACGCGCGTGGAATCGAATGTGATCGAGACCAGCTTGCCACCGCCCTTCTTGAAGCCCGCCGACCCAGCGATGGTCTGATCGAGCGTCTGCCAGTAACGCGAATCGGGGCTGATGGCGGTGAGTTCCGGCGCCAGCACTTTGCGTAGTGAGGCCGTGTCACCGGCAAACCAGTCCACCCAGACTTTCTTGCGGATCGCGTCGAGCGCCGAGAGCTCCGGGGCCGTCATGGCAGCCGCAACGCGCGGCGCGGCCTGCGCCTGCAACGACGCTCGTGGAACACCGGCTCGCACCGCGAGAGCGACAACGAAACCACCTTGTATGAACCGACGAACGGCGCGATTGCACATGGCCCACTCGGCGTTTGGATACACGGAACCGGAATGGAAACGGTGAATGTGCGAGAGAATCAAGGCCGCGGTCGGCAGGCTGACAAGTCGCTGACGCGGCCGCGTACCGTGCGGCATGGACATCAACGACATCTCCGGTCAGGTCATCGGAGCCGCCATCGCCGTACACAATGAAATCGGCCCCGGGGCGCTGGAGAGCGCCTATCACGCGTGCATGCTAATCGAGCTCCGTCATCGAGGTCTACACGCAGAATCGCAGGTAGCACTACCGATTCTTTATCGGGGAATACCAGTCGAGCTTGGATATCGAGTCGACCTGGTTGTGGAGCGTCAGCTAGTTGTTGAGCTCAAGGCGGTGAGCAACATCCATCCGCTTCACGAGGCTCAACTGCTCTCCTACTTGAAACTCGGTGATTTCAAGGTGGGCCTGCTGCTCAATTTTCACGTCCGGTTCATGGTTGATGGCGTGAGGCGTCTGGTCAATGGTCTGTGAATACGGGGTCCGTAACCGCATGAACCGCAGAGTCCGCAGAGTCCGCAGAGGCGTTTGACCTCTGCACCGATTTCGGCGGTGCGATTGGAACTCGGCCCGCGGCACGGACACTCTGCGCGCCCTGCGTGCTCTGCGGTTTAACGCTGTTTCCAGAATTCCCGCAGCCACGTTCCCCTCCCGTCGAAGCCAGCTCGGCCGCACATTCGGAGATCCCTTTTCGGAGCCCGTTCGTGCGCCTGTCCGTTCGTTTTGCCGTTGCGCTCTCGTTGGTTGCAGCCGGATCGCTGCATGCCCAATCCAACATCACGCGTCGCGACACCAATTGGGTGAATCGCAGCGCGAATCCCGTGCTGTCGCCGTTTCGATTCCGGTCGATCGGGCCGGCGAGTATGGGTGGGCGCATCGACGATATCGCGGTTTACGAGAAAGATCCGCGCATCATCTACATCGGGTACGCCATGGGCGGCGTATTCAAGTCCACCAACGCCGGCACCACGTTCACGCCGATTTTCGAGAACTACAGCAGCGCGAGCATCGGCGATATCGCCGTCGATCAACGCGATCCGAATATCGTCTGGGTCGGTACCGGTGAGCCCAACAATCGTCAGACGTCTTCGTTCGGCGATGGCATCTACAAGAGCACCGATGGTGGCAAAACGTTCACGCACATGGGGCTGCGCGAAACGCAAACCATCGCGCGCATCGTCATCGATCCGCGCAACAGCAACGTCGTCTACGTCGCGTCGCCGGGACATTTGTTCGGGCCGAACGCCGAGCGCGGATTGTACAAGACCACCGACGGCGGCAAGACGTGGGTTAAGAGCAAGTACATCGATGAGAACACCGGCTTCACCGACGTCGCGCTCGATCCGTCAAATCCCAACACAATTTACGCCGCGAGTTTTCAACGCCGTCGCTCGGGATGCTGCTACAATGGCGGAGGACCGGGCAGCGGTTTGTGGAAGTCCGATAACGCCGGTGCGTCGTGGACCAAGCTCACGAGCGGCGGACTTCCGCCGGGCAACCTTGGCCGCATCGGTCTCGATGTTGCGCGCTCCAATAGCAACGTCGTCTACGCGCAAATCGAAACCGACGGCGCCGATTCCGCGGCGACGATAGCGAACGCTGCCGGCGGCGGTGGATTCGGTCGCGGTGGTTACGACTGGTGCAGCAACGCGGGCGCGTTCAAGGGTTTCGGCGCGAACACACCGGACAGTCTCAAGAAAGTGCCGGCGCTCAGTCGCTATCGCTCGGGGCTCTATCGCTCCGAGAACAAAGGCAAGACGTGGACGCTCGTCAGCAATTGCGATGGACGTCCGATGTACTTCAGCCAGGTGCGCGTCGATCCGAGCAACGATAAGAACGTGTTTCTCGCGAACGTGCGCGCAGCCAAGTCGGTTGACGGCGGCAAGACGTTCATTCCGGTCGATAGCGGCATGGGATCGGGCAACGAAACGGTCGATCAACACGCCTTCTGGATCGATCCGCACAATGGCGATCACGTGCTGCGTGGCTCTGACGCCGGCTTTGCCATCACGTGGGATCAGGGTGTGACATGGGAGTACGTGCACACGGTCGCGGCAGGGCTCGCGTACTGGGTACGCGCTGACATGAGTCGTCCGTACAACTTGTACATCGGCCTGCAGGACAACGACAGCTGGGGCGGCCCGAGTGCCAAGCGCAGTCGTAACGGCATTCGCGATCACGATTGGTTTCGCTTTGGCGGTGGCGACGGATTTCAGACGGCGGTCGATCCCACAAACCGCCACGTCGTCTTCAGCGAATCACAAGATGGCAACACACAGCGCACAGACCTGAGCACCGGTGTGGTGAAGAGCATTCGCCCAGTGGCACCGCCAGCGGGCCGTGGCGCGGCCACACCGGCACCGGGCACGTGCGTTGACGGCCGCATCATTCAGCCACCTGCAACGGGCGCCGGCGGCGCTGGTGGCGGCGGCGGTGGTGGTTTTGGCGGTCGCGGTGGCGGTGCGGCCAACGTCCTGAACGCGCAGCCCGGCGATACGTATCGCTTCAACTGGAACACGCCGTACATGTTGTCGCCGCACGATCCGAGTGTCGTGTGGCTTGGCGGCAATCGCTTGTTCCGCTCCAGCAATCAGGGCGACTTGTGGGTCGCGAGCGCCGATCTCACCAAGCAGATCGATCGTTGCAACATCACACTCTTTGGCACCAAAGGGTCCGCGCCGTGGATTGAAAAGAACGACGGCATGACCAACTGGGGCACAATCATCAGTGTGAGTGAGTCACCGGTGATGGCCGGCGTTGTGTGGGCCGGCACCGACGATGGCAACCTGCAGGTCAGCAAAGACAACGGCGCGAGCTTCACCGAAGTGGGCAAGAACATTTCGGGGCTGCCGAGTGGTGCGTTGAGCGGAGAGAATCCGTATTGGATTTCGCGCATTGAGGCGTCGCACTTTGATGCGGCTACGGCGTACGTCGCCATCGACGGTCATCGATCGGACGATCTCACACCGTACGTGTTCGTGACGCGCGACTACGGCAGCACGTGGCAACGGGTGAGCGGTTCGTTGCCGGCGCGCGGCAACGTGCAGGTGATCCGTGAGGACCCGAAGAACCGCAATTTGTTGTACGCGGGCACGGAGTTCGGGTTGTTCCTTTCGCTCGACGGTGGCACGAAGTGGGAACCGTTCATGACCGGATATCCGACCGTGCGCACCGATGACATTCTCGTGCATCCGCGCGATGGTGATCTGATTGTCGCGACGCACGGTCGAAGCGTCTGGATAGCGGACGACATCACGCCACTGCAGCAGTGGACGCCGGCAGTGGCGGCGGCCGATGCGACGTTGTTCGATGTGCGCACGGCCGTCGCGTACGCCAATGATGTGCGACTCGATGTGTACACCGGTGGCGAGAAGCAGTTTGAAGGCGAGAATCCGCAGCGCGGCACGGCGGTGCACTTCTATCTCAAGAGTGCGGCCGACGCGAAGGTCAGTATCGCCGACGCGACGGGCCGCGCGCTGTGTGAGACCAACGTGAAGGGCGTCGCCGGCATGAACCGCGTGCAGTGGACACTCGTTGCCCCGATGCTGGCAGCGGCCGCACCGGCGCCAGGCGGACGTGGTGGTGGCGCCGGTGGTCCCGGCGGTGGTGGCGGGCGCGGCGCCGGCGGCGGCAATGCCGGCGGCGGCAATACGGGTGGTGGTATTGCCGGTGGTGGTAACGCCGCGACACCGCCGACAGCCGCGCCAGCGCCAACACCGGCCGCCGCGCAGCCTGCGGCACCGGCGCCCGATATGAGTTGCGCACCGAGTGCGGCGGCAGGTGGCGGCGGCCGCGGTGGTGGCGCGGCGGGCGCGGCACCCGGCAGCTACGTGGTCACACTGACCGTCAGCGGCAAGAGCTATACCAAGACGGTGCAGGTGTTGGAAGATCGGTGGATGAACGAGCGGTGACACGAAGCGCCGTCGTCCGATCAGGCTCGGACGACGGCGCTTTCGTTCAAGTCTCCGCGGCTACTGCTCTCCCGCCTTCCACCGCCACACCGCGACGCCGGGCTTCTCTCCCTCGATGAATCCCACCAGCACATCGCCGTCCACGCGGACGATTCGCAGCGTGGTCGGCAGCTCACGCGATTCCACATAGTGGCCTTTGCGTGGATCGTAGAGATCCACCATCGCACGTGAGACGATCGTTCGGTCGTCGACCACGTACAGTGTATCGCGCGCGCCTGAGATCGAGCGCAGCACCTGCTGCCCAAGCACCGAGGATCTCGGATCGTCAGCGTCGAGGAGTGAAAAGGGTCTCCGCAATTTGAGTGAGGTCGACAAGAGTCGCGCCTCCGTCGACGTTGAGGACAAAGCGGCGAACGAACCGTCTGATAAGACCACTATGGTTGCACCAGCGAGATAGAAATACGCCCTGCTGCGGTCGCTGTGAAGTGGCACCACCTTTTCGATATCCTTGCGCTCGCGCGTCCTCATGTGTGTAGACAGCAGCTCGAACTTTCCGTCTTCGGCGCTCGCAACCAACATCTTCCCGTTTGAGGTACGCGCGATTCGCAACACTGGACGCGTGAGCAATGTTCGCTCCTGCACCGTGCCAGCTGGCGAGACTCGCGTGATGCGCGAGCCAACGTGATCCAGAATCATCGCCCCGCCCGCGCCGTCACCGATGATTTGCCCCACCGATCGCAGCCGCGCGTCACCCTCGCTCGCGTTACCCGACGTCCACTTGAGCTGCCCCGCGCGCGTGAAACTCCGCAGCGCGTTCACGCTGTCATAGACAACGATATCGTCGCCACTCAGGTCGATAAACGAGGGTGAGCCAATCACAGTACCATGCGCCGCATCAATACGCGCCAACTCGGTCCACGTCCCCGCGCGAATCTTGCGCGGCTGCGCGTGCAGAACGGGTACAGAAGACGCGAAAACCACCAACGCAATGCCCAACGACCGTTTGAACAACATTGCACCTCTCCAGTTTTTGCCAAATATCTGACGCCTACTTCAAGTACTCCTTCACCTTCTCCAGCATCAACTGCTCCAACCGCCCCGTACTCGCGCACGGCACCCGATAATTGCTCGCCGACTCGGCGATATCGCGCGCGGTCGCGTTAAAGAGCACGCTCGCCTTTGCGTGACCGGCGCCGTCCGGAACGACGGTGGTCACGAGAGACATGTAAATGCGAAACGTCGCGGCATTGGGGCCGGTCATGGACGTGCCACACTGCACCAATTCGACCATCGGCTTGCCGGCGAACTTGCGCGCGCGATAGAAATCGACGTTGCCGTAACGCATCGCGTTCGCATCGCTGAGCGCAATCGGCACTTCGAAGTACGTGTAGGCCAATCGCACCGCCGAGATCACGTCGGGCGTCGATCGATCAAAACGCGCCTCGCTCGCCACCGATGCGTCTTTGTAAATCGTGGCCACCACGCCGTCAGAGAATAGCGCGGTCTGTTGCTTGGTCGCGCTTGCCGCCTCACCCGTGGGCTTTCCACCAGCCGTGGTGCCGCTGGTGCTGCTGGACGTGCTACCGACCGTGCCGCTGGCCGTGCTCGTGGTCGATGCAGCGTGCGCGCATGCCATCAGCGCGCTCGCGGTCAACGCGCCCGCCGAGAATGCCAGCACTTTCAGAATCCGAGCGCGCATTTGCGTATCTCCTCGCCCATGGACACCAACCCGACGATTGCACCGTTCTTCACCCGAATGTCCGCCGCGCACCGGGGTTCGTCCAGCCCCGACAACGCAAACGGGTTGGACGCGATACACTTAGGGCATGCAACGTTCCACCCAGCGCGACGTGCGACGCGTGCTCCTCATCGGTTCGGGCGGTGCCGGCAAGTCGACCCTCGCCACGGAACTCGGCGCGGCCTGGCACCTGCCCGTGGTGCATCTCGACGCGCACTACTGGAGCGCGGGATGGGTTCCGCTCGACGACGCGCAATGGCGCGCGCGGGTGGCCGCGCTCGTCGCAGAGGGCGCGTGGATCATGGACGGGAACTATGGTGGAACGATGCCGGAACGGTTGGCCGCCTGCGACATGGTGGTGTTTCTCGACCTGCCCCGGCTCACGTGCGTGGGCCGAGTTCTGCGCCGCGCGTGGCGATACCGCGATCGCTCGCGCCCCGATATGCCGGAAGGTTGTCCAGAACAGGTGACGTTTGAATTCCTATGGTGGATCTGGACCTATCCGTCGCGTCGCCGTCCCGGAATCCTGCAGCGTCTATCGCAACTGCCTGCTACGACGCAAGTGGTGCATTTGCGCAGCCCGCGCGAGGTCGATGCGTTCATCGCGCAGCAGCGCAACGCGCCGAGTGTGACGATTGCGCGTGCATCCGGAGTTGCCGTGTGACGATGCCCGACCACGCCACCCGCGAGCAGACAGATGACCGAACGCCGTCGGCGATCATCGAGGCGACGGAGACGCGAACACCGGCCCTCGCGCACGACGACACATCGCGCGAGGAGACGCTGGGCGCGCTGCTGCATGCACACGCACAGCACCGCGAGCGCGGAACCTTTGCCGCGCAGATGATTGACGGCACGCTCATGGCGTCGTTGGCGCTGTTCTCGCACGCCAAACCATGGATGCTCGTGGCGATGGCCGGTGTCGGCATTGCAATGCACGGTCTCTGGAGTTTCGCGGATGTAAGACTCGACGAGCTTCAACGGCCTCTCGGACCGGCGGAGCCGACGAGGTGGTCACGAATCGGCTGGCATCTCGCGCGCGGCATCGCGGCGATTGGCGGCGTGCTCGCGGTCTTTGCGCTACTGCTGACGCTCTTCGGCCGCACACTGGGCACCTGGATCAGCTGAGGCGCCGGCTGTTCGCGAAGGTGGTACCCGAATCCTGGCGCGGCCAATTCGCGTAGGATCTTCATCGTCTGCACACCGTTCCTGTCGCGCGATCGTCGCGTGTGCACTGTGGGTGTGTCGCTGTAAGACGATTCTCTTGCGCGGAACTCCGGATGGGACTCATGACGCTGCTGCTCAACGTTCTCTGGTTCATCTTTGGCGGTGGACTCGTTGCCGGGCTCGCCTGGCTCGTGCTTGGCGTCGTACTGGCCATCACGATCGTCGGCATTCCGTTTTCATACGCCGCCTTCCGCATTGCGAGCTTCGCGGCGTTTCCGTTTGGCCGCACACTGGTTGATGTCCGCGAATTTGGCGAATCACCGGTGATCGGCACCGGCCTCGCCAACCTCATCTGGATCGTGCTTGCGGGCGTCTGGCTCTGGATCGCGCATGTGATCGCCGGTATCGCGTACTGCCTGACCATCGTCGGCATTCCGTTCGGCTTCGCACACTTCCGGCTGGCGGCCGTCTGTTTCGCGCCACTCGGCAAACGCGTGCGGGAGCTGTAGCGGTCCGTTCATTGCGCTAACCGCCTGACGCAGAGGACGCAGAGCGCGCAGAGATCGCCGAGACATGTGTGCGGCGTCGAGCAGCCAACGACGCTCTGCGAACTCCGCGTCCTCTGCGTCACGTGGTTTTGATCCGATGAGATCAGTGAGATTGCCCTCACGAAATGCATTCGAATGCGCCATAATCAGGCGTTCCGTCCCCGCCCCGCTTCCACTCCGGACGTCTGACGTATGTCGAACCGATTCGCGCTTCCACTTCTCGCAGTTGGCACTATCGCGCTCCTCGCGACGACCGCGCTCGCGCAAACTAAGCCGGCGATGGCCACGATGCCGCCGGAAAGTGAGAAGGCGTTGGCGCGCGAGATTTACAAAGAGATGATCGAGGTGAAGTCGGGCTTCACGACGGGCGCCACAACACCGATTGCCGAGAACGTGGCCAAGCGCTTGCGCGCGGCGGGATTTCCGGAGAAAGACATTTTCGTTGGTGGCGCGGCGCCGCACAAATTCAATGTCGTGGTTCGCTACCACGGCAACGGCAAGAAGAAGCCGATCCTGTTGCTCGCGCATATCGACGTGGTCGAAGCCAAGCGCGAAGACTGGAGCATGGATCCGTACGTGCTCAATGAGAAGGACGGCTATTTCTACGGGCGCGGCGTTGGCGATGACAAGTCGCAAGCGGCCGTCTGGATTGCCAACCTGCTGCGCTACAAGCGCGAAGGCTTTGTGCCCGATCGCGACATCATCGTCGCGCTCACGGCCGACGAGGAAGGTGGCGGACCGTATAACGGTGTCGACTGGCTGCTCAAGAACCATCGCGATTTGATCGACGCCGAACTCGCGCTGAATGAAGGCGGCTGGGGCGAATCGCAAGGCGATACGCGCGTGGCCAACGACATTCAGGTGAGCGAGAAGTACGTCATCAATTACCGCCTGGAAGTGCACAACAAAGGTGGACACAGCTCGCTGCCGGTGGCGGACAACGCCATCTATCATCTCGCGGCGGCGCTCGACAAGATTGGCAAGTTCGGCTTCCCGCTCAAAACCAACGACGTGACGCGCGAGTACTTCCGCGCGATGTCAGCGATTGAGAAGCCCGCCGTGCGTGCCGACCTTGCGCTCGTAGCCAAGGGCGACGCGGCAGCGATGCAGCGCATTGCGAAAGGGAGCACGAGCTGGAACGCGACGCTCCGCACCACATGCGTGGCGACGATGCTGGAAGGCGGTCACGCGAAGAACGCGTTGCCACAACTCGCGGCCGCGAGCGTGAACTGCCGCGTGTTGCCCGAAGACAAGTCGGACTACGTCACGACGACACTCAAGCGCGTCGTGAACGACACAGCCGTCGCAATCAACATCGAAGGCGCCCCGCAACCCGGCCCGGCATCGCCAATGCGCGCCGACGTCATGGGCGCGATGCGCGCCCTGACAACCTCCATGTGGCCCGGCGTAACCGCCGTCCCGATGATGGTCATGGGCGCCACCGACGGCAAAGCCACGCGCGCCGCCGGCATTCCCACGTACGGTGTGCAAGGCTTCTTCTACGATCGCGACGACATTCGCTTCCACGGCCGAGACGAGCGCCTGAAGGTGCAATCGTTTTACGAAGGCCAGGCGTTCCTGTACGAATTCGTAAAGCGCCTCACGAGCGGCACGCCGGGGGTGTAGCAGTCTGCGCGTCCATCCGAGTTAGTCGCTACGTTGTACTTTGGGGCGCGACGCGCTCCGCAATCGCGGCGGCCACGCGCGGTGCCTCGAGTGCGATCTCGCGCAGTGCCCCGGTAGGCGGGTTGCGGAAGCCGACGAAGAAGAGCCCGGGGATATCCGTCTCCTCGCCGAACTTGTGCGGGCGACGTCGCGCGTCGGCGATCGCGTCGAAACCACTGACGATGCGATCAAGGCCCGGTGTGTAGCCTGTCGCGAGCACGATCGCATCAAACTGTTGCGACATCCCCGTCGCGAAGCGAACCGTGTTGCCGTCGACCTCGGCCACGCCCGGTACGACCTGAATACGTCCGGCCTTGATCATGGCCACCGTGCCGATGTCGAGCATCGGTATGCGACCGTACTGCTCGATCATCCGCTGCGGTCCGAGTTTGGGGCGCACGATTCCCCAGCGAGAGAGATCGCCCACCGCGAGGCGCAACGCTGGCTTCACCACTGCGTCGCGCACCGCAATGGGAAAGTGTGACAACAGCACCGTCGTCTTTTGCGACGGGCGTCCCAGCAGGTCGCGCGGCACCACGTGCACCGGGCCGCGCACCACCATCGACACCGTTACACCCTGCTCGGCCAAGTCCAGCGCGATCTCGGCGCCACTGTTGCCGCAGCCCACCACCAGCGTACGCATGCCACGAAACGGCAACGGATCGCGATAGTCGCGCGAGTGCACAACGGGACCGTTGAACGTATCGAGTCCAGGGAACGCCGCGCGCACCGGCACGCCGTTGTATCCCGTCGCGACAACGACAAGCTTCGGGCTCAGCTCGTCGAGATTCGTGCGTACACGAAGCCGTTCACCCGCACGCTCAATACTCTTCACCTCGACGCCGAACTGCGGCGCCGTGGCGCGCTCGCTCGCGTAGCGGGTGAGATACGCAACGACCTGCTCGCGCGACGGATACTTGGGCGTGGTTGTCGGCCACGGCATGCCGGGAAGCGACGAGTACTGCTTGACGGTGTGAAGATGCAGTCGCGTGTAGTGACGACGCCAACTGCTGGCTGCCTCGCGTTCCCGCTCGACAAGCGCGTGCGTGACACCACGATCGCGCAAGCACGCCGAGACGGCGAGACCGGCGGGACCAGCTCCAATGACGAGAACTTCGGTGTCGGGCATAACGGCGGCGAGTGGCGGGATGCAGAGAGCGAGCAGAACAAACTTCGTTCACGCTCAGAACCCCGCAAGTAACGGCTTCCCCACACGACTCCCCAAAGGCCCGCCATTCGCCGCCTGAAAAGTCGTCACGCACGCCTTACGACTCGCCAGTTGTACAGTCAAGATTGGTGCATGCCTACTCCCACGCACGTCTTTCAGGCCGGTGCGGTCGTCCTGCAATCGGGGCGCACCTTCCCGGATATGCAAATCACCTATACGACCTACGGCACGCTCAACGCCGATAAGTCGAATGTGATCGTGTATCCGACATCGTATACGGCGCAGCATACCGACATCGACTGGCTCGTGCGCGACGGCGGCATTCTTGACACGTCACGGTACTTTGTGATCATCCCGAACCTGTTCGGCAACGGGTTATCCTCGTCGCCAAGCAATACGCCGTGGCCGTTAACGGGCGATCGCTATCCCAACATCACCTATCACGATGCCGTCGCGGTGCAGGAACGGCTGCTGCGCGACGTCTTCGGTGTCGAGACCGTCGCTCTCGTTTATGGCTGGTCGATGGGTGGCATGCAGGCCTATCACTGGGCCAGCATGTTTGGCGATCGCGTGCAGCGCATCGCGGTCATCTGCGGCGCTGCGCGCTGCGCGCCGCATAACGTGGTCTTTCTCGAAGCCGTGCGCGCTACCCTCACAGCCGATCCCGCGTGGCGAGATGGCGCGTTTTCCGAAAAGCCCATTCGCGGCCTGCGCGCCATGGGACGCCTGTACGCCAGTATGGCGCTGAGTCAGGACTTTTGCCGCGAAGACATGTGGCGCGTGATGGGCTTCTCGTCTCTCGAAGACTTTCTCGTGCGCCAGTGGGAAGCCAACTACGCGCGCCGTGACCCGCACGACTTGCTGGCCCAACTGTGGACTTGGCAGCACGGCGATATCAGCCGCGACCCGCGCTTCAACGGCGATTTGCAAGCTGCGCTTCGCTCGATCTCAGCGCGCGTGCTGCTGATGCCGGGCGACCGCGATATGTACTTTCGCGTTGAGGACAACGCGCGCGAGCTCGCGCACCTGCGCCACGGCACGCTCACGCCCATTCCCTCGGCCTGGGGCCATCGCGCTGGCAATCCGCTACAGTCGCCGGAAGATCACGAGATCATTCGATCTTCCGTCCACGCGCTGCTGGCAGACTAGCGCCCCAGTCAGCGCCGCCGGTTCGCCGCCTTGAGAATACCGAAGCCAACGATATTCATCACCACGATCACGCCCGTGATCTTCATCGCGAACACGGACGGATTTTCGACCTTGATGATCGGAAACACGGACAGCACCACGTAGAGCACTGTCATGAGCAGCCCGGAGAGCGACGCGAGCTGCAGCCAGATGGGCGGGCGCGGGGTGACGTTGCGCAGACCGAAAATGGGAATCGCGAACATCACCACGTACGTGAGCGCGTAGAAAATACCGCTCGCGTTAAAGAGCAATTGAAACGCTTCGGCCTGCCCCACGCCGATGCTGCCCACGACCGAGAGACCGAAGGCGCAAAGGCCAACGAGCACGATCGAGTTCACGGGCGTCTGATATTTCTTGTGGAGTTTGCTGAACCACGCCGGCAGCATGCTGTCCCAGCCGGCCACCATAGGCAAGCGCGTAACGGCGGTGAAGCTCACGCTCGATTGGGCAACACGCATGACCAACGTCATTACAATGGCCAGCGTGACGAGCGGGCCCGCAATACCAAATGGCGCGAAGCCCGCGCGCAACACCTGCGGCACCGGTCCAACCAAGTCGATCTGATCGGTGGGCACGTACGCCACCACGGTGCTCGTGCCAAGCACGAACATGATTGCGATGATCGGCGCCGCGATCAGCACCGATTTGCCGACCGCTTTCGCCGGCGCCTTCGTTTCGCCTGCGAGAATGGCGATGTACTCGAATCCACCGAGCGCACCGAATCCCATTTTGCCGAGGATGTTGAGATTCAGCAGGTTGAGCTCGGGCATGCTCGTGCGGAACGGGTGCCACTCCGTGAGCGTGCCACTCAGCAATCCAATCACGGGTAGTGCGACCACGACGGCGAACACGATCAGCATGAACACGCCGCCGACGTTATGGACCCACTTGCCGACTGACAGGCCGATCGTCGAGGCAATCACCATTAATGCGATCAGCACAAAGTTTGCCGCGGCCGGCACCCATGCGCTGTGGGTCATCCACTCAGCGCTCGGCCCAATCGCGTAGGCGAGATAGGTCGTGACGGCGAGTCCGATTTCCGAGGTGAGCGCGATGACGTACAGCCACAAGTTCCACGCGAGCAGGAACCCAACGGGCGCGCTGAAGCCGAGTTTCGCCCACTGATAGAGGCCTCCTTCGAGTGGCATCAGCTTGTTGAGATACATCACAACGACTGCCGACGGCACGTAAAACAGCACGAGCGCCAGCAACCAGAACACCATGTTGGACGGTCCGAGCTTGCCGGCCACGCCAACCCAGGTGAGGCCAACGATGAACAGGATTTGCGTTAACGCCAGATCTTTGACGCCAAGCTCCTTCTTGAGCGACGCGCTGTGCGCTTCGACGGCCGCTTCAGCACGTGCAAGTTCCCGGTTCTCCGTGTCGTTCATGGGGCCGTCGTTGAGAGGATGTGCCAGATGCGCGCCCACGCTTCCAGTCCTTCGTGCAAACGATGCACGCGGAAGAATTCGTTGGGCGCGTGATAATCTTCGTCGGCGGTTGAGAAGGAAAAGAACACCGTCTCGAGTTGCATCACGCGCTGAAAAATTTCCGAGATGGGTACGGTACCACCCATGCGCACGACCAGCGGGTGCACGCCGTACACCGCGTGCAGGGCTTTGTCAGCAGCTGCGAGCGCGTAGTGACTAACCGGCACGTGCGCGGGCCACGCGCCGTGATCGTCTGCGCGCACGGTGAGCGTGGTGCCGGGCGGCGTGTGTCGTTCGAGGTGTTTGGTGACCAGCGCGATCACATCGAGCGGCTGCTGATTGGCGACCAGTCGACAGGTAATTTTGGCGTGCGCTTCACTCGGAATCACCGTTTTCTGGCCCGGACCCTGATAACCGCCCCACATGCCGTTCACTTCAATCGTCGGTCGCGTCCACTGCCGCTCGAGCGTGCTGTAGCCGGGTTCTCCAAAGGCGGCTGGTGCGCCGACTTGGGCGAGATACGCCGACTCATCAAACGGCAACGCGGCGATGGCGGCGCGTTCTTCCGTCGAAAGCTCGGCAACGCGGTCGTAGAAACCGTCCACTGCGATGCGACCGCTGGCATCGTGTAGCGACGAGACGAGTTGGGCTATCGCATGGAGTGGATTGGCCACGCTGCCGCCATGTCGTCCCGAATGCAAATCCTTGCCGGCTGCGGTGAGCGTAAACTCGAGTCCTGCCAGTCCGCGACTCGCAACCGTCAACGACGGCTCGTTGATGCGCCACATCGCGCCGTCGGCCGATAGCACAAAGTCGGCGGCAAGCAAGTCGGTGTGTGACGCAATGAATTCCTCGAGATTTTCGCTGCCAATTTCTTCTTCGCCTTCAAACATGAACTTTACGTTCACCGGCAGCGCGCCCGTCTCAGCGAACCACGCCTCCGCCACCTTGATGGGAATGAGCATCGGGCCTTTGTCGTCGGACACACCGCGCGCGTAGAGCCGACCGTCGCGCACCGTGGGCGTGAACGGTGCGCTCACCCACTTCTCCAGCGGATCCGGCGGCTGCACATCGTAATGGCCGTACACCAGAATCGTTTGTTGCCCCGGCGCACCAAGCCATTCCCCGTACACCACCGGATTTCCCGGCGTCGGCATGATGCGCACATCGATCGGACCCGCGGCCTTGAGTTGATCGGCCACCCACGACGCAGCGCGTGTCATGTCGGCGGCGTGCGCCGGATCGGTGCTGACACTGGGAATCGCTGCGAACTCGATCAATTCACGAAGGACGCGATCGTGCGACGCGCGCAGGGCGGCCAACACTTGCGTCAATGCCGAATCGGGCGTCATCACTTTCCTCCGTCCACTGGCAGCACCTGTCCCGTAATCCACCCCGCGTACTCCGACGCGAAGAACAACACCGCGTGCGCGATGTCATTGGGCGCGCCGAGCCGTTTGAGCGCGATACGATCGATCAACGCGCGCTGACCGTCGGCGCCGTACGACTCCCATTGACGCTCCGTCGTCGGATTCGATCGAACAAATCCGGGCGCGATGTTGTTGACGGTGATGCCCCACGGACCGAGTTCGTGCGCGAGTTGACGCGTGAGTCCGATCTGCGCCGCTTTGGCCGACGCATAGGCTTGAATGCCCGTCAGACTCACGCCAAGCCCGGCGCCGCTCGAGATGTTCACGATGCGTCCGCTCTTGGCCGCCTTCATGCCAGGCGACACGGCCTGCGCACAGTAGAACGCGCCGGTGACGTTAACATCGAATATTTGCTGCCATGCCTCCGGCGATACCTGCTCCAGTGGCTGTCCGACCTGGCCCAGCACACCACCGGCGTTATTCACCAACACGGAGATCGCGCCGTTGGCACGGGCAACAAACGCGTCGACGGCCGACTTGTCACGGACATCAACCACGCTGGTGGTGCACGTGCCGCCGGTCGCGTCGCACAACGCGCGCGTTTCGGCGAGTTCGTCGGCCAGCACGTCGCACGCCCACACGTGCGCGCCCCGCTCCGCGAACGCGACGCTGATGGCGCGACCGAATCCGTGGGCGGCGCCGGTGACCATCACCGACCGATTGCTGAAACTGATATTCATGCGATCACACTCGATATCTATGACGTCGTCAGCGCGAGGAGCTGATCGAGGTTCTTACGCGATTGCGCGCGTCGCCCTTGCTCGATTTCGTGAATCATGGTGACGATGCTGGCCGCGAGCGGCGTCGCAACGCCAGCCGCCGCGCCGAGCGAGGCCACCACGCCCACTTGCGCGTCAACTTCAGTGGGTCGTTTGCGCACGGCGAGATCACGCCAGATGCCGCTGTGCGTTTTCGCGGAGCGTCGGTTGTGCGCGACGAGCGCACTTAGCGATTGCGCGGCCGCCTCGGGTTGTGCCGAAGGCAGATACGCGGTTGGATCGAATCCGTCAAACGGTTCCGGCGTCACGCCGCGCGCGTTGGCGACAGCAAGCATCTCGCGCGCTACGGCGACATACACCGGCTGATACATCGACATCTCCAGCGCATCGGCGATGGAGTCGTTGGTCAGTGCGGTAACGAACAACATCGCGCCGTACGCCGCTTTGCCCCATAAATAGCCCCAGATGTTGTCCGTCACTCTCGCACGCGGATCGAGCGCGCTCCACCCGTTCCGAATGTCGCTCACGCGCGCTGTGATCCGCCCGTCGATCTCGCCGACAACAACCGCGCCGCGACCGGCAAAATGAATACTTCCGGGCTCGATGTAGTCGGCGCCAAAGTTCACGAACGCACCGACTGTGCGTTGCGCGCCGATCACATCGGATATCTCGAGTTCGTTCAGTCCGTTCTGCGCACTGATCACGCACCCGTGCGGCGCGAGATGCGGCTCCAGCACGCGAATGGCCGTACTCGTGTGATGCGCCTTCGTGGCCAGCACAATCAGATCCCACTCACCACTGATCGTGGCTGGTGTGAACGCGGGCACGGAGACGGCAAAGTTCTCAATCGGGCCGGTGATCTGGAGCCCGCGCGCGTTGATGGCGTTCACGTGCTCGCCCACAAAATCAACGACGGTAACATCGTGACCCGCCCGCGCGAGATACGCCGCGAGGGTACCGCCGATGGCGCCTGCGCCCCAGATCAGCCAACGCATGGGCGTTGAGGTGCTGTCCACCGTCAGGCGTCCGCGCCCCAATTGCCGGTCAGCAGCGCGCGCGTCTCTTCGACGGCCACCTGCCAGAGCGCGAGCGTGTCTTCGTCGCTGCGCTGATAGACGCCGCCGTAGTTACCGTCGCCGAGGTAGGTGCGCAACGACTTCGGGTCAAGCATGCGCACGCGGGCAAGATCGACCATACGTTGCTGATGCGAGGGCAGCTCGACGCCGGGGAGGCGCGTCCACGGAAAATTTTCCATCCACGATCCGTGTGACGCGACGGGATCGATGGCCTGCACTTTGGCCCACGTGTTGGGCGCGTTCCACCAATTGTGAAAGATGACACGACATTCAGGATGCGCAGCCGTCCACTCCGGCACCCACTGCTGCACGGCGCTGTTACCGCCGTGTCCGTTCACGATGAGAATGCGCCGAAATCCGCTGTGCGCGATGCCGTCGAGAATATCCTGAACGACCCGGAGATGCGTCTCGACTTTGAGCGAGATCGACCCGGGGAATTGGGTGAAGTACGGCGTCACACCGTACGGCAGCACGGGAAAGACGGGGATCCCCAACGGTTCGGCGGCATCGACGGCCACGCGTTCCGGCAGAATGCAGTCGACGGTCAAGCGCAAATAGCTGTGCTGCTCGGTGCTGCCCAACGGCAGAATGGCACGGTCGTCGTGTTGCAGGTATCGCTCGACCTGCATCCAGTTCATGTCGCTGATGCGCACTGCTCTCCCCCTGCCGGAACGTGGTATCGATCGGACCTCGGCAAACATACGGGGCGGGCGCTTTGGCGGGAGGAGTGCCGTCCTCCGATTGCGAGCAATTCGCGCTAAGTTCCACGCTCACGCCCGAAGGGAGACGAGAACCCCATGGCCATCAGCATTTTCAACGACGTGATCGGTCCCGTTATGCGCGGGGCCTCCAGTTCGCACTGCGCTGCGGCGTTGCGCATTGGTCGGCTGGCGCGCGACTTGATGGGCGGCGAGATCGCGCATGTGCTGATGGAGTTCGACACCAACGGCTCGCTCCCGAATACGCACGAAAGCCAAGGCTCCGATATGGGGCTCTTTGGCGGGCTCTTGGGCTGGGACGCGGCCGACGAGCGCCTTCCGTTGTCGGCGCGCCATCTGCGCGAGGCGGGTATCGATGTCACGGTACGATACATTGACTGCCACGACCCGCATCCGAACACGTACCGCCTGACCCTCACGAACGCGCGTGAGCGGCACACGATGATCGCGATTTCGACGGGCGGCGGGATGATTGAAGTGCTGGAGCTCGACGGGCAGCGTGTGTCGCTCGACGGCGGTGCGGACTTTGCGTTCTGCAATCGCGTGTTGCATCAGGTGCTGCCGGTTCGCTCGCGTCCCGATGCACAACTGCCATTCACGAGTTGCGCAGAACTGCACGCGCACGACGCGGGGCGTGAGATTCCGCTCTGGCAGTGGGCGGTGACGTACGAGCAGGAACGCGGCGCGCTCAGCGCCGACGAGGTGCACGGCATGATGGTGGACATTGTGCGCATCTTGCGGCGTTCAATTGCGGAAGGTGTGCGCGGCACGTCATACGACGATCGACTGCTGGGGCACCAATCGGGGAAGTTCGCGGCGGCGATGGAGCGCGGCACGCTGCTCAACGCGGGCGCACTCAATCGCGCGGTGCTTTACACGACCGCGTTGATGGAAGTGAAGAGTGCGATGGGCGTGATCGTGGCCGCACCAACGGC
>CBHTUR010000043.1:0-33986 GCA_966096095.1 uncultured Gemmatimonadaceae bacterium | reverse complement strand
CCCCGCAGTCACCCGCAGGTCCGCCGAAGGCGCCCCGCCGTTCAGCAGTTCCCGCAGTTCCACCCCCGCTGTGCCGTAGTAGACCACCACCCGCAGTTCCGCGGTAAACCACCACCCGCAGGTCAGCAGTTGGCCTGCAGTTAAACCCGCAGTTACTCCCGCAGTCGTGGAGTGAGAAGTTAGCTTTGGAGGCTGTGGGTTCACCTCTTTCGACGTTGCCTTCATGACTGCTGCTACTGCCGCTGCGGGTGCTCCTCCGCGCGCGACCACCCGGACTGCGGTGGGTACTGCTGAACTCGATTATCGGCCGTCGTATCTTGCGGCCGCGATCGCCAGCCTCGCCGTGTTCGTGCTGTACATGCTCACGCTCGCGCCGACTACGTCGATGTGGGACACGAGTGAGTACATCGCGGCAGCGTATGTCCTCGGCATTCCGCATCCGCCGGGCAATCCGTTCTTCGTGCTCATCGGGCGCGTGTTCGCGATTCTCCCGATCGGTTCGTCGGTCGCGATGCGCATCAACGTGCTGGCGGCGGTGTCGAGCGCGATCTCGGCGGGCTTTTGGTTCCTGGTCACTGAACGCGTGCTGGTGAGTTGGTTGCCGCGTCGTTGGCAGCGCATCGCGGGCGGCGTGCTCGCGGTCATTCTCGGCGCCACGTCCTTCACCGTCTGGAATCAGTCGGTGGTGAACGAGAAGGTGTACACCGTGTCGCTGCTTGGCCTGGCCGTGATCTGCTGGCTTACGGTACGCTGGTGCGACGATCCGGACGGACCGGTGGCGGATCGCTTGCTCGTGTTGGTTGCGTACCTGCTTGGTCTCGGATATGCCAATCACATGGCGGGCATGCTGGCCGCGCCCGCGGTCGGGCTCGCGGTGTTGCTGCGTAAGCCGAGCACCGTGTTGCGCTGGAAGCTGCTGGTCGCGTGCGCCGTTGCCCTCGGCTTTGGCTTGACGCCGTTTGCAACGCAACCGATTCGCGCCGCGCACTTCCCGGCCATCAATGAAGGTGAGCCCACCGGATGCGCACAAAAGCTCGAGATGAGCTGCACCTTCTCGAAGCTCACGTACGAACGTTTCATGTACAACTTCAACCGCGGTCAGTACGGCAAGCCGGAACTGAGCGAACGCCAGGCGCCGCTTACCGCGCAGCTGGGCATGTGGTGGTTGTACTACAAGTGGCAGTGGCTGCGCGATGCGTACAACGAGCGCCCGGGGCTGCAAAACGCCCTTGCCGTTTTCTTCCTGATCTTGAGTGGCATCGGCGGCTGGATGCACTTCAAGAAAGACCGACGAAGTTTTCTGTTCTTCGGTCCACTCATTCTCACGATGACGCTGTTCCTCATCGTGTACCTGAACTTCAAGTACGGACACTCGCAGGCTCCTGAGCTGGGCGAGTCCGTCAATCGTGAAGTACGTGACCGAGACTACTTTTATCTCTGGAGCTTCTCGGCGTTGAGCGTGTGGGCGGCCCTCGGCTTGGTGTATGTGTGGGAGACCGCCGCGAGCCTGTTCGGTTCGGATGAAGTGCGACTCGGTCGCGACAACATTCTGGAACCGCGTCCGCGCAGCTTCGCACTGGCGTCACCGTTGCTCGCCATCGCACTGGTGCCGCTGTTCGGCAATTGGCAGCAGGCGTCGCGCGCCAATCAAACCGATACGTCGGACTTCGCGCGCGATCTGCTCAACAGTGTTGAGCCGTACGGCGTGCTCGTCACCGTGGGCGACAACGACACGTTCCCCCTCTGGTACGCGCAGGAAGTCGAAGGCGTGCGCAAGGACGTGGTCATCGCCAACACATCGCTGCTGAACACCGACTGGTATCGACGGCAGTTGATTCGCCGACCGGTGTACGAGTACGATGCCGCGAACGGTCCGGCGGTCTATCGCAATCAGCAGTGGGCGAAGCCCGCGAAGGGACCCATTCAAATGTCGTTTGAAGAGGCGGACGGATTGCCGTTGGCTATTCAGACGCCGGCCAATTCGGCGTTCCAAGCCAACGGCATCGTGGCCACGCCGCGGTTGCCGCAGTTGATGGCGGCCGATCAGCTCGTGTACTTCATGATTCGCGACGCGTTTCCGGGGCGTCCGATTTACTTCAGCCGCACCGCTGGCGGCTATCCGTACGAACTCGGCCTCGAGCGCTACATGCTCACGCAGGGTATGGCGAAGAAACTCATGGATCATCAACTCGTGCCCGGAAAGGACACTGTGATGATTCCGGGCGAAGGACTGGTGGACATCAATCGCAGCAAGGCGCTCTGGTCGCAGGTGTTCACCGCCACGAAATCGCTGTCGAAGCGCGACGGCTGGGTCGATGATGCGTCAGTCGGCATTCCCGATTTGTACGTCATCAGCGGCGTCACATTGGCCGAAGCGCTTGCGCAAGCGGGACGAATGACGGAAAGCGATTCGGTGTTCAAGGAAGCACGCGGTATCGCGAAGGCGATGCGCCGCGAATCGGTTTTCGGCTTCGACAAAGCGCCGCCGCAGATCACGCCGGGCGGCGACACGAGCGCATCCACGCTGTTGGTGCCGCCGAAGAAACCGTAACGGGGACGAACGACGGACAGGCGTGGTGGCCGAGTGGTTTAAGGCAGCGGTCTTGAAAACCGCCGAACCTGAAAGGGTTCCGTGAGTTCGAATCTCACCTACGCCGTTTTTGTGACGAAATGCCCGTGGTGACGGCGAAGTAACAGCCGCGCCACGGCGACAATGTGATAGGTGCGAGCAGCAGTGCGAGGCGGCACATTTCGCGCGTCAAACATTCGCGAGCGACGACGCCTGACGAGACCGCGGCGGTCGCGTTCGCCTTCACGACGCAATCCCGCCTCATCCCATGCGTATTCGTCAAGCTGGCACCGCAGCCGGTGTCGCCCTCTCGCTGTTTGCCCTCAGCGCCTGCTCCGATCGTGCAATCGCGCCAGAGCTGGCCACCGCGCGCCCCTATGCATCGCTCGCCGGCGTGCCGACGGTATTCATCAGTGAATTTCACTACGACAACACTGGTGCCGACGTCAATGAGAAGGTGGAGGTAACCTTTCCGACCGGTACCAACCTCACCGGCTATGTGCTCGTGCCGTACAACGGTGCGAATGGCCAGACCTACACGCCGACGGCGGTGCTCAGTGCACTCACGCCCGCCGCGTGCGTCTCGGGCGGTCGATCGGTAGTCACTGCGGCGATCGCCGGATTGCAGAACGGGACGCCCGATGGGATCGCGCTGATCAAAGTGAACGCGCCCGGTGATACGACGCTGGTCGAGTTCCTGTCGTACGAAGGCGCGTTCGTAGGCACGAATGGCAAAGCGAACGGCGTGCTCTCCAACAACATCGGCGTGTTCGAAGCGGGCACGGAGCCCGTTGACGCGTCGCTGCAGCGCGATCTGACAACCGGCTATTTCACCGGACCATCGACCAACACGTTTGGTGCGTGCAACACCGTCAGCGTCGCCGCGCCCACCATCAACAAGGTTGACGTCACACCAGCCGCGGCCGCGCCGCTCGCTGGCGCAACGGTGCAGCTCACCGCCGCCGCGTACAACACCGCGCCGGTTGCTGGCGGCGGCACCACGATTCCGGGCACGGCATTCACGTGGTCGTCGTCGAACGAAGCAATTGCCACTGTCAACGCGTCGGGGCTCGTCACCACGATCGACATCGGCACCGTGGAGATTCGCGCCTCGTCAGCAAATAGCGTTGTCGGCAAGGCGACGCTGTCGGTTGGTGCGCCAGCGGTGTTGCCACCGATTCGTTTCACCGAATTGCACTACGACAACTTCGGCACCGATGCGGGCGAAGGCATCGAAATCGAAGCGCCGGCGGGTACCGATCTCACCGGATATAAGGTCGGGCTCTACAGCTTCGCAAATGGCGCAACGACCGAGTATGACCTGCGTGTGCTGAGTGGCACCGTCGCCAACACGTGCAACGGACGCGGCGTGCTCGTGCTGGAATATCCGTCAAACGGTATTCAGAACGGACCGAACGACGGTTTCGCACTCATCGATAAAGCAGGTACGGTGGTTGAGTTCCTTTCGTACGAAGGAACGCTCTCTGCCACGATCGGCGGCAACGTTGTCGTCTCGCAGGACATCGGCGCGTCTCAGAACTCGGCGGCGCTCGGGACATCATTGCAGCGTTCGCTCGCGGGCACCTGGGCGTCTGCGCCGAGCAACTTCTATGGCTGCAACGGCAGAACAGCCGGTCGCGCCATCACAGGCTTTGCGTTCTCCGGTCGCGATCCGGTCACCGATCCTGCACTTCCAGTTGGCTTCGAAGCCCAAATCTTTGCCACTGCGTCGGCCGGTGCGGGTCCGTCGCTTCCCTTCACCTGGAGCTCCGACACACCCGATATCGCGTCCATCGATGCCGATGGCGTGATTCGGTCGAAGGCACCGGGAACGGCGATCTTCCGTGCCACAACGACCGACGGCTTGTCGACCGCGACCTACTCGTTGCCGATGGAAGTAGGTGTGCAGAGTGCGACTGCGCAGTACCTCGGCAATGCCGCATTCGGCGAACCGATCGATAGTGATCCGTCCGACGATCTGATCATTCGTCGCACCGAATACACCACGTCGTTCAACGTGAATCGCAATACGCCGAATTGGGTCGCGTACGATCTCGACGCGTCGCAGACGGCCAGTGGTGCCGACCGGTGCAACTGTTTCACGTATGATCCGGAGCTTCCGCAGGCGAAGCGCTACACGACAGCAGCATTTACCGGTGTTGGCAGCGTGTACAATCGCGGCCACCTCGTGCGTTCGTCCGATCGCACCACCGGCACGCTCGACAATGCGCGCACGTACTATTTCGGCAACATCGTGCCGCAAGCGGCGGACAACAATCAGGGTCCGTGGGCCGCGTTTGAGACGTACCTGGGCGACCTCGCTCGCGTCAGCAACAAGGAGGTGTACATCCTCGCTGGTGTCGCCGGTAACATCGGCACGTTGAAGGACGAAGGCAAAGTGGTGATTCCGCAGAACCTGTGGAAAGTGGCCGTGATCATGCCTCGCGATCAGGGACTGGCCAACGTCACATCGCTCGCCAGCATTCAAGTGATCGCCGTCATCATGCCGAACGTGAACGGCATTCGCGACGTGCCGTGGGAAACGTACAAGACCACTGTCGATGCGGTCGAAGCATTGAGCGGATACGATCTCCTCAACCTGCTGCGCGACGACATCGAAGTGGCCGTCGAAAGCAACACGCGCCCACCGGTGGCCGCGGTCAACGGCCCCTTCTCGGCCAACGAAGGCAGCAGCATTGCCATGAGCGGCGCCGCGAGCAGTGATCCGGACAACGACGCGCTGTCGTTCGCGTGGTCGTTCGGCGACGGTGCCACGGCCACCGGCGTGAACACCTCGCACACCTACCTCCAGGATGGTAGCTATGCCGTGCGTCTCATCGTCACCGACGTGCGAGGATTGGCCGATACCATCGCGACAACCGCAACGGTCAGCAACGTCACGCCAACCGTAAGCACGTTTGCGGGTGCGACTTTGTTGCCGGGCGAAACGTATAGCGCGAGTGGTTCCTTTACGGATCCGGGTGCGGATTCTTGGACTGCTACCGTCAACTACGGCGACGGCAGCGGTACGCAGACACTGGCCTTGGCCGCTAAGCAATTCTCGCTCACGCACACCTACAGCACCGCGGGCGACTTCACGGTAACCGTGCGAGTGACCGATGACGATGCAACCGGCAGCCGCACGCAGACGGTGCGCGTGCTCTCCGTCGGACAGGCCCTCGATATTGCCGCGCAATCGGTCAACAATCTGGCGGGCGTCGGGCGCGTGAATCGTGGTATTGCCAACTCGCTCGGCGCGAAGATCGACGCCGCGCACCGCGCCATTCTGCGCGGGGACACGATTCCTGCAATCAACCAGTTGGGCGCGCTGCTCAACGAACTCGACGCGCTTGTCCAATCGGGCGGGCTGACCAGTGCCCAAGCCGCCGAAACGCGCACGATGATTCAGCGAGCCATCGACAGCCTGTCGAAGAACTGATCGGTCCACCGTTCCGCTCTCACGCCCCGTTGCCCGCTCCCGGGCAACGGGGCGTGTTGGTGATTGGTGACGTCGCCGGCGGGCGCAAATCGCTGGTGCGTGCCGAGCGCCCCTGATTACTTTGCGGGCGTTGCACCACGGGCGTGGTGGCCGAGTGGTTTAAGGCAGCGGTCTTGAAAACCGCCGAACCTGAAAGGGTTCCGTGGGTTCGAATCCCACCTACGCCGTACAGTGGCAGTTCCCGCATTGCCCGTGAATTGACAATCGGCGCCGTGAACGCGTGCATTCAGAGCACTCTGTCTCACATCAGCTCTCTCGCTATGCGCACTCTCCAGTTATCCCCAGCGCGCGCGCTGGCCGTCGCGCGTGTCGTTGTCGCCGGCATGCTCTCGAGCATCTCCCTCAGCATGCTCTGGAACGGGCCTGCCCTCGCGCAAACCGCAGCGGGAACCACGGCACCACGGGTAACGCCGCAAACCACGCCAACGAAGGAGCTCATTCAGGCCATTCACGCGGTCAACGATCGGGTGCTCTGGGCCTCCGGTCACGGCGGCGTTGTTCTCCGCACCACCGACGGCGGCGCGACGTGGCAAGCGCGTCCCACGCCCGCCGGCGACTCAATCGAGTTTCGCGATGTGCACGCGTTGAACGCCGACACGGCGTGGATTCTGTCGATCGGCAATGGCGCCACATCTCGCATTTATCGCACCAATGACGGCGGCGCATCGTGGCAGATGCAGTTCCAGAATCATGACTCGACGGCGTTTTACGACTGCCTGACCTTCCTCGATACCAAAATCGGGCTCGCGTTCAGCGATGTCTCCAACGACCGCACGCTCATCTTGCGCACGGACAACGCGGGTGCGTCGTGGAATCTTCTTCCCGCCTCGGCAGTACCGGCTCCATTGCCACGCGAGGGCGCGTTCGCGTCAAGCGGTCAATGCGTGATCGCGGCCGACAGCAAACATGCATTCATCGCGACGGGCTCGCCGGGCGCGCGCCTCTTTCGCAGCAACGACGCAGGCAAGACGTGGAGCGCCGAGAATACCCCCTTCGTGAAAGGCTCGGCGGCGGGTATCACCGGCCTCGCGTTCAAGGATGCGCTGCACGGCATCGCAGTGGGCGCCAACATCGGTCGACTGCGCAACGACACGTCGACCGCGGTCGTTGGTTTGACCAGCGATGGTGGGCGTACATGGCGCATGCGCACGCGACCGGGATTACCGGGTGCGCTGTCGGGTATTGCGTGGGTGCCCGGTGTCAGTGGTGAGGCCGCGGTAGCCGTCGGGTTCGGTGGCTCCTTCTACACGCTCGATGCCGGCCAATCGTGGACCACGCTGAACGATCAGATTTTCACTGGCGTCGCCGCCATCGGAAAGACCGCGTGGATTGCCGGATCGGGCGGCAAGATCGTTCGACTCGATTGGCCCTGACGCTCGGTTCGCGCATCACTGCGTGGCACTCAGTCCATCTTCGTTTCGCAGTTCATCCTTCCTCGCACCTCGGCACTTATGTCACACCCATCGTCGCATCGTTTCAACGCCGTTCCATTGATTCTCGCGTCATCGCTGGCGATCGCTGCGTGCGCGGGCGACAAAGCGCCCGTCAGCGCGTCGGCAACGATCAACGCGGATAGTCCGGCGGCCGCATCGATCTCCGCCGAGGGATTACTCGCGCATACCAAGGCGCTGAGTGACGACTCGTTGGAGGGACGCGGTCCTGGAACGCCCGGCGAAGAAAAGGCCGTGAAGTATCTCGTTGGACAGTTCAAGGCGCTGGGACTCGCGTCAGGGAATCCGGATGGATCGTTCGTGCAGAAGGTGTCGCTGCTCGGATTTACGGCGCATCCCGAAGCACAATTCACAATCGGCAGCCGGGTCATTCCACTCTCGTTTCCCACCGACTACGTCGCGGTCTCGCGACACGACAAACCCGTGATCGACGTCAACGCGGAGATGGTGTTTGTCGGATACGGCGTCGACGCGCCGGAGTACGGATGGAATGACTACAAGGGCGTGGACGTGAAGGGCAAAGTCCTCGTCATGCTCGTCAACGATCCGGCCGTCCCCGACCCGAAGGACTCGACGAAGCTCGACGCGTCGATGTTCAAGGGCAACGCCATGACATACTACGGCCGTTGGACGTACAAATACGAGATTGGCTCGGCCAAAGGCGCCGCGGGCGTGATCATCGTGCACGAGACAGGCCCGGCAGGCTATCCGTATGAAGTGGTCAGCGGCAGTTGGGGTCGCGAAAATTTTGACATCGCGCAACCCGAAGCGAGCAACACGCGCACCAACGTCGAAGCGTGGATTACTCAGCCGAAAGCCGAGGAACTGTTCACGGCGGCCGGAAAGAACTTTGCGCAATTAAAGGCGGCGGCGAAGCGCAAAGACTTCAAGCCTGTATCACTGGGCGCGATGGCCAAGTTTCACGTGCGCAACGAAATACGCCGAGTGGAGTCACGCAACGTCGTGGCGAAAATTGAAGGTGCCGATCCGACGCTCAAGCAGGAGTACGTGATCTACACGGCGCACTGGGATCATCTCGGCCGAGACACCACGATCAAGGGCGACCAGATTTTTAACGGGGCGCTCGACAACGCCTCGGGGTGCGCAACGTTGTTGGAACTCGCAAAGGCGTACACAAAAGTGGCGCCGCGCACGCCGCGTTCGGTGATGTTCATCGCGCTGACCAGCGAAGAACAGGGGCTGATCGGTGCCAAGTACTACGCCGAAAATCCTCTGGTTCCGCTCAACAAGACGCTCGCCAACATCAACATGGACGGCTTCAACCAGTGGGGCAAAACGAAGGATTTGGTTGTCGTCGGCTTTGGTAACAGCACGCTCGAAGACATTCTGGCCGACGTCATCAAACCGGCCGGCCGTGAACTCGCTCCCGATCCGGAACCGGAGAAGGGATTCTATTTTCGCTCAGATCATTTCGAGTTCGCCAAGAAGGGCGTTCCGGCGCTCTATCTCGATGCAGGCACGAAATTCATCGGCAAAGACTCGACGTACGGCAAAACCAAGCGCGACGAGTACACCAACAAAGACTACCACAAGCCCAGCGATGAAGTGAAAGCGGACTGGGACTTGAGCGGCGCCGTTGAAGATGATCGCGCGCTCTTTGAGGTGGGGTACCGCGTATTGACCGCGCAGAAGTGGCCCACGTGGAAGCCCGGCACCGAGTTCAAGGCGCGCCGGGATTCCACGCTCGCGGCCGCAGCAGCGAAAGAGAAATAGTTCTCCACTCGCGTAGGCGGCGCGCCTTTCAGGCGTGTCGCCTACGGCTGGAGGTGCGATTCCACCATCCAGAGTTGTTTGTCTGCCTCGCCGGTGATGCGCGTGAGCAGGTCCGTGGTCACGGCATCGTCGGCAGCATCAATTTCGGCAATGTCAGCGCGCGCGGCGTTGGCGCAGAACGCGAGCGCTTCCGCGACGACGTGCACCCAATCGTCGGCCGTCGCCACGTTCAGCGGCGCTTTCGGCAGCTCGCTGCGCTCCGCAACGGCCTGCACCGTTCCTTCCGCGACGCAGCCGAGTTGCACCGCTCGTTCAGCGATGTCGTCCGCCCATCCAACTGCCAGTGCCGCGACGTCGTCGAAGAGCGCATGGAGTTGCTGAAAGCGCGGCCCCTTCACGTTCCAATGCGCCTGCTTTGCCTGGCGCTCCAAATCGAGCATGTCGGCGAGTCGCTCGTTGAGAATCATGCCGATCGCCGCGCGCGTGTTCGCCGGCAGATCGACTCGCGTCAGGAATGGCGTTCGTGTGGCGACAAGCGCGGTCGATGGGATTGCGTCGAGGGCCTTGGGAGCCGTTTTGGACAGTGCCTTGCCGGGTTTGGTGCGTTTCTTGGGTCGCATAGAGACTCCGTATTTCGAGAGAATGTTGCTGCATCTGCATTGTTCTGTTGCACGCAGCTTTCGGGAACCGGTTGACCCCGGACAGCGACGGGGTGAAATTCCCCACTCGGTCGCGCCGCCCGCTGTGGGCTCGTCCGGGGAGGGGTGGCCGAGAGGCTGAAGGCACCGGTTTGCTAAACCGGCATAGGGGGTCAACCTCTATCGCGGGTTCGAATCCCGCCCTCTCCGCTCCGCGGGCTCGCTGCACCGTCAGCGGGCCCGCGTTCTTGTTTCTGGCGCACCTGCGCCCGCTGTTCCGCACGTTTCCTTTGGCACGACCTCCCGACCGCTCGGTCCGGTTCTCATATGTCGTCAGACGTCGTTCGTCCGCGGGTGCGCTTTGCGCCGTCGCCGACCGGGTTCCTGCATGTTGGCGGTGCGCGCACGGCGCTCTTCAACTGGCTGTATGCGCGCAAGTACGATGGCGTGTTTCTGCTGCGCGTTGAGGACACCGATCGGGCGCGCAGCACCGACGAGAGTACGCGCGCCATCTTCGAAGGACTTGAATGGCTCGGCCTGACGTGGGACGAGACCGTCGTCTTTCAAGGCGCCAATGTCGCTCGTCACTACGCCGACGCGCATCGCATGCTCGAGACGGGTTCGGCGTATCGCGACTTCACGCCGCCGAGTGAAATAGAACGGCTGCGTGCCGAGGCCGAAGCGCGCGGAGACGCGTTCAAGTTTGATCGCACGATGGCTGAGTTGAGCGCCGATGAGTTGGCCCAGAAACTCGCGCGCAACGAGCCGTATGCCATTCGTTTCAAGGTGCCCGACGGCGTCACCGAATGGAACGATCTGGTGCACGGTCGCATCGCGTTTCCCAACAAAGACATCGAAGACTTCGTAATTCTTCGATCCGACGGGACGCCGGTGTACAACCTCGCCGTTGTCTCGGACGATATCGATATGCGCATCACACTCGTGATGCGCGGCGACGATCACATCTCGAATACGCCGAAGCAGATCTTGCTCTACCGAGCACTCGGCGCGGACGTTCCAGAATTCGCGCACGTCCCGATGATTCTTGGCGCGGACGGCAAGAAGCTTTCGAAACGACACGGCGCGACCGCAGTCGGCGACTACCAGCACATGGGGTTGCTGCCGAGTGCAATGAACAACTTTCTGGCGTTACTCGGCTGGTCGACCGGCGATGATACTGAAGTGATGACGATGGCAGAGCTGGTCGCTCGGTTCAACACGGACGGCTTGCAAAAGAAGGCCGCCGTGTTCGATACGAAGAAGCTCGAATGGATGAACGGCCAGCATCTCGCGATGATCGCCCTCGATGAACTCGCGCCAATTGTGGCTCGCGCGTTCGAGCGCGCCGGGTATGCGACGGTGGACGAACTCGAGAGTCGTCGCGGCTGGTTCCACGGGTTGCTCGATTTGCTGCGCGTTCGCGCGCGCACGATCGACGACATCGTGAAGCAGTCGTCTGCGTACTTCACCGATCTTGTGGAGTACGATCCTGATGCGGTGAGCAAGCAGTGGCGCGATGGCAAAGCCGCATCGGCAATTTTGGCGGCGACACGTGATCGACTCGCCGCCCTACCGTCCTGGGAGATGGCGGCGATGGAAGACGCGCTGCGTAAGCTGGCCGAAGAGATGGGTATTTCGGGCGGCAAGATTTTTCAGCCGCTCCGCGTGGCGTTGGTTGGGCTGACGGTGAGCCCAGGCATTTTCGAAGTGCTGCAGTATGTGGGCCGCGATCGCAGTCTCGCTCGGCTCGACGCTGCCGTCCGGTATCTGGACAGTTAACGCATCAACTTCCGAAGCGACGTGAGCACAAACAATTAGCGCGCCGGTCGGCGCGCTAATTGTTTTTCTCGCTCTTGTTCGGCGGCGGCGTTGGCGCCGCAGGCGCGACGCTCGCGCTCGGAGCTCTCAACCGATCCCGGCGCTCGCGCTCGCGACGGTCACGCAGTTCGTTCGCGATTTTGCGGAACTCCGCCTCGCCAGCACCACGCTCGGACATGCGCATGATGTCTTCGCGCGCGAGTCCCAGTCGCTTCTCGCGCTCGAGCTCCGTGAAATTGCCGGACATTCCCTTTTGAGCGTTGAGCGGCAGCAGAGCGAGGAGCGCGTTTGGAATCGTCACCTTGCCCAGACGAATTCCGGTCGGATCCCAGCCCCATTTATTGCCATTCTTATCAGTCTTGCTCCAGTCGCCCGGCGCTTTGCCGTACCGGCCCTGAGCACGGGCCAGCGAATCGAGTGAGTCGCGCGCGGCGGTGATCGCGAAACCCATCACGCTATCGAGCTTTTCTGCACCGTTGCGTGCGGGTGCCACTCCGTTGCCAACCGGGCCGGTCCAGACCCGTGGATCGCCGTACGAAGGCTTCACCCCGCGCACGTTCGGATCGACGACGCCAATACCGTTACCGCTACCTCCGGCTGCACCGCCACCACTTCCGGTGTCGGCGCGAGCAGGTGGCGCCGCGGTTACGGGCACCTCTGTGGAGCTCGGATTACCGAGCGCGGGAGGCGTGACCACCGGCTGCGCGACCGGCCGCTTCTGCGGAACGGGCTTGGGCTCGGGCTTCGGCCGCTCACGCTCCGTCGCGACGTAGGTGAGTTTTTCCTCTTTCTGGTCTTTAGATTTTCCAATTCCCAGAAAACCGGAAATGCCGTGACCGAAGGTCAGCAATTGTAGCGTCGCGACCGCCAGAACGATGTGCGCAAGTACTGATACAGCAAGCGCTTGCGGAGATCGCTTCGCCTTCTCCTCGCCGCCAGAACGCGCCCGCGCGCTCAGCGCCGGACGTCGTTTTTGGGGGGGTGTTGAAGGCGTGGTGCTCATGGCGACGGGCTATACCCCGAATTGGGAGAAGTGATGCCGGCGAACGCGAGACGCGACTACCGGCCCGCAACCACTGGGTTGGACACGCGACTGAGCAAACCCGAAGGACCAAACAACTCGATCGTGACGACGTCACCATCGTTGAGCTTCGTCACGCCCGACGGCGTTCCGGTCGCCACAACGTCGCCCGCTTCCAGCGTGATGTACTGCGAAATGTACGACAGCAGCATCGGAATGGAGAATACCATCTCCGACGCACTGCCCCGCTGCTTTTCCTCGCCGTTCACCGTCGAAACGATGGTCAACGAGGAGAGATCGCTGGGCGCCGGAGCGTAGTTGCCGATGGGACAAAACGTGTCGAGCCCCTTCGCTCGCGCCCACTGGCCGTCCGCCTTCTGCAGATCGCGCGCCGAAACGTCGTTGATCGCGACCACATGAGAGAGTACCTGCATCGCCTCCGCTTCGTTGGCTCGGTGCAAACGTCCACCAAGCACCAATCCGATTTCGCCTTCAAGCTCGATGTGGTTCGACACCGGATGCAGGACAATCGATTCCCCGTCGCGAATAATCGATGACGGCGGTTTGAGAAACAGCATCGGCTGTTTCGGCACCTCGTTGCCGAGTTCCTTGGCGTGCGCCACATAGTTGCGGCCGACGAAGACCATCTGACGGGGTGTAGACACAGCAGCGAAAGCGAGAGGGTTGTCGAGCGAAAAATCAGGGCTGATAGAACTTGCGCACGTCCGCACGACAACGCGACCACTCGCCGGAAATCCGACGCGCCGGTGGTAGCGCGTTGAGCAACTCACGCCCATAACGCTTACTCAACACGCGAGGGTCCGAAAGCACTACTACGCCCCGATCGGTTGCCGTGCGAATGAGTCGCCCGAATCCTTGTTTCAGTCGCAGCGACGCATGCGGCAGCATGAACTCGCCGAACGCATTTCCGCCGCGCGCCTCAATCGCTTCGCACTGCGCCGCGACCATGGGTTCCGAGGGCACGCGAAAGGGCAGCTTGGCAATCAGCAGTCCGCGCAACGCATCGCCCGGAACGTCCACACCTTCCCAGAACGTCGCCGTCCCGAGCAACACCGCGCGCCCACTGTCACGAAACCGCTGCAGCAACACGTCTCGCGGCTCTTCACCGTGCACCAGTAACGGCCATCGCGCGTCGTAGCCCGCATCGCGTAGTTCAGCTGCCATCTCGCGCACATCGCGATGGCTGGTGAAAAGCGCAAAGAGGCCACCGTCGGCCGCGACGATCAAGTCGCGCAATTGTTGACCGACGGCCATCAGATGACCACGGGCATCCTCGTTCGGCGCCGGAAGATCGGTCGGGATCACGAGCAACGACTGGCGCGGATAATCGAATGGCGACGGAAACACCGCAGTTTCTCGCGGCACTTTGAGCTCGTCGATGCCCAGACGTCGTTCGACAAACGCGAAGCCGTCTTCCGTGGAAAGGGTCGCGCTGGTCACCACAGCGCTTGAAACGCGACCAAACAGATCTTCGCGCAGCACCGGAGCCAAATCGAGTGGCACGCAGTGCAAGCCGATATTGCGTTCGGGACCCGGCTTGCCCGTCAACTCAATCCATCGCACCACCAGTTCACCCGGCTTGGGCGGACGAAGCGCGCGCGCCAATGCGTCACCCGCGTTGCCGAGTCGCCCGGTAACGCCACGCACTTCGCCGAGCAGTGGTCCTAATTCCTCCGACTTCTTTTCATCCGTTTCCAGGCGCTCGCGGATAAGTCGAAGTCCTTCAGCCAACGCTGCTATTTCCTTGAGTAGCTCATCGAGCGTGCCGTCAATGCCGCCGCGCCAGGCAGGATGCTGCTCGAACGCATCGGTGAGTCGATACACATTCACGTTCTCTTCCGCCATCAGCACCGTCAGCAATTCAAACAGCAATTGCGAGCGATCACGTGCCGTGGCTGCGCTGGGCACGAGACGCTCGGTGACCAGATCAAGACTCGCCGTGGACAACAGGTCGTTCCAGCCGCGCAGGCGATTTTCGAGTGCTGGCAACAAACCTTTGCCGCGGCGCTCTAAACGTCCAAACAGTCGGGCCAGCGCGCGACGTGTCACCGATGCGCCGAGGTGCGCCGCGGCCGCATCTTCGAGATGGTGTCCTTCGTCGATCACGAGCCGCTTGTACGCGGGCAACACCGCCGCGTCATCCCAATTCTGCGAGACCCGACGCACGGCAACGTCCGAAAGCAGCAGATGATGGTTCACGACTACGACATCTGCCTGCGCGGCTTCCTTGCGAGCCTTGAACAAAAAGCACTTGTCGTAAAACGAGCATTTGAGACGGCCGCACAAGTCAGGTTCGGCGGCGACTTCATCCCAGACATCCGCGCGCGGTGTCATCGGCAAGTCAGCCAGTGATCCGTCTCCTGTTTTCCCCGCCCACGCCGCGATCGCCGCCACCTCGCCTGAAAGCGAATCTTCAAAGAGCGCGGCGCCGGCCGACGTTGCCTGTTCAAGGCGAAAGAGACAGACGTAGTTACGCCAACCTTTGAGCAACGCGAAGCGCACGGGCTGATCACTCAGCGCGCGTTGCAAGAACGGCAGATCTTTCGCCACCAGCTGCTCCTGCAGCGTGATGGTATTCGTGGACACGATCGTGCGTTCACCGTTCGCCGCGGCCCAGCGCAAGGCCGGCACGAGGTAACCGAGTGACTTACCCACGCCCGTTCCGGCCTCGAGCAGCGCAATCCCACCCTCGTTGAAGGTGCGCGCCACCGCCGACGCCATCGCGCGTTGCGATGGACGGTCTTCGTACGACTGCACGCCGTGCACGGCGCGCATCGCCTGCGCCACCGATCCGTACGGGCCCAGCGTGACGTCGATCGCGTCCACATCGACGGCAGTCAACGCGTGTTGTCGCGGCACCTCGGTCACGACGTACACACGTGTGGCATCGTTATCGGTGATCGCGAAACCCACGCCGTTACCGTGCACACGTGACGCGACGTCCAGATCGGCGTCGCTGGGCGTGAGTTCGCCCGACGGGTGGTTGTGCAGCAACATCTCGCCGCGCTCAGCCACGCCCGGCATCGCCAGCACGCTGCTGATATCTCCGCGCGCCACCGTGCGCGCCGACGTGATCATTCCGTCATCGTCGACCGTGCACACGAAGCACACTTCGTTGCCGCCGGCCAAGCGGATGGCCGTGCGGACGGCCGCCGCAGCGGCGCGCGCGAAACGCGCCTCGCCCGCAGGCGCGGTGCGATCGGTCACGTCTTGCGCGGCTTCTTCTTGGCGGCGGGAAACAGCACGTTGTTCAGAATCAGCCGATAGCCCGGCGAATTTGGATGCAACGACAAGTCGGTTGGCGCGCTGCCAATCGCGTGCTGCGGATCTTCCGGATCATGGCCGCCGAGAAACGTCCATGAGCCTTTGCCATAGTCGCCGTGAATGTACTTCACCCACGGTGCTCCTTCTTCCGACGCCAGCACCGTGACGCCGGGCTTGAGAATGGCCTTGTTGAAGCTGGTGGTGACACCGTAAAAATCGGGAATCACGGCGCGATGATCCTGCACCAGCATGGTGGCAACCGGATCCAACTTGGCCGAGAAATCAAAGAGCGAGAATGAGCCGAGCGGTTGGC
The DNA here is from genome assembly GCA_966096095.1 of uncultured Gemmatimonadaceae bacterium. Classification (GTDB taxonomy): domain Bacteria; phylum Gemmatimonadota; class Gemmatimonadetes; order Gemmatimonadales; family Gemmatimonadaceae; genus Gemmatimonas. Next base: position 17,658 of record CBHTUR010000043.1, on the reverse strand, counting down.
GACGCGCGGGCACGTTCACCTGATGTCCGTCGATGTCGCTCAGGGCGTTGATGTACGGCGAGGGTTCGACGTGCGCTCCCGTGAACGCGAGGGCGCGGGCCCAGGCGAGCTTGGCGTCGGCGTCGGGCGCCGGCGGCGTGCCGTCCGAAAACGGTCCCGCGATGTCGACGGAAAACGACGCGATCGACAAGTCGAGTGACTCGGTGGCGCCGCACATCGCGAAGAGAAAGCCGCCGCGATCCACGAATCCGCGAATGCCCTCGGCCACAGCCTTCTTGAGCGCCGGCACGTTGTCGAAGCCAAACTTCTTGGCGGTCAGCATGTCGCGATCGCGTTGCGCGACAAACCACGGCGCATCACGATAAGCGAGATACAGTTTGTTGAACTGCCCGGTGAAATCTTCGTGGTGCAAATGCACCCAGTCGTACTTGGACAGATCGCCCTTGATGACATCGTCATCCCACACCGACGTGAAGTCGATGCCCGCGTACTGAAGCGCGAGTGTGACGGCATCGTCCCAAGGCGGCTGGTTGGCCGGGCGATAAATCGCAATTTTGGGCGCGCGCTCGAGTACCACGGCGTCCATGTTGCCACCGGCGATTTCCGCGCGCGCACTTGCCACCTGTCCGTCGCTCATCAACTCCACGCTCACGCCATCGAGCGCGGCACGGCGACGAAGATCGGGCGAATCGGGAAGCAAGAAAGCGCCACCGCGATAGTTGAGCAGCCACTCGGCCTTCTGTCCGGTCTTGAGCGCGAGGAACGTCACGCCGTATGCCTTGAGATGATTGCGCTGGGCATCATCCATCGGAATCAGCATGTGCTGCGCACGCACGATGGCCGGCACTAACAACATCGCCACGGCCAGCGTAACCACCGCGACGATTCGCAGCACTCGGTCACGCGAAACGGATACGCGCATCGCAGCGTTCACAGGACGGGCCTCTTGAGCTGTTCCAGCTCGCGCCGCCCCTGCGGCACGAGTGCACTATCAGGATAATCGATCACCAGCGATTCGTAGCGGGCGATCGCGCCCGCTTTGTCACCGGCATCACGCAGCGCACGCGCCGACGAAAGCAGCGCGTCGGGCGCCTCGGCACTCTTGGGATACAGTTTGATGATGCGATCCCAGAGCACGAGTGAGCGTTTGCTGGCCGGACGCGCGTATTCAAGGCGCGCGCCCATGGCGAGCATCGCGGATGCCGCGTCACCACTCGAATCGGCCAACGCGGTGAAGCGTGCGGCAGCGCCAAGCGTATCGCGCTTGGCCAGCAAGAGGAACGCCTGACCGAGTCCGGGCAGTCGATCCAGACGCGTGCGCGCCAGCAAACCCAGCGCGTCGACCAACTCGGGCCGACGGGTTTCGGCGCGCACGAGTCGCTTGCGCGCTGTCACCAGATCACCGTCGTAGAGCGCGAGCCAGCCCATGGTCTCGTCGTCGTCAACGAGATCACTGCCCTTCACCGCCTCACGTGCCTTCTCGACATCGCCGCTGCGCAGCCATGCGCCAACGAGCGACTGCGCAATCGCCGCGCGCGCGGGAGCATCGAGCAGCTTGCCCTCTTCGTCGATGCGCTTCTGCGCTTCTTGCGGTCGACCGAGTTCACCGAGCGCGGCGAGTTCGATCGGCAAGAGCACACGCGCCCGCTGCTCGGCCGACTTGGTGGCGGCCGCGTTGGCCGCTGCCGACGGCTTGCGCCGCGCAATTTCCAGCGCGCCGGCTGCGTCGCTCGCCTTGAGCGCGGCCTGCGCGGCCCGTTGTTGCGCCTCAAGATCGCCGCGCCGATCGAGCACCGAAAGCCAAACGTCGCGCGCGACTTGCCACGCCTGCGCTGACTCCGCGCGTTCACCAAATTCGCGCCACGCCGCGGCCGTCGAATCGTCTGCACGCACTGACGACAGTGCGGTCCAGGCGCGACGCGGCTCCCCCCAGAACAATTCGAGCGAGGCCAGCAGACGGCGCGGCGGCAAGGCGATGGGTGGAGCAAGCAGAACCGCGCGAATTGAATCGCGTGCCGGCAGCGGGGAGTGCGAGAGTCCGTATTCCGCTGCCGTTTCCAGATAGGGTTGATCGATCAAGGCCTGGCGGAACGAAAGCGCGGCCGAATTCCATCGGCCGAGCGAGACATGCAACTGCGCCATCTCGCCGGCAACCTGCGCGCTACCGCCAAGCAAACGGCTCGCGTCGCTGAGCAGCGAGTCGGCCGCTTGCGCGCGTCCCGCCGCCATCAGCAGGCGCGCGAATTCGCGATAGGGGGCGCCGTCAGTGCCGGCGACACGACGCCATTCGAGAAAGGCGCGACGCGTGTCATCGTCGCGACCGAGGCCGATGAGCGTGCGCAACTGCATGGCGCGCGCCACAGGATCGGTGGGTCGCACGGCGAGCACGCGCTGCACAATGGGCAAAATGGAATCGCGCACGCCCGTCTCCGCCCACGTGCGCTCCAACCCGAGCAGCGCAATGGCCAGCCGGTCACCGTCGGGCACACTGGTCGCCAGCGCACGCTGGACGACCTCGCGATAGGCCAGCGCCGCGGCTTTAACGTCGTTGCGGTCTTCGGCCGTGAGTGCGCGCTGCAGCGGATCGGTCGTGTCGGCCGCGGTCGTGGTAACGCTGGCCGGCTTCGTGACGGGTCGAGTTTGCGCGGGTGCGCGCGCCGGCACGAACCACAGAGCGATCGCGGCGAAGGCGAGCGCTCCGGCGACGCGCAGACGCGAACCGAGATTCGGGTCGACTCGACGACGTTCAGGGTGTCGAGCCATTCAGCCGGCGGAAGTACTCAATGACCAAGCGCCGCTCCTCGGCACCCAGTCCACGCAGTTCGTTCCACGTGGGAGGGACAAACTTTGCACCCGCCTTTCCGGACTGCGGGCCGTCGATGCCGCCGCGCGCGTTGGCGTTGCTGCCAGCCTTCGCTTCACGTGGCCCCTGGTCGTCACGCTCATCCTGTTCAAGAAAGCGACCTGCATCGAGCAATCGACGATAGAGCTGCTGTTGACGTGCCGCGACGCTGGGATCGATGCCGTTGCGTTCAATCTGCTGCGCCAGCGTCTGCGCCTCTTTCGCCAACGCATCGGTGCGACCGGTCTGATCGGCATCGGAGACGTCGTTCAGGCTGCGCGCAACTTCTCGCTGCTGTTTGGCCAACACGCGCGATTGCTGCTTCGCGGCGTCGCCCTGCGCGCCGCCGGGTAGCAGGTTGAGTCCCTGCATCTGTCCGTTCAGTGCACTCTGTTTCTGCGCAAGCTGCTTTAGCTGCTCCATCATTTCCGTAAAGCCGCTGGCCGACTGCGCGTTGTTCACTTTCTCGCGATCTCGCACGAGCGACGACAAGGCCTGATTCAGCGCCTCAGTCGCATCCTTCATCGCGTTCTGCGTCTGCTCGTTGCTGTTGGCCTGTCCCATTTGCTGCGTGGCCTGCTGCACGCGTCGCTGCGCATCGGCCATCGCCTTCTGCGAACGCTGCGAAAGGAGGGAACTGCTCCGTCCCGCCTTCTCGAGGCGCTCCGCCGCCTGCTGCACGCCCTGCTGAAGCGCGCCTTGCTCCGATTGCATCGACTGCGCGTTTCCGCTCTGACGGGCGCGCTGTTCGAGGTCGGACTGTTGGCGCGCGAGCTGCATGGTTTCGTTGATCGACTGATCGAGCTGATCGGACAACTCCGACTTCCACGCGTCAATCTGCGACTCACGCGCGTTGGAAAGCTGTTGAGCGGCCTTGTCCATCGCATCGGCCGCTTTGCGCGCGTCACTGCCCGCATTGCCGCCCTGCTGCCCTTGCTGGCCCTGCTGTCCTTGTTGTCCCTGCTGGCCCGCCTGCTGCTGGCCCTGCTGACCCTGTTGACCTTGCTGACCTTGCTGTCCCTGTTGGCCCTTCTGCTGCTGGCCCTGCTGGCCCTGCTGGCCCTGCTGGCCCTGCTGCGGTTTGGGCGCCCCGCCCTGCCCTTGTTCATTCTGCGGCGCGCGAGGGTTGGAGACTTTGTCGCCCGACTGACGCGCTTCGCCTGGCGGCTGCATCTGGTCTTTCTGCTCCTGCAGTTGCTGCTGCAGTTGCTTCATCTGCTCTTTGGCCGCCTTGTCCATCGCTTCGGCCGCTTCGTTGGCGAGCGGTTCGGCAGCGCGAGTCTTCGTCGCGCCGGGCTTGGCGCCGGCGTCGTCCAATCGTTTGGCGAGTTTGTCGATTTCCTGCTGCAACTCGCGCGAACGCTCGGCCAACGATTTCGGATCTTCGTTGCCCTGCATCTTCTGCGCTGCTGACTTGTCGCCCTTCTCGCCGTTCGGATTCTGCATCTTGTCGGCGAGCCGCTTCTGCGCGCCGGCCAACTCCTTGGCTTCATCGCGCAGCGTCGACATCGAACCTTCCAGTGCCGCGCGTTTGAGCATCTCCGCGCTCTTCTCGAGCTGCTGCCGCAGTTGCTGCTGCTGCGCCGCGAGTTGCTCCATGCTCTGCTGCGCTTCGGTCCCGCTCAGTCGCTCGGAGCTCTTGTTCAGCTGCTCCAGTTGCTTCTGCATTTCGGGCGTCATCGCATCGCGCAGCATCTTCTGGATGTCCTTCATGCGATTCGACAACGCCGAGTCGAGCGCGCCGGCACTCTTCAACCGATTCTCCAGATCTTTCGCGTTCTGTCGCAGCGAATCGATCTTCTGCCCCATCTGCTGCTGTTCCTTCGCCAACTGCTTGGCTTTCTCCGCCTGCTGAAAACTCATCGACTTCTGGCCGTCGGCTTTGGCGCCGTTGGACTTCTCTTCGGCTCCGCCGTTTTTCAGATCACGATTGCGCGACGCATCGGACGTATTCTGCGCGAGTCGTTTTTCCTGCTGCGCCATTTGCAGCGCTTTCTGCGCGAGCGAATCACCGAGCGCGCGCGCCATCGCGCGCTGCTCGCTGAGCGTGGGCACGCGCAGTACCACTTCGCGCGACATCGCCTGTTGACGCCACGGTGAGTTGTCGGTGGCGACGGCGACCAGGTGCAGCTTGTCGCCCGCCGAGAGATTGCGCCCATCGAGCGAAACGGTGGTGCCTCCCTCGAAGAACGGCATGGCCGGATCGGCCACGTCGTAGCGCTCGCGTTTGGCGTTCTTCGCCGCAACGGAGTCGCCGGCCGATTCCCGCCACACCGTGAGCGCGACGTTTTCGAGACCATGATCATCGCCGGCGCGAATGAGAATCGGCACCGCGCCAGTGGAACTGATCATCGAGTCGGTCATGGGCGACGCGATCAAAATGTCAGGCACCTTGTCGGGCACGACAACAAAGGAGAGCGAGTCGGGCAACTCGGGCGCGAGCGTCTGTCCACTCGCATTGGGTGCTGCGATCGCACTCCAGGTCCACGAACCGTCGTGATCGAGTGTCAGAACGCCGCTGGCCGAGACACCGTCTTTCGCGCCGTCGGCCGACGCTGCCGGATGCAGCGCAATCGTCTGCGCCCCGTCGGCCAGCGCGGCCTGTTGCACACCGCCGCGGAACACGGCCGTGACACGCACGCGGGTGCCGCGCGGTACGCGGACTGGAGACACCGCTTCGAGTGTTTCGTCGCTGCGTCCGAGATACGCCGGATACTGCGCGTAGAGCGCGACATCGCCAATCCATCCGCGATCGGAAACGGCGATGACGGCCATCGCTTCGGGTGCGCGACCATCGTTGACGCGTAACGTGATCGGCGCGCGCACCGGACCGAGCGCGAGGGGTGCGAGTCCGGTTTTCGCGTCGACGGTTAACACCGTATCACGCCACGCTTCGCCGGCGGCACGACGCGACACAGTCACGCTGTGGCGACCATCGGCGCGAACTCGCACCGTGAGGGGCATGCCGCGCGGCACGTTGGCCGGAAGCTTGTCGAACGAAAGGGGGGCCAGCAGCGTGCCATTAAATGCGCGCACGGGATGGACCACGGCCGCAAAGCCATCGCCGCTCTTGCGCGCGACAAACGCGAGCAACGCCGCGGCCACGACCGCGGCCCCCGCCGCGATCAGCAAGGTGCGCAGCAACCGCTGGGCGAGCGACGGCGTGAGCGCCGCGGAGCCCAGTCGACGCGCGACATCATCGGCCGCGCGCGCACCGAGGACACCCGTGGTCGCGACTTCCAGTGCTCCACGCAACGAGCCCGCGCGCAGCGCCTGTTCGCGTTCGATCGTGCCAGCCAGCGACGTAATCGAGCGGGCTTCATCGTTGCGGGCGTGCAGCCATTGGCGCACGGCCACCGCAACGAGCACCGCCAACAGCCAGATGGCAAGCGGCATCAGTCGCGGCCACGACATCCAACGCCCATCGCTCAACGCCAGCGCGCCCAACGCCGCAATCCCTGCAATCGTGGCAACGACCGCCAACACGGCCGCCGCCACGATGCGAGAGCGCAAACTCGCCTGTTCGCCAGCGAGTCGCGCGCTGAGGGCCCCACCGCGAGGTGCGTTGCCTCGCATCGTCATATCCGGTGCGCTCATGGCGTGACTCGGCTGGTAACAGCGTACGTGAAGAGATTCACACCCATGCGCAGGGCCTGTTCATGCAGCGCAGGAGGATCGGGATAGGTGCCCACGTCTTCCCACCCGTTTCCGAGGTCGGCGGAATATGTGTAATACACCGCCAATCGATTCCCGATGAAAATCCCGAATCCTTGCGCGGGCTTGCCATCGTGCTCGTGCACTTTGGGCGGCCCTTTAGGGAATTCGTAGACGAGATGATAGATCGGATGCGACGACGGGACTTCAACCAGCGGTCGATCGGGAAACACGCGTTTGATTTCCCGGCGAAAACTTTCGTCGAGCCCGTAATTATCGTCGACGTGCAAGAAACCACCGCGCTTGAGGTACTCGCGCAGGCGCGCGATCTCGACGTCGCTGAACTTGATCTCGCCGTGCCCGGTGACGTGGAGAAACGGAAAATCGAAGAGCGACGAGTCGGTAAGCTTGACCTTGGCCTCGGTACGCTCAACCGGCAGAGCGGTTCGCTCGGCGATGGCACTCAGCAGGTTGGGCAAACTGGACGGATTCGCGTACCAGTCGCCGCCACCTTCGTACTGCAATCGCGCGATGGCCAAGCGCCCCGGCCCGCGCGCGCGCGACACGGTCGCGCGAAACGGCGCGGCCGCGCTCAACAGCGCCGTCGCGCACACCGCCGCGGTCAGGGCAGCGACACACATCACCAATCGGGAACGCTGCTGGGCAAACCGCATGCGGAAAGGAATCCTAGGTTTCGTGAGCCAGGCGATACGCGAGATTGCGACTGGCGCCGTGCTCGTCGACGAGCCGCTGCACAATCTCGCGTGACTTCACGCCGTCCGCACGGAGGGCAACAGCAACCGCGCGGAGACCGTCTTCGGTGGGGATGACAACCGGCGCGCCCTCCAGCACGATCACAATTTCACCGCGCGGCGGCGTCTGTTCGTAGTACGCAGCGACCTCGAGGAGCGTTCCCCTCTGGAATTCCTCGAAATGCTTGGTGAGTTCGCGCGCGACCGCCACCTTTCGGGGACCACCCGCTTCCGCAGCCAGCTCACGCAGCGTTTCCACAAGACGATGCGGACTCTCGAAGAGGACAACGGTGTGGGGATGTCGGAGCGCCAACGTCAGCGCGTCTCGGCGTTCGCCGCCCTTGCGCGGCAGAAAACCCAGAATCGTGCACGGGTGCGGCACGAGACCCGAGCCCACCAACGCGGCAAGTGTCGCGGAGGCGCCCGGCACGGGCACCACGGTGAGACCGGCGGCCACGCAGCTTTCCACGAGCCGCGCTCCCGGATCGGACACCAAGGGCGTGCCGGCGTCGGAAACGAGGGCCAGCGACTCGCCTGCCTTGAGCCGCTCGATGAGCCGCGGCGTCGTGGCCGCTTCGTTGTGCTCGTGCAGGGCCAGCGTCGGGGTGCGAATGCCGAAGCGGGCCAGAAGGGTGTGGGTCTGGCGCGTATCTTCGCAGGCAATGGCCGCGACCTGCTGCAACACGGCCAGCGCGCGCAGGGAAATATCGCCCAGATGCCCGATGGGAGTGCTCACCACGTGCAGTGCCCCGGGCACTGCGGCATCGGGGAGGAGCGTCGCCGCCCGGCTCGCTAGCTCGATCGACAGATCGAGCCGCGAACCGGGCGCGTCGCTCAACTCACTCAGACGTGCTCCTTGAACTTCGCTTCAAGCGCCGGACGCGGAACCGCGCCGACGACCTGATCGACGAGTTTGCCGTCCTTGAAGAACAAAATCGTGGGAATCGAGCGCACGTTGTACTTGGCCGCGGTGCGCTGATTGTTGTCGACGTCGAGCTTGGCCACCTTGGCCTTGCCCGCGTAGTCGGCCGCGAGCTGTTCCACGATGGGAGCAATCATGCGGCAGGGCGCGCACCACGTCGCCCAAAAATCGACGACGGCAAGGCCCTGGTGGCCCTCAATCTCCGTCGCCCACGTATCGTCCTTCACTTCCATCGCGTTGGCCATCGTGTGCTCCGTGGTGCGACGGCTCTCATGGCTCGTTCGCACCGATCAACAGGATTAATTTCCGGCTCGCCTTCACGCCCCAACGACATGACCGAACCGAACCGCAAACCGCGCGGCACCAGCATCGCTCACATCGGCATTGCTGTCCGCGCGATGGATGAGCTGCTGCCGTTCTACCGTGACATCCTCGGAATGCCCGAGGTTCCGCTCGACGACGCCGACGGCGCCGCTATCGCGGGAGTTGCTGCTGGAGAATCGCTGGTGGAACTGCTCGAAGCCAAGTCCGAAGACTCGCCAATCGGCAAATTCGTGGCCAAACGGGGCCCCGGCATTCATCACGTGTGTTTCGCCGTGGACGACCTCGACGGCACGCTTGCGCGATGCCGAGCAGCCGGCCTCCGGTTGATCGACGAAACCCCTCGCATCGGCGCAGAAGGCAAGCGAATTGCGTTCCTGCATCCGACCGCGACGGGCGGTGTGCTCGTCGAGTTGTCCGAATATTAGCAGTGAGGTAAAGGGGGGACAGCGTGCGGATCGAAATAGACATCGCCAATCGGGTCTGAACGCGGTTCGCTGAAGCGACGAACGTACGCAAAAATCCGAGGGCTCCCCTAAGGGAGCCCTCGGACGCGCGAATCGTTCAGTTTTTGACCCGGAGCGTGTTCGTGCGTTTCGGCGTGGTTGCAGGTCCCGCCGTTACCGGCAGAAATCCTTCAGCCCATCCAGCGTCAGATCTTCCACGAACCAGCGCCCGCCGGGGCCGGCGACGGTGGTGAATTTCGATTGCCCGTTGAGCTGCTTCTGATGGAGATTCACGATGTACTCCTGACGTCCGCCGGTCACGAGGCGGGCGCGGTCTTCGGCGAATTCCCATTTGTCGTGCGTCAGCAGGCACTGCATCACGATCAGGCGCTTCTCCAGTTCATCGCGCTTGATGCGTTCGGCCGTCGGCCCCTTGTCGTTGCCCCAAACCGCCGACATTCCGCGCAAGTCCTGCGATTTGACCGCGGTCAGAAACGCCTCCACGGCGCCGCGCGCGTTTGCCGCACCGATCTGTCCGCTGAGCGGCGCTTCGAGCTGCTTGGACGTCGCCGAGCCGGGCGCCGGCGAGATCGAGGTCTCCACGACCTTCTTGGTGCACGCCACGGATGCCACCAGCGTGACGAGCAGGACTCCCTTCCTGAGTGCAGACAATACCACGAGTGCCTCCATGCACGTTAACGTATCCACTTGGTGAACCGCCCTGACCGTACCTCCAGCGGCGCTTCACCTTCGGGAACTGCCTTGAGTGTAGCACCTTGCGACCGCATACCCCATCGCCATGACGTCAGCGACATCCGGCTCCCTGCTCTACCAACGCCTCTACGTGAACATCGATCACGTCGCGACGGTTCGGCAGGCGCGACGCAGCACTCATCCGGATCCGGTAGCCGCCGCCGCCCGCTGTGAAGCGGCGGGCGCCGACGGCATCACGGCGCATCTTCGCGAAGACCGCCGTCACATCCAAGACGACGACGTTCTACGGCTGGCCGCAACTATCACAACGGTTCTCAACCTCGAATGCGCCGCGACGGACGAAATGCTGGCGCTCGCCGAGCGGATCAAACCGTTGGCGGTTACCCTCGTGCCCGAGCGACGGGAGGAGGTCACCACCGAAGGTGGCCTTGATGTGCGCCGGAACATGGAGACGCTGCGCCGCGCGATCCTCCGGCTGAAAGAGGCCGGCGTCAAGAGCAGTCTCTTCATCGATGCCGATCACGACTCGGTCCGATTGTCGGCCGAGTTAGGGGCCGATGCTATCGAGTTGCATACCGGGCCGTACGCCCATCATCCCGACGACCCGCGCACGCTCAACGCGCTGGCATCGAGTGCCACGCTTGCCGCGTCGTTGGGGTTGCACGTCCACGCGGGGCACGGATTGTCGGTGACGAATGTCGGACCGGTCGCGGCCATCCCCGAGATCGAAGAACTCAATATCGGTCACGCGATCGTCGGACGAGCGATTTTTGTTGGCATTGAGGAAGCGGTGCGCGAAATTCGCCGGGAGATGGACCGGGCGCGCGCGTCGGAGACTGGCACACCGAGGAACGTATGAGTGCACCGCAGGCGCTAATCGAGTTCTTTCAAAAAGAGGCGGTCGAATATCTCAATCGCCTCGATCAGATGCTGGCGGACTCGGAAACATCGACGCCCGACGGCGCGGCCTTTCTGACGCACGCACGCGCGCTGCGAGGCAGCGCCACGATGACGCGACTGGAAGGGCTGCCCGATCTCGCCTCGACCATCGAGCGCATCGCGACCGGACTGCGCGACGGCGAACTGCGGTGGGATCAGCGCCTGCACTTTGCAGTGCGCGGCGCGCTGGTGGAATTGCGTGCTCTGGTCGATCTCACATCGCAGTGGGGTGAGTCGGAACAGCGTCGCAGTCGCACGCAGTCGGTGGCCCTCGCGGCCGTGGCCGCCGGATACCTCGCAACCTCCACACCTCCGGCGTCACCAACGGCGATGGTGGTGCCCATATCGCGTTTCTTCCCCGAAGACGGGCTTCCCGCGATTCTGCAGCGCAACCCCGAGCCACCGATCACGCTCGCGCAGCGCTTTCGTGGTGACATCGCGGCTGCAGCCGACGGTTTGGCGCGCGAAACGCAGGCGTTGGCCACCAGCGCGCCGGGACCGTCGCAGTTGGCGTTGTCGGACGGCGTGCGTCGCGCGCTGTTGGGGTTGAGCGACGTGGCCGAGAGCTACGGCGCGGCGAGCATCGCCAATCTGGCCACCAAAATGGCCCGGGCGCCGCTCGCGAACGCGTCAGAGCGTGCCAACGTGCAGTCGTTCGCGCAGCTGTTGATGGATCGCGAGCGCACTGATCAGGATCTCGCGGCGCGCGTGAAAGAGGCAAACATCACCTGGGCAGGTGCGCCGGCCGTGCCGGCGCCGCAAATCGTGCCGATCGATTCGCTGCTCTATCGCGGTCACTCGGCGGTCGCGCGCGCGCGGCAAGTTCGCGACGAGCTCAAGGCGCATTGGAATCGCGGTTCGTTGGCCGAGCCGGCAGCGCACGCGCTGTTTGAGGAACTCAGCGATCTGCTCGATCTCGCGGTGACGACGTGAGGCGACGCGCGCGCGTCGTAGGCGACGCGAACGTTGGCACGTGGCCCGCATGAAGTTCGACTGGAAGAGCGGGCTCGGTATCGCGCTGAGCGGCGGACTGTTGTGGTGGGTGCTGAGCGATGTCTCGTTGCCGCACGTGTGGTCGGTGATCCGCGCGTCGAACTGGCTGCTGTTCATTGCCTCGACGGTTGCGGCGACTTGCATCTTTCCGCTTCGTGCTCGGCGCTGGCGTACTATTCTCGAACCGGTGGCCGGCCCGATCGCCTTCGGACCGCTGTGGCGCGGCACCGCCATCGGCATGATGATGAACAACGTTTTCCCGCTGCGCGCTGGCGAATTCGCCCGTGCCTTCGCGTTGACGCGTGAAGTACCTCGCGTCCCCATAACCACGGCGCTCGGTTCGCTCGCGGTCGATCGAATCTTCGACGCGATCACGCTGCTCGCGTTGATGTTCGGTGCCATGCTCGATCCGGCGTTTCCACCGGGCGTCGTGCTTTGGGGTCGCACCGTGCCGCAACTCGCTGCCGGCGGCATCACGCTCGTCGTGGGGCTGTTGGTCGTGTGTTACGCCGTCGTCTTGCGGCCAGAGTACGTGATGTTTCTTGTCGGCGCGATCGCGCGACGCGTGCTTCCCATGTTCGAGGGCGCCATCGTGCGTATGGTGACGCACGGCGTCGGCGGACTCGCGGTACTCAAAGACTCGCGGCGATTTCTGGCGGTGCTATTCTGGGCGGTTGCGCACTGGCTCATGCACGCGCTCGGACTCTATCTCGGATTTCTCGCGGTGGGGATGCAGGTGCCGTTCACGGCCGCGCTCTTTCTGCAGGGCGTTCTGGGTATTGGCGTAGCGGTGCCAAGTTCGCCCGGATTTTTCGGCGTGTTCGAGACGTTCGCAATCGTGGGTCTCGGCGTCTATGGCGTTCCGAAAGACCTGGCCGTCAGTTGGGCCATTGGCTACCACATTCTGAGCTTCATTCCCATCACCATCATGGGAGCGCTCTATTTCGCGCGTCTCGGGTTGAACGTGAAGTCGGTCGCGTCTGCCGGTAGTGCGACGCCCGCCTCGACCTCGCGCGTCACGCCCACCATCAACTCTTCGAATGTCGGGTGATCCGGTTCGCGTAGAACGCGCGCACGCCAAGATCAACTTGGTGTTGCACATTCTCGCGCGCGAAAGCACCGGCTATCACGGTATCGAAACGCTCTTTCAACGCTTGGCCCTGCACGATGAGGTGACCGTGCGTGTCGGCGACTTCGATTCGTTTCTCGAGTGTGATGGACCGGCCATGCCCGCCGGCGGATTGGGAGACGCCGTGCACAATCTGGCGTGGCGCGCCGCTGAGTTGTATACGAGTGAAGCGGCTTGGGACATCGGCTGGCATCTCAAGATCGACAAGCGTATTCCGGTTGGCGGCGGTCTTGGCGGCGGTAGTGCTGACGCCGCCGCCGTGTTGCGCGCGATGGAATCGATGTGCCCCACCCCGATTGGTGCGGATCGGCTGATGGAACTGGCGGGGGCACTTGGCGCAGATGTGCCCTTCCTGCTGCGCGACGTCTCACGCGCGTGGGCGTGGGGGCGCGGTGATCGACTGCTGGTCCTGCCGCCGCTGCCTTCTGTCCCGGTGATGTTGTTCACGTTTGCGAACGGCGTAAATACCGGCGCGGCCTACGGTGCGTTCGCGGCGTGGCGCGAAGCGAGTGGCGAGCGTGCGCGCGCCCGCGCCTTCGATGTCGACGCCCTGGAAAGCTGGCGTCGGATCGCGGACATCGCTGCGAACGACTTTGAACGCGTTGTGCCGTTGATGCACGAAGGGGTTGCGTCGGTGCTGCCGCTGCTGCGAGTAGCCGCGCGCATGAACGGCGATACCGATCGCGTTGGCATCGGGATGATGAGTGGCAGCGGCGCGACCTGTTTTCTGTTGATGAGCGGCAGTGACGGCGTGAACTTCTCCGTGGAACTGGAGTCGCCCGACTCGACCGACACCGTAACTCCTGAAGTGCTGATGACGGAAACGCTGTAGCGCTCCGTCGAGAATTTTCGCCAGAGGGCTTATGTCCGAATCGCGCTTCACCCGTCGACGCTTCGTGCGCGACTCCCTGCTGGTTTCGGCCGCCATGTCGTTGCCGCTCGACGCGCTGGCGTCAATGAACGCGCCAACCAAGACGCGCGCACCCAAGAAGGTGCTCATCCTCGGCGGCACCGGCTTCATTGGACCGCACATCGTGCGTCGCCTGGTCGAGCGCGGACACACCGTCACGATCTTTACGCGCGGACGTCGTGATCCCGAGTTGCCGCAGAATATCGAGCGATTGATTGGCGATCGGAACGGAAAGCTCGAAGCACTCGCCGGTCGCGACTGGGACGCGGTGATTGACGATTCCGCGACGAATCCCGAGTGGGTGCGCCAGTCAACCGCGATGCTGGATGGACACACGGGACGCTATCTGTTCACGTCGAGCACGGGGGTGTATTACCCGTATCTCAAGAAGGGGCTGACCGAAGCGGATCCGGTGCATACGGAAGCGCGCGATCCGAAGGATGGATCGGAGAGTTTCGGCACTCAAAAGGCGGCGGGCGAAGCGATCGTTGCCCGCGTGTTCGGCGCGAAAGGCATCGTCGTGCGCCCGACGTATATCGTGGGCCCGGGCGATACCTCTGATCGGTTCACGTACTGGCCCGTGCGGCTCGCGCGCGGTGGCGACACGATTGCACCGGGACGCAAGGATGATCGCGTGCAGTTTATCGATGTCCGCGATCTGGCCGCCTTCATGGTGCAACTCGTCGAAACCGAGGCGAGTGGCATTTTCAACGCGGTCGGCCCCAAATCACCAATGACGGTGGAAACGTTCTTGGATATCGCGCAGAAGACCGTCGGTCACGACGTGCGCTATCACTGGTTCGACGACGATGCGTGGTTTCGCGCTCACGACATCGACGGCGTCGTGCCATGGATTTTGGCGCGCGATAACGATCTCGGACATACATCAATTGTCAGTACCCGTTCATTCGCCGCTGGCCTGACGCTCCGACCGGTGAGTGAAACGCTGAAGGACACGCTCTCGTGGTTTCAGTCTTTGCCGCCCGCGCGACAGGCCGCGGGCAAGTGGGTCATGAAACCTGAACTCGAAGCGGAGCTGCTGGCGTCGCGAGTGAAGAAATGACGCGCCGCGCCCTGCTGACGATCGCGTTCGCGCTGCAGGCGTCGGGCGGCCTTTCCGCCGCGCTCGCCCAAGGGGCTCCGACGGCCACGCACGCGTCCACCAAGAGTGGCATCATCAAGCGACACCCTGCGTTTGCGTCGCGCTACGTGGATGCACGACTGGTTGAGGTGTGGTTGCCCCCAGACTACATGACGTCGAATCATCGCTATCCGGTGCTGTACGTGCAGGATGGGCAAAACGTGTTCGATGATTCCACGGCGTATGGCAACACGGAGTGGGGGCTCGACGAAGCGATGTCGCGACTGATTACCGCCAAACGGATTCATGCGGCGATTGTCGTGGCGATCTCGAATTCGCCCAAACGCGTGCAGGAGTACATGCCGCGAAAAGCCCTGCAGGACGACAAGACGATTCTCACCGGCATTCCCTCGTTGCCGTCGGTCGACGGGCCGAGCCTGAGCGACGCGTATCTGCGATTCATGACCACGGAGCTCAAGCCGTTCATCGATCGCACGTATCGCACAAAGCGCGAACGCGACGACACCTATCTGATGGGTTCGAGCTTCGGAGGGCTGATCTCGCTGTACGCGGTCACCGAACTGCCGGGCGTCTTTCGCGGTGCTGCCTGCCTCTCCACCCACTGGCCGGCCGGAAACGGCGCGATGGTCGCGTATCTCGAATCGCATATCCCCAAACGCGACGACCATCGATTCTACTTCGATCACGGCACCGCCACCCTCGACACGCTCTACGCGCCCTTCCAGTTGCGGGTCGACTCGCTGTTCCGCGCCCGGCGATACGAAGATGGCGAGCATTTCATGACGCGGGTGTTCGACGGCGCCGATCACTCCGAGCGATCGTGGAGGGCGCGTCTCGACGCGCCGCTGGAGTTTCTGCTCGGGCGTTAGCGGCGTCCCCACCTGGCTTGCCGCAATGCCGGGATTGTGACGGCGGTGCCAGCCGCGCGTCTTCCCCGCAATGGGAATGTGTTTCTGCCGTTTCAAGTGCGACTTAACTGCCGATGACTTCTCGTGTAATGGAATAATGCATTCGTTTTTTGGAACGTTTTGGCAGGAATTGCGGAAATGCTCGCGCGCACCGGTTCGTTGACACGCCTGTGGTGACTTTCATCACAGTCTGACTGATGTTGCCCGCAGTAGCACGGTTGGCCTGTCATCTCGTCCCATGGGGCGGCCGACGCTCAGCTGAAGCACCGCGCTCGCCAACGCCGGCGACATCTGCCGTTTCGATCGGCAGCCCTCAGCTTCAGCGAACAGAACCGTGGCTTTCCAAAATTCGACATCGACCGGACGGTCGGATTCTCCGCGTGCCCTTGCTGTGATTGTGGTGGGAGTGGCTGGTCTGATAGCAGTTGTTGCAACACGGGCGGCGTTGGTCAAATCTCCCGCCGCGCGACCGACGGAGCGCTCGTCGGTGGCCCTGGCCAGTTCCCCACCCGCGTCGGCACCGGTGTTGACCACCGGAACCGCGAGCGGCGAGGTCAGTGCGCGACTGGCTGCCGACGCACCGCGGCTCGGCAGGGCGCCGGGTACGGCGGCGCGCCGGAATCGGGTGGTAACCGCCTCGCCGGCTCCTACATCAACAGTGCCGGCCGCCAACGTGGCCGAGGAAGCAGAATCCTCGACGGCGCCGGTGAACGACGGTACGCCCGCCAGCGCAGCACCGACGGCGCCGCTGGCGATTCAACCGCCCGCTCGCGGGATCGGCGTCGGCGGTGCCGCGTCGACGCCGTTGGACTGGCGCGCTCTCGTGAATCACAAGGGTGTGAAGTTCAGCGCGACAGAAATCACCGACGCCTCGAGCGGCACGTCCAGCATGTCCGGCGCGCATGCGTTGCGGACACACAGCAATCTCGAATTGCGTTTGGATTTCGATTCGCTTTTCGGCTGGCACGGCTTCAGCGCCTATGTGCAGCACAAAACGAAGACCGGTCGGAACGGCTCCGGTGAAGCCTCGTTTGTGCAGGCGTTTTCCAATATCGACGCCGAAGACTTTCGCGCGTTCGGCGAAGCGTGGGTGCAGCAAACGCTGTTTGCCGATCGATTGCGCGTGCGTGCGGGGCGCCTCGATTTCAATACGGAGTTCGCCGGTACCCCGGTTGGCGCGTCCTTCCTGAACGCGGCGATGGGATTCTCGCCGTCGATCACCGCAGCGCCAACGTTTCCGCTTCCGGTCGCCGCCGCAAACGTGGTGGTATCGCCCTTCGAAGGGTGGACGGTCAGTGCCGGCGAATTCGATGGCCGGAGCGGCGCGCCAGCGGTCGCAGGACAGACATCACGGTTCCGCATTGCACAGACCGCGCACGAGTGGGAGCTCGGCGGCAAGACGATCGAAGGCGCCGCACTCAGTGGCCGCGCCAGTGTGGGAGCTTGGCGCCACACGGGATTGTTCGCGCGCGTTGGTGATGGTCCCGACGCGGAGCCGACGGCGAGCGGTACGAGCGGCTGGTACGCGACCGTCGATCAGACCTTGTGGCGCGGCGCACCGCGCGCCGCCGCGACCGGCGAGAGCGCCGAGGAGCCCACGCGCGCGTCGATTGCGGCGTTCGCACAGCTCGGAAGGTCGGATCCGACGGTGCAAGCTGTGCAGGCGCATCGGGGCGGCGGACTGACGTTCACCGGGTTGTCATCACATCGCGCGTCGGATGTGCTGGGTGTCGCGATGACGAATGCTCGTTGGGTGGGTGGTCGTGAGACGATCAGTGAAGTGTTCTACTCAATGCCGGTGATTTCACACCTGTCTCTGGTGGGCGACTGGCAGCACGTTGGTCGGCGTGCGGATGCGCTCTCGCAAACCGGACATGTGTTCACGTTGCGGACGATCTTGACGTTCTAGTTCAACGTGTTGCTGTGTTTTTGTGGAAGGGCGGCCGCCAACCAAAAGCGGACGGGGCTGGTAAGTAAATTGGTGGATTTGCCATACCCCGGGCACCTGTTAATCCCTGGGTGGGGG
>CBHTUR010000042.1:0-34440 GCA_966096095.1 uncultured Gemmatimonadaceae bacterium | reverse complement strand
AGCGTGCTTGCGCTTCCCACGTCCTCCGCAAAATGAAACGTCTTTCGCTCGTCACCGCCCTTGTGTTGTTGCCCGCCCTGGCCGGCGCGCAGGATGCGCCGAAACCGAAAACGGTTGGTGCCACGGATGCCTCGGCCACGCCGCTGCCGCTCAAGCGTGAACCGCGCCCCACCAAACCGGAGATCAGCGCCGAAGATCTGATGACGCGCCTGTACATCTTCGCCGATGATTCGATGATGGGGCGCGATGCGGGCACGCTGGGCAGCGTGAAAGCCACCGAGTATCTCGCGGCGGAGGCCAAGCGACTCGGGCTCGTGCCGGCCGGAGACAACGGTACGTACTTCCAGACCCTCCCGGTCAAGACGCGCAAAGTCGATCCGATGAGTTCCGTCATCGCGGGCGGCGCGTCGCTCAAGCTTGGAACCGAGTGGGCGATGGGTGGCAACGCGAGCATCAACAAGGCCGATCTGGAAACCGTGTACGGCGGTGTGGTTGGCGATACGGTGCATCGCATTTCGCCCGAACAGGCCGCGGGCAAGTTGGTGATGCTCTCGATGCCGGCGTCGAACGACGCGGTGAGCCTCATTCTCAGCGATAGCAAGCTCGCGCCGTCGACAGCGGCGGCGACGGGCATACTGGTACCGCGTCAGGTGCAAGGGTTATTGCCATACGTCACGCGACCGGGCGTCATTGTGGCCGATGGAGACGACAGCGGCGCGTCGCGCATCTACATCGGCGCCGCGGCCGCCAACAAACTCTTCGCGAAGTCAGTCGATGCGCTGCAGATCGGTGATGAAGGCGCGAAGGTCTCGATCAACGGCCTCGTGGATCTAAAGGACAATCCGTTTCCGGTGCGCAACGTAGTGGGCATCATTCCGGGCAGCGATCCGGCGCTCAAGAACAGCTACGTCGCCGTCGGCGCCCATAGTGATCACGTGGGCATGTCGCCCAAAGCCATCGAGCATGATTCGATTCTTGTCTTCAATCGCATCGTGCGCCCCGGTGGTGCCGAAGATGAAGACAACAACGCCACACCGGCACAGATCGAACAGATCAATAAGGAACTCGCCGAGCTGCGGGCCAAGGTGCCGGCTCGACAGGACTCCATCTTCAATGGCGCCGACGACGACGGCTCCGGTTCGGTCTCGGTGCTGGAGATCGCGGAATATCTTTCGACGCTCAAGACCAAACCCAAACGTTCCACGCTCATCGTGTGGCACGTTGGCGAAGAGAAAGGCATGTGGGGCTCGCACTATTTCACCGAGCATCCCACCGTGCCGCGCGATTCCATCATTGCGCAGCTCAACATGGATATGGTCGGACGCGGCGCCGCCTCGGATGAAACCGGCAAGAGCAAAGACGGTGAAGCGTTGCACGGCGGGCCTGACTACTTGCAGCTCGTCGGATCGCGTCGACTGTCGACGGAATTGGGCGACCTCGTTGAGCGCGTGAACACCGTCAAGAAGTACAATTTCAAATTCGACTACGGCATGGACGCCAACGGGCATCCGATGGACATCTACTGCCGCAGCGATCACGCCGAATATGCGCGATGGGGCATTCCCATCGTCTTCGCCACTACCGGCGGCCATTCGTCATATCATCAACTCACCGACGAACCGCAGTACATCGACTACCCGCACATGACGCGCGTCGCCAAACTCTTCGCCGATGTCGCGATGGAACTAGGCAACAATCCCAAGCGCCCCGTCGTCGACAAACCCAAGCCCGATCCGCGAGGACAGTGCAAGCAGTAAGCCGCCGACAGCGTGATACGCAAGCACGATTGTTGTAAGTGGTCGGTTTAGGTGGTCGGTTGTCGGTTTGGGTTGTCGGTTGTCGGTTTGCGATGTCCGCAGCAAATCACCAGCGAAAACGAACAGTGGTCGGAATCAAAATTCCGACCACTGAAAACTCAAACTGACAACCGAAAACCTAAATCAGTTCCCGCAGTGCATCTGTTCCCGCAGTTCGTCGGTTCCCGCAGTTCGTCGGTTCCCGCAGTCCCCGCTATTCGTACGCGCGCATCCCCACCCGCTCCACCGCATCCACCGTCTCAATGTGCACGTCCAGCGTGCGTGCAATGACCGACGGCACGCGACGCAATTGTTTGTAGCCGATCGTTGTGCCCTTCGCGATCGGCGTGTCCGCGCCATCGGCGCGCACGGTCCACGATGTCACGCGCTGGCCGTTCGCGATGTTTTCGCTCAGTTCGAGCACACTCACGCTCTGCGGTGACGCGAACTGAACCGACAACGTGCCGCTCGTGGCGCCGCTCGCTTTCCAGGTGCTTTTCGCCGCGTGACGCTCCGATGCCCGCAGCGCTTCAAGCTTCGCGCGCAGGCCAGCGAGATTCGCCACGTCGGTGTCGTGCAGCAGCCCGTCGCGCGTAGGCGGCACGTTGAGCAGGAGTTTGGAGTTGCGTCCCACGCTCGTGAAGTAGAGCCCCAGCAGTTGATCGGCGGTCTTCACCTTCGTGTCTTCGGCGGCGTGATAGAACCAGCCCGGCCGAATCGACACGTCCGTTTCGCCGGGGCGCCACACCGCGCCGTCCGCGTGGCCTTCCTGCAATGCCTTGATGATGCCCGGGCCGTCGGCACCAATGTACGGAACGCTCTCGGGGCGAATCGTACTCCAATTTGTTTCGCCGGCCACACCGCGCTCGTTGCCAATCCAACGCACATCCGGACCGGCATCGGAGAACATCACCGCGCGCGGCTGCAGTTTGCGAACTAACGCCCAATTCCTCGGCCAGTCGTACACCTGCTTCTTGCCGTTCGGGCCTTCGCCGTTCGCGCCGTCGAACCACACTTCCGCTAACTCACCGTACTGAGTGAGCAGCTCAGTGAGCTGCGCGGCATAAATGTCGTTGTATCGCGGCGAGTCTCCGTAGGCCGCGTGATTGCGATCCCACGGCGAGCAGTAGAGACCGGGACGCAGCCCTTCCGCGCGACAGGCGTCGACAAACTCGCGCACGACATCGCCCTTCCCGTCACGAAACGGACTGCTGGCCACGGAGTGCGTGGTGGTTTTCGATGGCCACAAACAGAAGCCATCGTGGTGCTTCGCCGTCAGAATCATCGACTTCGCGCCCGCCGCCTTCGCCGCGCGCGCCCACTGTCGCGCATCGAGCCGCGATGGATTGAAGCTCGACGGCGATTCCTTGCCGTCGCCCCATTCGCGGTCGGAAAACGTGTTCACGCCAAAGTGCAGAAACAGCGCAAGCTCGTCACGCTGCCACGCTAGCTGCGACGGCGTCGGACGCGGACGTGAATCCACGCGCGCGAAGTCCCACAACGCGCGCGGATCAACAAAAGCCGCCGCCGCGGAGGAGGCCGCGAGGCGAGAGAGGAAGGAGCGACGAGAGGGCATGGCGGTACGGTACAGCCGGGGGGCGGGATGCGGGAGAAGTGCGGGACCGATATCAACTCTTGTCGGCGACTTTGGGTGATCAGTGATCGGTTTGGGTTATCGGTTGTCGGGCGCTGCCCGCGGCGGCACAAGAAGCACGCGCTTTCGAAGGCCGGCAAGCATGCGGCGGATGCGACGTGTTTCGTGAGTCAGTGGCCGGACGACCGACTCACTCATCATGCCCACTCGGCGAGCGAGGTCGAGATGGCTCTCGACCTCCGAGGTCGAGCCAATCGCAATTTGGAGATAGCGAGCGAACTGCGCGGCTCCGTGTTGACCCGCGCCCTCGGCGATGTTGGCACCAATCGACGAACCGGCCCGTCGAAGCTGGCTGCGAAGGCCCGCTGCGTGCGTCCCCCGCAGAGATTCCGTTGCCGAGTAGATCGCGACGGCGAGTTGCTGCGCGCGCTCCCAAACCTCGAGTCGAGTGAAGTCTTGCATGGCACCACAATAGGGAACGAACGGAGGTGACCCATCACCATTCCTTCGCGCCTCACTACATTTCCACGCAGCCAACGGCGGTCGATATGTTCCGACCACCGATAACCCAAACCGAAAACCGAGCACTTAAAGGCAGCTCACCCTGCCCGCTCCTCCCTGTCTCCTCCGCTCTCATGCTGCGTCTCGGTATCGTCGGTCTCCCCAACGTCGGTAAATCCACCCTCTTCAACGCGCTGACCTCCGCGAAGGCCGAAGCGGCGAACTATCCGTTCTGCACGGTCGATCCGAACGTCGGCATGGTGGAAGTGCCCGATGACCGACTGGGCAAGCTGGCAGACATCGTGCAGCCCAAGCGCGTGGTGCCCGCCGTTGTCGAATTCGTTGACATCGCGGGGCTCGTGAAAGGCGCGTCGCAGGGCGAAGGCTTGGGCAACAAGTTTCTGCAGAACATCCGCGAAACCGATGCCATCGTGCACGTGATTCGTTGCTTCGAAGATCCGGACGTCACGCACGTGATGGGCAATCCGGATCCGCAGCGCGACAAAGAAATTATCGAGCTCGAACTTGCGCTCAGCGATTTGGCGACCGTGGAGAAGCGGCTCGACAAAGTGAAGCGCGCGGCGAAGGCCAACGACAAAGAAGCGCTCGCGGAATTGCCGCCGCTCGAAGCCGCGTTTGCGGCGTTATCCGAGGGCAAGCCGCTGTGGCGCGCGGGCTTGTCGGCCGACCACTTGGCGGGGCTCGCCGGGCTGCAGTTGCTCACGGCCAAGCCCGTGCTCTATGCCGCCAACGTGACCGACGAAGAGCTTTCGGGCAACGAAGGGAAATACCTCAAAGCGTTGCGCGTTGCGGTCGCGGGAGAACACGCGGAAGTCGTGCCGCTCTCGGCCAAGATCGAGGCAGAACTCGCCGAACTTCCGCCTGACGAACGCAAAGAATTTCTCGAGTCGCTGGGCATCGAGTCGGCTGGACTCGATCGTCTGATTCGCGCCGGTTACCACCTGCTGGGACTCCAGACGTACTTCACCGCCGGCGTGCAGGAAGTGCGCGCGTGGACCATTCACCAGGGCGATACGGCGCCAGTTGCCGCTGGGGTGATTCACACCGACTTCGAGAAGGGATTCATCCGGGCCGAGACCGTCTCGTACGATGACTTCATTCTGCATCAGGGAACGAAGAACGCGAAGGTCAAAGGTGCCGTGCGTTCTGAGGGCAAAGATTACGTCGTGAAGGACGGAGACGTGATGCACTTCCTCTTCAACGTCTGATTTCAGCGTGGCCTCTCGGGTCGTGGACCAGGCGGTGACCCAAAGCGCACGCTCAGGGGTACGGGTGCGTATGCCCGCCCTTTCCCGTGTTCGCGCGCTCTCGTGGGGAGCGTTCTTGACCGTTGTGGGAGTACTGCTCCCATTGCCCACACTGCATGCGCAAGCGGTGCCCGACTCGCCGCCGGCGACAGTCGTGCCCAAGCTGCCGGCCAACGCGCTGTCCGTGCCGTTTGCGGTTGGGGAAAAGCTGGAATACGACGTGAAGTTCGGCCCGATGAAGGTGGGCAGTGGCAGCATGGATGTGCGCGACATTCAGGATGTGCGCGGCACGCCAACCTATCACACGATCTTCCGCTTTTCGGGCGGCATTCCGTTCTTTCGCGTCGACGACACCTTTGAATCGTGGTTCGACGTCGTGACGCTGTCGTCGCGTCGTCACTATCAGGACCTCAACGAAGGCAACTACAAACCGCGCCGCCATTACGAAATTTTCCCCGAGCGCGGGATGTATCAGCTGAACAAGAATGAGGAGCAAGTGTCGGTGCAGGAGCCGCTCGACGACGGCTCGATGCTCTACTTCGTGCGCACGGTGCCGCTGGAGGTGGGCAAGACGTACACCATTCCGCGCTATTTCAAACCGGAAGGGAATCCGGTGCAGATCACCGTTGTGCGCCGCGAAACGATCGACGTGCCGGCGGGCAAGTTCAACACCGTGGTCGTGCAGCCCACCTTTCAGACGAAAGGTTTGTTCAGCAAGAACGGCCGCGCCGAAGTGTGGCTCACTGACGATTCACGGCGAATGATGGTGCAGATGAAATCGCAGCTGAGTTTTGGCTCAATCAACCTGTATCTCAAGAAGCACAACACCAAGGCGCCGTAGTCGCGCCGCAATGCGGCTCGCTAGAGCGGTGCAATACACTCCGCATCGTTCGCCCGCGGTGAATTCACCCGCGTACTGACCGGCCACGCTTCCATCGGGCCCTCGTACGGGCGCACCAACGCCTGCGCGGCGGCCGCGGTCGTACGCGGATCGAGCCACGTGTCGTAGTCATCCGGCGCGATGATCACCGGCATGCGGTCGTGAATCGGGCGCATGACCTCGTTCACCTCGGTCGTGATGATGGCGCACGTCACCAACGGCTCCGCGCCGGGATCATTCTTTGGCGTCCATCGCTCCCAGATCGCGCCAAACGCAAAGGGGGCCGCGTCGGGCAGTCGCATGCACCAGGGCTGTTTCACTTTCTGCCCGGCAACGATCTGCCACTCGTAGAAAAGATCGGCGGGCATGAGGCCACGGCGCGCTTTAAAGGCCGCGCGAAACGACGGCTTCGACGCCACCGTGTCGCCGCGCGCATTGGCGAGTCGATTGCCGATGCTCGGGTCATCCGCCCAGAACGGCACGAGCCCCCAACGCGCAAACACCGCATCGCGCACGTCCTCGTAGGCGCGAACCAGCGGCACCTCCCGCGTCGGCGCGATGTTGTAATTCGGCGTCAGGTCAGGGAGCGTGGCACCAAACGGCAGGGTGCCGAGGCGCGCGGGGTTGCCGAAGCCGTAGCGACCGCACATGGAGGGGGCTTGTGAAGGATGGTTGAGCCGGTAACGTCATGAATGGTAACGACTTGTGGTGTAGCGACGCGAACGACCCCGCCCGCTTTGAACGGCTCTAAGTGGTCGGTTGTCAGTTCGAGTTTCCAGTGGTCAGAGCTTCTGAGCACTGATCACTCAAACTGACAACCGAATACTTAAATGCAGTTCCCTCCCCATGCCGGTTGATCTCCCCCCCGCGGTCGCCTATCCTTCATGGCTCATCACCCGCAGCATCCGCTGTCGGGTCCCTCCTCCTGCGGGTTCGGCCCTGCGGGGGGCACTCTGTCCATAGGGAGACAACGCCGAGTGGCTAAGCTCAAAATTCGCCGCGCGTCAACGCGGCGCTATGAGGCCGTGTACATCTTCGACTCGACGCTCGAAGACGCGGCCATTCAGGAAAAGCTCGACCGCGCGCATGGCCTTCTGGCCGCCGCCGATCCGATCGAGATCGAACATTGGGGCCGTCGCGCCCTCGCGTACAAAATCGGCCGTCACGAAAACGGCTACTACGCCATCGCACACTTCACGATTGAACCGAAGGTGCTTCCCGAGTTCGAGCGCGCGCTCAAGCTCGACGAAGGCGTGGTGCGCTACCTGATCACGCTCTACGAGCACGAGCTGGGTGCGCCCAAGCTCAGTGACGAAGAGATGGCTGCTCGTCGTCGCCATGACGACGATGACGACGACGACGAGGAATAACCGATGCGCCGCCAAAAGAAGCCTTGCCCGATCACGGAAGCGGGCATCCGTTACGTCGACTACAAAGACGATCGCCTCCTCGCCCGTTTCATCACGGACTACGGCAAGATCCTGCCGAGCCGTTTGAGCGGCGTTGACGCGCGTCATCAGCGTCAGCTCTCCCGCGCAGTGAAGAAGGCGCGTTACCTCGCGCTCCTTCCCTACGTGAAGGGCCAGACGGGCTGATTATGACAGGAGCGGGTGTGCCGGATTCCGTCGTGTCGGATTCGGCCGCAACCGCTCCGCGCGAGCGAGGGTGGCGTTGGTTTGTCCTCGCGCTCGCGTTGATGGTGGTGGTGACGGCAGCGCCGCTCTGGACGCCGGCGCTGTCGCTCATCGGCGGAACGATTCGGTTGTTGTTGCCGGTCGAGCAGTTCGCACTGCTCGTGCTCGTCTCGTTGGCGACCTGCGCGGTCGTCGGCTGGTACGTCGGCGGTCGATTTGTTGTCGCCTTGTTGTGGCTCGTGATTGCGGGCTGGGTGCTGTACGCTATGCCGCTGAGCGCCTCCGGATACGGAGCGTTCGTGCGCGGTTGGTGCCTCAGTCTCAGCGCGTCGTTCGGATTGGTCTGCCTCACCACGCGCGCGCGACCGTTTCTGTCGCGAGCGTTGGCGGCCACCGCGCTCGCCACCGCGGTCACGATGGTTGGGGTCACCTCGCGCTCGTCGGTCAGCGGAACGTTCGATGACGCGGCGCGGATGCTCACAACCGAGTATCAACGTCGGGTGCGAGATGCGCTGACCACCTGGCACGAACGCACCGAGTCGGCCGCGTGGCAGACGTTTGCCAAGCGATTGCCGTCATCGGCGGCGCGAGCTGATCGGCTCGCAGCAACGTTGGGCGCTCTGGTGGAAGTCGCACCATCGCCTGGCGGAGGTTCGGCGATCACTGCGCGGGGACCGCTGTTGCTGTTGGCGCCGGCGCTTCTGGCGCTCGAATCGCTGCTCGCGTTGGGGTTGGGGTGGTCGACGTATCATCGGTTGTCGCGCGTTCGGATCGGTCCTCCGCTCGGAGCGCTGCGTCAGCTGCGATTCAACGATCAGTTGGTGTGGGGGCTCGTCGTCGGTGCAACGCTGGTGCTGTTGCCGACCTTCACCGAATGGCGAGCGGTTGGTGCAAACCTGATCTGTTTTTTTGGCACGCTGTACGCCCTGCGTGGCGCCGGAGTGCTGACGTGGTGGATTCCCGATCGTGTCGCGGCCCTCGTGCCGATCGCGTTGGTGATCCTTGTTCCGTTGCTCGGTCCGGTTGTCGTGCTGGCAGTTTCGCTGGCGTCGACGTTCGTGCTGGGCCTAGGCGATACTTGGCGCGATTTCCGAGCCGGCGCAGACACGCGCCGAAGCGGATCGCTCCGCTGACCCGGAGTTACTCATGGAAGTCATTCTTCGTAGCGCGGTCGACAAGCTGGGACATCCGGGCGACATCGTGAGCGTGTCCCCCGGCTATGCCCGCAATTTCCTCATCCCGCGTGGCGTCGCGTTCGAAGCCACTCCGGGCAACAAGAAGCGCATCGCGCAGGAAAAGAGCCGCCTCGAGGCGCTTGAAAACGAGCGCATCGCGGCCGCGCAGGCGATCGCCGACAAGCTCGGCGAAGTCTCGGTCACCTTCGCGGCCCGCGTTGGCGACGAAGGCAAGCTGTTCGGATCGGTGACCACCGCCGACATCGCGCACCAGCTCGAAGCGCAGGGCTACAAGGTCGAGAAGCGTCAGATCGAACTCAACGAGCCGATCAAGACCCTCGGCATGTACAAGGTCGGCGTTCGCCTCCACGCCGATGTGAAGCCCGAGATCAAAGTCTGGGTCATCAAGCAGTAAGACCCGCACGCTGAATCCGGACCGGGGGCACCGTTTTGCGGCGCCCCCGGTTTGTCATTCAACCCCTGGCCCCACTATCCACCGACGCGTCGCCTCGCAACCTTCAGGAGTTGCGTGGGTACCCCGGCTGGTGTGCGCCCACTGCCTGTTCATTTTGCACGTGTGCTGATGCCCGAACCGAAAACCGATCGTCCCACCAGCTCCGGCGAAACGATCGCCCGCCGCGCCGCCGCCCTCGCGTCCGATCTCAAAGCCGCGGACATCGTCGTGCTCGATCTGCGCGGTGTGACGGACATGACCGACTTCTTTGTTATCGCCAGTGGGACGAGCGATACGCACGTGCGCGCAATTGCCGAACATGTGCAGGCAGGGCTTAAGGACACTGGCGTGTCTACCACCATGACGGAGGGTCTCACGCAGGGCCGCTGGGCCGTGCTCGACTACTCCGATTGTGTGATCCACGTATTCCATCCCACCTTGCGTCAGTTCTACCAGCTCGAAAGGCTGTGGGGCGACGCAACGCCCGTCTCGCTCGAAGAAGCAGCTTCACCACGTCCCGAACGCTCTCCGGCCACGGTCTCTGGTCGGCGCGCCGCCCGCTAAGCGGCCGGAGTTGTTCGAGGGCTCTATCAGCAGGGGGAGTCCGGTGATTTCGACCGCAGGACGCTGCGCCCGTCTGGGCGCCAGACTTGTTGCCGCTCTCGGAGCGCTGGCCGCACTAGGCGGCTTGGCGCCGGTGCAGGCTCAGGGCTATTTCGGTCAGAATCAAGTCCAGTACGATCGCCTCCGGTGGCGGGTGATCGAAACTGAGCACTTCCTGGTCCACTACTATCCCGAAATCGGCGACGTCGCTCCCGACGCCGCGCGGATGGCGGAGCGCTCCTACGCGCGTCTGTCGCGTCTGACCTCGCACCAGTTCCGCGAAAAGAAGCCGGTGCTGCTGTTCGGCTCGACCGGCGATTTCGCGCAGAGCAACGTCTTCGGCGATCTTGGCGAAGGCACGGGCGGTGTCACCGATCCGTTGCGCCAGCGCATGGCCGAATTCTTCACCGGCGACTGGGGCAGCTTCGAGCACGTGCTGCAGCACGAAATGGTGCACGTGTTCACCTTCGACATTTTCTCGCGCGGTCGCGCCGGCGCGGGCTTGGGCAATCTCGCCCAGGTCAATCCGCCGCTCTGGTTCATGGAAGGTCTCGCCGAGTACTTCTCGATCGGCGATAAGCATCCGTGGACAGATGCCTGGGTTCGCGATGCCGTAGTGAACGGCACGCTGCCCAGCATTCAGCAGATGACCGATCGCCCGGACAAGTATTTCCCCTACCGCTACGGTTTGTCGCTCTGGCAATACATCGGCAATCGATGGGGCGACGAAGTGATTGGCGAAGTGATGAACGCCGTGCCGTCGCTCGGTCTCGAGCGCGCGTTCCGTCGCGAAATCGGCATGTCGCTCGACGAGTTGAGCGCCGAGTGGAAGTCGGCGATGCAAGCGCGCTACCTGCCAGTGATCGCGCAGTTGGAGCGGCCGCGTTCGTTCGCCGAACCGTTGTTGTCGCAGCGTCGCTCGGGCAGTATCGCCAATCTCTTCGTGGCGCCGACGCTCTCGACCGATGGCAAGTACATCACCTACATCGCGTACGGCAGCTTACTGCGCGGCGAAGTGTTCCCCGATCTGTATCTCGCCGACGCGGAAACGGGCAAGCGCTTGTCGCGCCTGGTGAAGACCACCACCAACCCCGACTTCGAACAGCTCCGGTTCATCTACTCGCAGCCGGCGTTCTCGCCCGACGGCAAGACGCTCGCGTTCACGGGTCAGCGCGGCGGTAAGGACGTGCTGTACCTGCTCGACGTGAAATCGCGTGATGTCGTTAAGCGATTCGATTTACCGCTCGATCAGGTGCTGAGCCCCAGCTTCTCGCCCGATGGACGTCGCATCGTCTTCAGCGGCATGCGTCAGGGCACGAGCGATTTGTACGTGGTGTCGCTCGACCAGCCGGGACTCACGCAGCTGACGAAAGATCAGTACGGCGATCTGCAGCCACAGTGGTCACCCGACGGTAAAACCATCGCCTTCGCTTCAGACCGTGGAGAGGAAACCGACTTCGGCATCCTCAAGATCGGCAAGCTGAAGGTCTCGCTCTACGATATGGAGACGGGCAAAGTGTCCGTGCTTCCAAATCAGGCGGGGCTCAACATCAATCCGCAGTGGGCGCCTGATGGACACTCGATCGCGTATCTGACCGATCGCACGGGCATTTCGAATCTCTTCCTCTACGACTTCGACACGAAGGAGCAGTATCAGCTCACCAACGTGGCGGGCGCGATCAACGCGGTGGCTGAGAATTCTCCGGCCATCTCTTGGGCGCGCAACGCCGACGTCATGGCGTTCGTGTACTACGAAAAGGGTGAGCACGCGATCTGGAAGCTCAAGAATCCGCGTTCTCTGAAAAAGGCGCCGTTCCGCGAAACGGTGGTCGTCGCGCAAAACACCACGCTTGGCGCTCCCTCCACCGCACCCGCTCCGGGCACGCCGGTCACGCAGCTGCCGCCGCTGCCCAGCACGGATCCCACGGCGCACCTGCGTATCGGCAGCGTACGCGACACGGCCGCGACGAGACAGTCGTTCTACCGGCCGCAGAACAACTCCGCGCGCGCCTCCGGCGATCTCGCGCAATCCATTCTGTCGCGCTCTACGGAAACGGTGAGCATTCGCGCGATGATGGACAGTTTCGATTTCAATCTTCCCGACACCACGCGATTCAAGGACGGACGCTACAAGGTCCGCTTCTCGCCAGAGTATGTTGCACAGCCGTCGATCGGCTATCAGCAAGGCGGATTCGGTCAGGGAACGTACGGCGGCACGACGATCATCCTCAGCGATCTGCTGGGCGACAATCGGCTCGCGCTCTCCGGGTCGCTGAACGGCCAGCTGAGCGACGCGCAGGTGTTCGCTGGATACACGAGCCTCGGGCATCGACTGCAGTACGCCACCGGCGTGACGCAGCAGCCCATGTATTTGCTCAACAACGCCACGGAAACGCCCACTGGCGACGTCGACAACCAGTTCATCCAGTCGCAGGAAATCGTCCGACTGGTGCTGCGCGAAGCGTTCCTCTCGGGCATTTATCCCCTCAATCGATTCCAGCGATTTGAGTTGGGCGCGCGCTTCGACAACATCGACCAGCAGGTGTTCCCGATCTATCGCACGGTCGACTACACCTATGGCGTAGCCAGCGGATTCCAACGCGGTCAAACCCGCAATCTCGCGTCGGCCAACACCATTACGCCGACGCTGGCCTACGTCACCGACAACACGCTCTTCGGTTACACCGGGCCGATCTCCGGCACGCGTGCGCGCTTCGAGGTGGCGCCGAGTTTCGGTACATGGAAGTGGACCGAATATCTCGTCGATATGCGGCATTACACGCCGGTGCTGTTCAACTACGTCACGGTCGCCACTCGCGTCGTGGGTAGCATGGGCATCGGTCGCGACGCATATCGGTTCCCGAAGTGGCTCGGCCGCCCTGATTTCATTCGCGGGTTCAATCGCGAAGCCGATCAGATTTACTGCAGCGGATTGCCCACCGATGGCGCGTCGCAGTGCAGCGCGAACGAGACGATTGGCAGCAGCGTCGCTTTCGGCAACGCCGAACTGCGCTTCCCCATTGTCCGTCGGTTGAGCAACAACGGCATTGGACTGCCGCCGCTCGACGGCCTGTTCTTCTACGACGCCGGTGTGGCGTGGTCCGCGGGGCAACAGGTCACGGCCACGCAGCCGGCCAACTACGATTTCACGAAGCAGCGCGCCCTGCTGCAGAGCTACGGCGTGGGCTTCCGGCTTAACCTGTTCAACATCGCAATTCTCCGCTGGGACTACGCGATTCCGATCAATCGCCCGGGCAGCAAGCCGTTCGGTCAGTTCTACTTCGGCGCCAGCTACTAGACCCGAACGCGAGCCTCGGAATCGCTCAGCAACGAGACGAACAGCGATCAAAAAACGAAGCGGCCGGCATCAATGTGATGTCGGCCGCTTCTTTCTGCCCTGGAGGGACTTTTCGCCCCGCTCTGCCCCTCCCAACGATGTCCGTCAGAGGGTAGTTTTGGCCGGTGCGCACGCTCCTCGCGTCGGCGCTCCTGGCTCTCGCGTGCGGCTGTGCTGATCGCTCGTCCCGCCCTTCCGGAGCAGGTGCCCCTCCCAGCATCCCCGGTGGACCCGATCCTGTTGTGTTGCGCATTGCGCACGACGGTGGTGTAGTCACGGCCTATCCCTATCCGAAGTTGGATTCGGTGCTGTGGCGTTCGGGATCGCGCGCTCCCGGTCTCGCCCAGGTGGTCGCGTTCGGCGCAGAAGATGGCTATCTCGCGGCGGTCGATCGTCGCGGCGTTCCGCTGCGCATCGACCTGCGACTTGGCTCGGTCGCGAGCCTCAAGGACAGTTTGCTCTCATCCGTGTCGTCCGCGGAGGGCGATGCGATCTACGCGCTCACGGCCACGGGCACGATCACGCGCTTTACCGTGAGCGGCGGCGAATGGAGCATGTCGCCCAAACTGCCCGCCTCCGCGCTCTTCGCGCAGGCCGACGGGTCGTTGATCGTCGCCGGCGCGAAAGGAAAGAAGGTCATCGTTTGGCGCGTGAGACCGCCCGGTCAAGAGGTCGTGGATACGCTGTCGATCGATGTGGGCGGCGACCCCAAGACGAACGCCAGCATGATCGGTACGACCGCCGGGTCGCTCGGCGATCGTGTGTTCTTCGGCGCTAACGAGTCAGTGATTGCCGTGCGTTCTCGCGATATGCGATTGGCGATCAATCTCGACCTTGGCGATCCGATCACGAGTATTGCGGCCACGCCGAGCGGCGATCGCCTCTTCGTCGCCCTCGACGACGACCGGTCAGTGCGCATTGTCGATCGGTTTGAGGAGAAAGTCTCGGACAAGATCAAGCTGCCCAGTAGCCCGATGGCGCTGCGGATGGATCCGCTGGGGCGAATGCTGCTCGCCCACGGTAAGGGTGACACCGTCTTTGTCGTCAGCCTCGCCACCGACGAGGTTGTGGGCACCGTGCATTCTGCCTGGCGCGGGGATCTGCCGATGGTTCTCGCCGACGGCATGATTGCACTAGCGCGCGGAAACGATGTGTCGCTGGCGCACCCGCAGACACTCGCGGAGTCGAAGAAACTCCCCGGCGCGGCGAGTGACTTTTGGATCGACTTGCGGTGGAACGGCTTCCGACCGCGCTCGGCCGGGCTCGATCAGCCCGTGCAGTTCCGGACGAGTGCGCCCCGCGACTCGGCCGACGTCGGCGAGGCGTCAGCGCGCGACACGGTGAAGGCGCCGGTCGCAAGTCATGGCGATAGTACGGTGCCCGTCACCATGTTTACCGTGGCGTTCGCGTCGATGCAAAGCGAGAAACAGGCGCGAGATGTCGCGGCCCGAATCCGCGTCGATGGCAACGCCCCGCGCATCACAACGTCGGAGCGAAACGGCACGACGCTGTATCGCGTGGTGATGGGCCCGTTCGATTCACGCGCCGCCGCGGAGCGCGTTGGTCGCGCTTCGGGTCAAAGCTTTTGGATTATTGAGGGAGTTCCATGACCGGCATGTCCGGTGCGCTGCCCGACCAGTGGAAGAACGAAGGCCAACGGTTGTCGCCGTTGCTCGACGCGGTGTGCGCGGTGGTGATCGCCAGCACCGACGTGCACGTGGCGGCGTCGTTCGCCATCGGCGTGGCGCGCGCGCAGGGGGCCAAGCGTCGGGTCGCGATTGCCGATCTCGTTGGTGAATTGCCGGCTCTCGAAGCGCTTAATCGCAGCGACGATCCGCACGGCATCTCCGACAGTTTTTTGTACGGCGTGTCGCTCAACAAGATCGCGCGGCCGGTGAACGACGCGGGCACGGTGTTTGTGATGCCGAGTGGCACGGAAGCCGTCGCACACGAGGCCGTGTATTCGAACGAACGCTGGCGCCGCCTCGCCGCGGGCTTTCATCAAGTGGGCGCGTTGCTGATTGTGGTGGCCGTGCCCGGCACGCCAGGATTCGCCGATCTGTGCGCCTACATGGGTGCGCTCATGCCCGTGGGAGAGCGCGTGTTCCCGATGCCAGCGGGCGTGCCGATCATCGCCCCGCCGGCGCCCCCCGCTCCACCGCCACCTCCGCCGCCACCAGCCGAAAAAGCGGCGCGTGCGCGCGAAGCGGCGGTGGAAACCTCATCGGGTCAACGTCGAAAGTTGTACGCGGCGCTCGTGGCCTTGGGCGCGGTCGCGGTCGCCGTCGGCGCATTCTGGCCGCAGATCGCGGCCAAGCTGCCGGCGCCGGTGATGGCGCTGCTGAAGCGTCCGGCCGCCGATACCACCACCATGCTGGTGAAGCCCACGCCGATGGATACGGCGCGCACCGGCGACAGTGCGCTGCTCGATTCCGCCAAACGCGTGGCGCTTGCCAGTGCACTGTCGGACAGTGCGCGTCCGGTGGGCCCCACGCTCAGCGCCGTCAACCCCGCCGATTCAGCGTCCGCGGCGCGATACGCCATTTTCTACACGCAGGCCAACACGCGCGCTGACGCACTGAAAGACGAGCGACTCAAAGCGCAGCCTGCGCTCGCGGTGAGCCCGGTGCTGCTCGATGGCACCGAGTGGTACCGGGTGTTCATCGGCGCATCGCCCGACGCAGAATCGGCCAACATGCTGCTCGCGCAGCTGCGCACCGCAAAAGTGGTTGGCGGTGGCAACGTCGCCAGCGTGCCGTACGCGTTGCGACTTGAAGGCGACGTTACCGCGCAGCAAGTCACGGCGCGCATCACTGTTTATCAGCAGCGCGGCATTCTCGCCTACGCGCTGCAGCAAACGAATGGCAAAGCCATTCTCTATACCGGCGCGTTCGAATCGCCTGCGCAGGCGACGACCTTGGCGGATTCCTTGCGAGCACGTGGCGTGACGCCAGTGCTTGCGTTTCGAACTGGGAGAGCGTTTTAGTGCGGTTGACGAAGCTGGAAGTTCACGGATTCAAGGCCTTTGCCGATCATACCGAGTTCCTGTTCGAGCGCGGCGTAACGGCCATCGTCGGCCCGAACGGCAGCGGCAAATCCAACGTATCCGATGCCGTGCGTTGGGTGCTTGGCGAGCAGCGTGCGCGGGCCATGCGCGGTGCCAAAATGGAAGACGTAATCTTCCACGGTTCCTCGGCACGCAAAGCCGTGAACATGGCCGAAGTGTCGTTGCACTTCGAAAACAACGACGGCGAGTTGCCGATTCCGTTCAAGGAAGTGGTGCTGACGCGCCGCTTGCTGCGCTCGGGTGAGAGCGAGTATTTGCTGAATCGCGCGCCGTGTCGATTGCGCGACATTCAGGATCTCGTACGCGGCACCGGACTCGGTGCAGACTCGGGCGTCGTCATCGAAAGCAAGATGATCGACGCGCTGCTCTCCGATCGACCGGATGAACGCCGCGAACTGTTTGAAGAGGCCGCTGGGGTCGGACTCTATCGCGATCGTCGCCGCAGCGCCGAGCGGCGTCTCGAGGAAACGACCGTCGACTTGGCGCGACTCGACGATCTGATTTCCGAAGTGCAGAGCCAGGTGCGCTCGCTCGCGCGTCAGCGTCGCCGCGCGGAGCGACATGCTGAACTCACCGCGCGTCGGTTTCAGGTTGAGCTCTCGCTCGCCACGCGTGAGATGGCCGCCTGGCGCGACGAACTCGCGGCGCTGGACGACCGCCTTGGCGAGTTGAAGGCTGGCGTTCCCGACTCAGAAGTGGCCATTCAGCACGCGGAACAGGCGCGCGAAGAAGCACACAGTGCGCGCTCGGCGGCCGAAGGCAGCCGTGTCGAGCTGGCGCGGTTGGCTGGCGAACAGCGCGAAAAGACATTGCGTCTCGAGCGCGAACTCGCGGTCGCCGAAGAGCGCCAACGCAGCACAGTGCAGCGTCGCCAGCGCGCCGAAGAAGAACGCAAAGAGAACGAAGCCTTTGGACGACGCTTGCGCGAGGACCGCGAGCGTGCGGCCGCCGATCGCACCACGCTCGAGAAGGAACTTGCGGACGCCGGTGAAGCGCTGGCAGAACGCGTGGCCGCCGAACAGACCACGCGGGAAACCGTGCAGCGTGCGCGCGCGGTGCTCGATCAGCTGGAGCGCCAGGTACGCGAGCATCGCGATCAGGCGCGCCGACTGGAGTTGGATCGCGAAGGCGCGGGTCGCGAGCATGCGGAAACACAACAGCGGCGCGAAGCGCTCGAAATCGAGCGTCAGCAACTCGCTGACACCGTCGCGGCAACCGAACGCGAGCTCGCTGCAGCCGCCGAACAGGTCAGCGTCACGCTGGCCAACGCCCGCGACGCACAGCATGCGCTTGAAGGCGCACGCCTCGCGGCGGTGACGGCACGAACCGCTGATGCCGAATCTCGTAGCGCACTCGCATCAGCCATCGAGGCGCGCACGGCGCTGGAAGGCCGTCGTAATGCGCTTGAAGCACTGGAGCGTGAACGCGTCGGTCTCGCCCCGTCGGCCGCGAAGCTGCTGAAAGATCGCGAACGCTTTGGCGACGGTGCGGTGCTGGGCCCGCTCACGGACTTCGTCACCGCCGACGGAGATGCGGCGCGACTGGTTGAGCGCTATCTCGGCGCAACCATGCATGCCATCGTGGTGCGTGATGCCGATGCGGCGCGCGCGGTTCGAAAGTGGCACACGGAAACTCAACCCGGTCCGCTGCTGCTGCTGCCACTCGATGTGGTCGCGGAGATCAGCACCGACACGGAATCGCTGTCAGCGTCTGTGCAAGCGAGCGGACCGGCGCTGCGCTGGGTTCGTGCGTTGCTGGGCAACGTGCGTGCGCTC
Source organism: uncultured Gemmatimonadaceae bacterium (assembly GCA_966096095.1). Lineage (GTDB taxonomy): Bacteria > Gemmatimonadota > Gemmatimonadetes > Gemmatimonadales > Gemmatimonadaceae > Gemmatimonas. The sequence goes on along the minus strand of CBHTUR010000042.1, from coordinate 16,356 downwards.
GATGGCGGCGAAGCCTTCGTCGACGATCGTGGAGCGGTATTCCTCCCCGGTTCGGTGTCGGGCCCGGGTCCACTGCAGCGCCGCGCCGAACTGACGCGACTCGAATCCGATCTCGCCTCCGCGGATCGTGAGCGTGAGGCGGCGGCGTTGGCGGCCGAAGCGGCGCGCCTCGCGTTGTCGGAGGCGGAGCGCGCGCAGGCGGCCGCGGTTGAATCATCAAATCGTGCGCAGCAAGAAGCCCGTCGCGCCGATGAAGTGCACAAGGAGGTCGAACGGCGACGCGAGCGCGCCGATCGCGAGTTGCAGCAGTCGAGCGCGCTCGCCGAGCGACTCGTCTCGCGTCTCGATGAGCTGGATGCGCGTTCACGCAGTCTCGCCGAACAGGTCGCGGCTCTGGGTGCTCGCGCCGGTGAAGCGGATGCCGAGATTGCCGAAGCCCGCGTCGCGATGTCCGACGCCGAGAAGGAACAGGAGCTTGCCCGCGACGCCCGCGCAACCTGGCAGGTGGCTCAGGCTCAGGCGCAGGCTCGGCTGTCGGTGGCCATCGATCGTGAAACGCGACTACACGAAGAAGACAGCACCGCGGCGGCGCGACTCGAGTCGCTGGCTGCGGAGTTGTCGACGCTGTCGGAAGCCGATCAGCATTTGGCCGAACAGCTCGCGGCGTGGCGCACGGAGCTCGACACCGAGCAGAAGTCGATGGCCGACGCCGATGGACGTCTGGCCGATGCGGAGCGGGCGGTAGCCGCGGCGACAGTTGCACTCGACGCCTCGGAGGCACAACTCGACGAAACGCGCCGTCGTGCGACGGCGTTGAGCGAGCAGTTGCATGGCGCGCAGTTGCGGCACACGGAACTGGCCGGGCGTCGCGAGGCCATTCGTCAGCGCCTCGAGACCGAATGGCGTCGTTCGCTCGAAGATCTGTTGAACGGTTTCGAAGAGCTCGCCGTCGAAACCGATGAATTGCGCAGCGAAGCGGCGCAGCTCCGCGAATCGCTCGACGAGCTCGGACCGGTGAATCCACTGGCCATCGAAGAGCACGAAGAGGAACAGCGGCGACTGGAGTTCCTCACGGGCCAACGGAACGATCTCGTGGCGGCGAAGCAGTCGTTGCATCAGGCCATTCGCGAAATCGACAGTACGGCGCGGGAGCTCTTCCTCGCCACGTTCGCGCAGGTGCGCGAGAACTTCCGTCAGATCTTCCTGACGTTGTTCGGCGGCGGCGAATGCGATCTGCGTTTGGAGAATCCTGATACGCCGCTCGATTGCGACATCGAGATTCACGCGTCCCCGCGTGGCAAGAAAACACAGCGCATCCACCTGCTCTCTAGCGGTGAACGCGCCTTGGTGGCACTCTCGCTCCTCTTCGGCATCTTCCTCACGAAACCAAGCCCGTTCTGTCTGCTCGACGAAGTCGATGCTCCGCTCGACGACCAGAACATCGGGCGTTTCGTGAAGATGTTGAATCAGTTCAAATCACGCACGCAGTTCATCGTCATCACGCACAATCCGCGCACGACCACCGAAGCGGCCGACGCCGTCTACGGTGTGACAATGCAGGAGCCAGGTGTGTCCAGCATTGTGAGCGTGCGTTTGCGCGGTGGCGCCGCGATCGATGAAAGCAACGGCGCGTCAGCGCGCGCCGATGCGGATTCGATGGCTGCGGCAACCGAAGATGCGCCCGAGATCCCGCTCGACGAAGCGGACGCCGTCGCAGCTGATGGCGAGATCGTCAGTGAAACCGACGGCGGCTGACCGGTGAGCGTTTATTACGGCGCCGCGCGCGTGCTTCGGCATGCCGCGGCGTTGCTGTGTCTCGTCGCAGCGCCGCTGTTCCCCGGCCGCGCGCAGACAGTGCAACTGGTTGGTCCGAGTGGCGTAACGCTGCCGACGCTTACACCGTCGTTCACGCTTCGTGCACTCGGCTTTCCGCTCGCGCGACCGCTGCGCATTACGATGCTCATCAGCACGACACCCGATTTCACGGCGGGAATGGTGCTCGATTCGACCTTTCTGACGACGGATACGACCGTCGCAATTCAGGTCACGCGCCCGCTGCCGAGCGAAGCCGTAGTGTACTGGAAGGCCCGGGTCTTTACGCCGGCCGGAGTGACCATCGAGTCGGCGGTCAGTACGGCGCACATCGTGCCGCCGTGGCTCACGCTGGTGAGTCCAAACTCAGCCTCCGGAGACATTGTCGAAGTCCGGCGGCCGACGTTTGTGTGGAAGAGTGCGCGGGTCACGCCGTTGATTGGCGAGTGGTCGTATGACATTGAGGTGACGAGCGGCGGGCGAATCGAGCAAGCAGTTGCGCGCATCACAGACACGACCTGGAGTCCCATCACCGACCTGCAGGCCAACACGTCATATCGCTGGCTTGTCCGCGCCTCGTTGCGCACCGGCGCAACCGTGCAGGCCAACAGCATTGGGTCGTTCGTGTTCAAGGATCAGCCGTTTCCGTCGCGCACCCTCATCTATCAACCGTTTCCCAATCCGTTTCCGTCGGCCACGGCGTTTTCCGCGTGCATCTGGTTTGATGTCGCGGAGCCAGGTGCACGCATCGCACTTGATGTCACCGATCTGCGCGGCAATCTCGTGCGCACCCTGATTCCCGGCCCCGACGGCATTCGCGATTTCCCGCCCGGACAGTACGGACGCGGTGCACCCGGTGCTGGCAGCAGCTGCGACAACCGTTTTGTCTGGGACGCCACGGGCAGCGACGGACGCACGGTCGCGCCCGGCGTATACCTGCTGCGCTTTCAGTCGGGCCGACAGGTTCCGACCTTTTTGCGCATGCTCTTCGTGGGCCGCTGATGCGCCTTACCACCATCGGCACGGGTACCGCCGCTCCGCATCCGCACCGCGTGTCGGCTGCGCATCTCGTCGAAGCCGGATCTGTGCGCCTACTGCTGGACTGCGGCGCGGGCACCGTGCATCGCATGGCCGCACTCGGCGTCGCGTGGTCCGACATTACGCATGTCGCCGTCACCCACTTCCACCCCGATCATGTGGCTGACCTGGTCATGCTCGTGATGGGCTGGCGCTGGGGGCAATTGCCCCCGCGAAGCGAGGCCGTCACGCTCTACGGGCCCGCGGGTACTGGTGCGTTCATCGAACGATTGGCGGCGCTGTATGGCGCGTGGATGCTGGCACCGGGTTTTCCCTTCACCATCCGCGAACTGCAACCGGATGAAGTGATCCGTCTTCCCGACGGCGTTGAACTCTCCGCCTGCCCGGTACCACACACCACCGAGAGCGTGGCATATTCCGTAGTTCAGGGGGCGACGCGGCTCGTGTATACCGGGGACACCGGCGCAGACGAGCGATTGGCGGAATGGGCGGCGGGGTGTGACCTGCTGCTGGCCGAGTGCTCACTCCCGGACAGTCTGGCGATTCGTGAGCATCTCACGCCGCGTCAGGTTGGTGCGCTCGCGGCACGTGCCAAAGCCAAGCGCTTGGCGCTGACGCACTTCTATCCGCCCGTCGAAGCCGTCGACATCGTCGCGGAAGTGGCGGAACTGTATGCTGGCCCGGTCGTGTGCACGACCGACGGCTGGTTCATCGATTTCTGAGGACGTCTCATGCTGGTCGTGATGCAGCCCAACGCCAACCAGAGCGATATCGACCGTGTCTGCGAGGAGATTGTGCGTCAGGGCTTCAAGCCGCTCCCAATGCCGGGCGAAGTTCGCATGGCGATCGGTCTTCTTGGCGATGACGCCAAGGTGGATTGGTCATACATCGAGGGGCTGCCCGGCGTCGCCAGCGTGCTCATCGTGCAAAAGCCGTATCGTCAGGCCGCACGCGAGTGGAAGACAGAAAACACTATCGTCGAGATCGCGCCGGGCGTGCGCGTCGGTGGCGATGAGATTGTCGTGTTCGCCGGCCCGTGCTCGGTGGAAAGCGAAGAGCAGATTCTCGCGTCGGCGCGCGCGGTCCGTGCCGCCGGCGCCACGGCGCTGCGTGGTGGTGCGTTCAAGCCGCGTTCGTCGCCGTACGCATTTCAGGGACTCGGTCTCAAGGGTCTGGAATTGCTCGCGCTCGCGCGCAAGGAAACCGGGCTCGCCATCGTCACCGAAGCGATGGATGAACACGGCGCCGATCTCGTGGCCGAACATGCCGATTGCATCCAGATTGGCGCGCGCAACATGCAGAACTATTCGCTGCTGCGTCATGTGGGCAAACTCGGCAAACCCGTACTGCTCAAGCGCGGCATGGCCGCGACGATCAACGATTTGCTGTTGAGCGCCGAGTACGTGCTGGCGGAAGGCAATCCGAACGTGATCCTCTGCGAACGCGGTGTGCGGACGTTCGATTCGGCCACCCGTAATCTGTTCGACCTCACGGCAATTCCCGTGGTGCACAAGCTGTCGCACCTGCCCATCGTAGCCGATCCGAGTCACGGCACAGGATTGCGCGACAAGGTCACGCCGATGGCGCGGGCAGCGGTCGCGGCCGGCGCCGATGGCATTCTCGTGGAAGTGCATCCAACGCCGGACAAAGCGTTGTCCGATGGCGCTCAGTCGCTGTATCCCGATCAGTTCACGCAACTCATGAAGGAGTTGCATGCGATCGCCGGTGCCATTGGTCGCACCATCGCGGCAACGCCTGGCCTCGCGCCGCTCAACGTCTGACGTTCTACTCCCGGCGCTGCGGCACGGTTTGTCGCGCGCCGGGTAGTTACTGCCATGAACTCACTCGCCGTCCCAACCACCCGCACGATCGGTGTGACGATCGTCACTAGCGCGCTGCTGCTGAGTGCGTGGACATCGCGTGTATTCGCCCAGCCGGCAGCCGAGCAGGCGTACGATCGCGTGGCAAAAGCGTGGTCGTCGCACGAGACGCTCGAAGCGCAGTTCGATCAGCAAATCATGAATCCGCTGGTCGGGCGCACTGCCAACTCGCACGGCAAATTTCAGCAGCAGAAGCCGGGACGCGTGAACATCACGTTCACCGATCCCGCTGGCGACAAGATTGTCGGTGATGGCACGTCGCTCTGGGTCTACTTGCCCAGCAGCACACCAGGCCAAGTGCTCAAGCTTCCGGCCGACGCCGACGGTGCCGTGGTGGCCGATCTTCTCGGGCAGTTACTCGATGCGCCGAAGCGCGCGTTCACCTTCAGCGGTGGCGATGCCGTCACGATTGATGGTCGCGCCACGAAACGCGTGCTGATGGTGCCGCGCGCCGCGAACAGCGTGCCATTCACGAAGGCTACGCTCTGGCTCGACGAGAAGGAGCCGCGACCCGTACGCGTTCAAGTTACCGACACGCAGGGCGTCGAGCGCACGATCACGCTCACCACCTGGGTTCCGAACGCGACGTTGCCCAAGGATGCGTTCACCTTCAAGCCGCCCAAAGGCGTCAAGGTGATCACGAAAATCCCCGGCGCGTAACGTCGCGTTTACTTCACCGCCGTTACTGAGCCAAAAACCTGTCTCGGTAACTTCGCGCTCTGCAGAATGGTCGCGGCTTTGGTAATCACCACGTCGTCGAGTGCGCGTCGCAGAAATTCCGCGTCCTGACCGAACGACACCCTCGTCATTTCGTAGCCCAGCGAGCGCGAAATCCACGGCGTCGCGCTATCGAAGATTTTGCGCTCCGGTGCAACACCGCGCGCAGCGAGCGTGCGATAAACGGCGTCGAGCATGGCCGGCGTGACGGGATCAAAGGGCGAGTGCAACTTCCCCTTCATCGCCAACGATTCACGCGCGAGCGCATCGCGATAGTCAGCGAGATGCTTGCCCATTGCCCGCGCGAGCTGCTGGATCTGCAAGGGCGCAAGTGAATCGCCGGCCAGTACGTCGGGCGTAATGCCACCGCCGCCGAGCACCGTGCGACCGCCGTCGGTGTGGAACTGCGGCTTGATGGTGTCGTTCGCTACCTGCACACCGGTCGAGTCAACCGGGTCGTCGTTTGGATCGCGCGGTCGCGGCTTGCTGATGCTGCGTCCGGCCGGTGTATACCAGCGGGCCGTCGTCAGCCGCAACGCCCCGCCGGACACGAGCGGATATACGTTCTGCGCGCTGCCTTTACCGTACGACGTGGTGCCGACCACAATCGCGCGATCGTGATCTTGCAGCGCACCGGCGACAATCTCGCTCGCGCTCGCGCTCCCCTTATCGACTAACACCGCCAACGGCAGCGTTGGCCAGCGTTGAGGCACAGTGTCGCTGATCGTTTGCGGAGCCTGTCCGGGGCGCGCACGCAATTGCACGATGCTCTGCCCCGGATCGAGGAAGAGCTCCGCCACGCCAACGCCTTGCTCCAGTAATCCGCCCGGATTGCCACGCAAATCGATGATCAGACTGCGCGCTCCCTTCCGCATGAGCGTGTCGACGGCCGCTTGCAGCTCCGCGGCCGTTGACTGGTTGAACACGTTGACGTTGACGTAGCCCGCCATGCTCGGCAACAGCGTCACTCTCGTGACCGCGCGCAAATGCACGGCATCGCGCTGCACCGACACCGTCACGCGCTGATCGCCACGCTCAATTTCAAACGTGACCGAGGAACCCGGCGGGCCACGCAACGCTTTCGCGGCTTCGTCGCGCGTCCAGCCCTTGGTGACTTCGTTGCCGATTTTGACAATGCGATCGCCCGCGATGATGCCCGCGCGCCAAGACGGTCCGCCGGAAATTGATTCGAGCACCGTCGGCCAGCCGTCGCGCACGTCCATCTGCATGCCAATGCCGGTGTACTGCCCGCTCATTTGCTCGTTGAGACGCTTGAGGCGGTCTTCGGCAAGGAACGTGGTGTAGGGATCTTTCAGCTCGCGCAGCAAGCCGTTGACCGCCTTGTCGTAAATGACATTGGCATCGAGCGAGTCGACGAAACGCGTGGCGACCGCGCCGACGACTTGATCGAACAGGCGTGCGCCTCCACCGCTGCGCCGTGGCGCGGGTGTGGCGGGCGACAAATCGCGCCCCGCCCACCAGCCCCCAAGCGACAACAGGCCCACGAACAAGCCTGCCGCCAGGATCGCCCGCGACCGACGACGCGTCGGACGCGGCGTATCCGGAAGCTCCTCTGCCATGCCTTACTCCTGCCCGCTCGGTTGAACCGCTCGCGGGGCGCGATACCCAGCAAGCAACGCCAAACACCGCTGGGAGACCTCGTCGGGCGTTCCCGTGGCGTCGATGGTATAGACGGGCCCGATCTCCGGATGTTTCGCCTGCCACGCCGAATCAGTGGCGTTGTGAAAAGCGCGCTGCACCCGCTCGTGAAATGCGAGGTCTTCCTGTTCGAGTCGGTCCGCCGTTCCCCGCGATCGCATGCGGTCGAGCGCCGCGTCGAGCGGCATCGATAGCAGCAGGGTCACGTCGGGTGCCAATCCTCCGGTCGCGAAGGCGTTCACTTCGCGCAACTGCGCCATCGCGAGCCCGCGTCCCGCCCCTTGATACGCGTAGGTTGAAAGCAGGAATCGATCGAGCAGCACCGTCTCGCCGCGCGCGAGCGCCGGCACGACGACCTCGCGCACGAGCTGCGCCCGCGACGCAGCAAAGAGCAACGCCTCCGCCTCACCGGTCAGCTCCGACTGCGGATCGAGCAGCACGCGACGGATCTCGTCGCCCGCCGGCGTGCCACCGGGCTCACGCAGCGCCACCACGATGTCCCCGTCGGCGCGCAGCGCGTCGGCCAGACGTCGCCACTGCGTCGTCTTGCCAACACCTTCGCCGCCCTCGAGCACAACGAAGAGTCCCCGCGCGTCGGAAGTCACCGTCGTTGGCGCCAAGTGAACCAGATCAGGCGAGAATGATCGGACTGGTGGCGCCGGCGCGAATGCCGTCGGCAATCCACTGATTCACGCGCAGCATCAGCTTGTCGAAGTTGTCCTGCGCAGAAATCGCTACCTGATACGACGAATTGCGCTGCACCTGCTGCAGCAGCGCGTCCAACTGCTGCTCCATCTCTTGCGTCGGCTCTTCGCCACGATCAATCATCGCTTGGGCATCGGTGCGAATCTTCTCCATCTGCCGAAGAATCGTGCTGGCCTCGCGATCGCCGTTGAGCGCTTCGCTCGAACGTTTCACGGCCTTGTATTCTTCGCTCTGCCCGATCGTGCGGCCGAGATCTTTCGCTTTGTCTTCGAGCATAGTGCCGGGCCTCAGGTCCGGAGAAGTAAGTGAGCGGCGTCGCTCGACGCGGCGCCGATGTCTGCTGCAGCTGCGGTTACTGTCGACGTGCAACCAACACGCGGTCGCGCCCCGCGAGATCGCGGGCCAGCCGTACATCGTGCCATCCGAGATCGATCGCGAGCTGCACCGTGTCCTGCGCGCGACGCGCGTCGACCTCCAGCACCAGCACGCCGTCCGCCTCAAGAAATGCCGGCGACTGCGCCAGCAGGGCCTGATATCTCGCCATGCCTCCCTCGGCCGCGAAGAGGGCCGTGGCCGGCTCCCAATCCCGCACTGACGACGGCAGCGCGCCGGCTTCGTCGTACGCAATGTAGGGCGGGTTCGACACAATCACACGGGCCTTCCCGTCGAGCGGCGCGCAGTCGGCCCCGAGACGGAACTCCACGGGGATTACCGGCGATACCCGGGCCGCGTTCCGACGCGCCATCTCCAACGCGTCCTCGGAGACATCGGTTGCGATCACCCGATCAAAGGCGCCCTCGGTGGCCAATGCCAACGCGATGGCCCCCGATCCGGTGCCGATGTCGACCGCCACGCCTCCCGGACGGCCCGCCAAGGCCCGCAGTGCCTCCTCGACGACGATTTCGGTCTCCGGGCGGGGTATGAGCACACGTGCGTCGACCTGGAGCACCAGATGGCGAAATGGCGCGGAGCCGACCGCGTACCCCATCGGCTCGCCCAGCGCACGTCGGGAGGCCGCGGCGCGCACGCGATCGGCCGCCGTAAACGTGAGCGGCTGATCGAGCCGGAGCGCCAGCTCCCCGGGCGTCCAGTCGAGCACCGCCGACGTCAGCCACCGCGACTCCCGCCGCGCGTCATCGCGCGACTCGGCGTCCAGACGCACCGCGCTGGCCAGTCGCTGCTCAATTTCTTGCAGCAACACACGGACGGTCAGCACAATCGCTCAGCCGCTGAGCTTTTCTTCCGCGTTGGCGAGCGCGAGCGCATCGAGGAACGGTCCGATATCGCCATCCATCACCCGCGCGATATCGAAACGATCCATGCCGACGCGATGATCGGTGACGCGTCCCTGCGGAAAATTGTAGGTACGGATCTTCGCCGAGCGGTCGCCGGTCGACACCTGCGACTTCCGCATGCGCGAACGCTCCGCCTCCTGTTCGGACAGCCGCAAATCGAGCAGTCGCGCGCGCAACACTTCCATGCCTTTGGCTTTGTTCTGCAGCTGCGATTTCTGATCCTGCTGCGACACCACGAGCCCCGTCGGGATGTGCGTGATGCGCACCGCCGAGTCGGTCGTGTTCACGCTTTGACCGCCGGGACCTGAGGAACGGAACACATCGATGCGGAGATCTTTGTCATCGATTCGCACATCGACTTCTTCAGCCTCGGGCAGAACGGCCACCGTCGCGGCCGAGGTGTGAATGCGCCCCTGTGCTTCGGTGGCGGGAACTCGCTGCACGCGATGCACCCCCGACTCCCAGCGCAGTAATCCGAACGCGCCGTCACCGTTCACTTTGAACACGGCTTCTTTCACGCCGCCGAGCGCGGCGTCCGAGTGCGAGATGCCTTCAATGCGCCAGCCTCGCCGCTCGATGAAACGCGTATACATGCGCAGCAGATCGGCCGCAAACAGCGCCGCTTCGTCGCCGCCGGTGCCCGCGCGAATTTCAAAGATGGCCGGACGGTCATCGAGCGGGTCGCGCGGAATGAGCAAGGGCACCAGTGCCTTGTCGAGCTCCGCGATTTCGTGCTCGAGACGCTCCACTTCGGCCTTGGCCTCGGCGGCGAAATCGGGATCGTCCGCGGCCGCCATTTCGCGCGCGTCCGCGAGTTCTTGCTCCGCCTTCGTGAGTCGATTGGCCTTCGCAACCACCTCTGACAAGCGGTGGTGCTCGCGGCCAAGTGAGGCGAGGCGCGGTGCGTCTTTGACGGTTTCCGGATCGGCGAGCAGTTGTTCCACTTCGGTCGCGCGGCGCAGCGCCTCGGCCAAGCGCTCACGAAGATGATTCAGCATCTGCAGGGATCAGATTGGTGATACCGGTCACGGCGGCTTCCGTGACGAAAATCGTACCGTGCGCTACGCCACACCGGACCCGCGGTCGGTCGACGCCGCGCGATCACATCGTGCGCAACGGGGTAGCAGGAGAGGTTCCGGCCCAAAGATAACGGGTCGAACCTCTCCCAACAGCACACTTCGTCGTAGTTTCCTCCTGATTTCCTGTACCGCCGCTGCGCTGGCGTGGTACTTTCGCGGGCGTCTCGCCCGAGGAGTCTCGGCAGATGGTCACTTTCGGCACGACCCCACTTCGATTCACCCCATCGACGATGAGTGTCTCGCTCGAGCGCATCACGGAATTTCTTGCCACGGTCCCGTTGTTTCGCGAGCTGCCACGCACCGCGGTTCGCGGCTTCGCGGAACTCACGCGAGAACAGAAGTTTGCCAAGAACGCCATCATCGTGAGCGAAGGCGACCCCGGCGATGCGCTCTACGTGGTGCGCACAGGCGAAGTGAAAGTGGTGCTCATCGGCGAGGATGGTCGTGAAGTGCTGCTGCACCTGCTCAGCCCCGGCGATCACTTCGGTGAGTTGTCGCTCATCGACGGCCGTCCGCGCTCGGCCCACGTCGTGGCCACGCACGCATCCAGTCTGCTGGTGCTGCGCCGCACCGACTTCCGCCGTCAGGTGGAACAGTCGCCGTCGGTTGCCTGGGGACTGATGGTCGAGCTGTCGCGTCGTCTCCGCCAGGCCGACGGCACCATCGGCAGTCTCGTGCTGCTCGACGTGCCCGGACGCGTGGCGAAGGTGCTGCTCGAATACGCGACACCGGGCGAACCGGCCACGCTCGTCAAGCAGCTCACGCACCAGACTATCGCGCAGATGATCGGCGCCAGTCGCGAAACGGTTTCCCGTGCCATGGCGGAGTTCCAGGACAAGGGACTCATCACGGTGCAGCGCCGCATCGTCACCATCGCCGACCGGCGCGCGCTCGAAGCGCGGTCGCGTCCGCGCATGTAGGCGTAGCGAACCTCGTCGCCGTGAGTTGCCACTGAGTCGTACGCGCGCCCGCATTGTCTGCTGGGGAACGCGGGGCACCTGCCCCGCGCCCGGCGAGCACACCGTGCGCTACGGCGGACACACGTCGTGCATCGAAGTGGTGATGAGCGATGGTCACCACGTCGTGCTCGATGCGGGCTCCGGATTGCGGGCGATGGGCGTGGCTTTGGAGCCGCTCCCCAAGCTGGATATCGGCGTTCGTGTGTTGCCGCTCCTGCTGACGCATCGACACAGCGATCACATCATCGGCCTGCAACACTTTGTACCGATGGCGGCGCCGTACTATCGTGTGCGCGTTGCCTGCGGCGATGTATCCGCGGCCACACTCGAAACGTTTCTGCATCATCAACTGAGCGAACCGCTCTATCCCACGATCGACGGGCTCGAAGACAGCGTCGACGTGCGCGAATTCGACGAGCGCAACGAATTCGTGGTCAGCGCGGGTTGTCGCGTGATGGCCTTGGCCGCGAATCATCCTGGCGGCGCGTCGGTGCTGCGCGTCGACGATGCGCATGGCGCGGTGCTGGCCTACGCGCCGGACAACGAGCTTGCGCTGGCCGACCACGATCCCACGGTGTCCGTGTGGCGCTCGGCGCTGGCGCACTCGCTCCGCGACATTCCGCTCTTGTTGCACGATGCCACGTACACCGACGATGAACTGAAAAAGCACCGCGGGTGGGGGCATTCATCGGCCGGCGAGGCAACACGATTCGCGATCGAATGCAACGCGAGGCAACTGCTCCTCATGCATCATCATCCCGATCGCACTGATGACGAGATCGACGCCATCGTGGCCGAGTGCCAGGCAATCGCGAAAGGAGCGCGATCTGCGCTCGTGGTGCGCGCAGCGCACGACGGCATGCGCGTGGAAATTTCCGCCTGAGCTGGCACGCCGACACGTGATGTCGGCACACCGGAAACTACGCGCCCCAACCGCCTCCGCCGGGCGTTTCGATGGTCAGCACGTCGCCGGCCTGCATGGTGATCCGACATTTCGCGGGAAGCGGCTGACCATTCAGCAAATTGCGGCCAACGGTTCCCGACTGTCCGCCCGCAGCGCCGGGCGGTGAGAGTCGTCGACGCTCCGTGAGCAGCGTTGCCGTGCATTCGCGCAGCGCCTGATAGCGCCGAACGACACCGTCGCCGCCGCGATGCGCGCCAGCACCGCCGCTGCCGCGCCGCACGGCGTACTCCACAATGCGCAACGGATATGCGCGTTCGAGCGACTCGACTGGTGTATTGCGCGTATTGCTCATGCCCACGTGCACTGCGTCGGGTCCATCAGCGCGAACGCTCGCTCCTTGCCCTCCGCCAAGCGTCTCGTAAAAACTCCAGCCAGGCGATCCCATGGTGACGTTGTTCATCGTGCCTTGGCCACCTGCCGGAATCGGCAGATCGAGCACACCGACCGACGCCGCTGCGTCAGCGAGCGCGGCGAAGCAGGTGTCGGTGATACGCTGCGACAGTTCGACGTTGCCAGCAGCTACCGCGCTCGGACGTTTGGCGTTCGCCACGCAGTCGTCGGGCATGGTGATCTGCAAGGCGCGCGACACCCCGTCGTTAACCGGCACGTCGTCGTCGCAAAGCACGCGCAGCACAAAGACGGCCGCCGCCCGCGCCACTGCCGGCGGCGCGTTCACGTTACCGCGCACCGCCGGTGAAGTGCCGGTGAGATCCAGATGCAGCAGTCCGTCGGCGATACGCACGCGCACCTGCACCGGAATATTCGCGTCGGTCACGCCATCGCTTTCGAGTGCATCATGCGCCTGTCCCACCGCGCCGTCGAGCAGCGACAAGCGCGCTCGCACGCGACGTTCGGTGTAGTCGAGCAGCGCATCGACAGCGCTCGCCAGCTGCGCTTCACCGAGCTTCGCATAGAGCTGCTGCCATCCGTCACGACCGCTTCGACAGGCAGCGCGCTGCGCGCGTAGATCGCCCTCGCGCTCGCCGGGTGTGCGCACGTTTGCCAGCACCAGCCGCATTACATCGTCTTGCGCTACACCTTCGCGCTCAATGCGTACCGGCGGCACAATGAGCCCTTCCTGAAACAGCTCCGTGGCACCGAACGGCATACTGCCGGGGCTCATCCCGCCGACATCGGCGTGATGGGCGCGAACCGCGGCGTATCCAATGACCCGCGAACGATCCGCTGGATGCGCGATGACCTCAACCATCGTGAGATCGGGCAGATGCGAGCCGCCGTGTGATGGATCGTTGAGGAGAAAGCAGTCGCCCGCGCGCGCACCCGCCTCGCGCACCGCCGCGACCGACTCGGGCATGGCACCGAGATGCACGGGAATGTGCGCCGCCTGTGCCACCATGCGCCCATCCGCATCGAACAATGCGCACGAAGCATCGCGCCGCTCGCGGATGTTTGGCGAAATCGAGCTGCGTTCCAGCAGGCTGCCCATCTCCTCAGCCAGCATCGCGACGCTTTGCGAGAACACAGTGAGTTCCAGCGCGTCAAACGTCGTGCGCGTCATCGTGCTCGCGCTCTCGTGCGCCGTCATGTTGACGCTCCCTCGCTCGGCCGTGGATGACCCGCCTGATAGACCGCTTCAATGCAGCGTACGGCCCACTGGTCTTGCAGGTCGCTCATCTTGGCGCCGCGACCCCGGTTGGGCGCCATCGAAAGCAATCCCTGCGCCGAGGGATGTGGCACACCCACGCGAAGCAGCGCGCCGCTCTCGGCGTCGCGCGCGCACACGGCCTCAATCGTCCTCGCCGCCACGCGCCCGAGTGTGACAATGCCGCGCAGTCCGCGCGCGCGCAGTACGGTCAGCTCTCGCTGCAGCCGCGCGAGGTTTGCTTCGCCTTCAAGCTCGGCGCGAGACGGCGCGCGAAACGACGCACCGTTGTCGGTCGGGCATCGATCAAAGGCGTTGCCAAGCGCGACGCCGCGCGCGGTAGGAACGAGATTGTTGCGGCGGAACAAGGCACCGTCCCACGGAAGCGCGGAACACAACGCTGGCAACTCTACGGCGCCCATCTGTACCAGCGCTCCATACAGGTGCTTGCCGGCCGCATCGCCGAAGAACGGCACGCCACTTTTGTCGGCACCACGCGGCCCGGGCGCCTCACCGACCAGCAGCACAAACACCTCACCGCTCGACGGCAGAAGCGGCGAGACGGGCTCGCCAACAATGCGCCCTTCGGCACGCAGCGATTTCTCGGTCGGCGATGTCGGCGCTGAACGCGCGATCGGCGTCATGCGACGTACTCCAGCATCCAGCCGCCGATTGGCAGCGCGCGCGCCGACCATCCGCTCGCGACATACATCGTCGCATCGCTGAGTCGCACGACAAACGGCCCGAGAATCGCGCGCGACATCGCGCGTCCATCGTCGAGATCGTCCGGCAGCGCTCCGTTGCGATCCGGCCGTGCAAACTGCACGGGCCATGGCGCACCACCAACAACGGTGCGCAAGCTGACGCATTCGACCGGTCGATCGAGCGAAAACCCGGTGCGCTCAAGATGACGCGCCACAAACCGGCTGGCGATCTGCGCGCCACTGTCACCCGGTTCGAGCGCAACGTCCATTTCGTAGCCTTGCCCTTCGTACCGTGCTCGCACCCACCACCGCGCCATTCGCGCGCGTTCGTCGGGTACGCGTTCACTCAGCGCCTGCGCGGCCGCCTCCAGTCGCTGCGCCAAAGCGCTCGCGTCCAATTGGGTAGTGAGCGTAACGAGACTCGAAACGGCCTCACGCCGCTCGGGGGCAAGCGCCAAGCCCACGGCGCTCAGCACGCCCGCGTGCGGCGGTACGACAATGCGCGTCATGCCCAGTCTTTCGGCGAGTCCGCACGCGTGCAGCGGACCGCCGCCGCCAAATGCCACCAAAGCCGCATCGCGCGGGTCGATGCCGCGTTCGATCGACACGCGTCGCAACGCGCGCGCCATGGTCGCATCGGCCGTGGCAATCAGCGCTTCTGCCGCGCGCTCGATAGAAACACCGAGTGGTGAGGCGAGATGTGCGACCGCTTCGCGCGCGCGCGCTTTGCTGATGGTAACGCCGCCACTCCAGGTGCCTTCAGCGATGTGATCGAGCACCACATGCGCATCGGTAACCGTCGGACGCGCACCGCCTCTTCCGTACGCAGCCGGACCCGGGGCGGCTCCGGCGCTTTCCGGCCCGGCGCGTAGCGCTCCACCGGCGTCGATCCAACCGATGCTGCCGCCGCCGGCCGCCACGGCCTCCACCAGTACGCGCGGCAATGCGATGGGAACGCCTGCAACATCGCCGCCGCGTTCCACCAACGGTTCGCCGTCGACGATGAGCCCGACGTCGGCACTCGTTCCGCCGATGTCGATGGTGAGCGCGCGATCGATACCGAGCGCGCGAGTGACAGCGGCGGCGCCGGTGACACCGCCCGCCGGCCCTGACAGCGCCAGCGACGCCGCGTGCGTCGCGGCATCGGCCGACTCACGCGTACCGCCTGCCGACGTCATCACGCGCGGTGCCGGATAGCCGTGTTCACCAAGACGGGAGGCCAGTCCTGACAGATACCGTCGTACCGCCGGTCTGGCGTACGCTTCTGCGACCGTCGTCGCCATGCGCTCGTATTCGCGAATCTCCGGCAGCACCTCGTGCGAGCAGATGACGTCGCACTCTGGCAGCGCGGGTTGCAAACGTGCGCGCAGCAACGTGGCCAACTGCGCTTCGTGTGCGCTGTCGGCGTAGGCATGCAGCAGCGTAATGGCGACCGTATCGGGAGCGCGCGCGATGATCTCGTCAGCGAGCGCATCAATCGTCGCCAGATCGAGCGGTAGTAGCGTGCCCTCGGGCACCATGCGCTCGCGCACGGCAAGCACATCGCCGGGGCCAACCAGCGGCGCCGCATGATGCTTCGTGAGATCGTACAACCCGGCGCGCTCTTGTCGGCGGAGCTCCAATACGTCGGTGAAGCCGATCGTGGCACAGGCAACGACCTTGGCCCCGCGTCGCTCGAGCAGCAGGTTGGTGACTACGGTCGTACCGTGCGCAATGTAGTCCAACTGCGGCGGCGACAACCGCGATGCCTGCAGCACATCGAGAACGGCCGCCGCGCGGTCGCCCGGTGTACTCAATACTTTCGCGGTGTGTACCGTTCCGTCAGGCGCAATAGCCGCCAGATCCGTGAACGTTCCGCCGACATCGACTCCACTCGCCATCCGCGCGTCGTTCATCGACGCGGTCTCGCGTTGCGCGCGTCGTTCATCGACGCGGTCTCGC
>CBHTUR010000041.1:0-38084 GCA_966096095.1 uncultured Gemmatimonadaceae bacterium | reverse complement strand
CGCGACGGCGGCGAAATCACCGTGGTCGGCAACGACGTGGTGCGAAAGAACAAGGACGGCTCCGTGCGCGCCCTCACCGCCTCCGATGGGCGCGAAATCGTTGCCGACGGCAAGATCATCGTGCCGCCCTACGGCACCAATCAGCGCAAGTACCTCGGGGTTCTCGGCAGCTACCGCCTCTACCTCGGAGACGGCTACGCGTTGCACGGTACCAACGTCCCGTCCAGCATTGGACAGGCGGTGAGTCACGGATGTGTGCGGCTGCGGAACGAAGACATCACCCATCTGTACGAGATCGTCGCTGTCGGGACGCCAGTTTACATCTACTAGTGCCGTCCGCCAGCACCCGTCGCACCCTCCGTTTGGCTATATTTTCAGGCTCTGTTCGCTCGACCGGGCCCGCGTCGTAACGTTCCACGCCAGCACTATTTCCTAGTATAGGAAAGAAGCGACGGAACGTGAGTACGGTCGTCCTTCAAGCAGTGCCGCTCTCTCGGTTTCAACGAGGCAAACGCCTCTTCGCTGGTACGCATTTGTCGCTGCCGTCTTCTCGATTTACCACGAATCGCCTCCGCCCTCGTCTGCGCCCGGTTGGGGTGTTGGCCGCGGTCGTGTTCGCGCTGGTGGCAGGTGCGACGGTCCGGCCGGTGAACGCCGGCGAGCCGCGCCATCGGTTGGCCGACGGCTCGTTGCTCGACTCGCTTCGTGGGCTCAGCCGAAAGCTGCGAGCGCGTTTCGTTCATCCATCGAAGTTGGCCACGCTGCCGGCGGTTGGCGATTCCGACGGGCTCCGCTTCATCGCGCTGCGCCCGTTTGCCGACAAGGTGAAGGGACGCATTGGCGCCTATCGCATCGGATTCTTCCCCGCCGAACGTCGCGCGCCGCGCAGTGACGCGTATGCGAATCCCGCGGGGTTCGTGGAAATCACGCCCGGCAATCAGGACACGCCCGTTTCCGAGCATTTCCGCCTGCGCGATTTTCTGACGCACGATCAGTCGCAGGTGTGGCCCAAGTTTCTGGTGCTGCGCGAGCCGCTCGTGGACAAGCTCGAATTGGTGATGGACGAATTGCAACAGACGGGCGTGAGCGTGTCCACCCTGCGCGTGATGTCGGGCTTTCGCACGCCGCAATACAATGCGCAAGGCGTCGGCGCCGGTGGACGCGTCCAGGATAGTCGTCACCAGTTCGGAGACGCGGCTGATGTTTACGTGGTGAATGGATCGCGTGATTGGATGAGCGATCTCGATGGTGATGGTCGCATCACGATTCGCGACGCCCGCGTATTGGCGGCGGCCGCGGAGCGGGTCGAGCAACGTCACCCTGAACTCGTTGGTGGCATTGGCGTGTATCCCGCGACGTCGGCGCATGGACCGTTCGTGCACATCGATGTGCGCGGTACGCGCGCGCGCTGGGGCGAGTTGTGATTCGCCGCACCGCGATCATCGCGAGCGGCGTCACGGCGATCGTGGCGGCCGTGCTCTATCAACCGCCCACAGACTTGCTGGCCGGTTCGTCGGCCGAAAGCGCTCGTCGCGCGGTGCCGGTTGTTGAAGCCGCAACGACGGGCAAAGGACTCAGTGGTGAAGTGCGCATGCGCTTCGTCCGCGAAGGCGAACGGGTTGCGTTTCCGGTGTCCGTTCGCGGATCGCGGGTGGGCTTCACCTACCAGTGGGTGAAGGTCGGTAGCAACAGCAGCGGCGACGTGGCGCGGCCACTCGATGGTGACACCTTGCTTGCGCCACTCGAGCCGGGTTTCTACGAGCTCACCCTCACGCTCAACGGCATCACCCAGCGAATCGCAGAGCCGCGCCTCGCGGTCATCGTGCCGTTTGAACTCAAGCTCGGCAGCTCGCTGAACGGGTATCAGATCGGTCGCTATCCGTCGGAGTGGTCGCACGACGAACAAGCCGAGAAACCGGCTGGCTTCGCTGAAGTTCACGAGAGTCAGTTGGATCTCCCGCTCACGCGTCATCTCAAGTTGCGTGACTTCATCACGCACGATTCGCAGACGATGTGGCCGCGCTACGTGGCAATCGATCCGCGCGTGCTCGACAAGGTGGAGCTGGTGTTGGCCGAGCTCGCACGCCGGCGCGGCGAGGAGAAGATGACCTTCGACCTGTCGGTGCACAGCGGGTTTCGCACGCCGCTGCACAACTCAAGCGTCGAAGGGTCGGCCCGTGATTCACGACACTTGTATGGCGATGCGGCCGACGTTGCCATCGATGCTGACGGAGATGGGCGGCTCACGTTGTTCGATGCCTATCGCGTCGAAACCGCGGTCGATTGGGTCGAGCGCATGCACCCGGAACTGGCGGGTGGACTGGGCGTGTACAGCAGCCCGCGCTTCGCGACGCCATATTGCCATATCGACGCGCGCGGCGAACGGAAACGCTGGCGCGGCTGAGCCGTACGGGGACGCACGACATGGTGTCGTGCCCCTGATCGCCTCTGGAGGAGCCGTGAATCACTACGTCCGAGATCGCATACATCGAAAGCTCGACACGCTCAGCGACGAGCGACTCTATCAGGTACTCGACTACGTCGAGTTTCTTGAGGCGCGTTACGCCGAAAAGCCGGCGGCGCCGGTCAACGTGTTGCAGCGTTTCGCCGAGGGCGTCGAGGACAAACTGCGCGCTGGCGGGGTGGCCGTCACAACGATTTCCGAGACGATGGGGCTCTTGAACCGGGCCGTCGGTGTACTGAATGGAGTCGCGCAGACCACGATGTCCGTGGCTGGCGACGTGGTCACGGCCGCCCGAACTGCGGTTGAGCAGGTCGGTGCTCCCGTTCCGTCCGAGGCGTCGGCGAGCGTTGCCCCCTCAGTAGCATCGACGCAGTCTCCGGTCGCCGTCGCGCCGAGCGGCTCCACCGTTCCGTCTTCCGCCCCACCTGATCCGAATGCCCCGAAGCCGACTATCTGAGATGGCTCGCGAACGCGCCGAAGATCGCGCTGAAGGACGCCCTGAGCGCGGGCTCTTTACTGGTCGTGGTGCCGGCGGGCGTCGCGAACGCAAGCGCTTTCTCGGTCGCCACGCGACCGACGAAATGGCCGCGACTGATGGCCGCGAGTCGGATGAGTTTGATGTTGACGACCGGGAGCCGCGTCCTCGGCCGCGAACCGGTGCGAAGCGTACCGTGCTCCGCGCGATCCGCCAGATTCCGTCGTATGTGCGACTGCTGCTGGGCCTGATGTCCGACTCCCGGGTGTCACGCCTGGATCGGTTCTTCGTGATCGCCGCCGCCGCCTACATCGTCTCGCCGCTCGATTTCATTCCGGACTTCATCCCGTTCCTCGGTGAAGTCGACGACATTTTTCTGCTGATGCTGGCCCTGCAACGGCTGGTCGAGAACACGGGCCGTCGCGTCATCGCCGACCATTGGCGTGGCGACCCGGACGACCTGTCGGATGTCAATCTGGCCGGCATGGTGAGCGCGGCGGGGTTCTTCCTGCCCACGGGGATTCGGCGTCGGCTGAAGCGGATGGCGCGTCGGTAAAGCGAACGACAGTACTTGGTGCGCGGTACTCGGTACAGGTATTACCTACCAGTACTGGTACTCGGTACCGGTACCGGTACTCAGTACCGGTACCGAGTACTCGCAGCTAATACCAGTACCAAGTACCGGTACCAAGTACCAAGTACTGCAGTCGAGTATTATTTTGCTGGATGGAACCCTCCTCCAGCTCTCGCATTCGTCAGCCGCTGGCGCTGACCTTCGACGACGTCCTCCTCGCGCCGCGTCATTCGCTGACGCACCCGAAGGAAGTGAGCATCCGTTCGCGCTTCACGCGCGGCATCACGCTCAACGTGCCGCTCGCGTCGGCCGCGATGGATACGGTCACCGAAAGCGAAATGGCCATTGCGATGGCTCGCTACGGTGCCATCGGCGTCTTGCACAAAAACATGTCGATCGATCGACAGGCCGCCGAAGTCGATCGCGTCAAGCGCTCCGAGAGCGGCATGATTCTCAATCCCATCACGCTCTCGCCCACCGCGTCGCTGCGCGAAGCCGTGGCGCTGATGATGCGCTTCAAGATTTCCGGGGTGCCGATCGTCGATAGTGCCGGCACGCTCGTCGGTATTCTGACGAATCGCGACTTGCAGTTCGAACGCGATCTCGATCGCCCGCTGCGCGAGGTGATGACCAGTGAAGATCTGGTGGTAGCGCCGGTGGGTACGACCCTCGATGAAGCTGAACGCATACTCGGCAAGCATCGCATCGAAAAATTGCCGGTAGTCGACGAGGATGGTGTGCTCAAGGGCCTCATCACCGTCAAAGACATTCATAAGCGCCGGCAGTATCCCGACGCGAACAAGGATCAGCACGGACGCCTGCGTGTGGCGGCTGCCATCGGCGCCGGTGGCGACTATCTCGACCGTGCTCGCGCGTTAATCCAGGCCGGAGTCGATGTGCTGGTCATCGATACCGCGCACGGACACAGTGAAGGCGTGCTGCAAGCCACCTCTCGCGTGCGCGAAGCGTTTACCGAGGTGCAACTCATTGCCGGCAACGTCGCGACGCGTGAAGGCGCTGCCGCGCTGGTGGCTCGCGGTGTCGATGCGGTGAAAGTTGGTGTCGGCCCCGGATCGATTTGCACGACGCGCGTCGTGACGGGCGTCGGCGTTCCGCAAATCACCGCCGTGATGGATGCCGTGGAGGGAGCCGGCGACATTCCGGTGATCGCGGACGGCGGGGTGAAGTACTCGGGCGATATCGTAAAGGCCCTCGCGGCCGGGGCCTCGAGCGTCATGATGGGATCGATGCTGGCCGGCACCGAGGAGAGCCCCGGCGAGTCGTTCCTGCTGGAAGGCCGTCGCTTCAAAATGATTCGCGGCATGGGCTCACTCTCCGCGATGCAGGACGGCAGCGCCGATCGCTATTTCCAGGACGGAGAGATGTCACCCAAGAAGCTCGTGCCCGAGGGCATCGAAGGGCGAGTGCCGTACAAAGGACCGGCTGGCGACGTGCTCTTCCAGATGATCGGGGGACTGCGCAGCGGTATGGGCTATGTGGGCTGTGCCAACATTGACCAGCTGCGGACCGACGCGGAATTCGTACGGATCACCACGGCCGGCCTCCGTGAGTCGCACCCGCACGATGTGACCATCACGCGCGAAGCACCAAACTATTCCGTCTGACTCTGTGTCTGACGCGGTAGGATTGGCCTGAGCGACTGCCACGGGCCGCCCCCGGATCGCGAAAAGATCCGGGAAGCGGCCCGTTGGCGTGTTGACAGGTAGGTGACCGCGCCCCACCGTACGCGGTCGTCACAACCCGGCTTAACTCCCGCAGAACTCCCGCCTGTGAGCCGGGCGCAGTTTCCCGCCTTTTCCCCTTTCCCAGGTACGCGCATGGGACTCTGGTCCAAGAAATCGATCACGGCGCTTCGAGCTGAAGCCGACACTGACGGTGGCCTCAAGCGCACCCTCGGTGCCCTCAACCTCACGCTCCTCGGCATCGGCGCCATCATCGGCGCTGGCATCTTCGTGTTGACGGGCACTGCGGCCGCGAATTTCGCCGGTCCCGGCGTGTCGCTCTCCTTCGTGCTGGCGGGTCTGGCCTGCTTGTTTGCCGGACTGTGCTACGCCGAATTCGCGTCGATGATTCCGATCGCCGGATCGGCCTACACGTACAGCTACGCCACGATGGGTGAAGGTGTGGCGTGGTTCATCGGCTGGAACCTGATTCTCGAATACCTCTTTGCGGCCTCGACCGTCAGCGTCGGCTGGTCCGGTTACTTCAGCGCCATGATTGGCGAAGTCGGCATTCACATTCCCGCGGCGTTCGCCTCGGCTCCGCTGACGGTTGAAGGTGGCCACCACGTGGTGCGCGCGTTCACCTGCGTCGATACGGCCACGGGTGGTGCGCTGGTGGATGCGGCGACGAAAGCTGCGTTTGTGGCTCGCGATGCATGTACCGCTGCTGGCGGACAGGTGGTCGACGGTCTGATCAACTTGCCGGCCGTGCTGCTGATCGTGGCGCTGACCGCGCTGCTCGTTCGCGGTGTGCAGGAATCGGCGACGTTCAACAACATCATCGTTGCCATCAAGATGATTATCGTGTTGCTCGTGATCGGCTTCGGTTTCATGTACGTGAATCGCGCCAACTGGCATCCGTTCATTCCCGACATGGTGACGAACGCTGATGGCAGCACGAAGTACGGCATGGCTGGCGTGCTGCGCGCGGCGCCCGTCGTGTTCTTCGCGTACATCGGCTTCGACGCTGTCTCAACGGCTGCGCAGGAAGCGAAAAATCCGCAGCGTGACTTGCCCATCGGCATGATCGCGTCGCTGCTTATCTGCACGGTACTCTACATTTTGATGTCGTTGGTCATGACCGGTCTCGCGCCCTACACGGCGCTTGGTGTGGCGCACCCGGTGTCGGCCGCGCTCGAAGCGGTGCCGCAGCTCAAGTGGCTCGAGTACCTCGTGAACATCGGTGCCGTGGCCGGTTTGTCGTCGGTCGTACTCGTGATGCTCATGGGCCAGCCGCGTATCTTCTACACGATGTCGCGCGACGGTTTGCTGCCGCCGATCTTCGCCAAGGTGCACCCCAAGTATCAGACGCCGTCGGCGTCGACGATGATCGTTGGCTTCATCGCGTTGCTCATCGCCGGCTTCTTCCCGCTCGGATTGCTTGGTGAGCTCGTGTCGGGTGGCACGCTCGCCGCTTTCGCGACCGTGTGCATTGGCGTGATGGTGCTGCGCTCGCGTTCGCCGGAACTCGAACGCCCGTTCCGTACGCCGCTCGTGCCCCTGGTACCGATCCTTGGCGCGGGCGCCACGCTGTACATGATGGCGCAGTTGCCGGGCCTGACCTGGACGTTGCTTGGCGTCTGGACGGCGATCGGCATGACGACGTACTTCGTGTACGGCATGCGCAATTCGACCATCGGTAAGCGCGAAGCCGGCGGCAAGTAGTTCGTTCGGTAGTACCTTTCACAACGCGGCGCCCGATACCACGGGCGCCGCGTTGTGTACACAGCCCCGTCTTCTCGTTCGCTGAACCGTTCTCCCAATCGACGTGCCTCACACGATGCAATCGTTGCTGACACCGAAGCCCGCCACGCAGCAGGCCATCGAAGCGCTGATGGGCCAGCTCCGGTCGGGCATGACGGTGGCGCTTTCCACGCACATCAACGCCGACGGCGATGGTTGCGGCAGCGAGGTCGCCTTCGCGTTGCTGCTCAAGCAGCGCGGCGTGCACGCGCGCATTGTGAATCCGACGCCGTGGCCGTCGATGTTCGCGTTTCTGCTCGACGGCATTGATGAGCAGAGCGGACGCGGCGCGGCCGCCCTGAGCGATGTTGACGCGCTCGTCGTGCTCGACATCAACGACGTGCGTCGCGTAGGCGTGTTGGCCGATGCGGTGCGCGCGCTGTCGGTGCCAGTCGGCGTCATCGATCATCATGTGCCGGGCGATGTGCCGGTCGGCGACATCGTGGTGGCCGATACCAGCGCGTGCGCCACGGGCGAATTGATCTTTGACGTCGCCACCACGCTCGGACTGAAGATCACCCCCGACATCGCGCGCGCGCTTTACTGCGCGATCTTGACCGACACGGGGAGCTTTCGATTCAGCAACACGTCGCCGCGCGCGCACGCGATCGCCGCGATTCTCCTCGGCGCCGGGGTCGATCCGGAGGAGATGTATCGTCGGATTTACGCGCAGGTGAGCGTCGGACGCATGGAACTGCTGCGGGATGCGCTCGGATCGCTCGAAGTCGACGCGTCACTTGGCTTGGCGTGGATTTCGGTCGAGGCCGGCGTCATGGAGAAGTATGATGTCACGAGCGAAGAGCTCGATGGTATCGTCGAACATCCGCGCAGTATTGCCGGCACGAAGCTCGCGCTGTTCTTTCGCGACCTCGGACACGGCAAGGTGAAAGTTTCGTTTCGCAGCACCGGCTCGGTAGATGTGCAGCGTTTGGCCAAGGTGTACGGCGGCGGCGGGCACGTGAAGGCGTCAGGCGCGATGCTGACGGGCGCTCTGGCCGACGTACGGACACGCGTGGTGGCCGATGCGAGTGCGTATCTCGCGAGCGGCAACTTGCCCGCGTAGTCGTCGCGCACGGCAATGCCGCGCTCCGGGAGACGGCGCCGTCGACGTCACACCTGCAGTCACGCCTCCGCTCCGTCCGTCGAAAGCTCCCGTCTCCCGGTGGCACACGCGCTACTTCTTCGCGGGCTTGATGGCGACTACGACCGATTGGCTCTCGCCAATACTCGTCGCATACAACACACCGTCGCGTCCAATGGTGATGGCGTTGGCGATGAACGGTAGTCGCCGGCTGTAGAGATACTCGCCCGAGGCGGCGCGATAGTAGTCGAGCCATTTGTACGGCGACTTCTCAGTTTGCGATGCGTACACAATCGCCGTGTCGCCGATCAACAGCGCACCGCGCGACGCTTGCTTGGTGTTCGACTGCTGGTTCTGCTCACGCACCATTTGGGTGGGTGATCGTTCAAGCACCGTGGTCTTGACTGTCACCAACGGTTGCGGTCCGGGCTCCAGTAGCACCGCGCGAGAGGCGCCACTGTGCATCGGTACCAGCGCCCACTCGCTGCCGAAGATGGGCGCCACCACGCAGCGACCGCTGACCGCGTTGCTGGTGAAGTGCGTATACGCGAATCCCGGTGCGCCGCGGACGAGTTGCTGCCACGGAATTGATCGCACGGCTACCACGCGCCCCAACGAATCCGCCTCCACGACGGACGAATCGCGGCGAGTGAGTGTGGCCAGGAAGTGTGAACCCTCGCCCATGCACAGTCCGTTCATCGTGAAGACATCGCGAATGGGCGCACTCCACCGAAACCGCGCCGTGCGATCGTATACGCTCAGTCGGGCGTTGGCCTGATCCACCACGGCGAATCCGTCGGGCGTCGCGGCGAGCAGCGACGGTCGTCGAAATTCCCCCGGACCACTGCCGGTCGCGCGGAGCAGAAAGCGCGATGCGCCGGTGCGCGCGTCGAGTGCGCGGACTTCTCGCGTGCCTACGTCGAGGACGAGCACGAGATCACCACTCACCGCCACATGGCGCGGCTCGATAAACAGATCCGTGGTCGAATCGCCGCCGGCGAGCCAGACGCGCTGCCAGAGCGAATCGGGGGGCAAGCGCCGAATCGACGGCGAGAACGCCACCGGCGGCACCGGCGTGAAAGGCCCGTGAGCGGCGGACGCGCGCGCTGCGGTGTGTGGTGCGGACCCTTGGGCGGCGAGCCATTGCCACGGGCTCGCGAGAAGCCATCCGATCAACACCACGGTGCGCGCTTGCGGAGTTAGAGATCGTCTATCCATGTGAGCCCCTCAATGGCGTGTACCAATCCCGCGAATTCGCGAGGCGATCGCGGACTTTGTGTGGTGAGGCGAATACGGCCGCCGGCGTCGAGCACGAGCAGCGTTGGCGTTTCCCGATGTCCCAGTTGCCGCAACTCGTGCATCGCAGCGCCGGACATGGGCTGCAAAGCTGTGCGACGCGTCCAGCGCGGCAATCGCGCGCGAATAACGAGCGTGTCGGCCGGCGGACCAACGTACCAGATGATGGCGAGCCGCATCTGCTCGCGTACGCGCGGACGCTGGAGCACGTCCAGCAGTCGCAGATTGCCGGTGCAATCGGCCGCCTGCAGCAGTACCGCCGCCTGAATCGGTACGCCCGGTCGCGTCGGGAGGAGATACGGCGAGAGCGCGGCGAGCAGCCCCTCGCGCGGAGCTGCTCGCGCAGTGTCGACCACGACACTGGCGAGCAGCAGCACGAGCGCCGCGACAACAAATCGAATCGCGGAACGCATACGGCACCGTTAGTCGCTGCAGCCGCTGCCGGCCGGCATGCCCAAGAACGGATTGAGCAAGTTGCACGACATGCTCAACGACGAACTCGGCGCGAGATCTTTGTAGATCGGAACCGAGCCGGTGACCTTGCAGTTGGTCCAGCCTATGTTGAAGGAAAATCCCTTTTCCTTGTCGTACGAAAAGCCAAACGCGAAATCGCACGTTTCAACTGGCTTGGTCCCGCACGAGGCGAGGGTTCCGGCCCCACATGTCGTGGAGATCGTGTCCGTCGTAGTGGGTGTCGCGGTCGGCGACTCTTGGGCCAGCGCCGACGTCAGGTTGATGGCCGCGCTGCCAAAGACAATCGCCGCAACGCCGGTGGCGATGCGCGTATGAATCGGGGTCATAAGAGGCTCCTGCGTGGTAATGGTGCTATGGTGACAAGGCGTACGACCTCGGATCGCGGACCGGAGCCCGGTCGCGGAGTTCGCGCGCGCCCGTTCGTGCGGGCAGGGCCACAATAGCACCGGCCTGTCAGCGGAGTGTCACCGAAATCGCGCCGACCCGATCATTTCATCGCAGCGGCGGGCGGGCCCCCGGAATCACGTGGCGCCCTACAGCCGCCCCACCCCGCCATCTACTTTTCGTCCATGCCTACGCTGCAAGAAAAGATCTCCGGCGCCTTGGGCGCCGTTCGGAACCCGCGCACCGGCGTCGACGTGCTGAGCGCCGAGATGGTGCGCGATATCGCGACCACTACCGATGGCAAGGTGCGGCTCACGCTCATGATCGGCGCGCAGGATGATGCGACGCTCGTGCGCGATGTGCGCCAGGCCATTGAACGCCTTGATGGAGTAACCGACGTGCGAGTTGATGTGCGTGATCCCAGCCAGTCCAACCCGGCACCGACACCGGCCCGCCGCAATCCGCTGCCCGTGATGGAGGCGGCACCCGCACCCAAGCCGCCCAAGCAAGTGCCCGATCCGGTGCAGTATCCCAACTTGGGTCGCATCATTGCCATTTCGTCGGGCAAAGGCGGCGTGGGGAAGAGCACCGTGGCCGTCAACCTCGCCGTCGCGCTCGCGCGGCAGGGCAAGCGTGTGGGCATCATGGATGCCGATATCTACGGCCCCAACTTGCCGCTCATGCTGGGTGTCGATGCGGCGCCCGCGGTGCGCGATGACAAGATCATTCCGCTCGAAGCGCACGGCATCAAAGTCATCTCGATTGGCTTTCTCATCGAGAAAGATCAGCCGGCCATTTGGCGCGGCCCGATCGTGATGAAGATCATCACGCAGTTCTTGCGCGACGTGCAGTGGGGCGAGCTCGATTACTTCCTGGTGGACATGCCGCCGGGTACGGGCGACGCGCAGCTCTCGCTCGTGCAGGCCACGCAGGTGCATGCGGCGGTGATTGTCACCACGCCGCAGCAGGTGTCGGTAGGCGATGCGTTGCGCGGCGTGAAGATGTTCGAGCGCACCGCCGTGCCCGTGCTCGGCATTGTCGAGAACATGTCGTACTTCGAGAATCCGGAGACGGGCAAGCCCATCGCCGTGTTCGGCAGCGGTGGTGGCGCGCGCTTGGCCGAAGAGTGCGACTTGCCGTTGCTCGGCAAAATTCCGCTCGATCCGCGCATTCAGGAAGGCGGCGACAGCGGCCGGCCGATTGTGGTGGCCGAGCCCAATTCGAAGGCGGCGAAGGAACTCGATCAGGTGGCTACGCGCGTGATGGCGCGCATCGCTGAGCGGTACGGCAGCTGAGCAACGCGCCGCAGGGTCCCGTCGGCGCGCTTGTCGCCGAGCCGCTGCCACAAACGATTCGCCGCGTCGCGTTCCCTGCGATCGCGGCGAATCTGTTGATGACCACCTTCCACACCGTCGACACGTTCTGGATCGGTCGCTACCTCGGCGCCGATTCGCTCGCGGCGGTGACGGGGAGTGTGTTCTGGATCTGGCTCGTCATTTCGATCGGCGAGATGGTGAGCATCGGCGTCGATGCCATCGCCGCGCGTCGGCATGGGGAGCGCACGCCGCACGAAGCGGCGCATGTGGTGGGCGACGGCGTGATTTTTGGCGCGGCGCTGGGGTTGGTGATTGCGCTGCTCACGCCGGTGATGCTCAACACGTTGTTCGCGCTGATGCACACGGGTGCCGATGTAACCGACATCGGCGAGCACTATCTGGGTGCGTATCTGCGCGGCATGCCGCTCATCTTTGCGTTCTTCGCGGTGGACGCGGCGTTTCGCGCGGCGGGTGATACGCGCACGCCGCTCTACATTCTGCTGCTCACTACGGTGTTGGGGTTGCTGCTCGATCCGCTGCTGATTTTGGGCGCGGGTCCGGTGCCGGCCATGGGCGTGCGTGGTGCCGCACTGGCCACGCTCGTGCCGCGCGCGTTGGCGTGTGTGGTGGGCGTGTGGTTGCTGCGTAAGCGTGCGATGATCACGCTCGCGTGGCCGCGCTTGAGCGTGTGGGCGCAGATTGCGCGCATTGGTGCGCCGGCGGCCACGACGGGCGTGGCGTTCAGTTTCATCTACGTGATGCTCACGCGCACCACCACACAATTCGGCACGCCCGCACTCGCCGCGTTGGGGCTGGGCTTTCGTGTGGAAAGCGTCGTGTACGTGGTGAGTGTGGGCGCGGGTGCCGCCGTCGCCGCGATTGTGGGGCAGAGCTTAGGGGCCGGCGACGCCGAGCGTGCGCGCACGGCCGGATGGAGCGCGATGCGCCTGGTGACCGCACTCGGCGTGCTGATGGCGCTCGTCACCGTGTCGATACCTGACACACTAGCGGGATTGTTTTCAACCGACGCGGCAGTGATCGCGGAAGCGTCGAAGTATTTGCGAATCGCCGCGTTCTCGCAGTTGTTCCTGGGCGCCGAAGTGGTGCTGGAGAGTGCGATGGGAGGTGCGGGGTGGACGTTGCCGCCAATGTTGGGCAGCACGGCGATTACCGCGTTGCGCATTCCCGTGGGCGCGTGGGCCGCTACGCAATTCGGGACGACGGGCTTGTGGTGGACGCTCGCGCTCACCGCGGCAGCGCGCGGTGTGTTGATGGCGGTGTTGTGGGGGAGCGGGCGGTGGCGGCGGGTGAGAGTGTAGGTGAGCAACGGCGATCTCGATCCGCGCGTATATTCCCGACGCCGCGTTCATCCCACCCCCCCCCACGAATTATCCGATGACCTTCGTGTCCCGCCTGCTTTCCGCGTCGGCCCTTCTGCTGGGCACGGTCATCACTCCCACCGTGGCATCTGCGCAGGCCGACGAAATCCAAGTGTATCAAGGCGGGTTGGCCGATCCTGGCACCTTCAACATCACGCTCCACAACAACTACACGCCCAAGGGGATCGCGGTCGCGGGATTTCCGGGTGGCGTGGTGTCCAACCACTCGTTGAACGGTGTCCCCGAGTTCGCGTATGGAGCCACCAAGTGGCTGGAGCTGGGACTTTACCTGCCGCTCTACACGCTGCAGCAATCGGGTAGCTTTGCCGGCGACGGCTTCAAGTTGCGTTCACTGGTCGCGCGCCCCAATGGCGACGAGCAAAAGTTCGTGTACGGCCTCGGCTTTGAGCTGAGCTTCAACGCCAAACAGTGGGACACGAACCGCATCTCCTCCGAGTTCCGCCCCATTGTGGGATGGCACCTCAACAAAGTCGATCTCATTTTCAATCCGATCTTCGACACGTCGTACAAAGGCGGGCTCAAGGCGCTCGAGTTCGCGCCATCGTCACGTTTTGCGTACAATGTCGATAAGGCGTGGGCGGTGGCGGTGGAAGAGTACGCGGGCTTTGGTGCCGTCAACAATCTGCAGTCGGGCAACAATGCGTCGCATCAGCTCTATGGCGTGATCGACCACGCCGGAAAAACATGGGATGTCGAAGTCGGCGCCGGTGTCGGGCTCACCGATGCCGCCGATAAGTTCACCCTCAAGCTCATCTTGGCGCGCGACCTGTACACGCGAAAGAAGTAGTCTCGCCGTGTTCGTGGTTGCGCCGCACACGCAACCACACAGCGCTTGCACTTCATGCCCGCTATCACGCTCCTCACCGACTTCGGCACGGCCGACGGATACGTGGCCGAGTTGAAGGGCGTGCTCACGTCGCTCGCGCCGCAGGCGCCACTGCTCGACGTGTCGCACGACGTGCCGCCGCAGGATGTGGAGCATGCGCGGCTCGCGCTCGCACGTTACTGGCGACGCTTTCCTGCGGGCACAGTGCACTTAGTGGTGGTTGATCCGGGCGTTGGCACGTCGCGCGCGGCGATCGCGGTGCAGAGCGACGGACGCTATCTCGTAGGGCCCGACAACGGCGTGCTGTCGCCCGCGCTCTTCGCGCTCGACGCGCGTGTGGTGTCGCTGCCGGTGAGCCCGCACGCATCGGCCACGTTTCACGGCCGCGATGTGTTTGCGCCCGTGGCCGCACAACTTGCGCTCGGCGGACCGTTCGATGCATTGGGTGAGCCCCTGCACGAACCCGTGCGTCGTCGCACGCCGCAACCGCATCGCCAACACGATGGTTCGCTGGTGGGCGAAGTGCTCACTATCGATCGCTTCGGTAACGCGATCACCAATCTCGTGGCGTACGCCGCGCATTCGCGCGCGGCGACCACGGTGGAACTCGGCGGCATGCATGCGCGTGTGGTGCGCACCTACGGCGATGCCGCGCCTGGTGAACTCGTCGCGTTGGTGGGCTCGAGCGGCTTCGTGGAAGTCGCCGTACGCGACGGCAGCGCGGCGGCGCAGTATCGCCTACGGCGCGGCGAGCGCGTGGTGTTGCATTTAGGGTAAGCGGGGCGATTCAGCCTGACCTGCAGCGCAATCGTCATTGAAGTCACAGCGTGCCATTGCTAAGATCAGAAATGCGCACGACGATCAAATTGGATAACGAGTTGCTGGAGAGAGTTCGCGACATGGCGAATCGTCAAGGCGTGTCGATCTCCGTGTGCCTGCGCCGCGTGATCGAGCGCGGCCTCAGCGCGTCGGAACGAACCAATGACGAACCCTACATTTTGCCCAGCGTGAGCATGGGTGATGTGCTTGACGGCATCGATTCAGCGCACGCTCTTTCGTTTGTCGATGATCTCGAGGACGACGAGCGTATTCGCAAAATGCGAGGCTGAAGCTGATCGCGGACTTCTCACGCCTCCGCGGACTCCGCTGGCAGAATCCGCTACTCGCGCGTTAGCTCTGCCGCCGCGCCGCGATCACGCGCTCTGACTCTGCGATTACGCGCTTGCGAAAGCTCATCAGCCACAGTGGCGTGCCGATCGTGAGACCGCCGAGGCTGAGCGCCATCGTGGCGAATGACACCATCGATAGCCCTCGCTGCGACGAGACGGCCACACGCCACATGTCGAACTGAATACCGGCGAAGATGATGACCATGCCGAGCGACATCAACGTCATCCATACCGCCATCTCCTCGAGAAACGGCGACTGGCGTTCACGCGGGAGCGACAACAATTCCACCTTGCCCGGAATGTTGTAGAGCTCAGGCTTGGCGTGGGTGATCTGCGCGAGCGTAAGCGTGAGCGCCGTGGTCGCGACGCCGATGATCGTCATCGTGAACCACGAACCGATCGACTTGTCGGCGAAATGGTCGGCCGCGCCATTTGGTCCGAAATGCGTCGCCAACACCGGCGGCAAGGCCGAGTACGCGGCGATGGACCACGTCACCCAGATGAGCGTGATCGCGATGGTCGCGAGGAGTAGTAATCGTCGGCTGTTCGACACGATGGTACGAGAGCTGAGGAAGGAGGATCTGACTACCACGGATGAATGCGGACAAAATCCGGATGAACACGGATTGATCCGTGCACATCGTCGGTCACTCCGTGTAGATCTGGGGTAGTTCTTTATTGATTACGATGCGCGCAATTTCATCGGCCAACAAAAAAGCGATGCCGCATTCGACATCGCTTCACGAAGAACGGGCGAATCGGAAATTACAGATCTGAACTCTGCGTCGACACCGGACGACGAGCGGCGACGACTCCTTGCACTGGCGTGGGCGTCTGCCAACTCGGCACTGCTGCGATCTCCGTCATCGTGGTGTCCATGCGGAACTTCACGATGCCGCCGCGTGACGTGACCACGGCGCCCATACCGACCGTGGCGACGGCCCAGGTGAATGCGAGCGCAATGAGACGCGCGAGCACACCGGCAACCGGGATGTACGCGACGAGCGACGCGCCGAACCAGACGAGGGACAACGCGAAGAGTCCGACCACCAAACCGCGCATCGCGGCAGCTCGATCGCCCGACCCTTTGCCGCGACCCGCGAGCGCGCGGCCAATCACCAGCGCGACGGCCAAAAGGCCCAGCGTGATGGCGCCGGCGTAGGCCAGGGCCCACGCGAGCGCGACAACGGGAATCGCAAGAATTCCGATAATGGTCAGCGCGCAGGCAATTACCAGCACGGCCAACAAGGGAAGCGCCAACACCTGCCAGAGCAGGCCGACCCAGAAGCTGCCGCCGATGTCGCGCGCGGCCGCCTTGGCGACCGCCGTGAGCGATTCTTCGGCGGTAGTGAGGACGATCAGGCCGATGAGCAGCCCGATGCCGAACACACCTGCAACCGCGAGCGGACCGGAGCTGGCCAGAGTGGGCATGGCCGCTCGTCCTTAGCGCGCCCGGCGCGATGCGGTGGCCAGGGCGCGCAGTCCAACCACGCCAAGTCCGGTGAGCGCCACGAAGCCGCCCATAATGAGCGCCATCACCTCGGGGGTGCTGGACCGCATCGCATCGAGTCCCGGCTGGCCGAGTACCGTACTCACCAAATCGCTGGTCGCCGCGCTGACCTGATCGCGGAACCGCTCAAGACCGAGCTGGGTCATGAAGAGCGCCATGTCGGCGCGCGCGACCGCCCAGGTACCGGCAGCGGTGATCAAGCCGGCCGACACCGCGACACCGGCACCCGCAGCGACCCGCGCGGGCCGACTGGTCGGTACGAACTGCTGGGCCGTATTGAGCGCCGCGGCGTGCCACGGCTCGAAAACCTGCACCTGACTCATGACCCGGTCGGCGAACCCGGCCGACGGCGCGAAGTCGGGAAGCGCGTCGAGGGCGAGCATCAGTTCGCGCGCCTGCTCCAGTTCGGAGGTGCAGGACGCACACTGTCGGACGTGTGCCCGCAGGGGGGCCACGCCGAAGCCTTCCTCACCATCGAGGAGCAGCTCGATTTCGTCTGGTCGCAGGTGTCGATCTTGCATATTCGCCTCCATGGGGGGCCTACGCGGCCGCTCCGTGGGGAGTTTCAGGTGGATTCAGGGAAAAAATATCGGGTCTCTTCGTGCGCGAGATCACTCTCGGAGCCCTTCCAGTGCCTTTCTAAGCTCGTGGCGGGCCCGGTGGATGTACGTCTTGACCGTCCCAAGGGGCAGGTCGAGGGTCGCGGCGATTTCTTCGTACGCGCGCCCCTCCACATGACGCAGCATGATGCAGGCCCGATACTCGGGGCGGAGCTTGGCGATGGCCACTTCAATGGCCGAACCCAGCTCCTTGGCCTCCATCTCGTCGAGGGCGCTTTCCTGCTCCGACTCAAGCTCCAACGCGGTCGCCTCGATTTCCGCTGCCGACGAGGCGTGCGGCGATCCATCCATGCTGATGGTATCGATCCGACGCCGTCGCAGGTGATCGATCGCGACGTTGTTGGCGATCTTGAACAGCCAGCTCGAGAACTTGAACTCGGGGCTGTACCGATCGATGTGGTTCAGCACCTTGATGAACGCGTCCTGCGACAGGTCTTCCGCCAGTTCGCGGTCGCGCACCATGCGGAAGACGAGCGAAAACACCGGTCGTTCGTAGCGGCGCACGAGTTCGCGAAAGGCGAGCTCGCGCCCCTGCTGGGCGAGACGAACGACATCGGCGTCTGGTAGGGTTGCCAGCTCGTCGGAGGTCGGCATGCGGTGTCACAAGCTAGCCCCCTGTGCACCAATGGACCAGCGTGGCGCATGCGTCGAGCAAATCTTGGTCGTGCGTCCGCGCCAACGCTTGCTCGCGCTGTCGTGCGCCGAGAAGTTTCGGCATGCCAGATTCGCTAGAGGTCGCAGCGAGCGCCGCGCTCGGTCGCGGCAAGCGCGACTACGTTCAGGCGATGTTTTCGGACATCGCACCGCGATATGACCTGCTCAACCACGTGTTGTCGATGAACATCGACAAGGCGTGGCGCGCGCGTGCACTCAAGGCGCTGAGCTGGACCGCGCGCCCCCGGGGAACCTACGTCGATCTCTGCGCTGGCACCCTCGACGTGGGCGCCTTGCTCACACGGCAGGTGGGATTTGAAGGTTTCGTGGTCGGCGCGGATTTCGCGGTGCCGATGCTGCAACACGGAGATGGAAAAGCCGAACGCACGGTGCTGGCGCCGGTGGGCGCGGACGCACTGCAGCTTCCTTTGCGCGACGCGACGGTGGACGGCGCGATCGTGGCATTTGGCATTCGCAATGTGGCTGATCTGGATGCCGGCTTGCGCGAGGTCCGCCGGGTGCTACGACCCGGCGCCAAATTCGTCATTCTCGAATTCTCCACGCCGCGCCTGGCGTTGATCCGTTGGGCCTATCACGCGTACTTCCACCACGTGCTGCCACTGATTGGCCGAGTGGTGAGCGGTCACGGCTCCGCGTATACCTATCTGCCGATGTCCGTGGCACAATTTCCCACGGGCGACGCGTTAGCCACACGACTGCGCGACGCTGGCTTCTCGTCGGTAACCTGGACGCCCCAAACATTCGGCATCGCCGCTATTCACGTCGGCGTGGCGGCCTGACGCGCACTGCGGGATCGGCGCACTGCGGGAACTACTAACTGCGGGAACGGCAATTTTAACACGGAGGAAGCAGAGGAATCGGAGGAGAAACTGTGTGCAGGCAATTCTCTGGTTGCGCTGGCTACGCCGTAGTCGACGCCCGTCGTGTGTGCTCGTAAATAGATCGCGCGATCGACAATAAGCTCCAAAGTTGTACGACGAAGATATCCGCGATGGTGTTTGCTTGTGCGGTTCCTCCGTTTCCTCTGTTTCCTCTGCGATTCAATTGCGGTTCCCGCAGTTCGCCGTTCGCAGTTTGCAGTTCCCGCAGTTCCCGCAGTTCCTGCAGTTCCCGCAGTTCCTGCAGTTCGCAGGTCCCTTAGATGGTTGACAAGCACTTCACTCGCGCAACGCGCACCTGATGTCTCTCGATACCCTCGCGCAATTCATCGACGCCATCGAACGAATCGGTGAGCTGCATCGCATCTCGACACCCGTGAAGGTGCAGCTTGAGCTCACCGAGATCGCCGATCGTGTATCCAAGATGCCCGGTGGCGGGAAGGCGCTGTTGTTTGAGAAGCCGGTTTTGCGCGACGGCACGCTGTCGAATATCCCGGTGGCGATCAACTTGTTCGGCTCCATGAAACGCATGGCGCTCGCGCTCGGTGTGAACGACCTCGACGAGATCGGCGCGCGCATTACGCAGCTCATGGATCTCAAAGTGCCTGACGGCTTCATGGGAAAGCTCTCATTGCTGCCCCGGCTGCTCGAAGTGTCAAAGTTCCCGCCGCGCACCAAAGGTGGATCGCCTGCCTGTCAGGAAATCGTGTGGCGTGGCGACGAGATCGATCTCGACAAGCTGCCAATTCTGCATTGCTGGCCCGAGGACGGCGGGCCGTACGTCACCATGACGGCGGTGATCAGCAAAGATCCCTCGCGCGGCATTCGCAACGTGGGGATGTATCGCGTGCAGCAGCTCGACAAATCGTCGGTCGCGATGCACTGGCAGCGCCATAAGACCGGCGCCGAGCATATGCGGCAAATGGCGGAACGTGGTGAGAAGATGCCCGTCTGCATCGTGGTTGGATGCGATCCGGCCAGCATGTATTCGGCGTCCGCGCCGTTACCGCCCAACATCGATGAGTTTCTCTTTGCCGGATTTTTGCGCAAAGATCCTGTGCGCCTCACCAAGGCCGTCTCAAACGACCTCGAAGTACCCGCCGATGCGGAGTTCGTGATTGAGGGCTATATCGATCCCGCGGAGGCGCTGATCGTGGAGGGGCCGTTCGGTGATCACACCGGGTTCTACTCGGAAGCCGATCTGTATCCCAAGGTGCACGTCACGGCGGTCACGATGCGCAAGAACGCCGTATATCCCACCACCATCGTGGGGCGCCCGCCAATGGAAGACTTCTATCTCGGGCACGCCACCGAGCGCATCTTCTTGCCGTTGCTCAAGCTCACCACGCCGGAAATTGTGGACTATCACATGCCGGCCGAGGGTGGCTTTCATAACCTCGTGTTTGTGTCCATCGACAAGAAGTATCCCGGACATGCCGACAAAGTGATGCACGCGCTGTGGGGGCAGGGGCTAATGTCGTTGGCCAAGGTGCTGGTGGTGGTCGACAAGGAGATCAACGTGCGCAATCCGGTTGAGGCGTGGTGGGTGGCGCTCAACAACATGGATCCCGAGCGGGACGTACGGTTCACCATGGGTCCGGTGGACGTGCTCGATCACGCCAGTCGCGCGTTCACATACGGCAGTAAGATGGGTATCGATGCCACGCGCAAATGGCCCGAGGAGGGCTTCACGCGCGCGTGGCCGAAAGTGATCGCAATGGACGCGGCGACGAAGCAGCGGGTGGACGCGATGTGGTCGTCGCTGGGGCTGCCACCGATCTCGCCGACCTGACGCGCATGTCCTCTCCAATGACTCCGCACGTCACTCCGCCCAAGGGCGCGCGCGATGGACAGCTCATCGACGGTGCGTCATTGCCGGTGCGTCTCGCAAATTTCGTGAAACTGCCGCACACCGTTTTCGCCATGCCGTTCGCGCTCGTTGGCGTTCTCTTCGCGAGCACGGTGGCGCCGATTACCGGTCGCGTCGTGGGATGGGTCATCGTCGCGTTTACCTCCGCACGGTTCGCCGCGATGGGATTCAATCGCATCGTCGATCGCGATGTGGATGCCGTCAATCCGCGTACGGCTAATCGCGAGTTGCCGCGAGGAACGCTCACGCTGACGCAGGCTAAGGTGTCGGTGGCGGTAGCGTCAGTCGGCTTCTTTCTGGCGAGTTACATGCTGAACCCGCTCTGCGCGTGGCTCTCGCCGGTGGCATTGTTCTGGGTGCTTGGCTACAGCTACACCAAGCGCTTCACCCGATGGTCTCACCTATGGCTCGGACTCGGCCTGAGCATTGCGCCGGTTGGCGGCTATCTCGCGGTGACAGGCGCGTGGAGCGATCCGTGGTGGTTGCTCTGCGTCTTCGCGCTGGTGGTCGTTACGTGGAGTGGCGGATTTGATATTCTCTATGCCCTTCAGGATGCCGACTTTGATCGGCTGAATGGATTGCACTCTATTCCTTCATCGATCGGCGTGGCACGCGCCATTCAGCTCTCGCGCGCGTTGCACGTAGTGTCCGTGATCTGCCTCGCGCTCGTGGTTGCCGCTGATCCGTTGCATGCCGCCAATCAATCCGTTTCGCTGCTGCTCGCCGTCGGTGTCGTGGGCGTGGCATCGATGCTGGTCTGGGAGCACCGACTGGTAAAGCCTGGCGATCTGAGCAAGCTCGACGCCGCGTTTTTCACGATGAACGGATTCATCTCGATCGGGTTTTTTCTGATCGTGTTGGGTGCGCGGGCAATCGCAGGAGGCGCGTGATGCCGACATCCCGCTCGCGCCTCCCAGTCATCTTCGCCATCACGGGTGCG
Source organism: uncultured Gemmatimonadaceae bacterium (assembly GCA_966096095.1). Classification (GTDB taxonomy): domain Bacteria; phylum Gemmatimonadota; class Gemmatimonadetes; order Gemmatimonadales; family Gemmatimonadaceae; genus Gemmatimonas. The sequence continues at coordinate 16,647 of CBHTUR010000041.1, read as the reverse complement.
TCCGGCGCGCCGTATGCCGTGCGATTGTTGCGCGCGCTGGTGGAATTGCGCGTGCCCACGTGGCTCATCGTAAGCAGTCACGGTTTTCGGTTACTGGAAACGGAAACATCCTATCCATCGATCGACGCGCTGCGCGATTCCATTGGGCGCGACGAGTTTGACGCCGTCGTGACGGTGTTCAGCGACAATGATCGCGGTGCAGCGCCGGCGTCTGGTTCGGCGCGCACAAGTGGAATGGTCATCTGTCCTTGCTCGATGGGCACCGTGAGTGCCATCGCGCACGGCACGTCACGTTCTCTCGTTGAGCGCGCCGCAGATGTGACACTGAAGGAGCGCCGTCGTCTGCTGGTCGTACCACGCGAGACGCCACTGTCATTGATTCATCTGGAGAATCTGACACAACTCACGCGAGCAGGCGCGGTGGTGATTCCGGCGGCACCCGGATTCTATCATCGTCCGAACAGCATCGATGATCTGGTGGATTTCATTGTCGCCCGAATTCTCGATCAGTTAGACATTGAGCACAACATCGGCCGGCGATGGTCAGGTAACGTCGAGTAGACGATCCGCACCGTTCGTCGCCCCAACGGGATGCGTCGACGAGTATGACCGACTTCGATCTTGAACATTTTGAACGCGCGATCTCGGCCGAACGCCGGCGTCGTCGTCGCGCTCAACTGTTTGGCGTCGTCGTTCTCGCCGCAGTCCTTACGCCAGTCGCGTACATGGTGCTGACGTTTGCCGAGCCACAGGTCAAATACCGGTGGCTCAGTTCGGCCGCGACGGCGATTGGATTTGTGCTGCTGATGTTGGCGGCCATTCGATTGATTCAGTGGGTCGCCGCTGGCACCACCATGTCGTTTGCCCAACCGGGCGGGAGTTCGCGTGGTCCCGACGGTCATGCCAAAGCGGAATCGCTCGCCGTGGCCGGATTGATGGAGGACGCGACGCGTGAGTTTGAAATCGCCCGGGCCGAGCGCGGCGAAACGATTGCGTTACTGCGCGCGGAGGCAGAACTGCACTCAACGGCGTCGGGCGACGCCAAGCGCGCGGAAGAGCTCTTCTTACGGATTCGACGATCGCCCGACGCAACCCGCAGCGATGAATTGTACGCCTCGCACCGACTGATCGATCTTTATGTGGGAGCGCTTAACGATCCCGGGCGAGTGCTGGTAGAGTTGCGTCGCATGTCTGAGAGATTTCCGGATACGGTTGATGGCGAAGGTGCGTTGGCAGAGCTGAATCGTCGACGGGCCGAGAGCGCGTCGAATTAGTTTCGCGGAGCGTTCGCGCGTCTCCTATTCTCGACGGCGAACCGGAGTGAGTTTGAAGTTCGCGCCAGCGGCGCCGTGATACAGCGTACCGCCCGTCCCGGTAACGACGCCAATTCCTTGCGCAGAGACGGCGATTGAGGTGTACGCCGGCGACACGTCGGGGAACGCGGTGAAGGTAGCGAGCCGCGACCACGCGGTACCATCGAAGTGAAAAAGCACACCGGACGCACCAAGTACGTACACGTCGCTCGCCGACGTGGCGTCGACCGAGCGCAGAGGCAAATCGTTGGCCGTAGTCGACGGACCCGTCATGACGATCCACTGTGAGCCATCCCACCGGAGCAACGCCGAGTTGGATGCAACGGCGTAGGCAAGCGTCGCGTTGAGCACCCTCACGTTGATGACGTTTGGCACGCCACCAGGTAGCGTCATGTCGCTCCACGCAGTACCCGTCCAACGCGATGCCTTACCGGTACTCGTGCTGCCGCTATAGCCCACGGCAATCGCCAGCGATGCTGACGCACCGTCCATCGCTGAGACGGTCATGGCATTCGGCGACGCCGCCGTTTGCCAGCTGCTCCCGTTGAACTGCATTACGACGCCAGTACTGAGTGCGGCCAGCGCGTTCGTCGACGACTGCGCCCAAATCGCATTGGGTGTCGCCGCCATGGCGTCGAAGCTCCAACTGTTGTTCGACTTCCGCCACACGCCAGCCGGTGATCCCGCCCCCGACGCGAGCACGAGCCCATCGGACGTCGCTGACAGCTTATCGAGATACCCGAAGCTCGACACCGACGCGTCGACCTGCCAGCGCGTGCCATCGAATTTGGCAACGATGCCATGTCCGCCGACCGCGTAGATGAGATCCGGGCGAACGATCACCGACTTGAAGAACCACGGCGAGTACGTCTCCCAGGTAAACGAGGAGCCAGTGAATCGACCGATGCCCCCATCGGCGCCCACAATGCGAAGCACATTGTCGGCACCGCAGTTCACCTGCGTGGTGTAGGTGCCAGGCACGGCGACACCGTACGATGCGATCTCAGTCCACGAGGTGCCGTCGAGCCGGAATACGCGACCGTCAAAGGTCGACCCGACGTACGCTTGTCCGCCACACGCTCGCACACGCAGCAGTGACAACCCACCAGCGTTGGGGCGCGGAGTTGGTGGCGTGATCGCGGTCCAGGTTGATCCCGTGAGCCGCGCGGCCGCCGATGCGCCCGTGATCACGACCAGGTCGCCGCCGACACGCGTCACGCTCTGCGGGATTCCCGCCGTTGGAGGAGCCGCAATCGTTGTCCACGCTGAACCATCCCAGCGTTGCAGTCCGGTTCCACCAATGCCGGCGACGACGATGTCCGTTGGTGATGAAGCTGTGATATCCGCGATCTGCGTAACAACGGTCGGATCGGGCAGTCGCGTCCAACTCGCGCCCTGGTATATCAGCACCGCGCGCGAATTAAAACAACTCGATGTCGTGTTGGCGAGCGCAACGATTGCTGAGCCGCCCGCCGGAACCAAGCGAGCAATGCAGCCAACTGTCGGCACACTCATCTCGGTGAATCCGGGATTCGCTGCGACCGACACGGTGTAGCGCGCAATGCGTCCAGCCGAACTGCCAATAAACACTTCAGTGTTCGTGCCGCCAATCGCCGAGATGTTGTCGAATGGCGACAGTTGTTGAAAGAGCCACGCCGTGCCATCCCATTTGAAGAGACGGCGTTCACCGGCAATTGGAGTACCGACGGCGAACGCGAGCGTACTGCCGGCCGACCAGCTCTCAACGACGTCAGCCGTACTCCCAGATGGGAAAGGATTGAGGCTCTTTTGCTGCCAACCGTTCAACACCGGCGGTGGCGTTACCGTCAGCGTGGTTTGCCCGCTCACCGAGTTCACGAGCACACTCGTGGCGCGAATGATTGTGCTACCGGAAGCGAGCGTTGTTACGACGCCGGTGCCGCTCACGGTCGCGACACTGAGGTTGCTTGAACTCCACACCACGGCAGTGTTGGCACCGGCATCGGCATCAAGTGTTGCAGTGAACTGCGGCGCGTCACCCACAATCGCGGTCGGTGAAACGGGCGATACGACAATGCTGCGCACAGTCGGCGAGGTGACCGTGACCGTGGTCGTGCCACTCACGGTAGGGTTGGCGACGCTGGTGGCTCGAATGACAGCAGTGCCCGGAGCGACTGCCGTCACCATGCCGCTCGCGCTGACCTGCGCGACGCTGGTCGACGCGCTACTCCACGTCACGGCGGTCGACGTGCCGACATCCACGTCGAGCGACGCGGCGAGTTGTCGATTCGCACCGACAAGCACGCCGGGGTTACTCGGCGTGATCGTCACCGACCGTACCACCGGAAAAGCGACGGTAACCACCACCGTTGCCGAGACAGACGGAAACGCGACGGATAACACGGTGATCGTTGCCGTGCCGGGCGCCACGCCAGTAACCAATCCTGACGCGTCGACCGTGGCGACGCTCGCCGCCGATGAAGTCCACGTCAATGCTGTCGACGCGCCAGGATCCGCGCCGAGCGTTGCGGTGAGCGTCGTTGTCGCACCGACAATTACGGTGGCAGCTGTCCGCGACGGGGTGATGCTTCGGACAATCGGCGTGACCGTGACGGTCGTGTTGCCACTGACAGATCCGGAGGCCGCCGTGATTGTCGCGCTGCCCGCGCCGATTGCCGTCACCGTCGCGCTCGATCCCGAGCCGCTCACCGTCGCGATTGCGGCATTACTCGATGTCCACGTCAATGCGCCCGTTGCGTTACTTGGTGCGACGGTCGCGCTGACGCTCGTCGTCGCGCCGACACCCTGAAGCACAGCACTCGTCGGCGAGAGCACGATTGACGTGATAGCCGGTGGGGCGGCGGGACCTGCTGGATCACCGCCGCCGCCACAGGCGGTGGCCGACAAGAGCACAATTGAGGCACAGATCCGGCGGCAGCGTCGCCGCGCCATGAGGCGGAGTTGAGTAGGCATACCATCAACGCGAGGAATCCCGGAAAACTCAGTCATCGGGACTTCGGCGTCGGGAGCTAGTACCTTTCTCGCATGCTCACTATCGGACTCATCTCTGACACGCACGGCTTGGTGCGCCCCGAGGTCTTCGCGGCGTTGGCCGGCGTCGACCTGATCTTGCATGCCGGTGATGTCGGACCGTCAGACGTGCTGGTCGAACTCGCCACGATTGCTCCCGTGCGAGCCGTATGGGGCAATACAGACGCGCCAGGACGGACTGATCTGGTCGAACGCATTGACGAGATGTTCGAACAGGTACGCGTAGTGGTCACGCACGGCCACGAAGTGCAAAACACCACACCGCCAAATCTTGTGGGCGCGTACATGCACGCCGACGTCATTGTGTACGGGCACACTCATCAGCAACTCATTACGCGAGCCGCGCGTCGCATTGTGATCAATCCGGGCGCGGCGGGACCCCGTCGATTCAAGCTGCAGCCGAGCGTCGGCAAACTTTACATCGACGGTCGAAAGGCCGATGTCGAATTAATCTCGTTGTTGCCTGACGACTCCCTGATCGGCTAGACGCCGCGCAGCTGCTCCAGCGCTTCAACGACAGTTGCCGACGGCGCGCCGTGATCCGGCGCACGAAACCATTGCTCGACCATCAGCACTTCGTCGAGATGATCGGGCGTGATGCCGAGTGCGGTAGACTCGGGACGTGACGCGCGCTCCTGAAATGCGCGCATGGCGTCGAGATCGGTGCACCGGGATTCTGAGACGACCCGGCCCTGTCGGATGAGATATACCCGATCGTCGCCGTCTTTTCCGCGCACGGCATAGACGCCACTGGGGCGGGCCATTCCTTCGCGCACGCGGGCGAGCTGCAACTCGAGCTCCTGCAACGCGGCCAGACGATCGCGCAGCCAGCCCGCGCGCTCGAACGAGAGCGCGGCGCTGGCGGTGGCCATTTCCCTCACCAGCATCTGCTGCGGCGAATCGTCTTTGCCTTCGAGCACGGCACGCGCGCGCGTGAGTTGCGCGTGATACTGGTGTCCGCTGCACGCCGCCACGCAGGGGCCGAGACACCGCTTGGTTTCGTATCGATGACACCCCGGCGTTCGAGCCAGCGCCGGGTATTCGCGCTCGTTGAACAGCTCGACTTCGTCGTTGAGAAACAGGGGCACATGATCGGCGCAGTCGCGCAAACCGAGCGCATCGTTGAGCACGCGGAGCGCTTCCACGAGCGGTGCGCGACTTGAGAAAGGTCCGATCATGGTGGCCCGGGCGGGCGCCGCATAGGCTGCGCGCGTGATGCGTACGGCGGCGCTTGCGCGTTGCACTTTGAGCCGCGGTGCAATGCCATCGCTCATCGTGATGACCCACCAACGATGCAACGGGCGCGCGGCCTTGATGTTGTATCGTGGCAAGTGCGCACGAATGAGCCGAACTTCGCGCAGCAAACTCGCAAACTCACTGGGCAGCTCTTCCCATTCGATGCTCGCGGTTTCGCGCAGCATGCGGGCGTGTCGGTGTTGCGGCCACGGCAAACGAAAATAGGACATGAGTCGCGTGCGAAGTTGCGTACTCTTGCCCACATACAACACATCACCGTGCGCGCCGCGCATGAGATACACGCCGGGCACGTTGCGCGCGCCGGCGCGGACGTGATCTCTCAATCGCGCGACATCACCTTCCGCCGAACCCACCTCAAGCCCGAGCTGCTCGGCACGAGGCGGCATCGAAGCCGACGACTTTTTCGCGGCGCGGCGTGCGCCGCTAGCGCTGGCACCCGGCGCAGAAGACGGTGCTCCGTCCGTCGATCGCGTGCGTACCCACGAGACGACGCCCGCATCGTGGGCACGCGGCGCCTGCGCGGCCGTAGACGGCCAACTGTTCCACAAAGCGTCCACGCTCACCGCGCGCATCCCGGTAATCGCGAAAGCTGGTGCCTCGCGCCTCGATCGAGGCACGCAGAACGGCCCGCAGTTCCTGCAGCAGCGTGGACGCCTCGTCCACGTGCAGGCTCTGCGCTTCGCGTGAGGGATCGATGCCAGCGCGCCACAGCGCCTCGTTAGCGTAGATGTTGCCCACTCCCGCCAGCTTGCGCTGATCCATCAGTGCGGCCTTGACCGACTGGCGAGAAACCCGAAGAAGTGCCGAAAACTCGGCGCTGCCGAGCGCCGGGTCAAGAGGCTCGGGACCGATTGCCGACGAATAGTCGGCGAATCGTTGCTCGCTCATCAGCGCAACGGTGCCCAAACGGCGCACATCTCGATAGTAGACCGACCGGCCGTCCGTCAGGTCCATCGTGACGCACACATACGGCGCATCCGCTTCTGACAGCGACCCGTCAGCGATGAGCAAACCGCCGGTAAATCGGGGCTGCACGACCAGATGACGCAGGCCACTCGGCGCTGCCAGATCGATCACGATGAGTTTGGCGCGCCGCCACACGCGCTCTACACGAGCGCCACGTAGCGCCTGCGCCAGCGCGTCGGGTGTGATTTCGCGCAGTACATCGGCGCGCGATACGCTGACTGATCGAACAACCGCCTGGCGGATCTCTTCATCGAGATCGCGCGCAATGGTTTCGGTTTCGGGTAACTCAGGCACCCGCGTCGTGTGCCTGCTTCAGGCGTTCCGCTTCACGCCAACCGATGTCACGCCGATGGATCGCGCCGTCGAATCCAATCCGACCGGCGGCATCGCGAGAGCGCTGCTGCGCCGCGGCGAACGTCGGCGCGAGCGCCGTGACCGCGAACACGCGGCCGCCGCTCGAGACGAGGTGTCCCTGGGCGTCGCGTCTTGTGCCGGCGTGGAATACGCGAATGTCATCGCTGAACGAGGGCAGTTCGATCACGGCCCCCGTACGTGGCGCGTCGGGGTAGCCGCTTGATGCGACGACCGTGGTGACCGACGCCCCGTCGCGCCACCGGAATGACGAGAGGTTGTTGATGCGAGCGCCGCGCGCCACGGCGAGCATCGGTTCGAGCAAACTGCTCGACAGCATCGGCAAGATTGCCTGCGTTTCGGGATCACCGAAGCGGCAGTTGAACTCAACCACTTTCGGCCCTTCAGGCGTCAGCATCAATCCCGCGTACAACAACCCCGTGAATGGCGTGCCGCGCTTGCGCAATGCATGCAGCGTCGGAAGAAAGACGCGCTCGGTGATGTCGTCGACCAGCGCGGGTGTCGACAGTGAGACGGGGGTGTAGGCTCCCATGCCGCCTGTGTTCGGCCCGTCGTCACCGTCGAGCAATCGCTTGTGATCCTGCGCGCCAATCATGGGCATCACATCGGTGCCATCAGTGATCGCGAAGAGCGACAGCTCCTCACCGGTCATGAACGATTCAACCAGGCACTCGTTGCCAGCGTCGCCGAACGCTTTGTCATCGAGAATACGATCGATCGCGGCGTAGGCACTCGCGACTGTATGACAGACAATCACGCCCTTACCGGCGGCGAGCCCCGACGCCTTGATCACGACTGGCGCGCCGAAGCGCTGATCGACAGCGGCCTTGGCGCTCGCCGCATCGCGATGCGTTTCCGCATGCGCTGTGGGAATACCATGGGCGAGCATCATCGCTTTGGTATCGGCTTTCGACGTCTCGACAGTCGCCGCGCCCATGGTCGGTCCGAACGCTGCAATACCTCGCTGTTGCAGCGCGTCAACGACACCCGCCGCGAGCGGTGCCTCAGGCCCGACAACGACCAGATCTACTTGCTCATGCTCGGCCAGCGCGACCATCGCCGTTACGTCAGCGACGTTCACTGGCACAAGGCGCGCCAGTTCCGAAATCCCCGGATTGCCTGGCGCAGCAATGATTTCGACTCGCGTATTCTCGCGCGAAAGCGCGTCGGCGAGCGCGTGCTCACGCCCGCCCGAACCGAGGAGAAGGATCTTCATCCGGCAAAGCTAATTGGTCCGAACAGACGCAGACATCGCGGTCCGGGGGACCGCCGGTTACCCCTCGCCCGCGCTTCCCGAGCCGCCAGCGGCCCCGGCGGCGCCTGCTGCCGAGCGGAAGGCTTCCTTGAACGCATCTGCGGCTTTGCCGATGGCATCGCCAACCGACTGTGCGGCCGCTTTCGCCTGATCGGCATAGTAATCTTTTGCCTCTTTCACATCCTCGCGCAGCGGACGCTCCGCTTCCGAACCGCGACGGATGTATTCACCGCCAACGATTTTCGCGTAAGCGCCCGACTGCTCCCACCGACGCAATTCCGCCGCGCGCACAGTGTGAAACGGATGCTCGCGCAGCGCCGTGTTGAGCGCCTTCAGAATACCGTCCCACGTACTGCCACCCATCTCGTATTCCGCCGCCTGCGCGAGATAGGCGTCGAGATCGATCGTGTCACCGAGCGACTTACCGCCGGCGAGTTTGAGAAACGTCATCAAGCTGGCGCGTGGATCTTGCACGCCGAGCATGCCAGCCCGATCGGCTGAAAGTTCTGCTTTCCGATACCACTCGAGCAATGCGAGCTGGAACGGCAGCAACGCGATCGACGCCAAGAGCGGCAATGCACTCATGCCGAAGAAGAGCACGATCAACGCGATGGTTCGATACGTCGTGTGACCCGTCATGATGTGCCCGACTTCGTGCGCGAGCACAAAGCGCTGCTCTTCGGGCTCCAATAGTTCGAGCGAGCCCGAGCTGATTACGATGAACGGATTGCCGAAACCGACCGCGCCGGCGTTGACGATGGGAGTTTGCGTGACGTAAAGCTGCGGTGCGGGATGGCCGGTATCCGGCCAGTCGAGCGCCGCGAGCACGTCCTGATAGAGCGCGTAGAGCTGCGGTCGCTGGGTCGGGCCCACCAGCACGGCGTCGCCGAGAAACAAGTTGCGGACGCCAGCTTCGCCGAAGACACTGGCGATGCGATTGACCAATTGGTCGAACCCTGGGAGCGCGCGCAGGGTTTGGAGCGCGGCGCGGTCAGCCGGATGTTCCCAGGTGACCGACGAAATCTGCGTAAGGGGGGTGCGCGACATGGGCGGGCAGGTTGAGGGGCCGAGTCGATTCTTCAGCCCGTACGGAGCACGAGGGCCGGAGTTCCAACCAATTCACCCCGGCCCTCGTCGCGCGCGAAGCGCTAGAGCCCCTTCAGAGCGGAGTCCAAATCGTTGATCAGGTCATCGACGTCTTCGATGCCGCATGAGAGGCGCACCATGCCTTCGGTGAGCCCCATGGCCTGCTTTACGTCGGCGGGCACGGAGCCGTGTGTCATTGTGTATGGGTGGTTCGTGAGCGACTCAACGCCCCCCAACGATTCGGCCAACGAAAAGACGCGAACGGCCTGCAGGAACCGGTTGGCATTGTCGCGCGAGCCCAGCTCGAGGGTCATCATGCCACCAAAGCCGCTCATCTGGCGGGCTGCCAGGGCATGCTGGGCGTGATTGGGCAGTCCGGGATAAATGACGCGTTCATGCCCCAGCCGATTGGCGAGCCAGGCGGCGATCTGTCGGCCGTTGGCGTCGTGCTGCTTCATGCGCAACGGCATGGTCTTGGTGCCACGCAAGGCGAGCCAGGCGTCGAACGGGCCAGGTACGGCGCCGGCCGCATTGAGAATGAATTGGAGCCGATCGGCCAGCTCATCCTCAAGTACCACGGCGATCCCGCCGATCATATCAGAATGACCGTTGAGGTACTTCGTCGTGGAGTGCCACACGATGTCGGCTCCGAACTCCAGCGGACGCTGGAAGACCGGAGACGCAAACGTGTTGTCCACGATGAGCAGTGCCCCATGCCGCTTAGCGATGTCGCTCATGGCGGAAAGATCGGTCAGCCACATGAGCGGATTGGTTGGCGTCTCCACCAGTAGTGCCCGGGTGGCCGGCGTCATGGCATCCGCGACGATCTGCGGATCGCGTGTGTCCACGTACGAGAACGACAGGCCGAGATGACGCAGGATTCGATCGAACAGCCGGAACGTGCCACCGTAGACGTTCTCGGCGCAGACGATATGATCGCCAGCGCGGAAGAGCTTCATGATCGAGTCGAGGCAGCCCATCCCGCTGCTGAACGCGAAGCCGTGACGCCCACCTTCGAGCGTCGCGACGTTTCGTTCGAGGGCCTGTCGCGTCGGGTTCTTTCCTCGCGCGTATTCATATCCCTTGTTCAGCCCGATCCCGTCCTGAACGTATGTGGACGTGAGGTACAGCGGGGTCATGATGGCGCCCGAAACCGGATCCGGCCGCTGGCCCGCGTGAATCGCCCGGGTGGAGAGTCCGCCGGCAAGGTCTTCGTCGTAAATGCGCGTCATGGTCTGCAGGTAGTGCGGGCAGAAGGGGAGGGAGTGCGGGAAGCTAACGGGCGTCCGGCGGGCCGGCGAGACGCATCGCGCGGTTCTTCGGCCGGTCCGACGCCGTGGTCCACGTCGTTCGGCATTGGTCCGGACGGCCCGTTCGACCCCAAGCCAGCGGCGTGAAATGACACCGGCTGCTACACCGAGTTCAATTGGTCTCAAGCGTTGCTTGATTGTCGATGATGAAGCGCCGTTGCGCGCTTTGCTGCGTCGGCTGATGGAAGCGGAGGGGTTCGTCTGCGACGAAGCCGCATCAGGGGAGGACGCCCTCGGCTTGCTGCGCGACACGCCGGTGCCGTTGGTGCTCTCCGACTTCCACATGCCGCGCATGGACGGCGGAGAGTTGTTGCGGCGCATCAGCCAGGAGTGGCCTGAGACGGCCGTGGTCATGATTACCGCCGTCTCTGACGTCGATATCGCCGTGCGTTGCCTCGAAACCGGTGCGCTCGACTATTTGACCAAACCGTTCAGCATCGAAGAAGTGCGGGCGCGAGTGAGTCAGGCGCTCGAGAAGCGCCGATTGCTGATCGAGAACCGCGCGTATCGCACCGAGCTCGAAGAGCGCGTGGCCATGCAGGCGCGCAAGTATGAAGAACTCTTTCTCGCGTCGCTGCAGTCGCTGGCGGACGCGCTCGAAGTCAAAGACGCCTATACGTGGGGCCATAGTACCCGGGTGCAACGCTACGCCGTAGCGATCGCGCGGGAACTCGGACTGTCGCCAACGATGCTCGAACAACTCGAACTCGGCAGCCGTCTCCACGACATTGGCAAGATTGGTGTGCGCGAATCCGTGCTGAACAAGGACGGCCCACTCACCGACGAAGAGTACGCGCACGTGATGGAGCATCCGGTGATCGGTTGGCGGTTGTTGGCGCCGCTGCTGCGAGAGATGCCGCACGCGCTGGCGGTCGTGCGTTCGCACCACGAGCGATTCGACGGCCACGGCGCGCCAGACGGACTGCGCGGTCATGAGATTCCGCTCGAAGCGCGAATCGCCGCCGTCGCCGACTCGTTCGACGCGATGACCAGCGGACGCGTATACCGCGCGGGCATGGGCGTCGAGGACGCGGTGTCGGAATTGCGTCGATGCGCGGGTTCGCAATTTGACCCGACGTGCGTGGCCGCGTTCGAGCGCGCGATTGAGCAGAAGTCTTTTCCGCGTCCAGACTGGTCGGTGCAGCGCCCGACGCGACTGCAGATCGTGGCGTAGCCCGTCGACGCGAGCGCTATCGCACCGTCGTGACCGTTGCGCCCATGTAGAGAGGCGCACAGGCACTGTGCACGAAATCGTCGACGCGGTGCCAGCTGTTCGTTGCCTCGACGCGGGTCACCGGCGTGAGCGCGATGTCATGGCGCGGAGCCTTCACAACGGCGCGGACGGCGGAGAGCAGATCGCGATGCGTATACGTCGCCGACGTGTTGTCGTCGCGAAGCTCCACCAGACACGACTCCGTCGCGCCCGCAACCTCTCGGTCGCCGGTGAGGGGCAACCCAAAGTGTGAACCCAGGTCGACGAGGCGTCGTTCGGCGTCGCCCGCGACCGGATCGATTAATTCCGCTGAGCGAGGCGCGTCATCGAGCCAGACGATGAGGGCGGCCGAGGGCAGATGGTCGGCGAACGCTCGGGCGCTGAAGACGACCGGCGAGGGCGATGACTGATCCGGCCACGTCGGCGCATCGGGATCAAGCAACCAGAGTGGGTGACCATCGGCGGCAGCGAGCGCCGTCAGAAACGCGGCGCTGGGAGGGAGGCAGACCGCCGCCGGGTGTCCCAGCAAGGCACGCGTCAGCGAGGCCGATCGCGCCCGCAACGTGAGGCCGGCGGCCACCAAGCGTCCACACTCCCACTCGTCAACGTGGCCACCGCCGGCGGCGAGCGCATACGGCAGGAAGCTGAGCGGGTCGGCCATGCGGGGGACGATAGGTGTCGTGCGACACTGTGCCAAGTCGGTAACGACGGCGCGGTAAAATCGTCTTTTCGCATGGACTGAAGTGCCCGGGCAGCATGGTGAGCGAATCATTGGTGATCGTCGATCGCTCCCCTAGCTTCAAGGGTCACCAGATGTGACAGCGACGCAGGGCCTCGTCGGCGGTTCGTTCCGTCGGTGTAACAGCGCCTGCTGCGTCAAAAGTGAGCGAAACCGCATCGACGAGGAGCGGGATGGCGTTTGACGGTCTGATGGTCAGTGTCTCGGGAGTTCGCGGCCGCGTCGGCGAAGCGCTAACGCCGGAAATTGTCGCGACCTTTGCCAGCGCCTTCGGTGCGTGGGCCTCACGAAACGGCAACCGCGCGATCGTTGTCGGGCGCGACAGTCGCGTGTCGGGACCGATGTTCACGCGAATCGTGCACGGTGCGTTGCAGTCGGTTGGCTGCAATGTGATCGACATTGGCATGGTACCGACGCCTACGATTCAACTGGCGGTTGAGCACCATCATGCGGCCGGCGGACTCGGGATCACGGCGAGCCACAATCCGATTGAGTGGAACGCGCTCAAGTTCATCGGCCCATCGGGACTCTTTCTGTCCGCGGCCGAAGGCGCGGAGATGCGTTCGTTGCTGGACTCGGGCATACCGCGCGCCACGTGGGATCGGCTGGGCGCCGTGGTGTCGGACCCGAGCGCGATTCAACGGCACATCGACCAAGTGTTGTCGCTGCCCTTTCTCGACGTTGAAGGCATTCGCGCGCGACGGTTCAAAGTGGCGCTCGACTGCTGCCACGGCGCGGGTTCCGTCATCATGCCGCAATTGCTGACTGAACTGGGCTGCGAAGTTTTTGCCATTGGCATGGATGCCGATGGCAAGTTTCCGCGTCCGCCCGAACCGGTCGCGGAGAACTTGGGCGACCTCGTGCGCCTCGTGGCGCAGACGGGCGCCGACATCGGAATGGCCACCGATCCGGATGTCGATCGACTCGCGCTCGTGCTCGACGACGGCAAAGCGCCCGGTGAGGACTATACGCTCGCCTTCGCGGCACGCACGGTGCTCAGACATCGTCGCGGTCCCGTCGTGACCAACTTGTCGACCAGCAAAGTGGTGTCGGATGTCGCGCACGAAATGGGAGTGCCCTTTCACTTCGCCAAGGTTGGCGAAGTAAACGTCGCGCTCGCGATGCGCGACGCGGGGGCGACCATCGGCGGTGAAGGAAACGGTGGGGTGATTCTGCCCGAGATGCACCTCGGACGCGATGCTCCGGTTGGCGCGGCGCTGATGCTGCAACTGATGCTCGAAGAAGGTCGTCCGCTTTCGGCGCTGGTGGCCGACCGGGCGCGCTACGTCATCGTCAAGGACAAGCTCGACCGGCCGAACGTCGCGCTCGATGCGGTGTACTCGGCGCTGCAGCGCGAGTTTGCCGATGCGGTAGCAGACACGCAGGACGGACTCCGACTCGATTGGCCCGATCGGTGGGTTCACCTCCGTCCATCGGGTACCGAGCCGATTGTCCGCGTGATTTCCGAAGCACCCTCCGAAGCTGCCGCGCGCGAACTCATCGCGCAGGCAAGAAAGCCGTTGGCCGAACTGGCTGGCGCGTCCGCGTAGTTCCCTCTTCAGACAACACCGCTATGTGTGGCATCATCGGATACGTCGGCAACAAGCTCGCGACCCCCGTTTTGATCGACGGTCTTCGTCGCATGGAGTATCGCGGGTACGACTCCGCCGGCGTCGCGATCATGAATGGCAAAGGGGTCGAGACGCGCAAAGCGGCCGGCAAAATCGCGCGACTGGAGTCGGCGATTGATGCGAATCCGCCGCACGGTACGCTGGGTATCGGACATACCCGTTGGGCTACGCACGGACCGCCGAACGAAACGAACGCGCACCCGCACGTGAGCACCGATCGTACGATTGCGGTGGTGCACAACGGCATCATCGAAAATGCGACGGTGCTCAAGGCCGGTCTCGAGGCGCGCGGCTTCAAATTCACGTCGGACACCGATACTGAAGTGCTCGCGCACCTGATTGAGGCGGTGTACGCCGGCAATCTCGAAGCTGCCGTAATCGAGGCGTTGCGCCAAGTGGAAGGCACCTACGGCATCGCGGTCATCTCCAGTCGCGAGAAGGACAAGATCGTCGCCGCACGCAAGGGCAGTCCGCTGCTCGTGGGACTTGGCCAGGACGAGTTCTACATCGCGTCCGATGCGTCGGCCATTCTGTCGCACACGCGTGATGTCGTCTATCTCGATGACGGCGATGTCGCGGTGATTTCCCGCGATGGATACAAGATTCTCGACTTGGACTCCGTGGCGCGCGACAAGCCGGTGACGCGCATTGATTGGGATCTCGACCAGATCGAGCGCGGCGGCTATCCCCACTTCATGCTCAAGGAAATCTTCGAGCAGCCGACCACGGTTGAAAACACGATGCGCGGCCGGCTCATTCTCGAGGAAGGTTTCTCGAAGTTGGGTGGCCTGAACATCAGCAAGGAAGACCTGCTGAAGGTTGACAACATCATCATCACCGCGTGCGGTACAAGCTGGCACTCGGCGCTGATCGGTGAGATGATGATCGAAGAGTTGTGCCGCATTCCGGTCGAGGTGGAATACGCCTCGGAATTTCGCTATCGCAATCCGATCGTGACGCCGACCACGCTGTGCATTGTGATTTCGCAGTCCGGCGAAACGGCCGATACGCTGGCGGCGATGCGCGAAGCGAAGCGTCGCGGTGCGCGTACGCTTGGTTTGGTGAACGTGGTTGGTTCGACGATCGCGCGCGAAGACGACGGTGGCATTTACCTGCACGCGGGCCCGGAAATCGGTGTCGCCAGTACAAAGGCGTTCAGCAGCCAAGTCATCGCGCTGGCGTTGTTCACGCTCAAGCTGGCGCGCCTGCGCAACCTGTCGGTATCGCAGGGTCGCGAAATTGCACAAGCGCTGGCCAAGCTTCCCGAACAGATTCAGTCGATTCTCGATCGCGCCGAAGAAATCGAGGCCCTCGCCGACGAGTTCAAGCGCGCGACGAATTTCCTGTACCTCGGTCGCGGTTACAACTTCCCGGCGGCACTCGAAGGCGCGCTCAAGCTCAAGGAAATTTCGTACATCCACGCGGAAGGGTATCCGGCGGCCGAGATGAAGCACGGACCGATCGCGCTCATCGATGAGATGATGCCGGTGGTGTGCATCGCTCCGCACGACTCGGTGTTCGACAAGATCGCGTCGAATATTCAGGAAGTGAAAGCGCGAAAGGGCACTATCATCGCCATCACCACTCGCGCTGAACCGTCACTGGCGGGCAAGATCGACTACGAATTCCGTATTCCCGAGACCGTCGACCTGCTGACGCCGATTCTGGCGAGCGTGCCGCTGCAGCTGCTCGCGTACTACATCGCCGTCAAGCGCGGCTGCAACGTCGATCAGCCGCGCAATCTCGCGAAGTCGGTGACGGTCGAGTAGACACGCGTACCGCAGCCAGGCGCGGTTACAAGTACCGAGGGCGGAAGCCGATTGAGGCTTCCGCCCTCGGCGCTTCGCCGGCAGAATCCAGCATGCCTGAGTTGCCGGATATCACCGTCTACCGCGAGCGACTCGACGCGTTCGTGACGGGACACGCGCCGCGAGCGGTTCGCGTGCTGAACCCTTTCGTGTTGCGTTCCGTGTCGCCGCCGCTGTCGACGCTCGACGGCGTCTCGATCACGGGCGTGGAGACCATCGGCAAGCGCCTCGTGCTCGCGTTCGCCAACGACTGCTTTCTCGTTGTGCATTTGATGATCGCGGGACGTCTGCGTTGGCGTCCGCCGGGCAAGAAACTGCCGGGCAAGCTCGCCCTCGCCTCGCTCGAGTTTTCGCATGGCACGCTCTTTCTGAGCGAAGCGGGTTCCAAGCGCCGGGCATCGATTCATGTGGTCTCCGGTCGCGATGCGTTGGCGCAATTTGACCGCGGCGGTATCGACCCGTTGACCAGTGCGCAGTCGGTATTTGCGCAGGCACTGCGCCGGGAGAACCACACGCTGAAGCGCTCACTGACCGATCCGCGCCTGTTCAGTGGAATCGGCAATGCATACAGCGATGAGATTCTTCACGCCGCTCGGCTGTCGCCCATGCTACTCACTGCGAAGCTGACCGACGAGGAGATCGCGCGTCTTCGAGCGGCCACGATTGA
>CBHTUR010000040.1:0-39107 GCA_966096095.1 uncultured Gemmatimonadaceae bacterium | reverse complement strand
ACGTTGCATCGAATCCAGCTCAAGCATCGCGGACCGCTGCGCGCGAGCGTCGATCTCGCGTGGCGCTGGCGCGGCGCGGATGGTCAACGGATCGCGGTGGTGACCACGCTCTCGCTCGATGCGGGCAGCGACATTGTCCGCTGCACTGTGCGCGGCGACAACGCTCGCTTCAATCATCGGCTTCAGCTCCGTTGGCATACGGATATCGGTTTGACCAGTCGCATCATGGCCGACGCGGCTTTCGGACCGGTCGATCGCACCGCGCGTCCAATGCCGACCGACGCCCACGCGGTTCCGTTCGAGCAGCCGCAAAGCACAATGCCGCTGCACCGATGGCTTTCGCTCTCGAATGACTCACAAGGAGCTACGCTCTTGAGCGACGGATTGGCCGAAGGCGAAGCGATCGGCGGCGTGTTGGCGGTCACACTGCTGCGTGCGGTCGGCGACCTTTCGCGTAACGATCTCCCCGAGCGTCCCGGACATGCCGGCTGGCCCGTGGCCACGCCGCGCGCTCAGTGCATCGGGCGGTTCAGCGCCACGATCGGACTGCTGTTGCACGATGCGTGGAGCGACGAGACGCTGGTGCGTATTGAAACCGCCGCCGACACCCTGCTGCTGCCGCTGATTGGTGAGACGTGGCCCGACCTTGCGGCGAGCGCCTCAGCGATTGGCGGACCTGAGTTGCACGGTCACGGCCTGGTCCCTTCAACTGTTCAACTTTCCGACGACGGTCGAGATTTGGTTTTGCGTTGCGTGAACGTTACTCGCGCGACGGTGCGTGGCAGTTGGACGCTGCCAACGACCGGTGACGAATGGCGTGCACAGTGCACGCGACTTGATGGCGCGGCGCTCGATGCATGGCGCACCCTGCCCACCGGTGTGCTCGCCTTCGATGTCCCCGCTCGAGCAACGATGACCTTTCGCGTGCAGCGCGCAGGAGGCGTCTAGTCCGCTCGCGCGGTGAACATGCCACGCGATCGATCGCCGATCGTGCGCTAGCGCTGATCAGCGCGCGTGCGCATCACCGAGGGCATCGCCGACCAGCGTGCACGCGATGACGGTGAGAATGAGCAACAGTCCAGGTGAGAGCGCGATCCACGGCGCGACCAGCAGCCAATCCCGGCCTCCCGCGATCATGTTGCCCCAACTCGCCGTCGGCGGCTGCACGCCGAGCCCGAGAAATGACAGTCCGCTCTCGAGTAGAATCGCGTTGCCCACTCCAATGGTTACTGCTACGACGGCGCTACCGATGGCGTTTGGCATTACGTGGCGCCACAGCACGCGCGCGCCGGGCACGCCCAGCGCCGATGCCCCTTCCACGTAGCTCATCACACGCACCCGCAGCACGTCCGCGCGCACGAGTCGCATCACCGACATCCATCCGGTGAGCGCCAGCACCACAATCACGATGCCGAGCCCCGGTCCCCAAAGCGCAGCAGCAACCAGCAACAGTACGAGTCGCGGCACGGCCAGCATCGCGTCTGATACGGCGAGAATGCCGCGCTCGATCACACCGCGCCGCCACGCGGCGAGCGCCCCGAGCAGCGCGCCGAGAACGCCAGCTAACACCGAGCCGACAACGCCAACACCCAGTGATATGCGAGCGGCGAGCCAGAGACGCACCGTGATGTCGCGACCGAACGCGTCCGTCCCGAGAAGATGCCACGCCCCCGTGCCATCGCGACTGAAGGGTGGCGACAGCCGACGTTGCATCAACTGCGAGACGCCATTCGCATCGGCGCCGGAAACGAACGGCCAGAGAAGCGCGCCCGTCACGAGTATGCCGAGCAGGGCGACACCAACCCGAAAGCGCGCATCGCCAAATCGCGTTCGCGCGTGCGGCGCCGGCGAGGTGCGCCTGCTCGAGTCGAGGGAATCAACGCGCGCCATCAGTGCGCCGTCGCGGTTCGCCCGCTTGCGGTCGCATTACCGCTTGTGGTCGCGTCGCCGCTTGCGCGCTGCCGTGGATCAAGCGCGAGCAGTAGGAAATCGGCTGCGAGGTTGGCGCCGATTACCACCGAGGCGTACAGCACGGTTAGGGCCAGCACGAGCGGATAATCTCGCGCCGCAATTCCGCTCAGCATCGCGCGACCGAGGCCGGGCCAGGCGAATACCTGTTCCACAAACACGGAGCCGGCGATGACGCCCGGAAGCATCAAGCCGAACAGCACCACCAGCGGCGTCAGCGCGTTGCGCAAGACATAGCGACGCTCAACGCGTTCCCGCGGTACGCCGCGCGATCGCGCGGCCACGGCGTGCATCGCACCGCGCGCATCCACCAGCGACTGTCGCGCAAATCGCGCTACGCCTGCGGCGCCCGGCACGGCGAGCACAAATAGCGGCAGCACCGCATGCCGCGCGATGTCTCGCCAGCGGGCGAGACCCGTCGCATCGGCCGCTGGCGACTCAATTCCGAAGGCGGGAAGCCGCATCCACGATGGCACGCCAAAGGCCGCCGCGCCCGACGTGGCCATCACGACCAGCGCGAGTGCCAGCCAAAAACTCGGCGCGGCATAGAGGATGGTACTGAAAATCGATGCCAGTGTATCCGCCCGACGCGTCGCGCGCAGCGCCTGCCAGCCGCCCAATGTGGTGCCGAGCACGAAACTAAGGAGCAGCGAGGCACCACCCAACGCGAGCGAAATCGGCAGCGCCTCCGTTATCACACTGCGCACTGGGCGCGCCGAGGCGAGACTCGTGCCGAAATCGCCGCGCAGCGTGCCGCCGATCCATTGCACATATTGAGTCGTCAGCGGTGCATCGAGTCCGAAGCGCGCGCGCTGGCGCGCCACCTCTTCGGCCGACGCCGTCGGCGAGACCAGCAGCGTCGCCGGATCGCCCGGCGCCAGATGAATCAGCGCGAACGTGAGTGTCGTGACGAGCCAGAGCAGCAGGATCGCATCGAAGAGGCGAATCAGGAAGCGGCGCACGTGAGGATGATGCCGTCGAAACCGCGCCCGTCAACCCATGGACGACGATTGTCGGACCGAACGCGCCGGCATTTGCTCGCCTCCGCGCTTTGGAGTCTGGCGCTTGGCGCGTGCGGCGCGCCGTCGCGCCGCGAGAATGCGGTCGTCATGGCGTCGGGCACCGATCTCGAATCGGGCAATCCGCTCGTCACGATCCATTCACTGACGCGCCAAATCCAACGGCACGCGCTGTTCGTCACGCTCGTGCGCTTCGATTCAACGCTCGCGCCAACGCCGTACTTCGCGCGCCGCTGGAGTTGGGACGCGGCGCACCGTGCACTCGAGTTCACGCTGCACGGCGATCTCCAATGGCACGACGGCGAACCAACTACAGCACGTGATGTGAAGTTCACCCTCGACGCCGCGCGCGACCCGGAGGTTGGCTCGCCGCGCGCCGGCGATCTGCGCGATGTCGACTCCGTGCACGTCGAGTCCGATTCTGTGGTGCGTGTGTACTTCGCCGTGTCGCAGATGCGTCTGCCCAACGTGCTCGCAGAACTGCCGCTCGTGCCGCAGCATCTGCTTGACTCTGTGCCGCGCGCCACGTGGCGCACATCCGCCTTCGCCCACGCGCCAGTTGGCAATGGTCCATTCCGTTTTGACTCGCGTGTGCCGCAACGACGCTGGCGATTCACCCGCAACGACGCCTTCCCGGCGTCTATGGGTGGAGCACCGGCGCTGGCGGAAATCATCGTCGCGGTGGTCGACGAATCGGCCACCAAATTTGCGGGGCTCGTGAGCGGAGACTTGGATGTGGCTGGCGTGTCGCCCACGATGGCCGCGCTCGTGCAACGCGATCCGACGCTGCAACTGCTCACGCCGCCCACGCTCTTCAGCAGTGTACTCGCATTCAATACGACGCGTGCGCCGTTTGACGACGCGCGTGTGCGTCGGGCGATTTCGGTGGCCGTGAACCGCGCACAGATCGTCCAAGCTGCGGTGGCGGGATTCGGTACGCCGGCCGGTGGGGCAATACCGCCCGGACTACCGATCCCCCCGCGAAACGCCAACGCACCAGCGCCCGCCCTCGCCGATTCGCTCCTCGATGCCGCGGGTTGGCGTCGCGCTGGGCCGACCGCCACGCGCTCGCGCGATGGCAAGGCGCTATCGGTGGAGCTGTTGACCGTCGGCAGCGGCGATATGGCAATCGAGCAACTCGTGCAAGCCGATCTTGCCGCGCGTGGCATCGCGGTGCGCATTCACGTGGCCGAACAAGCCACATTTCTGAGCACCATGCGCGCGGCGAACAAGACGTTCGATGTCGTGATCACTGGAATTCCGGGCGATATCGCGCTCGGCCAACTGAGCGCGCTATTTGACTCCCGTCAGCGTGGCGGCGCCCTGGACTACACAGGGTTCCATCAGCCTGCGCTGGATTCGCTCCTCGCCGCCGCGCGAAGCGCTCGGGCTGACGACGCCGGCGACGCTTGGCAGCGTGTCGATTCGCTCCTCCGCCGCGAGTCGCCTATCGTCTGGCTCTATCATGCGCGTGGCGTCCAAGGTTTATCACGACACGTTGCCAATGTCGAAATGGACCTGCGCGGAGAATTGGTGACTATCGCGCGGTGGACGCGACAGAACTCGCCGCCGCGGAGCGCGCCGTGAGTGAGCTGCCCTCCTTCGCCTTGCTCCCATTCGACCTCGCAGCTCGGCGATCGCTGGTCGCCTCCGGCGCGCCGTTCGCCGAACTCGCCAACTCGTTGGCCCACGATCTGGAGCCGTGGCTCGACATCCCGATGCCGATTAGTCTCGACAAAGCGCGGCTGACTCGCGCCGGCGGCCGATGTCCCACCCACGGCACGTTTCTCGACTTCGATCCAGCACAACCGCACGACCACTGGTGCGTACAGTGTTCGCGCGAGTATCGCGGTCGCGTGCACGATCAGTGGTGGGCCATGGGCGCACACCTGTGGACGGCCGAGCGGGCCGTGCACTCTGCCGCGTTGTACGCGTTGCGCGACGACACGCGTCACGCGCACTTTGCCGCGCGAATTTTGCGCGAATACACCACGCGATATGCCAGTTGGCCCAACGACGACAACGTGCTTGGACCAAGCCGGGTGTTCTTCAGCACGTATCTGGAATCGCTTTGGCTGCTCAATCTGTGTCACGCCGCCGCACTCCTCGGTCCACACAATGCCGCGTGGACGGAGACAGATCGGGCATCGTTCGCGGCGCGAGTACTGGAACCGGCATCGACCCTGATTGCGTCGTATAACGAGGGCGCGTCAAACCGACAGGTGTGGAACGAAGCGGCCATTATGTCCGCGTGGACCCTGCTCGGACGCACCACAGAAGTACGCCAGCGTGCTCAGGAAACGCACGGACTGCTCTGGCAGCTCCAGCACGGTCTCGATGAAGATGGGTTCTGGTACGAGGGCGAGAATTACCATCTCTTCGCACATCGTGGATTGTGGTACAGCATTCAGCTCCTCGGAGCCCTCGGCATCGATCTGCCTCGCCCGCTCAGCGAGCGCTTTGCGCGCGGATTCGCGGCGCCATTTGCCGGAGTGCTCCCCGACGAAACGTTTCCCTCGCGGCGCGATTCCCAGTATGGCACCAGCGTTCGGCAGTGGCGCATCGCCGAATGGTGCGAGTTGGGATGGACATACACGCACAACGCATTCATCGCGGGCGTACTGTCGCGGCTCTATGCCGCCGACATTCCACGCCGAGAGACCCGTCGCGACCGATCGACCGGCGATGCGGAACGTGGGGTGCCGGCGTCGTCGCTGACGCGCGCTGATCTCAGTTGGCGGGCGCTCCTCATGGCCGAACCAACGATCCTCGCTGCTAGGCCTGCGCCGCCGGTGAGTAAAGTCCTCCCCTCGCAGGGCGTGGCCGTCATTCGACGCGATGCGGGAAAATGGTACGTGGCGCTCGACGGAGGGGAGACCGGCGGGGGACATGGGCACCCCGACCAACTCGCGCTAACGATTCAGCATGACGTCGACCGTTGGCTTGAAGATCCTGGAACCGGCACATACGTCGAACTCGAGCTGCATTGGTATCGCAGCACGATGGCGCATGCGGCACCGCTGTTCGACGGCGTGTCGCAGCGTCCTGTCCCGGCCACGCTGACGGCTTTCGAAGATCGTGGCGCTTACGGCTGGATCGAGAAGCACGTCGTTGGGTTGATCGCTGACGTTGCGCTGACACGCACGATTATCGTGGCGCAGCAGTACGTGTTGGACGTGTTGGAGTGGCAGGGCGCGGGCGATCATGCCTTGCTGCTGCCGATCGCTGGGGCGGCGGAGGTATGTAACGAAGCGGGGGAGACCATCAGTAATTGCAGCTGGAAGGCAGCCCCGCTGCCGCGCGCTTGGCAATCGAACGCCGACGCGTGGGCGCATGCGCACGATTTCGCGATCGCCGAGATCCCGACGTCGGGTCAGGCTGCAGTCACGCCAACGACCGACGGCATCTGGCTGAACGTGCGGCCGACGCAGGCGCAGCCGGCGCCAGCGCAGCCCAAGCCGGCGCAGCCATCGGTAATCACCGATCACGCTGCCGGGCCGAAGGCGTTGCTGCACTACCGGTCAACACATCCCGTGCAGCTGCTCCGCGCCAACGTCCCGGGGGCGCCGGGACATCCGCGTGTGTCTCGTCATTTCCTCCAAACGCAGGCCGACCGGGGCCGGGTGGTCGGCGTGTGGATGTTCGATGAGCGAGCGGCGCCGCCGCGCGATGCCGCGCGCACTGTGCAGCTCAATCCTGAGGGCGACGTGCTTGCGCGAATCACATCCGCCGATGGTACGACCGCGCTGCATTCACGCGCGCCACACGGCTGGCATATCGAGCTGCTTGCCGGGAACGCGCGTAGCAGTATCGACCTCGAAACGCTGGCCAGCCCTACGGTGGTCGCGGCGCGCGAGCGCGTCGCGCGCGTGGCCACGCCAAGCGCGGTGATCGCGTTGCAGTCCGGCAAGGCGACACTCGTCGAATTGCGCGAAGCGCACTACGTGCAAACAGAATCCCCGTGGCACGAGGCGGGCCGTCCGGAGGCCGAGCTTCGACTCTCGCACAACGATCAAGAGCTAACTCTCGAGATCATCGCACACACAGGCCCCGTCAAGTCACACGCTCCTTCGACCGACGAATTGGACAACGAAATTCCGGAAATCAACCTCAGCGGCGTGCAGTGGTACTTCGCGCCCGCCGACGTTGGTGTGACCGACGAATCGCCGTGGCCGGTCTCCGGAATCGCGGCCGTCAGCGAAACGTCAGCGGGTGAACCATGTGTGGTCCAGCGCACGCTGAGTGGAGCGCTGACGCCGACGGTCGACCTTCACCTCTCCGAGAACTTCTGGCAATTGCGGATGCGCTTTCCCGTCGCCGCGCTGCCACTCAATGCACTCGGCGCGGTCAACTTCGAGTGCGTCGTGAACGAGTGTCCGCCGCGACGTGAACGGCGACGGGGGCAGTTGGTACTGAGCGGCGGCGGCGGCTTTGGCTATCTGGCGGGGCCACGTCGATCGCCGTTGCAGTGCGTGCAATTGCATTTCCGTTTCGCCCCCGGCACGACGACGCCACGATGACGCGTTCTGGCTATCTTGTCACAGCTCCACGGACCACGCCGGCCCGTGGTTACCCGTTCGCTTTTGCTGGTCTTTGATGTCAGACTCTCTGTTGTCCGCCGTCACCGTAGTGCTGTACGAATCGCAAGATCCGATCAACATCGGCGCGGTTGTGCGCGCCATGAAGAATATGGGCGTGTGGGATCTGCGCCTCGTGCGTCCATGCGCTTACGATCCCAATCGCATCGAACAAATCGCCCACGACACGCGCGACGTCGTTGAGCGCATTCGGCACTTCGAGACGCTTGATGAAGCACTCGCCGATTGCGTACGTGTCGTCGCGTTTTCTGGTCGGCGCCGCGCCGCACGCTGGGCGCGACACACGCCACGGTCAGCGGCTGCCGATCTGCTGGAGCACGCGTCCTCGGGCCGCGTCGCCATCATGTTTGGGCGCGAAGATCATGGCCTCCCCAACGACGCGCTCGATCGCGCGCATGCCGTAGCCACGATTCCGACTACGGAACACTTCTCCCTGAACGTTGCGCAGGCATGCCTGCTCGCGATGTACGAACTGCATCTGCAGGCCGGCGACGTGACCAAACGAATCGCGGGCCCCAAGCACGCCACGGGCGCGCCCAACATGCAGGAATACGAACAGGCCTTTGCCGACGCCGAATCGGCCCTCGAAGCCATCGCCTATTTTAAAACGCGCAATCCCGAGCTCGTGATGCGCGCCGTGCGCTCACTGGTCTTTCGCGCCGCCCCCGATGCGCGCGAACTGCTGCTCTTCCGCACGGCCGCCATCGAGGTGCTGCGCACCATCGAACGCGAAACCAAGCGCGCAGTCGCTGAAGCTCTGAGCGCACACTCGTGAAATTCGCAATTCCGTTTTCCGGCGATTCCGGCGACAACTGGCGCGTTCGCGCGAATGATGTCATTCCCGGCGGTTCATCGACCGGCAGCAAGCGTCCCGATGTGCTCTACGGTTCGCGCGCCGAAGATCCGGGCGTGCCCACGCACTTCGAGCGCGCGGAAGGCTGCAGCCTGTGGACGCCTGACGGGCGCCGCTTCATCGATCTCGGTATGGCCCTCGGCGCAGTGGGTATCGGCTACGCTGACGGTGCCATCACCAAGGCCGTGCAACAGGCGGCGGCGCACGGCAACGTCACGGCGCTACCACATCGACTCGAAGTAGTGGTCGCCGAACAACTCGTCGAGCAAATCCCCTGCGCTGAGCAGGTACGCTTTCTGCGCACCGGCGCCGAAGCGACGGCGGCCGCAATTCGCCTCGCCCGCGTCGCGACTGGTCGGCAGCACATCGTTGCCTGCGGATACTTCGGCTGGCTCGACTGGTGCAGCGATGCGCTCGGTGTGCCGACGTCAGTGCGCGACGACATCACGTGGGTGCCGTTCGACGACGTCGACGCACTCCGCGCGGCCGTGCAAGAGCAGGGAAGTCGCCTCGCCGCAATTATCGTCGAGCCGCTCATCAACGAGATCGCATCGACATCGTGGCTGCAATGCGCCCGCGAATGTGCGGACCACACCGGTGCGGTGTTGATCTTCGATGAAATCAAAACGGCGTTTCGCGTGCGCACCGGCGGCGTGCAGGAGCTCACTGGGATTGTTCCCGATTTGACCACGCTCGGCAAGGCGATGGCCAATGGTTATCCGCTGTCGGCGGTCGTTGGGCGCGCCGACGTCATGCAACGCGCGACCGAAACCTGGATTTCGTCGACGGCCGCCGCCGAGTCGACCGGACTCGCTGCAGCGCACGCGGTGCTGGCGTGGCATGAGCGCGTTGATGTGCCGCTTCGAATGAGCACCGCCGGCGCGCAACTCAAGTCGGTGCTGACTGACGCGTTGAACGCGGCGCCCTGGATTGGCGTGCGCGCTCTGGGCCCCGACGTGATGTGGCGCCTTGAGGCCGACATCCCCGAATCGCTGGATGCGCTGGTCGCCGCCGCGGCTCACGCTGGCGTGCTGCTCAAGCGTGGCGCGTATCAGTTCGGCGCCGTCGCACACGATCATGAAGCGGTAGATGCCGTGGCGCGCGCGATGCCCGGCATCATGCAGTCGCTGCGTCCCGGATTGCGCCGCGCCCAATGAGCACGAGCATGCGCGAACCACTCATCGACGTGCACGCGCACTTTCATACGCCATTCACCAATCGCGGCGATTGGGAGCGCTACAACCAGTCGCGCCTCGAGGCGTGCGCGCGCATGGGCGTTGACGCGCAAGTCGCCTCCGTGCTCGGCTCTTGGGGACATACGTCGCCGACGTACTTCGCGTCGCCCGAGGATCAAACGCGGGCCAACGATTGGATGCTCGATTTCGCGACGCGCCAAGCGCCGAAGGTTCACGCGTTTGTCGCGGTCAATCCCAACTTCACCGCGCACGCGCTGGCAGAAATCGAGCGTGGCATGGCGCGCGGCGCGATTGGCATCAAGCTGGCTGCGGGGCGTCGTGCGCACGACCCGCTAGTCGATGAAATCGCCGCGGCCGCCGCGCACTTCGGCGTGCCGATTTTGCAGCACGTGTGGCAACATCGGCGGCGTGACTGGCCCAACCAGGATGCGTCGGACGGCATCGACGTTGCAGTCATCGCGCAGCGTCATCCGCGTACCACGTTTCTACTGGCGCATCTCGGCGGCGGCGGCGATTGGGCGCACACGCTGCCGGCGGTGCAGCCGTTTCGCAACATCGTCATGGATCTCTCCGGCTCCGGCATCGATCGCGGCATGATCGACGAAGCGTTGCGCAGCGTTGGCGCACAGCGATTGTTGTGGGCCGCCGATCTCACGCTCTGCACGGCGCTTACCAAGTTGCGTGCGCTGCCCTTCACAGGCGCGTCGGACGACGACATCGCAGACATGCGGTGGCGAAACGCGGTGCGAATTTTCCGTCGTGGCGCGTTCGACGCGGCGGTTCCGGCGGCGCGCGACGTACCGGTGGAGCAGAGATGAGCACCTTCGGAGGACGCGCGCGCCCGATCGATGTGAACGCCTGGATCGGTAGCTATCCGTTTCGCGAAGTGCCCCATCCCGAGCCTGACGTGCTGGTGCGCGTGCTCGAGCGCGAAGGCTTCGGCGGCGCCTGGGTCGGGCACTTGCCCGGCGCGTTTCATCGAGATCCCGCGCCGAGCAACCGCGCCCTCTATGCCGCGGTCGCGCCGCACCGGGACCGCCTGCACCCAACGCCGATGATTCGCCCCGATTGGCCAGGCTGGGAGCGCGAACTGCGTGAGGCAGTGGAGCAGGGAGCACCGGCTGTTCGCGTATATCCCGCGCAGTGGGGGCTTGGCGCGCAGAGCCCGGCCTTGAATGAGCTGTCCAGTGCCTGCGCGGCCGCTGGAGTCGCGCTGCACCTGACCGTGCGCTTCGAAGACCTGCGCCAGCGTCACCCGCTCGATTCGGTCGGTGACGTCAACGCGGCCACGCTCCGCGGCCTCGCCCGCCTCCCCGGCGGGGCGGTTCTCGTGGTGGCCGGGGCGGGGCGCGAACTGATCGAGGAGACCTTCTGGGGACTCACGCCCGCCGAGCAACTCGGGATCTTCTTCGATTACCACTGGGTGTGGGGCCCCCCGGAAGATCACTTCGCCCACCTGCTGCGCACGCTTGGTCCCTCGCGGCTCACCTCGAGCTCCTGGTGGCCCCTCCGGCTCACGCAACAATCCCGCGCCTTGCTCGACACGCTTCCCGCCGATTTTGTCATGAATTTCGACCAGTCTCCGCTGGCCGACGGCGCTTCGATTCAGGCCTTCGCACAAGAGCGCGCACGGCCCGTTGCGGAGGGCTAGTTTCAGTCACGTTTTCCGTGCGTGCAGGCAAGCCGTTGCACTTGCGTACAAATACGGTGGCGGTCATACTTCGCGCTTGCAAAAATCTGTCGGACAGCGACTTAGGTTGCTTTTTGATCGTTGGCGCGAAGTGGCGCATGAACGTCGAAAAGCGGTCCGATGTTCCTCCGTTTTCATCACTCGCCTTCCCGGCCCAGGTACATGACGGTCAAGAAGAAGTGGACGGTTATTCCCGGCGTCCTTGCGTTGGCAGCCGCGGCCGCGCTGTTGTCGGCGTACAGCGGTGCTTCGACGTCGCAAGGATTGCGCGTTGAACAGCCGGTGAAATTCGTGCACGCACCGCACGTCGCGAAGGCGGGCATGAACTGCCTGTATTGCCACAGCGGTGCGAACAAGGCACCCGATCCCGGCATGCCCGCAGGCAACACCTGCATGGGTTGTCACTTGGTGGTGAAGGGCGGCTCGCCACACATCAAGAAGGTGGCTGAGTATTACAACAAGAACACGCCGATTCCGTGGAATCGTGTGCACAAGGTGCCCGACTACGTGCAGTTCCCGCACATGCGTCACGTCAATGCGGGTGTCACGTGTCAGACCTGCCACGGCAACATCGCGGCGCAGGGCGCGCAGGGCCCCGATACGAACTACGTGCCCGTTCAACAGGCCAAGTCGCTCAACATGGGGTGGTGCATCAACTGCCATGTGAACGGCTACAAGCCGGTTGAAGGTGCAAAGGCCGCCGGTATCGCTGTGACTCCGGCGATCGAAGCGATGCCCGTCAAGAAGGCGCGCTACGACTGCGCCGTTTGCCACTACTGACCCTCGACCACGGGTCTGCGGTGCGCAGCGTGCGCTCCGCGGAGTCCGTGCAGCCGCCTGGAGCGGAGTGACTGCATGAGCACTGAAACGGGGACCGGCGTCAAGCGCCGGGACTTCCTTAAGATCCTGGGCGCGACGAGCGCCACGACGGCCGTTGTGGGCTGCTCCTCCGAAAAGGTGGGCAAGCTCATTCCGTACGTGAACGCACCCGACAACACGGTCGCGGGCGTGTCGCAGTATTACGCGACCACGTGCCGCGAATGTGCGTCAGCGTGCGGTGTCATGGCCGAAGTGCGCGATGGCCGCCCCATCAAGCTTGAGGGCAATCCAGACCATCCGCTTAACCGCGGCGCGATCTGCGCGACGGGCCTCTCGGCGGTGCAGGGACTCTACAATCCCGATCGCTTCCGTTCGCCGATGATCCGCGAAGGCGGCGCGCTCAAGCCTACAACGTGGGCCAAGGCCATCGAAACGCTGGCGGGCAAGCTCGGCGAAGCGAAGAGTAAGGGCACGGCCGGCAACGCTGTGTTCATCAACCAGCATGAAACGGGCACCGTCGCCGGTTTCATCGACAGCTGGCTCGCGTCGAACGGCATGCCCGCTGCACTCAGCGTCGATCCGCTCGCTCCCGCGGCGACCATCGCCAGCAATCAAAAGGCTTACGGCGTCGCGTGGCCCGAACTCGCGTTCGGCGAGGCCAAGTTGGTGCTCTCGTTCGGTGCGGACTTCCTCGATGGCTGGGGACACTCAGTTCCTCAGCAGCTCGACTGGGCGGATGCGCGCGCCAAGCTGGCCGACGCGCCGCAGCTCGTGTACATCGGCGCCCGTCGCTCCCTGACCGGTCTCAACGCCGATCAGTGGATCGCAACCAAGCCGGGTAGCGAAATGGCGTTCTGCGCCGCGCTCAACGGCAGTGGAACGGTGCAGGCGGCGTCCGACGCGTCGGGAGTTCCCGCCGCCACCATCGAAGCGCTCGCCGCCGCCATCAAAGCGGCCGGCAACAAGGTGCTCGCGATCTGCGGCGTCACCTCGGCCGATGCGGTCGAGTGCGGCACGATGGTCGCCGAAATCAACAAGAAGGCGGGCAGCGTCGGCGTAACGATCAAGCCGGCCTCTGCGCACCAGGGTTATGCGGGGTTGTCGTCGTACGCGGACGTAATGGCCGCGACGGCGAAAATGGCCTCCGGCGCGGTGCCAATCGCCTTCGTGCGTCACGCGAACCCGGCCTACACAAGTCCAAAGGCTGCAGGCTTTTCAGCCGCGTTTGCGAAGGTGCCTTTCAAGGTCGCCTTCAGCAGCATGCCCGACGAAACCACCGCGCTCTGCGATCTCGTGCTCCCTGATCACCACTGGCTGGAAAGCTGGGGCGATGCGGTGCCGATGGCCGGGCAGGTGAGCTTGCAGCAACCCACGCTGGAGCCCGTGTTCGATACGAAGGCCACCGCCGACGTACTGATCGAACTGGCCAAGAAAGACGCGGCCAACGCGGCGAAGTACAACGTGGCAGACTTCCGCACCTGGTACGTGAGCAAGTTCCCCGGCGGTTCGGCCGCCTTGGCAACGGCGCTCACCAAGCCCATGGTCGCGGGCGCACCTCTCGCGACAACTTCAACGAAGTCCAGCACCATCGCGGCCTCACCGGCCCCCGCTCTCTCAGCGTCTGCCGGCGAGTACTACGTCGTGGTGTATCCGTCGGCCACGCTCGGCGACGGTCGCGGTGCGAGCAAGCCGTGGTTGCAGGAACTGCCCGATCCGGTCACCAAGCTCGCTTGGCAGTCGTGGGTGGAAGTGCACCCGCAGACGTTCAAAAAGCTCGGCCTCCGCGAAGGACAGCACCTCACCGTCGAAACAGCCAGCGGTAAGATCACGGCGCCCGCCTATCGCTACATGGGTGTCCGTCCTGATACCGTCGCCATTGCGCTCGGTCAGGGTCACACCGAAAGCGGCCGGTTCGCGAAGAACATCGGCGTTAATGCCCTCGATCTCGTGCCCAACGGATGGGACGCAGCCGGCGGACTTGCGCTGACCGCGAGCAAGGGCAAGGTCACGGTACTCGACGAAGCGTCGCAGCTCGTGACAACCGAAGGCTCCGCGCGCCAGCATGGTCGTGGTATCGGTCAGGCCATGCCGCTCGCGGCGCTGCTCAACGCGGCCGGTGACGAAAAGGAACACGAAAACATTCCGGGCTTGCCGAGCCAGGAATTCCAGCCCGGACTCAAGTCGCCGATCGCGGCCGACGCGCAAGGTGAGTTCGCGAATCCGAAGGGCAAAGCCGAAGGGATGTATGATCCCGAGCACTCCTCGGGCATGGAGCATCGCCGTTGGGCGATGACCATCGATCTCGCGCGCTGCACTGGTTGCTCGGCGTGCGTCACCGCGTGCTACAGCGAAAACAACATCCCCACAGTCGGCGCGC
The DNA here is from genome assembly GCA_966096095.1 of uncultured Gemmatimonadaceae bacterium. GTDB lineage: Bacteria > Gemmatimonadota > Gemmatimonadetes > Gemmatimonadales > Gemmatimonadaceae > Gemmatimonas. The sequence goes on along the minus strand of CBHTUR010000040.1, from coordinate 24,587 downwards.
CGTATCAGGGTCGCGCGCTGAGCCCCACCACGTGGGATGAGCGTCCGGGTGCGAACATCATCAAGGGCCGCGAAATGGCCTGGATTCGCCTCGAGCGTTACTACGAAGGCAACGAGAATACAGAGAACGAATTCTCGGCCGACTTCGACACGCGCTTCGTGCCGATGATGTGTCAGCACTGCGGCAACGCACCGTGCGAACCGGTCTGCCCCGTGTACGCGACGTATCACTCGCCGGATGGCCTGAACATTCAGGTCTACAACCGCTGCGTGGGAACGCGCTACTGCAGCAACAACTGCCCGTACAAGGTGCGCTATTTCAACTGGTTCGGGTACGGCGAACCAGAGCGCAAGCACTACGCGTGGCCGGAACCGATGCACTGGTCGCTCAACCCCGACGTCACCGTGCGTGGCAAGGGGGTCATGGAGAAGTGCACGTTCTGCGTGCAGCGCATCCGTGAGGCGGAGCATCGCGCGAAGGCCGAAGGACGCCCGGTGAAGGCCGATGAATTCACCACGGCGTGCGGTCAGGCTTGTCCGTCGCGCGCCATCATCTTCGGCGACGCCGCAGATGAAAACTGGAGTGTCTCCAAGCTCGCCTACGACCGTCGCGCGTATCACGTGTTTGAAGAACTCAACACGTACACCGCTGTGGTCTATCTCAAGAAAGTCTCCTATCCCGCGCCGGCCTCGCCGGCGAAGGCCTGAGGGCATCGCGCATGGCATCCGTAGCGCATCCGGTGCGTGAGGGCATTCGTGGGCCGAACATCGCGTCGGCCGACGTGCAACTCCCCGCGGTTAAGGATTACGAACAAGTCGATCGCGAGATCATCGCGACACTCGGCTTCACTAAGAAGTGGTTCCTCGGCTTGAGCGTGGCCGTCCTCGGCATGCTCATCGGAGCCTCGGCTTGGTTGTATCAGATCTACTGGGGACTCGGTCAGGCCGGTTACGAACCGCCGGTGATGTGGGGTAACTACATCATCACGTTCGTTTTCTGGGTCGGTATCGGTCACGCCGGTACGCTCATTTCGGCCATTTTGTATCTCTTCCGCGCCGGCTTCCGCACGTCGATTTATCGCGCGGCCGAAGCCATGACGGTCTTCGCCGTTATGACCGCCGGTATGTTCCCGATCATTCACATCGGGCGCCCGTGGAAGTTCTTCTGGCTGATTCCGTATCCGAACTGGCGCCTGCTGTTCCCCAACTTCAAGTCGCCGCTCGTGTGGGACGTCTTCGCCATCTCGACGTACCTCACGATCTCTACGACCTTCTTGTTCATCGGTCTCATTCCCGATATCGCGGTACTGCGCGACAAGGAAACGAACCCGATGCGCAAGCGCATCCTGAGCATCCTCTCGCTCGGCTGGCGCAACTCTGATCGCGAATGGCGCCACTTCGCCAAGGCGTATCTCTTCCTCGCCGCGTTCAGCACGCCGCTAGTACTCTCCGTACACTCGGTCGTTAGCTTCGACTTCGCCATGGCCCTCACGCCGGGCTGGCACGCGTCGATCTTCCCGCCGTACTTCGTCGCCGGCGCCATCTTCTCCGGTTTCGCGATGGTGTGGACGATCGCGATCCCGATGCGGAAGTGGTTCAAGCTTGAGCACTACATCACGCTCAACCATCTCGACGCCACGGCCAAGGTCGTGCTCTTCACGTCGCAAGTGGTCGGTTGCGCGTACCTCATCGAGTTCTTCATCGCGTGGTTCTCCGGCAATCGCTACGAGCAGGAGTTCTTCTACAATCGCGTGTTCGGTCAGTGGTGGTGGGCGGCGTGGATCATGTTGCTCTGCAACATGGCGCTCCCGATGTCGCTCTGGTCGCAGAAGCTCCGCCGCAATCCGTCGTGGCTGTTCATTCTGAGCATCTTCATCAACCTCGGCATGTGGTTCGAGCGATTCGTCATCGTCGTGCCGTCGCTCTCGCACGAGTTTGAACCGTGGCAGTGGGGCAGCTACTCGCCCAGCTGGATCGACATGTCGTTCCTCATTGGCTCCTTCGGCTGGTTCTTCATGTGGTTCCTGCTCTTCGTGAAGCAGCTCCCCGTGATGGCCATCGCCGAGCTCAAGGAAATCGTGGTGCCGCGCAACAAGCACGCGCACGACGGAGGACACCACTGATGCAAGGCGTCACTGGAGCATTTCCGCATCTCGACACCACCGTTGCGGCCATCAAAGACCTCAAGACGAAACGGATCGGCGAAGTCACGGTGTACTCGCCTACCATTCGTCATGAAATCGATCACGCCATCGACGGCCCCAACAGCGTGGTCCGTCGCTTCACGCTGATCGGCGGCCTCCTGGGTGTGTCGTTCGGCTACTGGATCGCGATCTGGTCGTCGCAATACTGGCCGCTCGTTACGGGCGGCAAGGCGATCGCGTCGTGGATTCCGTACACCATCATCGGCTTCGAAGTGATGGTGCTGGTCGGCGCCCTGTCGACGGTCGCCGGCATGTTCATCAACTCACGCATCCCGCGCCTCACCACCACGGTGGGTTACGATGCGCGGTTTTCCGCCGGACACTTCGGCATCTTCATCGCGTGCGACGACGCCAAGGCGCCGCAAGCGGAAGCGCTGCTCAAGCAGCACGGAGCAGTCGAGGTGCGTCGTGAAGCCTAAGTCGCTCATCTCCATGCATCCATCAATGCAACGCATCGCCCGTTCGGCGATCGTGCTTGTACTTCCGGTCGCATTCGGTGCTTGCAGTTGGTTCACCGACTTCAAGCGCCAGCCGGCGATTGAGCCGTGGGAACCGATGTCGCAGAACGATGCGGACAGCACGACACCGCCGCGCGGACAGCCCAAGTACAGCGTGCCGATGCAGGGCACTAACGCGATCGCGTACGGCATCTCGTATGCGCCGCTGCCTCCGGTCATCGACTCGTTTGCCAACATTCCGAATCCGACGCCGGCTGACGCGCGCTCGCTCGAGAACGGCAAGAAGCTCTATCAGATCAACTGCGCGGTGTGCCACGGTGCCGCCGGCGATGCGAACGGCGGCCTGAAGAAAGTGAACCCGGCCTACGCTTTCGCCCCGTCGCTGCAGACGCCCACGGCCAAAGCGCGCACTGCCGGCTACATCTTCGGCATTATTCGCAACGGTCGCGGTGTGATGCCGACGTATAACCGCATCGAAGAAGCCGATCGCTGGGACGTCGCCAACTACATCAAAGCGCTGCAGTCCGGCACCGCCGACACCACGAGCATCGGTGCACCTGGTCAGAACGGCACCACCGTACCGGGGCCGTCGCAGACAGCGCCAACGGTGCCGTCCAAGTTTGCGCACCCCACCGTGACGCCGACGCCCGGTTCAGCGAACATCAACTCGGCCACCTATAAGGGCGCGGAGAAAGCGCACGAAGGCGCGGCGAAACAGGAGAAGCCCGAGTGAGCCAGCATTACCACTACCCGACGCGCGAAGAGTTTGCGCGCCGTCTGGCCAACAAGCCCATCCCGTCGAGCATCAAGACGATCTGTGCGGTTCTCGCCGTGATCGGCTTGGCCACGTTCCTCGGTGGCGTGTTTACCGGACAGGAGCGCGCCTGGTACGCGTTCCACTTCAACTGGTTGTACTTCACCGTCATCAGCACCGCGGGCACGGCGTTCGCCGCCGTCCATCGCATCGTCACGGCGCGCTGGTCGCGCCCGGTCATTCGCTTCGCCGAAGGCTTTGTCGCCTTCGTGCCGGTCGCGTTTGTCATGCTGCTGGTGATCCTCTTCTTCGGTCGCACCCACATCTTCACGTGGGCGGGTCGCGAGACCATCGAAGTCGCGGAGAAGGCTAAGTACCTCGCCACCGGCTTTTTCGTCGCGCGTGGCGTGGTGCTCTTCGGTCTCATCACGCTGTTGCAACTGTGGTTCGTCTATAACTCGCTGCGCCTCGACGTCGCGGTGTTGCCCGAAGCGGGCGCCAAGTGGGCGGCCGGACTGCGGGCTCGCATGCGCGCCGGGTTTGGCGACGAACGTCGTGAGTTGCACTCGCAGCACTCGCTGCAGGGCAAGATCGCGGTAGCGGTGTGTATCTCGTTCGTGGTGGGCTGGTGCTTCATGGCGTGGGACTACTCCATGACGCTGTCGCTTCACTTCCAGCAGACCATGTATGCCTGGATCGTCTTCATGGGCGGTTGGGTGAACATGATCATGGTGCTCTCGCTCCTTTCCATGTGGTGGCGCAACCACCTCGATGCGAAGGACATCGTCACCATGGATCAGATGTGGGACTTGGGTAAGCTGGGCTTCGCCTTCACGGCGTTCTTCGGCTACATCAGCTTCTCGCAGTACCTGGTGATCTGGTACGGCAACATGCCGGAAGAAACGCACTTCTACCGCTTGCGACTCATTGGCGCGTGGAAGCCGATCACCACGTCGGTGGCGATCTTCGCGTTCGTGCTGCCATTCTTCGGCCTCATCTCCAAGGCCGCCAAGATGTACCTGCCCACGTTCGTGCTGTTTGCGTTCTGCAGCCTGATCGGCATCTACCTCCATCGCTATATCGAGGTGTACCCCTCGATCTTCGGCGAATCCAGCACGCTGCCGTTCGGGCTTTGGGAAATCGGCATCACGCTCGGCTTCCTCGGCATCTGGGGACTCTGCTACGCAGCCTTCATGGATGCATTCCCCGTTATGCGCGTGTTCATGATGACGTCGCCGTACCGTGATGAGGTGCAGGTGCCGGTCGACGCCCGCACGATGGAACCACTGCCGGCGCACGAGTAGTATCCGCAGTAACGGGAGGGCGCCGATGGTCGTCCTCCCGTCGAAGGGGCGTTAGCTCAGCTGGGAGAGCACCGCCTTTGCAAGGCGGGGGTCGTCGGTTCGATCCCGACACGCTCCATAGAGCAGACAGCAGATGTCAGATGTGCGATGTACTCGGGACGCTCCACTGGCGAGGTAAGCCGGTGGAGCGTTCGCTGTTTCGGCGGCCGGAGTTGGTGCTGCTGAGTCGATCAATCCGCTGCGAGAGCCGATCAAGCGAGGCCTCGAAATCGGCCAGCGGCAGTTCGCCGCTCACGTGCCGCCCTTGCTGGACATGGCACTGTAAACGCTGCAACCCGCGCGAGTGGTCGGCACTCTCCACTCCTTCCGCGATCACGTCGAGCGACAGTCCCTGAGCCAAGCGCACAATCGATGCTACGATCGCGAGATCGCGTGCATCGACGAGCATGTTGCCGACAAAACGCCGGTCAAGCTTGATGGCGTCAACGGGCGTGTCGCGTACAAACGTGAGCGACGCGTGACCAACACCGAAATCATCGACCACCAGACCGGTGCCAAGCGCTTTTAAGTCGCGCAACGACGCCATGGCGGTTTCGCCGTCAATCAGCGAGCTCTTTTCGGTGAGTTCAAATACCACCGCATCCACGGGACAGGCGGTCTCGCCAAGGATGTCCGCCACGCGCTGAGCAAACGAACGTTCCCGCAGTTGTACTGCGGACAAATTGACGTGCACGCGCATCTGGTTGTCGTTCGTCATCGATCGCCAGCGGAGCACCGCACGGCACGCGTCGCGCAGAATTTGCTCGCCGAGCGGCACGATGAGGCCCGTGTCCTCGGCGAGTGTCAGGAACGATGCGGGCCAAAGTAGGCCGCGAAACGGATCTCGCCAGCGCACAAAAGCTTCGGCCGCCGTAATGCGCCCCGAACGCAAATCAACGATTGGCTGCGCGTGGATTTCGAACTCCCCACGTTCGAGCGCCTCACGCATGCGTGACTCGCGATGCTTCATGACCGTGCGTGACGACAGATCGACGCCCGTGTTGGGCGTCACGCCCACCGGCGTGGAATTCGCAAACGGCGTGGTACGCGTTCGGCGACGTCGCGATTTCTCCTTGTACATGTCGAGATCGGCCGCGGCCAAGAGCGTCTGCGGCGACTCCCCATCGAGCGGCGCCATCGCCGTGCCGATGCTCGCCTCCGCTTCAAGGAGCTGCGTGCCCAAGTCAATCGGCTCGGCCAGTTTGGCGAGGATCGCTTCGCGTACGTGTGAGACGTCGAGGCGGCTGGTGACGTCGGGCAACAGAATTGCAAACTCATCGCCACCGAGACGCGCCACGGCGTCGGAGCGACGGACGCATTGGCTGAGGCGATTGGCAACTTCGCGCAGTAACCGATCGCCACAGTCGTGCCCGAGGGTGTCGTTGACGTCCTTGAATCCATCGAGATCGACGAAGAGCACGCCCGTCTTTCGCGAGTAACGCGCACCGTAGGCAAGTGCGCGTTCGAGCTGTTCGACAAACAGCTGCCGGTTTGCCAACCCCGTCAACTGATCGTGCGATGCGCGATGCGCCGCTTCGCGTTCGGCGGCCTCCAACGACGAACGCTGCTGCTGTCGCTCAATGGCGAAGGAGAGCACGCGGGAGAGGCGCGCTGGAGTGAAGTCTGGCGTTGCGATGCACTCTTGCGCGCCGGCCCGCAGCGCGCGTAGCGCCAATTCGTCGTCCAGCTCGTTGGCGTAGGCGACGATCGGCAGGTTCTCGCTCGCCGTGCGAATGGAGGCCACCGCCGCGCTCGCAGAAGCGTCCGGGAGCGCGAGATCCATCACCACCACATCATACGCTGACGCAAGCAGTGCCAGGATCGCGTCCGCGAGCGTCGCGACGCGATCGATTCGCATGTCAGCCGTTGATGCCGCTCGCAGCCCCGATTCAGATTGAACCGCGGCTTCCTCGTCACCGTCAACGAGTAACACGCGCATCACCTGGTTTTGCATGCTGAGAGCGGGAAGAGCGGGGGTACGCACGCCATCCTCCGGGCGAGAGCCACGTCGCAATCGTCACGGAGAAATAGACGGCGACGAACGGAAATTCCAGTCTTTTTTGGCGATGTGATGGTGTTGTCCCGCGAGCAAACACCACGCAGATTTTGACTGGTATGAAACGCCTTTGACGTGGGATCGCCTGTGTCTTCTCATCCCAAACATCACTTCACTCATCGACGCGCAATGTCTGCAACTCTCTCTACCCCGCTGAACGTTGGCGCAGTTGCGCCGGATTTCACCGCGGGTAGCACTGCTGGTGGTACCGTGACGCTGTCATCGTTTGCCGGCGAGAAGAACGTGTTGCTGGCGTTCTTTCCGCTCGCGTTCACCAGCACGTGCACGGCCGAACTCTGCGCGTTCAGTGAAGACTTCGATCAGTTCTCCGGCGTCAACGTGGAAGTACTGCCTATCAGTGTCGACGCGGTGCCTTCGCTCAAAGAGTTTCGCGCCAAGTACGACATGAAGGTGCATCTGCTTTCCGACTTCAAGCGCGAGGTGTCGCGTGCGTACGGCGTGTTGCGCGAGGATACGTATTTCTCGCAGCGTGCGTACTTCCTCATCGATAAGTCGGGGGTGATCCGGTGGTCGCATGTAGAGACCACCCCGGGTACCAAACGCGATAACGCCGAATTGCTGCAGGCAATTGACGCGGTGGGCGGCTGAGCGTCGGTTGCATCAAGGCATAAAGAACGGGGGCGCCGCGTGTGAGCGGCGCCCCCGTTTGCGTTGACGCGCGTCGTAATTACGACTGCACGTTGACGGTGACCTTGCGAGGCTGCGCGGGCGCGAGCTTCCCAACACGCACGCTCAACACGCCGAGCGCGTAGGAGGCCGAGATCGCGCTCAGGTCGGCACTCTTCGGCAAGCGGAACCGGCGGCTCAGCTTCCCGCTGGTGCGCTCCGCGAACACGGCCTTCTCTCCGTCCGACAACTCGCGCGCGGCGCGCGTCGCGTGGATCGTCAGCACACCCTCTTCTGCCAGCACTTCGACGCTTTCCGGCGCGACACCGGGAATGTCGAGTTCAATCGTGAAGCCCGTCGCGTCCTCGCGGGCATCGGCGAGCGGCAGCGAACTGTTCGCGCGACCGGTGAACATTTCGCTCATCACGCGATCTACATCGGCGCGCGCACCCGCGTTTGGAAACGAAGCAGAGAACAGCGTCGGCAACGGGAAACGGTAGACAGACATCTTCGGGCTCCTGTGAGCGCTCGATGAGCGCAGAAGTGAACAGCGTTTGACTGACAGGTGAACGGGAAACCCCGGCGCCGCATCCTGGTCGTGGGCCGGGCAGTTCGGCTCGCCCTGCGTCGCCTGACGCTGCGAGCACGTCGCGTTCTCCGTGCACTCGCCATGCCCGAAGGATTCGGTCACGTCGGCAAACAAACACGCGGTCTGCGCCAGCAGCCGCTGTCATTTCAGCGCACGCCGTGCCGTTCTTGCAGGTAATGAAAACATCACGTTCGGTCAGCTTGTCCGACTGTGGACGGCGTCCTACCTTGTGACAACGATCGGCACCACGAACCTCCAAGCGTCTGGAATGACCGCCAACCTGATGCCGTCCGGACTGCCTGAACTGCTCGCGACCGCCGCTCGAGTGACCGACTCGGAGATGGCGATCGAGGCCATCATAGATCGATTGCGCGCATTGATGGGCGCCCGATGGGTAGGGGTTACCACCCTCGCCGGTCGCCAGTGGCTGACGCCCGGTGGCGTGAGTGCCTCAGCTCTGGACACGGCGACGATCCGACGTGACCTCGTCGGCGCATCCGGGGTGCTGGGATCCGTTGCCGTCGGAGCGGCCGACGACGACGCGTCGGCCTTGGTGCCGCTGGTGGAGAGCGCGGCCGACTTGCTGGCGTTCGCGCTCGCGCGTGACCGCCACGTGCATGATCTGGAGCGCGAGCTCACGGCGCGCGTGCGCGAAGTCGCGCAACAACGTGCGTTCATTGAGCGTGTCGTCGATTCACTACCGTTCGGCCTCTACGTGGTCGATCGCGACTATCGCATTCACGCGTGGAACCACAAGCGTGAAACGGGATTGCAAGGCGTCGCCAGAACCGACGCACTGGGGCGCACCATTTTCGAGGTGCTCCATCGTCAGCCCGCGGCGATGCTGAAGACCGAGTTTGACGATGTCTTTGCCACCGGACGTCTGCAGCAGTTTCAGATGGAAAGCAACGCGTTTGGGGACACGCGGACATTTCGCATTTCGAAGATCCCCATGCGGCTCGCCGACGCCGAGGTGACGCATGTGATCACCGTTGGCGAGGATATTACCGACTGGAAGGCTGCCATCGACCGCACGGCGCAGTCGGAGAAACTAGCGGCGCTCGGTCAGCTCGCCGCGGGCGTCATGCACGAAATCAACAACCCACTGGCGACGATCGCAGCGTGCGGCGAGTCCATCGCGCTGCATCGCGAATTGCAGGCCGAGTTGCCGCCAGGCTCGCCGGTCCCAGGCGCCGATCCGGCGGAAATGCTGCGCATTATCGATCTCGAAGTGCAGCGCTGCAAAAAGATCGTGAACGGCCTGCTCGATTTCGCGCGACCGAAACCGGCACGTCGCGAAACGATTGATCTCAACGACGTCGTGCAACAAGGGCTGTTCTTGTTGCAACACCATCCGCGCTTCAAACGCGTAAAAGTGGTGACGGAGCTTGAGCAGGCGCAGCCGCTCAATCTCGACGGCGACGCCGATCAGTTGGTTCAGGTCCTCATCGCGCTGGCCATGAACGCGGTCGATGCCACACCCGACGGAGGCCGTATCGTGATCCGGACGATGCGCGCGACCGCCGACTCGAACGAGCCGGCGGTTGCGCTTGAGGTGAGCGATAATGGCCCGGGAATTCCGCGCGCGCTTCAGGCGAAAGTTTTCGAGCCGTTCTTTACAACCAAGCCACCGGGGCAAGGCACCGGGCTCGGTCTGGCGATTTGCTACGGCATCGTCACCGATCACGCAGGTCAACTCGAACTCGTCAGCACCGAGGGGCAGGGCGCGACCTTTCGCGTCACAGTCCCCGAAGCGGCCTTCGCCACGGATATCGCCACGTGACCGTTCCTACGCCGCCACGACCGCTCGACGCGCTCTCGCCAATCCGCGTACTGATAGCAGAGGACGAGACGCATCTCGGCTCGATTCTCGAGCAGTACATGACGGCACGCGGGTTCGCCGTCACCATCGTGCGGAATGGACGTGACGCGCTCGAGAAGTTGCGCGCCGAGACGTTTGATGTCGCACTGCTCGACATCGTTATGCCCGAAGTCGACGGGCTGGAAGTGCTGCGACAGGTGCGCGAGGAGCCATTGCCACCGGAGATCATCGTCATCACCGGAAACGGCACGATCGAAACGGCCATTGCCGCGCTCAAGCTCGGCGCCTACGACTTTCTTTCGAAGCCGTACCGCATGGCCGAAATCGACGCGCTGGTACGACGCGCCTGGGAAAAGCGCATGCTGGCCCGCGATAATCATGTGTTGCAGTCGCGCCTGCGTCGGGCCTCGGGTGAGTTGAACTTTGTCACGCAGTACGCACCGCTGATCGCGGTGATGTCGATCGTTGAAAAGGTGTCGGCGAGTTCATCGCCGGTGCTCATCACCGGTGAGTCGGGCACGGGTAAGGATCTGGTCGCGCGTTTGTTGCATTCGCGAAGCGCGCGTCCTGATGGCCCATTCATCGATCTCAACTGCGCGGCATTGGCTGAATCACTGGTCGAGACGGAACTGTTCGGCGTCGAGCGCGGCGCGTTTCCCGGCGCCGAGCAGCGCAAGCTCGGACTGCTTGAGCTCGCGGCCGGCGGCACGCTGTATCTCGACAACATCGGAGATCTTGACCTCAAGGTGCAAGCCAAGTTGGTACGTGCCCTCGAGCACGGTTCGTTCTTCCGCGTCGGTGGTACACAGAAGGTGGAAGTCAGTGTGCGCATTGTAGCCTCGTCCTCGCGCGATCTGTCGCGCATGGTAGCGGCCGGCGCATTTCGCGACGATTTGCTGCACCGCATCAACACGATTCGCATCGCGCTGCCGCCGCTCCGCGAGCGATTGACCGATGTGCCATTGCTGGCCGAGCATTTCCTCTATCAGTTTGGCGGCGCCACCCCACCACGACTCACCGGCGATGCCTTGCTTGCGCTCGAGCGCTATCGGTGGCCGGGAAACGTGCGCGAGTTGCGCAACGTGATCGAGCGCGGCGTGCTGCTCGCGGTTGATGGCACGATTGACGCACGCGATTTGCCGTTAGGTGCCGACGTCGGCGCCGGCGGCCGTGCAACGCCGGCGAGCAACTTGACGCTCGATGAACTCGAGCGCCGCCATATCGCCGAAGTCCTCGAACGCACCCAGTGGCATCAGGGGCGCGCCTCTGAGCAGTTGGGCATCTCGCCGAAAACGCTGTACCGCAAAATCCGCGAATTCGGATTCCGTCGCCCCGGTGGCCGCGGATGATTCGTCTGTCGAAGAGCCTGCAGCACCTGGCGCGTATCTCTGTGGAGAATCGATGAAGATTCTGGTAATCGAAGACGACCCGACGGTTGGCGAGTTCGTGCGCCGAGGGCTGGAGGAACAACGTTGGCAAACCGACCTGGTGGCGAATGGGTTGGATGGCGAACGCATGGCCTTGGCGCAACCGTACGACTTGATCATCCTGGACATGCGTTTGCCCGGACGCAGCGGACTCGACGTGCTCCGCTCACTGCGTTCGCGTGGCTTTGAGCGACCGGTTTTGGTGCTCACCGCGCAGGATGCGGTGGATGCAAAAGTCGAAACGCTACGCGCGGGAGCCGACGACTATGTCACCAAACCGTTCGCGTTTGAAGAATTGCTCGCGCGCGCCGAGGCGCTGCTCAGGCGGCCGCGCGCGCTCGCGTCGCCGGTGTTGCGCGTGGGCGATCTGGAGCTCGACCAGGGCACGCGAGAAGTGCGTCGGCAGGATGAGTCGATTGAGTTGACGCCGAAGGAGTTTGCGGTGCTCGAGTATCTCATGCGTCACGCCGGACGCGTCATGAGCCGCACGCTCATCACCGAGTACGCGTGGGGATACCACTTCGATCCGGGCACGAACATCGTCGACGTCGTCATCAATCACCTGCGCAAGAAAATCGACGCGAAGCACGACAAGAAGCTGATCACCACGGTGCGTGGGGTTGGCTACATGATTCGCGCGTAACGCGCGAGGACCGCTGTGCAATCCATTCGGGCGCGACTGACGTGGGCGTATGCTGCGGCGATGATGCTGACGCTGCTGCTCTTTTCGTTGGCGCTGCTCACCGTCCGGCGCATGACGCTCATGGACGAGTTGCGACAGCGCGTGATCGCCGAAGCCGATCAGACCGTGACGGCCATCAATCTGGCGCGGCGCACGGGTACCGAATTGATGTTCGCCGACACCGACCCGCTGGTCGTGCAGGGCGTCTCGGAGCGCACGAAGTTGTTTCTGTCGCTCATTGAAGGCTACGTGCTGCTGCAGGACAGCAAACGCTTTGACATCTACGCCTCACCCGAGGTGAAGGCGCTCTCCGTCGAAGCGCGCTCCGATTTCTCCGACTCGTCGCGCACCGCTATTCCAAACGCCGATCCCCGCATCATGCGCGTCGGCGACGAAGAACTCATGATGGCGGCGCGCGAAGTTCAGCTCACCAAAGACATTCGCTATCGCGTATTCGTGGGGCAGTCGACTGCCAGCGTCAGCTTCACGCCGCGGGAGCTTGTCTCGACCATGCTCATCATCACGCCGCTCCTGCTTGGCGTGTCAATGACCTTCGCCTACGTCATCGCCGGGCGTTCGTTCCGACCGATTGAGCGCATGGTCGATCAGGTGGAAGCCATTTCCGACGGCCGTTCGCTGCATCGCCGGCTCAACATCGGAGCGGCCGGACAGGAGCTGGCCCGCTTGGCGGGCACGTTGAACGAGATGATTGAACGACTCGAATCGTCATTCGGCGCGTTGCGTCGCTTCACCGCCGACGCGAGCCACGAACTCAAGACACCGCTGGCGGTGATGCGCGCCGATGTAGAGCGCGCCATGTCGTCTTCAGTCTCGACCACCGAACATGCGGTGGCCCTCGAAGAGGCGCTGCAGCAAGTCACGCGCATGGCCGACCTCGTCGACTCGCTGCTGACGCTCGCGCGCGCCGACGAAGGACGCTTTGAGGTGTTCCGTGAGCCGGTGCATCTCGCCGCGCTCGTGCGTGAGGTTGTGGAAACCGCACGGCTGCTCGGCGAAGATGCGGAGCTCAACATCGATGCGCCCGTCGTGGAGGAAGCCGACGTGCTCGGCGATCTCACACGGCTGCGGCAATTGATGCTCAATCTGGTGACGAACGCGATCAAATACACGCCGCGTGCCGGTCGCGTCTCGATTTCGCTCACGCGCGGCGAAGAAGTGGTCACGTTTACCGTCGAAGACACCGGAATCGGTATTGCTGCAGCCGACCTTCCGTACGTCTTCGAGCGCTTTTGGCGTGCGGATCGCGTCCGCTCGCGCGCGTCCGAGCGTGGCGGATTCGGATTGGGGCTCGCCATTTGTCAGTGGATCGCACAGGCGCACGGCGGTCAATTGTCCGTCGTGTCGCGACTGGGGCGTGGCAGCGCCTTCAGTGTGACATTGCCGCTGGCCGGCGCGCCCGGGTCGGGCATGACCGGTGAGTATCAGGCCGTCGTGCATGAGGTCAACATCGAATCGTCATGAAGTTGTCACCACGACTTCAGCACCTCTCCACCGGGCGCTAACGTCGCAATCGTAGCATAGGAACAGGACACGTCGTAACGGTCACCATGCACCGGAGGATGTCATGTTCCAGCAATTGCCCGAATCGAATGCGATCCGTCGCCCTCGCTGGGGCGGCTCGATCGTCTCCACGACGTCGCACGCGCTGTTGATCACGGCCGCCGTCGCGCTGACCGCGCGAGCAGGTGAACGACCCGCCGCGCCGCCCGAGGTGCACGTGCCGTACGTCGAGGTGGCCACGGCAAAACCGTTGCCCGATGCGCCGCGCGTGGCCCGCCATGACGCGAATGCTGCGCCGTCCGCGGCCGTGCCGTCGAATGTGCCGATCGTGCCAACGATTACCGAGATTCCGATCGGACTCCCCGATATCAATCTCAGCGCGCACACGGATCTCACCGACGTCGTCACACGCCCGCGCGGTGGAGGGCAAGGCACCGGAACAGCGACGATTGGCGATCGGGCAGGGGATGCCGCACGAGCGTGGAACGCCGAACAGGTCGACAAAGCCGTCGTACTGGCGCCGGGTTCGCCAACGCCGCGCTATCCCGACATGCTGCGCCAGGCGGGCGTGTCCGGCACGGTGATGATCGAGTTCGTGGTCGACACGCTCGGTCACGTGGAGAACGGCTCCGGCAGCGTGGTGACAACCGACCACGAACAATTCACCATGTCGGTGCGGGCGGTGCTGCCGCGTCTGCGATTTCTGCCCGCCGAAGCGCAAGGGCGCAAAGTCCGGCAGCTGGTGCGATTGCCCTTTCGCTTCGACCTGCATTCGTGACGGAATACCCGAACGCATTCCAGAGCGGTTTGCTCTGTATTCCGATGCAGTTAAGCACTCCGGGGAATGCTAACGTCGGGTTAATCCGATCCTAATCTTTTCGCCATTGCTGGATCATTCCCGCTGCGTAGAATCGCCGAGTCGGTTTGGCCGGAGATCCGTCCGGTCTGCCGCGCGCGTTGTACCTCGTACCCCGGACAAGCGAGATGTTAAACAACCTGCTTGAATCGAAGGCGAAGAAGCAGAAGCGCTTAGGTGGGTCACTCTTCTCCATCATCTTCCACGCGGCTGTCGTTGTCGCCTTGGTCGTCGTGACGGCCAACGCTGGCATCAAGAACGAAAAGCCGAAGGAAGAGAAAGTCGACTTTGTCGAGGTGAAGAAGGACGAGCCGAAGCCGCCCGAGCCGGACAAGCCGCCCCCACCGCCGGATGCGACCGTAGCGCCGCCGCCGCCAAAGGGGTTCCAGGTGTTGTCTGCTCCGGTCGAAATCCCGAACGTCATTCCCGATATCGACTTGTCGAAGAAGGTTACCGACGAAGCCGACTTCTCGGGTAAGGGCGTCGCGGGTGGTACCAGCAAAGGCGTCGAAGGCGCCAAAGGCCCCGTTCCTCAGGGCGACCAGCCGTATTTCGACTTCCAAGTCGAAAAGCCCGTGGTCGCGGCTCCAGGATCACAGGGACCGTCGTATCCGGACATGCTCCGCTCAGCGGGCATCGAAGGACAGGTGTTGGCGCAGTTCGTCGTCGACACGACGGGCAAGGCCGACATGACGACCTTCAAGGCGCTCAAGTCGGACAACGATCTCTTCACGACGTCCGTGAAAAACGCGCTGCAGCGTATGCGCTTCCTGCCGGCAGAAGTCGGCGGCAAGAAGGTGAAGCAGCTCGTCCAGCAGCCGTTCCAGTTCTCGTTGAATCGCTAGTTCCCGCTCTCTTCTTCCCGTTTTTCGGAGACCCGTTTCATGAACATGTCGCTGATGGAGCTGTACCAGTCGATGGGCTGGTTCGCCAAGGGCATCGTCTTCACGCTCTTGGGCATGTCGGCCCTCTCGTTCACGCAGCTCATCTCGAAGTGGTGGTCGATGCGCAAGGCGCAGGCCGAAACGCGCAAGTTCGCGCCTGAGTTCTCGCAGTTCCTCGAAGAAGACAACCTCTCGGAAGCCATCAAGCTCGCCGAAGGCTACAAGAAGTCGCACGTCGCTCGCGTGCTCGGTGGCGCGCTCTCCGAAATCCGCCCGCTCATTCAGGACGGCTCGGTGACGGTCGCCGACATCAACTCGGCCGAACGCGCCGTTGAGCGTGAAATGCTCATGACGATCGTCGACATGAAGCGTGGCTTGGGCATTCTCGCCACGGTCGGCGCCACGGCGCCGTTCGTCGGACTGCTCGGCACCACGATGGGTATCGTGAACTCGTTCACCGGTATGGCCACGTCGGGCGCGGGCGGTATCTCCGCGATCGCCGGCGGTGTTGCCGAAGCCCTTATCACGACGGCCATCGGTATCGGCGTCGCCATTCCTGCGGTGTGGTCGTTCAACTTCTTCCAGACGAAGATCGACAACCTCACGGCCGAGATGACGTACACGTCGAAGGAAATGATCGACTACCTCATCAAGGGTGTCTCGGGTGAGTTCGGTCGTTCGCGCTTCACGCGCGAGTTCAACACGGCTCAGGGCGCGCCGGTTTCTCACTAATCGGCTGCTGACCGACGAACTGGCTGATTCGCGAGCGCTTCGCATGGAGCGCTTCGCGAACCGGCCCTACGACAGGAGTCTCGCGATATGGGTATGAGCGCAGGCGGCGGAAGCGGCGTAAAGGCCGATCCGAACGTCACTCCCATGATCGACGTGATGCTCGTGCTCCTCGTCATCTTCATGATCGTGGTGCCGCAGATCAACGCGGGCTTCACGGCCATTCCACCGGAAGGGCAGAACCTCAAGCCTCACCCGGAAGAAGACGGCGATCAGGTGCTCGGCATCGACGATCAGGGACGGTACTACCTGAACAAGAAGCCCGTGCGCAACGAAGACCTCGAAACGCTCGTGCGCGGTATTTATGGCGTGGAGCGTCCCGACTACATCATGTACGTCAAGGCCCACAAGGACCTGCAGTACGTGAAGGTCATCGATGCGCTCGACAAGCTGTCGCACAACGGCGTCCGCGTGGCCGCATTGATCACGGACCAGAAGCCTGGCACAGAGTCGCTCATTGCGAGTGACAAGCTGTTGCAAGGGGAGAAGAAGTAACCATGGGTATGTCTACGGGTGGCGGTGGTGGTCTCACCAACGAACCGAACGTGACACCGATGATCGACGTGCTCCTCGTGCTGCTCGTCATTTTCATGATGATCATCCCGATGAGCCGGAAAGCACTTGATACGCAGTTGCCCGATCCGACGCCGCAGCCACCGTCGCAGGTCAACCCGGATCAGATCGTGCTCGAAGTGTTGCCGGACGACAAGTTCGCCGTGAACAAGGAACCCATCGCGAAGGCCGATCTGCCCACGCGTTTGAAGGCCATCTTCGATCCGCGCCCGGAAAAGATCATCTTCGTGAAGGGTGACACGACCGTGAAGTATTCGCAGGTCATCTTCGCGATGGACGTGGCGCGCGGTGCTGGCGTCAAGGTTATCGGCGTTCCGCCGAAGTGACCTGAAACCTCGGGTGCCGGTTGCTTCGATGTGAAGCGAACGCGTTCGCACTCGGGGTGTCCGTGAGATAAGTGTTCCGGTAACGGCGGACGAACCCAAACGGGATCGTCCGCCGTTCTGATTTGTACTTATCTTTGTGCGGTTCGCCCTCTGACTTTTCTGCGTTTGACATGACTCAGCCACCGCCGTACGTCCCACTGCCGCACGACGCGCCGCCGCCGGCCCCTGATCCGGGGGAACGACCGCGCTATCGGCCGCCGATCGGCATTCCGCTGAGCCGCAATCGACGCCTAGGCGGCATGGCGCTCTCGATTCTGTTGCACTTGCTCGTGATCCTCTTGCTGATCGTTCCGTTCACCTCGCCCGAACTCATCCATGAGGTGATGGGGGCAGGCGGGCTCGGGCCGGCCGGCGGCGGTGGCGGCGGCAATCGTGGCACGGGTGGAGCGCCCAAGCAGGAGCGCATCCAGTTTGTGAATGTGGCCCCGCCACCCAAGCCCGCGGCGTTGCCGCCGTTGGTGAAGCCGCCCGAGGTCAAACCGATCGTGCCGCCGCCGGTCACGCCGCCCCCAACCCCGGCGCAGCCGACCCCGTCCACCGCAACCTCGACCGAGGCGAAAGCCCCCGTCGTGGGCGTTGGCGGCGGTTCTGGCAGCGACGGAAGCGCTGGGGCAGGTCCGGGTAGCGGCGGTGGCGTCGGTTCGGGCGTGGGCACCGGCAAAGGCAGCAGCGTTGGCCCTGGGACCGGCGGCGGACTCGGCGCGAACTATCCGCCGTCTCCCATCGAGCTCTTCCTGCCGCCAATCCCGATTCCCGGCAAGGCCAAGGGTGAGATCGTGGTGCAGTTTGACGTCGATTCCACCGGACGGGTCATCGATTTTCAGTGGACCAAAACCAAAGACGGCGGCTACAATCGCAAGCTCGAAGAGGCGTTTCGGGCGGTGCGCTTCCGGCCGGGAACTGACGCGCGCGGGATGCCCATCCGGGCCAAGTACGAGATGATGTACACGCTCTGATTGCGCGGTCGCCGAGAGTGTGCGGGCCGTGGTGCTTTGCCAATGAAATTGCCTGAAAAATCATAGGGTTACGCTCTGGCTCCGAGGTGCGCGCGCCAGTAGCTTGCCGGATCGCGTTGTCAGGCCCAAATCGGTCGAGACGCGCTCCCTCCGACGGTGCCTTTGGCTCCGCCTCTCCACACATCACCGAATTCCGACATGAGTGCGTCGCCGTCCGTTTTGCTGGCCATCATTCTTGGGGGCAGCGTCTTCGCCCTGGCGTTTGCCGTGTTTCTCTCGCGCTGGGTACTCGCGCGTGATCGCGGCACTCCGGCAATGCAGAAGATTTCCAACGCCATTCAGGTAGGCGCCGAAGCCTATCTCGCGCGTCAGAACAAGACGATCGCCATGCTCGCGGTGCTCGTCGCCGTCGTGCTCGGCGTCGGCTACGGCGTGTTGCGTTCGCATAACGCGACAGATCCGGTTGACGATCCGAAGGTCTTCGCGCTCTTCATCGTCTTCTCGTTCTTGCTCGGCGCGCTGTCGTCCGGCATTGCCGGCTACATGGGCATGTGGGTGTCCATTCGCACGAACATTCGCGTGGCCGCGGCGGCGATGACGTCGCTCAATGCCGCGCTCCAGACGGCGCTCCGCGGCGGTGCCGTGTCGGGGCTCTTCACCGTCGCGATGTCGCTGCTCGGTGTGGGTGGTCTCTTCGCGATTCTGTCCTTGATGGCACCGGTCGGTATCGACGCCGACACGTGGGCCA
Organism: uncultured Gemmatimonadaceae bacterium; assembly: GCA_966096095.1. Taxonomy (GTDB): domain Bacteria; phylum Gemmatimonadota; class Gemmatimonadetes; order Gemmatimonadales; family Gemmatimonadaceae; genus Gemmatimonas. The sequence goes on along the minus strand of CBHTUR010000040.1, from coordinate 5,913 downwards.
CGAAAATTCCGTTCCTCATCGTGGGCTACGGCTTCGGCGCTTCGTTCGTCGCGCTTTTCGCGCAGTTGGGTGGCGGTATCTACACGAAGGCCGCGGACGTCGGCGCCGACCTTGTGGGCAAGGTGGAAGCGGGCATTCCGGAAGACGATCCGCGCAACCCCGCCGTGATCGCCGACCTCGTGGGTGACAACGTGGGTGACTGCGCTGGTCGTGGCGCGGACCTGTTTGAATCGACCGCCGCCGAAAACATTGGCGCGATGATTCTCGGCGTTTTGTTGTTCAAGTCGTTCGGCGTGGCGGGCATCTTGTTTCCGCTCGTCATCGGTGCCCTCGGCCTGGTCTGCTCGATCGTTGGCGTGATGTCGGTGAGCACCACCGAAGACGCCGACCCGATGAAGGCGCTCAATCGCGGCTACTACATCACGGCCGCGTTGGTCAGCGTCGCAATCTTCGGCGCGTGCAAGTGGTTGCTGGTCACGCCCGATGCACCAGACGCCTGGTGGCACTACTTCGCCTGCGCGATGATCGGTGTCGTCACCTCCATCGCGTTCGTGTTCATCACGCAGTACTACACCGAATACCGCTATCGTCCGGTGTTGTCGATTGCCGACGCATCGCAGACGGGACCGGCCACGAACATCATCATGGGCTTGTCGGTCGGTATGGAATCGACGGTGTTGCCTGTGTTCACGATCGCCGCGGCGCTCGTGTCGAGCTACATGCTCGGTCGTTCCAGCGGCATCATGATTGACGGCGCACCGGCCGGTGGTTTGTTCGGCACGGCGGTTGCCACGATGGGCATGCTCGGCACGGCCGGCTACATCCTCGCGATGGACGTGTTCGGCCCGATCACCGACAACGCCGGTGGCATTGTCGAAATGTCCAAGCAGCCCGAGTCGATTCGCGATAAGACCGATCGCCTCGATGCGGTGGGCAACACCACGAAGGCGCTCACGAAGGGTTACGCCATCGGCTCCGCAGCGCTCGCCGCGTTCTTGCTCTTCTCGGCGTATCTCGACGAAGTGAAGAACTACACCGGCGGTTCGATGCACGTCGATCTCAGCAAGCCACAGGTGTTCGTTGGCGCGCTCATCGGCGGTATGCTCGTGTTCTGGTTCTCGTCGCTCGCGATGACGGCCGTGTCGAAGGCGGCACAAAGCGTGATCACCGAAGTGCGTCGTCAGTTCAAGGAGCGCCCGGGCATCATGAAGGGCACCGAAGAACCCGACTACGCCAAGTGCGTCGACATCGTCACGATTGGCGCGCTCAAGGCGATGGTGCTGCCGGGCTTCCTCGTGCTCGCGTTCCCGGTTGGTGTGGGTCTGATCTTCAAGTCGCTCACCGGCTCGGATGAACACCTCGGGGCCGAGGCGGTTGCCGGGTTCCTGATGATCGCCACGGTGGTTGGCATTCTCATGGCCGGCTTCCTCAACAACGGCGGCGGTGCGTGGGACAACGCCAAGAAGTACATCGAGACTGGCGTGTACGGTGGCAAGAAGTCCGACGCGCACAAGGCGGCGGTTGTCGGTGATACGGTCGGCGACCCGTTCAAGGATACCGCGGGCCCGTCGTTGCACGTGCTGATCAAGTTGCTGTCCACGATCACGCTGGTGCTGGCGCCGCTCTTCATCTAAGCGGCGGCAGTACCCGCGCTCCCACCGAACGACCAACCGAAAATTCATGGGCTTGTTTGATCGGAAGCCAATCGCTGGCGCCGACGACGGTAGCGGCATGCGCCGCACGTTGGGCGCCGGCGATCTCGTGATGCTGGCGATCGGCGCCGTGATTGGTGCCGGCATCTTCTCATCGCTAGGGACCGCCGCGGCCGGCGAAACGCTCGCCGACGGCACGATCATTCGGTACGGGGCAGGTCCCGCCCTCGTGTTGTCGTTTGTGCTGCTGGGCGCCGTCTGCGGATTGGCGGCGCTCTGCTACGCCGAGTTGGCCTCGATGATCCCGGCCGCCGGTAGCGCGTATGCGTACGCGTACGCCACGCTTGGCGAGATCATCGCGTGGATTGTCGGCTGGGCGCTGATCCTCGAATACGCGGTCGGCAATATTGCCGTCGCGATCGGCTGGAGCGGGTACTTTGTCTCGTTATTGTCGGGCTTCGGCATCACGATGCCGGGATGGATGACGCACGGATATTGGGCGGTCAAAGCCAGCAGCGACCCCGCGCTGCTCGACTTGCTCAATACAGCGCCCAAGATTGCGGGCTTTCCGATTTTGCTCAACGTGCCGGCGTTTGTAATCGTCGCCGCAATCACGATGCTGCTCCTCCAAGGCGTGAAAGAGAGCACGCGAGCCAACAACATCATGGTGGTCGTGAAGTTGCTGGTTCTGACGCTGTTCGTAGTGGTGGGCAGCATGCACATCGATACGGCCAACTACACGCCGTTCGCGCCGAACGGTTTTCGCGGTATTCACCAGGGCGCGGCGATTGTGTTCTTCGCGTATATCGGCTTCGACGCGATCTCCACAGCGGGTGAAGAAACCAAGAATCCGCAACGGAATTTGCCGCTCGGTATTCTCGGCGGACTCGCGGTGTGTACGCTCATCTATGTCATCGTCGGTTTCGTCGCCACTGGCCTGGTGCCGTATCAGCAGCTCAAGAGCGCCGATCCGTTGGCGAAGGCCTTGCAGGTTGCGGGGCTGGGCACCGCCAGCTGGATTGTGTCCGCCGGCGCGGTGGTGTCGATGTCGGCGGTGCTGCTGGTCTTCCAGTACGGTCAGCCGCGCATTTTCTACGCCATGGCGCGCGACGGTCTCCTTCCGCGATTTGCCGCCAAGCTGCATCCGAAAACGCGCACGCCGCACATCACCACGATGCTCACTGGGCTATTTGTGGCGAGTGGTGCGCTGGTCATGAACGATGCCAGCACGTACGACCTCACCAACATCGGCACGTTGGCGGCGTTCGCGGTTGTATGTATTGGCGTACTCGTTCTGCGCATTCGTGAGCCCGAGCGCCCGCGTCCGTTCCGTGTGCCGTTCGTCTGGGTTGTCACGATCCTCGGCGCGGCCTCGTGCGTGTTTGTCATGAAGGGTTTGCCCACCAGTGCCTGGATCGCATTTGGCGTGTGGATGGCCATCGGCCTCACCTGCTATTTCCTGTACGGCTACAAGCACTCCGTGCTGCGCAATCCCGCGAGCGCACGCGAGGCACTCCCGCCGCTCGATCACTAGTCTCGTTTCAGACATGTCTCACACATCAGCGACGTCGGCGTCTCCCGCCCCCGCCAGTCGCGGCTTCTTGGGCATCGGCTTTTCGCAGTGGATCCTGATCTCGATGGTCGTCGGGATTTTGATTGGCTGGCAGTTTCCGGACTTCGCGCCAAATCTGAAGCCGTTCGCGAACATCTTCTTGCGCATGATCAAGTCGTTGATCGTGCCTCTGCTGTTTTCGACGCTCGTCGTCGGTATCGCAGGGCACGGCGATGACATGAAGAAGGTCGGCCGACTGGCGCTGCGCAGCATTATCTATTTCGAGATTGTCACCACCGCCGCCCTCGCGATCGGCTTGCTCGCGGTGAATCTCGTGAAGCCCGGTGTCGGCGTGCAGCTCACGGCGGGCGGCAACATCGATGAGTTCAAAGCGCTGGCCGGCAAGACGCCTACGCTTTCCGGGGTGCTCGAGCACACGGTGCCACAGAGCTTCTTCGAGGCGGCGGCGGCAAACGAAGTGCTGCAGATCGTGTTCTTCGCCATTCTGTTTGCCGTCGCGCTGTCGCGGGTCGAGGGCAAGTCGAAAATGGTCATGCTCGATTTCATGCAGTCGCTGTCGGACGTCATGTTCAAGTTTGTCGGCATCGTGATGGCGTACGCGCCAATCGGTATCGGCGCGGCAATCGGGGTTACCGTCGGCAAGAGCGGGCTGGGCGTGCTGCTCAATCTCGCCAAACTCGTCGGCACGCTATACGTGAGTTTGATCGTCTTCGTGCTCGGCGTGCTCTTGCCGGTCGCGCTCCTCATGCGCATTCCGGTCAAGCGATTCTGGGCCGCGGTGCGCGGTCCATGGCTCATCGCTTTCTCGACCGCGTCGAGCGAAGCTGCCTTTCCACAGGCCATGCAGGTGATGGAGAAGTTCGGCGTGCCACGTCGCATCGTGTCGTTCGTGCTGCCGACTGGCTATTCGTTCAATCTTGATGGGTCGACGCTGTATTTGGCGATCGCCTCGGTGTTTGTGGCGCAGGCCTCGGGCGTAGACTTCCCGCTCAGTCAGCAGTTGCTGATGATGCTAACGTTGATGCTCACATCAAAAGGCGTGGCTGCTGTACCGCGCGCGTCGCTCGTGATTCTTTCCGGTGCGCTGACGCAGTTCGGCTTGCCGCTCGAAGGCATCGCCGTAATCCTCGGCGTCGACGCGATCATGGACATGGCGCGGACGTCGGTGAATCTCCTCGGCAATTGCCTCGCCACCGCCATCATGGCGCGTTGGGAAGGGGAGCTCGGCGAACCAGAGCCGGACCCCGCGTAAGTTCACCTTCGCATTGCACGACGCGTCATGGGAATCATTCAAGCGTCGATCCCGTTGTTCTTCGTGCTGATCGCGGCCGAGCTGCTCTATGCGCAGCTCGGCCGTCGTGCGTTGTATCGCTTGAACGACGCGATCGCCGATCTCGCCGCAGGTACGCTGAGTCAGATCGCCGGCATCTTCACCAAGTTGCTGCTCATCGGCGCATACGGATGGATCTTCGAGCACCTCCGATTGCAGCATGTCGCACCGGTCGCTGCATGGCCCGACGGCACGACCTGGAGTGTCGCGAACGTCGTCGGCTGGACCGTGGCGTTTTTTGCCGTAGACGCGGCGTACTACTGGTTTCACCGCGTGTCGCACGAGGTGAATCTGTTTTGGGCTGGCCACATTGTTCACCACTCGAGCGAGGAGTACAACCTCGCCGTCGCGCTGAGACAAACAGCCGTCGGCGGGGTGCTGTCGTGGATCTTCTACGTGCCGCTCGCGTTGCTCGGCATGTCGCTCACGCAGTTCGCGGTGTGCTACGCCATCAATCTCGTCTATCAGTTCTGGATTCACACGCGCGCAATTTCGCGACTGCCGCGCTGGGCCGAGGCGGTACTGAATACGCCCTCGCATCATCGCGTACATCATGGCGTGAATCCGCAGTATCAGGATCGCAACTACGCCGGTGTGTTCATCATCTGGGATCGATGGTTCGGCACCTTCACGCCGGAGCAGGTTGAACCCGTGTACGGACTCACCACCCCCTTGAAAAGCTGGAATCCGCTTTGGGCGCAGATCCACCAATACGTTGCCATTGCGAAGGCGGTGTACCGCGCGCCTTCGTGGAGCGAGCGTTGGATGCGTGTGTTCGGAGCGCCCGGCTGGAGGCCTGAGCGAGAAGGCGGGCCCGTAGTTCTTCCGAGCGTCAGTGCCGCGAGCTTTGTCAAATACGACCCCGCCGTTCCTCCGGCGCTCACGTACTACGCGCTGGTGCAATTCGCCCTGGCGATTCCTGCGGCGCTCTGGTTGCTCGCTCGTGCCGACTCCCTGAACGTCGGCGCACTGGCTGCTGGGTGTTTTTACGTAGTGCTCACGCTCACCAACGTTGGCGGTATTCTCGAGGCGCGGCGCTGGGCCTCCACCACCGAGCGGGCGAGACTCGTCGCGCTCGCCGCCGCAGCGTCGGTTGCGCTTTCGAACGGCGCCGATGCCGTGCTCATCGCCGCGATCACGATCGGCATCGCGACGATCTCATTGGCGTTTGTCTGGCGCACGCGCACACTGTTCACCACGAGCAGCGACGAGCGGATGGATCTGACACACCGCGAACTGCGGGAACAGCTTTAAGACATCAGTTGTGGGGGGGGGGTGTGGGGGGTGGGGGGGGGGGGGGGCCCGCCACCCCACCCCCCCCCCCCCCCCCCCAAACCAACCAGCGGGCCCCGCCACAC
>CBHTUR010000039.1:0-39321 GCA_966096095.1 uncultured Gemmatimonadaceae bacterium | reverse complement strand
CTCGCGCAACGTCGCGAGTTCCAGCGCGTGGCGACGGAGGTCGTCGGTGATCGTGCTCATTCGGACACCGTGCGCGAGCGGCGCGGCTGAAAGGTTTCCGAGTCGGCGTCCCATTCGCGCTGTGCGAGCGGGGTGTATGTGACATCGGACTCGTGCTGCGGTGTACTGTTGCGCGACGGAATGACCCCCGCCGCAAACAACACGCGGCGCAAGGGCGTGCTGGTGTTGTCGGCCATGTTACGAGGCCCTCGGCGTCAACTCGGCCAACCGCACGCGCAACGCGTTCGCCACCTGCTGCGCGCTCGCCACGTTTCGCAGGGTCGCATCCATCGCGGCCCGCACGACCGCCGGATCGTTCGACCGCAACGCTTCGTGCTGCGCGAGATCCGCCGCCGCCTGATCGGCCGTCTCCACGCGCCACGCGTCAGGGTAGGTGACGGCGGGCGGATTGTTCAACGCATCGAGCCAGCCGTTGATACGGGCGCGCACTGTGCGCCACGCGGTCGCCGGCAACTCGGGATGCGATGCCGCTGCCGCGAACGCCGCAAAGAGCTGTTGGTCGCTGAAATTGCGACCACGCGACGGACTCACCGACTTCGTGAGATCGCGCACGGGATTGCCGCGTACCGCGTGCGTCATCGTCTCGACGCACACCTGCAAAATCCCCACCAACTCGGCGCCTGCGTGCTGATAGCGCTCCGTGCTGACGCGCACGACGCGGAGCCGTGGCCGCTGTGACGCGCGCGGCGGAAACTGCAACAGACTCGTGCCCATACTGCCTCCGGTGTAGATTGTGGGGCGGCTTCGCGCCGCTCCGGTGTAGTCCGCAGCGGCAACCCTCGCACGGTTGCCGTTTGCGTTCCCCGCCTTTCGTCCCTGCGGGGTTTGGGGTGCGCGTCGGTGGCTCTATCGTCGAGGCGTGACGCGCTACCGCCCCGACCTCCCTCGCAGCCGCTTACGCGGTGCTTACGCGGCCTTTTTCAGGGTGCGCTCGGCCGCCTTGATGGCCGCGCTCCGGATGAACGCCGCGATCGTGTCCCCACTCAGTTCCGCCGCCCGTACGATCTGCTCGTACTGGGGCGCGCGGATGTGAATCGGAAACTTCACGGCAGTCGCCCGCGCGCTCTGGGCAAGGGGTCGTTTCATCGTTAGTGTGTGCGGTGTGCGATTCGTATACTTTCCTGACGTGCATACACTAGCATAATCGTGCATAAACGCGCAAGAGGGTCCGCAGAATTTCTTTCGGCGGATGAGGTCGGTGACGAGATAGACCGCGCGAAAGCGTTGGTCAGCGCCCGGGTGGCGCTGTCAAACCAGAGTCAAATCGCCGACGAGATCGGCATCGGGCAGCACACGATGTCGAAGTGGCTCAACGGCAAGAATCGGCTGAAATCCGAGAATCGGCGCCGCGTCCTCGACTGGTACCAACGGGCACGCCCGACGTCCACGCCGACGTCCGACGCCATCGTGGAACCCGAATTGCCGGCGATCGCCCAAGCGCGGCATACGATTTCCCTCCTCCGCGAGGCCGTGATCGCGCAGGAGCGCATCATTGTCGCGCTCGAAGCCGACAACGCGGCCACGTCCGACCGATTCGCCGAACACGCTACGCAGCCAGACGCCGCGCCCATTGCGCCAGCACCGCGCGGTCGCAGGCGGTCAGCGGGGCGATAAGGCCGTCCCGGTAACAGCGCCCGACATTCTCCATGATCTCGGCATCCGGCCCACTGCAATGGTGCACGATGCGTTCACGGCGGTCCCACAAAATGACCGCGTGCGTCGGATGGCCGAGATTGACGGTCACATAGTACCCCTCGGGCCAGTGGATGCCACCGGCAATGACCGAGGTCAGGAGCTGATATACGACGGGGCGGGTGCGCATTGATTTGATCCGTAGAAAAGCCGAACCACAATTCTAATCCCGAGGTCTGACATGCGGAACGCGCCAAACCTTGCTGCGAACTGTCCCTATCGTACCGACGGGTCCGAATTGAGCAATGCCGCCCGAGGGCTGCACGCGTTTCGGAATATGGTAATATGCCTGCTGGCGGTCGCGCTCGCCGCGTGTGGCCGAACGACGGAATCGGACGCGCTGCCGTGGTATGCGGGGACGTGGCGCGCGGCGGGCGTGCCGGTGGTGGCGAGCACGGGCGTTGCGCTGGATTCGCTGACGCTGTTGGTGCAAGCGGGCGGCATCGCCTTCCAGTACACCCGCTACCGCGTCAACGGTGGCAGTCAGGCGATCTGCGGCGGGTACATCAAAGTGACCGCGACAGCGTCGGGACTGACCACGACGCGCGACACGATCCGCGAGTACGCCCCGACGTGCGGCGAGACGTGGTTTCAGTCCACGTACACCCGATCCGGCGCGAATATCACAACGGCGTGGGGCGACAAGACGGTGACGTTGACGAAGTGAGGCGCTAGCTTTCGGCTGTTGCCGTATCGTCTAAGCGTGCGGAATACTCCCCACCAATCGAACGACGGGGGGACACCGCCGATGGCCTAGGATCGTGGCAAGTTCGTCCACGGAATGCGGGTTCGACTCCCGCTACGGCACATGACTTAGCCGAACCGCTCGCGCATCCGTTGCGTCCCAATAGCGTCGCACACCGCCTCCGCCTGCGCGCTCGTCAGCGTGTAACTGAGCCCGCTGGCATCAAGCGCCACGTGGCACCGCTCGTGCTCCAATGCCTGCCACTGTGCCTCGATCGTCGCGTGCGCTTCGATCTCGATCAGCCGCGCGCCCCAATACCAGACGCCCCACACCTTATCGCCGTCGTCCGCGTGCAAATCCGGCACGACGTGCACGGTGACGCGGCCGACCATCGTCTCGATCGACGACGGCAACGCGGGGAACGGACGCACGTGCGCGCACCCGATCACCCCCACGAGCGCGAGACTAGAGACCCGGCGGATCACCGAACAGCCGATACGCGCGGGCCTCAACTAAGTCCGTGAGCCCGACCCATTCAATCGCCGCGCCCCACTCGCTCACTTTCGCCGTGAGTGATTCCGCGAGCTCGGTTTCGATCTCCTCGCGCTCGCGTTTCACCGCGGCGATCGTGCGCTGCCCGATGCCCGCCGCCATGTGCACCATCGCGTACGCTTCGAGCGCGTGGTCGAAATCTTGGACGCTGACGTACATCCGGCGCGCGTCCACGATCCGGTAACAGATGTTACACGAGAACGAGACGGCCTTGCCGTCTTTCGACACCACCGATTGCGTCGGCAGGTTCCGCGTCTCTGGCGCGATGTTGACGGACTCCACGCTCTCAAAGAACGGCCAGAACCAATGCACCCCCGGCGCCAACTCCGCGACGTCGCGCCCGAAGCGAAACTTCACACCGCGCTCGTAGGCGTGCACGATGCGCAACGGAAGCAGGACGAGGATGTTGTTAAACAGCGCCTCGATGATGGTGGTGTTCATGCCGCCGCCCGTTCACCCAACGCAAACCGTACCCCGTCCTCCGGATCCGCAAAACACACCACGCGCCCCTGACGCGGCGGTAACACGACGGCCGGCGTCGTCGCGCGGTAGCGCCCGAACCCTTTCGCGCGCGCGAAGCTCGAGTCGATCTGAAACGTCCCCGGTCGGAGCGCCCACATATCACGAGCCTGATACTGCCGCGACTCGACGACGCTCACGTGATTATGCCCGATCGCGAGCACGTCCGGGATATGCGACCAGTTCGGCCCTTCCTCCTGCCACCACGTCCAGCACGCGTGACCGGGATTGAGCGCGGAGCCGCGGCGCCACTGGTGGCGCGTGTGGATGCGATACGTCGCCGTCACCTCGTCCGCGTCGTGCGGGTTCACGATCTCGACCACCCACAGCAGTTCGTCGGGCGCGTAGTGGATGCGGTGCCGCTTCGCCAACGTCGCCAAGTGATCGGTGCCCGCGAGCACCTTCGACCAATCGTCATGGTTGCCGCTCGTCGTGCCGAGCAGCTTGCCGCGAAAGCGCCCGACGAGAATATCGAGCATCCGCAAGTCATCCGCGATCTGCCCGACGTTCCCGCCCTTGTGCTTGATCGGGTTGTCGAGCCAATCGCCCATGCCGAGCGCGTACACATCCGGTGTCGCGCCGACGAAATCGGCGTATTGCAAGAGGGACGCCATGTCGGTCCCGTGCGGCGACACGTGCGCGTCGGAACAGAGCGTGATCGTAATCGGACGGTCTGACGCAATGCGAATCCGCGCGTGACGCTGTGCCTCGGCGCGTTCGACGCTGCGGGTCGCCATCCCGAGATACCGCGCCGTGAAGTCGTCGTCCGTTTCCTCGGCGCTCGCCTCGGGGGCGTAGACGTCGGCCAGTGTCGGGCCATCGGGGGCGGCATACGAGGCGACCGGGCGCACAATGGGCGCGTCCACGATATCCCTGAGCCGCAACCCGAACCGCTGCCGCGCATTTTTGACGGCGTACGCGGACGCGCCAATGGCCGCGCCAATGCGCTCCGAGGTCCAGCCGAGGCGCGTGAGGCGCTGCAGCTCCTGCTTGCGCGCGTCGGTCCAGAGAAACGGGATTTGCCCTTTCTTCATGGCATCGCCTCAGCCCAGCGGATCAAGCGATCCGCGGCGGTTAGGGTTCGCGTGCGCCGTGCGACGAGCCACCCGTCGCGTGAGCCCGCGCCGCTCGTATTTCCTTCAATCGTCTCAACCGTCGTGCCTTTCACGACGCGCGTCACGAACCCGATGTGCGCCCATCGGTTGAGCGACGGAAACCAGAGCGCAAAACAGTCGCCGACTTGCGGCACGCCTTTCCCCGTCGCTTTCGGCACGTAGCGGACACCCTTCGACTCTGCCCACTCGCAGCACTGTTGCACGCTCGCCGAGCGCACCATCGGCCACGCCTCGCCCAACGCCTGCACGCCGATGTCGGCCACGAACGCCGCACACCAGGGCGAACCGATGGGCGTCTTGGTTCGCTGCAACACACGCGCGACGTACGGCCCCGCGTTGGTATTCGGCGGCGATTCGCACGCCCCTTCGGCCGCGCCCGCGACGCGCAACACGAGATCGACCGCACTCAGTGTGATCACTGGCGCCATACCGCACACCAGTCAAAGAGTGTGCGCGGTACCCACGCGGCGGCGCGGGCGGGCTGGATGTCCACGCGCATCGCGCGCAACGTGGCGGCAGCGAGCTTGGAGCAAAAGAACGAGTCGAAGCGCAATCCCGCGCGACGGCCCGCCCACCACGCGAACAGCACGCCGAACCAGTCATACGGCTTCCCGATCTGCGCCCTCGCGAAGCGATAGCCCGCCGCGACATCAATCGGGGCGACGGGCACGGGCACCATCGTCCACTGCCCGACACGGAAGCGCTTCTCCGCGTCAATCTCGCGCACCGCGTGGCCGTCCGCTTCGATCACCGTCCGTGGGCCGCTCGGGAACGTGAACACGAGCGCGACGTGGCACGGGGCACCAGTCACGCGCGCGATGAGGGAGCGGAAGCCGCCGATGTCGTGGCGAAACGCGAGCGCCACGCGATGCGGGTACGGCACGCCCGTGTCGTCGCGCAGGAGGGTCGGCGTCATGCGGGATCAACGCCGCGCTCGTGGTCGCGATTGGCGAGCACGGTTTTCGTGATCGCCGCGAGATCGCCCGAGAGTGTCGTCGTCGCGTTGACCGTAGCGGTCGTGTTCTGCTTCTCCAACGCCGCGAGATAGCCTTTCAAGCCAAAGCCCGCGCCCTGAATCACGGTCCCGAACACCAACAGCGGCCAGCCGACCTCGATGCGCCGCAACGCGCAGACTGCGAACACGGTACAGAGGACGACGGTGATCGACTTGTTGAACGAGAGGTGGCCTTTCCCGTCGTCCATACCGATCGCGTGTACGAACTGGCGCCACATCTTACGACGCCTTCTTGCGACGCGTCGGACGCGGCACTTGCGGCACCGACGGCATCACGGGCGTGTCCGCGACCGCTTCGAGTGCCGAGATGCGGCCATGATGATTGAGCAAGATTTCGCGCGTCTCGCTTTGATGCTCTTGGAGCGCCGCGTTGGTTTCGTGCAGCCGATCCGCGAGCGCTTCGTTGCTTGAGGCCATGCGACCAAACCCTTCGGCGATGCCTTCGAGCTTGGGCGAGACATGGTCGCGCATCGCGTTCTTGACGACGTAGCGGCCCGCCGTGACGAGCACGCCGCCGACGCCGAGGATGATCGTGACGAGGGTGCCGAGTTCCGAGAGCGTCATGCGGCTTTTCCCGTGAGCAAGGTGAGTCGGGCAGGGGCATTCGATTGCAACGCGCGCACGGCGTTTCCGAGCGGGCCGCGCCATTCGTCCTCCGTGAGTACCAGCAGCCCGACGCGGCGCCCGTTCGCGTCGAGGGGAATCGTGACGACGCCGAACGCCTCAATCGGCGCGAGCGTGAAGCGGTCGGGATGCGTGGGGTCGCTCATCGTTCGTGCTCCGGTATCTGCCGATGCCGGATAAAGCGATCGCGAGGCGTCCATGTGCTGTGATCGGTGAGGGTGACACGCGGGCGGTCGGCGTAGAGCGGCTTGATCCAGTCATGCCATTCTTCCGACGTGAACGACGACAATCCCGCGTTGTGCTGCGTGCCATCGGTGCGGCGCACGACCATCAGCACCGTGACGCAATCGGCGAGGCCGTCTTTGACGGTGATTTCCAAGTAGTCCGACGCGGCGACATCAACGCAGCCGCCGGCGGTCGCCATGCGGCCACGATCATCCGTGATCGGCAGCGGTTCGGCGTCGATGCGACTCATCCGGCGCGCTCCGCTTCGTAGGCGGCGCGCACCCGTTCGCATTGCGCGTCGGACGCGGAACCCGTTACGGTGAACGGCCCAGTCGCGGTCCATCGGGCGTTCTGCACGACGATCACGCGCTGCGTGTAGCGATTCTTGGCGAGCGCACACAGGGCGTAACGATACCCGAACGGTGCGGCGTTCTTGCCGGGCGTCTGCTGCACCGCCACCGACTCTGGCAACGCCGCGATCTGCGCCCACGTGGCGTTGATTGTTGCGGAGTCGGCAAACGTGCGTGTCGTCGCGAGCTGCACGCGCCGCACAGAATCGCGCCACACGGCGGGCATTTTCTGCACGTAGGGCGTGGCGAGCACGATGCGGAGATCCGCGTTGGGGTACGAATCCGCTTGCGCGGCCTCCGCCACGGTCGGCACGCGGCAGCGAATCGCGAGCGCCGCTTGTCCCGTGCTGCTCGTGCCGTTCGCGTAGTCGGCCACGATGGCCGCGCGCACCGTGCTCGCGTTCGGACAGACGGGTTTGCCGATGCGGACGGTATCGCGCAACCCGAGACGGATCACACCGCGTTGCACATCGCCATCGGTGACGGCGACGCGGTAGCGCGTCGGGGTGGTGCCGACCGGCTTCGTCCACGCGACGACGATGTCGACGGAATCGCGCGCGACGGTCGCCACCCGCGGCGTCAGCGTCGAGAGCGAGACGATGGGTTTCGGGATTACTTGCGCCATCATCGCCGCGCCAGCGGACATCGCCAGCGCGACCGTGATCACAGCACCGCGTGCGCGGATGTTCACGCGGGCGTCGGCGTGTCGCCGATGTCCTGATTCGCGGCGTCCAGCGCGGCGTTGTTCGCGTTCAGGCCATCCAGAATCGCTTGCAGCGCGGGATCGACATCCGCATTGGCGGCGATCTTCGCTTCCAGTGCCGCAATCGCGGCGGCAATCGCTTCCTGCTTGCTGTCCACCGTCGCCTGCAACGCGGCGATCTTGTCGGTCTGTGCGGCGAGCGCCGCTTGTACGTCGCTGAGGGTATCGCTCATGGAATCGAGTCTCCGGAGGAGGTGGCGTAACACACGGCGCGTCCGTCGTGACGCGTCCGCTTCTTCCAGCACTGCGCGCAGGAGCGCGATACTCATGCGACTTGTTCGACGATGGTGACGGTGATGTCGCTATCGTTCGGCACCGTCAGGATCGAGTTATCGCCGAACGTGATCTCAAACTCCGCGCGATACTCGCCATCGTTCGCGGTGTCCTCAGCGGTCCATGCGTACGACACGACGCCGTCGGTCGCCGCGCCGACGATAGTGCACGTGCCGTGATCGATCACGGGCGTCGAACGGCGGCGCATGTTGAACTTGACCGACGCGCCCGTGAGGTCGATCGGATTCCCGTCGGCGCCCGTGAGTGTGGCCGTGATGACGGGCAGCGTGTCGCCTTGCTTGATGGTATGCGTGAGACTCATGGGCTTAGCTCAGGGTGCACGAGGTGACAGAAGGCGCGAGCGTAGCGCCGAATGGGCCCGTGCCGGATGGCGGATCAGCGGCGGCGGTGCCCCACGGATCGGCGTTCACGTTCGGATCATAGATTTCGACGCGCACGAGACCGATCTTCATGAAAGAGCCACCCATACCGATCGAGCCCCATGCGCCCGTGCGTGTCCACGCAAACGCTTCTTGCGCGACGCTATCGATCGTGTCGTCAACCACGCTCGTGCCGTTCACGGTCGCCGTGACATCGATCGTCGTCGCCTTATTGTCCTCGCCGAGGTGCGCCGTGGCGCGCCAGCGGATATCGACGAGCGTCCCCGCGAGTGCGCGCACGGCCGCCTCGCTGACCGTCGGATTGGCGTCCGCCATCCCGTTTGGACGGCTGCGCCACATCACACGATCGTCGGCGAAATTCCAGAGCGTGAATTGCGCTTTGGTTGGCGTGGAAACTCTCGTCGCGGCGTCCGTGTTGTCGGAGAGGATGCCGTCCAACTGCACGAAGAATCCCGCGAGGGCATGATCCGAACTGTCGGGAATCGTGAGGCCGTCGAATGCGTCACTCTTGATCGCCCATACCTCGCGCACGAGCAGGTCGGTTACGTTCGACGCGAGCCGCGATGCGAGATACCAATCGTTGCCGAACAACGCCGTCGCACCGCCGAGCGATTCAAGCGTGTTGACGCCGGCCGTCAGAAAACCGCCCGACCAGTTGCCGTAATCGTCGGGGATCGGCGGAATGTTCGGCACCGTGCCCGCTTCAACGACGGCTTTGAGCGCCGCAAAATCGCCGTACGCACCCGGCACGAAGCGCCGGAGGAGTCCCGTGTCGCTGCCGTTCTCCGTGGGTCCGCTCATCGATGCACCGCCTTCGCGATGTGGTGTACGAGTTCGACCAACGCCGCCGCGCCCACCGTGAGGAGCGCCGCCTTCTTCTTCGTCACGCGCACATCGCGTTCGTGCGTGAGTCGCACCGTATCGGCCACGAGCGCGCCAATCGTCACCGCTTGCGCGTGGATCGTCGCCGTATCGACCGCGTGCAGCTGTTCGTGCGCGGATCGTTCGGTCGCCAGCACGCGCGTGAGTTCCGCGACATCCGCCGTGAGATCCACCGCCGCATCAAGCGTTGCCGCAACGGCGGGCGTGCGCTCGCTGTCGGGAATCGCGGCCGCGCGCTGCGTCAGCGTCGTCGCGTGCGCTGTTGCCCGTGCAACGGTCACGTTTGTGCGCGTGCGGGCGCTATCCACGACGCGCTGCGCTTCGCGTTGCATTGCGTCGGCGAGCGCGAGCCGTGATGCCGCCGCCGCATTCACACTATCGACGGCGGTGGCATAGGCGAGACGCACGTTGCGCGCGTCGTGCGCGAGATGGATGCGTGCCGCGACCAAGAGCGCCACGAGACCCACGAGCGCGGCGTAGAGCCACACGGGGAGCGCTTTCGCCGCGCGGAGGAGGGTGAACCAGATCACGGCGTCACTCCAAAGACGGAGGGATCGGTATCAAGCGCGGGCTGCGTCCACTTGACCACCTTATTCGGTAGGCCGTTGTCGTTGGAGAAGTATTCCAGCCAATCGACCGTGCGCAGTGTGCGTCCGGCGGCCGTGCTGCCCGTGATCGTCTGCTGATAGACCTGCGTCGGTGCCGCGCATGCGTCGTTCAGGTAGACCGTGAACGTTTCGTCGGTGTCGTTCACGCGCTGGATCACGAACACCAAGTCCTTCCATGTGCCGTCCGCGAGGGCGGCCGCGCTGGCGACGACATCGGACGCGACCCACGACCCACCGCTCCGGATGTCGAGGTAGATGTCGCCCGCGCGTTGCACGAGATACACGAGCGAATAGCCGCCGCTTACGGTCGGCGTATCAATCAGCAGCAGCGAGAAGCCGAACCCATCGGACGACTCGTCGGCGTCGAATCCGCTCTCCACTTTGAGGCGGATCTTGACGGCGAGGTCGGTCGGATTACTGCCGAGCACTTCGTCCAGTTGCGAAACGAATGAGGCATATTGCTCGCCGTCCGCGTACGTGCCGACGACGACCGGATGACAGTCGAATGTGTCAACATCGTCGAAGTACGCCTCGCCCGGTGTCTCGGTCGCGCCAGCGTTCCAATAGTGGAACAGGCCCGCTTGATCGCCACGCGCGGCGTAGAACGCGTCCCACGTGTCGGTGACGCTGAAATCTTCGCCGTCGGTCGCCGTGTCCATCGCGCACCCACCATCGGCACAGCCGTCGCTGTCGCTCACTTCACCCGTCGCCGTCACCGTCAACCGGAACCGCGCCGTCGCGACACCACCTTCGTCAATCGCGAGACACAAACCCTCACTCGCTTTCACGTACGCAAGCAAGGCGGTATTCCCGAGCACGACGTCGGTCGCATCGTCACCGCCTTGCGTGAACGGCGACACGATCACATCCCCGAGCGCGTCGTCGGCGACGTTCACGAACTGGCCGTGCGCGTCACCGCTCGCGGCGAGCGAGACGGTCGGACCGGTGCCCGCAAACGACAGCGGTGCCCATGTCGAGCCGCCATCGTCCGAGTACTGAAAGATCAGGGACGCGCCCGCGAGTTCGGTCATCACCTGCGTCTGCGCGCGCACACTGCACACGGGCGCGAAATCAAAGCGCGTGCGCAAGCGTGTACTGATTTCCGTGAGCGCGGCTGGACACGCCGTGACCGTCAACTCCGCGTCATTGTTCGCGTGCACCGGCACCAACACCGGCACCGTCACCGCGAGCGGCGCCGGATCATCTTCGGGCGGCAACGCACTCGGCGGATACGTCGGATCACCCGGGTCCGGGGGCGTCGATCCTGGCGGATATGGCGGCGCGATGTCACCGGGCGGAATCACGGGCGGTGCGGGATTGAACGTGCCGCAGACTTCCGAGAAGTACCAGCCAACCTCGGGATCATCACCGGGGCCGAAGGGCACATACAACGTCGTGTCGTCGCTCGCGGGGATCGATGTTGATCCGTATGTCACGGCGGTCACCACGCCATCGACGACGGTCGCGTACGGCGTGCCACGCTCGGCGAGCGACCCGCTCGTGTTGAGCGTGAACACCACCGCGGCGCTCGCATGCACGGGCGCTTTGGCGGTACTGGCAACGGTGAAGGTGAACGGCACCGTCGCGGCGCCTGAGACGGTGAGTTCTGACGACGATCCGGCCGTGAGCGTGAACAGTGGCGCACCGACCGCTTGCACTTTGACTTTCGCGGTACTCGCGACACTCAGCGTCAGACTCGGGGACGCACTCGCATGCACGGGCGCAACGGCCGCAGCGGCGACCGTCAGCGCAAACAATACCGCGCCGACGTTATCGCCGTCGCCGGAGTCCTCCGTGCCGAGCGGACGTCCGAGAATTGGCATTACATGCGCCCGTAGAGCGACGCCACGGTGCCATCGACGAAGTTGCCCGACGAGAGTGTCAGGACAATGCCGGTGATCGCGGACGTACTACGCCATGTGCCACCGTCGAGATCGACCACGACATCACCCGTCGCGGTGCCGATCGTGAACCACGACTGGCCCGTCACCGGCTTGTAGAACGTCGTGCCGCGATAGTCGCCGATCAGTGTGCGCAGCAATCCCGACACGTTCGATGGCGCGGTCGCGGCGGGCAGCTCGCCGACTTCCAACACCGTCGTCGCGCGGACGCCGGTTGTCCCGAAGCGGTTCAGGCGGTGGAGATCGTAGTTGCTGCCGCTGTCGGTGTTGAATTGCGCGTAACAGAACACGGACGTCGCCGACGCGGTGCCACGGCCTCGGATGACGAGTTCCAAGTCGCGATAGGTCGCCGCAATGGACGAGAACGAGATCGACGACTGTGAGCTCGTCGTCACGACTTCGGAGATCAACCCGCCGGGGATTTTGTCGCTCGCGTTCATGCCGCCGAACATCGGGCCATGCGCCGTCGCGACGACTTCCTTCGTGCCACTCGAAAAGTTGACGGCGTTGTTCGAGTTCGACGACGCGAGAATCGTCGTGCGCTTGAGCGTCGTCGAGTCGTTCATGTAGCCGATGCCGTCCTCCCATTCCGTCGGTGAGGCCGACGTATGGCGGATCGTGTACCGAAACGTGTTGGAGGAGCCCGTCGAGAACGCACCCGAGAGCGAGCGCCAGCCGGTTGCGGCGGCCGTCGTAAAGTCGCCCGTGCCCGTCGTCGTGGACGTCTCACGCACCAACGATTGAAACGCCATCGTCAGTTACTCAGCCCGAGCGTGAACGCGGTAATCAAGAAATCCTGCCCGCTCGCGAGTGACGTGTTGTCCAACGTCATCGCGCCGCCGCCGCCCGTCGCGGTGATATCGCCTTCGATGATCTCGCCGCCCGTGCCGACGATGCGGAAATGCGCCGCCGTGCCCGTGTTATCGGCGCTCGTATCTTCCCACGTGCCAGACTTCGCTTTCGTGCCGCTGGACGCCGCCGCAAACGCATCAGCGGGCAGCGTCACCGTCGCGAGCACCGTGCCGGTCGCGGAGTTCGATGCACCCGGCGCCGCACCCGTGCGGACGGTGAGGGTCGCGCCGTTGAACGTGGCGTCGATCCCATCGAGGATCGTGTTCTTGAACGTGTTGTTAGCCGTGACGGTCGCCATCAGAGCACCTCATCGCAGGCAAAGGGATACGTGCCAAAGCCCGCCGCGGCGTATTCCACCGCCGACAGTTGACGCGCTTGGGCGAGGAAGGACGTGCGTTGCAGGTTCGCGGCGTCGGACGGATCGGTGAGCCAGTAGAACTGCCCATCGACGCCGGTTTGTTCGTGGATCTCGCGAAGCACGCCGACGGCTTCCGCGTTCGACACGGGGCCGAACGTCGCGGTGATCGTGCGGCCGCGGGGCCGTGCGTCGAAGTACTTGGCGCCCGAGAGTGTGCGAGCGACGATCGTGCCGTCATCGAATCCCATCGTCGCGCCGACGTTCATGTTCGACGACGGTTGATACATCGGCCCCATGACGAGGCGCCCGAACGCGATGAACGTGTCGGTGTTCGTCGTGTCGTCGATCTCAATGCGCCAGTAGCGCGCCGAGGTCGCCGCACCCATCACGTGCACGAGATCACGCGCCGGATTGAGCGCGGCGATCTGCGCGTTCGTGAGCAAGCGCGTCGCGTAATTCGGGTGGCCGCTTGGCAACACCCCCGACGCCCATTGCACGGGCCATGCCGCGATCCAGCCGGAGTCATACGAGTTCGTCGCGAACGTGACGTCCGAGCCGCCGCGAATCCGCCATAACCCGTCTTTCTGCACGTTGTGCCGTGACAACGCGACGACGGCGATCTCGACGGCCGCGCCCATATCGACGTTGATCGTCGCGCTCGCGATGGCGTCGGTTGTCGTGCGCGCGACATCGGCCACGGTCGCGGTCTGCGCGTTCGTGAGCGGCAGCGTCGATTCGTACGAGCCACCGGTGAGCGTGGCGCTATCCGAGCGAATGGGCCAGACAATCCCGGCGCGGGCGGCGATGGTCATGTCAGCCCCAGAGCGTCAACGACGCCACACCGGCCGTCGGATCGAGTTGATAGCCCAAGACGCGGAACAGTTTGCCGCCGTCGAGGTTGTAGCGCGCGAACGTGACCGAGACGACGACGCCCAAGTCGATGAGCGCGAGCGTGGACGCGGGCGCGGTGATCTGCACTTCCAAGCGGTCGCGTTTCGTGCTGTAGAGCGACAACAAGCGCGAGGCTTCGGTCGCGCCAGCGCTTAGGCACGCGAGGCGCGTTTCGACGATCTTCTCGGGCGCGAGGAGATACGTCGTCTGCACGTCCATATCGGTGTCGGACGCATCCTGATACGGCTGCGCGAGTCGCGCGCGGCGCGCTTGCGTGACGCTGCCGACCAAGCCCGTCGTCTGGACCGTGTTGTTCGGCACACAGCGCACCGTCACGCGATAGACGGGCAATCCGCCGTCCGCGAGCGGCACACGCGCCAAACTCGTCAAGTTCGCCGCCGTCAACGACAGCACCGGATCACCGCTCGGCGCATCGAGGCGCTGTATCCGCAGCACGCCCGCCACATCACTCGCCCACCACGCGCCGACGCTCTGCGCGATCACATCGAGCGCGGTCGCGACTTGCACCTCATCCGCGAAGTACACGCCGATGACGGCTGATTGCGCCGCATCCAACGCGTCTACATCGTCGCTCGAAATGTCACTCGGATCGCGACCCGCGCGCTCTTGCAAGAGCCGCGAGAAAATCTGACCCGCCGTCATCGTGCCGTACGCGCCTTCGACGACATCGGCCGTGACTTGGCCGTAGGGCGACGAGCCGAGGCGGAACATCCCGCCATCTTTCCACTTGCGATACGTGCCCGCGCTCGGCGCGTTCGCTTCCATGTCGGCCTGATCGGTGTAGTCTGTGCTCGGCGTCAGGAGCGCGCCCGCGTCGTATACGGCGAGGATGTCCCGCACCGCGCCGTCGTTCACCTGATAGATCAGGCGCGATGTGTTGACGCAGACGGGCGGGATATTCAAGCACCACCCGTAGCACACGGGCTTGGGCTTGCCGCGCAAATCGCTGTCGATGCCGTCGACGCCATCGGGCAACAGATTTGTGCCGCCGTACTTGTTCACTTGGAGCGGCTTGGATACGAACACCTGGCGGTCACGAATCCGCACGCGCACGACATCTAGCGACACGTCGACCTGTTCCATCGTGCCGACGAGCAACGTCGTGAATCCCGCCGGAAACGCCGCGCCTTCCGCGCCGACGTAGATCGTGAGCGTGCGCCCATCGAGGCCGACGTCGTTCAACCAATCGAGCCCGCCGTCGGTGTTCGTGAGTACCAGTTCGCCGTAGCCGACGCGCGAGGCGCCGCCCGTGGTGCCGACGTCGAACACATCGCGCCGCAAGAGCGCGGGATTCGCGACGCGATTCGGGATTGTGGTATGCGCGGGCGTGTCGCTCGCGCCCGTCGTGAATCCCACCGTCGCGACGCGCGTCGTTTTCACCGTGCTATCGGCGGGATCGTAGTACTCGATCGACGCGACGTAGACGACGCTCATCGCGCCCTCAGCGTTTGCGCCTGATTCGTGAAGCGTGTTTCGTTGGCGAGTGCGCCTATGGCGTTCGTGACGCGATTCGTGGCCGCGACTTCGTCGGACGCACCCGCCGCGACGACGCTCGTCAACTGCTGCGTCGTGGCTTTCACCTCATCGAGCGCCGCCTTCAACTCGGCGCGCATCGTCTTGAGCTCGTTGAGTTGCTGTGTCGGAATCGGCACCGAGGCCACGGGCGCCGGCGAGACGGCCAAGCCGCGGTCGCGAATGTTCACGGGGCGCGTACCATTGCCGAGCGGCACCGCGCTATCGGTGAGCCCGAGGAACGTCTGCCAGTACTGATCCTGCTTCAAGCGCGCGAGGTGCGCTTCCGTCTCGACCTTGATCAACTGATCGATCTGCGCCTGTGCCGCGTCTTGGATCGCCTGTTTCGTCTCCTGCAACTTCGCCACGGTCGCGGCGGTGTCGTCGGAAATCTTCTGCTTGTTCTCGTTCAGGCGGTCGATGACCTTCTGCGCGTCCTCATTTGCTTGGTCCTTCGCCTTCTGCAAGACATCGATCTGCTTGTTCGCCGCGTTCTGGATCGCGTCTTTCTGCTTGCCGAGCGCGTCGATCGTCTGCTGCAAGCCCGTCACCGTCTGGCGCGCGGCCTCCAACTGCTGCTGATCGATCGGCAACGTCGCGCCGAACTGCTGCGTCAGCGCCGCGACGATCGATTGCACGCGCTGGAAGTCCGCGACAAACCCGCCATTCGAGCCGTTGAACGCGCGCGAGGCTTGGAGCAACGCATTCGCCGCATTCGGCAGATTCGTCGCGGCGTTCGCGTCACCGCCTTGTGCGGCGGTCGCGAGCGCTTCAAACTGCGCGCGGGCCTCGGCGAGCTTCTGTTCGGGCGAAAGAATCGAGAGGTCGCCGAGCTTGACGCTGTTGGAGAACTGCGTCAGCGCGTCGATGACCTTCTGGTTCGTTTGCACCTGCTTGTCGAGCGCGTTGACTTGCGCGTTGGCGGCATCCAGCGCCCCGCGCGCGGCTTCGATCTGCGCGTCGATGGCGTCGGTCTGCGCCTTCGTGTTCTCGCGAATGGCGGTGATCTGCGCGTCGAACGCCGCCGCCGTCGCTTTCGCGGCGAGCTGCGTGCTCTTGATCTGCTCGTCAATCGCGGCGATTTCCATGCGCGCGATCGCTTCGGTCTGCGAAATCTGGCGATCGATGGCGTCCGTCTGTTCCTTCGCCGCCGCTTGGATCGCCTTCGTGCCGTCCTCAATCGCGCGCTGCATCTGGATCTGCGAGCGCTCCGCGAACTGCGTGAAGCGCAAGAGCGCGAGATTGGACGGGCTCATGCCGTCGCGGATCGCGTCGGCGATCTCTTGCCGCTGCTGCGCGGCGGTCGCGAAATCCTGCGTGGCGCGATCGTTGCCGAGCGTGCCCAACACGCGCGTTGTCAGCGACTCTTGCGTGCGCCGATCCTGTTCCGCGATCTGCCGCGCGCGGTCCATAGCTTCGGCGAGATTGTAGAACTCGATCGACGCCAATTCGGCGGCACTCGCGCCGCGCGCGACGGCGTCGTTGTAGCGCCGCTGCTGCGCTTCGGCGAACGCGGCATCGCCCGCGGCCCGTGGATCGGTGAACGCGAGCGCGCCGTTGGTATTGTCGAAGATGCTCCGGCGTTCGTCCTCGGCTTTCTTGGCGGCGCGGGCAATGGCTTCGGCGGCTTGTACGACGCGCAACGCCGCTGCAACCGCGCCGTCGCCGAACTTCGCGATGACGTCCGCCAACTCGGTCGCGTCGGCAATTGACTGCGCCATCGCGTCGGCTTCGGCGGTCAAGCCCTTCGCGCGTAGCTCTCGCACCTTGAGATCATCCAGCGCGGCTTTCTCGACCTTCGCCTGCTGGTCAATGATCTTTTGCCGCGCGACGGCCTCAATCGCGTTAATCGTCGCGATATCGAGCCCGAGCGCCTTCGCCTCTTTGCGGAACTCGGCGAACTTGTCCTCCAACGCGCCGAGATCCTTCGCGAGCGGATCGAACGTCCGTGCGCCGACGCTGTCGAGGAAGTCGATCAGGAACGGCCGGATGCCCTGATTGAAGTTGTTGATCGCGGCTTCGGTGGCGGCGGCTTCTTCGCGGAACTTCTTCGCGCTGTTCTGCAACGCTTGGAAGCCCGCGAGCCCGATGGCGATGAACGTGCCGACGACACCTGCCGCCGCGGCGCCTTGTGCGGCATTGGCGGACGCCGCGCCCTTTGTGCCTTGAGCGGCGGCGGCAGCATCGGACGCTTTCGAGTACTGCTGCAACTGTGCGGCCAGACCGACCGCGATCTGCAACGACTTGCCGACGTTGCCGAACGCGGTGCCCAACTGCTGCGTCACGCTGACGATATTCTGCATGGACGCGCCGAAGTCTTTCGAGGCCTCGGTCGTCTCGCGCAACTGGCGCTGCAACACCACGATCTCGTTCGCCTGCGCGACCGTCGCGCCCTCGGCAATCGCTTTGCGATACACCTCGGCGTCGGTCAGCTTCTCGACTTCCTCGCGCGTCTTGCCGATCAGCGAGACTTGGAAGCGGAGCGACTCGACCGTCTCGTTGACTTTGAGATAGCGGTCGGCCTCGGCCTTCCCGGCGGCTTTGAGTGCGGCGATCTGCGCGTCGATCTTGGCGACGGCGTCGGTGCCGACTTTCGCCTCCGCCGCGTTGCGGAGACGATTGCCCTCGGCAATGATCTGGTTCTGCGTGTTGAGGACGACGGCTTCCTCTTTGAGCGCGGCGAGCTTGTCGCGCTCGTCTTTCGCGGCCTCTTTGGCGGCGGCGCGATCGGGCGCGACGTTGAGCGCGTCGTTGAGCTTCTTGAAATCCGAGACGAGACGCGCGCGTTCTGCGGGATCGCCGCCAATCTTGAGCGAGTCGTCGATCTGCTGCTTGAGATTCGCCAAGCGCGTGCGCGCCGACGCCATCTCGGCGACGGTGAGCGCGTTGCCTTTCGCCAAGTCCGCGAGTTGCGCGGTGCGGTCGGACGAGTCCTGGCGGTTCGCGTCCTGCAACGTTTTGGTCAGCGCGAGACGCGCTTGCGCGATGGCGTCGGTGATTTCCTTCACCTTCGCAAGCGTCTTTTCATCGACGGCCGACGCCGCCGAGATGCCACCACCACCACCACCTACTGCGGCGCCAATGCCCAAGCGCTGTGTCGTCTGCAAGGCCGCGAGCGAGGCTTGCAACTCTTTGATGCGGGCGACGGACGCGGCAATCTGTTCCGCGAGTTCGCCGCCCACGCCTTGCCGCTGCGTGCGCGCGAGATCCGACAGCGCTTTGATCGCCTTGTCGGTATCTTCGCGGAGCTTCTTGGACTTCTCCGAGAGCACATCGTAGGCGACACCGATCGCGGCGACTGCCGCCAACACGCCGACCGTCGTGCCCGCACCGAGCGTCAGTTGCGACAGCGTCGAGACGAGTTGATTCCCCGAGCCGACCGTACCCAGAATGGGCGTGAGCAACCCAGTCAGCGACGAGCGGAGGCGATTGAGTTCCTTGTCTGTCACCGTCGTCGCGACTGCTGCCGCTTCCGTCGCCGCGGCTTGTTCGCGTGTGGCGGTCGCCGTCGCCTGCGCTTGCGTCTCGACCTGTTTCGCCGCCGCCGTTTCGCCCTTCATGGCGGCGATCATCTCGTCGTAGCGCCGCGCCGCGTTCGCGAGATCGTTCGACGTGAGCCGTGTGGCGACACCGACCGCGCCCGTCGCATCGGACGCGCGTTTCGCCGCCGCGACCGTCTTGTCGGCGGCCGTTGTCGTCTTATCCAGCGCGGCCGACGTCTCGCCGAGCGCTTTGATGGCGCCAGACGCATCGACCGCCAAGCCCAACGTCGCAATCGCGTCAGCCATCCGTCACCTCGGTCGGGGGATGCCGACGCACGCCATCCAACACCAAGAGCGCGTCCACTTCATGCGGTAACGGGGCGCGATCGGTGAGCCGCGCCCACGAGTCAACCGTCGCGAACGACAGCGGCGCCAAGCCGTCCATCGTCACGCCCGAGCGGCCATAGAGTTCGTGATGCCAGTCGAGCAGATAGCCGAGCGCCGGCGGCGCGTCGGGGCCATCGAGTTCCGCTTGCGCGCGCAGCGTCTGCGGGTGATCGGCGCCATGCACGCGCGTCAGCCGTTCCACGCGCTGCACCAAATGCACGCGCTCCGCGAAGCCCTTATCATCGGGCCGATCTAATCGCGCCTGGTGCGCGACGTGATCGCAGAGCGCGGCCAGCATGTCAGCGAAGAAATCGGGCCGGGTCGGACATCGCGCCCTCGATGTCGCGCAACACCCACGGCGCGGCCTTGAACACCTGCACGACGTTGTCCACGGTGCAGGGAATCGGTGTGCCGTTGTCGGTCAAGTTCCACGACTGCACGCACGCGGCAATGATCCGCATCGAGTGTTCCGCCTGCGCTTCGGCGTCGAATTCTTTGGCGCGATTCGCCTTGAACGCCTTCGCGAGCTTATCGTTGGCGTTCTGTTCGGCGCGGCGGTACACGCTCGACAGCTTGCCCGCGACATGCGCGACGGCGGGCACTTCCACGCCGTCCACTAGCGTCATCAGCGGCTCGCGCTGTTCATCCAAGAGCGCGACGTCGGTGCCTTCATCTTCGCGCGTGGCAACGGCGGCGGCGCCTTTCAGTGAGAATGCCATGTGATGCGTCCCCTCATCGTCCCAACAGGTGAATCGTGTCCGCACCGAGGCCCGCGGGGACGTCTGCTCACAAGAGCAGCGCAGGGCTTACACGATGCGGAACACGAACCAATCCGCTTCCTCGTCCAGCGCCGTGACGCATCCCAACGCCACGGTCCTGCCTTGTCGTGCGTTACTCGATCACGCGCCGTCGCAACGCCGCGCGCACGTTCGGCACGTCCACGGGTTCGTCGATCGGTTCGTCGTCGGCGACGTCCTCGCTCGCACTCGCGGGCTCTGGCGCATCGACGGGCGCGAGCGCGACGGTGAGTTCGATCACCGCCGACATCGTGAGCACCGCGTCGTCGGCGTACGTCTGTGCGGCGGCGATCACCTGATCACGCGCCGACACCAGCACCGGCCCCGACGCGGGGTAGAGTCCCCGCGCCTCTTTCGCCGCCCGCGCGACCACCTCGATCACGTCGGACGGCGAACCGCTCGCACTCCACGACACACGCATCGGTTAGGCCGCGCTCGTCGAAATGCTGATCATCGTGTCGTCGTAGCCCGTCGCCGTGCCCTTCGTGCCGGACATGAACGGCGACGTCGCGATCTTGGCGCCGTCGTTGCCCTGCGGGTCGTTGAAGCCCGTGTACTTCAAGCGCGGCAGAAAGAACGAGATGAAGTCCTTCGGCTCGCTTTCCGGTTCGACGAGCAACGCGTGAAACTCGAACTCCGTCTCCGCGATGAACGCGGCGTAGTCCGTGAAGTCGGCGAGCGCGTACGAGAGCGAGCCCGAGATCTTCGCGTTGTTCTCGAACACATCGGGCGACGTGCTCGACCCGATCACCGGCAACGTCGCGGCGGAGAGATCGTAGGTGATCTCAAACGCCGTGAGGTTCGTGCGATCGCCTGAGCCGACCTTGATCGACGCATCGACCCACGTGAGTGGCGTGGACGTCGTGAGTGTCGCGCTCGTCATCGTCGGCGAGGAGCCCGAGGCGATGTTCGTCTGGTCCATCCCGACGATCCCGAATTCCACGATCGCCATGCCGTCCGGCTGGCCCGTGATCTTCATCGACGAGATGCGGCACCCGCTCGACTGCTTTGAGAGGTCGATGTCGATGTTGTATTCGTCGAACGTGAACGAACGCCGCACGGGCGTCGTCGGCTGAATCAGTTTCTTGGCGCGCGTGACGGTGAACGACGTGTCCGCGACCGCGTTCGTCGTCAGCGTTTCGACGACGGTGAGGGTGAGCGTCGAGACGCCCGAGACGCGGAGATTGCGATTGTTGTTCGCCGTGGTCGAGAAGTTCGTCAGGCGGAACACGTCACCGACACGGATGCCGGCCGTGAGCCACGAGCCGTCCGTCGCGGAGATCGTATTCGCGTCCGTCGTGATCGACGTGAGCGAGGCCGTCGCTTCGGTAATCGTCGTCGCGGTCGACCACGTGCCGCGCACGACCGCTTCCATCAGCGTGTCGAACGTGCCGAGCGAGAGATCGGCCGCGAGTGTGCCCGCGACCGACTTGGAGCCCAAGCGGCCCATCGTCGTTTTGCCGTCCGCGCGCACTTCGTTCGGGTTGATCGTCGCGCGCGACAACTGCAAGCCGCCGCCTGCGTTCTTGCGGAATTCGTAGCCACCCGTGCCCGTGACGGCGACGCCGATGGTCGTCTCCGCCTTGTAGGTCACGCGGGTGTTCTTGCCCGTCTGCATGGTTGCCATCGTGTGCTCCGTTCAGCGTGAGAGAGTCAGACCACCGCGTTCGTGCTGAACACGCGCCACGGGATCGTGAGCGTGCATTGGCACCAGCCGCCGGGGCGTTGGATCAGTTGCGAGATCGTCGGCGCGATATCGCCGCGCACGCGCGCGACATCGGTACCGACGGTGAGCGTCGTGCCTGGTGTGAAGTGCGCGGCGAGTGCATCGATCGCGCGACGGACGCCACCAGCGCCCATCGCGGCCAAGCCGTACCACCGCACGACGTAGAGGCCCGTCTGCTCCGTCGTGCCGCCTTGCGCTGGCCCCGCGCGCAACGTGTTGCCGCCGGGAATCGCTTCGGCTTCGACAAACGGTCGCCCTGCGATCGGCTGCGCGGCGGTGTTGGGATAGCACCGCACGGCGGGCCATCCGACACTGAGCGTGCGCCCACTCGCCGCCGTTTCGGCGGTGCGCGTGGTCTGCACTTTGAGCGTCAACGCGGACGCTTCGGTGATGATGTCGGTCGGGTTCGACGTGAAGCCCGACGCGGCAAGCTCCATGCCGACACGGAACCCATCGTCTAAGAACGAGCCCGTGGTGCGCGTGTAGCCGCTCGTGGTCGCCGCGAGCGTGATCGCGCCCGTCGTCGCGACGAGGATCGCTTCGGCGCGCGTGCGGAACGCGAAATCGAGCGCGTCGATGCTCGTCATGCGGGCCTCGCTGCGACACGCGCGGCGACGACATCGACGAGACGATCAAAGCCCGCGACGGTCAGCGCGGCGGAGTGATAGCCGCCGACTTCGGAGCGCGGATCACCACGCGACGGATCGAACGGACCACGATCATTGCCGCCGGCCTCGATGTGCGGCGCATATTCGACGTTCGTCGTGACTTCCCACGTCTCGGGCGACGTGAATTCATCGACAAACGAGTTTTTGAGATTGCCCGTGCGGACAGGCTGTCCCGGCGCGCCCGTGATCTCCGAGCCTTCGACAAGCGAGCGCTTCACTTCGCGCGTCACATCGACAAAGACGTCGCGCACCGCATGATCCGCGGTGACGTTGAACCGGAGCAGGGCATCGCCGAAGGCACTCATCGGGCGATGATCACCGTCGAAAACAGTGCCGTGCCGTCCGGCCGATAGGGTAGGACGCTCCGCACGGTGTACGCCACGCCGCCCCACGTGACCGCCGCGCCAAGCGCGGGAACCTCACCGTAGGTCGACGCGACAACGAACAGCGCGGGCGCTTCACCAGGGGTGAGGCCCAAGCGCTGATATTCGAGGGGTGAGCCTTTCGCGTCGGTCGCGTAGCCGCTCACCGACGACACCGTGACCGACGTCGACGCGCCGTCACTCGCTTCCGCACCCGGCGTCGTGAGCGTAAACGTCACGGCGACACCCGCCGCCGCGACATCGGCCAACGCGCTCGCATGATCGACGGCGTACGACATCAGCCGCGCACCGTCGGCACTTGCATGCCGTTCGTGGTGAGATAGGGCGCGATCAACGCCCACACGCTCGGATAGCGCTGCCATCCGGTTTTCTGCATCGTCGGGTCCGCGTACCGCGTGGTCAGCGGTCCCACCGTTTTCTCGATCACCCCCTCAGTGGAAGGCAATGCGAAAAGGTCCGTCGTCCCGGCGCGCAGCACCTCGAACGCGAGTTCACACGTCGCGTCTTTGAGCCATTGCGGGATGATGGATTGGTCGATGTACGTCGTGCCGAACGCGGCGTCCGGATCGACGACGTAGACGCGCGGCCACGCCAACGCTTGCGCGCTCGTGACGCGCTGGCCTTGCCACGACAGGCGCGATAGTGCCCGCGTAGCGCTGATCAGCGCCTGCTGTTTCGCCGTCGTACCGGTCCACGCGCTCGAATTCGTGCGCGCTTCGAGGTAGGTGTCGGCCTCGTCCTCGGTGACGAAGCTGTTGGCCGACGCACTGCCGACGTCCGCGACAATGGTGAGGCTCATCGGAGAGTCCGCGAGAGGCGCGGGCGCCGAGCCGAAGCCCGACACCCACGCATCAGGCGGTCATTATCCGGCGATCTTGACGCCGTACTCGCGGCGGATCACGTTCGCACCGCCGAGGATGTCGAAGCTCCATGTCGTCTGCTTGTACTGCCGCGAGACTTCCAGACGGAGCGCGATACCCGAGAGCGGATCGACCACCGACGAGATCACGTGGCCCGCCGGCGCGACATCGTTGAGCGGGCGCGAGGCCCACGCGAACGCGTCACGGTGGAACACGAGGTTCTGGACGTAGCCCACCGACACCACGACGAGCGTGGCACCCGTGGCGACCGTCGTCTTGAGCGCCGGGTAAAACGTGATCGCCTTCTGCACGGTCGCCGAGACGGTGCCCGTCACCGTGATCACGTACTGCTGCGACGCGGTATCCGCGACGAGCGTGAAAATGTCGCCGATCTTGACCTGACCGGACGCCGTCGCGTTGATGATGTTGAGCGTCGTGTCGCCGACCGCACCGCCGACCGTCGAGGCGATGAAGCCCGACGCCCAGCCCGTACCCGGCGTGTAGCTCGACACGTTCTGGTCCATGTACCAGTCGATGCCGAGCTTCGTGCCGATGGACCCGGACACGATGCCGCCCTGATCGCCGCGCTGATCCGACTGGAGGATGTTCGCGTTGAGCAGGAAGTTCGACTCGGCGTCCGGATCGAGCACGCCACGGCGATCGGTCAACGGCGCGAGCTGCTTGTTGAGCAACTTGCGCGCGGTGCCGCCGACGGTGAGCGAGGTATTGAACGGCGTCGTGCCAGGCGTACCGGCGAGGCCGTAGAAGCCGACCGACTTGCCCATCACGTACACGTCCACGGCGTTCGCGAGCGACTTGATCGCTTCCGACACCTGCATCGGCACGTGGCCGTCCATCGCTTCCGCGACGTCCTTATCGGACATCTGGAACGCGGCTTCCTTCCAGAAATCGAGTGTGACCTGCGCCGAGGTCGGCGTCACGTCCACGTTCGCGGCGTAGGTGACCGCCGGGGTGACGTCGCGCGCCGCGATGGAGGCGGGCATCGGCACATTGATCACGGCGCCCTTGCTGGCCGCTTCGTTCGAGTAGCTGGTGTTGACCAGCCGCGTCATGATGCTGTTCTGGCGCAGCGCCAACACACCCTGCGCCAGAATTTTCGGGGTGACTTCCGTCAACGTATTTGCCACGGTTGCTCCGGTTCAGTGAGCGCGCGAGACGCGCGAGGAGCAGCTAGGAGCGGACAACGACCTTGCCGGTAGCGATCTCCGCGACATTGTCGAGGAACGCCTTGTTGTCTCCTGCTGCGATCACACGAGAGCCACCGCCACCGGCGCTGGATTTGGCAGCACCGCTGCCCGAACTACCGGTCCCCCGAAAGGCGTCGGGGAACTTCGCCATCAGCACCTGCGACACGAGGTCGTCGATCGTCATCGGCGTCGCTTTGTTATCCGCCACCAGCGGATTGCCCTTTGCGTCCGCGACGAAGTGCTCGAAATCGTCATCCGTCTCGCGAATCCGTACCGACTTCGCGCCGTTCTCTACCAGCAGTTCGATCATCGACGGCAACGCCCCCGCTTTCACGAGCGCTTGCGTGAGTTCCGCCTGCACGAGCCGCTTTTCGAGCGCGCGGTCGCGCTTCGTCACGGCGTTGGTCAGTTCGGTTTCTCGCGCTTGCCCTTTCTCGACCAACTGCTTTTTCAGCGTCTCGAAATCGCCTTCGGCGGTCGCTTTCTTGCGCGCCGCTTCTTCCGATTCCGCACGGAGCCGCTTGAATTCGTCGGGGTCGATCCCGTCAAACGCCTTGAGGCGCTCCCGGGCCGCTTTTGCTTCTTTCAGAACTTCGGTGTTGTGGGCACGCAGGCGCGTGATTTCCGCGTCCTTTTCGTCCGTGCCACTGCCGCCGTCCGCGCCACCAGCGCTTCCCTGATCATCAGCCACGGGCTGTACCCCTCGCGATCACCGACCGCGTGCAAACGACAAAGGCCCCAACGCGGAATGCGTCAGGGCCTTGTCGTGCGGCCTCTCTCGGGGCGCTACAAGATGGAATCCGCCCGAAAGCGAATCTCCGTCAAAAATACTGACGCGTCAGACTTGCGTCAAGTCACCCACGCGATTAGGCGGCGTCTACTTTGTGCTGCGGTGGCCCGTCTTTCATCGCGCGCACATCCGGCACCATGATCGCGTTGCCGCTGCTATCGACAAGCGCGGGGAGCCGCATCAGAAACGTCTCCGACTTCTCGCGCAGCGCGTTCGGCAGCGTGTCGCCGACGTAGAAAATCCGGTCGGGTTGGTTGCGCCGCATTTTCTCCATCCACACCGCCGAGATCAGGAGATCGGGTTTCGACGTCCACTCGCGCCCGTCGATTGCGCCCGTCATCGTCACCGCCGTCGCACCGGAGGCGAGCGCGTGCCCGCCGTCCGCGTGCATCTGCGTGGACTCCTCCAGCCAGCGGAGATACGCGGGTGAACCCATCGGCGCGTCCGGTCGCGGCGCAGAGACGCGCAGCGCGCAGTCGGCGCCATAGACCGTGATCCGGTCGTAGCCCATGAAGCACGCGACATCCAACGCGCGCGTGACGGTATTGAGGCCCGAGCCCGCGCGAAACGTCGCCGGATAAAGCAGGTAATACAGCCAATCTTCATACTCGGCGGTGTACGTCAGGCCATCGGCCGCTTGCCACGATTGCGTCGGGCCTTTGATGCCGACGTAGTTGTGGAACCACGTGAGCCGCCGTTCCGCCTTGACCAAGTGCTCGGTCAGGTGCGGGTGAATCGTGGACGGCACGACGTAGCCGACATCCGGCGCGGTTGCCCATTCGTTCACCATCGCGGGCGTCTGATCGACCGTGAACCCGTGCGTTACGCGGACGCCTTGCGCCAACAACCAGGGGAGCGCCGAATTGCACCCCCACACGTCGTCGTGGTCTTTCAACGATGCGAGCTCGTCGCGCAACGATGGCCCCGCGCCGCAAATCGCGAGCGTTTTCCCGTCGTGTGAGTTCTCGCGCACGACATGCGGCGTCTGGACGTGCGTATCGTACGCCGCGCGCATCGCGCCGATCTGCGTCACGAAGTCGCCCGTCGGCTCGCCGCGCTTCATCGCCGCGAAGAGGCCCGCCACGCCGTCGTAGGGCTCCAACACCGCCGCTGCGTCTGGTGCCGCCCCGATCAGCGCGTCGTGCATCAGCGCTTCGACCGTGAGCGCATTGGCGACGACGAACGCGCCGAACAAATGCGACACGGGGTTCGCGAGCGTGATCGTGGGTTCCAATCCGTTCGCTGTGCGCGTGGTGAAGGGCTTACTGGACCGCTTCGCGGCGGCGCGTTCCATCTTGCGGCGTGATCCCACGCGATTACCTCACGATTTCAGGGCGGGGCGGTGCAGGGGGCAGCGGAAACGACGGCTCGTCGCGCATCGCCTCCGCTTGGATGTAGGCGACGGTCATCGCGAGTGCATCGGCGTCTGCGATCCCTGACGCGCGCAATGCGATCAGGTAGTCACGATGTCGTGCGGCGTCGGCTTCGGGGGTGCGTCCGGTGTCACTCATGCGCCCGCCAACTTCGCGCGCAATGCCACCATCTCGGCCACGAGCGAGGGTGTGAATATCTCCGACGCACGCCCGAGCGCGATCGCATGGTCCAGCGTGGCGACATCTGGCGCGTCGATCAGCACCGCACGACGCGGCGCGATCTCACGGACGCTCTCAGGGTTCACACGGGGCGCGGTCATATGGCGTTGCTCGGCGATGGCGCGGGCGCGTTGCTTTGCGCACGGCGCGCACGGGTTACGGATCGGTTCGGGTGGACGGGTGGACACTACGCCATCCATCCGACAAGGCGGACCCCGATTTCGTCCCTGACGGGGCTCATGCGGCCCGCTGCGTATAACGCACGATGCACCGGCAGTTCCACTCGCTCGGATACTGCAACCCGTTCGAGAACGGCATCGTGTACGGCACCGTTTCGTTGCCGACGCCCTTCGGCTGGTTCTCGTGTGCGGGTCTGACGCGACTATCGCCCGTGTTCACCCACGTTTTCTGCGCGCGATTCGGGTCGATGATCCCCGCGTCGATCGCGGCGCCAAACGCTTCGTGCTGGCCGGTCCGCATCGCGTTCAGCGTCGCCGTGCGCGCGACCGTCTCCGCGTGGAACGCCTCAAACTTGCGGCGGTAGGCCGTGACCATCTTGTCGATCTGTGCCGACGACAACGTGCCGTCGCTCGCGGCCAACCGGCGCAGCGTGGCGTCGAAGCGTTTGTCACGCAACTCGTAACCCAACGCTTTGCGAAAGTCACCCTCGCGCAAGGCGTTTTCAAAGTTCGCGACGGCGCGCAACTGGTTCGGGGCGAGGCCGACGCTGTCGCGAATCGTGCGCGCAATCGCAATCGGGTTCTTGCCTGCTTCGACGCCCGCCTGCACGGCCGCGCGAATGGTTTCACGCACCGCCGCTTTCACGTCGGGCAGGATCTGCGCTTCCAACGTCCGCAACGCCTGTTGCACGCGCGGATTGAGCACATTCCACCGCAGGCCCGCCGTCACGGTCGTTTGCAACCGCGCGAGATCAAACCCCGCTTTCGCGCCATCGTGCAACTGATCCGCCACGCCACCGAGCACGCCGTCGAGTTTCGCGTCGGTGAGCAACTGATCGACCGCGCCCGATTCGATGGCCTGCACGATCTCCGCGAGCGTCAGTGTTTGCCGCAACTGTTCGATCGCGCGGAGATAGGCGCGCATCATTTCGGGTTGCAAGCGCCGACGACGCGCTTCGATCAGTGCGGCCAAGCGGGCTTCGGCGGCGGTCATGCGCGCCTCACTGGAACGAGTCGTTGCCGTTCAACATCTCGCGGTGCCGCAACTCGGCCTCCTCTTCCTCGCCGAGCGCGATCGATGCGTCGGTGTGTTCGACGCAGCCGACGATGTCGCCCAACTTGATGACGGTCGGCTTCCCCCACAGATCAAGTCCGACCCAAAACGACGCGCCCGCCATCCACTTCGTGAGGAACTCCGTGCGCGCGTCCACGGGCAAGAGCCACACGCCGTCCGTTCTCGTCACCGCGACAAAGCGCGGCCCCTCTTGGCGAAGCATCGTCATCCGAACCACTCCGCCAAGACGAGCGCACACACGACGCCCGTCAGGAGCGCCAAGCCGAACGCGGTCGCGAGTCTGAGGGTGGCGATCACGCGGCGAGCGGCTGTTGCGTGGTCTGCTGCGACGCTTGCGCCGCGTCGATCTGCGCCTGCCGATCCATCTGCGCCTGCGCCTCTTTCGCGGCGGCGTTCGCGGCGATCTCGGCGTCCAACTCGTCCAAGTTCACATCCTCGTCGATCAAGCCGCCCCCCTGCATCGCCTGCGTCAGAATCCGCACCGGCAAGCCCGCCTTCTCAATAGCGCCGACGTAGGCGGTGAGCAGCTGCGGGTCCATCGTCTGATCGGTGAACTCGCGATTGATCGTGATGCTGCCGCCCGAATCGAGCCCACGGAATCGCGCGTGAAAGCCCAAGCACCGTTCGATGCAATCCTGCACGCCGCGCGCCGTGACCGCGAGCTTGGAATCCGTCGCGCTCTTGTCGATCTCTTTCGCCTTTGCCGTCTCCGCCGCACGCTTGTCCGACGCGAGCATCGACAGCGACAAGTCCGCAATCGCGCGCACGAGATCGGTCAACGCCGCACGACATTCGGCGAGCGCCGCGCCATCGTGCGAGACGTACGACGCCTTCGCGGCGGGATTGGAGAAGTTGAACGACGTATTCGGCCCCAACACCAGCGGCCCCGTCGCCTCACCGCCGCCAGCAATTGTGAAGATCGGGACACACGTCTTGTGCAACGACGTGTCGTAATCCGACCACTGGCGGTAGTGCGCGAGGTTCAGGTACATCAC
This sequence comes from uncultured Gemmatimonadaceae bacterium, assembly GCA_966096095.1. GTDB lineage: Bacteria > Gemmatimonadota > Gemmatimonadetes > Gemmatimonadales > Gemmatimonadaceae > Gemmatimonas. The sequence goes on along the minus strand of CBHTUR010000039.1, from coordinate 9,880 downwards.
ATCGGCCAACGTCGGGCGCGAGGTAAAGAGCGCGGTACGCGAGGACGTCGACACTTCCGCAATCGGAATCTCGATCTGATTCGCGTACACGCCCTCGCTCAACACGACGACGCGCTTCTGATCGTTCACCATTTCGACGCGCCACCGAATCACGCCGTTTTCATCGCGGAGCAACACGTGGTACGTCGTCTCTTCCTTCTCACCGTAGGCGCCATCGGGCACCATGCGGCACCGCTTGAGTACGACTTGCGTCAGCACGGTTTGGCCGTCGATGATCGCCTCGCGCCACGACAGAATGTCCTCTTTCCGGATCGGCACCCAATACGGCCGAATCGCGCCTTGCGTGCTTCCTCGCTCCGCGCCGCGCGTCTGCGTGCCGCCGGTATCGGGGAAGTCTACGAGGATCGCCGCATGCCCGACGCACATCGCGTCCGTGGTCTGCTGCCGCACAAACACATCGCCGTGCGTGCCCGCGTTGTCGAGGTTCTCCCAATCCGCGACGATCTCGCTCGGCACGTCATCGCCCAACACGGGATCTTTGCGGAAGATGAAGCCCACCAAGCCTTCCAACGCCGCGCTGAACATGTTGAAGAACACCGCACGCTGTAGTCGCGTGCCGTAGTTGTCGCCCTCGCCGACCGCTTTCGGCAGATACTTGACCCCTTGCTCCTGCACGCGCTTGGGGCCTGCCCACAAGTCGCGCGCGATCTCGGCTTCTTCGACTTGTGACGCCGCCGCTTTCGAGAGCGTCGAGGGCAAATCTTTCGGCCCCATCGGTAGACCCGCGCCCGTGCCCCCATCGCGCAACGGGCCGTTGCCTGGGGTGTTGCCGCCGCGTGCCAACTCTGGAATCGTCATGGGAGTCTCGGGTTAAACGCTGTAGGTGCCGACGGTCATCGTGTGACGTCGGGCAAGGACGCGGTAGCGGGTTTCGTCGCCGATGTGGTCTTCGGCTTTCGTGTCGATGTCTTCCGGCTTGAGCGGATCACGCGGCAGCACGGGCACCGTCCGGATGAATTGCCGACACGTGTTGAACACGTAGAGGCCCGGTTCTTCTGGGTGCGCCTCGGTCGCCGCGTGCAGCATTTGCCGCAACCGATCCCACCCGTTTTTGCGTGACCCGGGGGACTTGTCGGCTTCGACAAAGCGGACGCCGTGTTCTTCCATTGTGCTCCCGATGCTCTTTTGCGTGTCCTGATCCACGTCGTAGATCGACGAATCCGCAGGGCCGGGTTGCACGGGATAGTCGAGCAGCTGTTCGCGCTCCAAAATCCCTTTCGCGATCATCGGCGATGGCATCCGCACGCCTTCGTTCGGGAATTCATTCCAGCCGTACCATTCGCCGACGCGAATCAGTGAGCCACGCGGAAAGTGGCGCGTCGTGCCGTCCGTCATCGTCGCGACAGTGCCATCCGATTCCGCCCACCAGCCCACGCTAAACGGCTTCGCGGAGCCCCAGTCAAACGTGCGATCCACGCGCCACGACGACGGCACACGGAACGGTGGAATCACGTGATAGCGTTCATCCCACACGTCGTCGAAGAAGCCGCCAGCGACGACATCCCACGCGCCGCCGAACCACGCTTTGCGCCGGTTCGTGTTGCGATCCGCTGCGAGTCGGCGCGGATAGTCAGGATCGTTCGCGAGGAGCGCTTTGTTTTCCGACCAATGCCCGTGGAGTCGCACGCGCGGGTTGCCCATCTTGTCGCGCATCACCGTTCCGGCTGGTGCGGGGTCGATGAAGTACGCCTTGACCGCACTATGGCCGATGCCGAACGGGTTCGCCGTAGACGCATAGCGGCGCGGCACGCCGGGTTTCGACGAGCGCCAGCACGCTTTCATCGCGTCGTAGGCGTCCAAGTTCGGCCAGTTCGTCAGCTCTTCCCACCCGATCCACGGGTATTCGTGGCCGTGATAGTCCCAGTAGCCGTCGGCGTTCGCGATGTGACGCAGCAACAACTCTTCGCCGTCGGGCCATTTCCACGTATGCGAGGACTCGTTGTACGTCGCGTCCGGGAACACCGCGCGAAACAACGCCTTCGATTTCGCGACGACGTCGGCCAACTGCGGGTACGATTCGCGAAAGAGAATGCCGCGCCACGCCGCACCGAGGCCCGTGCCCGTGTGCTTCGCGAAGTCCACGAGCAGCCACGAAGTTTTGCCGGGGCCGCGTGTGCCTTCGTACAGAATCTCCGGAATCGGACAGCGCGAGGCTTCCCATTGCGAGCCTTGCTGCGCGGTCCACTCCGAGACGATCGTCGGGGCCTCCACGGTCGCGATCATTCGACGCCATACTCCGCCGCGAGGCGCTTCTTTTCTTCCACGAGCTTCGCTTGCTGCTCGATCGCGGCTTTCTCCCACTCGTCAGGCGAGAGCGTCTGCGGTACGACAATCACGCGCTGCGGTCCCGGTGTAACCGTCGCCTCGATTTTGCGGACGAACATACCCAAATGCTCGCCGACTTGTTTCGTGACCGAGGGCTTATCCCACAAGCGATACTCGATCTCGCGCGTGACATTGCCCTCACGATCTGTCCGCATACGGTACTTGATGTTCGCCACGGCTCGCCACGCGCTCTCGGGCACGCCGTCGCGCAACACAAGATCGCCGTTCTCGGAAATGTTGAAGTTCCGCACATCCGAGGTCATCATCGTGTGCAGTTCACGCAACACGTCATCCTGCGTGATCTTCGTGCGCTCCATCCGAAGCGCAATCTGTGTTTCAATCGCACGCTTGACGGCGGGAATTTGGATCAACTTATGGCCGTTCTGTCGCGCATACTTGGGCGAGTATCCCGCCTTCATCGCGGCCTGTGCAATGTTCATCTCCGGATCGGTCAAGTAATAGCCGACGAAGAGCCGTTGCCGATGATTGAGCGAGCCCGTCCAGCGTCCCGCCATCACGCCGCCCTCAGCACAACCGCTTCCACGAGCCGGTGACAGTGCCGACACTTGCACACCGCGCCGCGCCCCGTGCGATCCTGTTCCCGCGCCACGATGTGCGACGACACGACGACGCGCCCCGGCACTTGCAGCACGATCCGCGTGCACGTCGGACAGCGGACGTCCGTATACGCGGGGATCGCGGTGACGGTGAGCGAGACGGTGACGACGACGGTCATGCGTCCCACGCGCACGCGATGGCGTTCCGCAATGCCAGTGCATTGCGTTCGGCGCTCGCGAGGTTATTGGTCGCGAATTGCAACAGCCGCGGTTGCAATGACTCCGCGATGGGGCACGTGCCGTCCGGTGCCAAGTGTCGGAACGCGGGCTCCTGATACGTCAGTCGCCATGCGCCATACGGGCGCTCTACGCCGAGGTTCACGAGCGCATCAGCCAACCACCGCGCACGCTTCGGCGTATCACACGCGACAGTGAACGCCCAGTAGTCGTGCGTCGTGCCATCTGGTACATGTTGCGGCGTCAGCCACTGGCATCCGTCAATCGCGTTGCGATACTGCCACGCCGCGCGCTGACGCTCAAGCTTCAGCGCCTCCCACTGTTTCATCTGCTCCAACCCCAACGCCGCCGTCGCGTCGTTCATGCGCCCATTGATTCCGCCGCGCACATGCCGCACCGCGTCGGGCGCTTTGATCGCGTCCTTGTTGATGCGCGATTGCGTCGGCGAGAGAGCGTAGCCTAGCGAGAGATACGAGCGCGCAATCGCCGCGAGTTCCTCGTTGTTCGTCACGAGCATCCCGCCTTCGCCCGTGTTGAGGATTTTGGAGCGCTGGAAGGAGTAGGAGGTGAACGCAGCCTGACTGTGCGGGCGCAATGTTTGCGCTGCGTCGTCGATGTCGCTTGCCCCACCGCTGTCCCAATGCAATCCGTACAACGACACACCAATTCGCTGACGGTAGCAGTCGTTTCGCATTAGCCACGTTTTCGCGTCCACATCGCGAAACACCGGCACCGCGCCCACGTTCAAGATCGCCATCGACGTCGCCGCCATCGTCAACGGCGTCGTCGCGATGCGCTGGCCCGGGTGCACACCGAGCGCGACGAGTGCCGCTTGCAATGTGACGGTGCCGTTCGCACACGCGATGGCGTACTTGGCACCGACGCGTTCGGCGAACTCGCGCTCGAATTGGGAGACGGTCGCGCCGTGGGTCATAGGCTGAACAACCAAGTGACAGCCTTCAGCGTAAACACGATCAGCCCCACAAAACCGACGATATAGAGCGCACATCCAACATCGGGAAGCAGGCTGTGAAGCAGTTCGCGCCAGAATCGTTTCACGCCCCCACCTTCGCGATCACGCGATCATAGTCGTCTTGTGTGTCGATGGACCACGGGAGGCCGTCGTCGGGCGGGGCAGGGCGTTGCGGTAGCAGGTCGCCGATGTGCTCGCGATGTTCGTTGACGCCTTCCCAATGCCACTCGCACAACTGCGCGAGCGTGAACACCTCGCACGATTCCTCGACGCTGTAATACTTGCGATACGAGAAGTGCGGGGTGTCTCGCAATCGTTCCGTGCCGACGGTGTACCGGATCTTGGCGCTGTCTTTCCGCCAGTCATCCGGCGTCCAGCGCACAATCAGGTCGCGCGGATCGGTGCGGTCGAACATCGACGCCACCGAATAGAAACGCCCGACGACGTCGTTCACGTCACCGATAAAGCCGTAGAAGTTCACGCCTGATTCCTTCAGGAACGTGAAGTGCTCGTACTCGTCAAGCGGGAACGCCACCACGACGTTATCGGTCCCAAATATCGCGTCGGCTTGTTTGATGGCGCGTGCTAACAACGTCCTGCCCTCGATGGGGAGAAAGATTTTCCCGGGCAGTCGCGTCGAACCGTGCCGCGCTTGAATAATTGCGAGGGGGTAGGGGTTCACCGCGAAATCACCGCCTTAATGTCCCCGCGCGGCCACTGGATGAAGTGCACCGACTCGCCGCCGAATTGCACCTCATCGCCCACGCCCGCACCGAGCAGCACCATATCACCCTCGACGATCTGCGGCGTCTCGTCCACGCCGAACACGTTCGGTCCGACCTTCAGCACGATGCCGTACTCCGGCCCGTTCGGATCGCGGTTCACGCGATAGATCGCGGACGCGGGTTGCATCGGGGATTCGATCTTGCGGACGATCACCCAGTCGCGCGTCGGCGTCAGAGTGAAGACGGGAGTTTCGGTTGCGGTCATAGTGCGGTCACCCATTGATCCGTAATGTGGAGATGTCGATGAATCTCAAACTTCAACCCGTTCGCCGCGCACACGCCGCCGACGTACACGCGCTGGCCTTTCGCGTCCGTGTCCGCGCACCACCAGTAGAACCGCCACATCGCGTGCGTCGGATCGGCGACGTAGAGGTGCGCGAGATCGACCGCGCGCGGTAGTCCATCGGCAGACGTCGGAATCGCACCGCGTGTGCCGACGCGCACGGACGTTTCGCCCGTCGGATAGCATTGCATGAAACGTTCGCGGAGAAACCAGTCCTGCCGATAGAACAGGTCCGGTCGCGCGTGGCGCAGTTCGGTGAGCGTCATGTCGTGACGCACGCTCACAACCGCGTCTCCCATCGCGCGAAGTAGTCGAGCCCGGCGTCATACGTCGCGATGTCGCCTTGCGCTTGGTAGGTCGCGCACTTCTCGCGCTCGGTGTACCAGAGACTTGCGCGATCTGTTGAGTCGTGCTCACTGAGATCGATGAATTGCTCCCACGGCTGCACCACCGCCACCGGCAACACGTGCAAGTCCGGCATGTCGGTCTCCGCGCACGCCTTGACCGCCGACAGCATGGCGCGCGGCACGTGGTACGCCGAGGTCACGAGCAGGATGCGGCGCCACTGGTTGGCTTTCGCAATCGCGCACACGTTGAGCAGCGACGCGCGCGTGTTCGTCGAATCGGTCTCAGGGTCCATCAGGCGCGACGGCGGACACCCGCGTTCGATCATCTCGCGTCGAAGATGCGCCGCGTCGATGGCGTACGGGGGCGCTTGCACGCAGCCCGAGATCAACAGCGTCGGCGCCGCTTGCTGGCGCAACAGTGCGAGCGCGGTGTCCACGCGCGTCAGCCCGTCGCCCGTCAACAGCACGACAGCATCGGCGCGCAACAGTGGTTGCGTGAAGCACTGCGCGACGAAGAGATCGCGCGCGTCGGTGTCACGCTGTACGTCACTCATGCCGCTTCGTCCGTGGCGTCCGGGATCTCGCCGTGATGGAGTTTCGAGATGTGCCAATGGTCCCCAAACGGGCACTTGTAGACCAAACCCTTGCGCCCTTGATGCTGAAAGAGCGTCTTGAGCGCGTGTCGCGCGTCGTTCGGGTGCGCGTACAGCTGCTTCGATGTGCACGCTTTCGCGCGATCGAGCGCGCCGTGTTCGGCCATCGTCTGCGCGCGGTCGAGGTCGCGCGTGTGCGTGAGGGGTTTGCGACTCATGCGCGGTACCGTTCCACATCGCGCACGCGCTGCACCAGTTCCGCGACCTGCGTCATCGTCAGCGAGACGTCGGGCTCCAACTGCGAGCGCGCGTCGTCGAGTTGCACGTGAAATTCCAGCATCGTCGCGCCCAACGTCGCGGCGACGACACACGGCGTGAGATCACGGCCGTGGTAGCTGAACCCGTCATACTCGCGCTGGAACCAGTGATGCTGCAAACGCAAGTCAGCGTCAGACTGCGGATAACCAGGCGGGCAGTAGAGCGTCAGATCCATCGGCACGAGCGCCGCGTCGTCGTTCCATGTGCGACTCACGATCAGCGGCCGTCCCGTCAACCCAATGTCGCGATACAGCGCTTCGTGCTGATTATCCAGCCGCGCAATCTTGTACGCCGGACAGTGACATGATTCCAGCAACTGCAACGACTCCGCGCCGAACACCGACGAGAACAGCGGCAACCCAATCAGCCGCGCGTGCGCGAAGAGCGACGGAAACCATTCGCGCGGCGTCATCGCGGTCTCGTACAGCGTCCGCATCGTCCAGCCTTGATCGCCCCACGGCGCCGGCGCTGGCCCATCGCCCCGCAACGCGACCAACTCGTCCGGCGTGTAGCATTGCAGTTTCGCCGCACTCACGCCTGCGTCTTTGCACGCGTTGAGGAGCGCAATCGCCTGCTCGTACGAGCCGTTGTGCGCGTTGCCGATCTCGGCGACGAGTGCGCACGGATGGCCGGGTCCGACGGTGAGATCGCCGATGCGGATCGTCATGCGCCGTGCACCATCGCGGCAAGCACCGCGCTCGGAAACCGCTGCGCCGTATCGCTGCGTAACTCAAAGCCGTCAGCTACGCCCACACCCGTGAACGGTCGGGTCGCGGGTTCGATCACGTAGTACGTGCCGCAGTCGCGGGTCCGCAGCGCTTCGTCGGCGGAGATCAGCGTCTCATGGCGCTTCTCGCCTGCGCGTAAGCCGACTTCGGTAAACGCTGCGAACGCGTCGAGCGCGTACGCCATCTCCCGCACCGATGCCGCCGACATCGACGGCACAAACGTCTCCCCGCCGCGCATTGACGCCAGCACGCGCACCACCAACGCCGTCGCGTCGTCCATCGTCATCAGGAACCGCGTGGCGTTCGGGTCCGTAATCGTCAACGCGTCGCCGCGCGCCATCTGCGCCCGCCAGAGCGGAATCACGGAGCCCGTCGAGCCGATCACGTTGCCGTAGCGCGAGGCTGAGAAGATCGTGCCCGTACCTGCCGCGTAGCTCTCCTGCATCGCGAGCCACGCCCGTTCAGCTGCGCCTTTCGTCAAGCCGTAGAGCGTCGAGGGCGCCGCGGCCTTGTCGGTCGAGAGCAACACCGCTTTCGCCACACCCGCCTCGATGCACGCGTGCGCCACGTTCAGCGTCCCGCCGACGTTCGTCGCGATCGCTTCGTCCGGGTTCGCTTCGCACACCTCGACCCGCTTCAACGCCGCCGCATGGACACAGAGGTCCACGCCGCGTAACGCATCGCGCAAACGATCACGCGAGCGCACATCGCCGATGAACCAGCGCAAGCGCGGATCGTCGCCGAACGCCGCGCGCATCGCGGCCTGTCGGGCTTCGCCGCGCGAAAAGATCGCGACCCGCCGCGCGCCAGCGTCCAGCGCGAGCCGCGCGAACGCGGTGCCGAACGCGCCGGAGCCGCCCGTGATGAGGAGATTTTTGCCAACCAGCGGCGACAGCGTTGGAGCGTCCGGTGGGTGCATGGGCGCACCCTACGCCCTACGCTGCCGCCCGCGAAAGGGTGGTGATGACCAATAGGGGCCCCTGACGGTCCCCTTTACTCGGATGCAGCACGTACGACGGGGTGCCGTGCGCGTTGACACCGACCAACACGAGCCAGTGATGCGCGCACAACCAACGCAACGCGGCGCGCAATTTGTCGGGTTTGGCGCCTAAGTATTCCGCCGTCGAACGGACCTTCACCGAGGTCGCGTCGTCGCTATCCAACGCGTCGGAGAGATGCACCCATAGCGCAAACGCCAGCGGATTCGCCCGCATTGGCCGATTTCTGGCCGCTAAATCGCGGAGACGGGGTCCAGTGGCCCTCGGGGTATTTGACGGGCTTAGAATCGATCCTCGGGCAAACTCGGCGCTCATGCTGCCGCCTTGCGTTCGCCACGATACCCCCGCGCCGCGATCAGCGCGACGGTTTGGCGGCAGTAGTCGAGCGCCGCGCCTCGGCCCGCGTCCCGTGCCAAATCCTGCAACAGCCGGTGCAACTGCGCGACGTCGTCCACCGCGATCGCGTGAGCGTTCGCCGCGAGTTCGGCGGTCAGGAACGCGTGTTGCTCGCGCGTGAGCTTGCCCCCGGGCTTCTTCGCCTCGCACCAGACGCGGACGCCACGGGGATGCACGTAACGGCGGTCGGGCAGGCCTGGTGCGGTGCGAACGCGGCGAGCATCGCTGTACACCTCGACCGCGTAGCCAAAGGCGCGAGCGCGCTCGTCGCAGGCCGCGACGACGTCGGATTCGGTCAGGGCGCTCATGCGGCGATCCCTCGCGGACGGGTGATCCCCAAGTGCGCCTGCGCCCCGTCCAACTGCGCGAGCGGATCGCGGGTTGAGCGCAAGACGTCGACCATCCCCGATAACGCCCCCGCGCATTTGTCGGGCGAGCGAAACTGCGCCTCGCGGGTGCCGAGCGTGGCACCGAGGTAGAGCCGGATCGCGGGCACGAGTTCCGCGTTGCGCGGATAGCCCGCCGGCCGTGTGGCTTCGTCGGCCGCGAATAACGGCCCGAAGGCTTTACGGAAGCGCCCGTAGTCCACCGCACCGGCCGACGATTGCCAGAGTTCGTACGCGGCATCGCAGACGGCTTTGTCGAAATGCGGAAAACTGGCCGGGGTCCGACGCGCTTTAGCGCGCTCGGTACCAGTTGTAGCCGTAGTAGCAACCGTAGTTGCAACTGCAACTGCAACTGCAACCGATGGGGATGGCTCACGCCGTCCTTTGGATGACTCGCGCCGTCCTTCGGATGGCTCGGGCACGTCAGAGGGCTGTTCGTTGCGGTGGAATGTTTGCCAACGCTCAAACGACGGGACGCGCCCAAAGCGTTTATTACCAACGCTATAGCACTCCACATATCCAGCACTTTCGAGGGCCCACAACACGTCCTCAAAATCGAGATCATCGTACGGCATGATGTCCAACTTCATTTCGCGGGGCTTCCACCAGAACATCCCGCGGCGGTCGCACAACGTCCAAAGGCCGGCGTACGCCAACCGCAACGGGAGGCCGCTTTGGCGCTCGGCGTCGTACAGTTCGCCGTGTTTAAAAAACTCAGGACTGATAAATCGCTTGCGCGCCATCGCTATTCCTCAAAGTTGGTGCGGATGCCGTGTGCGCGGGCCTCGTCAGACCACGAGTCCGCCACCGGCAAGTCGGTGATTTTCCCGCGTTCGTAGTGCAATTCCACCGCCCGTTCCTTGAGCTCACCGCCGAAGCGGAGCTTCATGCCCG
>CBHTUR010000038.1:0-39355 GCA_966096095.1 uncultured Gemmatimonadaceae bacterium | reverse complement strand
GCACTGGTGAGGACGAACTTGCCTTTCACTGTCTTGAGCCAGTTGCTCGCCGCTGCAGCATCCGCCAGCACGGGCACGACCACTACATCAGCGTCGACCGCTTTGCCGTTCGGTGTCGGTGGACTCCATGCCAGCACCTCGACATCGAGATTCTGCACGCGCGGCGCGATGAGTTGCATGTGCACCGCACCCTGCTGCCAGCCGCGCCACGTGCCATAACGCTCCTGGCGCACGGGTATGCCAAACGACGTGTAGGTATTGGTGAGCCACGTAACCGCGCTCGCAAAGCCCGGCGATCCCGAGAGTCTCGGCCCGATGGAATCGATGAGCACTTGCCCCAGCCGCTCGAGCTGTGACTCCTTCATGCCAACGTCCCACATTTTCCGAATCACGGGATCGTTGCTGCGAAATGTCTGCGCGCGCAGCGCCGGAGCGCCAGCCGCGAAACAGATGCCGAGGGCCAGCGCACCAGCGAAGCGACTCGGCGTGTAACGGGCGCGAACAGTGATGGACATCGGCATCAGGCTGAAGGGAACGGAGAGGGCAACGCGAGCGGGGCGAGCAGAGAATGTCGCGCGCTCTCGGACGGGGCAAGACGGCCGCTGCTCCTGGCGCCGAATCCGCCGCCCATTGCCTTACGCCTCTTCCGTATGATCTGCATTTTCTGGAAATGATCGATCCGGCTTCTCTGGCAGGCGCTCTCGACGGTCGCTACTCCGTGCTCCGCACGCTCGGTGCAGGGGGCATGGCGACGGTCTTCCTCGCCCACGACACCAAGCACGGCCGCGACGTAGCGATCAAAGTGCTCAATCCGCATCTCGCCGCCTCGGTCACCGCCGATCGATTCTTGCGCGAGATCGGCATCACGGCACGCCTCAATCATCCACACATCCTGCCGCTGCTCGATTCAGGGGTATCGGCCGACGGCGCGTATCTCTACTACGTCATGCCGGTCGCAACCGGCGAATCGCTGCGCGATAAACTGGCGCGTGTCGGCGCGTTGCCAATTGGCGAAGCGGTGCAGCATGCCATCGACATGACCGAAGCACTCGTCGCGGCGCACAAACTGGGCGTCATTCATCGCGATATCAAACCGGACAACGTGCTGCTCTCCGGCAATCATGCGGTGCTTGTCGATTTTGGCATCGCCAAGGCCGTCGGCGATGCGCGCGAAGCTTCGACCACGCTCACGAGTGAAGGGACGTCGATCGGCACGCCAGTCTACATGTCGCCCGAGCAAGCCGCCGGAGAGCGCGATGTCGACGCGCGCACGGATATTTACGCGGTGGGCGCTATGCTCTGGGAAATGTGTGCCGGTTCGGCGCCCTTCACAGGTACGTTGCCGCAGATTTTGGCAAAGAAGCTCTCGAGCAACGCGCCGCCGCTCGTTGCTGCCTGTCCGTCGGCACCGTCCGCACTGGTGAAATTGGTGGCGTCGTGCCTCGCAATGTCGCCCTCGGGGCGTCCTGCGTCCGCGGATGATCTATTGGCGCAGTTGCGCACGATCGTACAACCAGTCGAAATCGCGAAAACGAAATCGCGAACGCGATGGCTGGTGGGAGGTGGTGTGCTGGTGGCAGTCGCGGTCGCGTCGTTGATGGTCGTGCGCGACCGGCGGCACCGCTGGGTCCGCGAGACGGCATTACCCGAAGTGCAACGGCTCGTCGAAGCCGATCAACTCGATTCGGCGTTCGCGATCGCCACCGAAGCGGCCACACGCGCACCCGACGATTCCTCGTTCAATCGCTACTGGCCCGACATTTCGCAGAAGCAATCGTTCCTGAGCGATCCCGCCGGTGCGACCGTCACCCGCGCCTCGCTCAGTGATACCACGCATTGGGTGGACGTCGGCGTCACGCCGGCCAAGAACGTGCGCATTCCGAAGGAGGCGTGGCTCTATCGATATGCGAAGGACGGCTATCGCACCGTCACGATTATCGGGGCGCGGCTCGGCGGCTCGTACGTGCCAGTTCCGGCGCCGGTGTTGCTGCAGCCCGTGGCCGACGGCGATACGAGCATGGTTCTGCTCTCCGGCATGAACCTCACGCCAACATTGTACGGCGTGAATGCGGAGATTCACTATGATCTGCCGAGTTATCTGATCGACCGTCTGGAGGTCACGAACGCGCAGTACAAGCAGTTCGTCGACGCCGGCGGCTACACCAAGCGCGAGTTCTGGGATTCCACGATTGTACGCGACGGCAAAACCATCAGTTTTGACGACGCGATGAAGTTGTTCGTCGACGGCACGGGACGCCCCGGACCGTCCACCTGGTTGGGCGGTTCGCCGCCGCCCGATCAAGTGAATTTTCCGGTCGGTGGTGTGAGTTGGTTTGAAGCGCGCGCGTATGCGCGTTTCGTACACAAGGAGTTGCCCACGCTCATCGAGTGGAACAACGCGGCCATGCCCGACGCGGCGCGATGGGTCGTGCCGAGTGGGCGATTCGAGTCGACGGGCCCCGTGCGTGGCGGGGCGAACCAGAGCAGCAGTCCGCGCGGTGTGAGCGATATGGCGGGCAATGTGCGCGAGTGGGTTGTCAACGCACGCGACGCGGGCGAGCGCTATATCCTGGGCGGCGGATGGTCCGACCCGACCTACCTCTTCAGCGAGCTGTATACGGCGCCGGAGTTCGACCGCTCGGCGATCAACGGCATCAGACTCGTACGTCGCCGTGGCACGTCGCCCGATGTCGCGCGCGCGAGCGCGCCGGTGCCGCACTACACACGAGACTATTCAAAGGCCAAACCCGTCGATGACGCGACGTTTAACGGCTATCTCTCGGCTTACGCCTACGATCACCAGCCGCTCGATCCGCAGTTTACGCTGCGTGACAGTTCGGATGTCGACTGGATTCGTGAAGAGCTGACCGTTACCGCCGCCACGGGCACCACGCGACTCCCGTTGGTGATGTTTGTACCGAAGCGCGCCAAACCACCGTATCAGACGGTCGTGATTTGGCCCGCGAGCGACGCCACCGTCATGTCGAGTGTGAGGCAGCTGCCACTCTGGATTGTGGACTTTGTCGTGCGCAGCGGACGCGCGGTCGCGTACCCGGTCTACGAAGGTGCGCTGGGACGTCCGTCAGTGGGCGGAGAGGGCGAAGTGGCGTCGCGCGATCGAGCCATTCGTCGCGTGAATGAAATGCGCCGCACTATCGACTACGCGATCTCACGCACCGACATCGATAGCACGCGCATCGCGTATCTCGGTGCGAGTTGGGGCGGGCGCAACGGAGGTATCGCCATTGCGGCGGAAAAGCGGTTCAAGGCCGGCGTGTTGTTCGTGGCTGGCCTTGGTATGGATCCAGTGCGACCCGAAGTCGATCCGGTCAATTTCCTGCCGCGCATTCACGTTCCCACGCTGATGCTCAGCGGCAAGTACGACAGCACCTTTCCGATGACGGTTTCGCAGAACCCGTTTTACAATCTGATCGGTACACGAGAACCCGACAAACAACGCATCGTGTACGACAAGGGACATTTTTTGCCGCGGCCCGCGATGGTTGGCGAAACGCTCAAGTGGCTGGATAAATATCTCGGCCCTGTGTCGCGCTAGCGACGCGACGGAGCAGACGCTTCGCGTTCCAACAGGTCGACGAGTGCTTGCGCCGAGCGCGTGAGACTGGCGCGTTTCGGATGCGTCGCGAGCGAGTCGGCGTAACAACGAAGCAGCAACGGAAACGCGTCAGTGTTGGGCGGCGATGACGCTGGCGGGTGGCGGAAAAGTTGTCGACAGGCCGTGGGCACGGCGATCGTATCCGACGCCGGGGCTTCAGCGAAAACAATGCGCGCGCCTGAGCGAACGCGCACGAGCAAGCGACTGGGGGTGCACTCTTCGCAATTGTCCTGTGCGTGATTCACAAGCCAGGCCAGCACGAAGCCGCCGCGCGACGATTGCACCGGCAGCTCGGCATACGGAATGAGCGCAGCCTCATCGTAAAACGCGAACGGATCGACGTCGGCCGAGCGGAGCGCGGAGTCGAGCGGCACCGGAGCTGTTTTCCCCAACCGCTCGATGATCCACGCGTGAAAGAGTGTCGAATCAGTGACGAACAGTCGTTGGTCAGTCTCACGTCGATACAGGATCCCGTCGGGCAGGTCGGTGTCGACATTGCCGCTGATGAAGGTGCCGAGGTTAATGGTGCCCGAATCGATGAGTTGGTCGAGGGCGAGGGGAGCGACAAGATGGCGGAGCTGATCGGACAGATCGCGTACGGCGGCGGAATCAGCGGACAGTGCCGCCTGCTCCCCGCGCGTGAGCGTCGAGTCGATGCCGTGCAGATACCGCGCGCGGCGTTCGAGATAGTGCGCATACGGGTCGCGCGCGGGCGACTGCTCGCGCGCGCAGGCGCCAAAGGTGCCGCCGATGGCGATTGCTGCCACGAACGCCCAAAGCCGAGGGGTAAAGAGTCGCATGCGGGGACGTTGCGCCGCTGGCGACCCGAGAGCAAGCCGTAGGACTCGCAAACCGTACCGTTCGCCCCGACGGCGCGCCCTTATCGCGTCGCACGCCGCGCTCTAGCTTTCGCTCATCGTCGGCCCGTCTCCCACATTTTCGTCTGACAGCCATGCGGTACTCCGCTCTTCTCGTTCTGGCGAGCGCGATCGGCGCGTTTGCTCCAATGTCCGTGAGCGCACAGGCAAAGCGCGCGATGACCATCAACGATCTGCTCACCGCCGTACGCGTGGGCGACCCGCAGCTTTCGCCCGATGGCAAGCGCGTGCTGTTCACGCGCACGACGACCGCTACACCGTCGCTTGCGCGTAACGCCGATATCTGGATGGTGCCGGCCGACGGCTCGGCCGCCGCGACGCCATTTATCGAAGGGCCGAAGACCGACAACTCGGCGCGCTTTGTGCCCGGTGGCGGCGTTGTGTTCATCTCCACGCGTGATGGCGCGCCGCAGGTGTACTCGGCCGACGCCAACGGCAAGAACGCGGTGGCCATCACGAAGATTTCCGGTGGCGTGCAGGGACCGCTCATCGTGGCGCCCGATGGTAAGCACGTCGCGTTCGTGAGCGATGTGTATCCCGCGTGCACCGATGAGGCGTGCAACAAACGCAAGCGCGACGCGGAAGAGGCCGACCCGGTGAAAGTGCACACGCTCACCGCGTTGCCCTATCGCCATTGGGATGAGTGGCGCGAATCGCAGCGGCATCATGTGTTCGTGACGGAAATCGCAACGGGTGCGACGCGCGACGTGACGCCGGGAGATTATGACTCACCGTCGCATAACTATGAGGACGGCGGCATTGCCTTCTCGCCGGATAGTCGCGAAGTCGCGTTCATCTCCAAGCGCGATGGTAAAGACTCGGAGATGTGGACCACCAATCACGACGTGTGGACAGTGCCGATCTCCGGCGGCACGGCAAAGAAGATCACGGTCAACAGCGCGGCCGATTTTCAGCCGGTATACACGCCAGACGGTTCAAGCATCGTCGTGCGCGCGCAGCGTCGCGCCGGATTTGAGGCGGACCGGTGGTATCTCGACGTCTATCCGCGCAACGGCGGAGCGAAGCGTACGGTGTTCACGACTCCGGATCTCTCGGTGGACGACTACCGCATCTCGCCCGACGGCAAAACGATTTGGTTCCTGGCCTCGCACAACGCCACAGTCAACGTGTACACCGTGCCGTTCGCGGGCGGCACGCCCAAGCAAGTCGCGTTGGGGGGCGGGTACGGTGAACCGTCGCTTGGCGCCGACTTTGCGATTCTCAGCAAATCGACGCTGACGTCACCTGCCGACGTGTTTCGCGTGAACGCTGACGGCACCACCAAGCGGCTCACGCAGATGAACGCGTCGTGGCTCGCGACCGTCGATATGGCCGCTCCGCAGAGTATGACGGTAACCGGCGCGGTGAACGCGAAGGTGCAGTACTGGCTCATCAAGCCGCCCAACTTCGATGCCAACAAGAAGTATCCCGTCGTGTTCATGATTCATGGCGGCCCGCAGGGCGACTGGCCCGATGCGTGGTCGTCACGGTGGAATGCATCGCTCTGGGCCGCACAAGGATGGGTGGTGGCCGCGCCCAATCCGCGGGGCAGCACGGGCTTTGGTCAAAAGTTTGTAGACGAGATTTCGCAGGACTGGTGCGGCAAAGTCATGACAGATCTCGACGCCGTCTTCAACGCGGTGTCGGCGATGCCGTTCGTCGATGCCAAACGCACCGGTATCGCGGGCGCGAGTTACGGCGGGTATGCGGTTGACTGGCAGATCGGTCACACCAATCGCTTCAATGTGGCCGTGACGCACGATGGCGTCTACAACCTCGAGTCGATGGCCAACAGCACCGAAGAGCTGTGGTTCAGCGAATGGGAGTTTGGTGGCAAGCCCACGAGCCCGGTGGCCAAGGCGAATTTTGCGCGCTGCTCACCGCATCTGAGCGCCGACAAGATCAAAACGCCGACGTTGGTGGTGACCAACGAACAGGACTTCCGTGTGCCGGTCGATCAGGGGTTGCAACTGTTCACCGCGTTACGTCGCAATGGCGTGCCGTCGCGCGCGTTGGTGTTTCCGGATGAAGGCCATTGGGTGCTCAAGCCCAACAACAGCAAGCGGTGGCACGAGGAGGTGTTTGCGTGGATCACGCAGAACATCGACGGCGGCCGCGCGCGGATGCAGTGACGGTCGCGTGCTCACGCGTCGTGGGGTGATGGTCAGCGCGTTGCTCGCCGGCATCTGCTGCATCGGCGACACCGCGCACGCGCAGCGGCGTGGCTTTCGCAATTCGGCCTGCCAGACCAACTGGGACGCCGAGAACTATTTCGTGTCGCCCTTTTTTGCCGGGCTCCCGAAGTATGACGGTCGCATCACCTTTGCCCGCATCAAGTATCAGGGCGCATACGAGTGCGGTGGGGAAGGGCCAGGCTGGGCGCATGACTATCCGCGCACCGACTCACACTTCATGAAGATCCTGAAGGAGCTGAGCACCGCGCATGCGTTCACCGGCGCTGGGCCGATCATTGGCGGCACGCTCGTGCGGCTCGATGATCCGAACATCTTCAAGTATCCGGTGGCGTATTTGTCGGAACCGGGGGGGTGGCGACTCACCGATGCAGAGCTCAAAGGGCTGCAGCGATACATCGGCAACGGCGGGTTCATCATCTTCGACGATATCGAAGGCGATCCTAATCCCGACTATCGCAATCTGGTGGCCGAGTGGCAACGCGCGTTTCCCAAGTCCCGCCCGATTGCGTTGACCAACGCCCATCCGATTTTCAATACGTTTTTTCATATCGATCTTTCAAAGATTCCGAGCAAAACCGGTCGCTACGAGCCGGAATATCTCGGGTTCTTCGAAGACAACGATCCCAAGAAACGTCTGTTGGCGATCATCGATAACTATGCGGACGTCGGCGAGTTTATCGAGTACTCCGACGAGGGGTACAACCAGGTGCCGGCGAACGAAGCGTACAAATTGTGGGTGAATTATTTCGTGTATGCGTTGACGCATTGAGACGAGATCTCACGCGTCTTACCACCAACGCCACCACGGCTTTGGGCGCATCACTTTGAAAGATCCGCAGCCATCCATTTGCTCTTCGGGCATGAGCAGCGGAATACGGAGCGCCCCGCGCACAGGGACGTCGATGGCGTCGCTGCGTTTAACCATCCACGGAACTGATGCCATCAAGACGTATCGTCCCGGTGGCACGTGCTCCCATCGGAACTCGCCGCGTGCATTGGTCGAGTCGCGATGCCTGGTCTCCCCAATGAGTTCAACCACAACGTCGGAGAGCATGCGCCCCTGCACGTGCACTACGCCGGCCACCACGCTATCCGGCGTGGTTGCGTCAGCAAGTAGCGATATGGGCGGTGGCGTCGAGCGTTCGAACCGTCGACAGGTTCCGCGAACAGGCGACGGGTCTTCGATGAAAGATCGCGAGCACGACGCAAGCAACACGACACTGAGCACGCCGGCAATGCGAATCATCTCTGAAAGATGGGCGCGAGGTGCGCGCCAATTCAAGTTGACGCCACACGCTGGCCGCGCTTGACTCGGCGTGCCCGCCGAGCGTAGCGTGGAGGTGCGGCGAAAAGATGGAGGGCGAGCGAAATCGGTGACGAGCTTCTCGACGGTGACACGCATATTCGCCCCATGCGCGCTCACACGTTCTCGTCGAGGGCAAACCGGAATGCACATGACACCCGCACCCCGTCGCTGGACGTTGGCGGAATTCGATCGGCTGCCCGATGACGGCGCCCGGCGCGAGCTTGCTGACGGTGTGTTGCTCGTGACGCCAGCACCATTGCCGGTGCATGAGAGTCTCGCCGTGTTATTGCGTCAGCAACTCGAGCCGTACGTCACATTGCATGGTCTGGGTGAGGTCTTTACCGCACCGAGCGCGGTTCGAACGTCAACCTCGGAGTTGCAGCCCGATCTCATGGTGCGCGGCATGCCGCTGCCCGTTCCCGCGCGCTGGGAAGACATGCCCACGCCGCTGCTCGTCGTCGAAATCATGTCGGCGGCGTCGCGTGAGCGCGATGCGACTCACAAGCGTCGCGTGTATCTCCGTGAAGGCATTGCGGAGTACTGGCTCGTGAACCCATCCGACCGCACCGTGCGAATCATTCGACCCGATGCGATCGATACGGTCGTGGCGGACGTGCTCACGTGGCATCCTGTAGGCGCGACCGCGCCGCTCGCACTCGATGTCTCGGCGTTGATTGCGCGCGTATTGGGGAGCGACGACCCTGGAGCTACTTCACCCCGCTAATACGAAACAGCAGCGACGTGTACGACTGGTACGCGAAGGCGTAGACGTTCGGGTCGTCAGACACGGTGATATTGAAGAGACGTGAGGCTTGCAGCTGCCTCGGCACATCGATGCGTGCAAAGTCGGATCGAATGCCGGTTGCAACCTCAACGCGGGAGAACACGGGCGCTGGTTGTCCGGCGGTCAGAATGATGAGTGCTTTCCCGTCGGCGGTCCATCGATCGATACGTCCCAACAGGTGTCCGGGTATTTGACGCGGCGCTCCGCCCGCCAGTGGCGCCGTATAGAGATCGCCACGCCAGCGGAATGCGACCGTCGAGCCGTCTGGACTGATCCGTGCGTTGTTCGAGCTATCTGGCGTGATGGGCGTCAGCGATGATGCGTCGAGCGGGCTCAGATGGCATCGCTGCGCACCGCTGGTATTGACCCCGCACACCACGAGTTTGCTTCCGTCACCCGTGAAGGCAACCGACCCGATGGACTTCATTCCAAGCCAGTGGAGTTCGCGCGACTCTCCGGCGCCGATGGGGTGTAGCTTCCACGTGAGCGGTGCGAACGGCATGGAGCCTAGCACCCATTTGTTGTCCCGTGAAATTTCGACGGCACTGCCCTCGCCAAGGCGCGCCGGTGTGGAGGCGTCCGCTTTACGCAGCATCACCGAATAGTTGCTGCCCGCCAACTCTGACTGATCCGTAAACGCGAGCAGCGTCCCATCGCGCGAGAGCTGTGTGGACAACGATTGATCGCGCCATGAAATGTCTGAGACCTCTGTCGCGCCATGCAGACGCCCCGCCATGCGCGTCGCGGTGTTGACGCGTGTGATGAGCCATTCATTCGCCGCGGAGAGATCGTGAAAAATCGCGTCGCCCAACGCAGGAAACACCTGTTCGGGCTGCTTCCGTCCGTCGAGTGCGAGACGCGTTACTTCCAGTCGACCGCCGAGGTCGAAAGACGCGCCCAGCATCAGCGCATGACCGTCGCGCTCCCACGCGAGCCCTTCCAATGCGGAGATAAAATCTGTGACGCGCGCTGGGGCACCCGAGCGCGAGACCACGACGACATAGCCCGCATCGTCGCCGCGCGCGACATGCTCAAAAAACGCGAGGCGCTCGCCGTCCGGAGAAATACGCAGATCACTGATGTATCCTGTTCCCGCCGTGTAGACGACATGACCTAAGGGGAACTCGACTCGCAGCTTGTTCTCTGCAATCCGCGCGACCGCCAGTTCCTTTCCATCCGGCGTCCAATCGGCGTCGAACACATTCTCGATGACTTCGCGAGGCGCCCCTCCGCCGAGCGGCATGCGCGCCAGCGTTCCTGAGAAGAGTTTGTGCGTAACGGATACGGCGTGTGTCAGCAGCGCAATCTCACCGGTACTCGAAATCGACAGGAGATTCGCCGAATCGGGGCCAATCGCTTCTGGCGCCATCGATTCGGGGCGAATGATATACAGGCGCGGCGAACCAGCGGTTGGTGCCGCCGCATAGACCACCGTCTTTCCGTCGGGCGCGAAACGCGCGTTGAAGATGCCTTCGATTTCGAAGGTGAGCTGGTGCACGCGAGCCCGACCTAGTGAGCTCGAGCGCGATGGACGAATCCACGCAAACGCTGCGAGCGCGACGGCGGCTATAGTGCAGGCCAATGCGATGCGCGACCGCGAATCGCTCCACCACGACAGCGAAGGTTTCGACGTCCGCACCGTGCCCGCACCACTCGGCTGCGTCAGCGCCCGCGCAAACGCCGCCGCCGATTCGTAGCGGTCGGCCGGGAGCTTCTGCAACGCCGTCGTCACGACCTCGTCGAGCACGGCCGGCACCGTCTTGCGCAACTGACTTGGCGGACGCACGTCGTCCGTCACCACCTTCGCAACGATGGCTTGTGCCGTGGGTCCGGTAAACGGCGGCTCACCTACCAACATTTCGTACAAGACACAGCCCAGCGCATACACATCGGAGCGCGCGGTGATTTCGCGTTCACCCATGGCCTGCTCAGGGCTCATGTAGTGCGGCGTGCCCAAGCTCATGCCCGTCTCGGTCATGCGCGTACCGCCGGCGGCGCTCGCGGCGAGCGCGATGCCAAAGTCGGCGACGAGTGCTTGCCCGTCGTGCAGTAAGATGTTCTCGGGCTTAATGTCGCGATGCACGACACCGTGACGGTGCGCGTAGTCGAGTGCGGACGCGATCTCACTGCTGATGCGGATGACGTCGGCAATGGGCAGTTGCCGCTCGCGCTGCAGGCGATCGCGCAACGATTCGCCGTCGACATACGGCATGACGTAGAAGGCGACGCCGGAGATTTCGCCGCTGTCGATGAGTCCCAGAATGTGCGGGTGCTGCAGGCTGGCGATGGTTTTGATTTCGCGCAGAAACCGCTCGGCCCCGATAATGGCGGCGAGTTCCGGGCGCAGCACTTTGATCGCCACGCGCCGATCGTGCTTGAGATCTTCGGCCAGGTACACCGTGGCCATACCGCCGGCGCCGAGCTCGCGTACCACGCGATAGCGGTCGGCGAGCGAGGCGGTCAGTTGGTCGATTGGCGCGGACATGCGAAGAATGTGCGCCCGCAAATCGAGGACCGCGAGGGCGTCATCGCGGACGCTCGCTACGGAATGAACGCTGGAACGACGACGGGTTCGAGGGTAGGTCGAACTCCGAGATGCCCTCAGATTTCGCCGACGCCGCGAGAAAAACCGTTGAATCGCACACGAGGATCGCGCTCCAGCCAGTGGTGAAACGCGGCGCGTTCGTCTTCCGTGGTGGCGTGATGCATGACGATACGAATCTCGCGCACGGGCCACTCGGGGTTTTCGATCGGAATGAATCCGGCACCATAGAGGCGGTGTCCGTCGCGCGCCGCGTCGGCGAGCACGTGGTCCAGCAGTGCGTCGGGTTCACCCAGCGCGCATGAGACCATACACACCGGACCCGCCGGCAGCGTTTGGTAGTCGAACGGATATAACGCCCGATAGGGAACGGTCCACGAGTCCGGATCATCAAGATCCCAGTGTGCCGGCATGTCCGGATACACATCACGCCAGGTCGCGCCGGGTGAGAGCGAGCGCAGATGCGCGAGCAACTGGTCGAGCGCCCCAGAACTGTCCGCGGCAAGGCCCGCGTACGGGCACCACTCCTCGCTAAGACCGAGCCGCGCCAGCTCGCTGAGATACTGTGCGCGGAAATGGGCATTAGATGGCATCGTCACACTCTCGGTTGGGGCGAGATCGTCGGTTGATCTACACGAGCCCGGACGTCACGCTGGAGCGATGCGACTCAACGAACGCGAACGCCGAGTCCGAAGGTTGCGATGCTACGCGACCAACCGTCGTTGCTCGGTACAACGCCCTCGGCCCAGCCGACGATTGCCACACGTCCGATGGCTGGAGACGCAAGCGAAACGCGTGCTTCAAGTCCGACATTCGAGTCGTGCTGACCGAAAAGCAGCGTCGGCCCGACCATGACTCGCAGTGCCGCCGCGCCTGGCTGACTCCGTCGCTCGAAGCCGAGCAGGCCCGCCAAGGCCCAACCCGACGGATAGCGCGTTGAGCAAGTATCGCTTGTGGTGACGACGCAATCGATCGCGTTCTTGATGGAACTGTGACCGCTCCCCTCCGCCGCCAGCAGAATGCCGTGCTGAGCGCTCTGCATAACGTACCAGCTCATGAGCGCATTGCCGGCGACGC
Source organism: uncultured Gemmatimonadaceae bacterium (assembly GCA_966096095.1). Classification (GTDB taxonomy): domain Bacteria; phylum Gemmatimonadota; class Gemmatimonadetes; order Gemmatimonadales; family Gemmatimonadaceae; genus Gemmatimonas. Next base: position 26,957 of record CBHTUR010000038.1, on the reverse strand, counting down.
CGACGTTTCGGAATCCTTCGCCTCGGCCAACCATTGCACCGACGCCGATGTCGACTCCGGCCGGCTGTACACCGGATTGTGCGCGTGCGCTTCGGCCGGTCCAGGCGCTGGCGAGTACGAAGAGAGCAAGGATGGACGGCACGCGACGCAGAGAACGGACTTTCATGATAGAGAAGTTCATTGAACCGGCGATGAGAGAAGAGGAGAGTTTCGATGGAGCATGCTACACATTCGGCGCGTGCCGCTCCATGAATCGATCGGGCGCCGCGAGGGCAGTGAATCCGAATTGCGCGTACAGTCCGTGCGCATCGCGTGTGGCGAGAATCATGCGACGTAGCCCCTGCAGGTCAGGATGCGCGATGATCGTTTCCATCAGTCGCTTGGAGAGTCCGCGACCACGATGCTCCTCAAGGATGTAGACGTCGGCGAGATAGGCAAAGGTGGCGCGATCGGTGACAACACGCGCAAAACCGACCTGACTCTCGCCGTGCAGTACGGCAAACCCAAGCGAATTCGCTACGGCTCGCTCGACCACCGCCCGCGGCACGCCTGCCGACCAATAGCTGCGCGTCAGATACGCGTGAATCGCGTCGATATCGAATCGCGATGCGTCGCTGGTGATTTCGTACGTGGTCATAAACGCGCGCGTCAGCGGATGCGGAGTCCGAAACCCAGGGCGTGCACCGATGCCGACTTTTCCATCAAGGTCGGCAGGTAGGTGCTCTGGGCCCACAACATCAGCGCGACGCGGCCGAGCACCGCCGTTGAGATGTCGGTGCGAATCTGCGCGCCGAGTGCACTTGCGCTCTCATTGCTGTGCGCAAACGCGGGTCCCACCAACGCGCGAAACGCGGCACCGCGAGGGCTTGTGCGCAGCTCAAGGCCGCCAAGCGCCGCCGCCGACCAGAGATCTGGAAAATTTCGCGCGCACTTACCGCCCGGCGCGATGAGACAATCGTCGGCGTTGTAAAAGGTCGTGTGCGACGTGACGTTGAGCCCAACGAGATACGCGTGGTGCGAGGGAGAGCGCGTCGTCCAGTTGAGCGATACGTTGGCGGCCGGACCGATTCGGCCGTGTCGCAGTCCGCCATCCATCCCACCGGAATAGCCAACGCCAAGGTTCACGCCCGCCTTCTCAAGGCCGCCTTGTGCCTGGGCGAGCGATCCGGACAGTCCAACTACGCACACCGCCAAGGCGGAAACCACACGAATCGCGCTCACATAACTCCTCGTCTCGATTGGTAAATCGCTCCGTCAATCTTGTCACGAGTGCACGGGAAATACCAGAAGCATCGGTGACGTGCTCCGCGTCCTACTGATCGGACGCGCGCTCGGAGTCACGCTTTGACAGCAATCGCACCGTGTGCTCGGCTACCGCCTCCATCTGCGCGCTGCGCTCGCGCGCCCAACGCGGCATGCGCACGAGGTTGATGGCATAGCTCACAAGCGACATGCCACCGAACATGCTCAGCACCGCCAGCGCCTTTTCGGGTTTGCCCGCTGCGGCAACGGCGACACCGGTGACCAGCGCCATCGCGCCCGTCATGACACTCAACACGTTGAGCGCGATGGCGTCGTCTTTGAGGCTGGTAAGGCGGAGTTGCTGACCGTCGGTCGTGGGCTCAACCGAAATGTGCAGATTGCCTTGTGACCATTGGCGAAGACCGCCGGAGAGCGTACTCACTCCCTGCGCGCCAAACGTGGTGCGAAATTCCGCGATGAGCTGCTCCCACTCGCGGTCGGTCGGCGCTCGTGGTAATTCGACGACGCGTGTCAGGCCAACCGGCAGACCCATCGATCGGCGCACGGGAATAACGCGCGTGGGCCGTTCGAGTCGCGCCACTGCGTTCGCGATGCGACCCGGATCGATGCCGACTTCGGAGCCAATGCGCTGCAATTCCGCGAGCGTGATCCCGCCCGACTCGGTTGGCAGCGACTGATCGCGTGCCTCGCCGGTAGTCGCGATTCGAAAAATCTCGCGCACCTCATCATCGCCGAATCGACGCGTAGTCATACTGGACGATTGTACGTGGACGCTCGCACCCGCGCTACCGGGCGTTCCCGGGTGCTCCGTCCAGGCCCTACGCGGCGCCCGGCTGCGACATGCCGCGCGCATATCGCCACGCGCGGTCGTGTTCGCGACGGAGGACGAGACATACGCGCTGTCGCTGCTCTATGCGATTGCCGCCGTGGCGCGGTGTCAGCCGTTGCACGTCCCAACCGATGTCGATCGCGAGATCGCCGTCGACGAGCAGGTCGATCCGCTCGTACGACGGATCAAACGCATACGCGTCGAACGCTCCCTGCAATCGCGGAGCAAGATCGGCGCGCGTCAGCGCGTCACGCCCCGGCGCCCAGAGCAGGTAGTCGTCGGTGAGCAGCGCGAGAATCGTAGCGGTGTCCCCTTGACGGTATGCGTTGCACCACCGTGCGTGCGTCGCGTCGATATCGGACACGTCCGCAGGATCGTTCACGTTCGCGTGCCGCGAAAGACGAGCGCGAAGGTGAGCAGATTAGCGAGGGAACCGGCGAGCAGCACCCAATAAAACGTCCTTCGATCGCCACTCACGATGAGAAACAACGTGGTGCCGAGCGCCAGACAGGCGCAGGCGAATCCAACCTGCAGTAGACGACGACGGCCCATGGAGAGCATACGCTAATGTACCCACATCTCGCCGACCTTGCAGCGCGCGCGCCAGCCATTGCTGCGCGTGACGTCTTGTATCGCAGCACAGTGATACCGGCTCCCCATTGTGGCGTGCGCGAGCTCCACGTCGACCGCGACGGCGCTGCCGTATTTCGCCGGAGCGAATACGGTGAAGGTCCACGGATCCTCGCCGGGCGGGTCCGGTGCTGGTGGACGTCCATCAGCCGACTGAATGCGCACCATGGAGCCGAAGGTGGGCGGACAGCGCCGCGCGGCGACGGCGGTGTAGTTTCGATTGGACAGCGCGCGTAAGAGCGCGAGCGGAGGCGGCTGCTCGACACCTGACATGCGAAGCGCGATACAGGCAATGCGCGGCGGATACGCAGCGTTTACAGGATTCGACGCCAGTACGGTGTCGAGCACAGCCGTCGCGATGGCAAGGTGCAGTGAGTCGGCTACGGGAGTCGGCGTCGACTGCGTCGCGATTCCAATCGTCATTTTCCATCGCCGAGGACCAAGTGACTCGCGCGCCACAAGCGTAGGCTGCAAAAAGTAGAGTGCGCTGGGAGTAGGTACAAAATCGACGAGGAGATCTACGGTATCGGACGTGACGCGGCCCCCGATCGATGCGGGCGTGAATCGCCAGCGAGAAACGACGTTGGTCACGGATTGCGTGAGTACATCGTTCGGTGACAGTCGCACGACCACGTTCGCGGGATGTACGCGCCCCGTGGTATCGACCACGAACTGCACATGCACCGTTCCACCGACACCAGACTCCTCGAGCACGGCAGGGTAGATGGGCGCGCTATTGGTGCTATCGGGAATCGGTGCGGTGCGCGCGCGCGCCGATTGAGCAGCGAGCGGCAAGGTCACTGACGCGATCATCGGGAGCGCGAGACGCAGCGTGCCGCGCACGAGGGTACGCAGGGCGTCGCGCGTCACGTGCGTCGTCAGCGCGCGGCCCCGGTGAGGACAATCGATTGACGTCCGAGCTCGCGCGCCGGTTGACCGAGTGGTGCGTCGATCACTCGAACTTGATACGTCCCCGCCGTCGCGACCGTCGCGCGAATCTCGTAGTGCGAGTGCACCATCGCCGCCGTGCACAATGCGTACGGATTTCCCGACCGCGAGATCGCGAGTTCGACCACGCCGTTCGCCGAAACACCTGTCACGGTGACAAGCTGACACGAAGGCTCAGACGCATCGACCGACACACTCACTGTGCTGTCGGCGCCCGACATATACACGCTCAGTTTTGCCGTGGACGCCGACTCCGTGCGGTTAAACAGGACCGCAATTGGCACGCCATCGGCCACACGATCGACCACTGCCGTGGGAAGCTCGCGACCGTTACACGCGACAATCGAGGCGCCGGCTACCAACGTGAATAACAACGAACGAATGGTCCCTCGCATACGCGCTCGCCTCACTACGAATCGTTGAGTGAAACCGACTAATGCCGTGCGCATTCCATCTACCAACCGCTCGTCACGCGCCCACGTCACACGGGTCGCGCGCGCGCGATGCAACACTAGCGACAGGGCGGTAGCTCGTCGAGTCGACTCGGCGATCGTCCCGCGACGAAGGGCACCTTGCCATCGGAGAGTGCCACATGCTCTTGCACGAGTTGCGCGACGGCCGAGTCGCCGCGCTGGGCGGGTATATAGCGCCACTTGGGGAGCGACTTTAGGAGACTCGTGCCGAACCGCGGCTCGTTGGTCGTCAGCACGCGCGCCGTTTCCGCGACCGGCGTGCCATCAGCCGCGACGATGAACTCAAGATCGGCAATTGCGCAATGCAAGCTTGACGGAAACGTGAACGACAGGCCTGGTTGTTTGGTGCGCCGAGCGGGCTTGTCGACCTCGCAGTCGCGGAAAATCGGCGACCGTCCGAATTGCATAGTGTCGATCGGTATACGCGTACAGTTTTCGCGCGTCGACTGCGCGTAGAGCGGTAGCGCCGCGACGAGCAGCGCCGCGACCGGGAGAACGCGCGCGATACGAGCCATAGGATAAACTCCTGAGTGAAGACGAATTCTACCAGAGTCTGACGCACGGCTCCATACGTCGGGCGACGCAGCCAACAGTGAAGCTGGTCGATCGCGCGTCGCGTCCTTGGCGTCGTAGAAGCTCCATCCAACGAATCGAGCCAAAGCAAAACGGCCCCGCCAGTGCGGGGCCGTTTGTTCGCACGGAACGAGTCTGATTGCGCGCTCAGTGCACCGCCGCGAGCTCCGTCGCCATCAGCTCCCGCACCCGCACCTTCGCGTCGGCCAGCGTGATCTCACCCTTGTCGAGCTTCGCCAGGAACGCGCGCTGCGCGTGGTAATCCTTGTTTACCACACCCGCGCGGCTCTGCATCATGCGCCACGCCTTGCGACGCTCGACGGCGAAGAGCACCATCTGCCGCGTCACCGCGTAGTAGCTAAACTTGTCCTTGTTCTCAACCTTGATGTAGCAGCCGAAGTTGGGGATGAAGCTGCGGTGCGATTCGTCGAACACGCGACGATTGATCTCGTCGTCTTGCGTGACGAAGTACAGCATGTCGTCGAGCAGCGTGAGATTGGCCGCCTCGGCTTCCGTGATCTTCTTGAGGTGCTTGCGGAAGCGCCCTTCGGTGAGCGCCCAGTGCGCCACGGTGAACGTGTAGGTCTCGCCGGTGCTCTTGTACTTCGTGTTCCACCAGTCGCGATCCATGCTGGGATTGCCCTTGAGATCGAAGGCCTCCTGCATCGTTTCGCCCTTCCGCGGGTTGTACACGAACTCGGGTACGCCGCGCGCATCGCGCACCATCGTCGCCTGATCGGCGCTCATGTTGTCGCCTACGCCGTGCTCGGGCTGACACGTGGTATAGCACTGGAAGAACGCCGTGCCGCGATACTCCAAGCCGTCGATGAGCGACTTGTACAGTTTCGGTGCGTTGGCGACACTCACCTGCGCCACGAACGGCGAGCCGTGGCCGCTCGTGAACGCTTCGGCCACGTTCTTCTTCTCGATCAGCTTACCCTGGCTCGCGACACCGAACTGGTTCATGTCATAGCCGCCCAGCATGGTGCTCGAGTCAGAATTCTGGCCGCCCGTGTTGCTGTACACCTGCGTGTCGAGCATCAGCATCTTCACGTTCGGCCGGTTCTGCAGAATGACCTTGGACACATTTTGGAAGCCGATGTCGCCCAACGCGCCGTCGCCGCCAATGACCCAGAGCTTGGGCAACTCGCGCACTTCCTGTTCGGTCATGAGCGCGTCGTCCAGGTGCGTGAGCGTGAAGTAATCCATCTCCGTCACTACCTGATCGGACTTGTCGAGCAACGCGCTCGCCAGCCGCTCCGGCGCCACGCTTCGGTGCGCGTGGTTCACGATCACGCTTTCGGCCATCAGCCAGCTGATCGTCGCGCCGTCCTGGAACAGCGAATTCATCCACGGATACGCATGTGGATTGGCCGGCGGCGTCGAACCGTACACGGTGTTGCAGCCGGTGCTCGCGCCCATCATCATCACGCTCATGCCGTTGGCACGACGTCCGTCGATGCTCTGCAGATCCTTGTGATTGAACGCATCCTGCTTGAGCACCGCAATGAGCCCGCCCACGATGTGATCGCTCGTGATCGGTCCATGCTGCGCTTCATACGCGGCGATGCGGTTGGCCGTATCCGCGTCGTTCTCGCCACCCAAGCCCATCACGACGTGCGCGAAGGTCGTGCGCAACAGCGCATACTCGCTCTCGCTACGCGCTTTGAGCGCGTTGATCTTCTCCGTGCCCTCTGCTTCGAGACGCGCCGCCTTGGCCAACAGGCGATCGGCCTTGTTGTGATAGAGCGGCCGCATATACGCTTCCGTCACGCTCGCCACTGAACGCAAGATGCTCTTCTCACCGCACCCGGCGCAGGCGCCATCACCCGACACCAGTGCCTCGTAGTTGCGACGCACCATGAGGTGGTTGCGTAGCGTCGCGTCCTTGCTGCTCGTGATATCGCTGTCGTTGTAGAGGCCGAGGTACTTTTGCGGCGTGTCGGGGAGCAATCGAGAGAATACTTGCGCCGTGGTAAGGTCGGCGTTGAGCTCTTCCGTTTCCCGCGTCATGCGCAGCGCATCGTGATCGCCACACACCTGCACGCATTCGCCGCAGCCTTTGCACAAATCCGACACGAAAATCGAGAACAGACCGCCGGAACCCGGGTTCTTCGTTTCGACCGTACGGAAAATCGCCGGCACATCGCTATAGGCGAGCGGCAGCTTGTCGATGATCCCCGTAAACTCGGCCAGCGAATCGGCACTCACGCCCGCAATTGCCGCGGCTTCCGCGCGCACGATGTCCTTGAACGGCACCTTGGTCTTCGCTTTGACCGATTCCATCATCTTGGTGCGCGCGTTCGCATCGATCGTTGGCAGCGCGGCCACGATGGTTGCGCGATCGCTTGCACTGCGCACGTAGTTGTTGGCGGCCGTGCGCAGAATGGTCATCACTTCCTGCGCCGTGTTCGGCAACGCCGTATCGGGGCACACCGAAATGCACTCCATGCACTGCGTGCAGTTCTCGGCGATATAGACCGGCGTTTCGCGACGCGCAACGTACTTGCTCTGCGTGGCGCCCGTGCCCGCGGCCATAATGCCGACCGACGCGAGGGCACTGGCGGGCTGATGATAGCCCAAGTTGTTGCGGAATTCGCTGTCGAACTTGTGCATCGTCTGCAGCGGCGCACGCTTGAGCTGCGTCACCGGCATTTCGATGCCACCACTGCCACACGAGCCGCAGCCGGCCGTGGGCGGGAAGTAGCTGTCCACCACGGGCGCCAGCAGCGGATTGCGCATCGACGACTTGTCGGCGTCTTCGATCTTGCCGATTGGAATTTCGGTGACGCGAGTGAAGCCCGCGATCATCACTTCCATGTTCGACGCGACGACCGCATCGCCGAAACGGGCGAACTTCTTCACGTACTGCTTGTGCACGATCTCGTGGAAATGCTCTTCGTCGATGTCAAACGTCTTAAGGAACGGCGACACCTTGAAGAACGCGCCAAGGAACGCGTTGCCCTGCATACGGAGCTGCAGTTCGGTCTGGTTGGTTGCTTTGCGCGCGATGTCGAACCCGGGGAGAATGAACACCCGGATGTTGTTGTCGATCACGAACTGGCGGTGATGCGCCGGAATACGCTGCCACGCCATCTCGGGCGCTTCGCTCGACTCCCACACCAGCGAACCGCCGCGCTTGAGGCCTTCCAGCGGGTTGGTGTGCGTGAACGCTTTCGGGTCGCAGCACAACACCACGTCCACATGATTCAGTTCGCAGTTCACTTTGATCTGCGACGGCGCCACGGTGAGGTAGTAGTTGGTAGGCGCGCCCTTCTTTTCCGAACCGTACTTGGGGTTGGCCATCACGAAGAGCTTGTCTTCGAGAACGCCGTCGGCGTCGTACGTGGGATGCTGCTCGGAGACGTACTTGCCGAAGTCGCCAATGATCGACCCGAGGTTTTTACCCGTGGTGATCATGCCCCAGCCGCCAATCGAGTGGAAACGCACGGCAATGGCGCCTTCCGGCAACAAGCTTGGCGTGTCCTTGCTGATTACGGCGTACGGATGATCAACGCCCAACACGAAGAACGTTTCGCCGTCGTCGGCGCTCTTGCCATCGGTGCGCTTGGAAACGCCTGTGGCGAATTCGTACGCGCCGATCGTGTGCTCGGGGCGGAAGTCGCGCGAACCAATGCCATACGCGCCGCGGAACAGGCGCGGAGTTTCCTCCGGCGTGAGCGCGGGCAATGCTCCGCCAAACTTGGCGGCCTCGTTGGCCTTGCCGAGAGCCACGCGAATGTCGCGCGCGAGCGGATTGTCGCCCGCGAGCCCTTCGTCGGTGCGCTCGATGATGATGACGTTCTTCTTCCCGCGCAGCGCGTTGATCACCGCCGCTTCCGGGAACGGGCGAATCACGTTGATGTGAATCGACCCGACCTTGGCGTTGCGCTGATCGCGCAGATAGTCGCACGCCGCTTCGATGTTCTCCGCCGCGCAGCCGAGCGACACAAACACCGTGTCGGCGTCTTCGGTCTTGTACTCGGTCACAAAGCCGTACTGGCGACCGGTAAAGTGCGCGAATTCGTCGTACGCCTCTTTGAGCATCGGCAACACATGCTCATTGAAGTTGTTGCGCCGCGCCACCACGCCGTTCATGTGGTGTTCCTGATTTTGCACGGGGCCCAGCAACACCGGATTCTTGAGATCCATCATCTCGGGCACGCGACGCCGCGTGGGTCCGAAGAGTTCGCGCTGTGCAGGTGTGGGGCAGGGAATCTGTTCGTCGGGCGCGCCGAGGTATTCGCGCAGGAATTCCGACTCGGGCGCGAGGTACATGCGCTCACTGTGCGTAGTGAGCATGCCGTCCTGAATGTTCATGCCCGGGTTGAGCGACAGCTCGCACACTTTGCGCAGGATGATGCTCTGATCGGCCGCCTGCTGTGCATCACGCGCCATCACCATGATCCAACCGGTATCGAGCGCGGCGTAGATGTCATCGTGACCGCAGTGCACGTTGAGTGCATGCTTGGTGAGCGCGCGGGCACCCACTTGCAGCACCATCGTCGAAAGCTTGCCCGGCGCGTGGTAGTACTGCTCCATCGCGTACACGAGCCCTTGACCCGACGTGAAGTTCACCGTGCGCTTGCCCGTTACGGCGAAGGCGGTGGCACCACCCTGCGCGGCATGCTCGCCTTCGGTTTCGGCGGCGACTTTCTGCTGCCCCCACACATTGAGTTCACCGGTCGCATACGACGCTTGGTAGATCTCGCCGCCCTCTGTGCTGGGCGTGATGGGGTAAAACACGCCGCCCTCGGTAATGCGCGTTTCGACATACTGCGTCACGAGCTGGTTACCACTGCACGTGACGTGGAACCCCGGGTACTTGTGCTTGTGGGCGGGGGTGCCAGTGGAGGCCGACGGCGCGAGCGGACGGGTGGTGGCTTCGGACATGGTAGGGCTGGTCGCGTGGGAAGGTCCCCGGGGGTAAAGCCCGGTTTCTAGGAGTCTGCGACGGGGTACAGCCGAGCGCTACTGCGTATTCCCTTACGAAGGGGTCGCGATTGGCGGACGAGCCGACAGGGGTAGTCTGGGCTCAACCGATTGCGGATGAACCCGACTGAGGACAGATCGCGTGGATCGGTGGCTGAAACGCTCGCCGCAACGCGCTCGTGCCGCTGCAAATACCAACCATTCACTGGTCGCCGACGTCCAAGCCCGTATCGTGTTTCAGATCACCTGTCCCGCCCCGAGTCGCCCATGACCGCTGGCCAGCACCTAACGCGTTCCGTAGTCGCAGCTGTCGTCATCGCTGCGTGCACCTCGATGTTTGCCCGACGCGGCGCCGCGCAGGGGGCTGCCGTGGCACCCGGCATGAACCTCATCGCGCCCGCTCAAGCGCAGGCGGATCTCGCGCAACTGCGCGTGGCCTTGTACGAAGCCCACGGAGCGCCCGATCGGTTCGTGTCGAAAACGGAGCTTGATCGGCGGTGGGCCGACTATCGTGCCGCAATCACGCAGCCGGTCACGCAATTCCAATTGCTGGGCATTACTTCGCGCATGCTCGCCGACCTTGGCGACGGCCACGCGCGCGCAGGGCTCGACAGTGCGTCGGCCCGACTCTTCCTTGGCGCGCGACTCCTGCCGCTGCGCGTTCGGATCGAATCGGGTAACCGGCTTGTGGTTATTGGAAACGACTCGCCCGCAGACACCGTCATTGCTCCCGGCGCGGAACTGCTGCGCATCAATGGCCGGACTGTCTCGGATATTCTCGCCGACCTGGCGCCGCAGGTGCCGCATGATGGGTTCATCAACTCCGGCCGCGACGCCCGACTGTCGCGCGGATTTCCGACGCTCTACCACCAGTTGATCGACCAGCGCGCCGAGTTTGATGTCACGGTGAGGACCGTCGCGGGCGCGACCCGCGACGTACATCTCGCGGGCATCACCGATTCGATTCGCGCGCAGACGAAAAATCCGCTGAACGCCGAGTTCGACGCGAACGTCGCGAAACTTGATGGATCACGCGACAACATCTCGATACGGTTTCCCGGCGACGGTACTGTTGGCGTCTTACGTATTCACGGCTTCGGCGGCGACCGGTTTGTCGCGGAGCTCGACTCCGTGATGGGCGTGGCCTTCGCGCATGGCGTACGCGGCATGGTGCTCGATCTGCGCGGCAACGGCGGCGGCGTGGACATGTACGGCGCCAATCTCTCGTCGCGTTTCACCGACAAGTCGTTCCGTTATTTCGATCACATTCATATCGCGACCACACGCCCGTCGTTCACCACGTTTCTCGCGCGAACGTATGCGCAACTCGACAGTGGCACTGTTCGCGATCCCAAGGGCGGCTGGCTGGTGCTGCCGCGGCTGCATCCCGGCGTGAGCGAACAATCGGCCGCGCCGATGCCATTCGTGGGGCCGCTCGTGGTGTTGATGGATGGTGGTACGTTTTCGACCGCGGCCGACGTGACGGCAACTATTCGGGGGTTCGGCAAAGCCACCTTTGTGGGCGAAGAGAGCGGAGGCGCCTACGAAGGCAACACGTCCGGCTCCAGCGCGCTGCTGACGCTCAAGAACTCCGGCATTCGCGTGTCGGTACAAATGTACGGCTACGTCAACGCCGCGCCGGCACCGCGTGAGCATGGACGTGGCACGCTCCCCGACATCGCGCTGCCGCTCACCGTTCGCGACATCCTACGCGGCACCGATCCGGCGATGACTCGCGCGCTTGCCATCGCGAGTGCGACGAGGCGTTAGTAACCACGATCGTACCGCGACAAACCGTCTGCTGGTCGAGAGTCGTCCGATGGAGAATGGATGAACGCGGATCGCCTCAGGATTGCACGGATTCCGTCGATCGCAATCACAAGGATATCAATCCGTGTTCATCCCGCGCCCAATCCGCGTTCATCCCAACCAACCGACCGCAACCTCGGCATCCCCCGGCGCGTCGCCGCGCTCCAATCCTGAGCTCCATTCATAGCGACCCACGGGTGTCGACAACTGCTCAACCCGGCGTATAGTTGACGGAGACCGACAACCCTCCGACTCTCGCCGTCTGCCATGCACCAGCTGCGCAAGCCGTATTTGCTCTACCTCGGGAACGCCACGATTCCCACGGACGCAAAAACTGCCAATGGCTTGAGAGACTGGTGTCGAGCCGACGTCGTGGGTGAGTGGAGCTTGCCGACGGCCACTGTGACCACGGGGCTAGAGCGGATGTCACCGGCCGAGGCGTCTCGGAAAGGGGCAGGCTCGCTGGTGATCGGCATTGCCAGCGTCGGTGGCAAGCTGCCCGATGAGTGGCTGCCCGACCTCCACGCCGCGATCGACGCGGGACTCGATGTCGTGAGCGGCATGCATACGCGCCTCACTTCATTTCCGGCGCTGGTGCAGGCCGCCGCCCAACACGGCGTCAAGCTGCACGACGTGCGACACGCCGATCGAACGTTTCCGGCCGGCTCGGGACGCAAGCGGAGCGGAAAGCGCGTGGCCACCGTCGGCACCGACTGCGCACTCGGCAAGAAATACACAGCGCTCGCGCTCACGAACGCACTGAAAGCGCGCGGCGCGAACGCAACGTTCCGTGCCACCGGGCAGACCGGCATCATGATTGCCGGCGAAGGTATTGCAATCGACGCGGTCGTCGCCGACTTCATTGCTGGCGCCGCGGAGGTGTTGTCGCCCGACAACGCGCCCGATCACTGGGATGTCATCGAAGGACAAGGATCGCTTTTCCATCCGGCCTACGCCGGCGTCACGCTCGGCTTGCTGCATGGCTCGCAACCCGACGCGTTCGTGCTTTGCCATGATCCGTCGCGGAAGACGATTGAGTATTTCCCGGATTTTCCCATTCCGCAGTTGGCGGATGCGATTGCGCAATACACGACGGCCGCACGCATTACCAATCGCCATGCGCACTGCGTTGGCGTGAGCATCAATTCCAGCACGTTGTCGGACGATGCGTGGCACGCGTATCAACGCACCCTCGAGCAGGAGCTGCAGGTACCGGTGGCAGATCCGATGCGCGGGGGGGTGGACCGTATCGCAGAACGCGTGTTGAACGAACATTGAGAGGGCAGTGACGTGGCCATTTCAGGCAACACCAGAATTGAGCAGTGGGAGCTGGTAGAACCGTTTGAGATCGCGCGCGGCACGATGACGCGATTGCCCGTGGTCGTGTTGACGTTGACCGACGAGAACGGGCACGTGGGTCAGGCCGAGGCGGCCGGGGTCGACTACGATGGCGAGACGCCGGCGCTGATCACGCAGCAAATTGGCGCCTTCATGCTCACGCTTGCGGAGCTGATGCCGAATGGCGCGAGCACGACATCGGCCATTGAATCGCTGCAGCGACTGATGCCACCAGGTGGTGCACGCAACGCGCTCGATTGCGCGCTCTGGGATCTCCGCGCCAAACAGACGGGCGTGCCCGTGTGGGAGACTGCAGGGCTCACAGCGTGGCGCCCACTGACGACGGTTTACACGCTGGGTTTGGGCAGCGAAGACGATACTCGCCGAAAGGCGCGCGACGCCCGTCGCTATCCATTGCTCAAGCTCAAATGCGACAGCACGCGACACGTCGATGTCGTACGCGTAGTGCGCGAGGAGCATCCTACCGCGCGTATCGCGGTTGACGCGAATCAGGCGTGGACCCGCGAACTGCTGGAGCAGATACTTCCGGCGTTGCAGGCGCTGCGCGTCGAAATGGTTGAACAGCCCGTGAAGCGCGGTGAAGATGCCCAACTCAGCGGACTGCGCTCACCGATTCCACTCGCGGCTGACGAGTCGTGCACTGACACGCGGTCAATCGTGAAACTCGCACCGTATTATCGGTACCTGAACATCAAGCTCGACAAATGCGGTGGGCTCACTGAGGCGCTGGCGATGGGGCGCGAAGCCAAGGCACGCGACCTCGAGCTGATGGTGGGGAACATGTGCGGTACATCGCTGGGCATGGCACCGGCGTTTGTGATCGGACAGCAGTGCACGTGGGTCGACATCGACGGACCGCTGCTGCAAAAGGAAGATCGCGCGCACGCGATGCGCTTCGAGAACGGCGTCGTGCAACCACCGGAGAGTGCGCTGTGGGGATGATGCCATGAGCAAGCTGCAGGATGCGGACCCGGTGGACGAAGCGCGCCGCGCATTTCAACGACGCATCGTCAAGTGGGTGCTGGTACTCGCCCCGCTCGTCATCATGATGCTCGGACTGCTTCTGTTAACGCGCATGCGCGCTGGCGCGCAGCCTTCGCCGCGTCGGACAGTCGAACAACTGCGGGTGGGCCGCGAGGCCGCGCCGATGATGCTGGCGAGCTTCGACGGTTTGGGCTTCGGCTTCACCGGCCCGCAGGGCACCGCAACGCTGCGCAATCCATCCGACAACAGTCTGGCCGTTGGGCCGAATCATATCGTGCAAACGGTGAACACGCGCATGGCGATCTTCACCAGGAAAGGCGCGCAGTTCGATACCACGGGAAAGGTGCTGTACGGACCCGTGCCGACCAACAATGTGTTTCGTGGATTCGGCGGCGCCTGCGAAGCGCGCAACAGCGGTGATGCGGTCGTGCGCTACGATCAACTCGCCAAGCGTTGGCTGATTGTGATGCCGATATTTCAGCGCTCACCCCGGAAAGCGGTCGAGCCACCTACTCCAGGGGCGAGCGATACGGCCGTGTTGAGTTGGATTGGACATGAAGGCCAGCCTGGTGCGGCGGTGCGATTGTACGAGCCGCCCGCACCGGCGGCCACGCCGTCGACGCCGGCCGCGCAACCCGCGGCGAACACGCCGCGTCCGCCCGCTGACAGCGGCTCGTACGCGATGTGCTACGCCATCAGCACCGGCGACGACCCATTCGGTCCGTACTGGCGCTACGAGTTTGTGCGTCCGCTGTTCCCCGATTATCCACGTCCCGCTGTGTGGCCCGATGGCTACTACGTTCCGACCAGCACAGGCGATGATGTAATCCAGAAGCACGCGTGCGTGGTTGAGCGTGACAAGATGCTCAAAGGGGAACCAGCCACCGAGCAGTGCATCATCGTGGACGGCGTCAACTTCTTCAACAACGCAGATCTCGACGGCACCTCGCTTCCGCCAAAGGGTGCGCCGAACATCATGCTCGCCGGCGGCGGGACGCAGCTCAAGGGCGTCTTGAAGGACAGCGTGTTGTACGCGTGGCGCTTTCACGTCGATTGGGCGAATCCGCACAACACCAAGCTGTCGGCGCCCACCGCCGTGAAAGTCGCACCGTACGAGTACTTATGTGGTGGTCAGCTCACGAACTGTGTGCCGCAGCCGGGCACCGATCGTAAACTCGACGCCCAAGGCGACAAGCTGATGGCGCGCGTGACGTATCGCCGCATCGGCGCGCGCGAATCGGTTATCGCGGCGCACTCCATCAACACGCGCGGTGGCACCGCCGGCGGTGTGCGCTGGTACGAGCTCACCGTCTCGCGACGCGGCGCACGCGACACGTTGCTGGTCCGTCAGCAAGGCACGCTGGCTTTCGACTCGAGCTACCGCTGGATGCCGAGCGCCGCGATGGACAAGATGGGGAACATCGTCATCGGCTACTCGTTTGGTGGCACGCCGATGTTCCCAGGCCAACGCGTGGCGGCCCACACCATTCGCGACGCGCTCGGCTTTGTCGGCACCGCCGAAACCGAGTTAGTCAAAGGCGAAGCCTCGCAAACCACCACGCTGCGCTGGGAAGACTACACGCAAACCGCCGTTGACCCGAACGACGATTGCACCGTGTGGTACGTAGGCGACTACCTCAAAGCCGGCGCGCCGTCCTACTCAAGTAGAATCGGCGCGTTCAAAGTGCGCGGGTGCAAGTAGTGCTCGCTGTCGCCCATTCTCGTGCCACAAAAAAAAACTGCCTACCACGGATGATGCAGATTGAACGGATGAACGCGGATAGTTCGAAAAATCCGCGTTCATCCGTGTGATCCGCCCAATCCGTGGTAGGCAGTTTGTCGTGCTCGCACAAACTCCTACGGTCGAATCACCGGCGGCGGATCTTTGGGCAGCAGCTTGACGATGTACGGCACGCCGTCGGTCATCCAGCTTGGCGCGGGCGTGCCCTTCAAATAGTGATCGAAGAACTGGAAGTAGCGCGTCGTCAAATCCTTGCGGTTGGCGAGCCCGCGCAAACCGTGGCCTTCACCCGGATAGGCCAGCATCGTCGCTTCTTTGCCGTTGTAGCGTAGCGCGTTGTAGAAGTTCATTCCCTCACTGAACGACACCGTCGGATCGGCAGTGCCGTGCATGATGAGATACGGCTGCGTCACTTCGGGAACGTGCGTGAGCGCTGATTCAAAGTGGTACACGTCCGGTCGCTCCCACGGCGAGAAGCCCCAGCGGCCCTGACCGTACAGGTAGTAGTCGTTGCCGTTCTGACCGCTGCCGCCGCCCACCTGATACGACCAGCCCCAGCTCTGACTGAAGTCCGTATACAAATCCGTGACGCCGGCACCCATGCCGACCGCCGCGAACATGCGCGAGCGCGTGCCGATGAACGCCGCGCCTTCGCCGCCGTAGCTGTGGCCGTGTACCCCGATCTTCTTCGGATCGGCGTAGCCCAGCTCAATAACCTTCTTCGTGGCCGCTTCCACCGCGTCGAGCATGTCGCTGTGCGATGAGCCCGTGTGAAACTGCACGTCTGCGATCATCGTGATGTAGCCGCGACTCACCGCTTCGATGGGCATCGAACCCATGCCAGTCAGAAACGACGGTGCCGTGTATCGATTGAGATTCTGCGAGTTCTTCTCGTAGAAGTTCACCAGCATCGGGCGCTTCTCACCCGGCTTGTAGTCGTCAGGCAGCGCAAGCATACCTTGAAGCTTGTCGCCACGGCGCGTGACGTAATCGAACAACACGCGATGACCCCACTTGTAGTCCGCTTGCTGCGGATTCGCGTCCGACAATTTCTTTCGATCGGTAAAGTCTGCACCTGCAACCACCACGTCCGGGAATTCCTGAAACGTCTGGCGCGTGAACAAGAACTGATCGGACAACGCCGCGCGAACCGGCACGCTGTACGCCGCATCATCGTACACCAGCGACGAAAGTTTTCCATCGGCCAATCGCGAGAAACCCGCCTTCTTCGTGTACTCGCCAAAAGTCGCGAAGGTGAGCGGCTTGCTCAGATCAATCTCGCGTAGCGCACGCGCACCACGCCGCACTGAGGAGTCGACCGCAAACGTGCGGACCAGATTGTAGTGCACCTTGTCACGAGTACCGGCACCGGTTGTAAGGTTGCGCGCCGGGCTCGTACCGTCCAACGGCAGGACCCACAAATCGAATCGATGCTCAACAACCACGCTGCTGCCGTCGGCCGCATATCCGGTGACGCCGTACGGCGGACGCGGGCCCGGGTGATCCTCTTCCATGTCCGAGAAGTTCACGGCCACGCTGCCGCCGAGCATGCGTGACGATCCGGCGCCCAAATCATAGGCCTGCCACTTCGCATCTTTCCAGAACAGGAAGTACCTCCCGTCTGGAGAAATGCCGCTCACATGTTGTCCCGTGAGCTGTCCTTTGAACATCAGGGTGCGCTCGCCGGACTTTGTGTTCACGCGATAGAAGTCGGCCGCGGGCCGCTTGTAATCGGAGATGTACGCGCGTGGATCCCGTCCGACGGCCCAGTCACCAGTCGCTGCCACTTCAAGTTCGCGCATCGACGAGTCGGCCAACGGAATGAACTTCGCGTTCGCCACGTCAAACGCTTGACGGAACGTCCGATTGCGATCCTGTTCCGCTTGAATCATCTGCTGCGACTGAATGCGTTCGTCCTGCGTGCGCCATACGTCCACGTCGGGCACGGAATCGGTGCTGCGTCGGCGCGCGGTATCCGGTAACGGCGACTGCGGAATGAGCCCGAAGAACACGCGCGCGCCATCGTCGCTCCACGACAGTGGCGCGCGGTCGCTGATCATGAACCCCTTGGGAAAGTTGGTCGCGCGTGACGGCAGCAACGTGATCGGCTCGATCTTGGGTCCGGCGAGCGCCGCGCCCACGTCGGTGAACACCAGCAGCCGATTGTCCCGCTCGCGCATCTTGTCTACCTCGCGTCCCTTGAGCACGGCAATCGCGTTGTTGCGATCGTGCCAACTGAGACGGCTGTAGCGCAGCGAGTCGTTGTCGAGCACCGTCGTGCGTCCCGTTGCGAGCTCCTGCACAAAGAGGCCGTTACCGTCGCGTACGGTGGCATCGACGGTGTAGCCGAGCAGATCTCCTTTGCGATTGAACGAGGCGTCGCCGACGCTGCCCATGAATTGCGTGCGTCCGCTTGCCAGATCGAGCAATAGCGCGTCGGTGGTGCGCACCGCTTCGGGAGCGCCACCGCCGCGTCCGCCTTGTGGTGCGGCTGCGGCCGGTGCGGCTCCCGTCGGCGGCGTTGCGGGGCGCCGGCGCATCAGCAGATGCGATGAGGTTGGCGAGAACACGGCGCTCGCCATCTCGGTCCACGATTGCGTTTTTCCCGTCGTCAGATCGCGCACTTCCAAGCGCCGCACCTCGGCAGGCTTACTTGCCGCGCTGTCCGTCGCACCGGCGCCGCCGTTGCCATTGCCATTGCCGTTGCCATTTCCACGACCCGCCGCGCGCGGCGCTGGTGGTGGCGGCTCTATCTGATAGGCGATGTAGCGACCATCGGGCGAAAAAATCGGCGCCGTACCAAAGGGCACCTCAATGTCCTGCGAACCCGTGGCCTGTCGAATGTGCAGCAGCGGCTTGGCGTCATTCGGCAGGGTGTTGCTGAATCGCAGCGTGTAGGCCACCCATTTGCCGTCGCTGCTGATTATCGCGTTGTCGATCGTTCGCCATTTGGCGTAGTCATCGACCGACAACACCTTCTTTTCGCGAGCAGACGGTTGGGCGCCCGCCGTGGCGGCGGCAACCGACAGTACAAGCGCGCTCAGCGTGGTTCGCGCGACAAATCGCATCAGTGAGGCTCCGACGGGTAAGGGGAATAACAATGACCCGCCCAAGTATTCCGCCGGGCACGCCGGGACGCCATACTCGTGGGATATGGCCGCCGTTCACACGCCGACTCGCGGATTTTCGCGGTTCACCCGCGCTATCGTGCGTCCACCCGCTCACAACTTCGCGTTCGGACTCACGACGGTGGACCTGGGCGAGCCGGACTTCGGGCTCGCGCTCCGTCAGCACGACGCGTACTGCGCGGCGCTCCTGCGCAATGGCCTCGTGCTAACCATGCTGCCGAGCGACGATCGCTATCCCGACTCGACGTTCGTCGAGGATACGGCACTCATCCTACCGGGGCAGGGCGCGATACTAACCCGTCCTGGTGCCGCGAGTCGCGCCGGCGAGGTTGAACTCATGCGGCCGTTGGTCTCAGCGATATTCGACGGCGCGGCCAGCATCGTGGAACCCGGAACGCTCGACGCGGGCGACGTGTGCGAGGCGCATGATCACGTCTTCATTGGGCTGTCACATCGCACCAACGAAGCAGGCGCGGCACAACTCAGTGCGTGGCTCGCGTCGTTCGGCGTCACGTCCGCCACGATCGAGATTCGCCAAACGCCAGGCATCCTGCATCTCAAGAGCGGTGTCGTTGCCATCGATCCAAAGACCCTCGTCGCGATCGAGGCGTTGGCCGACCACCCGGCCTTTCGCGGCTATAACGTGCTGCGCGTGCCGCCAGGTGAAGAGTACGCTGCGAACTGCGTGCGCGTGAATGATGTCGTGCTCATGGCAACCGGATATCCAAAGACGCAAGCGATGTTACTCGACGCCGGATACGCCCTGGAACCGCTCGAGATGAGTGAGTACGCCAAAATGGACGGCGGGTTGAGCTGCTTGTCGCTGCGCTTCTAACCGTTTCGCCGACTACTCAGCGACCGACGAGTTTACGGCCTCGAAGAGCGAAATCCACCGCACCGCCTCTTCGAACGAGCGATACACGCGGACCTCGTAATTGAGCTCCTCGCGTCGCAGTTCCCACATTCGGAACATGCCGAAAATCAGATCGGTGGGTGCAACCATCGCCACGCGACCGCCACGCAAACGGTCGAGGCGCCGAGCCGCGACATCAGCCAGGCGCTGCTGCCCGACGACGGTAACTTGCATATCGGTCACTTCACGCGCGTCGACAATCTCAAGCCAGAGTTTGCGCGGCGCGAGAAACGGCGGCAGGTCATAGTGCGCCAACAGCTCGTCGTCGGTCAGTCGGCCGAATAAGACGGAGTGGATGTACGGATGCTCAACGTCGACGCGTGTGGGCATTTCACTACCCTGGAGGTGAGGCCGCCGCGAAAAAATGGATCGGCCCGTCGTCGGGCGCAACGGCTCGTTCGACAAGACCCAATGGCGCACGCTATATTCGTGCTCGCGTCTGCAGACATACAGTGCACTCGCGGAGTGCGCTCGACCATCGCCCCCGCCACGGATCGCTCGTGTCTTACGAACGTCTCCAGCCACCTCCCGGCGCCGTGCGCACACGCACGTGCACTCTTTGGTATGACCGTCTGTTTTACGGCGTCTTTCACGAGGGCGCGGAAGTCACCGGTGATGACGCGCGCGAAAATCTCGCCGTGATCTTCGATATCGTGAAAGGACATCGCGCACCGGTGATGGTCGATCTGCGAGCCATCCGCTCGCAATCGGCGGACGCGCGGGCCACATTCGCCGGGCACGAGGCCACGCGCGCCACGCTCGCCGTAGCCCTGCTCATCGATTCCACCATCAGTCGGGTGATTGGCAACTTCTACCTCGGATTCAACCGGCCCCAAACGCCGACGCGACTGTTCACGTCGGTGAGCGAGGCCGACGCGTGGCTCAGCACCTTCCTCGACACGGCCCGTGCCCAGTAAGTCGGCGTCCGGGGCTTCACATGACGCTCGGCACGCCGAGCTGATTGACGTCATCATCTCGATCGCGGCAGAGCAGTTCGACAAGCGAGCGTCCGTTGGAGATGGCTCGTCGCTGTTGGATGGAATTGCGTTGGGACTCAACATGCTCTCGGAGGAGTTCAGTCAGCGCATCACGCGCGACCGGGCGTATCAGCAACACTTGCTGCAGAACGAGCGGCTCATCGCCGTCGGTCAACTGGCCGCTGGCGTCGCGCACGAGGTGAACAATCCCGCGGCATTCGTGCTATCCAACCTCGAAGTGCTGCAGCGGACGCTCGACGCAGTTGAACAGCGGACGTCAAATACGGAAGCGACACCGTCGAGCGACGTGGCGCAATTGCTGCAGCAGGCGCGCGAGCTTACTCGCGACAACATCGCTGGCGTCAATCGCATCGTGGCGATCGTGCGAGACCTGCGCAACTTCGCGCGTCTCGAGAACTCCGTATTCGAGACGCTGCCGCTCCGCGTTGTCATCGATGACGCCGTCAAACTGGTCCGCGCCGAGCTCACCTATCGCGCGTCCCTGGTCATTCGCTCCGAGGAGCGGATGCGCGTGCGTGGCGACCGCACGAAGCTCGCTCAGGTCTTCACCAACCTGTTGCTCAACGCCGCGCAGGCTATACCTGAGGGATTCGCGTCGTCGAACGAAGTGCGGGTGCTGAGCACGGTACAGGGCGATTGGGCGCGCGTGCTGATCGAGGATACCGGCGCCGGCATGTCGGAAGAGGCGCAACGCCGCATGTTCGAGCCGTTCTATACCACCAAGCCGCGCGATCGCGGCACCGGACTGGGACTCGTTATTTCGTCCGAGATCGTGCACTCCCACGGCGGCGAATTGCGGTTGGTGCAGACGTCGTCTAAGGGCTCGACGTTTGAAGTGCTGTTGCCGCTCGAGCACGCGATGGTGACGCCAACCGATTCACCCGCCATTGCGGTCACGCCGCGCTCGGCCCGCGTACTGATCATCGATGATGAGCGCATGCTGCTGCACGCATACCAGCGTTGGCTCGGCAACGTCTACGACGTTCAACTGGCGCATGGCGGCAAAGAGGCCATCAACGTGCTCGGCGCCGACGCCGAGTGGGATGCAATCTTATGCGATGTCATGATGCCTGACGTCGACGGCGTCGCGGTGCATGAGTGGGTTGCGCTGAATCGTCCGGAACTGCTGTCGCGCATGCTCTTCTGCACCGGGGGCGCGTTTACCGCGCGCGGCCTTGCGTTCACCGAGCAGATTGGCGACAAGATGTTGCAGAAGCCCGTGGCGCTTCCGCAATTGCGGGACGCCATCGAGCGTGTGCGTCCGCGCTCACCGAACTGATCGCCTCGGCGCGGAACCGGTGGCGCGTTTGATCGGCCGGCCCGCGTAGCGTGACGTGGTGCGACCGTTATCCCAGACGAGCACGCCGTTGACCCACGTGCTGCGCACGCCACTCGCTATCGCTTGCGGTTTTTCAAAGGTGGCATTGTCGCTCACCGTCACCGGATCAAACAACACCAGATCCGCGAAGTAGCCGGGCGCGATGACGCCGCGTTGCCTGATGCCAACATTGCGCGCCGAAAGACTGGTCATCTTGCGAATCGCTTCCGCGAGTGAAAAGAGCTTTCGGTCGCGCACGTAGGGCCCCAGAACCTTGGCGAAGCTACCGAAGCCCCGCGGATGCAGGCCGTTGGAGGTGCCGTCGCTGCAGATGTTCGTGAACGACCAGCGCATCAATGCGTCGACGTCGCGATCGTCCATACCCTTGGCTACCACGCCAGCGTCGTCTCCATTCGGCTCGGCCAACAGCGCCATCATCGTGCGAGCGGGCGTCGCTCCGCGCATCGCCGCCAACTGCGTCAGCGATTTTCCCCGGTACTCGGGATGACCATCAACGGCGCTGAACAGGATGTCATCGGGTGCCGTGAGATGGGTGAGGATAAATGCGGTTTCGGCGCTGTCGCTGAAATTGCGCTTCGGGTAGAACACGCCGAGGTTCGACGACCAGTAGAGATAGGGATAGATGTCGGCCGTCACATCGACACCTTGGGCACGGGCGCGCGAGAGGGTGCGAACCACGCTGTCGGCGTGTCCCCAGAGGTCCATCATGCCGAGCTTGATGTGCGACACCTGGACTGGCATGTGCGTACGTCGGCCGATGGTAATGACCTCGTTCAACGCCGGCCAGAAGTCGCGGTCTTCGCTGCGAATGTGGCTGATGTATCGCCCGCCGAACTGTGCCGCCGTGCGCGCGAGCGCCACCACCTCGGAAGGATCGGAGTAGATACCCGGATCGTATTCCAGTCCGGTGGAGAGTCCGAGCGCGCCGTGCTTCATTTCTTCTCGCACGCGCGCCTGCATGCGCGCTACCTCGGCAGCGGTCGCCACGCGCTTGAAGTCGTCGCCCATCACTTCGCCGCGAATCGCGCCGTGGCCAACATACGACGCCACATTGACGGCGACCGGCTGCGAATCCAGACGCGCGAAGAGCTTGTCGAGATGACTGCCGCCACCATCCTGACCAGCGACGATCGTGGTCACACCTTGGCTCACCATCGCCAGTGCATCGCGCGCCTCGAACAGGCGTCGATCGTGATGGCTGTGCGTGTCGATGAAGCCCGGCGCGAGCGTAAGTCCCTGCGCGTCGACCACGACATCGTTGGTCGCTGGCGTGAGACGTCCGACCGCGACAATGCGATCCCCGCGAATGCGCACGTCGACATTGCGGGCCGGCGTTCCGCGACCGTCGATGACTTGTGCGTGACGAATCAGCGTGGTCACGGGCTGCGCGCCGAGTGACTTTAACGCGATCGATAGGCACGAAACGGTGAGCAAAATTCGCCCGACCGTCGGTTGAGTTTGGAGATTCGTCACGGCAGGGAATTGACGCGCGCAGTGATGACTGTCAACTCCGCGCGGAGCTACAGCTTGTGCGTCGCCAACAACAAACTCGTTTCTGAATTGGAGATCCCTTTCACGGCGCGAATGCGCTGCAACACCTTGTCGAAATCCTCGAGCGAATCGGTGCCGAGTTCGGCGACAATATCCCATCGCCCGTTGGTGGTGTGGAGCGCGCGCACTTCGGGATAGCCACGCAGCGTCTTGAGGGCGTCGTCCGCGTGGTCGCCTTCAACACTGACCATCATCACCGCGCGCACCCGGTGCTTGGCGGCCTCCGGAGTGGTCCGCACCGTGAACCCCAGCAGCACCCGATCGGCCAGCAGTTTGTCGATTCGGTTCTGCACGGTCGCCCGCGAAACGCCGAGGGCGAGCGCCATTTTGGCGACAGGCGTTCGGGCATTTTCGCGCAGCAGCGCAATGAGCTTGGTATCGGTGGCGTCGAGCATCGGCGACTCTCTGGTTAGTAAATAGTCAATGGCGACTAGCAAAATGTACATCAGGCTAGACGAAAGTGGCACTCAGATTACTTGTTGCTAACATCTGCCGAGACGAGACTTCAAGGCATGACTCCCGCCTTGATGGACCCGCCCGTTGCACCGCCGGTTGCGCCGCCAGCATTCAGTGCTCGCCCTCGTATGGATGAGGTCGCTAGCTCGGTAGCGGTGCGCTCGATCCAAATCATTGGCGTGCCGATGGACCTCGGAGCCAGCCGTCGCGGTGTCGACATGGGTCCGTCGGCGATGCGACTGGCCGACGTCGCCGACGTCCTCACCCGGCTCGGCTTCGCTGTCGACGACGCCGGCAATGTGCCCGTGCCGGACCGCGCTTCGCTTCCGTCCGTGCCGCGCGCACGACTCGCGGCGATTACCGAAGTGTGTGAGGAGGTCGCTCGCCGCACGGCGGCCGCAGTGCGCGACGGTATCAAGCCGCTCGTCATCGGCGGTGATCACTCACTCGCTGCCGGATCCGTTGCCGGTAGCGCGACCGCACTCGCCGAGCGCGGGCAGCGCGTCGGTCTGATCTGGCTCGACGCGCACGCGGACATCAACACTCCGGATACGAGTCTGAGCGGCAATGTGCACGGCATGCCGGTCGCGCATCTGCTGGGTCTCGGCGACACTCGATTGTCACACTTGGCGAGCGTCTATCCGGCGGTCAAACCGGAACATCTCGTCTACGTTGGCCTGCGTGATCTCGACGAGGCCGAGAAGCACCTGATCAAAACACTGAACATCCGAGCGTTCACGATGCGCGACATCGACGAGCGCGGACTGCGCGCCGTGATGGATGAAGCGGTGCGCATTGCCAGCACCGGCACCGGCGGCATTCACGTCTCGTGCGACGCGGACTGGATCGATCCAGGCGAAGCACCGGGCGTAGGCACACCGGTTCGCGGCGGCGCGACGCTGCGCGAGGCGCATCTCGCCATGGAAATCATTCACGACTCCGGCGCGCTGGTCGCGATGGATCTCGTGGAGATCAACCCGATTCTCGACCGCAAGAATCACACGGCCAAGCTGGCCGCCGAACTCATTGCGAGCGCCTTCGGGCGTCGCATTCTCTGAATCACTGACGAGGAACGCCCAGTGTTCATGACCAGTACGTTGCACGACTCGACCAGCGACCTGATTGCGCGCGAAGACGCGTGGGGCGCACACAACTATCACCCGCTCGATCTTGTTATCGAGTCGGCGCAGGGCGCCTGGGTGACTGATGTGGAAGGGCGCCGCTATCTCGACTGCCTGAGCGCATACTCGGCAGTGAATCAAGGCCACTGTCACCCGCGCATTCTCGCCACGCTCGTAGAGCAAGCGTCGCGCGTCACGCTCACGTCGCGCGCGTTCCGCAACGAACAGCTGGGCGCATTCTGCGAAGAGCTCGCGGAACTCTGCGGCATGGACATGGTGCTACCCATGAACACGGGCGCGGAAGCAGTGGAAACGGCCATCAAGGCCGCGCGCCGCTGGGGCTATCGCGAAAAGCACATTCCTGACGGCCAGGCAACGATCATCGCCTTCGAAAACAATTTTCACGGACGTACAACGACGATTGTCGGCTTCTCGTCAGAGCCGTCGTATCGCGCCGACTTTGGCCCATTCACACCGGGCTTTGTACTGGTGCCATTCGGCGACATCGCGGCGGTGCGTCGCGCGATGAATGCGAACACCTGTGCGGTACTGGTTGAGCCAATTCAATGCGAAGCCGGTGTGCTGATGCCGCCCGATGGCTTTCTGCGCGACCTGGCTGCGCTCTGTCGCGAGCAGAATGTGCTACTGATGGCCGACGAGATTCAAACAGGACTCGGCCGCACCGGCCGCCTGTTCGCCTGCGATCACGACGACGTGCGCCCCGACGTGTTCATCCTCGGCAAGGCGCTCTCAGGCGGCTTCTATCCGGTGAGCGCAGTGGTCTCGCGTCGCGAGATACTCGGCGTCTTCGGCCCCGGCTCACACGGCAGCACGTTCGGCGGCAACCCCTTGGGCTGTGCCGTCGCTCGCACGGCGTTGCGCGTTCTGCACGACGAACACCTGGTCGAGCGCAGCGCCACGGAAGGTGCCTGGCTTCTGTCGCAAATCCGCACGCTGCGGCACCCGTCGATCGTGGCTGTTCGCGGCCGAGGCCTGATGATTGCGATCGAACTCAACGAACCGGCGCGCGCGTACTGCGAAGCATTGAAAGAACGCGGCATGCTCTGCAAGGAAACCCACGACTTCGTGCTTCGCATCTCGCCACCACTCGTCACGTCACGCGACGACCTCGCCTTCGCAGTCGAACAACTGCGTGCCGTGTTCTCCGCCTAATCTGCGCAACGACTCCGCACAGCGAAACGCGCAATACGCTTGCCGTCGGTCGGGGCGAGAAGATCATCGCCTCGCGGAGACGGAAGCTGACCGTAATGTCCGAGCTTCATTCAACTGCGGGAACGGATGAACCGCAGAGGAAACAGAGGAAACGGAGGAGAAGCGTTTGCGGTGGATCGGGGCCGCACGTTGGGTTCTCTGTTTCTCCGCGATTCCGTTAACTGCGGGAACGGATGAACCGCAGAGGAAACAGAGGAAATGGGGGAGAAGCGTAGACGCTTAATCGGGGCTGCACGTTGGGTCCTCTGCTTGTCCGCAGTTCAGCTAACTGCGGGAACGAATGAACCACAGAGGAAACAGAGGAAACGGAGGAGAAGCGTTTGCGGTTGATCTTAGCCGCACCTCGGGTCCGACGTTTCCCGTTGTTCCAATAACTGCGGGAACGGACAAATCGCAGTGGAATTAGAGGAAACGGCGGAAAATCGCCACGAGCGCCTGAAATCAATCGAACATGAAAAAATGCGGACACGCGCACTAACCTCGCGCCACGCGTCGATATGCAGTCCTCCGTTTCCTCTGTTTCCTCTGCGTAATTGCAGTTCCCGCAGTTCCCGCAGTCCCCGCAGTTCCCGCAGTCCCCGCAGTTCCCGCAGTTCCCGCAGTTCCCGCAGTTCCCGCAGTCCCCGCAGTCCCCGCAGTCCCCGCAGTCCCCGCAGTCCCCGCAGTCCCCGCAGTCC
>CBHTUR010000037.1:0-40620 GCA_966096095.1 uncultured Gemmatimonadaceae bacterium | reverse complement strand
CAGTTCCCGCAGTTCCCGCAGTTCCCGCAGTTCCCGCAGTTCCCGCAGTTCCCGCGATCACACCTCGAGGTGGTCTCCGGTGCGCGCCACCAGTTGATACAACACCGGCATCAGCAGCACGCTGATGAGCAGGCGCGAAAAGAGGCCGCCGATGATCACCAGCGCGAACGGGCGCTGAGAGTCGGTGCCGACGCCCGTTGCGACTGCGGCGGGCAACAGGCCGAGCGCCGCGACGAGTGCGGTCATCATGATTGGCCGTAGTCGCATCAGCGCCGCTTCACGCGTCGCTTGTACAATCGGCATGCCACCCAGTCGCAACTCGTTCGCGTACGAGATGTACACCACTGCCGTTTGCACCGAGACGCCGAACAGCGCGAGAAATCCGATGCCCGATGAGACCGAGAAGTGTGTGCCGGTTGCCACCAGCGCCAACATGCCGCCGATCGGACCCGACAACAGCACGCCGATGAGCGTGATGAGCGGGAATTTCACGTTGTGATAGAGGCTGAAGAGCAGCAGGAAAATGAGTGCCAGCGTAATCGGCATCACCACCTGCAGCTGCGTCCGCGACTCCTCGTACTCCTGATATTCGCCGCCCCAGAAGAGTCGATAGCCGGCAGGCAGCGTGACGGCCTTCGCCACCTCGCGCTGCGCTTCCTGCACTGCGCCGGCGAGATCGCGGCCTTCCACCGCGTATTGAATACCGATGTAGCGACTGCTGTTCTGCCGATAGATGAACGACGCGCCCGTGTTCACCTGCAACGTGGCCACTTCACGCAGCGGTACCTGCCCACCCGACGGCGTCGCGACCAGAATGTTGCCAATCGCCTCCGGCGATTCGCGGAACTGCGGTTGCAGTCGAACGACCAGATCGAATGTCTGCTCGCCCTGCACCACCTGTGTCGCCGCCGAGCCGCCAACCGCAGCCTCAACCAAGCCGTTGATCGTGGCCGCGCTCAGTCCATATCGCGCCAGCTTTGCGCGATCTACCGTGATTGTCAGCGCGGGCTGACCCAACTCCTGCACGAGCGTCACGCGCGTAATGCCACGCACACGCTCCAGCACGTGCTTCACCTCCATGCCACGTGCTTCGAGCGTCGCCAGGTCCGTGCCAAACAGCTTCACATCCAGCGCGCTCTTAAGCCCCGTCTCCGCTTCGTCGACCGCGTCTTCCGCCGGCTGCGTGAAGTTGAACTGGATGCCGGGAAACGCCTCGAGCTTCTGATTGATTCGCTCAATCAATTGCGCTTTCGTGCGATACTCGCCTCGCCACTCCTTGTACCGCTTCAGTCCGACGTAGAACTCGGCGTTGAAGAACCCCGTCGGATCCGTGCCGGCATCGTCGCGACCGTGCTCGCTCGCCACCACCGTCACTTCCGGAAATGACTGCAAAATCTTGCGCACCTCCGGCACAATCTTCGACGACGCTTCGAACGAGATCGTGTACGGCATCGTGGCGCGCACCCATACTGCTCCTTCATCCAGCTTGGGCATAAACTCGCCGCCAACGCGCAACGTCAGTGCGAGTGACACCACCAGCGCCAGCACGCTGCCGCCAATCACGACCCCGCGATGCGCGAGGCTCCAGTCCAGCGTCGCTTCGTAGCGATCCTTGATCCACTCGAACACCACGTTCTTCCGCTCGCGCACACCGTGGCGCATGAACCACGAGCAAAGCACCGGCACCACGATGAGCGTTAGCAGCAGCGACCCGATCAGCGCAAAGATCGTCGTGTCCGCCATCGGCGTGAACAGCTTGCCCGACGGGCCCGTGAGCACGTAGATCGGCAGGAACCCGGCCATGATCACCGCCACCGCGTAAACAATTGGCCGATCAACCTCAGCGGCCGCCGCGATGATTACGTCGCGTAACGAATACGATGTGCCGTGTCGCTGCGCCAACTGTCGGTGCACGTTCTCGACCATTACCACCGCGCCATCGACCAGAATGCCGAAGTCAATCGCACCGATCGACAAGAGGTTCGCGGGAATGTGTCGCAGATCGAGGCAGATGAACGCGAAGCATAGTGAAAGCGGAATCGTCAACGCGACAATCAGTCCAGAGCGCAAATCCACCAGAAAAAACACCAGCACGACGATCACCAGCAGAATGCCGCGCAGCAGGTTGTCCTCGACCACCTGCGTGGTGAGCGCAATCAGGTCGCGCCGATCGTAGTACGGATGAATTTTCACATCCTTGGGCAGCACGTGATCGTTGAGATCGCGCGTTGCCGCTTCCACCTTTTCCAGCACCACCTGCGCCTGTTCACCAACGCGCAACAGGATGATGCCCTCCACGGCATCGTTGGTGTTGTTGTAGCCAAACTGCCCGAGCCGTGGCGCGGCGCCGATTTCCACGCGTCCGACATCCTTCACCAGCACGGGCGTGCCGTTGTGATTGGCCACCACCACATTGCCGATGTCGGCCAGGGTCGCCACGCGCGCGAGTCCGCGCACATAGAAGAACTGTCCGCCTTCGCTGTAGAATCCGCCGCCCGCGTTGTCGTTATTGTCGCTCAACGCCTGCGACACATCGGACACGGCCAAGCCGGCGCCGGCGAGTTTGTTCGGATCGAGGAGGACATGGTACTCCATCGTTTCGCCGCCAAGTCCACCAAGGTCGGCCACCCCGGGTACCGCCTTGTAGGCCTTCGCGAGAATCCAGTCGTTAATGACCTTCAATTCCATCGCGCTGCGATCAGGACTCTGCAGGACGTAGCGATACACCAGCCCCGACGGCGAGAAGAGCGGCTCAATCTCCGCCTCAACACCCGACGGCAACGACACACCGGGCAGATGTTCGAAGGCGCGCTGCCGAGCGAAATACGGATCCGTGCCGTCCTGAAACGTGAGGACCACGTGCGACAGTCCGTACAGCGACACCGAGCGCACGATCTTCACCTTCTCGATGCCGTTCATCTCGCGCTCAACCGGCAGCGTGACCAGTCGCTCCACTTCTTCTGCCGCGTGTCCCGGCCACGCCGTTGTAATCGACACCAGTGGTGGCGACAAATCGGGATACGCGTCGACCGGCAGCCGTCGGAACGACCAGACGCCAACGCCGATGAGCGCCAACGCAAACACCACCACCAACAGTCGCTGATTGAGCGCCGACCGGACAATCCGGTTGGCCAGCGACGGCGTCACCGCGTGCGTCACGACATCGTCGAACGCCGGCGGCGGATGCGGCGTGCGTTCGTCGGGAAGTGCTCCCCGTTCGTCATGATCGCTCATTGGTGCTCCGCGAACTGTACGAAGAGCGCGCCGTTGCCCAACACCTTTTCACCCGGCTTCACGCCGTCGAGAATCGCGTAACCGTCCTTCACCGCCGAACCCAGCGTGATGCGACGACGCGAGAACGACTTGTCCGCGTTCGCCACGAACACGAATGGCAGGTTGTCGTCGTCGCGCAGCACCGCCGTGGAGGGCAGGACGACACCCTTGTGTGCGCGGGCACTGTGCAGTCGCACGCGCACAAACAGATCACGCTTGAGACGCTGCTGCGGATTGGGCGCCAACACCCGTACACTCGTCGCGCGCGTGGCCGGATCGACGATCGGCGCGATATAGTCGATCTTCGCCTCAATCGGCTTCGCCTCGTCGTCCGTCACAACTTCAACCGCGTCGCCGGCGTGCAATTCTCCCACGTCGGAGTTGTATACACTCACCATCACCCACATCGTCGAAACGTCGGCGATCGTAAACGCCGCAGTCGTTCCGGCCTGCAGCAGCTGACCGGGATTGATCAGCTTCTCCACCACGGTGCCGGGAATCGGCGCGCGAATCGCCGCCTCCAGCGCACTCGGCGTTGTGCCGGCGCGAATCGCGGCCACGACGTCCGCGTCGAGCCCCAACGACCGCAGCTGCTGCTCCGCCGCATCACGATCAGCCGCTGCCGACGCCGCGTCGGTGCGCGACTGATCGAGATCGCTCCGGGCAAGCGCATCGTTTTTGAAGAGTTGCTCGTTCCGATCGAGAATGCGCGTCGCGTTGCGCGCGTTGAACTCTGCTTTGCGATAGTCCGCCACCGCCGCGGCAAAGTCCGGCGACGACACTGTCGCCAACGTTTGACCCGCCGTCACGTTCGAGCCCAGGTTCGCCACCAGGCGCGCCACCGGACCGGAAATCGGCGAGATAACCTGCGTGCTGTGATCGCCGTTGAACGCCACCGTTCCCGTCGCTTCAATCATCGACTGATACGACGATTCGTTGACGGTGAGAATTTCAAGGCGAGACCGCTGCTCGTCGGTTACATGGAACGTCGCCGCGAGCGCCGTGTCACCAGTTGACGTTTCGCTCGCGCCTTTGGCGCCACTCGCGCTCCCTGAGTCCGAGCCACCACAAGCGACGAGCCCCGACACGAGGGCCACGCCGAACGCGCGAACGAATGAGGCGCGAACAGATGCTGCGCGGATGCTATTCACGGGAAGCTCCAGTCGACAACGAGGTAAGCGCGACGCCGGCCGCGCGTTCAAGATCAGATCGGGCCGAGCTCGCGGCGGCGAGCGCGTCGGCGTATTGCGATTGCGCGGCCAGCAGCGTGCGGCGCGCGTCGAGCACATCGAGCGCTGAGAGTCCGCCCAATCCGTAGCTCACGCTGGCGATGCGGTAGGCGTCGCGCGCCGAGGGGAGCAGTTGGTCGCGTAAAAATTCAGCTTGCCGTCGGGCCGCATCGGCTGTGGCAAACGCGTTGCGCACATCCTGCGCTACCGCGGCCTGCGCATCGCGATAGGTCGCCTCAAGTTCACGTTCGCGCGCGCGCGTTTCCGCGAATTCTCCGCGGCGATGCTGCCAGAACAGCACCGGCAACGGCATCGACACGCCGAGCGACCAGACGAAACCCGAGGGCACCGCGAGGTCGCGCCCAGCGCCAATCGTGAGATCGGGAAGAAACGCACTTTCGCGAGCCAGCGAACTCGTCGCCTTCGCCGCGCGCTGCTGCGCCTCAATCGTGCGCAACTCGGGGCGCCCTTGCAGCGCTGCCGATTCAAGCGCGTCGAGCGATGGTAACGGATCGGGCACGACCAGCGAGTCGGCGGCGACGATGACCGCACCAAGTGGTCGGCCAAGCACCCGATTCAACGCCGCATCGGCGTTCGCAACGTCGCGCGCACTGGCAATCAGATCGTTGTCTGCCTGTGCGACATCGACTTGCGCTTTGACGACATCGAGGCGAGGCACCGTGCCGGCGTTGAAGCGCGCTTCAGTGCGCTTGAGAAATTCCGCGGCCAGCTCGCGCGATTCCTGGGTGTTCTGGCGATGCAGTCGCACCTGCAGCACGGCATCGTAGAGCTGCCCGGCCTGCGCCGCGAGTTGCTGTTGCACCAGCAGTTGCGACGACACCGCCGCGTCGACGTTGGCGTTACCGATGCGATTACGCAGCCGGTATTTGTCGGGAAACGAGATGTCCGTCGCGATCGAGATCGGACGCTGCGGTGCGGCGCCGGCCCGGCGCAACCCGGTAACGGAATCGAGCGACGCGCTCAGTACCGGATCGGCAATCGCGTTGCCCTCAACCCGCTGCGCACGCACCTGCTGCGTTTGCGCGAGCGCGATCGCGAGCTGGGGATTGGCCCGCAACGCCAGCGCGATGGCCTGGCGCCGCGTGAGAATGAGAGTATCGCCCGGCGTTCCCGGGCGTGTTTGCGCGAATGTCGCGCGCGCGCTGAGCAGAATGCTCAGCGTCAGCGCGTACATCCGAATGGATGTTCGCATGACCTGCCTCGACGATGGCTGATGTCCGCACGGTCAACGCGCTGCGAGCGCAGCAACGATCGGCGTGACGTGCGAGCGAGCCACGATCTCCGTGATGAGATCGCGGCGAACTTCTCAGCTCAGTGCGGGCGGTGCTCGTGGTCCATTCGATGCCGACGGATCTCGCGACGCGGGACTCGCGCGATGAAACGTCGTGGGCTGACGCGATACGCTCGCATCATCGTGCGACGGCGTGGCCGACGAGACGGCCGCCTGCGCCGAACGTGCGGCGCAAACGGTACAGGTAGCCTCGTTGTGCGCTTGGGCATGCCGCGTCCCACGCTGCTCGGCGTGGGTAACCGTCTGTCGCCCCGCCCGCTCCATCACCGGCGAGATCGCCACGCCCATCTGCAGCAGAAGCAGCAGCAACGCCAACGAGCGGCGCGGCCACAGCTGTGCTTCGCGAAGGACGGTGCGAACAGACATGTCACCAACGATACGCGGCAACCACCGCCAGCGCTCGGTCCCCCGTCGGATCGAGACGTTAGCGAGCTCGACTATTACGCCTGAGGCGTCCGATTCGGTGACCGGTGTCCCATCAATGGACACGGACTGTCCTGATTTGGGGAATCTGGCGAAAAATTCGCAGGGCTAAGTCGTTGATTCACATAGCGTTCATGTAGGGTACGATTTATGCTTGATAGACGGATGTCAGCAGTCCGTCCGTCCTTTTCAGGAGCGACACTATGTTCCGCCGTTCGTTCGTGTCGTGGTCGACGCTTCCCTTCGCCGCGTTTGCGTTTGGCGCGGCCGTTCCGATTGGCACGCTCGCCGCGCAGTCAGGCGAGAGAACCATCGCCGAAGCCGACGTTACGCGTTTCTCGTCCAATCAGCTCGACAATCTGGTCGGGCCAATTGCGCTGTACCCCGACGCCCTGCTCGCGCAGGTGCTCGTGGCGTCCACCTTCCCCGACCAGGTCGAAGACGCTGCCCGCTTTGTGCGCGCCAACGGCACCTCGGGCGTCGATGAGCAGCCGTGGGACGTGAGTGTCCGCGCGGTTGCGCACTACGCGTCGGCCATCAACATGATGGGCGACAAGATCGACTGGACCGCGACCTTGGGTCGCGCGTACGCCAATCAGTCGAGCGACGTGATGGCCGCCGTGCAGCGCATGCGCTCGCTGGCCGCGAAGCATGGCAACCTGCAGTCGACGCCGGAACAGCAAGTGGTGTACGACGACGATCAGTACGTCATCGTCCCGCGCCAAACGCGGGTCATCTATGTGCCGGTGTACGATCCGATTCTCGTGTACGAGCGTCCGATCTTTTCGATCGGTGTGCGTAGCCCGTACTGGTCGTTCGGCGTGGGCTTCCCTATCGGCGCCTGGCTCAGCTACGACTGCGACTGGCGGGCCCGCACCGTCTACTACAACGGCTGGGGTGACGCGTACCTCGAGTACGGCGGCGGCTGGCGCGCCCGCACGCGGCCGTTCATTCAGATCACGAACGTCTACGTCTCGCCGCGTTACCGCACGGTCTACTACAATCGCGACGTGTGGCGTCGGCCGATCAACTGGGTGAACGTCGACCGCGTTGGTGGCTATCACCGCGACACCTACTTCGACAATCATCATGTCGTAGGCATCCCCGGTCGCGCTGGTGACACTCGCCGCGGCGACGACTACCGCAACGGTGACAACCGTGGTGGAGACAACCGCGGTGGCGATAACCGTGGTGGCGACAACCGCGGTGGCAACAATCGTGGCGCTGATAACCGCGGTGGCGATAATCGTGGTGGCTATGACGGGCGCACGGCGATTCCGCGCGATGGCGGAGTGGCGACGCCAGACGGCTATCGCAATGGCAATCGCGGCAACAACGGCGGTAACAACGGTGGTAACAACGGTGGCAACGATCGCGGGAATGATCGCGGCAACAACGATCGCGGCAACGGCAATCGCGATTCGCGTCCGACGGTAATCGCGCCGGAAGCGCGTCGGAACGAACCCGTTCAGCGCAATGGCGGTGCGGTCATCATCCCCGAACGTCGCAGCGAACCGCGTAACGAGGGGCGCAACGAAGGTCGCAGCGAACCGCGTGGTGAAGCGCGTGGCAACGAACGCCAGTCGGCACCGCGCGAAGCAGCCCCGCGTGAAGCGGCCCCGCGGCGTGAAGCGCCGCGCCCCGAGCAGTCGCGTGGCCAAGGCGGTGGTGGCGGCGGTGAGCGAAAGGCCAATCCGCGCGGCGATCGCGGACGCGGTAACGGCTAATCGCAAGCGAGAGCATTGAAAACGGGCGCGGCGAGTAGGCCGCGCCCGTTTTGTTTCTTCAAGTTCCAGTTCCGCCGTTCACTCTGCCGAACCGCCGCGTGAGTAACGAAACGGCAGCTCCAAAAGCGCTTCCCCGGTTCCTCTGTTTCCTCTGTGTTCAACTGCAATTTCCGCAGTCCGGTCCGAGCTGAGGGGACCGCGGGATTCTTTAACCACAGAGGAAACAGAGGAAACAGAGGAGAAGCGTCGCCGTGCATTCCCGCGCGAACTCTGCGTACCCTGCGCTTTCATGTTGTTCGGGGTGTTCAGCTACGCGCGGTCGCGGCGCGAATCGACGGACCAGCGGGAACCGCTTTGAACCGCAGAGCGCGCAGGGTGCGCAGAGCGATTTCGTACGGCGGCCGGATGTTGCTTGTTGTTCAATTCAACAAGTCAAGCTCGTCGACCTCACGAGACTCCAGACGCGCCACGTTGTGCAGTCCTCCGTTTCCTCCGTTTCCTCCGTTTCCTCCGTTTCCTCCGTTTCCTCTGTGTTCAATTGCAGTTCCCGCAGTTCGCTGCGCGAACGCCGGAAGGACGCAGAGGACCAGCATCGCCGAACGCGCTTCTCAGGTTCCTCGCCAGATCAATCGCCTGGCCGTTCGCGTGAAGGACTCGACATCGGTCTCGCCGTCTCGTATCCTCCCGCCGATGCCCGTGCCCGCCCGTGCGCTGATCGCCGATTCCGACTCCCTCCTCGATCCCGAGCTGAGCCTCATCGCGTTCCAGCGTCGCGTGCTGGCGCTGGCCGAGGATCGCGCGATCCCGCTCCTCGAGCGCCTGCGATTTCTCGGCATCGTCACCAGCAACATCGACGAGATCTACATGCTGCGCATGGCCGAGCTGCGCCGCGCGGCCGTTGATGAGGTGAAGTTTCCGGATACCGCGCACACGAGTGAGTACTCGATTCATCACTCCGCGGTGGTGCGACTGGCCGAGATCGAACGTCAGATGGCCGATGTGCTCGCGGCGCAGTCACGATGTGCTGAGCAATGCATCCGCGAAGCCGAGGCGTTGGGTGTTCGGCTGCTGACGTGGGAGCAGTTGGATGATCGCGCACGCGCATCATTGCGCGATCGGTATCTCGAAGAGATTCAGCCCGATTTGATGACGCATGCCATCACGCTGAGTCCGGGCTTTCCGCTGCCGCATTTGCCGCATTTGGGGCTCTTCGTCGCGATTCTCTTTCGCACGGCGCCGAACGAGCGCGCGCGACTGGCTGAGCATGAGTTGCCGCGTGACGTCGCGCGATTGTTTCCGGTGCCGGGTCAACCTGGCGCCGTCATCGCCATCGAAGAGGTGCTGCGCGCCAACGCGCATCTGTTGTACCCGGAGGCGCTCATCGACGGCGCGTATCTCTTTCGCGTCACGCGTGGCGGTGAGCTGCCGATTGAGCAGAACGACAGCGGTGACTTGCTCGGCGCGGTCGCGCTCGCAACCGAACGACGACCGCACAATCCGGCCGTGCGCGTGGAAGTGGAGCGCCGGATGCCGGCACCCGTGGGCGCGCTCATCATCGAGAGCCTGCGACGAGAAGCGATCGGACGAGACATGGAACTGACGGTCGATGCGGTGCAGGTCGTTGACGGGCTGCTCGATCTGCGCTGTCTGCAGTCGCTACCGCTGCCGGGTGAGGCCCGCTTGCAGTACCCGCCGCTCGTTGGTGTAGACGCGTTTCACGGCGTGGCGTCAATGTTTGACCGGATCCGTGACGGAGACGTCCTGCTGCATCATCCGTTTGAATCGTTCGACGAATCGGTCGTGCGCTTCGTCAGCGAAGCTGCAGCCGATCCCACGGTCACGGCGATCAGCATGACACTCTACCGGGTCGGCAATCCGTCGCCGGTGGTCGAAGCCCTGTTGCACGCGGCGCGTGAGGGGAAGCAGGTGTTTGCGCTGGTTGAACTGCAGGCACGATTCGATGAAGAACACAACGTGCATTGGGCTCGCGCGCTCGAGCGAGCGGGCGGACGGGTACGCTATGGGCTCACTGGGCTCAAGGTTCACGCCAAAGCGGCGCTCGTCGTGCGACGTGAGCAGCGTGACCACGACGAGCTGCTTGCGCGCTACGTGCACATTGGTACGGGCAACTACAACACGCGTTCAGGTCGACAGTATACCGATCTCAGTCTCTTCTCCGCGCGCGAAAATTTGACGAGCGACGTTGCCGCGTTGTTCGCCGCGCTTGATGAACGCGACAGCGTGCCACCCGCACTCCCACACGGCGCACTCGTCGCACCGGCGCAGCTGCTGCCCGCGCTGCTGGCGCGCATCGAACGCGAAACGTCACACGCGAAGGCCGGTCACGAGGCGCACATTCGCATCAAGATTAATGGCCTCGCCGACACGGAAGTCGTTCGCGCACTGTATGCGGCGTCGCAGGCCGGCGTCTCCGTCGAGCTCGTGGTACGCGGCATCTGCACGCTGCGTCCAGGCGTTCCGGGGTTGTCGGATCGCATCTCCGTCGTTTCAATCGTCGGCCGATGGCTCGAACATTCGCGCATATATCGATTCGCCAACCGTGGTGACCCGGAATACTTCATTGGGTCGTCCGACCTGCGACCACGCAATCTGCGTCGACGAGTTGAGCTGCTCGTTCCCGTTGTCGAGCCTACGCACCGCGCACGTCTCGATGACATTCTCGAACGCTATCTGCACGATCCGTCGGCCAGTGTGTTGTCCTCCGACGGCGTTTATCGCGATCGCGCCGGCAGCGGACTCAGCGCACAGCAGTCGTTCGCCAACTGAAGATGGCGACGCTAGTGCGTGCGATGGTCGTCGGCGCGCGTCAGCACAAAGGCGGTGCCGCGCGCTGAGCGCACGAACGCCACGTGCACGTCGATTGGGCCGCGCTGAAACGGAAACGTGAAGGCGAACGACACAGGCGCACCATCTGACTGCGTAAACTCAGCAAAGCGGCCCTGAAAATCGGAAACCGCCGTGCACGGCGCGACTTCGGTAAAGAAATTTCGACCGATGACGCGGCTCGCCTCACGTCCGCTCAGCGCCTGTTCGGCGGCGTTGTACCGCAGCACGGTGCCGGTGGCGTTCAACTCGATGAGGCCGAACGGCAACGTCGAGAGTTGCGGTTCTGACAGCAGCGGGATACCCAGCAGCTGCTCAAAGCAGCGTGGGCAGATACCGTGCGATCCCTCGACCGACGAATACCCGACTTCAGCGCCGCACCAGGCGCAGTGCACTGCATACTGATCGCTCATCGCGTCCCGACCTGAAGAGACCAACGCCCACCACGGGTGTACATCGCCCGGAAACCGACGCTCCGGCTGCCGGGTACCTTATCGTGTACGTACAATTGAACAGCCGCTCCGACCTTCCTCTTCGTTGCCCCGCCGCATGACCGCCACGACCGCTGTCTCCGCTGTTCTTCACCCGGTGATTCGCCGTGGCTCCCGCGTCGCGCGCGTGACCGCTGGTGTTTGTCTGCTGGCCGCTGCGGTAATGTTGCCCCGCACGAGCCAAGCGCAGAACTCGGCCGCGCCAGTGCGAGCGCGCGTCTCGGGCGTGGCCTTCGACAGTGTGCTGATGAAGCCGCTGGTAGGCGCGATCATGCAACTCGTGCCCGCTAACGACCCCAGCAAACTGCGCTCCACCACCACGGGCGATAATGGTGCCTACGCGTTCGACTCGGTTGCCGTTGGAACCTATGTACTCGGCTTCCTGCATCCGCGCCTCGATTCGCTGGGACTGCAAGTGCCGCTCACCCGCGTGGATATCGCCACGAGTGGTGAAGTACGTGCACCGGTCGCAATTCCGTCGGGACGTACGTTGGTGCGCGCGATCTGCGGCGATTCGGTGGCGCGCGATTCCGTCGGGCTCTTCATGGGATTCGTCCGCAACGCGAAGGGCGAACCGCTTTCAGGACCGGCACGGGTGCGCACGCAGTGGACGGTCGTGACGCTGAGTTCTCGCGGCGTCGAACGCTCGGCGCCCAATCACGTGAGCCCGGCAACTCCTCAAGGTGCCTTTGCGATCTGCGGTGTGCCGATTGATGGACCGTTTACCGCCCGCGCGTTCGCGGGCAGCGACTCCAGTGGTACGGTGGAGTTGCTCGTGCCGCCCGGGCGCCTGCTCTATCGCGACATGCTCGTGGGCTCGGCTACGCGGATCGCGGCCAGCGCCGAGTTGCGCGCCGTGGCGACCGGCGCGTCGTCAGTGCTGCGCGGCAACGGGATGCTGCGTGGAACAGTGCGCAGCAATACCGGTCGTCCGATTCGCGGTGCCCGCATCACCATGTGGGGCAGCGGACGCGTTGATAGCACCAATGCCAGCGGGCAGTTTGTGATGCAGTCGCTACCCGTTGGCACTTATACCATTGAAGCGCGCGCGCTGGGTTTTCTGCCGCGACGCGCGCTGGTGGACATTCCCGACGGCCGAGAAGGCGTAACGGAGGTCGCGCTCGATGTGTTCGTGCCCACGATCGATACCGTGCGCGTTAAAGCCAATCGCGGCTTTCAGCTGGAAGAGGAGTTCGAGCAGCGCAAAAAGACTGGTCAAGGCTACTACATCGATGACAACGCCATGGAGAAGCGACGTGCGATGTATGTCGCCGATGCGTTACGCGGCGTTCCCGGCGTGAGCATTCAGCCGGGCGATATCGGCGGCGATCGCGTATTGATGCGCGGTCTCGCCGGCACTGGCTCGTGCGTGCCGTCGATTTTTCTCAACGGATTGCCCGTCGTCAGCGACAACGGCGTCATCGACGACATTGTCAATCCGCAGAATGTGCGCGCCATGGAAGTGTACTCGCGCACCGGGAGCACGCCGTCGCAATTTGCCTCGCGCAACGGGTGTGGTTCGATCGTAATCTGGACCGGTACGCGTCGACTGACGCAGCCGTCGCCTTGAATCGGCCCAATGCCTGATTCGGCCTCCGATCAGCCGCTGCGCACCGATGCGACGGACGCGAAGCGCCAACTGTGGCGTTTCGTGCTGTTGTACGGCGTATCGGCCGGCGCATTGATTGGATTGCTCAACTTTGTTGAGTATCGCTGGTTGGTCGTGCAGTACTCCGTGGCGATTTACGGCGGCATTGTCGCGGTCATCTTCGTTGCGCTCGGACTGTGGTTAGGTCGGTATCTCACAAGGCCGGCCGCACCTGTCGTCGTGGAAGTCCCTGTGGCGCGGGGGCCCGACCAACCGTTTTCGGTCAACGAGGCAGAGCGCGAACGACTAGGCGTTACCAAGCGGGAATTGGAAATTCTGAGTCTCATTGCCGACGGCCTCAGCAATAAGGAAATCGCCGAGCGACTCTTCGTCAGCGAGAACACGGTAAAGACGCACTCCAGCCGGCTTTTCGAAAAGCTCGGCGCCCGTCGACGCACCCAGGCCGTGCAGGTCGGACAGCAGGTCGGGCTGCTGCCATAGCGCCCGCCGCCGGTCGGCCGGTGGCGGATTTGGCAATTGAACGGCCAATTCGATCACCCGAACGCATGATTCTGCGGCCATTTTGCAAAAATCACCCGATCGGGTGACACCGCCGCGCCGCCGCCCACCCTATCCTCGCCGCTCCTCTTACCCTCTCGGAGCGTTCTCATGAACAAGATTGTCTGGACCTACGGCCTGATCGCGGGAGCGATCTTCGCCGCGGAATTCACCGTCGTCACGTCGCTCACCGGCATCGAAGGCGGCGCTGGCGGTCTGTTGCTGGGCTACACCACCATGGTCGCGGTGGGCGTGCTCACCTACTTCGGCGTTCGCCGCTATCGCGACACGGTGTTGGATGGACGGATCAGCTTCGGTCGCGCGGCTAAGGTGGCCGCGTTGATCTCGCTGATATCGTCGCTCTGCTACGTGGCAACGTGGGAAGTGATGCTGCAAACGAGCGCCAAGGGGTTCGCTGAGAAGTATGCCGCATCCGCGATTGCGCGGGCGAAGGCCGACCCCAAGCTCACGCCGCAGCAGGTTGAGGCCCAAACACGTTCAATGCAGGAGTTCGTCGAGCAGTACAAGAATCCGCTCTATCGTTTCGCGATGACACTCGTGGAACCGTTGCCCGTCGCACTGCTCACCGTGCTTATCACGGCGTACGCCGTTTCCCGTCGTCGTCGCGATCGCTCCGGCCATCTCGCCGGGGTGCCCACCTGACCGTATCCTCCCCGTCATGACCAACGCCGCTGTCGTACGTCCTGTCTGTCTGATTACCGGTGCCGCAACGGGCATTGGCGCTGAAACGGCCCGACACTTCGCCCGACACGGTTGGGATGTGGGGGTATGCACGCTCGATGACGACACGCGCGTCGCCGCCCAACAGGTGGTGGCCGACTGTGAATCTCTGGGCGCCGCAGCGTTGCTCGTCACGTTGAATGTGACCCAGGACGAAAGCTGTCGCGCCGCCGCTGCTGCGGTGGCGGCGCGATTTGGTCGACTGGATGGCTTGGTGAACTGCGCCGGCACAACGCGCTTCATTCCGCACGGAGATCTTGAAGCGCTGCCAACGAGCGAATTCACGCGCACGTACGATGTGAATCTCATCGGCACCTTTCATATGATTCGCGCCTGTCGCGAACTGCTCGATGCGAGCGGTCGCGGCGCCGTTGTGAATCTTTCGTCAATCGCGGGCACGGCTGGTTTGGGATCGTCAGTGGCGTACGCCGCGTCGAAGGGGGCCGTGAGTACGCTCACGCTCTCGATGGCGCGCGCACTCGCTCCGAAGATTCGCGTGAACGCGATTGCGCCGGGCTACGTGGTTGGTGGTCTGCCTAGTCGCGTGCTTGAGCGCGAACGTCTCGATGCGGTGGAAGCGAAGTACATGCAGACGCAAGCGCTGCCGCGGTTGCTGGCGGTGGAAGAGATTGCCACGCTGGCGTATTTCCTCGTGGCGCAGGCGCCGGGCATGACCGGCGAAGTCGTGCGCGTTGACAACGGACTGCATCTCTATGCCTGATCTCGCATCGGTGCGCGTCGGATTCATTGGTACGGGGCTCATCGGCACGCCAATGGTCGAGCGGATGCTCGACTGCGGCCTCTCGGTGACCGTTTGGAACCGCACGGCGGAAAAGGCGGCGCCACTCGTTGCGCGTGGCGCGCACGCGGCCGCCACTGCGCGAGAGTTGGCGTCGCGCGTCGACATCATTTGCCTCTGCCTCACCAACACTGACGCGGTGCGCGATGTGTTATTCGGTGATCTTGGAATCGCGTCGGCGGTGCGCGGAAAGTTGGTGATCGACTTCTCAAGCATTGCGCCCGATGCGACGGCTGAGATGGCCGCGCGTGTACGCGACGAGTTTGGTGCGGCGATGCTCGATTGTCCTGTGTCCGGCGGATTGCCCGCAGCGCGCGCCGGCACGTTGATCATTTTCGCCGGTGGCAACGAACGCGATCTCGATCGGGGCAAGCCCGTGTTCGACGCGCTGTCGCAAAAGGTCACGCACATGGGTGGACATGGTGCGGGACAGCTTGCGAAGAGCTGCAATCAAATGATTGTCGGCTGCAATCTGCTGGTGATCGCCGAGATGCTGGCGTTTGCGATGAAGTCGGGGATCGATGCCTCGCGCATGCCGCAGGCGTTGGCGGGCGGCTTTGCCGATTCCAAGCCGTTGCAGATCTTTGGTCCGCGTATGGCCGGTGGCATTGACACGCCACGCGTTGGTGCGCTCGC
Organism: uncultured Gemmatimonadaceae bacterium; assembly: GCA_966096095.1. Lineage (GTDB taxonomy): Bacteria > Gemmatimonadota > Gemmatimonadetes > Gemmatimonadales > Gemmatimonadaceae > Gemmatimonas. The sequence continues at coordinate 24,999 of CBHTUR010000037.1, read as the reverse complement.
GACCTTTCGCAAAGACATCGATCAGGTGGTGCGACTGGCTGGCGACGTGCACGCCTCCGTGCCCATGACACAGCGCGCCGCCGCACTGATGCGCGAGATGGCCGAAGGTGCGGCCGTCGGCGTGGACGCCGATATCTCGCGCATCATTCGCCACCATATCGAGCTCCCCACGCCAGCATCGACCACGTGACCAAGCGTTTTCGCAGTCAGACCATCTACGACGGCCTGCTGCGCGCGCCGACGCGCGCATTTCTTGGCGCGTTAGGGCAAGACGACGACGAGATCGCGCGACCGCACATCGGCGTGTTTCACACCGGTGGCGAGATGAGTCCGTGCAATCTCACGTTGCGCGATCAGGCACAGCACGCCAAGACGGGGATCTACGCGGGCGGCGGTATGCCGCACGAATGTCCCGTGGTGTCGGTGTCGGACGGATTGAGCATCGCGCATTCGGGAATGCGCTTCTCGCTCATGTCGCGTGAGCTGATCGCCGATAGTGTTGAGGCATCGACGCGCGCGCATCAGTGGGACGGCATCTTTGCCATTGGTGGCTGCGACAAGAATCTGCCCGGGCTCATGATGGGCATGCTGCGATGCAACGTACCCGGCGTGTTTGTGCACGGCGGTGCCGCGATGCCCGGGCATTTTCGCGGACGCGATACCAACATCGGCGAAACGTACGAAATGATTGGCAAAGTACTCGCCGGTGAAGCGAGCGAAGCCGATCTCGCCGAGATCACGCATGGTTGTTTACCCACGGCAGGTTCGTGCGCTGGGCAGTTCACGGCGAACACGATGGGCATGGTATCCGAAGCGTTGGGTTTGGCACCGATCGGCAGCAGCATGATTCCCGCCGTGTACAGCGAGCGGGCGCCGATGTTGCGTCGGGCGGCGGCGGCCTTGATGCGCGCGGTCTTCAACGACGCGCCGCTGCCGCGCGACATTGTAACGCGCGCATCACTCGAGAATGCGTGTGCCGTGGTCTCAGCGACCGGTGGCTCGACGAACGCGGCGCTGCATCTGCCGGCGATCGCGCATGAAGCGGGCATTGCCTTTCATCTCGATGATGTGGCAGCCGTCTTTGCGCGCACGCCGCTCATTGCCGACTTGCAGCCGGGTGGCAAGTATCTCGCGCGCGATCTGCATAATGTCGGCGGCGCCGGTGTGGTGATGAAGGCGCTGCTCGAGGCCGGCGTGTTGCACGGCGACGCGATCACGTATACGGGTCGCACGCTTGCCGAGGAACTCGCGGCGGTCGCAGCGCCCGATGGCCGCGTCGTGCACGCCGTGAGTGCGGCGATTTCGGCGGATGGCGGCGTGACGATGCTGCGCGGCAATCTGTGTCCCGACGGCGCGCTGCTTAAAACGGCGGGCTTGTCGAAGCTTGTGCATCGTGGGCCTGCGCGCGTGTTCGAAAATGAGGAACACGCGCAGGAGGCGGTGCGCACCATGGCGTATGCGAAAGGCGACGTGATTGTCATTCGCAACGAAGGTCCGCGCGGTGGCCCGGGGATGCGCGAGATGCTGGGCATCACCGCGCTGCTGTATGGACAGGGCGTTGGTGCCGACGTTGCGCTGCTCACCGACGGCCGCTTCAGTGGGGCAACGCGGGGGTTGTGCATCGGGCATGCGGGGCCGGAAGCGGCCGACAACGGACCGATTGCCGCGTTGCGCGACGGCGACATGATCAGCATCGATGCCCGCCCGTCGGTGCGGAGCATTTCCGTGGAGTTGTCCGACGCCGAACTCACGTCGAGACTTGCCGCGCTTCCGCCACGCAAAGCCGCACCGCGCGGCGGCGTCATGGAGAAGTACGCGCTCACGGTGCGCCCGGCGAATGTTGGCGCGGTGACGCACTCTGGCGCGGTGGCGTGGGAGCGGGATTGACGTGAGTCGGAAGAACCGCTGACTGCGGGAACTACGCTAAACGTCAATGAGAACTGCCGACTGCGGGAACTACGGCAAGGGCTAATGAAAAGGCTGATGGCTAATGATGCACGTTAGCCATTTGCCTTGGCCCCTTCACGTTTGGCGCAGTTTCGAATTTTCCGTCCGCTTCGTAGCCCCACTACCGCGGCCGCCGCTTCACTACCATCATCGCATTCCCGATATTCCGCTCCCCCGTCGCATCCGACGGCGCGTTCACGAGCTTGCCGTTCACCACCATCGTGCTCGATCCGCCACCGTCGAAGTTGAGCGCGTTCCACGCGCCGAGTGCGCGCATGGTGTCGGCGAGCTCGACGAGCGTCATGCCGACGCTCGCGGTCGAGCGACCGTCGACCACCACAAGCCACAGGCGTTTGCCGTCGCGCGACACACCAATCGACGTGCGCGGATGTCGCACTTCCGCGTTACGCGAAATCGTGCCTTCGACCGTCGCGGCGTCGGCCGCCACGTTCAGGCCGTCGCGCAGAATGCGTGGCCATCCGCCAACCAAGAGCGCCGGCGCGCGACCATCGGGCAACCGCGGCAGCGTAGTGAGCAACACCTTCACGGTGTCTCCGTCAGACATGGCCTGCACCTCTTTGGTGCGCGCACCGTACGCGGCGAGAATGGCGCCGTCGGCGGGGATCGCGTTCCCCGAGCGATCGCTGGCCGCGCCGCGGCGCACGTAGACGATCGTATCGCCTCGGCGGCCGACGTCGCGCAACGCCACTTCGGCGGTTACGCGCGCCGTGTCGCGCGGGGTCGCGGCGCCGTAGCGCGGCGTGAACAGCGCGGTGCCCTCGGGGTTCCCCGACGGGTTGGCGTTGACCGCAATGATCGGCGTACGAACCCCTCGCGCCCACGCGTTTCCGTCTAGCAGAAAACGATCGAACACCGACCGCCCGCCGACGCTCACGGCGAACTGCGAGTGCACATTGTCGTAGGTGTCGTACGGAGAATCGGTGACTTTGAGCCCTTTCCACCACTCGCCGGCCATCACCTGATTGTTCTCGTTCTCACCGGTCTGCACGTTGAAAAAGTCGGCGTTGACGCCGGCCAGCACGGTATCGCCATGCGCCGTCATGCGTGCGGCGATCGAGGCCACACTCTCGCGGCCGCGCAGCGAATCGAGCGCGCGCGCCGGACGCAGCACCGCGTCGGCGCGCGTGAGATCGACTTCCACGACATAGAGACGCCAGGGACCGCGCGCGTCATCCGTCTGCCAGTAGCGCACGCCGCGGGCCAACTCGCGCGGAGCCGCCTGCGATTCACTCGGGCGCGCCACCGCCATCAGGCAAACGCCGACAGCAATGCCCACGATTGATCGCATACCTGGAGCGCTACGCCGTCTCACGTTCATCATGCCTAACCCTCTTGGTGGCCAACGGAGTGTCTGTGTGCAACACCACAATCTATTGCGCCGAGTGAGTGGCCGATGGCAGTCGATCACCGTATACTGACGGCAATATGTACCCGAGAAGTTTCCCCTCCTCTTCTCTCTCTCCCGCGAGGTCTCCCTCATGCGTCAGTCATTGACGCGCTGGTTCTCCGTTGCCGCGATGTCTGCGGTGCTTGCGTCACCCGCGCTCGCGCAAAATACCATCACGCTCGAAGGTGGTGTCCGCGGCGACGGCGCGCCGATCAATGGCGCGCAGGTGACCGTCACCAACATCGCCACGCGCGAAGTGCAGCGTGCCCTCACCCGCGCCACCGGTGAATTCCGTGTGCTCGGCCTCTTCTCCGGCCGCTACACGGTCAACGTGCGAGCCATCGGCTATCGTCAGGCCACTGACACGGTCGATCTCGTGATCGGCCAGAAGGCACGCCTCGAGTTCACGCTCGAAAAGGGCGCCGCCGAACTCGATGCCCAAACGGTCACCGCCGATCGCGTCAAGCAAGTCGAAGTGCAGCGCATGTCGGTGTCCGCACCGGTCACAAAGGAAGAAATCGAAAATTTGCCGCTCTCCTCTCGCGGCATCATGAACCTCGCCGGCATCGCGCCGGGCATTAAGACGTACTCGCCGCAATCCGGACGCACGCTCCCCTCGGGTGGCGCCGCGCCAGACCTTCGTTTCTTCAACGTCTACATGGACGGCGTCGAAATGAAGTCGCTCTTCAACGGCAACATCGTCGGCCTCGGGCAGACGGGTTCGCCGTTGCCGCAGGAAGGACTGGAAACGTTCCGCGTCTACCTGAACCCGTACGACGCCGAATACACGCGCGCTGGCTCGTACATCATCTCGGCCGAAAGCCGTCGCGGCACCAACAAGTGGCAGGGCTCGGCGTTCGGTTTCCTGCAGAACAAGGGCATGACCGCGCGCAACGCGTTCCTGTCAGCGACGGCGCCGACGCCGAACTACGGAAAACAGCAGGCAGGCTTCAACATTCGTGGACCGCTGGCGAAAGACAAACTCTTCCTCGCCGCGAGCTATGAACTGACGTCGACCGATTTCTATCTCGACGTGAACCCGGTCAGCGGTGGCACGCAGTGGGCGCAGTACAAAGGCTCATTCCTCGCCCCCAACAAGAACCACTCGTCGTACGCGCGCCTCACGTACGTACAGAGCCCGCAGCTCACGTACGACTTCATGGGTTCCGCGCGCTTCCTGCGCGGTGAAGGCAACTTCGGCGGCCGCACGTCGCAAGACGGCGGTATCTCGCAGAAGTATGAGATCTACACCGGGCAGCTGCGTCAGCGCTTTATCTCCAAGAGCGGCAACTACGTGAACGAAGCGAGCCTGCAGGTTGTGAACTGGAACCACAACGAGGCGCCGCTCACCAACGCCACACAGTTCAACTACCCGGGCATCATCACGGGTACGTCGGGCTTCCCGCTCATTCTCAAGGAAACCCACCTGCGCCTCGTCGATCGCGCCACGATGAACATCGACAACGCGTCGGGTTCGCACGTGCTCAAGTTCGGCGTGGAGCTGAGCAGCATCTCGGCGACGCAAAATCAGCCGAACAACACGGGCGGTACCTTCACGTTCCTCGCGGACACGTCGACGCTGCCAACCTCGGCCTCCATCGCGGTCGGCTTCAACGATCCGAACGGCACCTCAGACGCCATCGCGAGCGCCACGGGTTACACCACCGGCTTGTACATCAACGACGAGTGGCGCATCAAGCCGAACTTCACGCTGTCGCTCGGCCTGCGGCATGACGCCGAGTTGAACACGATGAACAACGACTACGTGACGCCGTGGTCGAAGGATCCCGTGTTGCAGGCGATCCCGGAGCTCAAGAACTATCTCAACGCCGGCAACCGCAAGAACCAGCTCGGCAACATCTCGCCGCGCGTTTCGTTCTCGTGGGATCCGTGGAAGAACAACAAGACGTTCGTGCGCGGCGGCTTTGGTATCATCTACGATCGCGTCACAAGCTTCATGGGCTTCCAGGAGCGTCGTAACTCGACGTGGCGGACGTACAACTTCACGTTCAACAACACGACGAACCTGCCGACAAAGGATCCGGCGGTGTTGCGTCAGCGCGTGATCGCGGGGCAGTCGGGCTCACCCGCGCCGATTTTGATGAACCTCGAGATGAAGACGCCGCACAGCCGGCAGATGTCGCTCGGCGTCGGACATCAGCTCACGCCGGAATTTGGCCTGAACCTCGACTACGTGATGCAGCACATGGATAACCTCTATGTGCAGCGCAACCCGAACTATCTCGACAAGACGGTTACGCCGAACCGGCGCAAGCTGACGGCCAACTACGGTGACATCCTGCTGTGGGACGACATCGGACAGTCGGACTACTCGTCGGTGATGGTGCAAGCCACGTGGCAGCGCAAGAAACAGCGCATCAACTTCGCCTACACGCTGGGCTTCTATCAGGGCGACTTTGATACGGCCGCGCTGCCGAACTTCGCCTACAACTTCCTCTTCAACCGCCAGCGCACGACGGGCGACGAACGGCATCGTTTCGTGATTTCGAACATCACGCCACTGCCATTCAAGTTCCAGCTCTCTGCGGTGTCGACGTTTGCCAGCCCGCGTCCGTTCGGCCAGATCGACGGTCGCGACATCAATCTCGACAACGTCACCGGCGACGACTATCCGGGCGGCACGGTCAGCAGCACGGGTATCCGCACGGCGATGCCGGCCAACGCGTGGGTCAACTGGTATCGCACGGTTGACGTTCGCCTTTCGCGCCCGCTCTACAACTGGAACGGCAAGAGCGTCAGCGTCTCGGCCGAAGCGTTCAACGTCTTCAATTTCAAGAACAACCTCACGTACGGCGGCACGCAGTTCACCGCCGCCGGCGCGGCCGTCTCGACGTTTGGCGTGCCTCTCAGCTCCTACGGCGCCCGCTCGGGTCAGGTGGGCATGAAGGTCGAGTGGTAAGCAGCCGGTAGCAACGACAAAAGAACGGCGCGGCGGTGAGCACCTTCAACGCCGCGCCGTTTCTTTTTAGCGAACTGATATTCAACGCCGCCGGCTCAGAGAATGCCGAGGAGACCGCAGGAACAGCAATTCACCGCGAAGGACGCAGAGTGCGCAGAGGAAATCCAACCGCACCGACCGTGCCGAATGCCGCGCGCTGTTCAACCAAGAAATTATTCCCCTCGACTGCCCCGCACTTGAGAAAAGGAGCGATGCGCAGTCCTCGGCGCACTCTGCGTACTCTGCGGTTTAATGCAGTTTAGCAGTCCCGGCAAACACCCAGCTTGGCACGCCGAGGAGACCGCGGGAACAGCAATTCACCGCAGAGGACGCAGAGTACGCAGAGGAAAACCAAACGCACCGACCGTGCCGAATGCCGCGCGCTGTTCAACCATTGAAAATTTCCCACCGACTGCCCCGCACTCGAGAAACGCAGCGATGCGCAGTCCTCAGTTTCCTCTGTTTCCTCCGTTTCCTCTGCGATAAAAATGCAGTTCCTGCAGTTCCTGCAGTTCCTGAAGTTCCCGCAGTCCCCGCAGTTCGCTACCAGTCAGCGAGCCACAGGTCGCGCTACGATCGCCGTGTGGCCAGCGTCAGCGGTACAGTAGGTACGGCTTTACAAGTGTGGCAAACTTCGTCGCGTCGGCGTTCCACTTGGCGATGAGCGCGTCGACCGTGTTCGCTTCAACGGCCTTGGTGAGTTCATCAGTGCCAGCGAGACGATCAATCGAGCGCGTACGACCCGCCGCGTTCACACTCGGCTCGCGCCACTTGAACTCGGTTGGGTGGTGCGCATAGAAGGCGCGCAGCATGCGAATGCCCAGCTCCACCGGCTTGACCGCGTTGCGATCCACCACTTTGACCGAGATCATTGGAATCGTCTTGCCCGCAAACTTGTAGCCGGCTTCGATTGTGCGCGTCGCCGTGTCAAACTTCACTCCCGGCAGTTTCATCGCGTTGAGTTCGGCCGCGATCGCCATGTTGTCCTTGAGATAGTCCGCGCCGATGAGCGTGAACGGCGAATCGGTGCCACGTCCCTCCGTGGCGTTCGTACCTTCGAAGAACACCGTGCCCGGATACAGCAGCTCGGCGTCGAGCGTGCGCAAATTTGGTGACGGATTCACCCGCGGAATCTTCGTCTCGTCAAACCACATCGCGCGCGTGTAGTTCTTCATCGGTACCACGGTGACTTTCGCATCGATGAGCTTTTGTCCGACCAGAAAGCGCATCAATTCGCCAACGGTGAGCCCGTAGCGCAGCGACACCGGATGCTGTCCCACAAGCGAGGCGAATTTCGGATCGAGAATGTTGCCTTCGATTCGGTCCGCACGAATCGGATCCGGCCGGTCGAGAATGATCACCGGTTTTTTGGCCGACGCAGCCGCAAGCGCCAGGGTCCATTCAAAAGTGTAGACGCGCGCGCCGACATCCTGAATGTCGTACACGAGCACGTCGATGTCCTTCATCATGTCCGCCGTCGGTGATTCGACGTCGCCGTACAGCGAATAAACCCTTACACCGGTCGCCGAGTCGACGCTCGAGCTGATCTTCTCGCCGGCTTTCGCGACGCCGCGAATGCCGTGCTCCGGGCCGTAAAGCGCGGTGAGCTTCACGCCGGGCGCTTTGAAGAGCAAATCAATGGTGCTCGTGCCTTTGCGATCACGGCCAGAGTGATTGGTCAGCAGACCAACGCGCTTGCCCTTGAGCAGATGCAGCGAGTCGGAGAGCAGCACTTCGACTCCGGGAACAACACCTTGCGCAACACCGGCCGCAGCCGACGAGGGCGCGCGCTGTGCGAATACTGGGCTGGCGATGAGCAGTGCGCTCATCAGTGCGAGCCGGGGGGCGGGAAGAGTTTTCATAGTGGCCTACGATACGCACGCACAGCCGGCGCCGCATCCTCCACCTCCGACAGGGAGCGATTTTCCACTGCGTGCGGCGCTGCTGGAAGCGCCTTCGGTAAAGGTCGCCAAGCCGCCGGAGAGCACGCGACGTACGGGCACGCCGCTTTCGGGATGCGCCGAGAGGCTGGGCTCCGACATCGACTGGCGCACTTCGAAGCGTTCGGGCGCTTCGCTCGCGCTCGTTGGGATGGTTTCGTAGACGTACGTCGGCATTGTTCTATCCTGAATCAGAGTTGGTGCTGGTCAGGCCGTCGGCCCGCTCGTACTTTGGCAGGCGTTACCGAAATTTATCGAAAGCGTGGGTGCGTGTCGCTCCCGTTTGTTACCTGACCCTGTCCGATTCTCCCTTGCTGCCATACCGCATGCATTCTGGTGCGCCGCGAGTGTGGCTCCGGTTTGCGCGCCGTGCGCTCGCCGTTGCACTCGTCGCCGCGGGCTGCGACTCGCCAACCAAACCGGTGGCCGTCGCATCGGTATCGATTCGACCGTCCTCATCGACCGTCTTGGTCGGAACGCCCGTTGCGCTGACAGCCACGCTCAGTGACAGCAAGGGCAACGTGCTGACCGGCCGGGCCATCTCGTGGGTTTCTGCGTCCCCATCGGTTGCCTCGGTCTCCTCGAGTGGTCTCGTCACAACGTTGGCGGCGGGCGCGGCAACAATTACTGCCACCAGCGAGGGAGCGAGCGGCAACACGATCGTGACCGTATTGCCGATTCCGATCGCGTCGGTCTCCGTCGCGCTGTCTTCTACCACGGTAACGATCGGCACGACGCAGCAGGCAACTGCCACGCTGCGCGACGCGAACGGTGGAACGCTCACCGGCCGCGTGATCACGTGGTCGACCACTACGCCAGCGATCGTCGCGGTGAATGCCAGCGGTGTGGTCACCGGCCTTGCGGCCGGCGTCGGAACCGTGATCGCGAATAGTGAGGGCATCTCAGGTAGCGCGACCGTCAACGTGCCGGGCGCTGCGCCGGTTATCGCCAACATCGCACCGGCTACTCTGACACCCGGCAGCAACGCCACCATCACCGGTAGTGGGTTCGATACGTCGCTCGGCGGGGTGTCGGTCACCATCGGTGGTGTGCCGGCGCCGATCGCCAGCGCGAGCGCGACGCAATTGGTCGTTTCTGTGCCCTGTGTTTTGAGCGGGAACGTCGACGTACGTGTCGTAAACGTCGGCTCTGCCGCAGCAACGCGCTCTCAACCGCTCACGGTAACGCAACGAACCATTCCGCTCGGGCAAGCGCTCATTCTGCAAAGCGCCGCCGAGTCGGCGTGCAATCAGCTGGCGCCCACGGGTGGCGCGGCAAAGTACCTCGTGACCGTGTTCAGCGATGCGACGTCACCGAACACGACCAGCGCGTTCGAACTCGCGGGCAATCCGGTGGCGGCGGGAGCGGCGGCGGCTCTCCAGACACGTGCGCTAACATCTGCACGCTCCGTGCAGAACGTGAACTCCGACGATGCGGCCCGCTTACGACAGGAGAGGGCGCACTTTGATCACCTTGAGCGGACGCGTCGTGACTACGCCGAGCTCATCTCGGCGTCGCGGCGCGTAGGCGCGAGCACAGCGTCCACGCGTCGCGAGTCTTCGCTTCGCGCGGCGGCAGCAGATGTTAGCGTCGGCGACATGCGCACCCTGTATTTCACCTTTACAGGCGGATGTCAGGACACAACACGCGTCATGCGCGTCAAAGCACTCCGCGTCGGTACAAAGTCCATCGTGTGGGAGGACTCGGCCAACGTCTTGCAATCCGCCAACGACGCCGCGCTTGCCGGATTCTATCAACGCCTTGGTCAGACGTTTGACAATGAGCAGTACTTTTCGGTCAAGAAGGCGTTCGGAGATCCGTTGCTCCGCGACGCCGCACTCGACAACGATGGAAAAGTGTCGATGGTATTCACCGATCGCGTGAACGGAAGCGGCGCGGCGGCCTTCGTGACCTCGTGCGATATGTTTGCGAGCAGTGTCTCGCGTGGATCAAACTTCGGCGAATACTTTTACGGGTCTACGCCTGTTTCCTCAGGCTCCAATCTGGAAAGCGTCAATTTTCCCGATGGTTGGTTCAACTTCATGGGTCGAACGGTCGTACATGAAGTGAAGCATGTTGCATCGCTTGGCGCGCGAATCGCATTAAATGCCGCGAGCTTTGAGCAGTCATGGCTGGAAGAAGGAACGGCGCGCCACGCCGAGGAGATCTGGACGCGCGACTACGTACATCACGAGTTGTGGCGGGGGAACTCCGGATACGGTTCGGCCAGCACAAACGGGGTCTTTTGCGACTTCAATGCATCTGATGCAACCTGTCTCGCCAACGATCCCGTTCACCGTCCGACGTACGGCGTGCGTCGACAATTCAACGAGATTCGCCCCAAGCTGCTTTCGCCGTGGGACTGGTCTCCGTTCGGCGACGCGAGCTCGCAGGGAAGCACCGGCAACTTCTATCAAACCACGTGGTCGCTGGTCCGATACGCGTCGGACCGTTACGCAACCAACGACACGGCATTTCTGCGCGCACTCATCAACACCACCGCCGTCGGCACCGCGAACCTTACCGCCGTCGCCGGCGTATCGCTCGATCAACTCCTCGGCGGTTGGGGACTCGCGCTCTATGCCGACGACTATCCAGGTCTCGTGAACCCGAGCCCCGATATTCAGTTCGCAACCTGGAACTTGCGCAGCATCTACGCTGGCCTGAACGCGACGCCAGCGTGGTCAGCGCGCTGGAACACGGCGTTCCCCATTGCACCCCTCGCGCTCACGCCCGGCTCGTTCGTTGCGCAGGTGCCAAGCATTCGCGGCGGTGCGCACGCGTACTTTGAGTTGAGCGGATCGTTCACCACCCCGCAGTTGCTGAACGTCCGCGCCAACGCTACGACTCCGCTCGCGTCGAATCTCCGAATCGCGATCGCGCGCCTCCAATGACTCGACGACTTCCCCGTCGCGCTTGTTTTCTTCAACTCCTGGCGTTGTGCTGCGCTGTCGCGGCATGCGGCGGTGATCGCGACGCCGCCACGGCAGATACTATCGGCGTTGTGCCCGCCACCACGTTACCGAACGACGCCGTGCACAATTTGCCGCCGTCGACGACTTCGTCGAGCATTCAGCTCGATACCACACCACCGCCCCCAGCGAATGCGCCGAGCGCGCCCTCGGCGCCAGCGGCCGACACCATTCGCGGCATCATTCGCCGCATCGGTGCGGAGCCGCTCGCACGTCTCGCGCTCCAACCCGCCAACGGCAGCGGACCTACGTTCGCACTGAGTGGTCCGCTGCTTCAGGAACTCAACGCCGCCAGCGGCCTCGAAGTGATGCTCGAAGGTCGATTCACCACCGAGCGCGCACCCGAAGTCGCCCCCGGCGGGGCGGCGGTATACGATGTTCGCGCGTACCATGTGCGTGCCGCTGATGGCGTGGAAGCACACGACGGCACATTGGTAATTCAAGGCGATGTTGCCTATCTCGACACGCCCGGTGCTCCGCGTGTGCGCCTCGAGTCGCTGCCCGCCGCACTCAAGTCGAGCTCGGGAGCGCGGGTCTTTCTGGTTGGGCCACTTACCGCCGCACCGCAAGCGTTTGGTGTGCTGCGCAAGCGATAGGACTCATCGGTTGTTCGCCTAATCGCCCAAACGTTTCGCGTTTATCGAACAGCGTTTGGCCGTTAGCATTGTTCGCTCCGCAACATCAGAGCCTAACCGCCTCAACACTTCGGCGGTCGCACCGGTGCCGGCGGTGGCCCAGGAACGGCCGCGCCACCTCTTGTCGTCGCCACTGCGCGCACCACCACGCCGGTCACAAAGCGGTGCACGTACACCTGACGCACTTTCGCGTTGTCGCGCCGCGCCGGCTCAAAGCGAAGCTGATCGAGCGTCGCGCGTACGGCGTCTTCCAGATCCGGCTCATTGCCCGGGCTCGTGCGCACGGTCTCGCGCTCGTAGACGCCGTTCGTATCGACTACGAATTCGAACCCGGCCGCCCAACATTGATCGCGCGGCACACCGGAAAAGTTGGGCTGATAGTTCACTCGCGGCGCGTTGCCTTTGATTTTGGTTGGCTTGTCCACGTCGCAGTCGCGGTAGACTGGACTCGTTTCCATGTACGCGGAGTCGGGGAGCGTACCGTGACAGGTCTTTTGCTTTTGGGCCTGGGCGGTCGAAGGGTGTAAACCAGCCGCGACCACACACGCCAGCGCCGCCGTAAGCGCGATCTTCGAATGCATTGAATGCTCCGTTCAGTACAGGTCATGAAATTCCAACACGCTGCGAATTTTGCCGCGCGGTTAAGCATCGCGCCAGTCTGTTACGTCGCCGGCTTTGTCTTCCGCGGGTGCGACGCTGAGTGCACGTACAACGACTCGACCTTCTCGCGCGCCCATGGTGTCTTGCGAAGAAATTTGAGCGACGACGGGATGCTCGGATCGTGGGTGAAGCAGCGGATCTCGATGCGCGAACCCAATCCGTCCCAGCCGTAGCGCTCCACGAGATGCTCCAGCATGGCCTTGAGCGTGACGCCGTGCAGCAGGCGCGCGCGGTCTATCGGTTCTGTCATGCTAAACAGAATAGACACTCACGCCCCAATCGACGAGCCCGAACTCCGTGCCAATCCCAATCCCTGCAACGCCACCGCGATGTCGTCGAGCGTCGAGGGTTCGTCGATCGTCGGGGGCATGGTCCACGCATCGCCATCCGCAATCAGGCGCATGGTCTTCCGCAACACCTTTCCCGAGCGCGTCTTGGGCAATCGCGACACGATCGCCACCTGCTTGTAGTTGGACACCGGCCCCACCTGATCGCGCACCAGTTGCACCAGCTCAGTCGAAATCTCTTCGTGATTGCGCGAGACACCGGCCTTGAGCACCACCAGCCCCACGGGCAGCTGCGTCTTGAGTGCATCGCGCACCCCAATCACCGCACACTCGGCCACATCGGCGTGACTCGCCAACGCCTGTTCAATTGACCCCGTGGACAAGTTGTGCCCCGCGACGATGATGATGTCGTCCACGCGGCCCATAATGAACAGATAGCCATCCTCATCGATGTACCCGCCATCGCCCGTGAGGTAATAGCCGGGATACTTCGTCAGATAGGTATCGATGTAGCGCGCGTCGTTACGCCACAATGTCGGTAACGATCCCGGCGGCAACGGCAACTTGATGACCACCGCTCCTTCCTTGTTCGGCGGCAGCTCGTGACCATCGTCGTCGAGAATCTGCACCGTGTATCCCGGCACCGGCTTGGTCGGTGAGCCGGGTTTGACCGGAAACGCCGTGAGACCCAGGCAGTTCGCAGCCACCGGCCATCCGGTTTCGGTTTGCCACCAGTGATCGACCACCGGGCGCTGCAGCAGGGCACGCGACCAGTGATACGTGTCCGGATCGAGTCGTTCACCCGCGAGAAACAGCGCGCGCAAACACGACGCGTCATAGCGCGTGAAATGCTCGCCCTTAGGGTCTTCGCGTTTGATAGCGCGAAACGCGGTCGGTGCCGTGAACAACACGCGCACATGATGCTCTTCAATCACGCGCCAGAACTCGCCGGCATCGGGCGTGCCCACCGGCTTGCCTTCGTGCACCACCGTGGTGCACCCCGCCAGCAACGGGGCATACACAATGTACGAATGACCCACGGCCCAGCCGAAATCCGACGCCGCCCAGAATACTTCTCCCGGCTGAACGCCGTAGATGTTCTGCATGGACCAAAGCAGCGCTGCCGCATGACCGCCGTTGTCGCGCACCACGCCCTTGGGCATGCCGGTAGTGCCCGAGGTGTACAAAATGTAGAGCGGATCGGTGGCGGCGACGGGCACGCACTCCACGGGTGCGGCCGTCTGCACCACATCACGCCAGTCGACATCGCGCGGTGCGATCAGATCGCAGCGATGAACATCGCGCTGTAACACCACGCAGTGATTGGGCTGATGCGTCGCAATCGCCAGTGCCGCATCGAGCAGCGGCTTGTACGGCACCACGCGTTGTACTTCTATGCCGCAACTCGCGGTCAGCACCACTTTGGGTTGTGCATCGTCAATACGGACGGCCAGTTCGTTCGGCGCGAAGCCGCCAAACACCACCGAGTGGACCGCGCCAATTCGCGCACAGGCGTACATGCCGATGAGCGTTTCCGGTACCATCGGCATATAAATCACGACACGGTCTCCCTTCCCCACGCCAAGCGAACGCAAGACTCCCGCGAAACGCGCCACTTCGTCGCGCAGTTCGCGATAGCTAATTCGACGCTTGGTGTTGGTGACGGGACTGTCGTAGATCACCGCCGCCTGCTCCGCGCGCCCATGCTCGACATGACGGTCGATCGCGTTGTAGCACGTATTGAGCGATCCGCCGCTGAACCAGCGATAAAGCGGCGCGTGGCGGTCATCCAAAACGCGATCCCAGCGGCGATCCCAGTGCAGCGCGTCGGCGGCGCTTGCCCAGAACGCTTCAGGGTCGGCGAGCGCCGCCTGATAGGCGGCGCCGTAAGCGTCAGCGTCGGAACGAATCATGGGGCTAACGTGAATGCCCCGTGCGCGCCGCGCAAGCGCGATTTCGCTGACGCGCTATTGCCCCGCGCGTATCGTCCGCAGGAACTTCTCAACTTCACTACGCAGTCTATCCGACATCGTCGAGAGCGAGTCGGCGGCGCCGAGCATTCGGCCGGCGGCGTCACTTGTCTCGCGTACCGCAGTCGAGACGGTCTGAATGCCGTCCGTTACCTGCCGCGTACCTACGGCAGCCTCGTGAATACTGCGGTTGATTTCGTTATTGGCACTGCGCTGCTCCCGTACCGCATCCGAAACGGAGCTCGACAGGTCGTAGACACGGCGAATTGTGGACTGTATCCCCCCAATCGAATCCACGGCGTGCTCACTCACCATCTGAATCGCCGCCGCTTGCTCTTCGATTTCTCGTGTGGCGTCGGTCGTTTTTGCAGAGAGTTCTTTCACCTCGTTCGCGACGACCGCAAAGCCCCGTCCAACTTCGCCCGCACGTACGGCCTCGATCGTCGCGTTGAGCGCCAACAGACGCGTTTGTGATGAGATGTCGTTGATCATCTTCACGACGTGCGAGATTCGAGTCGACGCCTGCGTTAGCCCCTGCACGGTCTCATTGGTCGCGGTGGCCGCCGCAACGGCCTCATTTGAAATCTGACGCGTCTCGAGCGCCTGACGTTCGATTTCGCCCACGGTGGCCGTAATCTCTTCGGCCGCAGCCGCCACAGAATCGACACCGCGGCTCGCTTGCGACGCAGAGTCCGCCACCAGCACGCTCTGCGTCGATGTCCGCTCGGCGGTTCCATTCAGGCGCAGCGCTGTGGTGCGCGACTCGGTCGCGGCGGCCGCAACTTCGTCCACCACGGCCTTGACGGCCGCTTCGAATTCGTCGGCCAGACGCAGACGGGCCTCCGCTGCGCGCGTCAGTTCAGCCGTACCCCGTTGCATCTGATCGGTCGCGCGATTGATGAGCACGGCCGCGTCGCGATAGGTGCCGAGCAGCCCGCGCGTCAGCACCCGACGGTAGTACTTGCGTTCCGATGCGTGCTGCAGCGATGCGCTGGCCTCGCGCACAAACGCGTCGGAAAGATCGAGCAGATGATTGACCGACGCGGCGAGCTCACCCAACGGACCGTCGGCCGCGATCCCCAGCACGCGAGGTTCCAGGTTGCCAGCCGCAGCATGGCGCGCCACGTCGCAGATGCGCGCAATTCCGACCCGATACGATTCGACCTCCGCTCGCAACGCCGCGATGGTCGCGGCGTCCTTCGATTCAGCGTGGCGCCTTGTTGACGGGGCGCGAGGTGACGCTTTGACAGGCGTGGTCACGGAACTCTGCTCTCATATCGTACAACGATCGTTGCCATTGGCACTCGACGGCATCGTCAGAGTGTCCAGATCCATTCATCGTAGGATTTTCCGACTGAGTTGAGCGTGGTATTCAGCATTTCGGTCGAACGGCGTAAGCCGAGCGCGCGATCTTGCTCGCGACGTTCGGCGGACGATAGCATGCCGTACAGCGCGCTGACCGCTTCGACCTTGCTCGGCTCCGGCACGCGGCGGTTGGAGTGAAAGCCGACAATTTCGCCACGCGGGCCGTACGAGGGTGTTACGTGCGCCAACACCCAGTAGTTGTCGCCGCTGCGCGCGAGATTATTGACGTACGCGAATACTTCGTGCCCAGCGTTCAGGCGTTCCCACAGCAATTTGAAGACGGAGCGCGGCATGTCCGGATGCCGAATGAGGCTGTGCGGCGCACCGAGCAATTCTCCTTCGGTGTAGCCGGAGACCTTCATGAATACGCGATTGGCGTACGTGATCTTGCCAGTCAAATCCGTCTTGCTGACAATGATCTCGTCGTGATCGAAGAACAGCTCGCGTCCGGTCGGCGCGATGTGCGTGCGGGCTGGCGGCATCGGTGGGCTCCGGCAGTGTGCGGAAGATCCAACGATGATCGGTATCGGCACGTTCGGCGCGAAGGTTGATCGGGGAGACCCCTACGCGATTTCCGCTAAAACGGTGCGATATTCCGCGACTACACCGACGGTGTGTTCACCTGTGTTGTATAGGTTTGCACATCGACGTTTGCTCCGCACACAACGAGTCCCACGCGCTGTCCGCCAAGCGCCTCGCGCAGCGGATACATCAACGCCGCGAGCGCGGCGGCGCCGGCAGGCTCCACCACGAGCTTGGCCGACCGAAAGAGCAATCGCATGGCGTCGCGAATCTGATCGTCGGTCACGAGCACAACATCGTCCGCGAAAGCGCGATTGAGTGCATACGAGTATGGCTCACACCGCGGTGCACCAAGCGAATCGGCAATCGTGCGCACCGCGTCGATGCTCTGCGGGCTGCCAGCGGCAAAACTCCGCGCCATGCTGTCGGCTCCCGTCGGTTCGATCACGTACACCTTGGTGCTCGGACTCATGCGCTTGACGGCGCAGGCCACACCGCCCGTCAGCCCGCCACCACCGGCCGCGACCAGTACGGCGTCGAGCGCACTCCCGGCGGCGCGCACCTGATCTATGAATTCGAGTCCGACCGTCGCGGTGCCGAGCGCCGTCTTGGGTCCCTCGTACGGATGCACGAAGGTGCGCCCCTCCGTGCGCTCCACTTCGCGCACGCGATCAAACGCGAGATGCACGTTCTCAACCAGCTCCACACTGGCGCCCATTTCGCGACACACCTGCACCCGAAACGCATTGGCCGTCTTGGGCATCACCACCGTCGCGGTGGTACCGAGTTCACGCGCGCAGTACGCCAGCGAGATCGCGTGATTTCCGGCCGACACGCCCACTACGCCGCGCGCGAGTGCATCGCGGTCGAGATCAAGCATCACCGTGAGCGCACCGCGTGGTTTGAAGCTTCCCGTGCGTTGGAAGAGCTCTTCCTTAAGCCACACCTGCGTCTCGGCGCCCACTGCGCGCTCCAGTGCGTCGTCGATGACGCGGCGCGTGGAAGTGTAGTTGATGCGCGCGCCTAAGCGCTCACGATTCGCGCGAATTTGCTCGAGCGTCGGAAATTCGAAGGCGGTGGCGTAGCTGGCAATCGTCTCGCTCACGGCTTGCGCCCTTTCAGTGGATCAGCAGCCACGCCGTCTTTCGTGATCTTGACCGGCTGAATCTTGCCGCTTGCATCGAACTGCAAGAGATCGATGCTCACCACGCGATGATTGCGGTCCGTTTCACCCAACGGCCGACGATGATAAACGATATACCAGTTCGGCGAACCGTCCGCGTGCAACACCGAATGATGTCCGGCGCCCGTCGCGACGGTCGAGTCCTGGCTCAAAATCTTTCCGACGCGCTCAAACGGCCCGAACGGCGATGAACCCACGGCATAGGCAACCGCATAGTTCGGCCCAGTCCATCCGCCCTCGGACCACATGAAGTAGTACTTGTCGTCTTTGCGGAGCATGAATGCGCCTTCGACGTATCCGGTTGGCGTGATTTCCTTATACGTCGATCCGTCCGCAAAGGGCACAAGCCCCGTAAAGTCGTCGTTCAGCTTGGCAATGTTACAATGACGCCAGCCGCCGTAGACGATGTAGTACGAACCGTCCTTGTCCTGAAATACCATCTGATCGATCGGCTGCGCGCCGTTGTGAAATGCATCGATCAACGGCTTACCGATGTGATCGATAAACGGACCCGCCGGCGACTTGGATTTCGCCACGCCGATGCCACCGGCCTGCTGATCGTTCTGAATGTCGTTCGCGCCGAAGAAGAGATAGTACCAGTCTCCCTTCTTCACGATGCTCGGGGCCCACACCGCGCGCTTGGCCCACTTCACGTTGGCTGTGTCCAGAACGCGCGCGTGTTTCGTCCACGTAATCAGATCGCGCGACGAAAACGCATCCATAAACGTCTGCTCGCCATACGGCGCCGAGTATGTGGGGAAGATCCAGTACTCGCCGTTGAAGACATGCGCTTCCGGGTCGGCATACCAACCTTGCAGAATCGGATTGCCGGAGCGCTGAGCCTGCAACGATGCCGGCGCGCCGAGTGCCAGCAGTACGCCTGAGAGCGCGAACGCGCGGGCCGTGAATCGATTCAAGAGTCGGTGCATGAGTGCCTGATTAGGTCGGTGCCGATGTCTGCAAGCGGGCGGCTTTCTCCAGAAGATAGTCGCGCTCCGGGATGCTCGCTGTGCCATTGGCTGCCTTGAGGTACAGCGCCGATGCCTTCGTTGCGTCCCCGAGATGTTCGAACAAATGCGCCCGCGCCGCATCAATGCGAAAACCAATGGCGGCGCGGCTTTCTTCTTCGAGCGTGTCGAGCTGCTGTAAGCCCGACTGCGGTCCGTGCACCATCGCGACGGCGATGGCGTGACTGAGACGCACCATCGGATTGTCCTGGAGCTGTAACAGCACGCCGTAGAGAGCCAGTATTTGTCGCCAGTCGGTCGAGGCGACGCTTTCGGCGGCGTCGTGCAACGCCGCAATCGCGGACTGCACGGCGAAGACGCCCACGCGTCCGCCGCTCATGGCCCGCGTTGCCAACTGCGTGCCTTCCTCGATGAGGCCACGATGCCAGCGCGTTCGATCCTGCGCATCAAGCGGAACCAGTGCGCCGGTCGCTGTGCTTCGCGCGTCGCGGCGCGCCTCCGTCAGTAACATGAGCCCGAGCAGTCCCGCCACCTCCGACTCTTCGGGCAGCTGACTCGAGAGCATGCGCGTCAGACGAATGGCTTCCGCCGTCAGGTCGGCCCGCTGCAGCGTGGCACCTTGATGGGCCACGTAGCCTTCGTTGAAGATGAGGTAGAGCACATGCATGACGACTCGCAGCCGCTCTGCGCGCTGTCCCTCATCGGGCATTGCAAACGGCAACTGCGATGCCTTGATCGTTGCCTTCGCCCGACTGATTCGCTGTGCCATCGTCGCCTCCGGCACAAAGAACGCGCGTGCAATCTCGGCCGTCGTCAGTCCACCCACGGCACGCAGGGTCAACGCAATCGCGCTTGGCGTGGTCAGCGACGGGTGACAGCACATGAAGAGCAACACGAGCGAGTCGTCCGCTTCGGTGGCAAACGACTCATCGTCGCGGCTCAACGCTTCCAGCTGAACCGACGCAACCAATGCTTCCTCGCGACGACGGCGCGCGACCTCGCTGCGCGTGTAGTCCACGAGGCGCCGTCGGGCCACCGAATACAACCAGCCGCGCGGATTGGACGGAACGCCATCGCGCGGCCACTGGTCGACGGCAGCCATCATGGCGTCTTGAACGGCATCTTCTGCCACATCGAGGGCCACGGCGCGACGCGCCAATGCGCCGAGCACCTGCGGCGCGACCTCACGCAGCAGATGCTCGATGCGCGGCACCTCAGCCATCGACCGGCGGACCGCTCATGATCTCCCGCAATTCGATGTCCATGTTGAGCGGACGACCTTGCGGACCGGGCGCGGCCGACACTTTCGCCGCCAGTGCGTACGCCCGCTCCGCACTCTCAACGTCGATAATCCAATAGCCCGCAAGAAATTCTTTGCTTTCCGGAAACACGCCGTCCGTGATGGGCGCGCCGTTGGCGTCGGCCTTCACGCGTTTCGCCATTCCCGGCGGGGTGAGTCCCTGCCCGTCGACAAACTCGCCGTCGGCCTTCAACTGCTGATTGAACGACATCATGAACGCGATGTGCGCCTGAAAGTCCTCCGGTCGCCAGTTGCTCACGTTCCAGTCACCGTCGCCGCGCGGCGCGTTCATCATCATCATGAATTTCATCGTTCGTCTCCAGAAGCGTTGAAGGGGTGTTCGGCCAGCGCTGACGCGCGCCTTGCACCTAGTCGGAGCCGACGGCGCGCTCTCGACATCGCCGGCGGCCGCTGTCTGGCGGTTACTGTCATGCGGACGCCGCGAACCGGTCACGGGCCGAATCCCGCTGCGCGCCGATGGGCACGTGGCGCCCGGCGAGCGCGAGTCCGGCCCGCGGCATCGATCCGTAGATCGCCTCGTACTCGCCCGCGCGTACGCGATAGGTCTCATGCCAGATTCCCACGTCACCGCTTGAACTCCGCACGTTCTTGTTGAACGCGACCCACGCCGGCCAGTGCTCGTGATCGTGGCTGCGCGCGTAGCTCTCCAGCGCCTCAAAGCTGCGCCAATACTGCACCATGGTGCTCACACCTTGACGCACCGCGAGCAGACCGCTGTCCGGGTTCGCCTGCAGCTCCTTGATCATCTTGGGCATCGCCAGTGCGACCGGTAGCCATTTGTGCACCTTCCACCAGCGGTTGATGCGCATGCCAATCAGGAAGACGACAAAATCTCCGTCCACGTCCACTGTCATGCGGCCCGTATGCACCTGCGCCATGGCGCACCTCTCGCGGAATAGGGTTCCCAAACGCACAAACGGCGATCCGCCATCGCGAATCGCCGTTCGGTGGACCTCACCAACTAGCGAACCGTGCGATTCGCCTTGCTGATGTTGCTGATCTGCAGATCAAATCCATCGGGCGTTGCCGTGTGATAGCTCTTGTACGCCGCCGCCGGATCGTGAATGTCACCCTTGCCGCCGGTATCCGCGCGGCCGCTCAGTCCGCGCTTGTCGAGCACGGCCTTCGTGCCGTCCGCATCGAACGGCGTGATGCCAAACGAGATGTGATCCATCTGCGCGCGACGCGGGTTCGGCAACTGATATCCAGGCGCCAACGGATTGGCACCGCGAATCAGCACGTTCCCGACATCTCCCATCAGCACTTCGTTCTGACTCCCTTCATCGCCGGTCGCGGTCCAACCCAGCAACGCCACATAGAAAGCCGTGGTCTCCTTGTAGTTGCTGACACGGAACGAGATGTGATCGAGCCAGACGGTTTTCCAATCGGTTCCTTCAAATGGCGCGGCGGCGGGCAATTTGCCCATCGCCGCTTTCGTCTTGCGCGCCTTCACGTTGAAGTCGTTGCTGATCTGCAGATCGAAACCGTCAGGATCTTTCACGTGAAAGCTTTCAAAGCCCTTTCCGTCGTTGTCCGCAACCGGATTGAGGCCACGCTTCTCGAGTTCCGCTTTCACCTTTTTTGCATCCCACGGAGCAATCACCCAGCAGAACGAATCCCAGACGACGCTGCGCGGCGCGCGCGCGCCGCCGCCACCGCCCGCTCCTCGTCCGGCGCCTCGGCCCGCCGTCGTATCGCCCGCTGCGCGCGGCGGTGGCGTCGGGGCAGCGCTGGCCGGAGGCGCAACAAATCCGCCGCGAATGTACACGCTGCCAACGTCACCCATATCCATCACGATCGTGCTACCGTCGTCGCTTCGCACCTTCCAGTTCATCAGCGTCGCGTAGTACGCTGCCTCACGCTTCGGATCGGTGGCCTGCATCGAGAAGTGATCGAGTGCCACCGTCTTCCATCCGGTCGCGGCGAACGGTGCTTTGGCTGGCGTCGTATCGCAGGCCGGCGTGCCGGCACGCGCGCCGCCACAGCTGCCCTGGGCTGACACCAGTCCGAGTGGCGCGAGCGCGAACGCCGCCGCGACAGTCGGCACCAAGCCCACCTGACGCAAGAGTGATCGACGAGCGAGCGTCGGTTGAATCGGGAACGCCATGCATGACTCCATCGGAGAGGGCCGAGCGGCGCGCGGCCGGCGTCGGCGGGTACTGGGCGGGATGAACGGCAGGCAAAATGAGTATGCTGGTCGTCCCCCAGCGCGGCAAGGAGGCTGCGGTCGGCCCGAATTGCCGCGAGTCGGAGCACGAACCGCTGTCCCGCGAGCGCGCCGACGCATAGCTTGGCGCGCATGATCCCTGCTAAGACTCTCTTCAGCGTGTGCCCATGACGACGCGCAACAAGCTGGCGATGGCGCTCTCGCTTCTCTCGCTCGTGTTGCTCTGGCCCGGGCTGGTACAGCCAGTGCTCACGATCAAAGCGACCATGGAGATCTTCGGCACCACACGGGTCCTGTCGAACGAAACGCGCAGTGTCATCGGCGCCATCAAGAGTCTGCATGAATCGCACAACAATTTTGTCGCCGGGCTCATTCTGCTTTTCAGCGTGCTCGTGCCCGTCACCAAGGCGTGCTTGCTGGTGCCGATCTTCACCATGCGATCGGCCGCTTCACGCTATCGGCTCTTCACGCTCGTGCAGACCATCAGCAAGTGGTCGATGGCCGATGTCTTCGCCGTGGGCATGTTGATCGCCTTGCTGGCGGCAAAGGGAACAACGAACCTCAGCGCCGTGGCCGGCATCGGCTTCTACTGCTTCGCGTCGTACTGCCTCGTGTCAAATCTCGCTTTTCAATTGCTGCGCATTGCACCGCCGCAAAACAACTGAGCGGCGCGCCTCGCTTTACTTCGGCGGCGCCGCTTTGAAAGTGACTTTGATTTTTGCGATGGGCTGATTGTTCAGATTCACCATGCCTTCCATGGTGCCGTCGGCGCCGATCTTCACGTCGTGTTCAAGCAGACGGTTTTCCGGCGCCGTGACGCGGAATTTGAGATTCGCGCCCTCGCGCACCACGTTCGAGATCGGCCCCGATCCTTGTCCCGGCACCATCGCGGTGCCGCCAATCGTGGTGCCGCTCTGCGTGAAGTTGTAGCTCACAGGCACAACAATCGCGCTGTCCGGCAACGGAACGGTGGCGGTACCCTGCCAGGTGCCGAGCAGGCTTGGCGTCTGCGATTTCTCGGACGACTTGGACGCCAATGGCTTCCTAGGCGCCTTCTGCTGCGCGGCCAGCGGAAGTGAAACGGCGAGCATTAGGCTCGTGCAAATCGCCGCGAGTCGGAAGTGCCCGATGATCATAGTGAAGTAGGTGTGTGAAGGTGCTCGGTCGGGAATCGTGAATGCCGCATCTCAGTTCAGCTGAATCTACCGACGCGGGCGTATGGGTTGTGCGGCTGTCACTTCTGCCCCTCACGCATAACGCAAGTTGTTGCGATTACGCAACACGTTACAGTTCGCCGCTGCAGCCGTTTGCAACCGAGCGACTCAAGTTTATTGGTGTCAATAACATACATTTTCCAAATTCTTCAACGATCGCACACTTTCGCGGCATGGTATGTGCTTCGCATCGCGACTACTCGTTCAGCACGTCAGGTCCACGTCCGAACTCGGAGCTTTCTAATGTTGAGACGTTCCACGCGCCGCCTGCCTTTCACCGCAATGCTACTCGCAACCGGAGTACTCGCCGCGTGCGGCGAATCTCCGGTTGAGCCAAGATCAGCGGCTGTTGCCCCTTCCGTCCGCGCCCTGAACGTTCTGCCGTCCGACGTCGTGACCATAAAGAATCTGTACAATGGGGGCGGTGTTGTTGATCCGACTTACGGTCCCATTGGAGGCTTTCAAGCTCAGATCGTAACTCCAAACTTGGGCAATATCACGGTCTATTGTATCGACATCGATAACCCACTCAGCCTCAATCAGCAGTGGAATGCTCGTATTCTCTCGTTCAACGACATTGTCAACAACCCCGCAAACCTCGCGGCCGTGCGTCGAGCACTCGGCCAAACCCCTTGGGCGGGCGACCTTCTCACACTGCGGAAGTCGGCATATCTCACATCACTCTTTGATCTCAATCCAGAGCCCTCAAGCAGCTTTGATGAGATCCAATACGATATCTGGAATTTGTTTGGTGTAGAACCGAGCGCGCCGAGCAACCCTTTACTCGCCGCGACGTTCCTGACAAGTGCGACGACCTTTGCGTCGAACGCCGCCAACAACACCGACGGTTGGAAGCTGATCGTCGACAACAACGCCTTCGACCCGTCGTACACGGGTCCCTACGTCCAGACGCTTATTACGTACGACCCGACGACGCCACTCGCGTTGGGCCGCATGACTGGCGGCGGAATCAAAGCGAAGAGCGATAACGACGAAGATGTCACGTTTGGACTGACGCTTCACTGCGACATCCTGTTGTCGAACAACTTGGAAGTGAATTGGAAGGGACACAGTTGGCACTTGGATAAGCCCATTCAGACGGCGCAGTGCTCGACAGACCCGACCATCGCTCCTCCGCCGCCGGCCGCACCGTTCAACACATTCGTAGGAACCGCGTACGGGAAACTGGACGACAAGACGCCTAGTTCGTACGCGATTTTCAAGTTTCAGGACGCGGGCGAGCCGGGGAAAAACGATACCGTCGAGATGACGATCTTTGAGGGAGGCCCGGGATCGGCCGTGGTCCTGCACGTGAGCTTCCAGAAGATCACGAACGGGAATTGGCAGATGCACTACGATCAGCCGCACGGAAATAAGCCGTAGTCCGTCGATAGCGTCTGAAGCAAGGGCCGGCGGGTGCGCTGACACGCCCGGCCGTGCGTCAGACGCTATCCACTAGCGCACCACACAAAGCACCAGAC
>CBHTUR010000036.1:0-43161 GCA_966096095.1 uncultured Gemmatimonadaceae bacterium | reverse complement strand
CACTGCACCTGCATGCACCCTCTAGGACTCGAACCTAGAACCTACTGATTAAGAGAATTAAACCATTGCAGTGAAACGACTTACGTCTTGTTGCAACGTGGTGATCTAAACTCTTGGAGTGAAAGTAGTTGGTTGATCGCAAACGACAAGTCCTCACTCCGATCAATTGCGCCTGAATTTCGATCCCGTTTGCTGTTGGTGACATTTTCGCGCAGAAGAATCGGCGTGTCTTTGCTCACCGCCATTGCGGAATCGCCGTTTCGCTGCGCGCCCAAGTTGCCGATGCGCGTACTGAAAGCGTTGCTGCGGGGTGAGTTGCGCGCGTCGGTTCGCGCAATTGCGACCCACGCAATTGCAAGCCGTTTAATTACAATCACTTACGTCAATTTCCGGGCGTGGACAATGGCCTTCGTTTCGTGTAGCTAAAAGGCGTGTCACCTCCGTTCACCACGCCTACAGGAGACGAAATGTGAAGCGCCCTGCCCCCCCCGGATTCGACACCCCCGAGACGTTCGCCGCTCGCCTCGGCATGACAGCGCAGACCGTTCGACGCGGCATCCATCGCGGGACGATTCCCGCTGTCCGTGTGCCGTCCGACACGGGCCGATGGCTCATCCCAAGCGGCGTCGTGGCTCGCCTTCTCACTCCAGCCGAGTCCGCCGCTCTCGCCAAAGACATCACAGGAGACGCCCGATGACCGCTCAGCTCGCTACACCACCGAAGTATCCCCTCGACAAGCCAACACCGACTCCGCCGGACGATCGACTGCACACGGACTATCAACGTCAGACCGACATGGCGCTCAAGCGCGGGCTCGCGATCTCGGTCCCGAACGAGGCCGCATTCTCGGTCACCGCGTCGCTCGGCAACGTGTCCGACATCAACTCCACCATGTTGGTCGCCACCATGCTCTCCAAGAGTGCCTTCGCCGCTCTGGAGCGCCTCGCAACGATTTACGGGAACTCAACACTCTCTCCGATCGGTAAGGCGCAGCAGGCCGAGGCCGCGCTCACACCGCTGTACTCCGACATCGACAAGGCGAAGGCGCGCGCCGATAGCGGTGCGCAACTCGTCGAACGTCTGCGTCGCACGCCCGCTATCAAGCCCGACGCGAATGCGTCAGTCAGGGACAGCGAGATTCGTGCAGCGCTGAAGGCGCTAGGTGCCACGGAGCGAGTCGGTCAGGTGCGCACGATCATCGACGCGAGCGCGGCAAGCGCGCTCTCGAACGAGGATGCCGAAACGCTCGCGGCGATCGTGAACGCTCCGGCGATCGTGCGCGCGCAACTCATTCCCGACGCATACGCGAGCATGCTCGACGAAATGCGAAAAGCACTAGACCCGTGGCGCTTCGCGGAACTCGAATGGGCGGAGTTCGCGCTCTCGCTCGCAAGCAACGCCATCAAATCAGCTCACGAATGGGCCGATTCACGTCGCAGTGCCGCAGGCGCACCCCGCACTTTCGCGACCGCAGGTAACGCGGGTTACTAGCGCTTCACGCACGTTCGTTCGCTTCACCGGAGATACACATGACGAGTCGCAGCCGCAGTCACCAAACACGAACCCCCGCGAAGTTGACGGCTTCGCGGGGGTCATACCACAGTTTTGGAGCGCCCTCCTCATGCTATCCTCGCCGTCGAATGCCCGCAAGGAAGTCATAAGCTCGA
This sequence comes from uncultured Gemmatimonadaceae bacterium, assembly GCA_966096095.1. Classification (GTDB taxonomy): domain Bacteria; phylum Gemmatimonadota; class Gemmatimonadetes; order Gemmatimonadales; family Gemmatimonadaceae; genus Gemmatimonas. Next base: position 41,494 of record CBHTUR010000036.1, on the reverse strand, counting down.
ACCTCGAAGCTGCGCGCGTCGCTCGCGTGCTCCACGTATTGCGCAGTACCGCGCACGAAGATGAACACACACGCGCGTCAGTCCTCGAACTCCTCGCCGCTGCCTGCGATGCGGAGGCGACGCGCGAATGAGCGCTCTCGGCTGGTTTCGCACTGACTGCACGTGCTTAAGCGCGCCCGAAGTAACGCGACTCTCGCGCGCCCTCAACATTCCCACGGCGCACGCGCTCGGCATCATCACGGCGATTGAGGCGCAACTCGCCGCGTACGCACCCTCCGGCGATCTCTCGGACGTGGCCGACATGCTCGCGACCTGGGCACAGTGGGATGGAGATAGAGACGCATTCGTGCGCGAGTTCATGCGCGCCGCAGCCAACACCGACGGCATCATGGTCGGCTGGTTGAATCGCAACGCCGACGCGATGAACCACATCAACAGCAATCGCGAACGGCAGCGCCGATTCCGTGCGAAGAGGAAGAGTGAACGGTCTGGGGGCGACCAATGAGCACCCATAACGTTACGCCTAACGTTACTGGTGACGTTACGGGTGACGTTACGTGCAACGTTAGCGTAACGCCCTACAGACGTACAAACAGACAAACGGACGGACACACGAACAGCGCTCCGCGCGCGCTCGCGTTGCTCGCGGTTCGCTGGTTCGCGGGGTGTGTAACGCCGTATCCGTTCGCTTCGACTGAGTGCGGTGTGGCCGTTCGGACCACGAACGCGCGGCTGGCATCGTCGCGCCCAACCCTGCACTACCCGCGTGTACGACGTGCTTTGCGATGCGCTGAGGCACGAAACGCCCCGCTGTGATCGCATAAAACCTCAGCAGCCACGACGAACCTACCTCATCCGACCCGATACATGGCCAGAACAAAGAAAGCCCCTCCTGTGGGCACGCCGTCGATTCTCAATGATCCACAGTTTCGGAAAGATCGCGCGTCGCTCGGAGGGCAAGCTCGAAATGATCGCATCGACAGCGAGCGCGATGCCGTACTACGCGAACTCGGACCGATGCGCACGGTGGAGGATGCGTTGCGACGACTCGAAGTCATCTCGGACCTCTCGATGCGCAGCCTGTTACCGGGAGCACAAGCGCACGCGGCAGCCGCAGCCGTGCGGACGTTCGTGGATACGCTGCGCGTGGCGTCCGGTATCACGCGCCTGCGGGAATTGCAGCAACAGGTTGAGCGCCTCGAACGCGAGCGTGCGAGCGGCTGGAAGAGTGCACCGTGAAGCCTCACCAACTCGAAGGGGCGCTCGACCGACTCTCTGCGCGCGTCACACGGATCGACACGGAAGCGCCTGCCGTTGAAGCGACGTTCGCCGCGTATCGCGACAATCCGCGCGGCTTCGTGGAGACCGTGTTACATGGCACCTCAGCACGGCGACGCTCGAACGGCGAGGCGTACCAGTTCAGCATCCTCGACGCGATCGCCTCGCGCGATCACGTGGTGGTGACGAGCGGGCACGGTGTGGGAAAGTCTGTTCTCGCCGCGTGGGCGACGCTGTGGTTCCTCTGCTCTCGCCGTGATGCGCTCGTGTTGGTCCTCGCGCCGACACAGCAACGTCAGGCGAAGGGCATCGTGGAACGCGAAATCAAGCGATGGGCCGTGCGTGGTGGCATCACGTTGCGATCCGATGGCACCGCTCTGCACTGCGACGCCACGGCCTCACGTCTCGTGTTGCTCACAAATGCCGCTGACGTGGGAAGCTTGGAAGGCCAGCACGCCGATCACGTGCTCCTCCTCTGCGACGAAGCGAAATCGCTAGACCGCGATGTACTCGACGGTGTGCAAGGCGCATTGACGGGTGACGAAGGCCGCACCGTGTTGCTTTCCACGCCGGGACGCCCTGCCGGTCCGCACTACGATGCAGCCTCGGATCAATCGGGCACGTGGGCGCGCTTTGTCATCGGCGCGCATGACAGTGACCGCGTACACCCGCGATGGGTCGCCGCTCGTGCGCAGGCGTGGGGCGCAACATCGCCCACGTACGTGATGCGTGTGCTCGGTGAGTATCCTGCCGATGGTGAGGGTGTACTCGTGGGCTGGTCTGTGCTCTACGCGGCCAGCTCGCAACGGCAGCCCCTCCCACTCTCCTCACGAGACCGAGGCACCACGCTGGCCCTCGATGTCGCGCGCAGTGTCGCGGGCGATCACTCGTGCGGATTGCTCGTGCGTGATGGCATCGTGCTGCACATCGATTTGTGGCGAGAGCCGAGCCTGACGCAAACCGCTGAGCGCGCGCTCGAACTCGCGCGACGCTTTCGGCCCGATCGCATCGTGGTAGATGAGGGCGGTGTCGGTGGTGGCTTGGTCGATCGACTGCGCGAGTACGGGCAACTTGTGCAAGGGCTGCACTTCGGCGCGCGCGCCTATGATCACACGCGCTTTCAGAATCTCCGCGCGGAGTGCTACTGGCGACTTCGGGAGCGCTTGGAAGCGGGAACGCTCTGCCTGCCGAGCGATGACGATCTACTCGCGGAGATCGCGGCTCAGCGCGTCATCTTTGACGCGAAGGGGCGCATCGGCCTCGCGCCCAAAGACGATATACGCGCCGAGCTTGGACGCTCGCCCGATCGCGCCGACGCGTTGGCGATGGCGTGCGCGTCGTCTGATCCAAAACTCTTCATCGACACTCCCGAAGCGCTCGTAATCGGTGATTTCACGTTCGCGAATGAATCGTGGTGGCAATCAGCCGCTGGCGTTGCTCATCAGCTCGGCCTAGAGCCCACGCACGCCGACCCGTTCGAGACTCACCCGGCGTTCGCGATCGATCGCGCCGAACGCGAGGCGCAAAGGCAGAGATTGCTTGCAGACTGATGAACGATCAGTAGGTTTCGTTGTAACTCGTTACTGCGCAACGCATCTCGGATGGTTTTGCGCGAGAATGTCACCAGTTCGGAGAGGAACTCGTGAGTCAGAGCGTCGAGTCAGAGGCCAGCGCCCTCCCAACGACCGCCAACGCGCCACGCAAGCGCGCGAAGGCGCGTACGTCGGGCTCCATCCAGCCCTATGGCACCAAGGGCTACCGCGTACGCCTGAGTCTCGGCGTACAGAGCGACACCGGCAAGCGCCTCCAGTTCGATGAGGTGGTGCCGACGCTCGCCGAGGCAAAGGCGAAGCTGGAGGAGTTCAAGCGCCTGAAGAAATCTCCCGATGCCAAGGTGGCGCTGCAAAAGGTGACGCTTGGGAAGTGGATCGACACCTACTTCGCCACGTGGGCCGGTCACCTGCGGCCACGCACCAAGGCGAGTTATCAGCAGGTGTTGAGCCTCTACGTGCCGGACGCCCTGAAGCTCCGAAAGCTGAGCGAGCTATCGACCACGGCGATGCAGGAGTGGCTCAACGCACTCTCCAAGCGCACTAAGCAGGAGTCGCAGAGTTCCCGCGAGACGCGCGAAAAGAGCGGCGACAGCCCCGAACTACTCTCACGTCGCACCGTGGCCTACTGCCGGTCCGCATTGCGCCTCGTGATGCAGGAGGCCGTGCGTCAGGGGTTGCTTGCCAACAACGTCGTGCGGGACACAAAACTGGCGTCGGAGAGCGCGCGCCGTCGTCAGGTAGGTGACACCGCCCTCCCCGCCGAAGATCGCGCCATGAAGGCGCTGTCAGAGGACGAGGTACGGCGATTCCTCGCCGCCGCTGACGCGCGCACTGAGCGACTCGATGGGCCGAACATGGACAGCTACCGCGATCGCCTCGCGCCGTTCTGGCGTCTCGCGTTGGAGACCGGCATGCGTCCCTCCGAGATGCTCGGCCTTCGGTGGCGCGATGTGCAGCTAGAGACGCTGACCGACGCATACGGCAAGACGACACGTCCGAGCCTGACGATCACGCACTCCCTCACGAGTGCGGAGGGCGATGGCGTGCTTGATCCGCCGAAGACGGCGCGCAGCGTGCGCACCGTCCCGCTCAGTAGCACGGTGGTGCGGTTGCTCAAGGCACAACGGCGACGCCAAGCGATGGACAAGCTCAAGACAGTTGGCGCGTACCGCGACAATGACTTCGTGTTCGCGACGGGCATCGGCACGCCGATGGATATCAACAACGTGCGCAATCAGGCGTTTCTCCCTCTGCTTAAAGCGGCGGGCATCGATCACCGCCGGTTGTACGATCTTCGCCACACGGCGATCACGCACATGCTGACTAACAAGGTGGATGTCACGGTGGTCTCACAGCGCGCCGGTCATGCGAGCGTGAAGATGACGCTTGATGTGTACGCGCACGTGTTGCCGGGACAGCAGGAGGAGGCGACCGACACGATGGGCGCGCTCCTTGATCGCCTGAACACGACCACGGCCTGAGCACCTACCACGGAGCGGTTTTGATGCGTCAACCGAAGAAAGCCAAAGCGCCGGTCTTCGCCCCCGGTGTGCACGTTGCGCCGTTCCTCTCGCGAGAGCATCGCCTCGTGTTGGTCGCGATCGACTACGGCTCGGTGTTCGCGGGCATGACGAGCGTGAGCGATGTCTCGGGCGGGTGGGTGGAGGAGTCCGCCCTCAACGACGGCGGCACCGTGTGGCCGTTCAACGGCGCGCGCTCGTTCCTGCCGCACGATGGTGCGCCGTCTGTTGCGCAGCATGCGGACATGCTGCCGCGAGGCGTGCATCGCGCCCCTTGGTACCGCGCTCCTCATCGGCCAGAGTGGCTCGCGATCGATGCCGACGGGTGCCTCGTGGCCTCGCTCGCGTTACCACATATGTCGTCCGGTGATTCCGACGCGCGCAAGGCTGTTGTGCGCGGCATCGTGCGCGACCTGCGCGCGCTCGTGAGTGATGAGTGATGCACGACCGAGCACCGCGCACGCCGAGTAACGAGGGGCGCGTCGTCGGCAGCGAGTCAGACGCCGCCTTTCACGAAACGATGCAACCCGACGCCGATCTTGTGCCGCGTGACCAACTCGAAGGGCACCGCGCGGCGCTGAGAGTGCGCGGACTCAGCGAGGCGAACATCGACGCCATCTATCCGCGAAGCGACGCTGACTCACCGCGCTAAGCCGTGGCGATTTGCGCCGGCGTCGTGCTTGCCTTGCTTGATCGCGAGCAATCTGCCCCGCCCGCAACGCCAGGTCGAAGTCTGCGAGCGGAGTAGCGACGGCAAACTCCGCGCGCTTCGATTGCGCTCAGCGAAGCAGTTAACCGCGCCGAATCACTGTCGGATCTGATACTTCGACTTCGGCTCCACCTCGAACAATTTTCGTTATTCGGGTTACGTCCGGCCCCAAATTCGCTACTTGGAAACGAACGAAGTTCAACTCCTCAGGTGTTCCACCGAAGCAGTCGTATAGCGCTCGAAGAAATCCGACATCGTCAAGTGCGTGCGGTGCTGGGTCGGGATTCGTCCGAACAGACGGAACGGTCCGAGGAAAAAGGTAAAGGCACGGCGGCGTCAGCTTGTGCGGACCAACGACCGTAACACGTGTGGCGTCAGCCGCTACCTTCGGGCAAGGCCGTCCCGCGGTTCCGCAAATCCAATCCCAAACGATAAGGCCATCAACATGCTTCTTCTCTTCGATTACCTCCGCGCTGAGTCGAGTGTGAATTCCTGACCAAACGTTGTGCCTCGGATCAGCCGCTTGATTCGTACAAACGGACCAAATGATGAACTCCTGCGCAGAATCCGGTCGCTCGAATATCGTCGTGTTATTTCCGTCGAGACAACCTTTTAGCTCAATGACTGAAACTCGACCGCTATTGAGCGTTACCGTGTAATCGTGTCGATTGCTTTCACCTGACGAGTCCCAGTCGCGAATGAAGCCGCCGCCCACCATATGCTCCAATACATGTCGCACAAATTGGCGCTTCTCGCGCATCGTCGCTGAGAACTGACCACGGATCCGTTCGACTGCTCCACGAAAAAGCCCGCTCTGATAAAACTCGGCTTCAGTCAATCCGTGATCGCCGAGTGTGTGAGCCGTCTCCTTGAGTGTTTCCGAGTACTCCTCGATGAGCGCCTTGAGTCGCTCATCCTTTTCACACGGAATCACACTCATGCAACTTGCTCCACCGCAGAAGCCGGTGCCGCGAGTATCTGCTCAAGAACGTGCCGTGCGATGTGCCGAACGACAGGAACGACAAGGCCATCGCCAGTCAGGTGATATGCCTCGTTGTAGTTCGTCGGCAGCTCGTAAGTGTCAGGCAGTCCCATCAGTCGGGCAGTCTCTCGACTCGAAAGCAGTCGCGAGCGAACACGCTTTCCCTTTACCACGACGACAAGTTGGCGACTCGAACCACCAGACGACGTGCGTAGGCATCCGGCTATTCCGTCGAACCGGATTTCTGCTCGCTGCACCTTCTGGCCACCTGCCTCGACTCGCGTGCGCTTGTAGACGGTTCCGACGAAGTAGTTGCCTGACCCCTTCGCCGCTTCAACCTTCGCCAAATTTCGCTCGTTCATCATGCCCAGCAGTCTCTCCGTCTCCTCTGGGGAATGCCAAGCAACAGACGTCGGATTCTCTTCGATGACGTCTTCAATGTCATGCTTGCGCTTCGGGGGAACAGGAAGATTCCACCAAATCCAGTTTCTTTGAGAGCGAAGTGGCAAGCGTGCATGCGCCCGCCGTAGCGCCGTAGGATGCCAGCGCGCGCTGGCATCGGCGCGCTCGAGCGCGCTGGGTACGTCCGTACCGGCGGCAACGGCAATGATGAAGAGTCTCGGTCTCGACTGCGGCACAAAGAGCGAAGCGTCGGCCACGACTGCCCCGAAGCGATATCCCGCCTCCCTTAGGGCGTCGGTAATGGCCTCGAAATCCTTCCCATCATGCGAAGTGAGCGTGCCGCACACGTTCTCCAACACCACCAAACGCGGGCCACGACCTTCGGCCCCGAGCGCACTAACGAGCTTCCAGAATGGCCAAAATGTACCCGATCGATCGCCCTTGAGACCCGCTCCCATTCCAGCCAGCGAAAGGTCTTGGCACGGAAAGGATGCCCAGACCAAATCCGGTGTGCCCGGAAGATCGGACGTGAGGAGCTTACCAACGTCACGGGTGACGAGCTCGCCTTCGCCCCAATTCCGCCGATAGACGAGGCTCTTCTTGAAGTCAAAGTCGTTCGCGAACAGACATTCCCAGTTACTGCCGAGCCCGGCGCGCGCCATCCCCCCACCTGCGAAAAACTCGTAGAACGAGGGTCGCTGCGCCTCGGCGCGAGGTGACCGAATTGCTATGGCTTCCATGGTCGCTCCGCATGAGACCGAAAAGCTTCGAGCCGCCAAGACGCCGATTGTGCACGAATCGCGCTAGCGAAGAAGCGAAAGTACTAAACTAGCAAATTACGTGATACCGAACAATAACCGAAGATGGCCGTTTATCGTGAGGTCGGGTCGCGCGCATTTCATGTTTGGTGACATTTTCGAGCCATAAAACTCAAAAGGTCGGCAATCCGAAGATTTGCCGACCTTCTAAGTTGTTGCCTTTCAACCGCTTACAAAGTGCACCCTCTAGGACTCGAACCTAGAACCTACTGATTAAGAGTCAGCTGCTCTACCATTGAGCTAAGGGTGCGATACCGTTGCTCCGCACGACGCGCCAGGAGGGAATCGAACCCCCGACCCGCAGCTTAGAAGGCTGCCGCTCTATCCATCTGAGCTACTGGCGCCTACCTCCGCCGCGGGCAGCACCATCGCCAGCCCTACGGTGACCTACTTCCTGCCATGCACGAGCGAATCGGGGCGGCCGGATTCGAACCGGCGACCTCCTGCTCCCAAAGCAGGCGCGATACCGGGCTACGCTACGCCCCGTCGGCCAATCCAAACGGCCATGACTCGCAGCCGCTTATTGTATCCTGACAGCTGACGTTGGTCAACGGCTATCGCGCGCAAATTCGGCGTTCTCCGCATTGTTCGTGCGCCATACGCCGCGCGCCGAGAGCGCCTGCGTGAGCGAGGCAAAAGCGCGCCCGCGATGACTCACGCGTGATTTCACCTCGCGCGACACCTCGGCGAAGGTCGCACCGAGCTCGGTTGACAGAAACAACGGATCGTAGCCAAAACCGAGCGTGCCTCGAGCGACGCGCAAGATCTCTCCGTTGCAGTAACCGTGCGCCACGAGAGCGCCCCCCTCCCAGACGGCCGCTGCGGCGCACACATACCGCGCCACGCGCGATGTGGAACCGATCCGCTCCGCCGCCTCGAGCGCCGAGAGCAACGAGGCGTTGTTGGCCAGATCAAGCGCGAGTCCGTCGAGCGCGTCGTGACCGGCCCAACGCTTGCTCCGCACGCCGGGCGCGCCGCGCAGTGCGTCCACTTCCAGTCCGGAGTCGTCGGCGAAAACGACCCGCGAGGCGCGCATGGACGCAGGCACTTGGTTGAAGAACCAGTGCGCTTTGGCCAGCGCGTTGGCCTCGAACGACTCGAATACTTCGAGCGTCGCTTCGTCGGCGCTCTCGGTGATCCCGAGTTCCGACAAGGTTACGGCGTGTACGTGCGCTTCGGCCAACAGCGGCAAGAGCTCGCGCAGCTTGCCGTCGTTGCGCGTCGCGAGCACGACCTCAGAGACCAAGTACGCTCCGCTGTGCCGCATCAAGTTCGCCGATGCCGCGCACGGCGACATCAAGCAGCGAGTTCAATTCGTTGCGTCCGAACGTGCCATGCTCGCCGGTGCCCTGCACCTCAACGAATCGGCCGACGCTGCTCATCACCACGTTCATATCGACTTCGGCCCGCACGTCTTCTTCGTAATCGAGGTCGAGTCGCACTTCGCCATCGATTACACCAACACTGACGGCTGCAACGCGGCGCTTCACCGGCGATTGTGCGATCCGCCCTGTGCGTACCATCCACTCGAACGCGTCGCTCACCGCAACACACGCGCCGGTGATTGCCGCCGTTCGGGTGCCGCCGTCTGCCTCAAGCACATCGCAATCGAGCTTCACCGTGAACTCGCCGAAGGCAAAATCATCGAGCATCGCGCGCACGCTTCGACCGATGAGGCGCTGAATTTCCTGCGTCCGCCCGCCTACCTGCTGTCGCTCGCGCGACGAGCGCGTACGGGTCGCTCGCGGCAGCATCGCGTACTCGGCAGTCATCCAGCCTTCGCCGCGACCTTTCCGCCAACCTGGCACGCCGTCTTCGACGGAGGCGGCGCAAAGCACCTTCGTGCCGCCGAACGCAACGAGACACGAACCTTCGGCGTAGCGCACGACACTACGCTCCAGCGAGACCGCTCGGAGCGCGTCAGCAGCGCGCGCGACGCGTGGCTGGAATGTCGCGGCGGTCGACGCAGACGCGCCTGAGTTCGTATCAGTTCCCGGAGTCGCCACGAAGTTTCTCGATGATGGAGGTGGTGGACTGCCCAGCGGTCAGCGGAATGACAACCACGCGACCACCGCGAGCGACGACGACGTCGGCACCCACGATGGATTCAGGGGTGTAGTCGCCGCCCTTGACGATTACATCAGGTTGCAGGAGCTGCACCAGTTCGCGAGGCGTGTCCTGATCAAACACCACGACGGCGTCGACGTATTCGAGCGCCGCCAGCACATACGCGCGCTCGGCCTCGTTGCGAACTGGCCGAGACGGCCCCTTCAAGCGTCGCACCGACGCGTCGCTGTTAAGGCCAACGACGAGCGCTGCCCCGTGCGCGCGCGCGCCGCGCAGCACATCAACATGTCCCGGATGCAGCAGGTCGAAGACGCCGTTGGTAAACACCAACGGCGTCGGTGCTCGATCTCGCCAGGCGCGTGCCTCTTCCCAGGTCATCACCTTCGTCTCTGGTTGCCTGGGCATTGGCGGCAGGCTTACCACTGCGACTGCATGCCTTCGACGAGGAGCGTCGCGAAGCTTTCGATGGCCTGCTTTCGCCCCGCCGCTTCGCCACCCTCGGGATACTGCCCTTCGGTGGACATTCCGCTCTTCTTGAAGAGCGATCGCCCCGTCTTCGACTCCTGAATGTCGATGTCGATGACCAGCTGCAGCCGACGCCGCGTGGACGTGGTCTGCCGCGGATCGGCGCTCACGCCCGCCGGCAAATCGACTTCGTACTTGGTGATAACACCTTTCACCACGACATCGGCCTTTGCTTCGGTCGCTTCGCGCAAGTTGAGGCGATCACGCATGATCTTTCGTGTCTCGTCAAGCACTTCTTTCATGACTTCGGCCGACGCCGTCTGATTATCGAACGGCTGAATCGCCACCGTGCGAAGGTTGCGGGGGAGCCCACCTCCGCCGGAGAAGCCGTACAGACATCCTGAGAGCAGCAGGCTCGCGCTGAATAGCGCGACGAGACTACGGCCGACGCCAGATCGCATCATCAAACCTCTCGACGTTCATCGTATCTGTGACCACGATGCGCAAATTTCGCTTTGCGCGTTCGTGAGTATAGCGCAATTCCCACTGCCCCGTCGATGCGCGCACGCGCGACATCCACTCGATGACTTTGCCGTCGTCGATTCGCTCGATCCGCGTCAATTCGGTTCCGGTGAACGCCAACCGCCACGCGCGTCCGTCCGCCTGCGACGCATCACTTCCGCGCAAGCTCCCCAAATCGGCCCGCAGCGTGTCGTGATCGATACGCGCCACGGTATCGCGCGTGGGCGGCAGTGCGAGCCGGCCGAGCGTACCCCACAGCAACGGTACCGGAGGAAGGAATCTTCGCACCAGATCGATTCCGGGAATAATCAGCGAGTCGCCAACAAGAATCGCGTAGCCTCCGGCCATCCCGTTCCGGAGAAAAAAATCGAGACGCGCTTTGTCTGGCGCCTGTGCTCGCACGACGCCGTCACCATTCGCTTCGAACGTCTCGTCTTTATAGCTCCAGGTAAAGCGCAGTTGCTGCGGAGTTTTCGCGAGCGCGGTTGGCGGTAGCACCGCACGTGTTGGACTGCCACGCAGCGCTGGCGCCTTCGGCGCGCACGCACTCAGCGCGCCGATACCGACGAGCATCGAGATCCAGATTCGACCGGTCATTTGATGCGGATGCTTAGCATGCGCTCGCCTTGCACGATGTCGTCCATCGCGTCTTCACCAGAGATCACCCGACCGAATACCGTGTAGCCGCCGTCGAGGTGCGGTTGCGGCGAGAGACAGAAGTAATACTGACTGCCGCCGGTATCGGGTCCCGAGGTGGCCAGACCAACCGCGCCTCGATCGTGACGCCGGCGAGAGTAGCTCTCACGAAGCGTGAATCCCGCACCGCCGCTGCCGTCACCTCGTGAATCACCATCCTGGACCACAAAGTTGGGCACGACACGATGGAAATACGTGTTGCGATAGTACCCGTCTCGCGCGAGACGCATAAATGCTTCGACGACGAGCGGCGCTTCGCGCGCGAAGAGTTCGATGACGATTGTACCGTGGTCCGTGCGGACCTCGGCGCGAGGCCGCGGCGCTCCCGGCCGCATCCAGCTTTGCACGAGCTGCTGATAGTCAGAAAGCGGTCGCACCGGAGGCGATGCCGCGCGAACCCACGCGGCCATAGGCGTCACGCCGGCCACGACGCGACGTTCTTCGGGCCGCAGCGGCAGTGAGACCGAGGCGAGTTCTTCGCGAGTTTCCGCCGGCACCCGGGCACTATCACGCGTCCACGCAGCCGCGAGAATACGGAGCGCCCCGACGCGCGCGTCGCTTTCGGGGTCGCTCGCCGCACGGCGCAGCGCATCGAGCGCGAGCGTGATGTCGCGACTGCTCGCGCGACGCGCAACCACGCCATAGGCGGCGGCGCGAACCTGCGGAATCGGATGCGTCCACGCAACGGTTGCCAGTGCGCGGGCTTCTGAATCAACCACCGTGGCATTCAACGCCCCGAGCGCTGCCGCAACAACGCGCGGATCGCGATCAGCCAGAAAGCCCTTTGCGATCTCGGCGCGATTGGCCCGCGGTCCCGCGAGGCGCGCGTCGAGGACGGCTTTGCGATGCTGCCAGTCTTCGCTCTTGAGCCACTCCGCTTCTTCACTCACGAATTCGGCGATTCCTACCGACCGCGCTGCCGTGAGCAGCAGTTGGGCGATGCGCGGATGTCCCGCGCCGTCGAAGGCGGCACGCCAGAGAGCTCGGTCGCGCCCGAACACGACGGCAACGCTGTCGAGCGCCGCGATGCGCACGTTGAAATCATCGTCAATCAACGCGCGCTGTACATCCTTAACTGCACTCGCGCCGTACGTTGCCACGCTCTGCGCTGCGTTCACCCGCACATGCGCATCGTGATCTTTCAACAACACGCTCAACGCTTCGCGGCTGCGCGCGGCGAGCGAATCTCCGGCGGCACTGCGAGCCAGCGCACGCGCGACGTACGAGCGCGTTTCCGCGTCGGGCGAACGCTGCAGCGCGAGCATCGCACGGACGCCCCCGCTGAGCCGCGTCCGCGATACGACATATGCGGCGCTGCGCACCGTTCGCGCGTCGGGGCTCTGCAGCCACGGGGTCACGACCGAGACCGGAACAGGGCGCAGTTTGACCGCCGCGCCAATCACGGCCGCTTGCACCACCGCCGAGCGAGTCGCGAGCGGGCCGGCACTCCACGGACGCGCGCTTCCCTCGCCGAGCGCCACATTGATTACCGTGCGCGCCGGCTCGCCGATTTCACCCAGTGCCCAAGCGGCCTCTCGGGCCACAACATCAGGCGCGCCAGCCACGGCGCGCGCGAGCACCGAAACTGCTGCGCTGTCCTTGGCGACACCGAGCGCGTAGGCAGCATTGGCGGCTACGGCGGTGTCCGCGTCAACCAGCAGCTGTCGCAACGCAACAAAGCGGGCGCGCATGCGCACCTGCCCGATCGCCAGGGCAGCGCGCGCGCGGCGATCGGGCGACTGCGTACGCAGCGCCTCATCCACGATCAGTGTGTCGACGCGTCGTTCATCGAGCATCTTGAGCAAGCGAGCGTCGACGATGGATTCGTCTGCAGGGCGACTTTCGCCAACGCCATTCTCTCGCGGTGCCACGCTTGGGGCGTTCGTCGCGCAGCCTCCGAGTAGAAGCGCAAGCGTGAGCCCGTGCGCGATGGCACGAAGAGGACTCGCCGGATGCGGCGAGACATCAGAGGACAAACCGGGAAACGCGAACTGCCCGTCGCGTCTGCTCATCGATCGTCCGAGTCAGTGGCTTGAGCGTTCACCGCAGCAGCGGTGACGCCTGTTTTCGCGGAATCAAGTACGTCTCGCAGCGCGACGGGCAAGCTCATTACTCCTTCAGAAGGACGACGTGCCACCAGCGTAGTCGTCGCGGAAACCAGCGGCTGTCCGGTATCGGCAAGGACAATCGAGTACGAAAAGGTAATTGAGCGCGAACGCACGTCGCTGAGGCGCGTATGCACGCGAATCGCGTCGTCGTACCGGGCACCGGCATGAAAGCGCATCGTGACGTCAGACACGGCGAGCATCACACCATCGCGCTCGAGTTGTGCATACGACGTTCCCAGGGCGCGAATGAAATCGGTGCGACCGATTTCACACCAAACCAAGTAGTTCGCGTGATACACCACGCCCATCTGATCGGTCTCCGCGTAACGCACGCGGAGCTCGCTGACTGTCTCAAGTGGCATGGTGGAAGATGACGGTGTTCCACGTTGGACCTCAAGGCATCAGGGCGTCGGATCGGAGATTGGCTCCGTTTGTCGTCCCGGGGTGTTCGCGTTAGACTGCGCTCGTGCTCCCTACCCCGTGTCTCGTCTTTGGCGATGCCCATCTGGGTGTCGCGCCACCCGACGCCGAACGCGCTTTGCTGGACTTTCTGCGCTCGGTGCCGCGCGATGCGCGGTCGGTGGTGATCATGGGGGATCTGTTCGATTTCTGGTTCGCCTGGCGCCACGTGATGCCCCGCAGCGGCTACCGCGCGCTCGCCGCAATTGCAGATCTGACAGACGCCGGGGTCCAAGTGCTCTGGATCGGTGGCAACCACGACTGCTGGGGTGGCGACGCTCTGATGGCCGAGACGGGCGCGGTCTACACGTTGGAGCCGTGGCGGGATCACATCGGACCGTGGTCTGTTCTGCTTCAACACGGCGACGGACTTCGCGCCGTCGAAGATGCGCCCTATCGGCGTCTGCGACGCGTGCTCAGGCACCCGTGGGCTATCAAGGCATTCGGCGGCCTGCTGCACCCCGATTTTGCCTCAAGGGTAGCACTAGCCTCATCAGACACGAGCCGACACCGCCGAGCGGGCGATGAGGGGCGAGGACTGCTCGCGGTCGCGACACGCGCGCTGGACGTCGAAGGCGGGCCAGAGCTCGTGATTCATGGGCACTCGCACGTGCCCGTGCTTGAGCGCGCCGGACGGGGCTGGTATGCGAACTCGGGCGCTTGGTATCTCGACCGTCAGTTTCTTCGCATCGACGACACTTCGATCACGCGCGAGCGATGGACTGGATCATCCGAACGTGACGTGCTCGACCGCGGTGATCGCATCGCCAAGGAAGCGGCGCCCGAGGCTTAGAAATCGATCCGGCGCGTCCGATGCAATAAACCGCAACTGCCCGGGACGCGATTCAGTGCGCTGTAAGTTCCGTTCCGCCAGCACGCGCCCCGTTTCGGCCGCCGTCTCCTCCGCCGAGTCGACTAGTCGCACGTGCGTCGGCATCGCCTGCTGGATGATCGACGCGATGAGCGGATAGTGCGTGCACCCAAGCACAAGTACGTCGATTGGCGTGTGCCGAAATGGCGTCAGATATTCGCGCGCGACGAGCTGAGTGACTTCGTGCTCGATCCATCCTTCTTCGACCAGCGGCACAAAGAGCGAACACGCGACCGAGTGCACGCCAATGTCCGACGCCTCGAGGTGAATCGCGCTTTCGTAGGCGCCGGAGGCAATGGTCCCGGCTGTTCCGATGACGCCGACTGCCTTCGAGACGGTAGCGCGCACAGCGGCGCGCGCTCCGGGGGTGATGACGCCGATCACCGGTATGTCGTAGCGCGCTTGAAGCATGGGCAGCGCGTGCGCCGTGGCCGTGTTGCACGCCACAACAATCGCCTTGACCTGCTGATCGACTAACCAGTCGGCGATCTGTCCAGCGTAGCGTTGCACCGTTTCCGGGCTCTTCGGACCATACGGCACGCGCGCCGTGTCGCCCACGTAAATCAGCGACTCAGCCGGTAGTTGCGTCCGCAACGCGTGCACGACGGTGAGGCCGCCGACACCGGAATCGAAGACACCAATGGGCGCGTCGCGCGTCATGACGGGCGACGCGCCACCAGTTATCACCAGCGCACCGAAGCGATGAGCACCGCTCCATCGGCACTCGGATACGCCGAGACACTGATGGGTGTGTCCCAGAGTTGGGCGGCCACGAATGCATCGGCGCCGGCAAAGAGATGATTGAACGCCAACGCGGCGAGCCAATCTTCCACGTGCAGTAGTCGCGTCTTCTCCAGCGCGGTGCTGTAACGCCCGGTAATGGTGCCCGACTTGGCAATCGTTGTGCCGTTCGTGGTGAAGTCGGAGGGCAGCGTGTCGAGCTTGTAACGACGCACTTCGCGCAATTCCGCATTGCTTCGTCGCACCATTGCCAGTCCCGCGAGTTCCACGCTCGCGAAGAGCGCGCCCGACGTGCCTCGATCGAGACGCGATTGCCCGAAACCCGGCAGCATTGCTGAATAGAGGAACGCGCGGCGCGGTGAAAGCGGTGGTGACAATCGCGTAGCTACGCGCGCGGCGGCTTTTGTCGCAGCCGGCTTTGGCGGCTGCGCCTTGGGTACAATACCCGCCGGAGCGACCGTCGTGTCGCCCTTACCCGCACCAGCCTGGCCGTGGAGCGGCGATGCGCCCAACAACCAACCGATGACAGCCATGCACGCGATGCCCGCAGTACTCCGCGCGTTGATCATAGGCGGACGATACCCCGTGCATGGCAGTCGGTTCGCTGCGTTGGCGACACGACGGTACTGCGCGTCACGCGACGGCAGCAACGAGTTCAATCTCGACGCGCACGTCGCGCGGCAGTCCCGCCACGGCAACAGTCGATCGCGCCGGGCGCGCCTCGCCGAGCACGCGCGCGTACACGCCGTTCATAGCCGTGAAATCCGCCATGTCGCGCAAGAACACCGTCGTCTTTACCACGCGACTCCAATCGCTACCGCCCGCGGCCAGTACCGCCGACAAGTTGGCGAGGACCTGCTCAGTCTGCGCCGCGACATCGCCGGTGACGACTTCCATGCTTTGCGGATCGAGCGGAATTTGACCCGCCGTGAAGAGGAGGCCATTCACGCGCACGGCTTGCGCGTAGGGTCCGATCGCTTTCGGTGCGTGATCTGAATGGATCGTTTCGGGTGACATGATCGACGAATGATTCAGGGTGAGTCGACGAGCAATGCCGTCGGAAGATTGAACAACCGGACCGTGTTTTCGAGGCACTGTCGCCCCAGCGATTCCACCGGGGTGCCTCGCGCGGCGGCCAAACGTTCGAGAGTCAAGCTAACGAACGCCGATTCGTTCCGTTTCCCACGGTGCGGGATTGGGGCGAGGTACGGGGCGTCCGACTCCACGAGCAGGCGATCGGTCGGCACGAGTTGCAGCAACGCGTCGTCGACCCACTTCTTGAACGTGATGATGCCGCTAAAGGACACGTACCAATCGGCGGCGAGTCCCGCCTCGGCCAACGCGTGGCTGCCGGTGAAGCAGTGCAGCACGCCTCGAACACCGGCAGCGCGCGCGTCGCGGAGCATGTCCATCGTGTCGGCTTCCGCGTCACGCGTGTGCAGCACAACAGGGCGCCCGAGTTCGGCAGCGAGCTCGACTTGCTCTTGCAGCACGCGTCGCTGCTGCTCCCGGGGCGCATTGTCGTAGAAGTAGTCCAGCCCGCACTCACCGACCGCAACGGCGCCGATCGCCGCGGCGTCGCGAATGGCGGCGCTATCGCGTTCGTGGTTCCACGAATCTGCGTCGTGCGGGTGAACGCCGCAGGTATGAAAGACCCATGGCGCGTGACGCTGAGCCACCTGTTGCGCGCGTCGTGCTGCCGCGGGCGACTCCCCGATACAAACGAGGGCCCGCGCTCCTGCAGCGCGGGCCCGTTCGATCACCGCGTCCACGTCTTCAGCGAACGCGGCGTCGGCGAGATGTACATGACTATCGGCGAAGATCACCGGACCAGCGCGTCGCGCCGCGGTCGGCTATCGCGCGGCGAGCTTATCGCCGCCGCGCGGACGTGTGGCACCCGAGGGAGCCGCCGGCGCGTCCGGAGCACGCATAGCGCGACTCGCCGCATCGTTGGCCGTACGCGGGTACCGGCTTTCGATGTACATCAGGATTGGACCGGCGACGTAAATCGACGAGAACGTAGCGACAAAGACGCCGAACGCCATAACGACGGCAAACGGACGAATGACTTCACCCGCGACCAGCAACAGCGCGAGCGTGGCCGCCAGCACGGTCGCGTGCGTCATGATAGAGCGCGGAAGCGTTTCGTTGATGGAGCGATCTAACAGCGCCCACAGCGACTCTCCACGCACCGGCTTGCGCAGATTCTCTCGCACGCGATCGAAGATGATGATCGTGTCGTTCGCGGAGTAACCCAGCAGCGTCAAAATCGCCGCGACAACCGTCAGCGAGACTTCGACGTGCAGCAGCTTGATGAACGCCAACGTCACGAGAATGTCGTGCGCGGTCGACAGCACGGCCGCGAGTCCGAATCGCCAGTCAAAACGAATGGCGAGATAGATGAGCGTAAAGAGCGAGGCCAGCAGCATGGCCTTAAACGCGCCAGCGCGCAGCTCTCCGCCGACCTTAGGACCGATCGCTTCGGTCCGGCCGATGGTGAAGCTGTCCTTGCCGAGCTTGGCGGCAAGCGCATCCTGAATCTGACGCGAAATGCCTTCGGCGCCGGCGGCCTGCGACTGCAACTGCTTTTCGTCGCGTGCGCGAATCGTGAAATCGAGCGGCGTGCCGAACTGCTGAATCTCCGCACCCGTAATGCCCGCCCCATCGAGCGTCGAGCGAACGACCGCCACGTCGGGCGGCTGCTTGAACTTGATCTGCATCAAGGTGCCACCAGTGAACTCAATACCGTAGTTGGGGCCACCCTTGACCGCGTACGTCGCCAAGCCGAGCACGATAAAGGCGATCGTCGCGATTGCGGCGACACGCCAATGCCGAATGAAGTGGTACGACGTGTTATGAAAAATGCGAATCATGACGGCCTCAGATGCTCAGGGTCTGCACGCCGCGCGAGCGCGTGAGCCACATCAGGAAGAAGGTGCGGCTGACGAACAGCGCAGTGAACAGCGACGCCACGAGTCCGGCGACGAGAGTGACGGCGAATCCTCGCACGGGACCGGTGCCGTACTGGTAGAGCACCATACCCGAGAGGATCGTGGTGGCCGACGTGTCGATGATGGCGCTGAGCGCGTGACGGAAGCCCTCTTCGATGGCCAGGCGAACAGACTTGCCATGATCGAGCTCTTCACGAATGCGCTCGAAGATCAGGATATTCGCGTCGACCGCGATACCGACGGAGAGCACGAAGCCCGCGAGCCCGGGCAGCGTCAGCACGGCGTTGAAGCCGGCCAGCATGGCGAGCGTGTACACGAGGTACAGCACGAGCGCGGCGACCGCGAGCATGCCCGAGAAGCGATAGTAACCGACGAGCACAACGATGATGAGCAGCATCGCAATGCCAAGCGCGAGCATGCCCTTATTGATCGAGTCTGCACCGAGGCTCGCGCCGATGGTCGTGACGTCGGCCACCTTGAGCGGCACCGGCAGCGCGCCAGCGCGCAACACGAGCGCCAGATCTTGAGCGGCCTGCAGCGATCCGCCGCCCAACGTGATTTGTCCGTTGCGCCCAATCGCGCTGTTGAGGATTGGCGCCGTTACCACGCGCTGATCGAGCACGATGGCCATGTTGTCTTTGACGTGCTTGCCCGTTTCCGACTTGAAGCGGCGCGCGCCTTCGTTGTTCAGCGTGAACTGCACAACGTTGCCTTCGACCGGATCGGTATTCGGGCGCGCATCGATGAGCGCGTCGCCCTGAATGATCGCGCGGGAATCGAGCACGTAGAGCGCGAAGTAGCGCGGACCGCCCGGACCGTTCGTGAGGGAATCGACACCCCAGCGAATGACCTTGCCCGGCGGCATAGCCGCCTGAATCGCCGGCAGCGAGAGCGCTTGATCGATGGCCGCATACGCCGCTTCCGGCACGATATACTGACCGGGGAGCTGGCCCGGCTGCACGTTGGTGGCAAACAAACCACCCGCAACGGCTTTCGCTGCCGTGTCGGTTCCGGTTGCGCCAACGGCTTTCTTCGTCGTGTCCGTGGCCGTATCGCCTTTCTGCGTCAGGAGCGACGACACGCCAACCGTCTTGGCGGTGTCGCCGCCGGCGACCTTCGCCTTGCCCACGGCGATGTTCGCCGCCTTGGCGATTTCGTCAAAACGCGGCATCACCTTCTCCAACGCCTGCGTCTTGTCGGTAATCTGGAATTCGAGGAACGCCGACTTCTGCACGACTTCTTGCGCGCGTTGCGCATCGTCAATGCCCGGCAGTTCGACGATGATGCGATCGTTTCCGACCTTCTGCACGACCGGCTCGGACACGCCGAACTCGTCGATGCGCTGACGAACAACCTTGAGCGCACGATCGAGCGCTTCGGACTTGTTGGCGACAGCCTGTTTGGACTCGTCGATCTCGAGCGTCAGGTGCATGCCACCCTGCAGGTCGAGACCTCGCTTGAGCGGAACGCGCGTAACCGTGTCGTACACGAAGACGCCGTTGCGCTTAACGCGTTCGACAACGGTGCGCGGAAAGAGCGCAAAAATGGACGCCGCGAGGAGTCCGACGATGAGCGCGAGGCGGTACTTCAAGTTCGCCATCGATGCCGGTGGCCAGAGGTGGACGGAGAGCGTCGTGCTTCACGCTTCTCGCGTGATGCGAACGACGTTCGAGATGCATGGTCGCTGGTCCAGGAGACACATGGACACGACCGAAGGAATGCGAGATCCTGCGTGGGTACAGCGCACAACACCAGCACACAAATCGCTGCGGCGCCCGACAATCCGAAGCGATCCGGACCGGAAGTACGCCAAGCCCCCTAACTTATGGCCGGGGAAGGCGATCCGGTAGCCGCAGGCGCCGAGTCATTCCCCCAGTGCGGCACGTGCGGACACCTCATCCACGGCGAGCTGCGCCCGAAGCGCCTCAATACCCGCGAACGGCTGAGTCGGACGAAGGCGAGCGACAAAGTCCAGCCGTACTGGGCTGCCGTACCAGTTATGTGACGCATCGAAGACGTGCGTCTCCACGCGTCGGGATGCGTCGCCGAACGTCGGCCGGGGACCGAGATTCAGCATGCCGCCGAACGGTCCTTGCGGGGTCTGCACCCGTACCGCGTACACCCCGTCCGGCGGCAGCAACTTGGACGGCGCCGTCGGACTGAGGTTGATGGTCGGAAACCCGATCTGACGTCCCCGTTTGTCCCCTTCGACCACGTGCCCGGCGACGGAATAGTGACGGCCGAGTCCCGTTGCCGCCTTCACCAAATCCCCGCCCGCCACGGCGCGTCTGATAGCGGTTGAGCTGACCGTGTGGCCGTCGGGCGTTTGCACCGCGTCCAACACCGTGACATCGAAGCCGCGCGACGCACCCAAGGCGCGCAGGACCTCAATGTCCCCCATTCGCCCGCGACCGAAGCCGTGATCGTGTCCGACCAACAGCTCGCGCAAAGCGAAACGCGCTCGCAGCACGTCGTCAACAAATGCCTCGGCACTCAGCGATGCCAGCGCTTGGGTAAATGGCAATACCGCCACGTACTCTACGCCGGTTTGCGCAATCATCTCAAGCTTTTCCGAGAGCGTCGTCAGCAGCGGTGGCGCTGCCGAGGGATTCACGACGGCCAACGGATGTGGATCGAAAGTGACCACGACACTGGGAATGCGCAGCATGTCGGCCCGCGCAACCAAACGCGCGAGGACGTCAAGGTGGCCACGGTGAACCCCGTCAAACGTGCCGACCGTGATCGCCGCACCGTCAGAGGAAAGCGGCAGACCTCGCGCCTCCGCAGCGGACGAGGTCACGAGGTCGCCTCGGCCGCCGTTTCGAGCAGGACAACGCGCGGCTGCCATCGGTCGCCTGCAGCACGATCAGCGATTCCCACAACCTGCGAATCGAGTATGAGCGCGGCGCGCTGACCTGGCGCGGTTGCGCGTACAGTGCGCCCATGCGCCAAATGGACGAGCGCATCCGCATCGAGAACTTCATGCACCATCGGCTGCAGAACGCGCAGTGGGTTCATCAGTGCGACACCCCCGTCGGCGATTGCGCCAGGCACGAGTTGCTGAAGGGCGACCGCGTCCTGCACGTGCGCGGGTCCGCTGGCGACGCGCCGTAACTGGGAACAGTGCGCCGCCGATCCAAGCGCGCGCCCCAAATCGCGCGCCAGCGCGCGTATGTAGGTGCCGCCGCCGCAGGTGATACGAACGTCGAGCGACCCTGCCCGCTCAAGTTGAACGTCCCAGCGGTGCACCGTTACGTCGACCGGCGCGAGTGCAGGCTGGCCGCCGCGCCGCGCCACGGCATACGCGCGCTTGCCGTCCACGAGCTTCGCCGAATACGCGGGAGGTACCTGCTTGATGGTACCAGTGAGTTGTGTCAACGCAGCGGACAGTTTGTCCAAATCGGGAAGTGCGGCGTTCGCCGTTACTTCGCCGGTGCTGTCATCGGTATTGGTTTCGGAACCGAATGTTATGGTCGCGTCGTACACCTTCGGTTCGCCGTCGATGTAGGGCAGCAAACGGGTGGACTGACCGACGGCGAGCACGAGCAGACCCGTGGCGAAGGGATCGAGCGTGCCCGCATGTCCAACCCGCCGCGTTCGTGCCGCGCGTCGCACAACGCTCACGACATCGTGCGATGTGATTCCCACCGGCTTGTCGACCAACACCACGCCGTTCATTCGGCGGTCACTCCGCGCTGCCCGACTCCCGCTCGTTCCGTACCTGGGCGAGCAACTGCTCGATACGCGAAGCGCGCGCGATACTCTCGTCGGCTTTGAAATGAATCTCTGGTGCGACTCGCAAACGCAGCGACTTTCCCAACAACGAGCGCAGGTGTGAGGCCATGCTCGCGAGTCCTTCGAACGTAGCCTTCACCGCCTCATCATCGCCCATCACGCTGACGAAAACATTTGCGTGCCGAAGGTCGCGGGTCACGTCTACCGCCGTAACGGTGACGAACCCGCGAATTCGCGGATCCTTTGCGCCGTCCGAAAGGAACGACGCAACGCCTTCGCGAATGGCTTCGGCGACGCGGTCAGGACGCCGCGGTTCGCCCATGCCTCCTCCTCAGGACTTCGAAGCCTGGTCGAGAGTTCTGGCTACCTCTTCCGTCCGGTAGCACTCGAGCACGTCACCGATTTTCAGGTCGTTGAAGTTCTCGATGCCGATACCGCACTCGTAGCCTTCCTTGACTTCGTTGGCGTCATCCTTGAAGCGGCGCAGCGATGCGATCGCGCCGTCGTAGATCTCGACGCCGTCACGAATGACGCGAACACGTCCCTTGCGATTGATGAGACCCGTACGGACGATGCAGCCGGCGATCGTTCCGATGCGAGCGACCTTGAACGTTTCACGCACCTGCGCTTCACCGTACACGACTTCACGCTCTTCCGGTCGCAGCATGCCTTCGAGCGCGGCCTTCACATCGGCCACCGCCTCGTAGATGATGCGATAGAGCTTGATGTCAACGCCTTCGCGCTCTGCCGCCGATCGGGCGTTGTTGTCCGGACGAACGTGGAAGCCGATGATGATAGCGCCAGACGCCTTCGCCAACAGGATATCGCTCTCGGCGATCGCACCAACGCCGCGGTGAATGATCTCGACCTGCACTTCCGGATTGGACAGCTGTCCGAGTGCATCGGCGAGCGCTTCCGCTGGGCCACCCTGGTCGGCTTTGATAACCAGTCGCAACTGGCGCTTTTGACCCGCGCTGGCCTGCGACATGAAGTCTTCGAGCGACACCACGCCGCGCGTTGTGCGACGGCTCTTCGCCTCACGATCGAGACGTTCGCGTCGCTGCGCGATTTCACGAGCCGCGGTTGCGTCATCAACCACGAGCAGTTGATCACCAGCCATCGGTACGCCAGTCAGGCCGAGAATCTGCACCGGGATCGCCGGACCAGCTTCCTTCACTTGCTTGCCACGCTCGTCGAGCATGGCGCGAACGCGACCGGAATGAATGCCGCAGATGTAGTCGTCACCGACCTTCAGCGTGCCATTCTGCACGAGCACCGTGGCAACGGGACCCTTGCCCTGATCGAGTTGCGCTTCGACAACCGAGCCGATCGCGCGACGCGACGGATTTGCCTTCAGCTCGAGAATGTCGGCCTGCAAGAGGATCTGCTCGAGAAGCTCGTCGACGCCGGTTCCCTTCTTGGCTGAAATCTCCGAGTGTAGCACCGTACCGCCGTACTCTTCGAGAATCACGTCGTGTTGCAGCAGGTCCTGCTTCACCTTCGGGATGTTCGCCGTCGGCAGATCGACCTTGTTGATAGCAATGATGATCGGTACACCGGCGCTCTTCGCGTGCGAGATCGCTTCGACCGTTTGCGGCATGACTTGGTCGTCGGCCGCGATGACGATGACCACGATATCGGTGACCTGCGCGCCACGCGCACGCATGGCCGTGAACGCTTCGTGGCCCGGCGTGTCGAGGAACGTGATCTGGCGACCGTTGGCCACCTGCACGTGATACGCACCGATGTGCTGCGTGATTCCGCCCGCTTCGCCGGCTACCACATTCGCTTTGCGGATATAGTCGAGCAGCGACGTCTTACCATGGTCAACGTGACCCATGATCGTGACCACGGGCGGACGCGGACGCAAATCGTCGTCGCTATCCGTCTCTTCCGAATCGGGAAGGTCGGCCGCGTAGTCGCTTTCCTTGACGGCTTGGAAACCAAACTCACCGGCGATCAACTCGATCTGATCGAAGTCGAGACGCTGGTTGATGGTGACCATCAGGTTGAGCGACTTGAACGCGAAGCCTACAATCTGTGTGGCCGAGATACCAAGCGTCTGCGCGAGTTCCGACACCGTGATGAACTCATTCACGCGAACGGTCTTGCGTTCACGTTCGGCGGCCGCAACGCGCTGCGCCTCCATCTCCTCGCGCATCTCGGCGCCGAAGCGACGCGGTCCACCACGACGCGCACCAGACGCGCCGCGCATGGTGTTCATCGTCTTGGAAATGTTGGCCGACACCGCTTCCTGATCGACCGCTCCGCGTTTGCCCTTCTTGCCACGGCGCGGACTCTGGGTACCGGCCGACGACATTCCGCCGCCCTGTCCTCCCTGCCCGCCCTGTCCACCGTGACCGCCCTGACCGCCGGGTTGGCCGCCAGCGGGTGCGCCGCCAGGACCAGCCGGACGACGATCGTCGCGGCGCTGACCCTGACCGAGGCCACCGCCGGGCGCGGCCGACGCAATCGGACGGGCGCTGCCGAAGTTCGGCGACGCGCTCGCGACAGGACGGGGACGCGGAGCACCAGGAACAACAGGCCGGGGACGCGGACGATCGGGCGGAAGCTGAATCGCCGGAGCAGTTGGCGCAGACGAAGCCGCAGCGCCACCGTTATTCGTGCCCGACGCGTCGTCGGTCGTTGGGGCATGGGTCGGA
Organism: uncultured Gemmatimonadaceae bacterium; assembly: GCA_966096095.1. Taxonomy (GTDB): domain Bacteria; phylum Gemmatimonadota; class Gemmatimonadetes; order Gemmatimonadales; family Gemmatimonadaceae; genus Gemmatimonas. The sequence goes on along the minus strand of CBHTUR010000036.1, from coordinate 16,954 downwards.
GCAGCCGGCGGCGCGACCTCGACGACAGGCGTCGGTGTGACCGCGCGCGGCGCCTCGACTTCAGGCTCTGGCGTCGGCGTAGGCGTCGGCGCGGCTACGGTCTCGACCGGCGGTTCGCTCGCCGGAACGTCGACGACACGCGTCACGGCGGCGGGTACGACTGGCGCTTCCGCGATCGGTGCCGGCTCCGGCGTTGCGATCGACGCGTGTTCAACGGCGTGATCGTCGTGCGCTCCGTCGTGCGCATCCGCCGCGCTATCGCTTTCGGAACGACGGCGACGACGCACGGCCGGCGCGGCCGCTTCCGGCTGGGGCTCGGGCGCGGGTACTTCCGGCGCAGCGCCGGTACGACGGCGGCGGGGCGCGGCAGCGGGCGCGGGCGCTGCCTTTTCGGCGCGCACGCGCTTTTCGCGCTCCCATCGAGCGCGAATACGGGATACCTGATCGTCGGTCAGCAGCGACAAATGGCTGCGAACCGGCACTTCCATCTGACGCAGCAGTGCGATCACCTCGTCAGCCGAGATGCCGAACTCACCCGCCATGTCATGAACTCGAAGCTTGCTCAACCCGTCCTCCTACCGCGAAACGCGCGTCGCGTCGCCCGCCGGGGCTGCCCCGGCTACGGCGCCACGGATACCGCGCGCCAGCGCCTGATCTGTGATACCGACTGCAGCAGTTGTGTCCCGACCCACTGCGTCGCCCAACTCGGCCGCAGAGGGCCACTCGATCACCTCAACTCGCCGTGCCCGAAGCACCGGCAAGACCTTCTCAAGACTGTGACGCGAAACGTCGGTCGCGACGAGCGCGAGTTGCACCGCGCCCTTGGCCGCTTCCAAACGCACACGCTCAGCCCCTACTACAACCAGCCTTCCACGCACGCCGAGCCCAACGAGACCGAGCACTTTTCGGCGCACCGGTTCCGAAAGATCGGCGATATTCATCGTCACCCCGCCGACGCGCCACCGTCCGCGTCTTCTTCGGTGGTGAGTTCGTCGATAATGGCCATGATCCGATCTGCTTCGACAGGCGCGATGCCTGGCAAGCGAAGCAGGTCTTCGCGATCGAGATCGAGGATGTCGTTCAGTGTCCGATATCCCGCGTCGGCGAGCACCGCGACGGTCGCCGTCTCCAACCCTTCGATCTCGTTCAACGGCACATCCGCATCGGCATCACCCTCTTCCGGCAACGGCGCAAACAACGGCGCCTCGCCACCCTTCTCCATCCATTCACGGCTGGAGTACAGGTCGATTTTCCACCCCGTCAGTTCCGACGCGAGTCGTACGTTCTGTCCGTTCCGCCCGATGGCGAGCGAAAGCTGATCTTCGTCGACGACCGCCTGAATCGTGCGCGACACCGCGTCGCTGAACACGCGAGCGACCCGCGCCGGCGCGAGCGCCAACTTTGCGAAACGCTCGGGATCAGGCGACCACGGCACAATGTCGATGCGCTCGCCGCCGAGTTCGTTGACAACCGCTTGCACGCGCGCGCCCTTGAGGCCCACACAGGCGCCTACCGGATCGACCGCCTCATCGCGCGACGTCACCGCGATCTTGGTGCGGCTACCGACTTCGCGCGCTGCGGCCTTGATCTCCACGATGCTTTGCTGGATCTCGGGAACTTCAAGGCGAAAGAGCGCCTGGACGAAGAGCGCGTCGGAGCGGCTCAGAATGAGGCGTGGCCCTTTGGGCGTGTCTTCAACACGCTTGAGGACCGCGCGAACCGGTTCGCCCTGATGGTAGTGCTCGCGATGATTCTGTTCACGATACGGAATGATCGCTTCCGCCTCGCGGAACTTGTTGAGCATCACGACGAGCTTTCCACGCTCGATTTGCTGCACCTCACCCGAGAGCAAATCGCCGACGCGTCCCGAAAATTCGTCGCGAATGCGCGTGCGTTCGCCTTCCCGCACGCGCTGAATGATGCGCTGCTTGGCGGCTTGCACCGCCGTGCGACCGAACTCCATGAAGTCGACGTTGGTTTCCATCACGTCGCCAACTTGGAACTCGGGATCTTCGAAGCGCGCTTCCTCGAGCGAGACTTCACGCGAGGCGTCGGTCACTTCTTCGACGACTGTTTTCAGCAGCACGATGCGGATGTTGCCCTTGGCTTCATCGATTTCGATTTCCGCCTGGACATTGGCCCCGTGCTTCTTGGCCAGGGCAGCAAGAATGCCGTCCTGGAGAAGCCCGTGCAGCTCCTCACGCGTGATCTGCTTGAGATTCGACAGCTCACGGAGTGCTGTGAGAATTTCCGCCGATCCGGCCATCCGGTATCCCCTATCGTTTCCAGTGAAACGCCAGTCGTGCCTGCGTGATGTCGGCCAACGCGAGATGCGACTCACGTCCTTTGCCGTCACGCACATGCACCACTGCCGCGCCGTCCTCGCCGTCGAGGCCGAGGATCTCAACTTCCTGTTTGCCACCAGCGAGTGCGCTGCACGTAACGGTCGCCTGGCGGCCAATGAACCGGCGCCAGTCGGCGGCGGTCCGCAGCGGCCGGTCGGCCCCTGGAGACGACACCTCCAACACGTACTGCTCACTCACCAACGCGCCCGCCTCCAGTCGTGCCTCGAGAGCACGAGAAGCGCGGGCGCAATCCTCGATCGTAACTTTGCCGTTGTCGCGCCGGTCGATCCGGATCTCAAGAATCGGACGCGATCGGGAGCCGCCGCGCCGGAGTTCTACGAGATCGAATCCCAACGCGTCAAGCTCTTGCACGACAATGGGTTCGACGGTCTCGCCCATGTGTCGACCTCAACTGCAGGAAAAACCACCCCAGAACAAAAAAGTGTGGGGACCATCCCCACACTTCAGCAGCCTGCGCGTGCCAAGCGAGTACAAGTGCCTGCCACGAGATGTTCCGTACTAGACCGTTAAGCTACGGTGCGAGTGGTGCAAGGTCAAGTCGAATCGTCGCTTACCGGTCCGCGATTGAGGAACCGCCAGAAGCCAACTCGAGGGTCGGCAGGGCGACGATCACCCCCAGGAGACGTCCTTCGTCGCCCGCGCGGTGGGAAAACAGCTGCTCATTGTGGTGCCGCGTGCACCGCTCCGACATCGTGAGCTGCCGCACCCCTCGGCGCGCGGCCTGCTCGGCTAACACCGCCCGCACGTCGATCAAGCCTTTGCCGGTGGGACGCTTTCCGGTCAGCGCTTCAAAAACCTCGGGCCCGACTTCGTAGCAGTCACCGCAAATCGACGGGCCGAGGTGAACGACGCACTCATCCGCCGGGCAGTTCAAGGCGTCCATGGCATTGAGCCCAACCTCGAGGATCCCGGCTGCCGTACCTCGCCATCCCGCGTGCAACGCAGCCACGACTCCTGAGGCGTGAGCAATGAAGACCGGCGTGCAATCGGCCACCGTTACGGCGAGCGCGGTGCCGGGTACGTTCGTGATGTGCCCGTCCACTCCCCGCTGACGTAGCCAGCCGCGCCAGCCGCCAGCGTGTCGTACGACATCGGCGCCGTGCACCTGCGTCGCGCTGGCCAATCGGTGCACGCCTAGCGTGGCGAGATCGTCCTGCAAAGCACTCCAACGGTTGTGCACCAGTACCGTGGGTTCCGAAGAGACGAGTCCGAAGGACCCCGCCTCGCGCGTCGTGGTGAACGCCCGTACGCCGGGAGGCATATCGCCAACCTGGATGGCCGTTTCGAGCGGCGAAACACCGAGCCGGTTCACCGTCGTGCGCTCCCTACTTCGCGGCGCTGAATTCGACGCGCTTGATGCGGGCGCCGAGTGCCCCGAGTCGCTCCTCGACGCGCTCGTAACCACGCTCAATCTGCTGCGCGTTATTGATGCGGCTCGTGCCATCCGCGCAGAGCGCCGCCAGCAGCATCGCCATGCCCGCGCGAATATCGGGTGATTCCACCGTGCTACCGCGCAATTTCGTTGGACCGGAAACGATCGCCCGGTGCGGATCGCACAGTACGATGCGGGCGCCCATCGCCACCAGCTTGTCGACGAAAAACATGCGCGATTCAAACATCTTCTCGTGCATGAGAATCATACCATCGCACTGCGTCGCAGTTACGATGGCAATCGACATCAGGTCGGCCGGAAAGGCCGGCCAGGGTTGGTCTTCCAGCTTGGGAACGTGGCCGCCAAGATCGCTTTGAATCATCCGTGACTGCTGATCGCTCACCAGCAAGTCGTCGCCTTCGACTGCGCAGTGAATGCCGAGTCGTTCAAAGCCCATGAGCGTGCTGCGCAAATGCTCGACGCCCGCCCGTTCGATGCGAAGCGAAGACTTTGTCACAGCGGCCAAACCGATGAACGAACCGACTTCGATGTGGTCAGGTCCGATGCTGTGAGTCGCGCCGCCGAGTGGTAAGCCACCCTCGATTGCGTACACGTTTGATCCGATTCCATCGATGCGCGCGCCAAGGGCGACGAGGAACTGCGCGAGGTCCTGAACGTGCGGTTCGCTAGCGGCATTGCGGAGCACCGTGCGTCCCTTCGCGGCCACAGCGGCGACCAGCGCGTTTTCGGTGGCCGTCACGCTCGGTTCATCGAGAAAGACATCCGCTCCCTTGAGACCCGATGTCCAGAAACGGAATCGGTCGCCCAGTTCGTACTGCGCACCCATCGCTTGCAGTACGTGAAAGTGCGTATCCAGACGTCGTCGTCCGATGACGTCGCCACCTGGCGGCGACAGCGTCACGTCGCCGCAGCGCGCCAGCAGGGGAGCCGCCAAAAGAATGGATGCGCGAATGCGCGCGCACATGACCGGATCCAGCTCGCCCGCGCGAACTTCCTTCGCGTGAATGCGGAGCGCGTTTGGGCCGTTCCACTCACACTGGGCACCGGTCGTTCGAATGAGGTCGACCAGCGTTTCGATATCACGAATGCGCGGCACATTGTCCAACTGCACCGGTTGATCAGTAATCAACGCGGCGGCCACGATCGGCAACGCGGCATTCTTGTTGCCCGCCGGACGAATCGAACCCGACAAACGGTGCCCACCTTCAACGACATATTGGATCGCAGCCATACGGCGGTCCTTGAGATCAGAGTGATGTGCGTAACGCGCCGAACGGTGCGAAATCGACTGTGGTGCGCAATGTGCGAAGGATCACCGAGCAAGGCCGCCACCGTCAAGGCGATCGCGGCTGACCGGCGGCGCTTCTTGCTTGACCGCTTCGACAGAGTGGCTTAGATCACGTTCAATGGGCATTCCCCCGCTCCTCCCAGTCGCACTGATCAACGCGGCGGTCACCGCCGACACGGTCGTCACGCGCGTCATTGCCGTCCGCGGCGTGCTCGACTGGACGAGCATGATCTTACAACTCATCGTCCTGTTGCTCGGCGTCGCGATGTTGGTGACGCTGGTCATGCTGCTGATCACGGTGCGCGACGGAGTCGCCCGGTTGAATGTCATCATCACGCAGTTCGCGTCCGATACGCGACCGTTGATTGGCAAGGCGACCGAGGTTGTCACCGACGCGCGCGAGGTCGTGGCCATGCTGCGCACTGACGTCGAGCGAGTTACCGAGGCTGCTGAGGCGATCAGCGATCAACTCCTGGACGCGGCCGACACCACCGCGCGACGCGTAGATGAGGTGAATGCGGTGCTGGACGTCCTGCAAGGCGAATTGGAAGGGACCGCGATCGCGGCGGCGGCGGCGATGCGCGGACTTCGCGTCGGCACCAAGACGCTTGGTCGCCGCCGACGGCCCCGGCATGAGCGCGACGATTCTGGACCGACATAAGCGTCTCGGCGCGATGGCGCTGGTCGCGATCGCCGTGCTGGCGATCACGCCGTCGTCGCTCTACGCGTGGACGCCCGGCACGCACGTGTTTCTTGGTGAAGCGCTGCTGCGGAACCTTACGCTGATACCGCCGCATCTCGCGGAACTGCTCGCCGCATACCCCGCGAACTTTCTCTACGGCTCAATCGCGGCGGACACGAGCATCGCCAAGAAATACGCCGACGTGGGTCGTCACTGCCACTCGTGGCATGTGGGGTTGGAGATTCACGACGATGCGCGCGACCCGGCGCTGCGCGCGTTTGCGTTGGGCTACCTCGCCCATCTCGCGGCAGATGTCGTCGCGCACAATTTCTTCGTGCCGCGTCAGCTGGCGGTGACGTCCAGTACGACGGCGCTCGGCCACAGCTATTGGGAGTCGCGCATCGACACGCACCTCGGCGATCTCTGGCCTCGTCGCGCGCGCGAATTGCTGTTACTCGATCACGGCGCCGCAGACGAACACCTTGATCGCATTCTGAGTCCGACAATTTTCGGGACCGCGACGAATCGCCGCATCTTTCGAGGCATGGTGTACGTCACCGACTCCGATTCCTGGCAGCGCATCTTTCAACTGATCTCGGAGAAGAGTCGATGGGACCTCTCCGACGCCGAGGTTGCGCGCTATTTGGTGCGCTCGTTCGACTACGTGGTTGACATGCTTTCGCGCTGGGACAAGAGTGAACCGTTCGACTTCGACCCGTCGGGCGATGTGCCGCTACGAGAGGCGAAGCAGGTGCGACGACTCGCGCGACGCCAAGGCGGCGATGTGCGGGCTGCACTCGAGGCCGATCGAATGTTCGGCCTGCCGACGACGCCGCTTCGCTACGCCGTCAGCCTGCCTGAGCCGCTCTTTCAGCCGAGTCGAGCGGCCAAGAGCTGATTGAGCCGCTTCGGATCGGCAGCGCCTTTCGACTTGCGCATGACGTGTCCGACGAGAACGCCCTGGAGCTTGGTTTCGCCGGCGAGGAATCGCGCAGATTCGTTGGGAAGTTCGGCGAAGACTTCGTCGATCCAGGCGATGAGCGGTCCATCGTCGCTGACCTTGAGCAAGCCCTCACGATCGGCCAGCGCGCGCGGATCCGCATCGCCCTCGAGCAACAGCGCGAACAGCTGCTTGGCTGCTGTATTTGAGACGGTTCCGGCGGCCTCGAGCTCGATGAGCTCTCCCACGCGCCGCGCCGATACCGGGGCCGCAGAGATCGACGACGCACGTGTATTGAGCGCGGCGAGCACCGTGCCCAGCACCCAGTTGGCAGAGCGCTTCGCGTCGCGCGACACGGCCACGACGTTTTCGAAGTAATCGGCGAGCTCCCGGCTGGCGCAGAGTTGCTCCGCGTCGGCGATCGGTAATCCCAACCCGCTCACGAAGCGATCGCGCCGGATGCGCGGCAATTCCGGGAGCTGCGCGCGCTGCTGCTCGATGAAGTCAGACGTCAGCACGAGGGGCGGCAAGTCTGGATCGGGAAAGTAGCGGTAATCGTGGCTTCCCTCCTTGCTCCGCGCCGGCCGAGTCACGTTGCGATCGGCGTCCCAGAGCAGTGTTTGCTGCACCACCGCTTCGCCACGCTCGATGAGTGCGACATGACGGGCAAACTCCACATCAATGGCGCGTTCAACCCCGGAAAACGTGTTGAGGTTTTTTATTTCCGTCTTCGTTCCAAGCGTCGTCTCCCCGCGCAGCCTCGCCGAGATATTGACGTCGACGCGCAGCGAGCCCTCCTCCATGTTGGCATCGGACACAGCGGTGTATTCGAGAATCTGTTTGAGCTGCCGCAGATACGATCCCGCATCGCGCGCGCTGCGGAGATCCGGCTCCGACACGATCTCGATGAGCGGTGTACCGGCGCGGTTAAGATCAATCGCTGTCCATCCGCTGAATCGATCATGGACGGATTTCCCCGCGTCGTCCTCCATGTGCACACGCGTGATTCCGATCGGTCGCGCGTTGCCTTGCTCGTCGGGGCCAACGTCAATTCGCCCACCGGTCGCAAGCGGACGATCGAACTGGGAGATCTGATAGCCCTTGGGAAGATCTGGATAGAAGTAGTTCTTGCGCGCGAACACCGACGATTCGTGCACCGTACAGCCGAGAGCCAGCGACGCGCGAACCGCAAACGCGACGGCCCGCTCGTTCAGCACTGGTAGCGCACCCGGCATTCCAAGGCACACCGGACACGTGTTGACATTGGGCTCCGCGCCGAACGAGGTGCTGCAACCGCAGAATATCTTCGTGTTGGTCGCGAGCTGACAATGCACCTCGAGGCCGACCACCAGCTCGTAGTCCTGCCGAGTCATTGGTGCGCCTCCTCTCCGAGTGATGATTCGAGCGCGGCGGCGATGCGCAACATGGTGGCTTCGTCGAAGTGGGCGCACATGAACTGACCGCCCACGGGCAGTCCGTCGATTCGCCCAATCGGTTGCGACATCGCCGGAATGCCGGCGAGACTGGCGGTCACGGTGAAGATGTCGCTCAGGTACATCTCGTACGGATCCGAAACCGCGCCGATTTTAAAGGCTGTCGTTGGCGTTGTCGGTGTAAACAACGCATGCACGCCGCTGGCAAAGACGTCGACGAACTCGCGAGTGAGTAGCGCGCGCACCGCTTGCGCACGCTTGTAGTACGCGTCGTAATAGCCCGCGCTCAGAACGTACGTGCCCAGCAAGATGCGCCGGGTGACTTCCGCACCAAAGCCCTGGGACCGCGTCGCTTCGTACATGCCGCGCAACCCATCACCCGAGCGACGCAGTCCGTATCGAACCCCGTCGAAGCGCGCCAGGTTGCTCGACGCCTCGGCGGGCGCGAGGATGTAGTAAACCGGAATCGCAAGATCGGTCATTGGCAGTGAGACATCGCGAATGGTCACGCCGAGTGCGCGCAGCCGATCGAGCGTCGCATCACAGTGCGCACGAATACGCGGGTCGAGCGAGTCGGGGAAGTATTCCTTCGGCCGACCGATCACTATTCCGGCCAGCGATTGCGTCGCCGACAATTCGGCCTGCGATGAGAGCGACGGCACCACGACTTCGCGCGAGGTCGCATCGTGCGGATCGCGTCCAGAGATTACCTCAAGCACGCGCGCCGCGTCGTCGACGCGACGACCGAACACACTGATCTGATCCAACGACGACGCGTACGCGACCAACCCGTAGCGGCTCACACGTCCGTAAGTGGGCTTGACGCCAACCAATCCGCAAAACGCCGCCGGCTGTCGAACAGAGCCACCAGTCTCTGAGCCGAGAGCGACTGGCGTTACGCCGGCCGCAACGGTCGCGGCTGAACCGCCTGACGACCCACCCGGCACGCGCGAGTGGTCGAGCGGATTCAGCGTCGGACCATACGCGCTATTCTCGGTCGAGGATCCCATCGCGAACTCGTCCATGTTCGTCTTGCCAATCACGATCGCGCCCGCCGCGCGTAGTCGAGTGACGACGGTTGCTTCAAATGGACTGACGTAGTTCTCGAGAATTTTTGACCCGCACGAGGTTGGCAGTCGCAACGTGGCGATATTGTCCTTCAGGACTATCGGGACCCCGGCGAGCGAAACCGGCGCCAGATCGTTCGCGGAGACCCGTTCGTCGACCTGCTGCGCCTCGAGTACAGCCCCATCTCGGTCAACGCTGAGCAGCGCGTTCAGTCCGTCGCGCTCCAACCCGCGGGCACTGATGCGACCGAGCGCGTCATTGGTCAATTGCGCCGCCGTCGTCTCGCGATGCCGGACCGCGTCGACGATTTCGGCGACGCTGCGATCAAGCATGCTCGGCAATGCACCCTCGCGACTCATTCGTCGCTCTCGTCGGCGGCCGCACCGGCGTCGGCGTGAGTAGCCAGGCGAGGAACGAGAAAGAAGCCGTCCCGGGTTGCCGGCGCGAACGATGCGCGCGCGGACGCGTCGAGCGACGCGGCATGAACATCTGCCCGCAGGGGCATGACGAGGCTCTCGGCGTGAATATCCGACGGCAGCTCGACGCGCTGCAACGCGTCCATATGTCCGAGAATCCCGTTGAGTTCCTGCACAAGCACCGGAACTCGTTCATCGCTCACGCCCACTCTCGCCAGGGCCGCGATGTGTTTCACGTCGTCCGCCGAGATGCTCATCTATTCCCACCCGCGTTCGAGTTTCGCCTGCGCAATTACGAGCGTCTTGCGGCCGATCTCTTCGTCGTCAAAGTCGATGCGAACTTTCGCGTCCCGCCCGGATCCGGACAATTCGGCAATCGTGCCGCTGCCAAACTTGGCGTGTCGAACCCGCTCGCCAACAGCGAGCGACGGCTGATCCTGCGACTCATCCTCGGGCTCCGGCGTGCGGTTGCGCGAGGCGCGATCGCTCCACTGAACGGATGCCTTGCCGAACGCCGGCGTGTCGTCGCGATGGCTGCGAAAGCCAGCGCTGCCGTATTGCCCGGTTGGGCGCGACGCACCGCTCCGCTGTCCACCGCCACTGCTGTTGCTGCTGTTGCTGCCGTTGTAGCTGCTGCGACCCCAACCGTCGTCGTTCGAGGAGGGTCGTGGCGCGCCGTACGCCTTCCGCCCTTCACTGCGCGCGCGCGCGGACTGCTGTCGCTCCGCCAGTGACGCCGTGATGGCGCGTAGAAAACGTGACGGCATGGAAAACATCAACTCGCCGTTCCGTCGACGTTGCTCAGCGCAGGTCAGATAGAGTTTGAGTTCCGCGCGCGTGATTCCCACGTAGAACAGCCGACGTTCTTCCTCAAGCTGCTTGGGATCTTCGGCCGCGCGTGCGAGCGGAAACAATCCGTCTTCCAGTCCGGAGACAAACACGAGCGGGAATTCCAATCCCTTCGCGTTATGCATCGTCATCATCGTCACGGCGTCCGCGTCGGGATCCAGACGATCGGCGCCCGTCACCAACGTCGCCTTCTGCAAGAAGTGATCGAGTGGCGTTAACCCAACTTCACCACCGTCGTCCGCCACAACCTCGGCGGCGCCGGCGATCATTTCGCGCACGTTTTCAATGCGTTCCTGCCCTTCCGGGCCCTCAGCGCGCAGATGATCGGCGTAGCGAATTTGCTCGACAAGAGTCCGCAAAAGTTCGTCGACCGCGGCATCGGTCGCCTGCACGCGCAAGCGCTGAACCAGCTGCACGAACTCCTCCAACGCGGCCTTCGCGGCGGGTCGCATGCCTGCGGTGACGTCGGGACGCGCGGCAACCGCCAAGAGCGACTGACCGTCGATCGCGGCGCGCTCCGTCAGCAGTGCGATGGTCGCATCTCCCAGACCGCGCTTGGGAACGTTCACGGCGCGCCGAAAGGCTTCGTCGTCAGCTGGATTCGCAATGAGTTTGAGATACGCCATGAGGTCGCGAATTTCGCGACGGTCGTAGAAGCGCACAGCGCCGATGAGCCGATACGGGATCGACCGGCGGCGAAATGAATCTTCGAGCGCGCGACTCTGGGCGTTGGTACGGTACAGTACGGCGCAATCGCGCCGAGCGAAGCTACCTCTGGCGGTACGATCGACAATGATATCGGCAATCACGTCGGCCTCATCGCGCTCATCGAGCGTTTCGATGAGCGTCACTGGTTCGCCCGCTGGTCGCGTCGCGCGCAAGGTCTTGCCGCGGCGTTCGGTGTTGGCCGCGATTACCGCGTTCGCGAGCGCCAATACATTCGGGGTCGAACGGTAGTTCTCCTCGAGTCGTACGACTTTGGCACCGGGAAAGTCGCGCTCAAAATCGAGGATGTTCCGAATATCGGCGCCGCGCCATCCGTAAATCGACTGGTCGTCATCGCCGACCACCATCACGTTGCGATAGCCGCCGCCCATGAGTGCGACGAACCGATATTGGGCCGCGTTCGTGTCCTGATACTCGTCGACGAGCACGTAGCGGAATCGGCGCTGATAGTGCGAGCGCAGCGCCTCATCGCGCTCCAAGGCGCGCACCGGTAGCACCAGCAAATCGTCGAACGTAACGGCGTTCGCGCGTTGCAGCGCGTCCTCGAGATCGGCGTAGATACCCGCGACCGCTTGCGAGAAGGGATCGCGCGCGGTGGTACCGTACTGACTGGCCGAGACGAGTGCGTTCTTGGCGTCGGAGATAGCGGCCAGCACCGCATTCGGACTGAACTGCTTTGGGCTGATGTGACGCCGCTCCATCACGCGTTTGCACGCGGCGAGCGAGTCGTCTTCGTCGTAGATCGTGAAGTTGGGTTCACGGCCCACCAGCGGCGCCACTCCGCGCAGCAAGCGCGCGCCCAGCGCGTGAAACGTGCCGCACCACATGCCCTTCGGTTCGCGTCCTAACTGCGCCCCGATGCGATGACGCATTTCGCCGGCGGCCTTATTGGTAAAGGTCACCGCCAGAATTTCGTGCGCGGCGATGTTGCGCTCGGCGATCAGCCGCGCAATGCGCGACGTGAGCACGCGCGTTTTTCCTGATCCGGCTCCGGCGAGCACCAGCATGGGACCGTCGTCGTGCATCACGGCCTCTCGCTGCGCTACGTTCAGCCCGCGCATGATTGCAGCGCTATCGATTGCAGGGGGCGCCGCGTCGAACAGCGACCCCGTCCATCCTGTCGTCGTCATCCTCGCAAGATAACGTCGAACGCCGCTCCCTTATCAGTGTCGGCGAGAACCATTTTCCCGCCGTGATTCTCTTCGACGATTCGGCGGGCCAGCGACAACCCAATGCCCCACCCGCGGTCCTTGGTTGTGAACCCCGCATCGAAGATGCGCTTGCGGAGCGCGCGCGGAACACCGGGGCCGTTGTCGGCAACACGAATGCGCACGCCGCCTTCAGGCTGAGGTTGCGCCGACACGACCACCTCGCCGTCGCGTCCGCCGAGCGCGTCGATCGCGTTCTTTATGAGTACTTCCAGCACCCATTCGAGCAACACCGCATCACCCCGGGTAGTGAGGGTGTCAGAGGGATGTTCGGAGCGAATCGTGACGGTGCGGGCGAGAGTCGGTGCGCGCGCCGCGAAATACGCGGCAAGCCGATCGACGAGCGCATTGCACTCTACTTGCTCGTCGCGTGGTGGACGGCCAATTCGTTCAAACCGATGCGAGACACGTTCGAGGCGCATGAGATCCTGCCCCATCGCTTCAATCGCGCGGATCGTCGTGCGGTCCGTTGCGTCTTCGCGAAGCAATTCGAGCCAGCCGGAGATGGCGGAGAGCGGCGTTCCAAGCTGGTGCGCCGCCTCACGAGCCATTCCCGCCCAGACCTTTTCGCGTTCGGCGCGACCGCGCTCGATCAGTGCATACACACCGAACGCCAGCAGCAATCCAATACCGGCGGCCTGCAGGAGTGGAATTACCTGCAGTCCTTTCACGATCGGGCTGTCGCCGAAATGCACACCGCCGACGCCAGGTTCAAGGATGGGCGCGTTGCGCCGATCGAGGGCGGCCACGAACGCGGCGGTGTCGAGCGTCGCATCAGTCGGCAGATTTGCCGAGGCGGAAACCCGGCCCTCGGCATCGGTCAACACGAGCGGAAGTCCCGACTTCCGCACCTCGTCGGCCAGCGCGAGCAGTGTCGGCGTCTTGTCTTCACCAGCCGCACTGGTATCGAGCAGCGCCCGATAAATGTGCGAGTACATCCGCCCCTGCGAGCCCGCCGCCGCGCGCAACTGAGTTACAACGTGCTGCGTGTACCCCACGTACCACGCGAGCAGCGCCAGTACGCCGATGACGACAACCACCACCGGCCAGCGACGGCGCCGCATTGTGCGCGGTTAGTTGGCGGCGATCATGAGCGGCATCCCTGGCGCGACATCACCGAAGTTCCGCGCGACCGAGATACGGCTGCAGCGCCTCCGGCACGCGAACCGATCCGTCGGGCTGCTGCCAATGCTCCAACAGGCTCGCGATGATTCGCGAGAACGCGAGCGCCGATCCATTTAACGTGTGAACGAATTTCGGCTTCTCGCCCGGAGCCGGACGGTAGCGAATGTTGGCCCGGCGCGCCTGAAAGTCGGTGAACACGCTACAACTCGACACTTCCAACCACTTTCCGACGCCGGGCGCGAACACTTCCAGATCGTACGTCTTGGCGCTCGCGAAACCGGTATCGCCCGCCGCCAGAAGCACCACGCGATACGGCAATCCGAGTCGCTGCAGAATGACTTCCGCGTGCCCGGTTAGCTTCTCGAGCTCCTGCAGCGACGTCTCGGGCGTGGCGTAGCGCACGAGTTCCACCTTGTCGAACTCGTGCACGCGCAACAAACCGCGCGTGTCTTTGCCAGCCGATCCGGCTTCGCGACGGAAACAGGCGCTGAATGCACAGAGCCCCTTTGGGAGATCGGCCGCGTCCAGAATTTCGTCGCGGTACAGATTTGTCACTGGAACTTCCGCCGTCGGAATGAGGAACATGTCCTCCTCCTTGAGCGCGTACATATCGTCTTCGAACTTCGGTAGCTGCGCGGTTCCGGTCATCGACGTGCGATTCACGACCAACGGGACCCAGCACTCTTCGTAGCCGTGTTCGTCAGTGTGAATATCGAGCATCATGTTCATCAGCGCCCGCACCATGCGCGCACCGGCGCCGCGATAGACGACAAATCCCGAGCCACTGATTTTCGCGCCGCGCGGCAGATCGAGAACACCAAGGGCCTCGCCGATTTCCCAGTGCGGCTTGATGGTCGCGCCGTCCGAACGCGGCGTGCCCCAAGTGCGAACCACGGTATTGTGGTCTTCGCCGCCCTCAGGGACCTCGGGCAGATTGATGTTCGGCAACTCGTACATGAGTTGCTGCACCGCCGCCTCCGCCGCGGCCCGCCGTTCGTCGAGCGACGAGATGCTTTCACCCACCGCGCGCGCTTCGGCCATCAATGCCGTGGCATCGCCCCCCGCCTTGCGGAGTTGGGCGACTTCCTGGGTGAGCTTGTTGCGCCGGGCCTGCGCCGCTTCCTGCTCCGTAATTGACGCGCGCCGCTCGCGCTCAAGCGATTCGGCGCGTTGAAGCAGCGGTGCAAACTCTTCGAGTTTTCCGCGACGGCGCATGCCCTCGCGCAAGACGTCTAACTGGTCGCGCAGGAGGCGAATATCATGCATGGGATTTCGAACGCTGACGATGAAAGTCGGCGCGGCACGACGTCACTTCGAAGGCACACCCGTTTCGAGTGACCGATAGCCGCAGTTGCGGTTGACCAACGAGCGAATGAGCAATCGACGCTCCGCTACGTTGATGCTGTCGATGGCGACTTTGGCGTAGTACGGCTCGCCGTAGACGCATCCGGAGTTCACAATGCGAACGAGAATCGCTTCACCCACCTTCATGGTGTAGGTCGAGTCGTTCACATAACCCTTCTCGGGTGCGATCGTCAGCTGATCGTACACCGCCGTGAGCTTCAGAATGCCGATCGTCGGCGCGCCATTGGGCGGCACCGGCACGACCTTCTTGGCCGGCAGAATCACGGCTTGTCCGTCAGCCGAGATGTCGAACGCGATATCAAAATTGAGCGAGCCGGTGTTCAGCACCTGCGGCCGCACGATCGATTCGCTCGTGAACTGATAACCCGCCGGCAGCCCGGTTGAACTTCCTGTTAGCGCATACACGCCATACTGGCGATCAACGTTTTCGTTGGTCGCCGGCGAGATGAATGGATTGCTGTCACCGCACGCGGCGAGTGTGACGAGCAGGGCCGAAAATGACATGGCGCGCTGCAGTGGACGGAGCGCGCCGATCGAACGTGGCAACTGGGTAATCCCCATGGCTAATGCGAGACTGGAGGTTACCGCTCAACTCGTGCTGGGGCAAGCGGTTTGGCTGCTTGACTTCACCCCGCAGCGCACGCAGCGTTCCACGCATGGCAACGATTCGGGATCTAGTCGGCGCATTGCGCCGGCGCGAAGGGGTGGAAGCAGCGATCGTGCTCGGTCGCGACGGGCTCCTGATCGACGGCGCCACCGAAGGCCAGCTCGACCCCGAGGGGCTCGCCGCGCATGTACCGCCGATGGTGCTCTCCGCCATCGACATGGGTGTTGCCGCCGGGCGCGGCGACTTTGGTATGATGGTGCTGGAGTTCAATCACGGAACGGCGATTGTCACGGCCGTCTCTGCCGACGCGCTAATGCTCGTACTGCTCGCGCCCTCGGCCAACCTCGCTTCGCTGCTGTACGACTTGCGTCGACACCGCGCTCACATTGCCGCGCTGGTCTGACCCATCGACTCAGCCGATGAGATGCTCGCCGAGCCGATGACCCGCGTTCTCGTCGTTGACGACGAACCGCACATCGGGCTCATTCTTCGGACGCGGCTGGAGCAAGGTCCCTTCGAGGTGCTGCTGGCGGCCGACGGGTCGGAGGCGTTCTCGCTGCTCGCGCAGCATCCGGACGTTCAGCTGATCATTCTCGACCTCATGTTGCCTGGCATGAACGGTCTCGAGATTCTCGGGGTCATTCGCGCGGATACGCAGTGGCAGCGAGTGCCCTGTCTCATTCTGACGGCGGCCGGTCAGGACGCGCAGTTGCGCGAAGCGGAGCGACTCGGCGTTTCCGCGGTCATGACCAAGCCATTCAGCCCGCGCCGCCTGTATGAATACGTCGTGACACTGACCCAGGCTGCTCCGTCTTCAGATCGCCAACCTCCTTCAGTCGCCGCGAGCGACTGACTCCCCATCTTTCGCGATTTCATGACCACGTCGGCACGATGGAGTGTCGTACTCGCCGGTGGCATAGGCTCACGCTTCTGGCCGCTCTCCACCCCCGAGCGACCGAAGCAGCTCCTGCCGCTGATTTCGGCGGCACCGATGCTCCGCGACACCATTGATCGCCTGCAGCCGCTCGCACCGATTGAGCGGACATTGGTATTGGCCAACGCCTCGCTTCAACAGTCCATTCGCGCACTCTTTCCTGAGTTGCCGCCGGACAACGTGATTGCGGAGCCTCGGCCCGCCGGCACCTGCGCCGCGCTCGCGTGGGCGGCGCAGCGCATTGCCGAGCGCACGGGTCCGGAGAGTGTGATGGTCTGCGTCCACGCCGACTGGGCCATCGGCGACGTCGCGCGATATCAAGCGACGTTGGCGCACGCGGCCGAGGTGGCGTCGCGCGAGTGTGCGCTTGTCACCGTAGGCATTGTGCCCACCCGTCCCGATCCAGGATTCGGCTATATCCAGCCGGGTGAGCGTGTGCGTGACGACGTCCGTAAAGTGGCGCGTTTTGTCGAGAAGCCAGATCGCGAGCGCGCGGCGATGATGGTTCGCGAGGGATACTTCTGGAACTCGGGAATTTTCGCGTGGCGCGTCGG
>CBHTUR010000035.1:0-43233 GCA_966096095.1 uncultured Gemmatimonadaceae bacterium | reverse complement strand
GCCGTCCAGTAGTTCCCGCCGTTCCTCCCCCGCAGTTCCGCAGTAAACCCCCACCTGCAGTTCCGCAGTTCCCCACCCCCCGCAGTCCCGCAGTTTCCCGCAGTTAAAGCCCGCGGTTCAGCCCGCAGTCTGATGAGAAGAAGAGAGAGAGTGGTGGTTGGGGTCGCGCTGATGGTGGCGGCGACGATGCGGGTCGGAGCGCAGCAGGCGCGCGTTCCGGTTGCGATCGTGAGGACGACGGCGACGTCGGCGGAGTCATTCGGCGCTCCGCTGAACGTTCAGGCCCTCCCGCATGGTCGGGTGCTGGTGAACGACGGTATGCGTCACCGCGTCGTCGTGCTCGATTCGATGATGCGCGTGGAGCGCGTGGTCTTCGATTCCGTCTCCGGTGCTTCGAACGCGTACGGTGCGCGCCCCGAACCCGTGTTGGCGTACGGTGACTCCGCGATCTTCGTCGACGCGGTGAGTCGGTCATTCGTGTTGATCACGCCCACTGGCACCATTGGTCGCACGGCGGCCGCACCGAACGATCCAACGATCTGGAACGTTGCTGGCAGCTCGCAGGGACTCGATGCAAACGGGCGCATGTTCTATCGCGGGCTCGCGTTGCGTCGCGCTGGCGAAAGGCCGACGCCGCTGAACGTGCGCATGGTGGGCTTTGAGCCCGGTGGCCCGATCTCGAGCGCCGATTCGCTGCCGCTCATTCGCGGCGACCTGGAAACGCGGCGTGTCGACACGATTGCAGCGCTCCGCAACAGTCAGGCGCGACGAACCGAAACATCAACCGACGCGAAAGGCGTCGATTGGCGTACGACGTTTGTGAATCCGTTCATTCCGGGCGACGAGTGGGCGCTGTTATCCGACGGCACCGTCGCCATCGTGCGCGGACACGACTACCACGTTGATTGGATTGCGCCCGATGGAACGGTCTCATCGACGGGCAAGTTGCCATTCGATTGGAAGCGTTTGACCGACGACGTGAAATCGCACGTGCGCGATTCGGTCATGCGTGTCGCCGCAGAGACGGACAGCATCGATGACGCGCGACTGCGGGCGGCCACCGCGGGCTCGGGCAACACGACCGTGTTGTCGCGCAACGGCGTCAGCGACCCCAACGCAACGCCGGTGCAAATCCCCAAACGTCGCACGATTGTCGTGCCGATCGATTCACTGCCCGACTATTACCCGTCGATGCGCCCCAACGCTGCACACGGCGATCGCGACGGAAATTTGTGGATCTTGCCGAGTACGTCGGCGCAGTCACAAAGTGGTGAGTTGGTGTACGACGTGGTGAACCGACGCGGTGAACTCACGACACGCGTGCGTGTGCCGCTCGGCCGCTCGGTCGCGGGGCACGCTGCGAGCGGCGTGGTATTTCTCCTCAACGGCGATTTGACGCGCGGCTTCACCATCGAGCGGGCGCGTATCGAACCGGCTCGCTGATCCGCCTCAGAGTCCGAGGTCTGACAGTCCGGGGTGATCGGCCGGTCGCACACCCTGCTCCCACCGGAATTTCCGTTCGGCCTCACCGATCGCCACGTCGTTGATGCTCGCGTGACGCTCGGCCATGTATCCCTCCGCATCGAAGCGCCAGTTTTCGTTGCCGTGTGAGCGATACCACTGCCCGTTGGCGTCGTGCCACTCGTACACGAAGCGCACCGCAATGCGATCGCCGGTAAAGGCCCAGAGCTCTTTGATAAGTCGGTACTCGAGTTCCTTGGCCCATTTGCGCGTCAGGAACGCTTCGATCTCAGCGCGTCCGTTGATGAACTCGGAGCGATTGCGCCAGCGACTGTCGGGCGTGTAGGCGAGGGCGACCTTGGCTGGGTCACGACGGTTCCACGCGTCTTCGGCGGCACGGACTTTCTGCGTGGCGGAGGCGTGATCGAAGGGCGGAACGGGAGGGCGCGTCATAGTCGATGCTCGTGAACGGATGAATGGGCGTATCGGACAATCAACATCATTCGCCCGCGCGATTCAGGTTGTAGCGAATGATGCCGGCGTGCGGCGAACCGGGATCACGCTCGGCTTCATAGACATCGCCGCGCGGCATCGGCATGGTGTCGAGTACCGCGCGCAACTGCTGGTGGTCGTCGGCTGAGAGCGAGAGCCCGAGCGTTTGTATTGTCCGCTCCGCACTCGCGCGCGACCGAAAGCCGACAATTACCGCGCCGACGCCCGGTTGATCGAGCACCCACCGCTGCGCGACGTTGGCGATGCCCACGCGATGTCGTGAGGCGATGTCGTGAAGCGCGTCGAGCAATCGCTGAAATGCGCTCCACCCGCCGCAATCGTTTATGACGAGTCGGTACTTCACGAGACTGCGGTTTTCGAGTGAATCCGCGGGCGCCGCGACGCCGCGCCACGCTTCGCTCAAGAATCCGCCGGCCACCGAACCGTAACAGAGCAGCTTCATGTCACGCGTTACGGCGAGTGGTGCGAGCTGCGCCGCCGGCCGACGGTCGAGCACGGAGTACTGCACCTGCGTTGCCACGAGCGGAATGCCCGCGTCGAGCAAGCGCCGCGAGTGCTCCGTATCGGTGTTAGTGACCGCGAGATGGCGAATCTTACCCGCGATCCGCAAATCGTTGAGATAGCCGGCAACCGTTTCCATGCCCGGCACGTCGTAGCGCCACCAATGGAACTGCACGAGATCGAGCGTGTCGGCACGCAAACGCTCGAGGGAGCGCTCGACAATGCGCGACACGTACGCGCGATCGACCGAGGCCAGCGCGTCGCGATCGGGCACGAACTTGGTGTGCACCTGCACGCGACGATGCGGCCGCGCGGCGCGATACTCGCCAATGAGCGGCTCGACGCCGGTGTAGATGTCGGCGCAGTCAAGCGTATCGCAACCCTGGTCGGCCAAGAGATCCCACGCGGCGAAGAGCGCGGCCCGATCGATCGTGCGCGCGGAGTGTCCTTCCGACAGCTGCCACGCGCCCGCGATGATGGGCGGAACGCTATAGTCGTTCGCCAGCGCGCGACGCGACGTCACGCGGCGGGCGTGCCGAGTGGTGACCCGCTTTCGTCGGAATGCCGGAGCGTGCGCGTGCCCGTGCGCGAAATGCGGAACACCGCGCCGCAGTGCACGTCGGGGCACGCGATATCGGTGTCAGTCGTCATCCAGTCGTTGGGGTGCGTGTCGCGCTGCTTGGCGGGCAAGAGCGGCAACAGCGCGGCCATTGCATAGAGCGGAAAGCCCTGATTCGCGGGCATGGTGATGGTGCCCGACTTGAGTTCGAAGTAATCACCAAGGTGCTCGCGGCACAGCATGCGGCCGCGATTGGCGATGACTTCGACCTTGAGATCGTAGAGAGTGAATTCGTCGCTCATAGTGTTCCTCGAAGGCTATGGCCAATATGATCTCCGCGAGCTCCTCGCGCATCACATCGCCGCACCGTAGCTTCGCCCCATGACTCAACTCACGGGCGACATCCGGACGTTCCTGCTGGCGGGCATCGTGCTGCTGGCGCTGATGCTGGTTTGGCGGTGGTGGCAGTCCATCGACCGTTCGAGTTCCGAACGATTGTGGCCAACGCCTATCCAACTCCTCATCGGGTTTGTCGTCAACTTCTTCGATACGCTGGGCATCGGATCGTTGGCGACCACGACCACCGCCTTCAAGGCGCTCAAGATGGTGCCCGACGAACGACTGCCGGGCACGATGCTCGTCGGGCTCACGCTCTGCGTGGTAACGCAGGCGCTGATTTTCATTGCCAAAGTGCAGATCGACGCGACGTTTCTGCTGCTCATGATTGCGACGGCGCTCGTCGGTGGATGGCTGGGCGCCGGCGTCGTGTCGCGCTTGCCGCGTCGCCCCATTCAACTGGGGATGGGTGTCGCGTTGCTGAGTGCCGCGTTGTTCATGACGATTGCGCAGCTCAACAAAATGCCCGTTGGCGGCACCGCGCTCACGCTCTCGGGCGGCGCACTCTGGCTCGCCCTGGGCATCAACTTCGTACTCGGCGCGCTCATCATGCTGGGTGTTGGCAACTACGGACCGACGTTCGTGTTGCTCAGCGCGCTGGGCATGGACCCGCGCGCGGCGTTTCCGATCATGATGGGAAGCGGCGCGTACGCGGCGCTGCTGGGGTGTCTCGAGTTTGTGAAGCGGCGCAATCAGGTGAATCAACCGGCCATTGGCCTCACACTAGGTGGTATTCCGGGCGTGTTGGTCGCGGCGTTGCTGGTGACGTCGATGCCGATTGGCGTGCTACGGTGGGTGGTGATTGTCGTCGTGGTGTACGCGGCGCTGACCATGATGCGATCGGCGGCGCGTCGCGAGTAGTCAGCAGAGCGCGCGGGCCAATCGTGCCTTACGCGAGTGGCCATCGGCGACACATTGGTAAGAAATTTGTCCGGTAATACCCGATCGTTTTGGGTGAATTAGGGCGGCACACTAGGCCGTTCGCGCCGCCGCGCCGAGATGTCGCCCCGTTTGCTTGGGTCTTGCCATGAGCATTCCGCTACCCGTTTTGAGTCTGACGACAGCGCCGCGTCGCGTGTGGCGCGTGCTGCAAGTGGCGGTGTGGATCGTTGGCGCGTTCATCTTTGCGAGCCTGATCGTGCGACCGTCGCTCGGCCTCACATTGTTGTGGAACGTGCTCATTCCCGTGGCGCCCGCGCTGATCGTGGTGGCGGTGGGTGTGTGGCGCAACATCTGTCCGTTGGCGAGCGTGACGTTGTTGCCGAGGCACTTGGGGATGTCGCGACGGAAGATCATGTCGCCCAAGCGGCAGGCGATGTTGGGATTGGTGAGTGTGTGCGCGCTGTATGTGCTCGTGCCGTTGCGTCATGCGGTGTTCAACACGAACGGACCGGCAACAGCGGCGTTGATCAGCGCGCTCGCGATCACGGGCTTCGTGATGAGCACGCGTTACGAGTGGAAGAGTGCCTGGTGCAGCACGCTGTGCCCAGTGCACGGCGTGGAAAAGCTGTACGGCGGCAACGTGGCGGCGACGATGCCCAACGCGCACTGTGACGCGTGCATGAACTGCGTGGTGCCCTGCCCCGATTCGACGCCCAACATGCAGCCGGTGCGGAAATCGAAGTACGCCGCAGGCCGCTGGAGCGGCGTGCTGTTGGCGGGCGGCTTACCGGGATTCGTGTGGGGTTGGTTCCACGTGCCCGATCAGCACAGTCTTTCGAGCGTGAGTGATATCGCGCAGGTGTACGCGCTGCCGGTGCTGGGGCTCGCGATTTCGCTGGTGACGTTCGTTGCGCTCAAGCGCGCGCGTGTGGTGCAGGAGACGTGGCTCACGCGCGTGTTCGCGGCGGCGGCGGTGAGTTGCTACTACTGGTATCGTATTCCCTCACTACTCGGCTACGGCGAAATCCCAACGGATGGGTTATTGGTGGACGCGCGAGCGGTGTTGCCGTATTGGAGTGTGGAACTGCTCGCGGTCTTCGCCGTCGCGTTCTTTGTGTATTGGTTGGTGGTGCGGCCGCCGAATGCGAAGAGTTGGGTGGTGCGGCCGGCGTATGGGGGGCGGGTGGCGGGGGTGGATGTGTAGAGGCTGGCGCTGCAGGCCCACGTGCCCGAGAGATCGCGCGCAGTCTAAGCTCGCTTCGCGCGGCCTAGATCGATTGGCGCGATTGGGTGGGACGAGCTGTTGCGCGGATAGTGCGCGCGGGGTTTCGGGGCGGCATGTTATCAGTTTGGGCAGCGATCTTTAGCGTTATTCGCCGTGTAACGTCGGCGCTTGCAGTGATCGGCTGCGGCCTAATACTGGTTGGCTAGCACAAATCATGGACTATCTTGCGTTCACACAATCGAGGATTCGATTCCTCCGATATTTCTACTCTGAGTCCGCCGCTCGTTTTCTCGAGATCCGGCGGAAGATTGAGGCGCACGAAGAGCCCTACAATTGGCCAATCGGGTACGAAGATAGCGAACCTCCGTTTCTCGACGAGTGGGTCGACGCTAGCAACGCGCTAGACGTACTTGGACAGTCAGTCGCATCATTCCTTTCAGAAACACTGCATCTCTTCATCAAGCACTGGGTCGACGAGCTTATCGCGCGGGCTGGAGCCGAGCTATTGATCGAGGTTGGCGTCGGCCTAGCAACGGACAAGGCCTACAAGGCCGAGTTCAAGAAGGGATGGTTGAATGGTTACAAGGCGTACTGTGCGAAGCTCGAAGTAGATTGGAGCGCGTCAACGGTAGACATAGAATTGCTGGAGCAGCTCGTTCTTGCGCGAAATACTGTGCAGCATCCGATGGATATCACCTCAGTTCGAGTACGGCAGCCGCAAGCTGACGCCGAGAAATTCCCACGAGGAGTTTTTGCGGACGCCTTCGATATCGCGCTCAATGAGAGCATGAAGCCGGGCAGCTTATTCTTGCGCCCTCCGCGCCTGGACATATCTGAAGCGAAGTTGCGGCAGGCTTTTGACGAAGTGGAGCGATTCTGCATTTGGCTGGATTCACAGCATCCCATGAGGAAGCCTCCGCGAGGTGCTAGCTAACAAACCGTTGCAGTCTGACAGCCGCGCTATTGTGGACGCGCTTCGCGCGCTTTTATTTGATGCGGCTGCAGCTGAACGGTAGGCGTTAGACATCAAATGGAATCTTTCATGGATAGTACAGGCACCTCGTCAGCTCGGTGGGAGCGATCCGCCGCACGAATCGACGAGCTCTATCGGCGCTCAATGGCCTCTCTGGTACCAGTTTACAGACGAGCAAGAAATCAAAAACCTGAACTTGTCGGAACAGCATTCACCATGAACGTTGAAAACCAAACGTTCCTTGCGACCGCTGCGCATGTTTCAGATTGTGCGCATCGCTCGCCGCTGTTCGGCGCGTTCGGGGAGACGCTCTTGTCGCTTCCGAATGTGTGTCACGCGACCGTTGTTGATGAGGGAGCAACGCGCGATGACGACGCAACAGATCTATCATTCTGGGTACTTGAAGATCGTCACACTGCTCAAATTGGCGCGGCGACGCCGATCACTCCCGGAGAGCTCTGCGGACCGACTCAAGCCCCAAGAGTGCATGAACCTGGGACGGCTTTCGTTGTCCACGGCTTCGCGTGTACGCAGCAGCCGCGTGATGTAAAACTCTCCAAGCGCGGGTATGAGCTTGGTTTTCGATCAGAACTTCTGGTGCTCAATTCGCATTCGCAGCGAGACCGGGATGTCGCAAACCTGAAGTTCAGCGATACAATATTCCTCGACTACGAAAAGGAAGACCTGTTCCGTGCACACCAACCTGTTGTCGGTCCAGACATTCACGGTGTTAGCGGAAGTCCGGTTTGGTATTGCCGTGATATCGGCGAGCTGGTAGCTCACGAGCCGCGCCTTGCAGGAGTCGCAATTTCGTGGCGAAAGAAGGCACCTGCGGGAATTATTGTCACACCGATCTCGTACCTTGCGCGCGGCATAGTTGATTTTCTAGAAGGACGGATTGGGTAGCTTGATGTCTAACCCAGCGTTGCAGTCTGACAGCGGCGCTATTGTGGGCGCGCTTCGCGCGCTTTTATTTGATGCCGCTGCAGCCGAACGCCATCGTTAGATATCGCGACCGCCCTCGCACATCGACTTCACACTTCGAATTCGCGCGTCGAGTCTAGCGCACGACAGAGAGGCCGTCATGACGGAAATGGAAAGGTGGCATTACTACGACGAACGGGCCGGGAAATGGGCTCAAACGCCAGTTGCGCTCGAGCAGCTCGACGACCTGTTCGCCGCCGGCGTGATTAGCGATGACACTCACGTCGTTAGTGCCACAATGGCCCGTCGCGGAGGCCCTAACCAGCAAGGCATTCCTTACTCGCGAGTAGTCCGCATCCCAATCACTTTCCGGCCAAACGCGGCCGAGTTTCTTGCGAGTCGAACGTCGCGCTTCAACACGGTGCTCGCGGGGCCGAACAATTCCGGAAAGACGCTACTCCTCAGGGAGCTTCGCGCGCAGCTTGGACACTCCGCGTACTTCCTTCAATGCAACCGATTCTCTCATGTGGACGTTCTGAACACGCGACAGATCAACGAGCTTGAACATCGGCGATACTACGATAGCTTTCTCCAAAATTACTATACCGCTAATCAGAATCAGGAGAACAATGAGCTTAATCTGGAGCAACTCTTAACGAGTCTAAAAGAGTCTCAACTCGATCACCTATTCGATCTAGTCTCAAAGCTGCTGGGGCAAACTTTCTCACTTAAGCGCGTCAATGAAGAGAGCAGGTTCAGCCCATTTTATGTCGACATGGACGGCCAAAATCTGCGACTAGCAAGCAGCGGCACACGCTTGCTCTTTGCGCTTCTCGGACTGCTGCTGGACCAACGCTTCGACGTAGTACTCGTTGATGAACCCGAGATCGGACTTAGTCCGAGAATTCAAACAGCCCTCGCAGCAATTCTGTATCACGTAGAAAATAGAGCGGAATTCTTTGCGCACTTGAAGCACGTTTTCATTGCAACGCACTCTCACTTGTTTCTGGATCGATCCACGTATTCAAACAATTATGTCGTATCGCGCTCCGGCTTCGAAGTAGACGTCAGTCCCGTTACATCGGCAAGCGGACTGCATCGACTGCAATTCAACCTGCTCGGCAACGATCTTGAAGCAATGTCGTTGCCCTCAGCGATAGTCGTGGTCGAAGGTGAGAGCGATCAGATCTTTTTGGCCAAAGTTTTCGAACTCGCTCTTCCTGACAAACGCATCTCGTTCGTCCGCGCAGGTGGCGACGGAGAAATCGTAAGCAAGATAAACACCCTGAAAGAGGCGCTCGGTGAGATTGCAACTGGACCGTACCGGGACCGTCTTTTCGTAGTGCTCGATGCCCGCAATAGCGCAAAAAGAGCACGACTCGTTCGCCAGGGAGTTCGCGATGATCACATTACGACATGGACGAACAACGGCGTGGAATACCTCTACCCGGTGGAGCGCTTAGCTGCCGTTTTTAAGTGTACGCCTGAAGAATTGGCCGCAGTAAACCTTGAGGCTGATACGATCATTTTGGGCGAAATCCGACGCTCGAAGAGAATTCTTGCCCAAGAGATCGCGGGTACGCTGAAAGCTAGCGACCCAAAGCACCCGGAACTGAGTCGGTTCGTGCAGCAGGTGTCTAGGTCGGTCTCGTGAGAGCAATTGCCCTCTCGCTCAAACCGATCCGCTGTAGCAGCCGTCGCTTGGTCGCTCCCGTCAGATTTGGGATATGCGTTCTGAGGTGACCCCAAATCCTGATCCCGCCGGGCTCACAAAAATGGCGGTAGAATAGGCGCTGGATCAATGACGGGTCTCACGTCAAGAAGTCGAAAGAGGCCCTTTCGTATCGGAGACTCGATGGCGAATCCGAGTGATCCGCGTGCAGCAATCCCGAAGCGCGCATGGCGTGAGCGCGAGGCGATCGACGTGCTCGCCGCAATCGGTCTGGCCGCCGCGCTCACACTGCTGGTGCGCTCGCGACCGAGTTCGATGCACTTGTCGCCCTACTTTGTCCCGCTGCCGCTCGTCTTCAGCCCGCTCGTGCGACGATCACGCTGGTCGCGCGTTGGATTCGTCGCCCTCGCTGGGATCGCCGCCGCCATTTTCGTGAATCTTGCTCTCCTTCACTAGAACTGTTCGAGCGTACGGCTGATGCCCTTCTGCCGCTCCTCGAACCGCCCGAACAACCCGATCGACTACGCCGCCCGCCGTATCGACACCAGCACCGACGCCATCGCCACCACCTCGAGCGCGGCAACAACCTCGAGCAAAAGAATCCACCGCGGTACGACGCTGTCGTCACGTCGGAGCGCCGGTCGCAATCGCCGCCAGTTCCACGCGCCGCACGCTGTCACCGCGCCAACGCCGAGCAGCTTGAGCGCGAGCACGCGTGCGTACGTTTCGTGCCACACATTCGCCCACGACGTGAGATGCGGCGCCGCTGAGAGCACGCCGGTGACGAGGAGCACGATGGCGGACATGATCGCAACGGGAGAGAAGCGGTCCATGACTGCAACCGCGTACTGCCGACGCGTCACCGTTGGATCGCGCATCGCGGGAAGCAACACCGCCACCAACACGGCGCCGAGCGATCCCACCCACGACCCAGCGGCAATCAGGTGCAACGGATGGAGCAGCATTCGCCACTTCGCGGTCGACTCGGCGAGTGTCAGGCCGAATCCGTAGAGTCCACCGGTGTATGCGAGTACCCAGCCGAACCGCCGCACGATTCGTTGCTGATCGCGTTCGCACAGCGCGGCCGTCGCGAAGCCCAGCACGGCAACGGTTAGTGCGAATACTCTGAGTGCTGTCTCCCGCGCGGCCATCACTGTGCCGGCGGGCGGCGCGACACCCCACAGCGCGGCGAACGTCCACCACGAACCGCTCGTGAACTGGCCTTGCCATTCGTACGCGATCAACTGACCCACCGCCGCGATCACTCCCGTCCGCGCCAATCGCGTCCGCGCCGCGCGCGCGAATGCCGCATGCGGCGGAGATCGCACAAGCGCCACGGCGGTGAGTGCACCGACAAGTCCCATCGACGACACAAACTCCAACAGTGTCGGTGCGACATTCATCCATCGAATCGCATCGGTCATGGTGCGTTTGTGCCACACCACTTTTCGAGTTTGATATCGCGCACCGCACGCCAGATGCCGTTGGCGTCGCGCGTCACATTCAGCACCGGCGAAAACCGCGCACCCGCGCCGGCGCGCGCCTTGGTCGGCAGCAGTGTATCGTCGGCGAATTGCACGTCGTCGATGAACCACTCCGCGCAACGATCACTCCACGTGGTGACGTGGATGTGCGCAGGGATTCGGCGATGCGGATATGGCCCCGGGCGAATGGTCCGCACGACATAGCGCCCGTCCTTTCCCACTTGGAGGCGGCCGTAGAGTCGCGGATCGCGCGCGTCATCCCACGCGTTGTACACACCCGAGGCGTCGGTCTGGTAGAAGAACATCCGCACTCCGGATGCCGGTGTGATGCCGTCCGGCTCGTATACGGTGCCGCTGACTTCCAGCGGCTCTCCGGGCTCGCCCGGCGGCGCGATGAGCGCCGATGGCGTCAGTTTCGTGTGCGGGAGGCACGACCCGCACGGACCGTGATTGCCGCCCGGTAGCTGCGCCATAGGCTGATGACCCGGAGGCGGTGACGCCTTCTGGGCGGCGGCGGCGGGTGCCACGAGCGCAACGATTGTGGCACCGAGCCACATTGCGCGATCGTACTGATATCCGGTCATGCGATGCTCCTGTTGCGAGGTACCGGATTGGATGGCGGTGAGCGCCCAAGTGCTGCATGCAACATTTCACGGGTCGGCGGCATCAAAGAAAGGATGAACGACACGACCGTCGCGTTCGAGTCACTCTATCGCGCCCACGTGTCGCGCGTGTACGCGCTCGCCCTGCGCCTCACCGGCGATCCCCGGGACGCCACCGAGGTGACGCAAGACGCGTTCGTGCGCGTGTGGGAAGGGCTGGCGTCGTTTCGTGGTGACAGTGCGATCAGTACTTGGCTGCACCGCATTGTGATCAACGAGGCGCTGCAGGCGCGTCGCTCATCTGAACGTCGCGACGCGCGCGTGTCATCGTGCGATGCGGCCACCTTGGAGCTGCACGCTGCGCGACCTGAACATGCGGCCGAGCGTATCGATTTGGAGGCCGCGATTCGGTCGCTGCCGTTGGGCGCGCGCCATGTGTTCGTGCTCCACGACATCGAGGGCTACAACCATCGTGAGATCGCCGAGATGACGGGGCGCGCCGAAGGCAGCGTGCGCGCCCAGTTGTCGCGTGCTCGCGATCTGCTGAGAGGAATGTTGCGATGACGAGCGACATGAACGATCGAGTGGAGCACCCAGCGACAGAGATCATCGACCGGTACGTCGACGGCGAACTATCGCGTGACGATGTGCAGTCGATTGCGCTCCACCTGCTGGCGTGTGAACCCTGCCGCTCGCTCGTCGCCGATCGACGCGCCCTCAGTGACCGGCTGGCCACGTTGCCGTTGGAGATTGCGCCGCCGAGCGATCTCTGGTCAGCGTTGCAGCAACGGCTCACCCATGCAGTGCGGCCGGAGCCATTGGCGATGCCAGCCACGCCAACGTCTGATACGGCGTCGCGCGCGTGGCGCTGGCGGCGTCAACACCTATTCCTCGCGGCGGCGGTCGTGCTCCTCGTGCTATCGTCCGCGATACTCGTCACTCGGCCACCGCGCGATCGCGTGGATGTCGCCGCGCGGGCCGCCGACGACTGGCAGCCAACGCTTCAGCCGTGGGATGTGGTGCCCGCGAGCACCGAACCGGCCGACGTCGAGCGCTACAAGCGACAGATGGAAACCATCCTGCAGGAAGAAGCACACACGCTGAGTCCCGAGACGATGGCGGTGTTGAGACGGAACCTTACCGTCATCGACAGAGCGGTGGAGGAGATCCAGGCTGCGCTCGACCGTGATCCCGGATCGCCTGCGCTGAAGCAGCGGCTGTTGCATGCGTATCAGCAACAGGCGGCGTTGGTGCGCCTCGTGTGGCAGGCCTCGTGATGCCACGATATCGGATGGCGCTCGCGCGTGCAGCGGCTTTGGGTGTGAGCATCGCCGCGCTGGCGGCGTGCGGCGGTTCCACGCGCGAGGTCACGCGCACGCTCGCACTCGATCGCGGCGCGGGACTGAAATTCTTCGCGCCCGCTGGTCATGTGCGACTTGTTGGCTGGGACCGCGACTCACTGCGCATTGAAGGGAGACTTGGGGCGGGCGAAGAATTTTTCTTTCAAGGCGATGCACGTGGCGCGAAATTCGGCGCACCGCCGGGCGCGGGAGTCGCACGCGCGCAACCGTCTGAGTTTACGGTCTACGTACCGCGCACCAGCACCATCGCCATCAAGGGCGCGAGCACGGTCATCGAGGCCACCGACGTGAGTGGATACTACTACACGGTGAACGGCCGATTGCGTCTCGATGGCGTCGTGCGTGAAGCGCAGCTCGAATCGGTGAACGGGCCGATCGATGTGAACTGTTCGGCTCCGTGGATCAGAATCCGCAGCGCGGGCGGTGCGGTGCGCGTGCAAGGCGCGCTGGAGGACGTGGCGGTAGCGACGGTGACAGGGGACGTCACGCTGTCACCAACGGCGCCGATGCGCGCGAGAGTTGAAACCATGGACGGACGCGTGCGGTACGACGGCGGGCTCGCCGCGCGGGGCATGCTCGACATCGACACGCACGGCGGTGCGGTGGAACTGCGATTCGTTCCATCGGTATCAGCGCGACTCAACGTCGAAACGATGAGCGGCGCGTTGGTGGACTCGGCCCGCGGCTTCGCGCGGATAGTTGCGTCACCGGGTGGGCGCCTGCGTTCAGGAACGATTGGTACACGAGACGCGCCTGAGGCGCGCGTGAAGGTGCTGACGTTCAGCGGTGAGGTTCGACTGCTTGCTCCCAACGACGTGACTCGCTAGCGGCATCACCGCGCTGATCGCGGTCGTGCAAAACGGCGCTGGCGCTCGCGCGAGCACGTTCGCGAAATTCTGGCCGGTGGCGCCGACGATGAGGTTCTGCGAGTGGAGGGGAGCGAAGCCGAGCGATTGGGTGTGCAGGCGGCCGAACACGGATACGCGCAGTCCAACGCCCGTGACCGGAAGCGTTGGGACGAAGCGTGGCGCGTTTGCTGGATGGGGTCTTTCGTCCTAGAATCTGCGAGGTCGTCGAAGCGATAGACTGAGCGGATGGCGAGCTAGCGCGAGATTGTGCGGGGATTGCCTGCGGGCTAGTGCGGGTTAGCGTGACGATTGAGCGCGAACCAGAGCATAATCAGCAAGGAGAGCTGTGCGCACGTATTCGGCATGGTTTCCGCATTCCAGATGCGTCGAATGCCCGCGCGCATCGTCAAACAAATCGAGCTGGTGCTCTTTGCGCCGAACCCGACCGCTCCCACCAAAGCCCGTTATTTCACCAATGACCGCGATCATTTTCTCATCACTGAAGTCAACCATAAAGTCCCATCCACTTTTGCATCAGCCGAGCAGTGAAACGGTCGTGTCACCTAGAATTCGCGGCTTTACAAAGCAGACGTTATGCGGAAGAGAGATGTGACCATACGAAGCCGACGATTCCTGTCATGTGACTGGTCAGTTAGAGGGACTAGGCAGTGCATCATGTCGATGTTGGAAGGCGAGTCGGACATTGGCGCACGTCAACCCGGCGTTAGGGACACGTTTACTCCAGCTGACTCACATCACATGACCAACTTCGCAGAACCTCTCGCAGGCTTCCTCCTCGTCGTCGCCCTCCCCATCCTCATCTTCACCGGCATCGCCGTCGCGAGCGAAGCACGTTGGGGTCGACGCGGATTGCTCGTCTCCTCGCTCATATGCGTCGCGCTCGTAGCGCTGCAACTGTTCAATGGCAACATGGGCATCGAAATCACGAACCCCATCGGCCTCGACGGCAGCACTGACCTACATCGCATGTTCACGATCGCGGCCATCACGAGTTCTGCCTGCGCCGCACTCGCATTCGCCAGCAGCGCGCTGGCGGTTCGCGCGCTCGGCGCGTCTTCACGGCGCCCGCGTAGCGTGACGGTCCGAGTCATCGCCGGAGTAATGTCCGGCATCGGTGGCGCGATCATCGCGACGGTGCTCTCGTCCGTCGCGTCCGCCAGGTAGCCGCGCGTTCGCCCGCGGTCACTCGAACACACTCGCCCCAACTTCGACCTCCCGTCGCCGAGCATCGCTCGCATGGCCCAGACCCTCACATTCGTCCCTTCGCCCCATGTCCTCCCTCATCGCCATCATGACCATCTCCCTCGACGGCTTCGTTGCCGACCGCGAGGGCAACGTCGGCAAAGTCATGCGCTGGTACATGGCCTCCGGTGACACCGAAGTGGACTCAGGTGGCGCGGATTCCATGAAGCTCAGGATGTCCTCGGCAAGCGCCAATCACTACCGCGCACTCACGTCGCGACTTGGCGCGGTGCTCACGGGACGACGCACGTTTGAGACGGCGGGCGGATGGAACGGTAATCATTCGTGGGGGCCAGCGTTCGTGCTCACGCACCACGTGCCCGATGGCTGGCCGCGACCCAACTCGACGGTGCACTTCATCACCGACGGACTTGAGAGCGCGGTGCGACAAGCCAAGGCCGCGGCCAATGGCAAGTCCGTGGGTGTGCACGGCGCCGACACGATTCAACAACTGCTCAACGCGGGCCTGCTTGACGAACTCCAACTCGATGTCGCGTCCCTGCTACTTGGCGACGGCGTTCGGCTCTTTGACAACCTAACGGTTCCGACCGCGGCATTCGGCACCCCCACGGTCGTCGAGGGCAACGGCGTCACGCATTTGCGCTACGCAATTCGCCAACCGTAGCGGCGCGCCGACGCGCCTCACGTCACCCTCGCTTCCGCTCCAGATTCGCCATCGGCGCGGCACTCGCGCTGCCACCCTCGTACTCGTCACGCCGACGCACCCAGTACGGACCACGACTCTGCTCGTCGCGACCCTTGGGCACGATGTCCAGGTAGTGGTAGTGAATGTTGAACAACTCGTTGCCGCGCGCGTAGCACGAATAGGTGTGATACACGTCGCCCTGCTCGTCTTTGTAAAACACACTGTGCCCTTCCCGATCGGGCGGACCAGGGTTCTGCATGGCGTAGTTGAAGAACGCGTTCTTCGCCGCGAGCTCTTCCGCCGTGAATGACACGTGGTAGTCGTAGTTGAAATCCGTCTCGCCCGACGAGACCCACGTAAAGCCCCAGCCCATGCGCTGCTGATACGCCGCCAACTTGGCGTACGGCGCGCGCGACACGGCAATCATCGTCACGTCGCGCTGCTTGAGATGAGTGTTGATGCCGTCGAACCCGTCGGCACGCAGTGAACAGTGCGGGCAGCCTACGTCGTCGCCGGGCTTGAACATGAAGTGATACACAATGAGCTGGCTGCGTCCGTCAAACAGATCGCTGAGCGATACCGATCCGTGCGCGCCTTCAAACTGGTAGTCCTTCGTCACCTTCACCCACGGCATCGCGCGCCGCTCCGCGTTGAGCGACTCGGCCAGTCGAGTGAATTCCTTCTCCTTGGCCAGCAGTTGCGTGCGCGCTTCAAGCCACTCGGCCTCGCTGACGATTTTGCGATTCGCGAGCGCGGGGTCGGGCGTGTGCATACGACGGTCCGGGTCGAAAGGGAGTGGGCGGTGAACAAACGTCGCGCGCGGGAGTACGTTGCGACAGACCGCGGCTTGCCCTTGTCGGTACGAGTCGTGTCACCTTTCCAATCGCACTTCCGTCACCCATCGGGGAGTTGCATCGATACGGGACCCTGATGCCTCAGACGACATGACCGAACTGGACTGGCTGGCCAAGCAATTCGAGGCGTCACGCCCGCATCTTCGGGGCGTGGCGTATCGCATGCTCGGCTCGCTCAACGAGGCCGACGATGCGGTGCAGGAGGCGTGGCTGCGCGCGTCAGGGGCAAATGCGTCCGACGTCGCCAATTTGCGCGGGTGGCTTACCACGGTCGTGTCGCGCATCTGTCTCGACATGCTGCGCACGCGGGCGTCGCGACGGGAGGAGTCGATGGTTGCGGCACCACTCGATGCGCGTGACTTCGCGTCCGATGCGTCGGACCCGGAGAGTGAAGCGGCGCTCGCCGACACCGTGGGCGTCGCGATGCTCGTGGTGCTCGATACGCTCTCGCCAGCCGAGCGCATTGCGTTTGTGCTGCACGATGTGTTTGCGGTTCCGTTTGATGAGATCGCGGCCATCATGGACCGATCGCTCGACGCGACCAAGCAACTCGCGAGCCGCGCGCGTCGTCGCGTGCGCGGGTCGCCGGCGCCGGCCGATCCGGCACGATCGCGTCGGAGTGAGGTCGTGAAGGCGTTTTTGAGTGCCGCGCGCACCGGTGACCTGCAAGGATTGCTCGCGGCGCTCGACCCCGATGCTGAGTTGTACATCGAAGCGGCCATTCGCCACAACGCGCCGGCTGATGAAGTGGGTATGCCCCGCATAGTCGTTGGCGCCGCACGGTGGGCCGCGCAGTTCATCATGATGTCGCGCGCCCAGGCGAGCGGCGCGGCGCTGACACAAATCGCGCCGGTGCAGATCGCTCTCGTCGACGACACGCTGGGCGTAGTCTTCGCGCCGCGCGGTGTGTTGCAGCGCGTGCTCAAGTTCAACTTCGACGGCGATCGCATCTCGCGCGTGGAAGTCACCGGCGACCCGGTTCGACTGCGCGAGATGACGATTACGGTGTTGGACTAACTCCGCGGCGCTGGTGCCGTGGTGCCTTTGGTCAACGCGATCACAAACACATGACTGCTCGCGCGCTGCTGCACGGTGCCACCGTTGCGCACATCGAGCAGCTCGCGTTGCGAGAGGGCGATCTGATGCTGATGTAGCAGCGCCTTGGTGGTGGTGAGTTGCACGCCGCTCGCCGGCGGCGCGGCCAGCGTGGCGTTCGGAATGCGCAGATAGTGCGTGTGATGAAACGCGCCCGGCCCTGACTCGATGATCAGGTCGTTCGCCGCCTTCGCCGAATCTTGCGACTGTCCCTGCGACGGTGCCTGCGACGACGCCTCCAACGCGCGCTCGGCGAATGCCTTTGCCGGAATGCACTGCACGGCGAGTACGGCGAATCCCGCCGCTTTCAAAAAGTCCCGTCGTTCCATCGATGCGTCTTCCATCCAGCAGCCCTCGTCACGTTTGAAGAAGAACGTCCGTCAATCGATTGACGGACGCGACGCGCGAAACGTGACGGAGACCAAGTGCAACTACTCTACGTGGTACTGAAGGTGCTGCATGTGTTATCGGTGGTGATCTGGATTGGCGGCACTACCGCACTCGGCGCGATCACGGCGATGCTCGTGCGCGCCCGCGATCGCGCGACGTTGACGGCACTGTTGCCGCGCATTCAGCGCTACGGTCACACCGTCGGCGGCTCGGCGTCGATGCTCACGCTCGTGAGTGGCGTGGGCATGCTGCGCGCCAGTGGCGGTGCGCTGCGCGGCGTGTGGATACCGTTGGGTCTCATTGGCATTGCCGTGCATTTTGCATTCGCGATGCTCGTGCTGCGCAAACGGAGCGTCTCGTTGCAGCGCGCGTTGGCCGATTCGTCGGTCGATGATAGGCAGCTCACCGCCGCGGGAAATGCGTTGCGTCGTGCGAATATTGTCTATCTGCTGCTCATGGCGTCGGTCATTGTGGTGATGGTGTACAAACCCGCGGGATAGGCGCGCCACGGTTCACAACTCGTTCTTTGACAAGATGTTACACTGGAGCTAGATTTGTGTCATGACAGAGTATCATGACAAGTCTCGACCAAAGAAGCGTGTCGGAGAGCCGGCGCAGGTCTACCTCACGGCGGCCGATCAGGCGCGACTTGAACGGTTGACCGCGCAGCTCGGCGCGTCGAAGTCGGACGTGCTGCGTCAGGGGCTCGAGGCGCTTGAACTGCAACACATGTCGCCCGCAGCGCATCCATCGCTGCGTCTCATTGGGCTCGTGCACGACGTCGACGATATCGCGAGCGGTGACGCCATTGATATCGCGCGCGAACACGATCGCGTGCTCGCTGAAGATGAAGTGCAGTCGTGGCACGCGCAGTCGGATGGCGCGTAGATCGTGCGGGAGCTGTTTGTTGATACCAGTGCGTGGTATCCACTGGTGGTGCGCTCGCATCCCGATCACGCGTCGCTGAGTGCCGTGCTGCGCGCGAGTGTCGCGCGTCGCGTGCGCATCGTGACGTCGAACCTGGTCGTCGCCGAGTCGCATGCGCTCATTGTGCGACGGGCGGGGATTGAACCGGCTCTGCGGTTCGTACAATTGGTGCGTGCGTCGCCTAACGTCGTCGTGACGAGCACCGCGGCATTAGACGCATCGGCGATCAACGACTGGCTCACGCGCTTTGCCGATCAGCCGTTCTCGATCACCGACGCGGTGAGCTTTGCGATCATGGCGGAACGCGGCACGCGCAAGGCGCTCGCATTGGATCGGCATTTTGCGATCGCGGGGTTTGAGATGGTGCCGGGATAACGGCGCCTCGCAGTGTGTCCTGCACGCCGAGCACGGTCACGCTACCATCGCTGCGATAGACTACCACTTGCTCGCGTTCAGTATCGACGCTCCACACCACCAGTGTTCCAGCATAGAGAACTCCGCTCGGCGGCCATGTCGTAAGCGTACGCTCGGCGTACGGAGGTGTGCAAGCAGACGTGCGGTAGTGCTAGCTATCCTTCGACTCCATGACGCCAACAATTCGTCGACGAATCGGCCTCGTATACGGCGCGCTGACTGCCATCACGCTCGGCGTGCTCGCGTCATTCGTCGCGCGTAGCACCTGGCCCGCGTACGCGGCCGCGGAGCCGACGCGCGCGTACACGCTGACCATGCTTTGGTCGCGCCTTGTGGCCGGCGCCGTCATCACATCGATCTCGGCCATCGTCGCCACACGCGTCGCCAACGATCGCGGCCGCGCGGCGTGGTGGCTTGGCGCGCTCTTTCTCGCGGTGTCGTTGCCGCACCACGTGTTTGACGTGTGGTCCGAGTATCCGGTGTGGTACCACCTGCTCTACCTGGGCTATCTGGTGCCCATCGCGGGGATCAGTGGGCGAGTCGTGACGCGCCGTTCCGGGTGATATGTTCTTGATCCGTCGCCGCGCTACAAACGGAATCGATTGAATCCGTTCACCAACTGGCCGCAGGAGCTCGGTATGATTTGCGCCGGTACGATGCGCCTCCGTATGAATCGCGTCACGGTAGTCGCTCTACTCACTCTTCCGTTTGCTGTCCTGTCGTGCAAAAGCGAGGAGGTAACGAGCGTTGCGAAATCGACTCCGATGACGTTGACCATCGAACCTGCGACGGCAAGCTTCGTGGGCACGCGACTGTCCGACGGAAACTTGCGTTGCCCGGTCGATTGGACGGTGCTCGCGCATGGCACCAGCGATCATTATCTGACGATGCAGAGTATCTCCGCCGGCTTTACCGTGGCGGGTGTGTCGAACACGCCGGCGATGATCGCGCCGACTTCCTGGTTCGGCCTGTCGTCACTCAAGCGCACCGAGTCGGCGGTGGCGCATCGGATTCCAACGGCCCCCAGCCCGTTTGTCGTTGTCGTGACCGTCACCTATGTCGACCAGTTTGGCACGGCCAAGTCGGTGACGTCGTCGGTGACGTGTACCGATTAGCCACGAGCTGACCGATGATGATTCGCGCGATTGAGCGGGCCGATTACGACGCCTGGCGCCCACTCTGGGACGGCTACAACGCGTTCTACGGTCGCGTCGGCGCGACGGCGTTGCCGGAAGAGATCACAGCCTCAACCTGGAATCGATTTTTCGACGACGCGGAACCGGTGCATGCGATGGTCGCGATCGACGACGGTCAGCTCGTGGGGCTCGTGCACTATCTCTATCATCGCAGCACGACGCGACTCAACGACGTGTGTTACCTGCAGGACCTCTTCACCGTGGAGTCGCAGCGCGGCAAGGGCATCGGCCGGCAGCTCATTCAGGCGGTGTACGACGCCGCGCGGAGCGCGGGGAGTTCACGGGTGTATTGGCAGACCCACACCACGAATGCACCGGGACGGCTGCTCTACGACAAGGTCGGCCAGCACTTGGGCTTCATCGTGTATTCGCACGAAGTCTGATTTGTTCACCGGGCAACTGTACCCATGACTCACTCACTCTCGGGCGCCTCGCGCCGCGCGTTCATGACGGTGTTCGGCAAACTGGCCGCGTCGCTCGCGCTCACCGCCAGCGTCGTCCCGAACGCGGAACTCGGCGCCGAAACAATCGACGACACGTCGTCAGCGAGCGACACGTGGGATCTGTCGTGGCTCAAGCGACTCGACGGCACGGTCGACCGCGCGGTATTCGACTGGCCGTCGCTGGGCGACCCGGCCGATCCGACGATGCTCTATTTGGCCGAGCGCTATCTCGACAACTGTCGAGACGCGTATGGCGATCGTCATCCGGTGCGTACGGTGCTCAACATCCGCACAGCGGCCGTTCCTGCGGCGCTCTCTGATGAGATATGGGCGCGCTTTCACTTGGGCGTCGAGTACAACGTGAAAGATCCGAACACAGGACAGCCAGCGGAGGTGAATCCGTTTCTGCATCGGTCGCCTAAGCCCGCGCCCGATATCACCGTGCCGACAATTCCCGACATGGTGCAGCGCGGCGCGTTCGTGCTGGTGTGCAACTTCGCTCTGCGGAACATGTCGCGGCGACTCGCGGCGAAGACCAACGCGAACGCGGACGAGGTGCATGCACAGTTGCGCGCCGGGTTGATTGACAGCGCGTTCGCGGTGCCGTCGGGAATCTTTGGGCTGGCGCGCACGCAGAACGCGGGGTGCGCGTTGGTGCGGCTGTAGTGACGCTCGATCTCGCGTCGTTGCTCGCGTTCATCGACGCATCCTTGCGCGGTCGCCGCACGCCACTCGTGCTCGCGCTCGACGGACGGAGCGGCACGGGCAAGTCCACCATCGCGCGCGCACTCGCAAAGGCGCGCAACGCGGCCGTGGTTCCGCTCGACGATTTCTTCGACGCGTCGGTGCCCGGCGCGCAGTGGGATGCGTGGTCGCCCGCTGAGCGCTTGCAGCGCGTGTTCGACTGGACGCGGGTGCGCAACGAGGCGTTGGTCCCGTTGCGCGCGGGTCAACCGGGGCGCTGGCGACGGTTTGATTTCGCCGCCGGTCCGCGCGCCGACGGATCGTACTCCATGCTGACCGACTCCGTGGAGTGTGCCCCCATGCCACTCGTGATTCTCGAGGGCGCCTATTCGGCGAGTAAGCCGCTGGCCGATCTCGTGGACTTCACGATTCTCGTGGAAGCGAGTACCGAAGAGCGTGCGTCGCGGTTGCGGGCGCGTGAGAGTGCGGAGTTTCTCGCGGCGTGGCATGCGCGGTGGGATGCGGTCGAGGAGCTGTACGAGAGCGTGGTGCGACCGCGCGATACATTCGGTCTCGTAATTTCGAGCAACGGCGTACCGGTTAACGTCCGCAGCGATCTCAACGCAGCGTTTGCGCTGGCCGCGTGGTGGATTCCCGTGGCGGCGGTTTCGATTGCACTGCATTTCGCCGTGCTCTCAGCGTTTGAGACCATCGTGAAGCCTCCACAGCCAGAGCTTCTGGCGTGGGCAGTCAACACGGTGCCGCCAATTCAGATCGGCATCTGGTGGTACAACCGCGTGCTGCGCGATCCGTCGCTCTACGGCTCAACGGCGCGATCGGCCTGGATTCGCTCCTCGGCGCTCGGCCTCGTCGTGCTCGCGTTCGGCGGCTGGATTTTTGTCAACGCGCTACAGCGCGGGTTTGGGCTGGTCGCGCCACTCGTGATGTGGCCTGCGCTGGCGGGCGTTGGTGGGCTGCTCAAGTGCGTCATCGCGTTGCGACGGCACGCAGGCCGGTTGTCGCAGTAGCCGAGCGACCACCGGCGCGCGGCCATTAGCGCAACACGCCGTTCACGCTGAGGTTCGCGAAGTATGCGTCCGAACTGATACGACTCCACAGCGCAATCGCGCCGTGACTGTCACCGTTCTTGAGGTCGGTCACCACGAGGCTCGGCTGCGCGGCACCGTTCACGTAGAGCCGAGCGTTTCGGCCGCTCACCTCAACTTTGATGTGCGTCCACGCGCCGGCTTCGATGTCCGCGTACGATTCGTACACGCCGGGTTGGGCCTCGCGCAGTTTTTGCCACGGATAGTCGGGCATGGATTCGTACTGCGTGGAGCGATTGCGGAAGAGTTGGTTGTTGAGGCGCGAGTTTTCAGGGCGGATATACACTCGTTCGGCGGAGTCGCCGTGCAGACGAAACGTGATGCCCACAATGCCTTTGAAGCCGCTCACGTCTTCGGCTTTGGAATACCCTTCGCGGCGCGCGCCCGACACATCGAACTCGATCACGCCGTCGTGAAAGTCGGAGCCTGTGAGCACGGCGAACATCTCCTGATCGACGTCGTGCTCGTGTCCTTCGAGCGGTGCCAATTGCAAGGCAGGCCTTCCGCGATACACCACCGAACGGAGCCGTCCGTTCACTGCTTCGAATTTTGCAGCAGACATTGAGTCTCTGGCCGCGTGCGCAGCGTTGTAGGAGGGGTCACCGGTGGCCTCGAGATACAGTCGCTCTACGGCCTGCGACGTATAGTTGGCATCGAATACCGGATTCCAGTTCTTATTGCCGCCGGTGAACAGCGCACGCGCGGAGTCGAGCTGAATCGCCGCCAGCGTGGCACGCGCGTCGAGTCCGTTGGCCACGGCGGTACTCACCTGTCGTCGCGTCTCGACGAGCAGTCGCTGCAGTCGCATGAGATACGTCGTGTCACGCTCAACCGCGCCGTGTCCCGGAACGATTGCTGACAGGGGCCAGGTGCGGAGAGTATCGAGCACGCCAATCCACTCCGACACGAACGAACCATTGGCGTACGGCATGGGACTCACGATCAGATCGCCCGTCGCCAGAATGCGTTCCTGCGGCAGGTACACCACCAGATCACCCCGCGTATTTCCGCGCCCGATATAGCGCACGACAATCGATCGAGCCTGGCTGTGATCGGTGCGATACAACACTAGCGAGTCGCTGACGGTGATGGTTGGCGGCACGATACGAACCTGACGAAGCTGAGCAACCCACCATTGATTCCGCGCCAACTCCTGTTCGATTTGCAACCGCGCCTTCGGTGCGAGCGGCGCAGAGTTCGCCGACGTCGTGAGCGACTGCCTGAGTCGGGCAATCTCCGCTGGCAGCCCCGTGTCGGCCCACGCGCGCAGCGCGGGCGCCTCGAGATTGAGTGCGTCGTCGCGCGTGTTGGGATGGCCGACAAACTGCACACCCGGGTACGCGGCTTGATACCGTTGGTTGCCGAAGTGATGATCGCCGTGATAGTGCGTCGTGACGACGAATCGCACCGGCTTGGCGGTGAGTTTGCGGATCTCGCGAATGACCGCGTCCGCGGCCGCCGGCGTGTCCTGCGTGTCGACGACCAGCACATCGTCATCGTTCACGACGATGAGACTGTTCGAGTTCATCGCCGCGTCGGTAACATCCGCAAACGCGGTCGCGTAGACATTACGGGCGAGCCGCACGAGCGATACGTTCGGTCCGCGATAGGGCGTGATGCTGCGTGGCGGTACAGTCGTGAGCGCGTTCGCCAGCAACGCCGTACAGTGCAGCAGCGAGAGCAGTGACATGGAATCCTCCGATCTCACGAGTATGAGCAGCCACGCCACCCGAAGATTGAACGATCTTGCGCCTCGCACGCGGCGTCGACTGCTGCGCGGACTCGCGGCGATTGTGGCTGCAGGCACCGTTACTGCGGCTCAGCCAGCGCCTCGCATTGCACTCCCTGAACCAACGGGGCGCTTTGGCGTTGGCACGATGGCGCTGCAATGGATCGACTCCACACGCACCGATACAACGGGACAGCCGCAGCGTGGCCGGCACATCACGGCGCAGGTGTGGTATCCAGCGGAGCGTGGCGACGGTGGCGCGCCCGCCGAGTATGCGCCGTTGGTTGACACGGCGACGAGCGAGTACGGCCATCTCATGGCGCGCGTCGAGACGCACGCCCGCATGCAGGTGCCGTTCGCAGCGTCGCT
The DNA here is from genome assembly GCA_966096095.1 of uncultured Gemmatimonadaceae bacterium. GTDB lineage: Bacteria > Gemmatimonadota > Gemmatimonadetes > Gemmatimonadales > Gemmatimonadaceae > Gemmatimonas. The sequence goes on along the minus strand of CBHTUR010000035.1, from coordinate 18,716 downwards.
CACGTCGGCGCCGGTGGTAGTGCTGTCAACCGGACGCGTGATGGCGGCGTACGACTACACGTCGATTGCGGAGAACCTCGCGAGTCATGGCCTGATCGTCGTGGGCGTGAACAGCTCGTTGCTGAGCCGCATGTTCCTCACCGACGGCAATGTCATTCCACCGCTGCCGGCGCCGCCGCTCAGCGTGCTGCAACACTTCGATAGTGCCGACGTGTACTTCGAGCCGATGGTGCAGGCCGTGGCGGGCGACTTGGCCTTCGTGCTCAAACGACTGAGCGAGATGAACCAGTCCGACGCCGTGCTGCGTCACCGTCTCGATCTCAATCGTCTTGGGATGATGGGACACTCAAACGGCGCCATTGCGGCGTCGCGTGCGTGCGCCGTTGAGCGTCGGTGTCAGGGATTTCTTGGCATCGAAGGCACGCAAACGCGCGAGCTCCGCAAGAACGGCGTGACCAAGCCGTACGCGCTGCTCATCAGCGATCAGTCGTTGGGTTTCGACACGGAGAACGTCTATCGCGAGTTGGGCAATCGCAGCGGCACACACTACACCGTCCTTACCGTTCAGGGCGCGGGGCACAACACCTTTACCGATCTGCTGCTCATTCGCCCCACGCTGTTTTCGTATCACATTGAGCCGCGCCGCGGCGTCGACATTACGCGTGGTGCGGTTCACGCGTTTTTTCACGCGGTACTGCAGGACCGATCGCTGCTACCAACATGGACGGCGCCGCTCGCATCGTACAGCGAAGTGTCTGTACAACAAACTTTCGGCCGCGACGGCGCGCGAGAATAGCGAATGGACGAAAGCGTTCGCGTTACCCGAATTCCGACTGACCTGCCGTTCGATATTCTCCACGGCACCTTCAAGCGACAACGGTTTGCACCGCACATTCACGATACCTATGCCATCGGTGCAATTGAACGCGGGGCATCGAAATCGCTGATTGGGAAGTGCGAGCGTCTGCATCTCCCCGGTGGCGTGATTCTGATCGAGCCGGGCGTCGTTCACACCGGTGAGCCAGCCGACGACGATGGGTGGACGTATCGCATGATGTATCTGCCGAAGGAACTGGTGTCCGCCTGCGCGATGTCGGAGCAAGAGCAACCACAGTTTGCCGCCTCTTCGTTCATGGACCCGTTGATGGCGGCTTCGATCATGCAGGTTCACTCGCTGCTCGAGGCCAAGGTGGACCTATTGGAGAAGGAGAGCGCGTTGACGGCGTTGTTGCACGCTATGCTTGCGCGCTATCGGAACGTCGCAGCGCCGCGACTTGGCGCCGCACCGACGGCTGCCCTGATGCGCGTGCGCGACTATCTCATTGCACACTCGGCGGGAACCGTGCGACTTTCAACGCTCGCTGCGCTGGCTGGCCTCAGTCCGTTTCATCTCATTCGTCAGTTCCGCAAAGCGTTTGGCGTGCCGCCGTACGCGTATCTGGAGCTCATTCGTGTCATGAAAGCCAAGTCGATGCTCGCCGCCGGCGCGCGCATTTCCGACGTCGCGTTTTCAACGGGATTCAGTGATCAGAGTCATCTCACGCGGCGGTTCAAGCGGGTATACGGTTTCACTCCGGGCCGCTACGTAACGGGCGGCTCGACGACGAAGGCACGCCGATGACGCAGGCCTCCTTGTGGCACCGACGCGCGACTCGAGCGAGTGTGATTGCGTTCGGGTTGCTTGTCGCCAGCCCGCCATCGGGCGCGGCGACGCAACCGTCGTGCCGAGCGCCGGACGACGCGGCCGCGCGGTCGGCGTGCTATCGCGACGTGATTGCACAGATTGCGGGCACTGACGTTTCGCTCGATTCGTTGTACGACGTCGCGGTCCAGCAGCGCATGCGGTTGCTCGATTCGTTGCGGGCGCCCATTCAGGCGCTGTTAGGCGACAACGTGTCGGTGATTGACGGACTGCGGCGCGTGCGAACGGATGACCGTTACGTGATGCATGACCCGGACTCGATTCTCGCCGCGTATCGACGGGAAGTGCCACGCGCCCGAATGGCGATGGCGTCGCTGTTCCGGACCATTCCCGATGTGCCGCTCGACGTGCGCAGCATTCCGCAGATTCTCGCGTCATCGTCGGCACCGGCCGCGTACAACGCCGCCACAAAAGACGCGCGCCCTGCGCTGCTCGTGAACGCGTTTCAGCCGGGCGGCATTGCGATCATGAACGTGCCGTTCGGCGTCGCGCACGAGGCGTATCCGGGGCATCACTGGCAGCATCTCTACGCCGACGCCCATCACCAGGCGCCAGTGCGCGGTCAGTCGACGATGGCGTTCGTGGAAGGCTGGGGCATTTACGCCGAAGTGGTGGCCGATGAGGCCAAGTTGTACGACACGCCGCTCACGCGCATTGGCTATCTCACGCACCTGCTCGATGTGTACGTGGCGTTGCAGCTCGACATCGGTGTGCACGCGCGCGGCTGGACCGTGCGGCAGGCGACCGATTCGATGATGGCGATTGCCGGTCGCTCCGAGGTGCAGGCCGATCAGTACGCGCGGCGGCATGCGGCGACACCGGGGCAGCTGGCGAGTTATGCGATCGGATTGAGCGCGATCACGCAGGCGCGCGCTGCTGCTGCACAGGCGCTCGGCGCGCGGTTCGATGTACGTGCCTTTCACGATGTCGTGCTGCGTGAGGGGGCGAGCACGTTGCCGGAGATGACGAAGCGGGTGCGGGGGTGGGCCGTCAACGCGCCGTAACGTGCCGGACGGGCGCGCCCTGGGTGACGCGGGTTAAACGCAGCGGCGCCGCCAACGCGCGCGTATGTTGGTGGCGGAATTCCCGCCTAGCCAACCTTTCGTTTCCAGACGCGATGCACTCGAAGGCCGACGTGGTCATCATTGGTGGTGGTATCATGGGCGCCAGCACGGCGTACCATCTCGCCAAACGCGGGTGCACGAATGTCGTGCTGCTCGAATCGCAGTCGATGTTCGGCCTGGGCTCCACGGGCCTCAACGCAGGGGGCGTGCGCTATCAGTTTGGCGCGGCGGTTAACATCGCGCTTTCGAAGCTGAGCTTCGAGATGATGGACCGCTTTGCGGCCGACATGGACCAGGAGGTGTCGCTGCGTCGCTGCGGCTATCTGCTGATGGTGGACAACGAGAAAGATCTCGCACAGTTCGCCCGCAACGTTGCCTTGCAGAACTCGATGGGGGTGCCAAGCAAACTGGTAACCGTCGACGAGATTGCGGCGCTGGCGCCCGAAGTCACGCTCGACGGCATCGTTGGCGGCAGTTGGTGTCCGTGGGATGGGCTCGTCGATCCGAACAGTTTGCTGCAGGGGTATATCAAGCAGGCGCGCGCGCTTGGCGTGCGACTCGAGACCGACGCCGAGGTCACGGGCGTCGACGTCGAACAGGGCGGCGTCACGAGGGTGCACTCGACGATAGGCTCGTTCGACACGACGCACGTCATTATCACGGCCGGCGCGTGGTCGGCCAGCATTGGCGCGATGGCGGGCGTCACGATTCCGATCCAACCGATTCGCCGACAGATCGCGGTGACGTCACCAATCGACGGGCTGCGCAAGGATTTTCCGTTCGTGATCGACTTCTCGCGTTCGCTCTACTTTCATCGCGAAGGGAACGCGATTCTGACGGGGATGTCGAATCACGATGAGCCGGCCGCGTTCAACACAGCGGTCGACGAAGCGTGGCGCGAACATCATCTCGAGCAGGCCATGGAGCGACTACCGCTCTTGGCCGATGCGGCGATTGCCGCTGATTGGGCGGGGCTCTACGAAGTGACGCCGGATGATTCGCCGATCCTCGGACCGATACCGAATGTCGCGGGACTCTACATTTGCGCCGGCTTCAGCGGACACGGGCTGATGCACGGGCCCGCCGCGGGCCTCCTCATGGCGGAGGAGATTCTCGACGGACGCGCACACACCATCGATATCGATCCGTTGCGGTGGCGCACGTTCGATGCGTCATCTGGCGAATACAACGTCGTGTAGACTGCGGGCTTACTGCTTAACTGCGGGGGGCGGTTCACTGCTTCACTGCGGGTGGTGGTTAACTGCCTGACTGCAGGCGGTGGTTTACCACAGCACTGCGGGGGAGGGCTCCCGCACCTCAATTTTCCTCTGGCGCACACGTGAGCTGTTCTTCAGCTTCGTGCAACACCTTCGTGCCGCCTCTCGGGAGAATCGCCAAATGCCGCGTCGTACCCTGCTTCCAGTCACTCGCGCGCCCTACGCGCTCGCCGCGCTCGCACTGGTTGCGCTCGGTTGCAGCGGCAAAGACTCGGCGCCCGCGAATAGCGTGGCGAACACCACGGCGAGCGCGACGACTGCGGCACCGACACCCGCGCTCGGCCCCGGCGAAGCGATGCTCCCTGTTCGCGGCGGACGCATCTGGTACAAGACTTCCGGCAGCGGCACCGGTACGCCCATGGTGCTGCTGCACGGTGGGCCGGGCGCGGGCAGTTTCTATCTCAAGCCGTTCGAACAGCTCGGCGATGATCGGCTCATCATTCGCTACGATCAGCTCGGCGCCGGTAAGTCGGATCGACTCACCGATACGACGCTGATGGTGATTCCGCGCTTCGTCGAAGAGCTCGATTCACTGCGACGTGCGCTCAAGATCGATCAGTGGATTGTCAACGGCCATTCTTGGGGTACGGTGCTCGCGCTTGAGTACTACAAAGCGCATCCAGCGCATGTGAAGGCAATCGTGTTCGGCGGCTCCGTGTTCGATTGGCCCGCCTACGCGCGCCAAGTCGATGCGTGGACCAAGACGATGTCCGACTCCGCGCAGAAGGCGATCGCGCAATGGCGGAAGGACGGCAACGCGAAGGCGCCCGGGTTCGCGGCCGCAACCGACGAGTTCTACGCGAAGTTTGTGTATATGCGTCCCGCGAAGGCCGACCTCGACTCCACCTTCGCGACTTACGGTACCCCGCAGTACGTCCACATGCAGGGCGAATACGAGTATGTCGTGACGGGCTCGCTCAAGAACTACGATCAGACCTCGGTGTTGCCGACAATCAAGGTGCCCGTGCTCTCAACGACCGGGGAGTTTGACGAAGTTGGCCCCAAGATCGTTGAGAAGCACGCACACATGATTCCGGGCGCCACGTTCATTTCCTACAAAGGTGCATCGCACATCACTTCGTGGGACGCGACCGAGGCGAACGTGAAGGATGTGCGCGAGTTTGCGCGGCGCGTCGACGCGAAGAAATAGGCACCAGCTTGACGGCATCGCCAACCCGGATACGCCCCTCGCGCAGCACCGCCGCGTTAAGCGCCAATCGGCCACCGAATCGCTGACCGATGTCGCGCAGCACCGCCGGATCACGATGCAACGTGTCCGGATCCACTGTCGTCATCGGGCACCGTGCGCGCAGCGAGTCGAGATAGATCACGGCGTCACCCACGTGAAGCTCGGTGTCTTCCCAGTCGACCTCCGCCATGCCATCGACGCCGCCGATCAAAATATTCGGACGTAGTCGACGAATGTCGCGGCCAAACTCGGCAACGGCGCCATCGGTTGCGACCAGCAATGGCAGCACGTCGAAACGCTCGACGCCATCGTACGCAGCGAGCGTGGCGTCGTCGCCTGCGGCACCTTTCACGCGCGCCAAGGCTTCGTCGCTGTCCCAGCGATAGCCATCGACAAACGGCGTACCGTCGGACGCGAGCGTGCCGTGAAGCCCGAGCAATTTGTAGTGCCGCCGCGAGGTGCGTACCCCTTCGGGGCCGCGCACATGCACCACCCGATCGCCCGGAATTCCGCGCGTGGTGACGACTGCCGATTCGATCGGTTCACCGGCCAACGTCTTGACCGGATAACGCCATAGTCCAGCGATCGTGTAGGGCATGTGCGTGACTCCTTCAGAGTGGTTCGACCGACTACGCCGCCGCCAAGAGCTTGACGATCGGGAAGTCGATGTCCGTCTTGGCGACGTTGTTCACGTAGTTGGTAAAGACGTTGATGGCGACGTGCGCCACGATTTCCATCACTTCGGCGTCGGTGACACCCGCCAAACGTGCTGTCGCCAACGCGGCGTCGGAGATGTGTCCACGTTCGCGGTTGATTTCGGCCGCCAACGTGAGGATCGCCTTGATGCGTGCATCGCTGCTTTCAGCATGCTGTGCCGCCGCAAGCTCCGCCGCGTCGACGCCAAGCATCTTACCGATAGCGGTGTGGGCGCTCAGGCAGTATTCGCAGCCGTTGGACTGGGCAACGGCGATCGCAATTTGCTCGCCGAGTTTGGCGCCGAGCGAGAGCTTGGCCGTCGTCGCGAACAGCCCCAGCAACGCCGCGACGGCCGCTGGCGACTGTGCGGTGGTGGTAATCACGTTGGGTGTTCCACCAAACATCTTGCGGGCAGTGTCGAGATGCGTGGCCAAGTCGCCCGTGGCGTTGGCGGGGTTCACCGGATGAATGCGCGGCATTGAAGCTCCGTGTGCTGATGTGTCATGAGCCCGCTGCAGCAGCCGAGGAGTCGGCGCCGCGGCGAGTCAGCACGTTGGTGGCGGAGCGGTGCGCGATCTTACCGAACGCCGTGTTTACGTCGGTCAGTCGCCTTCAGCGCGCATGGCGGCCAGCAGCGCATCGGTGTCTTCTCGACACGCCACGCAACTGCAGATGTGCGTCACGAATTCCGGGAAGCGCGCGTCGACGTCGACGCCATCGATCAGTGCTTCGACGTACTGGTCGAGCACCGCGAACGCGCCATCGCAACCAGCGTCGTTGCCGTCGTGCCCGAGTATGCGTTCGATGGTGTCAACCATGTGCTGATTCCTCCGTGAATCCGCCTTCCGCGAGCGCCACGCGGAGTCGTTTGCGCGCGTCGTGCAGCGTCTTGTAAATCGCACCGCGCGAACTGTGCTGCTGCTCCGCGAGCACGTCGATTGGTGTGTCGTTCAACACGACGGCCTCGAAGATGGCGCGCTGATGCGTGGTGAGCCGCTGGGCCACCGCCTGTTCCAGCGCGTGGGCCAGCTCGCGTGATTCCAGTTGGTGTTGCACAGTGGGCGACGTGTCGGCGAGCGTCTCCCAGACAGCGCTGTCGGAGCCGCTCGCGCGTTGACGCCACGCGTGTCGACGCAGTCGCGTAGACGTCTCGAAGATCGCGAACTTGCTGGCCCAGGTGGAGAAGCGCGATTCCCCGCGAAACTCGTCGAGCTTGCGGAGCACGTTCATCAGCGCATCACTCGCTGCCTGCGCGCTCAAGTCGTCGAGTTCATCGTGTACGCGCGCCGGCAGCGTTGGTCGACGCCGGTTTGCCTCACTTCGCGCCACCTTGAGCAGCAGCGCGTGCAACTGCGCCGCGGCGGCATCGCGCACGGCTCCGCCCGCCATCAGGTCGTGGTACCAGATGGCTGACACGTCACCAGTCGGTGATCGATCGCTGACACGCTTGTCCGTCGGACGCTCCACTATCGCCTGGGCAGGGATTCGCTCTGGCGTGAATCTCGTTCACGGCTGGGGCGCTCGCTACGAAGCGCCTTGCCGTGTCATACCCTCTGACCGTTAGTGGCCGGATTCTCCGAGATCTTACCGGACGGTTTTCCTTGCTCGGGATCGTCACCGGCGGCATCGTTCGAGGGTGGCCGTACCCCTCTGTTTCGAAGGCAGAGTCCCACGACGTTGCCACTCGACCTGCCTCGCCATTTTGGAGTGCTCATGCTGCACCGCTCGCGATTCCACCGGGTCGTTCCGGCCCTCATGATGTCATTCGGCATGTCGTTCGCCGCGCTCGCGTCGAGCCGAGCGCAGTCGGTCGAGAAGATCGACGACGCGATGAATGCCAAGATTCGCGCGGAGGGCACCGATCGCTCAAAGCTGATGTGGATTGAGCACTATCTCACCGACGTGTACGGACCGCGTCCGATTGGTTCACCGAATCATGTCGCCGCGGCGAATTGGGCGATGAAGACGATGACGTCGTTCGGTATGAAGAACGCGCATCTCGAGCCGTTCACGTGGCGCGGTGTGGGGTGGCTGCCGGGTCGGGCGACGGGGTTCATCACGTCGCCGGTGAAGGCGAATCTCAAGTTCGAAGTGCAGCCGTGGTCGCCCAGTACCAAGGGCACGGTGAGCGGCACGGTGGTGAGTGTGGTGGCGCCGGAGAATCCGACGGAAGCGGAATTGACGGCCTATCTCGTGTCGATGGCGCCCAAGGTGAAGGGTGGCATTGTGATGGTAGGTGCGCCGCCGCTGGTGCCGGTGAATTTCAATGAGCGACCCAAGCGCACTCCCGACGATCAGGTGCGTGCGCGCTTTGCGCCGCAAGATCCGAATGCTGCGGCAGGACGTGGTGGACGTGGCGGTGGTCCGGGCGGCGGTCCCGGCGGATTCGGCGGAGGCCGTGGTGCACCGGCGCCAACGCCTGATGGCAAGCTGTCACCGCAACAGGTGAACGCGCGCATTACGCAGTTGTTGCGCGACAACATGCCGGCGCTGCGTCTCAACGCGCAGGGTGGCGGCCGCATACCGGGCGTGATCGTGGCACAGAACGGCGCCGGGCAGATTTATGATGACACCACCCCACAGCCGCCCGCAGTCATTCTGCGCAACGACGACTACGGTCGCATCTTTCGCATTGTGCAAGACGGCACGCCCGTGAGCGTCGAGTTCAACATCAGCAACACGTTCTATCCGGAAGGGAAGACGTCGTATGTCACCGTCGCGGAAATTCCGGGCACGGACAAGGCCGATGAAGTCGTGATGCTGGGCGGTCACCTCGATTCGTGGACGAGCGCGACGGGTGCGACCGATAACGCCATTGGTTGCGCGATCATGATGGAAGCGGCGCGCATTTTGCTCGCAACGGGCGCGCAGCCACGTCGTACGATTCGCGTTGCGCTTTGGAGTGGCGAAGAAGAAGGCGAGCTCGGATCGTTTGACTATGTGAAGCGCCACTACGGATCGGCCGAAGCGCCGACGGCCGACTTCAACAAACTTGTCGCGTACTGGAACATCGACGACGGCACAGGTCGTGTGCGGGGCGCGTCGATTTTTGGGCCGCCGGAAGCGGGCAACATTCTCGCGCAGATTCTCAAGCCGTTCGAAGACTTTGGTGTGTTCGGTGCATCGGCGACCACCGCGCGCGTCGAAGGCGGCAGCGACAACGGCGCGTTCGCGGTGGCGGGATTGCCGGGCATCGGCACGCAGCAGGACAATATCGAGTACAACAGCACCACGTGGCACACCAATCTCGACACGTACGAACGCATCGTGCCGGAAGACGTGATGCACAACGCCATCGTTTCGGCCTCGGTCATGTTGCACCTCGCCAATCGCGACGAAAATTTGCCGCGCTTTGCGCCGGACAAGATGCCACCCGTGCCGGCGGGTCGCGGTGGAGGTCGTGGTGGTGCCGGTGATGCACCGCTCTCGGCGATGAGCCATGTGTACGTGGTCGGCGCACACAAGCCGCTGGCCGTGACATCGCCCGGCGTGTTGGGGGCTGCAGCTCGTGCGGCAACGCCCGCGATCTCGGCCACTCTTGGCACCAAGCCAGCGCACGGCACGGTCACGTTCAAAGACGACGGCACGTTCGTGTACACGCCGCAGGCGACGTTCATCGGCACGGACACGTTCACCTACAAAGCGACGCGTGGCACGGAGAGCGCGGAAGCCACGGTGACGTTGATCGTGACGAAGTAGCGCAATGGCCGAGTCGTCTGCGCGTAACGCGAGTGGCTTCGACCCGTTCAGCGCCGCCGAGATTGCGGCGGCGCTGCGGGCGGTGCACACCGAAAGCCTGGCGTATTGGAGCGCGATGTCGGACGCTGAGTTTTTGAGTCCGATCGGTGACGCATGGTCTCCCGCAGATAACGTGCGACACCTCACCAAGTCGATGCGTGCAGTGGCACAGGGGCTACGCACGCCGCGCGTGATGCTGTGGTTTGCCTTCCGCACACACGCGGGGCCGTCGCGTCGCTATGCAGAGATTCGCGACACGTACCGCGCGCGGCTCGCGAAGGGCGCGGATGCGGGAAAGTTTGGCCCCGGTCAGCGCACCTCGGGGAATGATGGGCAGGCAGAGCGCGAAAAAATCATGCGATACCACGCAAGCGCCGTGGAGGAACTCGCGGCGCTCACGCGCGGCTGGTCTGAGCGCGCGCTCGACAAGCGGCAATTACCACATCCGTTGCTTGGGAAGCTGTCGGTGCGGGAGATGTTGCTCTTTACCGTGTATCACAACCGCCACCATGTCGACGTAGTGCGGCGGCGACGTGGCGAGGCCGTTACAGACGATTGAACATTCCAAATGGAGAGTATGTGAACGGCTACTTTTTCACTGAGAAATTTCGCTCGATTTTGCGTCGCGGTACCAGTGCAGCGCTGAAGCGCAATCATGAGTATCTCGGTACCGAGCATATGATGCTCGGGATCATTTTCGAGGGCGATAATGTCGCGAGTGCTGTACTCAGCCATCTCGGAGTCGACCTCTCGGACCTTTCTGCGCGTATCGAGCAGGCGCTGCCGGCCGGCGGCGCACCGACTGCTCCGCGGGGACCCGATTTGCCCTACACTTCGCGCTCGAAGCGAGCCTTGGAGCTGGCGATGGCGGAAGCCTCGCGTCTGCAGCACTCGTTTGTGGGCCCCGGGCATCTGCTCATTGGCATACTCGCCGAAGAGCAAGGCATCGCCGCACGAGCGTTAGCGAACGCGGGCGTTTCGGTCGAGTCGGCGCGAGCTGAACTGCTCCGCGTGCATGCAGCGACCGATGGAGTCGAGTCGTTGCCGCCGGTGGAGCCCACCTCAGAAATCGTCGCGATTGCGATGTTTGTCACGTTGATGGACGGCACGACCGAAACGCGGCAGTTTACGACGGTCGCTGAAGCGCTGACGTATCTCAAAGACGCGGCTCACCGCCACGTGAGGGAGTCATGAACGAAATCAAAGTTGCGGGCGACAAGCTCAAAGAGACGCTCAAGAAGCTGATCCGCGAAGGCAACGTGCGCCGCGTGATCATACGCAACGCGAGCGGCCGAACGTTGCTCGACATGCCGCTCAATGCGGGCGTGGCCGGCGTGGTGCTCATGCCATTCTGGATTGCCGTGGCCGGGATCGTCGCCCTGGCGAAAGAGTTCACGATTGTGGTGGAGCGCGACCCGGATACGGCGGTGGTGCACAAGCCGGACGCGTGAGTTGGTGAGGCATCGCGCGTTCGCGGTTTTCGTTGCTGCATGCACTCTCGGCGGCGGCGCCAACGCGCAACGCGCCAACGCGCAGCGCGCCAAGCCGCAACGCGCACCCGCGCAACGCGCACCCGCCGTCGAGCGCCGAGCGATTCTCGATGTCGTAAGGCCGGCGGCGGCGGCGAGAGTACGTCAGCCGGTTCGCATTGTGGTGACGCGGCTCAATTTCGCTGGGGATTGGGCGGTGCTCGAGGGCGAGCTCGTGAGCGAGAAGGGAACAGCGCTCAATTGGTCGCGCGCAACGGAATGCGAGCCCGAGCTCGACAAACGCTTATGGAGTGTGCTGCGCAAAACGGGAACGTCATGGCGCGTGCGAGAACTCGCCGTGTGCGCACCGGAACCGCCCTATTGGGATCCGTCATTTCTACCGACAACCTCGGCGCCGTGCGAGGTATTCGCGGGTCTCCTCTCAGCCGGCGGCGACGATCTCGCCGTGCTGTGTCGACGCGACCGAGCGCGTCGGACGCGACCGTAGAACGCTTTCGCATCGGTGGGACGAACGCTCTTGCCGATATCGGGCGCGCTCGCGCAGTTTGAATGAACGTCTCATTTATTGGAGCGGCTATGAAGGAGCAACTATGAATCGTTCGATCGTTCGATTTGGCCTCAGCTTTGTGTCCCTGCAGTTGCTCGCACTGCACACTCTCGCAGCGCAGTCGATTCCTCGCGTCTCCATCGATGCGGTGGCTGGCTCGGGCAGCCGAACAAGCGTTGTTGGCGAGACGTGGTTTCGCCAGCCGAATCGAGAGGATTTCGCGCGCATCGCCGCCTCCGTTCGAATTGTTGGTCGTGGCCGAATTGCCCTGCTCGCGTCGGGCGAATACGCGCCCGATGTCAGCGGCGATCAAGTTGCAGTCTGCGGTCTCGCTCCCAACGGCACCTGCTTTAAGTACTTCGCGCCGACGAACGGACCGTCAGCGGCGTTGGCGATTCGAGCCGCCGCGACGAATCGTGTTGGAGTCGGTGTGAACGTGGGTGCAGCGAATTATCACGCTACCGTTCCGTTCGCGGGCGCAGAGGCGAGCGTTCGTATCGTGGGTGGTGTGCATCTGCTCGCCAACGTGCGCTACGCGCGGTGGCATGACGCCGCGGATCAAACGGTGTGGTTCAGGCCCGTCGGCCTCGGGCTGCGGTGGTCGTCGCGTCGCTGATGAATTGGCACGCAGCATTGCTAACAATTCAAATCGAGAGGAGATGATGCGCCTGCTTCGTCGGATCAGTCTTACCGGGACCAGTGCGATTCTCGCGATTACGGCAGCGTGTAGCTCGACGGCGACAGACGTGACCGTTGCGCCGAACCAGGAAACTGTGCCTGACGGCGCGTTTGTCACTGATGCGGCGAGTTATACGGCGACGCCGCTTGCCGGATCACCACAGCGGTACCAGTTCTCGATTGTCAGTCGCTATCAGAACCGTAGTGACGCGACGGTCTATCTCGGTCGTTGCACGCCGACGTCTACGAAGCCGCTCTTTTCTGTCGAGGTGGCCGACAACTCGGGCGCGAACAGCGGATACTCGCAGCCGAGTGCGTGCGTTGGGCACAACGAGCAGTTCGCGATAGCGCCGGGTGCAACCCGGTACGACACACTGACCGTCGGCGGTCCCAACACCTTTCAAGGCGGCCTCCCGTACGGCAATCCGCGCATGAGCGGCGCGTTCAAGCTTTCCTTCGACGTGCGCACGGCGCGCGGAGACGGCGCGCCGATGGCCCCGCTCGAGTCGCGATGGTCGAATTCGTTCGTCGTGTCGGCGGCGAATTAGTAGCAAACGTCGATTGTGCGGTCAGCGTTCACCTCAATCCCACTCGCATGCCACTGACTCGTCAAATCGTTGCGCCGAAGTCTCTGCCGTTTCTCGTCAGCATTCTGTTGTTAAACACTCCCTCTGACCTTGCAGCTCAGCACCTCGGTGTCACCCTCGCGCGTACGTCGTCTGACATTATTACCTCGTACGGAAACGGAAGCTCGACGTCGTATCAAAATCGTTCGGCCTTCAGCGTGGGTCTGACGTACCGTCGTCCGATTGCGCCGCGGGTCGCCGTGCAACCGGAGCTGCACATCGTACCGAAGGGATACGGCACCGCGAGCTCTCCCACTCGCGAACTCACCTACCTCGAGGCACCACTGCTGTTGCGCATCGGCGCGCTGGCTCCGCAGGGCGCGCCGGTGAGTCCGGTGCTGACCTTGGGTCCGACCATCTCTCTGTTGGCGACATGCACGATGAAAGGGCTAGACGCTATCTCGCAGAGCGACAGCTGCAATCAGGTAATCACAAAGCCCTTTCAGGCAGACTACCGTCAGCGACGATTGGATGCCGGACTGATCGCGGGATTCGGCCTCGAAGGGCGCCTCAAGAGCGGCTCGATTGTAGGAGTAGACGCCCGCGCAGACTTTGGACTCGTCGATATTCAGCGCAGTCATGGCTTCTCACAGAACGTGTCATTCTACATCTCAGCGGCGTACACCCCGGCGAGGTGGCATTAGGCAGCGGTTCGCCAAGGCGTGAGAGCCCGCCGACAGCGCGCGACGAGGACATCATCACACAGTGGATACGAAAATTTCCAACGAATTCCATGGGGAGGCGATCGATGGGTATGATGCGAAGTTGGCACGCGATTGGTTACGTCGCGCTGGGCGTGATGCTCCTCGCGGCGCGACTAGAGGCGCAGACACGACTTTATCGGCCGAGCGTCGATCTGGGATTCGGGCGCGGCCACGGATTTGGCGTACCGTGGGTTTCGGCAGACGAGCGCGGCATGGTCGCGTTGCGCGCGCTCGTCGCGTCGCCCATTCGGCAGCTACCGAAGGGCACGCTGCTGGTGGCTCTCGAGGGAGCCGTGACGGATGCGTTTGGCGACGTCGACTGCATTGCCATTCCCGGCGTCCGCTGCGGATTCTACCCCGGATCCGCGTCCGTCGCGGCGCTGATTGGCTGGTCGACACGCGCTGACCGTGCAGCGGACGCGCGCGTGATGGTTGGCCCCGCGCATATTGGCACGAACGAAGCGCACGGTCTTGGCTTCTCCTCGCGCGCCGACGTCGGAGCGTCCGTGTCGACCCATGTCGCTCTCACTGCGTGGACCAGCTGGCAGCTGCTTCCGCGCGCCCTCGAGGGGCGCGCACAGACGTTGAGCGCTGGTCTCGGACTGCGCTTACGCTGATGCTACCGCGCTCGCGTTGCGCGCCCGCTCGCTACGGCGTCCCGCGCGCAACGCGAATGCCGGGAACGCCCTGATCCGACGCACTCATGTACATCATCGGCGTTCCATCGCGACGCACGATGATGTTGGGATTGCCTCCCGGAATGTTGATGCGCGATGCCGACGAAAACGTGAGGCCATCGGTCGACGTGGCCGCGTACACACCGCCCTGCCCTTGAAAGCTGCTGCCGGCGGCAATCTGCACGAAAAACCACGCAGTGACCGATCCGTTCGCATTGGCAAACACGAACGGATCGGTAGCGTTGTAGTCGAGCGTCAACGACCCCGGCCCGATACGCACTCCGGGCTCCATGGTCCACGATAGCTGATCGCGACTCACCGCACTTTTCATCGGAGTCGCTGAATCGGCAGGCGTATCGCGCAGTGCGCTGAAATACATGCGATAGCCGCCATCGCGCGTTGGAATCACCGTGCCCGTCGTGGTTGCACGCACGCCGGCTTGTGCGGCCGTAATGCGTAAGCCGCGCTCCTGTCGCCAGGTGATGTGATCGGTGCTGGTGGCCGACGCGATGCCGCGATCCTGCATGTAGAACATGCGAAGGCCGTTGCTGATCGGGACGACGCGCGGCTCGCCCCACGGTGTGCCCATGGTGTTCGTGGCCGCGTCGGGAATGAGCGTGCACGGCCCCTCCACGACAAACGCGGTCCCGGTCGCGTCGGTCGAGATCGCGCGCCACACGCCTCGGCCATCGACAAACACGAACAGCCGAATCCGCCCATCGGGAAGCAACACGCCGGTTGGGTCGCCGATGATGCTTCCGGCCGGCTGTCCGAAGTCGGCAGCGCTCAAAATTCGTCCGAGATCGGTCCATTGCGCCGAGCCAAGATTGACGCTCGGCGTCGCGGTCTCGTGCGCGGTGGTCGCGGTCGAGCACGCGGCGACGAGCAGCGCGCCGATGAAAAGTCGAAGCGGATGCACCGCGACAAAATGCAGCGCGATCGCGGGCTCTGACAGATCTCGGACATTCGAAGGCCTCGTCGGGGCGCAGCCAAGCGGCGACGTTTGTGACACCATGCCGAGCACATCATCTCAGTCTGAAACCCGCAGTCGCGTCGATTCCGTCGACCTCGTGCGCGGGATCATCATGATCATCATGGCGCTCGACCACGTGCGCGATTACGTGGGCGAACGGATCAACAACCCGACAAATCCGGCGACGACCACGGTCGCGCTCTTCTTCACGCGCTGGATCACGCACCTTTGCGCGCCGGTGTTCTTTCTGCTCACCGGCGTCGGCGCGCAGCTCGCGCTCAAACGAAAGTCACGCGGTGAGCTGTCGCGCTATTTGTTCACGCGTGGCATCTGGATGCTGGTCCTCGACGCTGTCGTGATGCGCTGCCTCGCCATGCAGTTCAATTTCGATTTCCGCGTCACCATTGTGAGCGTGCTCTGGGCACTCGGCTGGTCGATGATCTCGCTCAGCGCACTCGTTTGGCTCCCAACCGCGATCATCGCCGTCTTCGGTACGGTGCTGGTGCTGGGCCACAATGCGTTCGATGGCGTGCGCGCGACGAATGCGCTGATGGTCACGCTGCACAGCCCGGGTTTCCTGCTCAACACACCGGAGCACGTGGTGTTTGCGGCGTACCCGATCATTCCGTGGATCGGCGTGACGGCGCTGGGGTTTGTGCTGGGGCACATCTACTCGTGGGAGCCGTCGCAGCGGAGAGCGCTGCTGACGCGCGTGGGCGTTTCACTGGTCGTCGGGTTCATTGGACTCCGCGCGCTTAATGTGTACGGCGATCCGGTGCCGTGGACGACGCAGCGCGACGCGATCTTCACGGCGTTGTCATTTCTCAATACCAACAAGTATCCGCCGTCGCTCGCATTCCTGACCATGACACTGGGTCCGGCGCTGCTGCTCCTGCGCGCCTTTGACGAGCGCACGCCGAACATGCTTTCGCCTGCGCTCACATTTGGCCGAGTGCCGCTGTTCTACTACATGGTGCACTTCCTGCTCATTCACCTCGGCGTGACGCTCGTGGGTGCGCTGCGCTACGGCGATGTCCACTGGTTTGTTCAGTCGAACAATCTCGGCGAATATCCCTTCGCGTTGCCGCCCGGCTGGGGTTACTCGTTGCCCGTCGTGTACGCGTCGTGGTTCACGATCGTGCTGCTGATGTATCCGCTCTGCCGCTGGTTTGCCGGCGTCAAGGCGCGATCGAGCAACCCGTTACTGAGCTATCTCTGAGCGACACGTCATCACCGTGAGTGCCGCACCGCGCTGCACTTGATCTCCACGAGTGCGGCCGGGCGCGGGAGCGCGCTGACGGCGACGGTGGCTCGCGCCGGTGGATTGACGCGGAAGAACTCGAGATACGCCGTGTTCATCGCTGCGTAGTCAGCCATGCTCACGAGAAACACCGTGCACTCGGCGACGTCGGCCATCGTTGCACCGGCGGTGGCGAGCGAGGTGCGGACGTTCTCGAGGGTCTGCTTCGTTTGTACTGCAACGCCGCCTTCGACGATGTCTTGTGTGCCCGGTTTGATGCCCGTCATTCCTGAAACGAAGATCAGATTGCCATTACGAATGGCCACCGAGTAGGCGGGCACCAGTGGCGCGATACCGGGCGGATTGATGACCTGTCGCTGCATCGTGGGCGCGCAGGCGGCGGTCGCGGCGGTTAGTGCCGCGAGGATCAGCGGGGCGAGACGCATGGAATGCGAACTCCGAAGAGATAGCGACGTCGGGTCAACGGAAATGCGATGGCGCGTGCGCACGGTGGTGCAATCGCAGCGGCCTTCACTCGACTCACGTTGACGCGAAATGCGCTAGCGCGCTAGGTGCGGCACTTCACCGTCGGACTGTAGTTCGCGAACATCCCCGACGGATTGTCCTTCACCGCCCAAATGTGCAGGAACCAATATTTGTACGGGTCCATCTTGATGAGATCGTGCCCGAAGATTTTCGGCGGCGTTGAATCTTGCGGCCAGACGGTGAACGGTACGGCGTACTCAACCGCGGTGAGAGTCATCTTCCCGTCGTCCATTTTTTCAAAGACGAGAAACGCTGGCTTCTCGGGATTGAGGCCGACATCGAACTGCGCCTTGTTGAAAGCGTGATAGCCCATACCACCCATAGCGCTATCGCTGACGCACATGGGGCCAACAGGACGATAACCAGCGGCGGTCGCGCTGTCGGGATTGGACAGACGTTTGGCGACCGCACGCACATGGGCGAGATCGGCCGCGCTGAGCGACGTCATGGCGCGATGATCCATGCCCGCCATGTTTTGTGCGTGCGCCGTGCGCGCGCTGAGAAACGCGATTATCACGGCGGCGGTGAGTGTCGCGGCACTGAGTGTCGCCGAGCGAGTGTTACGCATATCGCGGCCTCTGCGATGCGGGCAGGAAGACGACGCGCAAACAAGCGCGGCGGTGAACGCATGATCAACCACGCAGCAGCGAATTCGTCACCGATGCCTCATCGGTGATTCAGTGACATGCCATGTTTTCTCACTATCGAAGCACCTCAGACTGGCCGTTGAGATCCGTTCTTGACTTCGTCGGCACCACAGCGCATTGTGTCGAAGTCGGCGCCGGTCATCCACGATCGTCGCGACACGTCCACCTCTCGATACTCCGGAGGCCGCATGGCAATCCTCACCGCAACTCTGCCACCACGGGCCTCCGCGTAAGCGTTCTCGCGTCAACTCTCGATGCGAATGCTCCCTCCCGTCGTGTGCATCCGACGCGGAGGGTTTTTTTGTGTCCGTGCGTCAGCCCATGACGAATCGCACAACGCGCGCAGCTGATGGCGAACAGCGGACTCTTCACGCAGGTCATCGAGGACGTTATGCCGACAACCGATTCAACAAACAGCGATTACGAGCTCCCAGCGACCGAGCTCGCGGCGTCACTCACGGTACGCGATATCCACGAGAGCGCAGCGTGGTATCGCGGCGCGCTGGGATTTCAGATTGATCGCACGCACGAGCGCAACGGCGTGGTGATGGCGATTTCGTTGCGCGCAGGACACGTGCGACTCTTGGTGACGCAAGACGATGGCGCACGCGGCGCGGAGCGAGAGAAAGGCGCGGGATTCTCGCTGCAAATCACAACAACCGCCGATGTCGATGCCATTGCCGCGCGCGCCGTAGCGCACGGCGCCACACTCGACACACCACCCACCACCATGCCCTGGGGAGTACGCGCCTTCCGCCTCCGCGACCCAGACGGCTTCCGCCTCACCCTAACTGCGGGCTGAACCGCGGGTTTTAACTGCGGGCCACTGCGAAACTGCGGGGGGTGGGGACCGGCGGAACTGCGGGGGGGGATTTACTGCGGAACTGCGGGGGAGGAACGGCGGGAACTACTGGACGGCGGG
>CBHTUR010000034.1:0-43888 GCA_966096095.1 uncultured Gemmatimonadaceae bacterium | reverse complement strand
TCCTCCGTTTCCTCTGTTTCCTCTGTGTTCAAATTGCAGTTCCCGCAGTTGCTGCTGTTCCCGCAGTCCCTGCGGTCTTCGACGCGCATCCTCTCACGCGACACGGACCGCGAACTGATTGACCGCTGAGGAAGCGGCTCTCGGAGTGTGCTCCGACGGACCGGCGTTGAACGGCGGAGGAAATCGAGGAAGAGACGTCGCGCTATAGTTTCGCGCGCTTGATCGCCTGTACGTCGACGATGCGACGAGTGCCTGTGGATGGTGGCGATTCGACCGCGTTGGTCAGGGCGTTCACCATCTGGGCGAGCGTGACGAGACCCAGTCGCCGCGCGCCGTCTCGCCAGGCGGGCACGAACTCGGCGAGTGCATACATCGGCATGAGCGTAATTGGCCACCAGTGGCCGGGGCCGAGCACGTACCACGGACGCACGATCGTTGCGGTGAGTTGTGCGTCCGCGATTGCTTGTTCTGCTGCCATGCGGGCCGCGATATAGGCGTGCATCGTGGGAGCGGGGTGTGCGACGCTCACGTACACGAGGTGCGGCGACGCGTGGGCCGCGCACGCTTGTGTGATCGCGCGGGCGGATGCGAGATCGACGCGCTCAAATTCCTTCGCTTTCGAAGGGTTGGGATGCGGCGTTCCGACCAGATGTACCACCGTCTCGCCGTTGTGTAGCACGCGCGTAATGCTCTCGGCGTTGAGCGCATCGCCGATTGCCGGCGTGGCGCCGTCCGGAACTTTGTGTGCTGACGATTCGCGCGTGAGCACCCGTACACCATGCCCGCGCGCCAGCAGCGTGGACACCAGCCGTTGACCCATGTAACCCGTGCCGCCGGTGACAAGCACATCGCGCGGGGTCGGAGTATGGAGAGCGGAGACTGACATGGCGTCGCGGACGTTGGGCGCCGAAGCGCGCGGTTCAGAGGTACTTCAGGGCACGATTAGCGCCTTGACCACCGTGCGTTCGGCAACTGCGGCGAGCGCCTCGTTGGCCTGATCGAGTGAGAAGCGCGCCGACACCGCGTCGAGCCAGGGTAAGGCGCCGCCCTGGTGCGCCAGCAACTGCACTGCCTTGTGAAAGTGCGAGTAGTCGCACCCCCAGCAACCGCGCACTTCCGCATGTTTACGATTGAGCTGCGTATGTGGATTTATCGTGACCGGACCCGCGTCGGTATACTGACCGGCGACGACCACCACACCGCCGTCGCGCACGAGATCGAGCGCTTGCCCGACGGCCGAAGGATCGCCTGCCACTTCGATCACCACGTCCACTCCGCGTCCACCATTGGCCGCTTTCACCGCCGCGACGCGCTCGGCTGGGGAGAGATCAAGCGATACCGCGTGCGTCGCGCCCATGCGTTTGGCGAACGTCAGTCGCGCCGCGGGTGCACCGATGGCGATGACCGATTGCGCACCCGAGAGCGACGACAGCGCGATGGCAGCCTGTCCGACGGGACCGACGCCGAGGACCGCCACGCTGGAGCCGAGTCGCACACCGCCGCGCTCGACCGCATGCATCGCGGTGACCAGTCCACAACCGCCGGCAATGAATTGCGCCGGATCGACGGTCGATGGCACGCGCAACAGTTTTACGCCTGGCTTCATCCAGATGTGATCAGCCCATCCACCCAGAGGCCCTTCGTTCGCGCTGTACGTAATGCCGTAGACTTTGCGGTGCGGACACCGTGTGGTCTGCTTCGTCACCAGGCACTCGTAACAGGCGCCACAGGTTTCGTGTACGTCGAGAAACGTGACCAGATCGCCTTCTTTGAACGGCACGCCCTCGATATCCGTCATCGTGCCACGAATTTCGGCCAGATGTCCCACGGATACGTGTCCCGGCACAATTGGATACGGCACGCCAGCCAGTCGTCCGTGATGCAGATGGACATCAGTGCCGCACACCTCCGAGTACAGCGTGCGCAGCATCGCGCTGCCCGGTACGAGTGATGGCCACGGCAATTCGCGACGTTCAATGGGCTTGTGCGGTGCCGTCATTACGGCGGCCTGAACGACCTGAGCCATGCGAAACTCCAAACGCGAGTGAATTGAGTGTGCGAACTGAAACTGGCCGACGGGCGCCACGTCCTGCATTGTATCGCCGGGTCGGGCAATGCGCCCGGTGGATTACCTTCTCTTACTCCCGCCGGGAGCGGCACGCTGATGGCCTCCAATTCATCGAACTTTCTCCGGTCCGTGGCGCGCGTTGCGGGCGCGGGGCTCGTGTTCGCGTTCACGACTGCGTATTCCGCCGCGTGCACCATCAGCTCCGACAAGAGCTCGTCCGACGGCGACAATCCGAGCCTCAAGGTGTCGGTCGCCACCGGCGGATCGGCCAGTGCCGATGTTCCCGCACTGGGCCCCGACGACGTGCGCATTACCAGCACTGACAACGTGCTCGTGATGTCCCTCATCGGCGACACCGTACGCATGCAGCTCTCCGACAGTCTCCGGAACGCCGTTGCCGCGGATATTCAGAAGGATGGCGCCAACAGCGATGACAAAAGCGGTATCGCCGCGATGGTGACCAAGAGCGTCGCGGGTGTGGTGAAAACAGCGATGGGCTTTACGGTCAAAGCCGCCGCCAAAGACGTGAAGAATTTGCGCTACGAAAACGGGCACATTCTGTTCGAGATCGCGAACACCAATTCCAAGGTCAGTACCGGCCACGACAATCGAAACGAGAAGGCCACCTTCAACGAAGCGGACGCGAAGAAATTCATCGACGCCGTCAACAAGAAGGCGGCTGGCGCGGTGGCGATGTAGAAGGCCGCGCCACGTCGGGGGTGTGGCGCGATCGCGACTAGCGTCGCTCGAGGCGCGCGGGGAGTCCGCCCTTGGGACGCAGCGTGATGATCGGCTCGAGCGGCGGGTCGGGCCCATCAACTCGCACGCGCCAACGACGCGCCAGCGCGGCCAGCACTAGCGTTGCCTCCATCCACGCGAACTGCTCGCCAACGCAGATGCGCGTGCCGGCGCCAAAGGGGAAATACGCGAACTTGGGACGGGACTCGTCGGGTGTGAGCCAGCGCTCCGGGCGAAACTCGGTGGCGTGAGGCCACCAGCGCGGGTCCCGATGCGTGAGATACTGCGAGGCAATGAAGATCGTTCGCGCCGGATACGTGAACTCGCGAATGCGATAGGGTCCGATAGCGCGCCGGCCGATCACATAGGCCGGTGGATAGAGACGCATGGCCTCGCTGATCACCGCCCGCGTGTAGGTCAACGAGGATAGGTCGTCCAACGTGGGCAATCGATCTTCGCCGTTCGCGTCGCAGAGCACGCGATCCAGTTCCTCGTGCAGTAGAGCCTCCTGCGATGGATTGCGCGCCAGCAGCAACCACGTCCACGTCAGCGCGTTCGCGGTCGTTTCATGACCCGCGATGAACAGAGTTAGCAGTTCGTCGCGCAGCTGCTCGTCCGTCATGCCGCCGCCATCGCCTTCGGTATCCTGCGCCAACAGCAACATCGACAGCAGGTCGCCCTGATCGGCATGCTCTGCGCGACGTTCGTGGATGAGCCGATAGATGATCGAATCGAGATACGCGCGCGCCTCGTTGAACCGGCGCTTGCGTGGCGTAGGCAGCTTGTCGGTGAGCACAGACAAGGGCCCATACCCGAAGTCGAACGCGTCAAAGGCCGCCGTGAGCGCTTTGCCAATCGCTTCCGCGTCCGATTCGAGACGTGCACCAAAGAGTGTGCGCGCCACGATACTGAGGGTCAATCGCATCATCGCCGCGTTCATGTCCAGCGATTGCTGGTTGCGCCACTGCTCCCGAAACTCTCGCGTGGCGTCGATCATCGTGCGCGAGTACTCCGCGATGCGTGCCCGATGGAATGCCGGCGACACCAGTCGACGTTGCCGCAGATGCAGCTCGCCTTCGCTCGTCAGCAGTCCGTTGCCGACGAGAATTTTCGCGCGATCGAGCGCCTGCCCTTTGGTGAAATTTTTCTGGTTGGTGACAAGCACGTCGCGGATGTCGTCGGGATTCCCCAGCAACACCAGTTGCTGTCCGCCCATGCGGAACGCCACTACGTCACCGTACTGCGCCGCGCACTCGGCAAAAAATCCGATGCGGTCACGAGTAATGCGCAGCAGCAAGTCACCGGGAAAGCGTGCCCGCGGTCCACGCGGCATCGGCGATGTGGCGCCGGTGTGGACCGATAATGCGTTCTGCTCGCCTTCGATTTTCGACGACGCCATGAAGCCAACCGGGGATCGCGGAATTCGCCACGCGCCCGCGACGGCCGCAGTCGGGTGACTTCAGCCGCGCAACGGCAAGGCGCGCGTGTCTTTTGTGAACAATAGCGTCTTTTGGACGCCGGTGGCGTTCACCTGCACAATGTTGACCTGATCGGCGTGGCGCTCAGTGAGGATTCGGTTTTCCGCCTGCAGTACTCGCACATCTGAGGCACCGTTCACCCGCAAACAGAGCCAGACGACGTCGCGTTCCCGACGTACACCGCACCCCGTGACCGCCAACGGACGACCGGCTGAGTCGAGCACCCGAAAGCGCGCCGCGAGGTAGCGAGCCACGTCGGCCTCCGGAACAGACCAGTCGGCGGGTGCGGGCTTGCCGACAAACTGCGCGACCGACGCCGACAGATCATCGGCGAAGGCGCGAACGGAAATCGCGAGATCGTTGCCGGTGGTTGTGACGGCGGTCAACGTCGTGTGAATGGGATGCGCCGAGAGCGGGTGGGCGTTGGCGACCGACGCCATCGTCGCCAGCACGAGCAAACGTGGAAGCAATCGTGTCTTCATGCCGGCAGCCTCTCGATGGCACAGTGACTTGCGACGAGCACCACGATGGCGGAGACGCCGACGAGTCTCGCGCGATAGGGATTGTGCGAAACGAACGACAGCGGTGCGCGCTTGAGGAGGACATCCACGGCGCGAAACGCCACGGCCGCCGCGAGCAGAACGACAATCTGGCCGGCTTCGATGCCCAGGTTGAATCCGAGCAGCGGACGCGCGACGTCGGCCACGAAGAGACTCTGGAGATAGCCAGCGAATCCGGCGCCATGCACGAGGCCAAAGATGCCCGCAAAGATTGGGCGGTGTCGCGCGTGTTGGCCGGCGGCCGCGCGCTCGCGCAGCCAGAGGTTCTCGACACCAGTCGCGACGATGGTGAGCGGAATGCAGAACTCCACCACCTTCGGTGCGAGCACCAGCACGTTCGTTACCGCGAGGGCGAGCGTGATGCTGTGGCCCACCGTAAACGCGCTGATGACCGCCAGCGCGGCGCGCCAATCGCGACCACGATAGATGGCGGCCAGCACCAGCAGGAAGAGAATGTGATCGGCGGCGTCCCACGCCACGATATGATGAAAGCCAATCTGCGCGAACGCCCATAGTTCTGACATCGTGCTATCTCGTGGCAACGGGGTTCGATGACGTGCGCACCACTCCAGCCGCTGCGGCAATCGCGCGCGCGTGACGTTCGAGTAACGGATCGGGCGTGT
Organism: uncultured Gemmatimonadaceae bacterium; assembly: GCA_966096095.1. Lineage (GTDB taxonomy): Bacteria > Gemmatimonadota > Gemmatimonadetes > Gemmatimonadales > Gemmatimonadaceae > Gemmatimonas. Next base: position 38,421 of record CBHTUR010000034.1, on the reverse strand, counting down.
GCAGTCGCATGGCGCGATCCATCATCTGCGCCGCCTCGTGCATTCGACCGCTTTGAAACAGCGCCCACGCGACGACGTCGTAGCCGTAGACATCGCGCCGATCCTGCAGTTCGTTCTCTGCCTTCTCGAGTACCACCGGCACCTGCTGTCGCTGATCGAGGAGCGCGAGCGCCCAGGCCCGATGATACGCACCCGGCTGCGTTGAGACTGCCGCCGTCAGTGCGCTGAGATAGCGGTTGGCGTTCGCCGTGTCGCCCTGTTGCCGATAGGCTTCGCCCAGCAGACCGAGCGTCGCGGGATCGAGCTGCAGTGAGATGGCTCGTTCACCCCACGCGATCGCGCGATCGGCATGGTCGCGGGCGAGTTCGAGGCGTGCCATTGCGGTGAAGAGACGCGGATCGCCTGGTTCCACCGCGAGCCCGTCGCGATAGGAAGACTCCGCGCGCTTCCAGTTGCCGGCGCGCTGTTCGAGATCGCCGAGCCGCAGCGCAAACCACGCCTTGGTCTCGGTGGCAATCGCGCGGCGCGCCAACGCCTCGTTGCGCGCGGTCGTGAGCAGCTGACGCGCTTCACGCACGTGATTGGTGAGTTCGAGCCACCGAGCCACGCGCGGCGCGAGCGACAGTTGCGAGCGCATCTCCCACACCGAGCGAAACATCGCGTCCGCGAGTTCGTCATCGCCAAGTTCCATGGCCACTTCACCCAACAGGGCCCGATACTCGGGAATGTCGCCTTCGCGCGCAACGAGTTGCTGCGCGACGTCGCGTGCATCGGTAAAGCGATGCTGCGCCAGGAGTGCGTTGACGAGCGTTACAGCGCTCGAGCCGTTGCGATTCGTGCGTCGCGCGAGCGAATGCGACGCGAGCGATTCCGCGGTCTCGTAGTCCTGCCATCCGCCACCTTCGCGTGCCCGCTGCAGGTGCAGCGCGGCAAGCTGACCTAACACGAGCGCACTGCCGGTGTCGGCGGCCAACGCCTGACGCCAGACGGCGATCGTCGTATCACGCTGTGCGAGCTCGGTGTAGCCGATGGCCACCGTGGCCGGTGGCAGATCGCGCGGCGCGTTGAACCACACAGCTCCCGCTACGCCCATCGCGGCAAACGCGAGAGCGGCGAGCGCGAGCGCAACGGGAGTGTGTGTGCCGCGCATTAGCGCGCGGCCTCGAGATACGGGAACGTAGTTGGATACGTGCGCACACTCGTCGAGATGTTGTCGGAGGTAAGTCCGGTCAACACGGTGGCGTTCGCGTCCAGCAGATTCCCGAAAACTGCCGTCAGACCTGCATCGACGACGTCATCGTTGATCTTGCGACCGCCGTAGCCGTTCGCGAGCGCCCAGCTCAACCAGCCGGCTGTGTTTCCCGCACGATTGGGATACACCATCAGCATGTCGGGCACGAGTACCGCAGCCAGCGTGTTAGCGATGGTCGTGCCGCGATTGAACTGATTGGTGAACGCTTTGATCTTGTCGCCGAAGCCGTTGGTCACATCGGTGGCTGGCGCGGTGGTGTTGTGCAAGCCGTGGTCGCGCTTCAGGAAGAACACCTCGCTTACCAGCGGATTGCCGAGTCGCTCCACCTGCGAGTAAACCCGCGTGCTTGTGGGCGCGGTCATGCTGTCGGAGTTGTCGTCGGAGCATGCCGCGAAGACCGGCAGTAGCAGCGTGAGCGCAGTGAGCGTGCGCAGCGATCGAAAACGCATTGATGGAATCCCGGTAGATGTGTGAGTGAGTTGGCGCATCAGCGGCTGATCGTGCCCCAGACGCCGATCTTGGCGCTGGCGTCGGTGCTGGTGAGCAACTGCGACTTGGGCAATTCGATCGCGATCGCGAGCGCGTTGAACGGACGGAGAAAGTCCACGGCCGGCGTACGAAACGCCGAGGCGGTTGGCGTTGACGGTCCCGAGAGCGATCCCGTGGACGGGCGTCGATCAGGGAGAATGTTGAAGAACTGTTCGAGATCGATCACAAACGGATCGGCCTTGATGCCCGCATAGGTCTGCGTGCCCGATGCCGAGCCCGCGATGCTGCCAACGTTGCCCGTCACAACCGGACCGGTCGACACGAGCGTGGCTTTCGTGCCCGTCATGCCGGGCGCGACGGGGCCGCGAATGGTGTACTTCTGATTCGCGCCAGTGCCTTCATCGAACGTGATCTGAAAGACCAGATCTTCCACGGCATCGCCGGTGTTATCGACTTTGATCTGATACAACAGATTGGGATCAAACGACGCGCTCTGTCCGGCAATCGGACTGGAGGTGGTCATCACGAGGGCAATGCGATCGGCGCTGGCGCCAGGGAATGCATAGACGTCGTTGATGTCCATGCGCGGGTTCAATTCGACTTCCGGCGTGTCCTGGTGGTCCGACGCGAGCACGCGCTGCGTCGTGATGCCAACCGCCGCCAATCCGACGACGGCCAAAGCGACCGCGCGCCATGGACGACGGGTGAGCGAGGCAAATGACATGGGATGAAATCCTGAGAACGGGGGGAGCGCACGGCGGTGCGCACGAATGACGTGACACCCTCGCTACGCCGCCCACGGCGAGTTGGATTTCTGCCCGATTGAACAATCTCCGGGTCATTCGACCTACGTGTCGACCGTCACGTAAGCAGCCGTAAGTAGCGCCCGTTCGAGGGACAGTGGGCGGTAATGGCGCGGTCGTAGGGTTCGCTCGTTAGCGCTGCCCGATCGACCTCGCTCGACCTCACATCGACACTGTTCCCGACAGGAGCTTGTTATGTCACTCGTTCGCACCACGGTACTCGCCACGGCCATGTTGCTGCTGTCTGCCTGCAGCGGCGGCGACAGCACGTCGCCCAAGCCAACCCCCACACCAGATCCCGGCCCCAAGCCGGTTGCATCGGTGTCGCTCACACCCAATGTCGCGACGCTTGACGTCGGTGCGTCGGCCACGCTCGCGGCCAGCGCCTACGATGCGGGTGGTGTCGCACTCACGGGTCGCGCGATTGCGTTCGCGAGCAGCAGCACCGCCATCGCCACCGTGACCGACGCCGGCGTTGTTACCGCCGTCGCGCCCGGTGTGGCGCACATCACGGCAACGTCGGAAGGACGCAGCGCGGACGCAGCAATTACGGTGCGCGCGCCGATTGCCTCGGTCGAAATCGTCGGCGCACTTGATACGCTCGAAGCGTATGACGTGCGCAATCTCGTCGCGATTGCGCGCGACGCTGCCGGCAACCCGATTCCCGATGCCGCTATCGCCTGGAGTTCGTCCAACGGTTCGATCGCGACCGTCAGCGCCAACGCGGGTGTGCTGACGGGCATCGATCGCGGCACGGTCACGATCACCGCGACGGCCGGCACCAAGACCGCCTCCGTTACACGCGTCGTCGTTATCAAGTACCGTTCGCTCGCGCTGGGCACGCAGCACGCGTGCGACATTGCGAGCGGCGGCATCGCTTGGTGCTGGGGACTGAACGGGACAGACGCACGCCTTGGGGCCGAAGAACTAGGCGCCGAGATCTACCGCGCGTCGCCGGTGCGCGTGCCCGGCGAGCATCGTTTCGTGCAACTCGTGACGTTCGCCCGCTTCACGTGCGGTCTGCGGATTGACGGCAAGGCCTATTGCTGGGGAAACAACGGATGGGGTGCGTTGGGCGCCAATTCGAACGCCGGATTCTCGTCGACGCCACTCGCGGTTGCGGGCAACATCACTTTCATCAGACTATCGGCCGGTGCAGATCATGCCTGCGGTCTGACGGCAGCGAATCAGTCGTACTGCTGGGGACACAACGACTGGGGACAATTTGGCGTGGGCAACACCAACACGCCGGCCACACCAATCGCCGCCGCAACAGGACTCGTTTTGACATCGGTGCAAGCGGGTCCGTCGTTCAGCTGCGGCATTGCCATCAGTGGTGCGGCGTATTGCTGGGGGGCGAACGGTCTCGGTCAGACGGGTGAAGGCACCGCGATCTCGTACGGCAATACGTTCCGCAACACGCCAATGCCGGTCGCTGGCAACCTCACGTTCGCATCCTTGTCGCTCGGCTACAGCTTTGCGTGCGGCATCGTGACATCGGGTGACGCGTACTGCTGGGGCTCGAACGGTGGACGTCTGGGCGATGGAACGACGGCGGACGCATCGACGCCGCGTCTCGTGAGCGGTGGGCGCAGCTATCGACAGATTGCGAGCGGCGCCGGACACAGTTGCGCGGTCACGGTGCAGAACGATCTCTATTGCTGGGGCGCCAACGATTACGGACAACTCGCGGCCGTGGGCGCGACGAGCAAAGTGCCGGTGGCTGCCGCAGGAATTCAGAAGGTGGCCGAGGTTGCGGTGGCGGGCATTGGCACGGGATCCGGAAGCTTTACCTGTGCGGTGTCGCTCGATCGTCTGACCACGCGCTGCTGGGGACGAAACGAGTACGGTCAGTTGGGCAACGGAACGACGTCGCTACCGACAGTGGCGAACCCGTCGCCAACCATCGTAATCGGTCAGAAGCCACTCTAACCGCCGCGATTTGGATCTCGTGCCGGTGGGACGTGCCTCATTCCGAGGCCGAATCCCGCCGGCGCGCTCCCCGTAAGCACTCCGTAAGCGCGCCCATGAAGCTTTCTCTCGTGACTACCAACCGAACTTCCGACCTCCCGCAGCGTTCGGGCTCATTTCAGGCCATGGTGCGCGCGGGTGATTCGATGACATCGTATCTGCGTAGCGGCCGAGGCGAGCCCGTCATTCTCTTGCGACGGACGCGCGTTGACGATGCAGCCGATGCCGCACTTCACGAATCACTGTGGGGACTCGTACTGGGTGACGTCAGCAGTGCGTATCGCGCGATCCTTCCCGATCATGCGCCCAACGGAGCCGACTTTGCGACGTGGTTTCGATCGTTTCTCGACGGACTGGGGCTCGGCGCGGTGCGCGTCGTGGCTGATGCGTCGTACGCGCTGCGTTGCATCGAAAGCGATCTGCTCTGCGCCGACTGGATTGTCATGCTCGTAGTCGTCACCACTGCCGCCGATCATGCGTCAGTGCAGGCGGCGCTTGACGCGCGGAGCGCCTTGCTGGGTGAGCCAGGCACGCCCACGGTGGCCGTGGTTTCAACCACTGAGTTCGCGGGTGCACCGCACGCTGCAGCGGCGGCGGCACTGCAGCATCTGCGCGTCGTGGTACCGTAGCCCGATGTCGCTGCCCCACGCGGCGCCGCTGCCGCTCACACGATTTGTCGGACGCGATCGTGAACTGCGCGACCTGGCGCGACTGGTGCCAGGTACGCGCTTGCTGACGCTCACGGGCGCGGGCGGCAGCGGAAAGACGCGTTTGGCGGGTGAGGCAACGATGCGCGCGCCGGCGTCGTTCGAGGCGGTACTCTGGACGGATTTGGCGCCGGTTCAAGACGAATCGCGCATCATCGCCGCGATCGGCGTCACGCTTGGCGTGCAGGAACGCGTCGACTTGCATACGATCGACACGATCGCCGAGGCCATCGGAACGCGCGTCGTGCTGTTGGTGCTCGACAACTGCGAGCATCTCGTCGACGCGTGCGCCGGTATCGCGGAAACGCTTTTGCATCGCTGTCCGCAGCTCAGCATCCTTGCCACGTCGCGTGAGGCACTCGGTGTACCGGGCGAAACTGCCTGGCTTGTGCCACCGATGCACGAGTCCGAAGCGATCCAGCTGTTCGTTGAGCGGGCCCAGTCGGTACTGCCGTCGTTTCAGCTGACGGCGACAACGATTGACGCCGTGCGCGAAATTTGTGTGCGACTGGACGGCATTCCGCTGGCCATCGAACTTGCGGCCGCGCGCGTGCGCGTGCTCTCTCCACAGCAAATCGCTGAGCGCTTAAGCGATGCGTTTGCGGTATTGAGCGGCGGCAGTCGCACGGCGCTTGCGCGACAGCGGACGCTGCGCGGCGCGATCGACTGGAGTTACGCGTTGTTAACGCCGCACGAACAGCGGCTCCTGAGTCGCCTGTCGGTATTCAGCGGCAACTTTTCGATTGACGCGGTCGAAGCGATTTGCACCGGCGCACCACTCGACGACGCGTCGGTCCTCGACGAGTTGTCCGGACTGGTTGACAAGTCGCTCGTCGTCATGGAGGTCAACGGCGACGACGCGCGCTATCGACTCTTGGAGACGGTGCGGCAGTACGGCGAAGAGCGTCGGCGAGCGACCGAGGAATGCGACTGGTTGCGCGATCGTCATGCCGAGTGGTATGTCGATCACGCGGATCGTGCGGAGCCAGAGTTGTTTGGGGGCGCGGCCAACGTCGCGTTGGTGCGTGCGATCGAGTCCGACGCCGGCAATTTGCGCAGCGCGTTTGCGTGGTGCGTGGGAGCATCGGATACGGCCACTATCCGACATCCGGAGCTGCTGTTGCGCGGTGGTTATGCGCTGCACTGGTACTGGTTTGCGCAGGGGCAGTTTGAGGAGGGGCGCCAGCTGCTGCAGCACGCGCCCGCGCTCGCGAGCGATGAACGATTGAGCGTGATGGTACGCGGCCGCGCGCTGATCGCGCTCGGGCATATTCATGTGTGGCAGGGACGCCCGCACGACGCGGTGGAGTGCATGCGCCGCGCGCTTGCACTGCTGCACGAAGTCGGCGACCCGTTTACGCGCGCGTACGCGCTCAACGGACTTGGCGCTTCGTTGTTTCTCGGCGGAGATGCCACAGCTGCCGCGCCGTTGCTACGCGAGGCGGCCGATATCGCGGCCGGGTCGTTCCCTGACCACGTGTTGCGCGTGATCATCCACTATTGGATTGGTCGCATGCAACTGGAATTGCACCAACTCACCGCCGCGCAGGATGCGTTTGCCATTGCAACGGCAACCGGACGGCGCATCAAGCATCGCCCGGCCATCGGCCATCCGCTGCTGATGACGGGTGTGTTAGCGCTGGCGCACGGCGAAGTCGCATCGGCGCACTCGGCATTTGTCGAGGCGCTTGAGATCTTGCACGGCATTCGCGATGCGTGGGGCACGGTGCAAGGGCTGGAAGGGATTGCGGCCGTTCTGCAGTCCGCGCAGGCGACCGATACGGCGACGGTGGTGCTTGGCAGCGCCGATGCGCTGCGCGAGCGAATCGCCGCACCACGGTTGCCTGGCGAGCGCGAACGATTGGACGCCGTGCATCGCGCGCTGGAGGTCACGCTGGGCGCGCGCTTCGAGGAATTGTGGTTGACGGGCCGCTCGCTCACGCTCGACGATGCGGTCGACGTGGCCCGGAAATCATCCATCGCACCGGCCGCCGTCGCGTCGACGCGCCCGACCGAACCAGCCGCGCGTAGCGCTTCGGCGGCTTCGACGGCAACCGCGCCGGAGCAGCTCGCGTTGCCCGACGATCTCAGCGTGCGCCTGCTCGGCCCGCTCGAAATTCGCATTCGCGGCGCGGTGGTTGGCGCCGGCGCGTGGGGCTCCGCGCGTTCGCGTGAATTGCTCGTGTTTTTGGTCTGTCATCCGAACGGCGCAACGAAAGAACAGGTCGGTGCCGCATTCTGGCCGGACGCGTCGCCGGCGCAGGTGCGCAATACGTTTCACGTCACCTTGCATCGCTTGCGCAAGGCGCTCGGACACGCGGACTGGGTGGCGGTCCACAACGATCGCTATCGCCTGGCGCCAGAGCTTCGCATTCACTGCGACGCACTGCAATTCGAGCGCGAGATGACCGATGCCTTACGACTGGCGAAGCGTAAAGACCCACGCGCGGCCGACTCGCTGGTGCACGCGCTGTCGCTCTATTCGCACGATTTGCTACTGGGCGAATCGGTCGGTGAATGGCACGTGCCGCTGCACGATCAACTGCAGCGTCTCTACTTCGACGGCGTGCACGCGTTAGCCACGATGCAACTGGAGCACGGCAACTTTGCGGCGTCGATCGCCGCCTCCCGCCGACTCCTCGACGCGGACGCGCTCGATGAAGACGCCTGGCGCCGCATCATCATCGCGCACGCGCGCGCGGGTGAGCGGACGCAGGCGTTACGCGCGTATCAGGAACTCAGTGAGCTCCTCCAGCGTGAACTGGAAGCCGAACCCGATCGCGCCACGTCAGCGCTCGTCCGCAAGATTGAACGAGGCGAAGCGGTCTAGCAGTCGTCGCGCTTGCGGCGTTCGGCGAATGGAACGGCAGTGAAAGCCAACCGTGGAGCAACCGGAGGAGTAGCGTTCAGCTTTTCGGCGTGAGTCTCAATGTTCGGGCCAGTCCGGCGCTTGCCGAAAGAACTGCAGACGGATTGAACCACAGAGGACTCAGAGGACACGGAGGAGAAGCAGATTTTCTTTCTGTCGCGTCCCTCAGAATGCCGTGCGTTGTTCAGTTCTTCTGTGAGTCCGGTGGCACCCACAATCCCTGCGCGACGCCGCGATCGGCAGTCCTCCGTTTCCTCTGTTTCCTCTGCGTTCAATTGCAGTTCCCGCAGTTCCGGCAGTTCCCGCGGACGCGAGCTGCACGTCGACTGAACGGACTACTTAAAGACGGCGATCTCTTCGAACGGCTTGCGAACGATGTCGGGCACCTTGGCGTCGGACGCCGGGTAGCCGACGGGCATGACGAGCATCGCCTTCTCGTTGGCCGGGCGTTCCAGCAACTCACTCAGAAACGCCATCGGGTTCGGCGTGTGCGTGAGCGTCACGAGTCCCATGCGATGAATCGCCGCGATGAATAGTCCGGCCGCGATACCGCAGGACTCCTGCGTGTAGTAGTAGGTGCGCTTGCTGCCGTCGGGAAGCAGGCCGTACGCCTGACGGAATAGCACCACTATCCACGGCGCGTCCGTGAAATGCGGTTTGTGTTCGTCGGTGCCGAGGGGCTTGAGGGCCTCCAGCCATTCATCGGTCGCGCGTTGTGCGTAAAACGCGCGCTCTTCGAGCTCCGCCGCTTCGCGCATCTTGGCTTTGAGCTCGCGGTCTGAGACCGCCACGAACGTCCACGGCTGCTGATGCGCACCGCTGGGAGCCGTACCCGCGGTGCGAATGGCTACTTCGATGAGTTCGCGCGGCACTGGCTCTTTCGAGAAGTGCCGCGTCGTGCGGCGCTTCTGCATGTCTACCATGAACTCGAGCGCACGCGCGTGCGATTCGTCGAGCGAGTGGCGCGTGTGCTCGAGCGGAACAAACGGATAGAGATCCTTCGTGTCGTCAGTCATGTGAAGTGCCCATCAGGGCCAAGGCAGCGTAATCACGGGGAAGCGCGGCCGATTGGCGGGCACGTCCTCGCCGGCGAGGAATTTGGCGATGTCGCGACGAGCCGCCGTGATGTGCGCCCGCGACGCCGCATCGTATCCGGCCGTCGTCGCGAGCCTTGCGTCGAGCGCTTTCAACTGCGCGAGCGTCTGCGCACGCACGTCGGGCATCGCCGCCTTGTCGCCCGCCAGGTCGAGCAGGTTATCGAGCGTCGCACGCTGCGTCGCGCGTTGCACCGCCTTCTCGGCGCTCGAAGCCGGCACCGATGCGCCCCACGTGCGGCTGACAATCGTCGAAAGCACTTCGTCGAGACTGAGTTGATTCGCGTCGCGCGCCTGCTGCAGCACCAACCGGGCCGCGCGCTCACGCTGCAACAGATAGCCAGTCACTTCGTTCGCGAGACCACCGGCGAGCGTCAACGCGTCGAACTCCGTACCGCCGCTCCCGTCGATCCACGTTTGATCGGTATTGAATCCCGGCGGCGGTGGTGGCATCAGCTTCTGCACGCGTTCCGGAACGGTCAGTTCGCTGGGCTTGAGCGCATCGAGCGCGATGCCGAGCGCTTTGCGCTGATCGGCCGCCGGCAACACGCGCGTTGGCGTTTGTCCGTCGCCGCGCATTGAGAACGTGAAGTCCATGCCGCCGACATACTTGCTCACGCCTTCCAGCGAATAGCGATGATGCAGATAGACATGCGCGAAGCGCATGTTGAGCAACGCCAGCGGCTCGCCGGGCTTGATGGCACGCTCGTCGAACTTGTCAATCATGATGCGACGGACTTTCGACGTGCGCGCGACCGCGTCGAACATCGTCGTGCCTTCATCCCAGCGCGTCACTTCCGGAATTGAGCCATCCGAGCCGGCGTAGGTGTCGTTGATGAAGCGCACGTTGCGCGCGAAGCCATCTTTCATGATCGCCGCGAGCCCCGTCGCTTCGCTCGCTTTGTCCGGATACCACGAGTACCCGAGCTTGATCGCCAGCGAATCCCACGCGCCGGGTCCTTTGCGCCACGCATCGCGCAAATCGAGCGAGCCGTCCGCGTTGGCGGTGATGTTCGGGAACGGATAATCCATCACGCTTGCGCGACCCTGCGACGATGCGATGTAGTTGTGTTGCAAGCCGATCGTGTGGCCGATTTCGTGTGCCGCGTGCTGGCGGCGGCGCATCATTGCAAACGTCTCGGCGTCGACGTTGGGGCCAGCAGGCCCCGACGCGGGCACCGTGCCGGCCCAGATGTTGTAGTCAATCAGTGAGCGCCACGCGTCGATGCGCACGACGGCGCGAATGATTTCGCCGGTGCGTGGATCCGCGTAACTCGGCCCCACGCTCGGCCCCGGGCCGGTACGATGCACCCACATGAGCATGTTGTAACGCGCGTCCATTGGATCGGCGCCGGCCGGCAGATCGAGCACGCGAAACGCATTGCGGAAGCCCGCCCCTTCGAAAACCTTGGCCCACCAGTTGCCACCTTCGCGCAACGCTTCGCGGTAAGGCGCCGGAATGCCGGGGTCGAGGTAGTACGTAATGGGCGTAATGGGGTCGACCAATTCGCCGCGGCGATATGCCGCCGCATCGCGCGGAATGAGCCGCCAGCGATTGATGTAGCCACCGCGGTAGTCGCCATCCAGACCTTTGGACAGATCCGCGAACTGCGTGCCAAAGAATCCAAATCGCGGATCGTAGTCGCGCGCGCGAAAGCCCGTCGTGTCCGGCAACACCAACAGCGAGTGATGCTCCTCGAACGTCAGCGCTTTCGCGTCGGGCGCAACGCGTCGTACTGCGGCACTCGGCGCATCGCTGACAAACGTCAGCACCGCGTGCACTTCGGTGTTGCGCGGAAACGCCTTCGTGCGTGCGGTATCGAGCCAGCTGCGGGGGGCATCGACTCGATAGGGGCCGCCGGCGGGCGCGCCACCACCGCCGCCGCCACCACCGCCGCCGCGAAGTGCGTCGGCGACACCGTACGCGTCCGAGAGAAACAGCGAAGTCGCGTCGACCGTGAGCACGCCGTCCTTCTCGCCGTCGACCGGAAAGGACGCCACCACTGACCGAGGAAAGGCGTCGGCGGCGGCGCGCTGATTCGCCGCTGAACCGCCGAGGGCGCGCACGCCCCAGTTATCGCGCACCAACAGCACGCGATTGCCACGTCGTTCCAATCGCGCAATGACACTCTGTCCCATCTGGCCGCGATCGAGCGTGCCAGTGCCGAGTCCCGTGGAGAGCGTCACCTGGTGCAGGAAATCCTTGTCAAGCTGACCGACAGGGATATCGAGCAGCGCGCGATTGCGCGCTTCGTCGATCCGCACTTGGAGGAACGACGCATCGCCCTGCGCGGCGAGCGTCGAGGTGGCGACTGGCGACAGGGTGAGCGCGAGTGCCACCAACGCGCGTTGGCAACGCGTGGCGACTGTACCGACAAAGACCTGCAGCGACATGGTGCGTCTCCAGAGGGGGAAGGCTGACCCCCGATTGTAGCACGCCGCCGAGGGCACGACCAGCAGGGCCTCCCCCACATCACGCGGTCTAAAGACGCCGACGTTACGGCATCAGTACCAACATCGCCGCGCTGCAGACGGCGCCGCCGACGGTCATCACGGTGCGCACAGTGGCATTCCATGGCGGGAGATGTCCACGCCGCGAGGCGACAATGTCCCAGCCGAGTTGCGCGAACCCGCACAGCATGAGTAGCACAATCGATTGACGCGAACTCAGATACGGCAAGAGTGCGATGAGTCCGACCACCGACGGCATGGCGGCGGCCGCGAGCCGGCGTGGCGATGGCGCGCTCGGAGCCTGCACGAGTTCCGCGCCCCACCGCGCGCCGCCGAGGAACGACAGCGTGAGGGCCGCGTACACCACGAACGCTTGCACCGCCTGCTGCGGTGGCACCCACTCGCCGCGGACCAGCACCAAGCAGGTAATAAACGGGAGCCAGCCGCTGGTCGCGAGCGCCCACACGCCGCGTGGTGTCGTCGTCGGTGATTCGTGTTGACGTTGAGTGGCCATGTCCGAGTTCCGCGCTCAATATTGGGCGTATGCACCGCGCGCGTCTTCTTCGCTTGCTCAGCTCTCGGCGCGCCGTCGTTGGTGCGTTAACGCTGCTCGTGTCGCTCGCGTTCCTCGGGGCGCCACAACTGGCAGGTGCGCAATCTGATTCAACACGTGCATCTCTCCGGCTCAACGTGCTCGGCGACTCGTCGCGTGCGGTGATCGATGCGGAAGTTTCCCTCACCGGACACGGGCGTTCGCTTCGCGCGCGAACCGATTCGGTGGGTCGCGTACGCTTCGATGGCCTTTCGGACGGGATCTTTCGCGTGAGCATCCGACGACTCGGAATCGCTCCCGCGTCGGTCGACGTGCGACTCGCGACCGGCGAGAATGCGTTAACAGTGCACGTCGACCGTTCGGTCGCCACACTCGAGGAGGTGCGCGTGGTGGGCAATCTGCCCATCGCCGCGCGACTCGACGAGTTTGAAATGCGACGCCTGCGCGGCGAAGCGAGTCACGTGGTTACACGCGCCGAGATTGAGAAGCGTCGGCCAATCGCACTTTCGCAGATGCTGCGCGGAGTCGCCGGCATTCGCATCGCCGATTCATCGGGATCCGTGGTCGCGATCTCAACGCGCGGCACCAAATCGTCGCCTGGCAAGCTCGGTGGATCGCCGTTTGGACTGGTCTACTGCGTGATGCGCGTGACCGTCGATGGCGTAGTACTCCCGAGCTTGTCGAACATCGACGCCGTTGTGCCGGGGGACGTGTTCGGCGTTGAGATCTTCAACGGCGCCGCGAGATTGCCGGTGCAATTCGCGGGACTGCGCACGGACAACTTCTGTGGCCTGATTGCCATCTGGACGCGCGACCGATAGCGGGCGCGAAACGGAAACGACGCTGACGCCAGGCGGAAGCGAAGCGCGCCGCTACTCCGCAACGTAGCGCCACGGCGACTTGCTGTCCGCACGACGCCAGATCGTAAAGAACGACGAGCCGGCGTTCGGATCGGCGCCGGGCGCCACGGTGTTGGCCTTGATGACGCCGAACGTGATACCCAAGTCGCCGCTCGATGCGACGAACGCCGTATCGGCGCCCCAGTGCACTTGCGACGCTTTCATGTCGCCTCGCGCGACCATCGCCGCGATGGCCTGGTTGCCCACCACGAAATGCGCCGATGCGCCGCCGCCCATGTTCACCGCGTCCGGCGTACCAAACGCCACGAACGCATTGCCGAGACCGACCTGCTGCGCGTCGGCGGAAAACGATGCCTCTTCGCTCATCAGTTGTTGCCGGAGCTTGTTCATCGTTGCGGCGTCATTGATTGGCGCCACGATCTTGGCCGGTAGCGCCGGCGGCATCAGGGTCGTGTCAGTCGGCCCCGTAGCCGCGCGACCGCGCTTGTAGGCGATCACGCGCCAGTCGGGCCCAAACTTGTGCCAGTACGACATGTACTTTTGCGGCACGCGCGAGCCATCAGCCTTGATCAGGGTGAAGTAGCCGAACGTAAAGCCGTGCTGGCCATCGGCGCTTACCCCCACACGAATGGGCGTCCACGTCGCGTGCGATCCAACCACATCTGGCGACGCGCGCAGCGCGCTGATGATGCGATCTCGACCAATCATGAGGCCACCCGGCGCCGGTGTCACTACGCCTTCGGCGAACATCGTCGCCAGCGCAGCCGACATGTCGCCGCGTGCTGCCGATGCGGCGAACCAACGATCGGTTTCGAGGAGAGCCTTGGCGACCGCCGCCGGCGTGTCGGCCACTCGTGAAGCGGGCGTTGGCGCAAAGCCAAAGGAGCTGAAGCACAACGGTAGCAGAATGGCCACGGTCATGGCCCGGGCCACGCGCGGAGTCGATGTCTTGAGAGAGCTCATGGCGTAAATCTGCGGCGTGTTTGCGTTCGTAGCGAATGAAACGGGACGAACCGTATGCGCCGGATGACCAACGGCCAACCGCCAGAGGGCGGACGCCAGACGGCGGACGCCAGACGGCGGACTCCAAAGAGCGGTCGCCAGCGGACGGTCGCCAGAGGGCGAGCGTCTGACGTCGGTGCGACTCTGGCGTGCGGACGCTCCAACGGTGATGCTATGCCTCGTCTCGTGCACAACTCCTTCGCGCCATCTCGTTCTCCCAAGCTCGCCCGTGCGTCGATTTCTCCCCTGGCTCTCGCTGCTGCTCGCGGTTGCGACCGTCGCGCTCGCGACGTTTATCGTGGCGCCGGCACCGACGATGTCGCTCCTGCCGCTCGGCGTTGGTGCGCCCGAAGTCAGCGCATGGATTCTGATCGCCGGATGCGTGGCGTTGTTGATGTCGCTGCTGGCGGTTCGCCGCTTCTGGAAGGCGCGTGTCAGTGCGGTGCTGGCCATCATCTCCATTGCGCTTTCCATTTCGCCGTTCTTGCGGCTCGATGCGGTCGTGAACGATGCCGACGAGCAAATGCGCATGGCTCTCGGTGGCATGTATCTCGAGCGTATTCCTCCTGCCGTGCGCGAGCAGTTTCGCCCAGCGCCGCTCGTCAAACGCGATCTGCTACTGGGGCTGCCGAAGCGACAGGTCGAACTCCGCGTCGTTGAGCATCGTCCGTTTGCGGTGGTGGACGACGACACGTTAGTGATGAACATCTATTCGCCGCTCGACTCCGTTCCGCACGCGACTCTGGTTCAGGTATACGGCGGTGGATGGGCGAACGGTGAACCGGACGGCTATCGCGAGTTCGCCGAGTACTTCGCGGCGCAAGGATACGCAGTCTTCGCGATCGACTATCGTCACGCGCCGCGCGCGCACTTCCCGGCGCAAGTGAATGACGTGCGACTCGCGCTGTCGTTCATTGGCGAGCATGCGACCGAGTTTTCGGCAGATACATCTCGACTTGCGCTGGTTGGCCGATCTGCTGGCGCCCATCTGGCCATGATGGCCGCGTACGCTACGGATGCGCCGCGCGTACGCGCGGTAATCGATTTGTATGGCCCCGTCGATTTGATCGAGGGCTATCGTCGTCCACCGTCGCCCGATCCGTATCACGTGCGCGCGGTCGAAGAGGCGTTTATTGGTGGCACGCCCGACAACATGGAGGCTCGTTATCGCGAGGCGTCTCCACTGTCGCTGGTAACCAGGAAGTTGCCGCCCACGCTCCTCATTTACGGTGGACGTGATCACATCGTCGAAGCACGCTTCGGCCGGCTGCTCGCCGGGCGACTGCGCGCGGAAGGCGGTACGGTGGTGCACGTAGAGATTCCGTGGGCCGAACATGCGTTCGACGCCGTTCCGCAGGGTCCGAGCTCGCAACTCGCGCGCTATCTGATTGAGCGCTTTCTCGCGGCGTCATTGACCAACTGACAGCGGCTACAGCTCTTTGCCGAAGCGGTAACTGGTGGCGGTGTAGCCGAGTTGTTCGTAGAACGCGTGCGCGTCTACGCGCTTGCGATTGCTCGTAACTTCCATGATCACACAACCGCGCGCCTTCATGATGGACTCTGCTTCGCGCATGATGGCGGCGCCAGCGCCCGTGCCCCGCACCGTCTCGTCGACAACCAACGCGGTTACGCGCCCCACTGCTCCCGCCCGATGTAAGACGGGGGTGAGATGCAGAGTGGCCACGCCGATCACTTTGCCGTCACGTTCAGCCACGAGTGCTTCCTCGCCGCGCTCCGAAAAATTGGCGAATCTCGCGGCAAGCATGCTGAGATCCACACCGTAGCCGAGTTGCGCGAGGAGATCGCGCATGACGGGGAGATCTCGTTCAGTGGCGTGACGTACCACTACGGAAGATGGCGAGCGAGTCATGACAGGGTGGCGACGAGTTTCTTGAGGGAGACGAGACTGCGCATCGTGACGTCGATGTTGAGTGCCTTCTCGACCTTCTGCCACGTCACGAGTGAGTCCATGGTCTTGCCGCGAATCAGCCAGTAGAGCTCGCGCCCCTTTACCGCGAATTCATCCTTGGCCGTCTTTCGCGCTTTCATCTCACGGGTAAACGCAGCCGACGCGGACGTCCGCAGGAACGCGACATGAACGGTGTGACCGGTGTGATCCATGTCGGAGGCGGCGAAGGGACGCTGGAGCGACGCTTCGCGCAGCTCCTCCGGTGTGCGGATGAAGGTGGGCACGGCGTAGCCGAGGCACGTGAGCAGGTGCTGCTCGATCTTGCGTTCAAGCTTGATCGGGTCGGCGGGCTTGGGTGTCGAGAAGATGACGTTGCCGCTGGCGATAAACGTCTCGACGTCGCGCAACCCCAGCACGCCAAAGTGGCCGCGCAAGTCCGCCATCGCCACGCGATGTCCTCCGACATTGATGCCGCGCAAGAGCGCGATATAGCGCGAAGCCATGCTGCAGGTCTCCTACTTGGGTCGTGTGCAATGTACTCTGTGGGTGAGCGGTTCACGCAGTGGCGGCGTCCGAACGCCCACCGAATGTCGCGCGAGCCCGTGACGGCGTACAATTCCTCGCGCACTCGTCGCGCCCGCAGGCCTCACTACCCATTCTGCCATCGTGCATACTGACGCCTCAATTGCGGCACTCGACGCCGCCGATCCGTTGCGTGCGTATCGCGCCCGATTCGCGTTGCCGCCAGACGTGATTTATCTGGATGGCAACTCGCTTGGGGCCTTGCCCATCGACACGCCGGCGCGCGTGCAGGCGGTAATGCAGCGCGAGTGGGGCGACGGACTCATTCGGAGCTGGAACGCCGCCGATTGGATTGGCGCGCCACAACGGGTGGGCGCCAAGATCGCCACGCTCATCGGCGCGCGGCCGCACGAAGTCGTCGCCGCGGATTCCACGTCGGTGAATCTGTACAAGCTCATCGTTGCCGCATTGCAGGCGCAACCGACACGGACGGTCGTGCTCTCAGAGCCGGGTAACTTCCCGACTGATCTGTACATGATCGAGTCGGCGTTGCGCGCGGTGTCAGGTGATCGCCGATTGGAGTTGTGTTCGCGTGAGGAGATTGCCTCGCGCATCACCCACGACACCGCGCTGGTGTTGCTCACGCACGTGCACTACAAGACCGCGGACATGCACGATATGGCCGCCGTAACGGCCGCCGCGCGCGCGCAGGGCGCGCTCATGCTCTGGGACTTGAGCCACAGTGCGGGCGCCGTGCCAATTGATCTCAACGCGTGTCAGGCCGACCTCGCAGTAGGATGCGGCTACAAATTTCTGAACGGTGGCCCGGGTGCGCCGGCCTACCTCTTCGTGGCCGAACGGCATCATGGGTCACTCCTGTCGCCACTGGGTGGCTGGATGGGTCACGCACGGCCGTTCGAGTTTGTCGATCACTACGAAGCTGCCGACGGCATGAAACGATTTCTCTGCGGCACGCCGCCGATTCTGGCGTTTGCGGCGCTGGAGAGTGGTGTGGACCTGCATTTGGAAGTCGACATGCGCGTCGTCGCGCAGAAGTCGCGCGCCCTGTCTGAATTGTTCATGGATCTGGTGCAAGAACGATGCGGGGCGTACGGACTCACGCTCGTTGGGCCTGCACGTGGCGCGCCCCGTGGAAGTCACGTGTCCTTTCAGCATCCGCACGCGTACGAGGTGATGCAGGCCATCATCGATCGCGGCGTGATCGGTGACTTCCGGGCGCCCGACATTATGCGCTTCGGACTCACGCCACTCTACCTGCGCTACGCCGATGTCGCCCAAGCGGTAGACACCTTGCGTGACGTACTGCAAACGGAATCGTGGCGCGACGCCCGATATGCCGTGCGGAACGCCGTCACATGACGCACGCGTGAGCGTAGCGGTGACGCGATTGCGCGTGCTGCTTGTTGGCGCCACCGGTACGATCGGGCGCGCCACGGCGCGGGCGCTCGTGCGCGCGGGTCACGAGGTGGTTTGCTTTGTGCGTACGCACGACACCTCGGACAACTGCTTCACGGGCGCGGAGGTGCGCGTTGGCAGCGTGAGTGACGCGCAGTCGGTGTGGCGTGACGCGTTCCGCGGCGAGACGTTTGATGCGGTGGTGACCTGTCTCGCGTCGCGCACCGGTGAACCGCGTGATGCGTGGGCCGTCGATTTCCAGGCGCAGGTGAACGTGCTCGAGTCAGCGCAACGGGCAGGCGTGCGGCAAATGGTGCTGCTGTCAGCGATTTGCGTGCAGAAGCCGCAGCTCGCGTTTCAACAGGCCAAGTTGGCGTTCGAGCAACGCTTGATCGATTCCGGACTCATCTACTCCATCGTGCGCGCCACGGCCTTCTTCAAATCGCTCTCCGGCCAGGTAGAGCGCGTGCGCCGGGGTAAACCGTTTCTCGTTTTCGGCGACGGACGGCTGACAGCATGCAAGCCGATCAGCGACGAAGATCTTGGTGCCTACCTCGCCGAGTGCCTGCGCGATCAGACCCGCGCCAATCGCATTTTGCCCATTGGCGGTCCGGGGCCAGCCATCACGCCGCGCGAGCAAGGCGAGGCGCTCCATCGCCTGTTCGAGCGCGAACCCAAGTTCACGCACGTTCCCGTGGCGATGCTCAACGTCATCATTGGCGTTTTGAGCACACTTGGGCGAATTGCGCCGCCGCTGGCGCGCAAAGCCGAGCTGGCGCGCATTGGGCGGTATTACGCGACGGAGTCGATGCTGGTGTGGGACGCGGCGGCGCAGCGTTACGATGCCAATGCGACGCCGTCCGCGGGTAGCGACACGCTCCTGGCATACTACGAACGTCTCGTGCGCGGCGATGCCACCGCCGAACGCGGGGACCACGCGGTTTTCTGAGGCAATTCCTGACACCCATGCTGACCATCACTCGGATTCTCTGCCGCTTCGCCGCCGCTTCGCTCGTCATTCTCGCGTCGTCACTGTCGGCGCAGACCGCCGACGCGCCGAGGGCGGTGCTCGTGACCGGCGCGTCGTCCGGCATTGGACGAAAGGTCACGGAATATCTCGCGTCTCACGGATTTTTCGTGTACGCCGGAGCGCGGTCGGCGGCGGATTTGACCGCGCTCAATGCCATTCCCAACGTGCAATCGGTGCGCCTTGATGTAACGAGCGCAAGCGATATCGCGGCGGCCGTGCAGACCATCACGACTGCCAAGCGGGGCTTGTATGGAGTGGTGAACAACGCCGGCGTGGTGGTCGTGGCGCCGCTCATTGAGATGGAGGAGAAAGACCTCGATTACATCGTGGGGGTGAACCTCTACGGCCCGTATCGCATCACCAAAGCATTTGCGCCGCTCTTGCTCGAGTCGAAGGGGCGCGTGGTCAACATCAGTTCGCTCAACGGCATTGTCGCGAGCCCTATGATTGGCGCGTACAGCATGACCAAGCACGCGGTCGAGGCATTTGGCGACGGACTCTCGGCCGAGCTGGCACGATTCGGCGTCAAAGTGAGTCTCATCGAACCCGGCAACTACGGCACCGAGATCGGGCGCAATCTGCTGACCCGCATGGATACGAGCATCGTAAAAGGGTCACGCTTTGAACCGCAGTTGCGCGCGACCATCAATTCCATGCGCGCTTTCGAGAATAATCCGCCGCCAGACTCGGTGGCCGCCGCGGTCTTTCACGCCATGACCAGCGCCAACCCCAAAGCGCGCTACCTCGTGGTGCCCGCGGCCAACCAAGCCGCGATCGCGATTCGCAAAGTCATCGACGAACTGGTGCAACTCAACGAGCAGCAGCCATACGCGTACGATCGTGATGCGCTGGTGAAAATGTTAGATGAGGCGCTCGCGCGCGCGAAACGCTAGCGCTCGCAGAACTCAGCGCTTCGCGCTTGCCCAGTGCGCGGCCGTGCGCCACTGGGCGAGGTCGAAGAGCGACTCCGGCACAACGGTGTTCACCTTCCAGTCTGAATAGACTTCGGTCTGCGAACGGCCTGCGGCGACCATTGAGATGCGAGTCGCGAGCCACGCCTGTCCCACGCGCTCGTAGCCGTCGAGGTGAATGTCCGCACCGCCTGTGCCCTTCACGTTGCCGCGCACACGACGCACGATGTTCTGCTCAGCGTCGATCCAGAACTGTGCGCTCGTCGTGTCTGACGCTTCGTTGGTGCCAACAATCAACACGCCGTGGCCGTCGTAGCTGCCGCGCGTGGTGCGTGTCAGATCAAAACCAAAGAGATGGAGCTGCCGCACCGTTTCGTCGACGGGCTGCAGATAGACGCCCATGATCAGCGGCAAGAACGGATTGCCCGACGGATCGGTGCGGCGCAACATGCCGTCGCGCATGAGCTTTGTTGAGTCGGCCGTATAGAGCACGCCATTGCCCAGTGCCGGGTCACCGAAGTCGATCCGCAACCGCGCCGGTCCGCTCAATGTCTCGTACCACGTTGTGGTATCGGGCTTGCCGCTCGCGCGCGTCACGATGGTTTGCTGCGTGAAGGTCAGCGTGCTGTACCAACGGCCCTCGTACGCAGCCTTCATTCGCGCCAGCAATTGCACGCCGCGAGACGACGCACCCGCGGTCGCCGCAACGCCGGCGCTCATGCCCGACGCTTGCGCCTGTGCCGCGCGGACATCGAAAAACGAGGCGATGGTGAGCACTATCAGAAGCACGATGTTGCCTGCGAGCTGCTTGCAGGCGACGCGACGAACGGTCATGGCGAGGTTCCGATCGAGTCGAGGGAGGAGCGGGCGGACCCGCGTGAGCGTGCACCCGTCCCCAACTATTACGCTCGGAGTGCGAGCCCGGTCAATACTACAGGCGCGCGATCGTCGTGACTCTCTTCTCCGACCGGTTAATTGCCCGATGCACGCTTTTCCCTTTGCGCGAACGACCACGATCGCTCGCTGGCGCTACCTGCTCGTGTGCGTCAGTGGCGCGTTTGCGCTGAGCGCTTGTCGCTCCGCGAGGTCGTCAAGCGCCGCCGAGACGTTCGCGCCGGCTCTCGTCGCACTCGGCGACTCGATCTTCAACAACGGCAGTTGCTATCGCTGTCACGGCAAACAGGGCGTCGGCACGGTCAACGGGCCATCGTTCGTTGGACACGCGTGGCAACACGGCAGCGGGCGTCTGGCGGATATCGAGCGCACCATTATCTCCGGCGTGCCGCTGACGGAGGTGAAAGATCCGTCGCACAAACTGGCCATGCGTGCGCGCGGTGGCATGCAGCCGCTGTTGACGGATGCGCAGGTGCACGCGGTCGCCGCCTACGTGCAGTCAATCGCGAAACGCTAGCCGAGCATCTCGATGCAGGACGTTCTCGTGGTCATGTCACTGCTGTTGGCCAACGCCGCGCCACCGGCGATGCGCACCTCGCGCACTGCGCAGCCCGCGGTCGCGCGCGATGTACCCTTCACGACGAGCACTGACCGGTCGCAATCGCTCGATTTCTATCGGGCGCCCAAGGCGAACGCGCCACTCGTGATGTACGTGCACGAAGGCAGTCTGACGAGCGGCGACAAGGCTGACAGTCCCTATGACGCAATCGCTCAGCGATTCGTCGCGCGCGGGTACGCCGTCGCGCTGATCAACTATCGCTTGATGCCAGCACACCCGTGGCCCGCGCAAATCGACGATGTGGCCGATGCGTTTGTGTGGCTCGTGTCACACGCCGACACTCTGGGTATCGATGCCTCGCGCATGTTTGTCGTCGGACACAGCTCCGGTGCGCAGCTCGCAACGCTCCTCGCAACTGACACGACGTACCTAACGCGACGTCACCGCTCGACTCGCGACATCGCTGGCGTCGTCGCCATGGGCTCACTCCTTGGCGATCCGCTCGGACTGACCGAGCTCGCAGCCGACGCGCGTGAGGCGCGGTTCCAGCGTCTGCTCCGCCCCAACTGGCCGAGTGCTCAATCGTTCATTGACGCCTGGCCGATGGCGCACGTGCAGAGTGGCACGCCTCCGATGCTCGTCCTGATCGCGGAAGCGGAACAGGTCAATCCGCCAATTCTCGCGTCGGCCCAGACGTTCGCGGCACGCCTCGCAACGGTCGGCGGTCGCGCCGATGTGCGCGTCCTCGCCAACCGGACACACCGAACGGCGGTTGAACGCATGGCGGTGGGCGGCGACGAAACGCTGGCACTGATTCTTCAGTGGATGGCTGAGCAGTAGCGAACGACGGCTGAGGCGAGAGCGCACCGCTATCGCCTGCCCGATGTCGCGCGCATTTTGGTGGCCGAGCCTTCCCTCGCCACTCTCAGCTCGCCTCTTATGCGTCCGTTCCGAGTTGTCGTCGTCGCGCTTCTCGCGCCGCTTGCCCTGTCGTCGTTACTCGTCGTCGGATCACAAGCACAAGGTGCACAACCGCCCGCGGGTGCGGGGCGCCTCCCGTCGATCGAAGACCGCACAGCCAATCTGCGGAAAATCGACGGCTACTTGCCGCTCTATTGGGATGAGCGCACCGGTACGATGCTTTTGGAGATCTCGCGGTTCGACGCGCCGTTCCTCATGGCGACCGGGCTCTCGGCGGGCCTGGGCTCCAACGACATCGGGTTGGATCGCGGCGCTGAGGGCGCCGAGCGAATAGTCCTCTTTCAACGCGTCGGCCCGCGCGTGCTGCTGGTGCAGCAGAACGAGTCGTTCCGATCCAGCAGCAGCAACGTGCTCGAACGCAAATCTGTCGAAGAGTCGTTCGCGAAGTCGGCACTCTGGGGCTTCACGGTTGCGGCAGAATCGAACGGACGCGTGCTCGTTGACGCCACTGCGTTCTTCCTGCGCGACATTAACGGCAGCGCGGGGCTCCTGCGACCGGGCAACTGGCGACTCGATGCGACGCGCAGCGCGTTCTATCTGCCCAATACGCGCGGCTTCCCGAAGAATACGGAAGTCGACATGACGCTCACTTTCACCTCCGATCCTGCAAGCGCGGCGCCTGGTGCGGGAGGACCGGTGCAAGGTCCAGCGCCAATTGGCGCGCGCGCCGGCGGCGGCGGACGTGGTGGCTTGTTCTCCGGCACGGTGGCGAGCGTCACCCCAAGCGCAGACGCGGTGACGTTGCGCGAACACGCGTCGTTTGTCGAACTCCCGGACAACAACTTCCGTCCGCGCGTTGATGATCCGCGCGCGGGCTATGGTGGTGTCGGATTCGTCGACTACAGTGTGCCGATCGGTGAGCCGATGATGATTCGCTATATCCGCCATCATCGCCTCGAGAAGAAGGACCCGACGGCGGCGATCAGTGAGCCGGTCAAGCCTATTCAATACTGGGTGGATCCGGGCGCGCCGGCCGATGTGAAGCAGGCACTGCTCGACGGCGCGCGGTGGTGGAATCAGGCGTTCGAAGCGGCCGGCTTCCGCAACGCGTTCAAGGTCGACGTGCTCCCCGACTCCGCCGACCCAATGGACATTCGCTACAACATGATCAATTGGGTGCACCGCTCGACGCGTGGCTGGAGCTCCGGCGGCACGGTGGACGATCCGCGTACCGGCGAAATTCTCAAGGCAACGGTGACGCTCGGCTCCCTGCGCGATCGACAGGACTATCTGATTTTCGAGGGACTGCTCTCGCCTTATGCCACGGGCAACGAGAAACCGTCGGTGTTGTACGAGACGGCGCTGGCGCGCATTCGTCAGCTCGCCGCTCACGAGGTTGGACACACGCTCGGCCTCGGCCACAACTACTACGACAGCAACAAAGGTTGGATTTCGGTAATGGACTATCCGCATCCCTTGGAATCGCTCAAGGATGACGGCACGATCGATTTATCCAACGCCTATCAGGCCCGCATTGGCGACTGGGACAAGGTTGCGATCAACTACGGGTATCGGGAGTTTCCGCGCGGCACGAACGAGAAGGCGCCGCTGACAAAGATTCTTGACGATGCGTGGGCGCAAGACCTGCGCTACTTCACGAACCAGGATCTCGACATTCATCCGCGCACCGATCAGTGGTCGAACGGGGTGAATCAGGCCGATGAACTCACCCGCCTGATGAAGGTGCGTCGGTCGGCACTCAATCGGCTTGGCGAGACTTCGATCCGCAACGGCGCTCCCACCACGATGATCGAAGAGCCGCTGGTACCGATCTTCATGTATCACCGATACGCGGTGGAAGGCACGAGCTCGATGTTGGGTGGCCAAGACTTCATCTACGCGATGCGCGGCGACGGACGCACGCCGACCAAATGGGAAAGCGCGGCGAATCAGCGCAAAGCACTGGAGGCACTGGCGGCGACGGTGAAACCTTCGGAGCTGGTGGTGCCCACGAAGCTGCTAGGCCTTATTCCGCCGCGTCCGCCGGGATTCGGACTGCATCGCGAGCTGTTTCCGCGTACCACCGGCGAGGCATTCGATCCGATTGCACCCGGCGCGATCGCGGCCGATGTCACGATCGGCTTCGCGCTCAATCTCAATCGCGCGGCGCGCATCGTTGCACAACACGCGGTGGACGCGTCGCTGCCCGGCCTTGAAGAGGTGATTGATCGGCTCACGAAGGCAACGTTCGATGCGACAACGGCCAACTCCTACGAAGCAGAAGTGCGTCGCGCCGCCGAGCGTGCGCTGGTCAATCGCGTGGTGTGGCTGGCAGTGGGTTCGTCCAACAGTCAGGTGCGCGCCGTTGCGTCGTATCGACTACAGAAGCTCACGACACGTTTGAAATCCGAACCCGCAAAGAGCGACGCCGACGCGTCGCATCGCGCGCTGCTGGTCGCCGATATCAAGCGCTATTTGGACAACCCGGGCGAAATCGCCAGCATCGTCACCGCCGCCCCCGCCCCTCCAGGCGCGCCGATCGGCGACCTCGGCGAATCCTGGCTCGCCCCACCGCGCTGGTGGGAGTAAGCGCCGACTACAGCAACCGATACTGCGGGAACTGCAACTGCGGGAACTGCAACTGCAACTGCGGGAACTGCAATTTTAACACAGAGGAAACAGAGGAAACGGAGGAACAACATATTTTGCTTTTCCTCCGTTTCCTCTGTTTCCTCTGTGTTCAAAATGCTGTTCCCGCGTTTGCTGTTCCCGCGTTTGCTGTACCCGCAGTTGCTGTTTCCGCAGTTGCTGTTTCCGCAGTTGCTGTTTCCGCAGTTGCAGTTGCAGTTCCCGCAGCTGCAGTCAAAATCGCAGTGGCTCAAGCTGTTAGAGCCGCTGTTGCCGTGGAGACACTACCACACGCTTAGCGCGTTGCAGTCACGGCGTCTGCGAGTGCGCGTAAGGCGGCCGTCAGCGCCGATTGCGCGTCGGCGTCTCGCAGTACGTCGTCAGCCGTCGACGGTCGGCCGCGTAGCGGCAGTGATGTGGCCACGCACACGTTGGCCATCATCACCGTGAGCGTTTCCGTGAGCTGCGCCGTGACGAAGCTCGAGAACGCCGACGCATTAACCAGCGCGACCGGCTTTTGCATGAATTCGCCGGTGCCGACTACCCAATCGAGCGCGTTCTTGAGAACGCCCGGTACGCCGTGTGCGTACTCCGGGCTCGAAATCAACACCGCGTCGGCCGTCTGCAGTGAATCTCGCCAGACCTGCACTGCCGGCGGCATGTCTGCTTCGAGATCAGGGTTGAACGGCGGCAGCGTGGCCAGGTCCTCGTACACGAACACCGAGAACCCGTCGGGAGGAACTTGTTCCGCCGCCGCGATGATCGATGAATTCGACGAACCGGCGCGCAGACTGCCTGAAATCGCGAGAATGGATTGCACGGACTGTCAGCGAGTCGGCGCGCGGCGCAACCACTGCCAGATGATGCGCGAGCAGTCGGCAATTAGCGCCTGCGCGACCTTTTGATCGGGGATGTCGCTCGTCAGAATCGCGATCGCGTACGGCGCGCGTCGTGGCGGATAGACCAGACCTGCGTCGTGCAACACTCCCGTGATCGAGCCCGTTTTGTGCGCCACGCGCGTTCCCGCTGGCAAGCCCGCCGGGATCTCGTCGTTGAACGCCTGCGCTTCGAGAATGCCGAGCATGTCCTTCGTGCTCGCCTCGTTGGCCACCTTCCCTTCGTCGAGCGCCACAAATAACGCCACCAGGTCGTGCGCCGTTGTTGTGTTGTTCAACTTGGCCGCGAACGCCTTGTCGTCCTCCACTCCGCGACGCACCAACATCTTCTTCGTGCCCAGTTTACGCGTCAGCTCGGTGATCCGAACCGGATCGAGTTTCTGGATAAGCGCGTTCGTCGCCAGATTGCTCGAGTGCGTAATCATGCGCTCCGCCAGATCGCGCAGCTTCACGTCGGTGCCAAGCCAGGTGTAGACCGTGCTGTCGCTGTCTTCTTTTGGATCGAGCGTGTAGTCGGACTTATCGACGATCGACTGGAAGCGGTTCTCGAGCTTCAGCGTTTCAGTGGGCTTGAGCTTTCCGCTTTCAAATTCCTTGAAGAGCGCGAACAGCACCGGCACTTTCATCGTGCTGGCCGCGTGAAATTCCATATCGCCGTTGATGTCCAACGAGCGACCCGTCGAAATATCCTGGACTGCAATAGCCACTTTGGCGTTCGGAACCTGGGCAATCCGCGCCTCGAGCTGCGTCCGCACGGAATCCGGGCCAACGTTCGCGTTTCGCCCGCCACCACGACGATTACGTTGGGCGTGGGCCGGCTGAACGCCGATCAGCGCGATCATTGTCAGCGCGGTCATCGCTTTGGTCAGTGATCCGCTCATGGTGTCACCGTCGGTCGAGGAAACGTGCCGACCCGCATGGCGGCGCTGTACGCGAACGACGCCAGCACCACCGATGCCTGCTTCAGTCCGTTCTGGTCGACACGCTCGTAAAAATCCATGTTCGTGTGGTGCACGCGCGTATCGTACTCCGCATAGTCCTGAATCGTGTTGAACGCCGGCAACCCCAGCGCAGTGAACGACAGGTGATCGGTGTTGCCAATCTTCTCAATGATGTTACGTCGCGCGCCCAGATCTTTGAACGGCGCCAGCCATTCATCGAGCACCGCCTTGGCCGCCGTGTTGCCCTCGGCGTACCAGCCGTAAATCGGACCCGTGCCCGGATCGTTGTTGAGATAGATCGACAACTTCTCGCGTGCCTTCGCGTTGGCCTCACCCGCATAGTGTTGCTGTGCGTACGCTTTCGAACCCAAGAGACCTTCTTCCTCACCACCCCAGATCGCCGCCCGAATTGTGCGGCGCGGCTTCACGCCGGTCGCTTTGAGAATGCGCATCGCCTCCATCAACTCCGCCACCGCGTCGGCGTTGTCGGCCGCACCGGTGGCCGAGTGCCACGAGTCGATGTGTGCGCCGATGAGCACCACTTCGTCGCCAATAGCAGGATCGGTACCCGGAATCTCGGCCACGACGTTGTAGCTGTTCGTGTCGGCGGTGTGATATTTCGTTTGCACGTTTACACGCAACTTGACTGGCGCTCCAGCCTTGAGTCCGCGCACAAGCAGGTTGTACTGCTCGCTGGACATGATGAGCGACGGTACCGAGTTGGCGGCGGTGCTGGTGCGACTCCCCAGCACGAACATCGTGCCTTCGTTGCCTTCGGTTGGGCGCACAATAGCGGCCGCACCACTCTTCACCAGCAGTTGCATCAACGCGTTGCGGGGCATCGGCGGTGCAGCGTTGTTCGCGCGCGGCGCGCCGATTGGTACGGGCTGATCGTGTTCCGTCGGCTGCAGCCGATCTTTCGTAATGAAGAACTCCTGCGGTTTGGTTGCGAGCACAATCGCGCCGCGCAGCTGCGCGGCATGTGCTGTCACACTGTCCGCATTCAGGTAGTCACCGATATACACGGGAGTTCCGACGACTTCCTTCGGGGTCGACGGCGACCAGGCTTCGGCGTACGCGATGAGCGGCATGAAGCGCGGCGACACCATCTCGACCGTCTGCTGCTCCAACGTCCAACCCGCGCCAAACGGAAACGCCTCGAGATGCACATTGCTCAGGCCAAACCCGCGCATCTGCTGCGCCGCCCAGTCAACCGACTGCTTATATGCCGGACTTCCGGTCAGGCGCGGACCAATCACGTTGGTGAGATGATTGAACAGCTCGTCAACTTTGGAGCGGTTCATGCCTTCATCGCGAATCTTGGCCAACGTCGCGACGTCTTGCGCGGCGAGTCCAACGGGGACGCTCGCGACAGCGAAAACGGCTGCGAGAATTCCGCAGCGTACGATTTTCGTAACTCGGGTACCGCGCATGCGACGCTCCACGAATCAAAGTGTGTCGAACAACAGATCGGTCGGACGCAGACAACGTTACGCGCTATCGCGTTGCGCATACGGTACGAACTCGCCGTGTTCCAGGTAGCGCTTCAACAGTCGCAAGTACGTTGCCCAGCAGTAGCTTGAACCACGGAAGTGCGCATTCGCTTCCGGCCATCCGCGATGATAAAACTCCACCCGTGTCCCCGACTCGATCGGCTCGAGCGTAAAGCCAACGCGAGTCCCGGCCCAATCCGGATCTTCCGTTCCCATCGTCCACTCGAACGCGACGTCGTGCTCGCAGTGCGACACGCGCCCCGTCCACTGATACGACGGCCCGAAATCGAAATCGTAGGTCTCACCCAACGCCGGGACGCCGCGGGCCGCCAGCGTCCACCATGCACTCAGACCATCGGGCTGCGTCATCGCCCCGAAGACGCGCGCGGCCGGCACAAAGATTGGCAGTTGGAGGCGAATGTCCGACATCATCAGTGCGTCAACGCGTAGACCACGTAGTTCGTGGCAAACTTGTACGCATCGTTCGACATGTTGACCGGGTACCAACCTTCACCCGACCACTCCATGTAGTCGCCGATGTCGTTGTTGTAGTTGATAATGACCTGCAGTCGCTTGGTCGGGTCGTTGTCTTCGTAGATCGCCAGGAACTCGGCGGCAGCGGCCGCGTTGTCCGGGTGATGCATCCCCTCGAGCGATTTGATGTGGAAGAACGAATCGAAGACCGGATGCGAAACGCTGATCGGCATGATGCGCGCGTTCGGCAACACTTTGTGCATCGATCGCTCGAAGTTGTCCCACTGCCGAGGAAAGTAGAAATCATCGACAATGAGAAATCCGCCCTTCGCAATCCACGCCCGCAGCCCGGCCGCTTCCTGATCGTCCGGCAGCCAGTAGCCCGGTTCCGAGAGGTACGCCACCGGATAGTGCGACAGCGCCGGGTCGTGCATCCAGTGGATGTTGCTCTGCTTTACATGTGGGCGCAGCGTCGTCAGTTCGTTGACGATGGTCATGAAGTTGCGCTCCATCGCCGGATAGTCGAACTCCCATCCGCTGCGATTGTAGACCTGATAGCGCAAACGCACAAACGTGAATCGTCCGTCGTAGGGAGCGTTCGGCTCGATGTACACGCGTCGTTGCGAGTCGGCGATGTCGCCCGACAGCATCAACGCCGTGGCAACCGCCAATGCTCCCATCACGACGCGGAGCCGATTCATCTCACTTGGCCAGCCACGACGCGTTGCGCTGCGTTTCGTTAGCCACGCGCAGCAACTCCAGAGTGGCGTTCACGAGCTGTTGTTCCTGTTCCGCGCGTGAGATCGACGCGATGCCGTCCCAGACAAACCACCCTGCCGACGTAAACTGCGCGTGATTGCCGCCGTCGATCTTCACGAAGCGCGCCTGCGGTGGCAGAAAGCGTCGATTGGCCTCTGCGGCCGACGCCGACGCACGCCAGTCGCGCGTGCCGATGATCTTGGCGAACGGCACCTTGATCGACATCAGCACGCTGTCGCGCGGTGCTTCGGTACCAATCATCAGGACGCCACCGACGGCTTTCGAGCCGAGGTTATGCAGTTCGAGTGCCACGCGCGCGGCGAGTGACGCACCACGCCCGTGTCCGGCCATGATCCACTGCGCGGCTCGCTCGTCTTCGTGCACCGCGCCAAGCGCCACGTGCAACGTCGGCGCCGGGTCGGATCCACGCAGCACACCGCGCTGCGCGAGCGGCGCGAGAATCACCGGATACCCCGCCGCCGCGATGGCCCGCGCGTACGGCGCGTAGGCAATCGGATCAACGAGATTCTCCGGGAAGATCAGCAAACCCACCGGCAGCGTCTTGGTATACGACATGGGCGTGAACTGATACACGCCCTTGTCGAACGCCACTTGTACCCGCGAGTCGTTGCGCATGGCGTCGCGCGCCTCGGCTGAGGGGCGCAGCGAGAGCGCGAACCATCCCACCATCACCACCAGCAGCGTCGTCACGCCCCACAGCGATCGACGCTGCCACCAACGTCTTGCACCCACGCGATTTCTCCGTCTGAGCGAATTACAACCCGAGATGCTTGAGCACAGCCGCGGGAGGCAATTCCCACTTCGGCAACGCCGTGTTCCCGACGTAACCCACGTCCTTCATTCCTTCGTCGGTCGTGTAGAACGCCGTCGCGACGAGATTGCGCACCGTCGAGAAGAATCGCGCACCGGCCACGAATTCCGGCTTGGCCTTCGGCGTGTAACAGATGTCGTCGCAGATTTGCGTTTTCTCAGCGTTGGTCAGTTTGACAAACGCTTTGCCAAATCGCTTCTGACTCTCGAGGTTGAGCCACGACACGCCGCCGCGCACACGCACGAGATCGCGCGCGCTGTTATCGAGCGGTGCGCTGACATACTCGTTGATGTAATGATGCGCGCCCACCGCCGACGCACTCGGCGATTTGGCGTCGGCAGGAATGATCATGTCGGCCAACGCCGCGAGCGTCGCCATCTCCGCTGCGTTGAGCTTGCGTGGCCAATCTTTTTTGGGCCGCAACAAATCGGGGTCGCTCGCCGTGCCGCGCGGGCCCGAGCTGAGGCGGACCGGCTGCGAGGCGGCCGGTGTCGACGCAGTCGGCGCCGGTTTGGCCTGCGCCACGAGTTCTCCCGTCGGGAGACTCTCGAGAATCGGCAAACTGACGGCCGCTGCCCCCAGCGCTTTCAACGCATCGCGACGCGATACGCCGTCGTTCGGCGCTGAGTCGGCAGGCACCGCCTCATCGTGCTGCTCGTGATTGGTGCTCATCAGATTTCCCTCTTCGCGATCTGATCCAGCAGATAGTCGGTCGTGCGCCACGCGAGCGCGAGAATCGACAGCGTCGGGTTTTTATCCGCGTTCGAGACAAACGGGGCGCCGTCGGTGACGAACAGGTTCTTCACATCCCACGACTGGCAGTACGGATTGAGCACCGACGTCTTCGCATCGGTTCCCATGCGGCACGTGCCCACTTCGTGAATGATTTGTCCGCCGCGCGCGATCGCGCGATTGCCATCGGTCTGCACGGTGCCGTTCACCTTGCCGCCCATCGCTTCGATGATCGACGCGAATGTCTGCTGCATGTGCACCGCTTGCTTGAGCTCATGGTCCGACCACTTCCAGTGGAAGCGGAGCACCGGAATGCCCCACTGATCCACCACTTCCGGATCGATTTCGCAGTAGCTGTCCTCGTTGGGAATCATCTCGCCACGGCCGTCGAAATACATGAACGAGCCGTAGTAGCGTCGCGCCGCTTCTTTGTAGTTCTTGCCGTACGACCCCTGCGTCATGTTCTCGAGGAAGTTGAACGTGCCACCGCCGGGCATGCCCCGACCGCCGCCGAATTCCACGTGATAGCCGCGCGCGAAACCGAGCTTCCCGCCAAGTTGCTCTTTGTACAGCCACCATGGGATGTACATGTGCATCCCGCTCGCGCCGTCGGTGTTGTGCGCGGGCAGATTTTCGAGGGCGGGAATCTGTCCGCCGATGCCCGCGCCGACGGTATCCATGAGATACTTGCCAACGAGTCCGCTGCTGTTGGAGAGACCGTTGGGGAACTGCGTGCTCTTGCTGTTGAGCAGAATGCGCGCCGTTTCACACGCGCTGGCCGCGAGCACGACCACCTTGGCCTTCACATGGCGATCAGTGCGCGTGTTCTTGTCGATGTAGCTCACGCCCGTGGCTTTGCCATTCTTGTCGACGGTGACTTCGCGCACCATCGCGTCGGGCACGATATCGACATTGCCGGTGGCGAGAGCCGGCGGCAACAACACGGTCGTGCTCTGAAAGTTGGCCTTGATGCTGCAGCCGTTGCCGCACGGCGTGGCCCAGAAGCAGGCTTGGCGCGACAACATCGATTCACGCAACACACGCTGCGCGAGCTTGTTGTTCGGATGAATCTTCTGCGGCAGCGTGTTGGCATTCTGCCGCTGAGTCATGATTGCCAAGTGCGCCGGAATTACCGGAATACCCATCGGCGTCGCGTGCTTTTTCGTCAGCAGTTCGACGGCGCGTGGCGCGGGCGCGGGCATGAGCACGCCTGGCGACGAGCGCGGCGTGTTTTCGAGATCGTCGTCGCCGCCATACACGCCGACGAGCATTTCCGTCTTGTCGTAGTACGGCGCGAGATCTTTGTATTCGAGCGGCCAGTCCGCACCCAATCCATCACGCGTCTTGGGCTTGAAGTCGTACTCGCCCATGCGCAGGGAAATACGTCCCCAGTGATTGGTGCGGCCACCCAGCATCCGCGCACGCCACCAGCGGAAATCGGTGCCCGGCGCGTTCGTGTATGGCTCGCCCGGCACTTCCCAGCCGCCATCGACCGTGGCGTCGTAAAAGCCGAACGGCTTTTCGCGGGAACCGGCACCGCGCAGCGGCGCTTCACGCGGCAGCTTGAACATTGGCGTCTCGCGCACCGGGTCGTATGAACGGCCCGCCTCGAGCACGAGCACCTTGAGACCGGCGATCGCGAGTTGGTACGCGGCCATACCTCCGCCCGCACCGGAACCGACGACAATGGCATCGTAGGTCGTTTGCGACTTGGGACTGCTTTCCGTCACGGCGACGCTCCTCTGAAAAATCGGCTGGGGAATCGGCCCCAATCTAAGTTCCGTCCGCCCCCTTCGCAGCGTACGGTTCGCGCTGTCTTGGATTGCGGTATCCCTCACTGACGCACGCGGACACCGAGCACCGCTCCCCTCGCCCTCGTCGAACATTCTGAGGGACTTTGCCGTAGCTTTCCCGAGTTCTATTCCCTACCGCCTTTGCCGTCTCCATGCCGAACGCATTTCGAACCTCGTTCGTCGCGCTAATCGCGACGACCGCCGCGGTGACCTCACTTGCAGCGCAGTCACCCGCCGCCAAGCCCGCCCCGAAAATTCCCAAGGGCGCCGTCTGGCCCGACGAGGGACCGCGCACATGGAAGCCGCGGCCCACCGTGCCAGAAATCACCGCGAACGATCTGCGCACGCGGCTCTACGGCTACGCCGACGACTCGATGCTTGGCCGTCGGATCGGCGAACCGTCGAACTACAAGGCCACCGCCTACATCGCGAAAGAGTTCAAGCGACTCGGCCTGCTGCCGGCCGGCGATAGCGGCACATACTTCCAGAATCTCGCCTTTGGCCCACAGGGCTTCGATGCCGCCACGACCTCGTTGTCGATCGGTGGCACTCGACTGACCGCCAAAACCGATTTTGTCCCAACCGCACCGTCGGCGGCGAATGGCTTTGGCAACAAGGCCGACTTCAATAACGTGCCCACGGTCTTCGCCGGCCGATTGGGAGACACCACCGTTGCACTCAACAGCGCGATGGTCAGCGGCAAAGTCGTCGTGTTTCTCGCCGCGCCGGGCGGCGGTGGCACCGGCGGTCGCGGCGGCGGCGGTGGTGCACCAACGTCGTTCGTCAGCTGCGCTGATGTCCCTAACAAGTTTGGCGCAGCCGCCGCGGCCGCGGTCGAAGCCACGCCTGCGGGCGCGCGTCGTCCGGCAGGCGGTGCGCCAGGCGGTCCGCGCGATTTGCGAGCGCAGCGCTTTGGCGCCCTGGGCGTGCTCGTGGTCAGCCTGGACGACATGAACGACGCCGCGCGAACCGCCGCGCTCGCTGGACGCATGACGATGCAACCCGCCGCGAGTGAATCGCAGATCACGACTGCGGGCGCGGCGATCTCGAGAGCCACGGCAGCGAAGATCTTCGGCAAAGCGGTTGACCAACTCGCCGTCGGTGACGTTGGTCAACCGGTCTCGGCCACTTGGAACTACGCGTGGCGCATGTCGGCCACGCCGGGACGCAACGTGATTGCCATTCTCCCGGGCTCCGATCCAACGCGCGCCAATGAATACGTGCTGGTGGGCGCGCACAACGATCACGTCGGCATCAACAACACGGTTGTCGATCACGATTCGCTCCGCGCCGTCAACATCGTCACCCGCCGACAGGGCTCGAACGATCCCGCCTGCACACCGACTTCGGCGCAGCAGAAACAGATTGACTCGCTCATCAAGCATGCACGCAGTATCCGCCCGCCGCGCAAAGACTCGATCATGAACGGGGCCGATGATGACGGCTCGGGCACGGTGGTGCTGCTCGAAATCGCCGAGAAGTTTGCGAGCGAGAAGCCGTCGCGGTCGATCATCTTCATTTCTCATGAAGGCGAGGAGGCGGGGCTGCTCGGCTCCAAGTGGTTCGTCGATCACCCGACGATTCCGCTCACGTCCATCGTGGCCGCGCACAACATGGATATGGTCGGCAAGGGACGCGTCGAGCAGGTCAAGTTCGGTGGACCAACTTCGATACAAACACTCGGCGCGCGTCGCCTGTCGCGTGAGTTCGGCGACATCATCGATTCGGTCAACGCCGTGCGCACCGAAACGATGGCCATCGATAAGACATGGGACGTGACCGCCAATCCGATGAATCGCTTCTGCCGCAGCGATCAGGTGAACTACGTGCTCAAGGACATTCCGGTCACCTACTTCTCGCTCGGCTACGCGCAGGACTATCACATGCAGACCGACGAGCCGCAGTACATCGACTACGATCACGCGGCGCGCCTGGGGCGATTCGTGCACGACATCATGATGGCCGTCAGCGAGCGCAAGGATAAACCGGCCATCGCTGGACCCGACCCCAGCTATCCGCGTTGCCGATAATCGGCTCGGCAACCCCTACCGACCGGAGATAGCTGCGGAATCGCAGCAGTGGTGGCATTGTTTAGGCGTGACGTGAGAGTTCGCGTCCGCTGTTGATAGGCGGCGCTCCGCAACGGGGCGCCGCCAGTGACCCAAGACCAATTCACCGATGCCTGCCGCACGCCGTCGTGCCCTGCTGTGTCTGCCCCTCGCGGGCGCGCTCCTCAGCGGCTGCCTCGATGAAGCGCTCATCAAACAGCCGGACCTCGTCATCTCGCCGGGCTTGCCGGCCGGATGGTCGGGAAGTTCAACCACGGCGGGCGTCGGTCTCACCACGACCGAGCACAAGAGCGGTACGACCGCCGCGTATCTCTCCGGCGCGTTTCAGCAGCAGTTGGGAACGTACGTTCTCACGCAAACGATCCGCGCCGACGATTATCGCGGAAAGCGCGTGCAGCTGACGGCGTGGGTCAAACCGCGCAACGTGACCAATACGATCAACTCCGGTCTCTGGATGCGCGTCGACGGACCGGGTCTCACGCTGCAGTTCGACAACATGAATCGCCGCGTGGTCAGCGGATACGGTGATTGGCGGCAGGTCTCCGTTGTGCTCGATGTGCCCACGCGCGCCATCGGTATCGCGTTTGGCGCGCTCTTTCAGGCGAGCAACACGCTGCTGGTCGACGATATGCAGCTCAAGATTGTCGACTCGACCGTCACGAGCACCAACACAATGCCCACGCCGCAGGCCATTCAGGGTCAAGACTCGGCCGCCACCGTCGCGGTCTATGAGCGTCGTCCACTCGCACCAGTCAATCTCGACTTCGAAGGGTTGACGCCGTTCAGCAGCACGACGTCGACGTGGATCGTCGGCAACAGCACGGCGCTCACGACCACCGATCCGACCGCGTCGCTCGACGATCTCGAGCCGTTGCGTTCGATGATCGGCAACGCGCACGTGGTCGGTCTCGGCGAGGCGACGCACGGCACGAAGGAGTTCGCGCTGCTCAAAGACCGCATGGTGCGCTTTCTCGTCTCGCGCATGGGATTCACGACGTTCGCCATTGAAGCGACATCGCCCGAAGCGGACGATCTGAACGAGTACCTGCGCACTGGCGTCGGCAATCCCGACCGCCTGTTGTCGCACCTCTACTTCTGGACGTGGAATACGCGCGAAGTGGCGAACATGATTGCCTGGATGCGCCAGTGGAACAGCACCGCGCCGGCCAACGCGCAAGTGCAATTCCGCGGCATCGATATCCAGTATCCGGCGGCGTCAATCGATAGTGTGGTCGCATTCGTGAGTCGCGAAGCGCCATCCCTGAGCGCCGACATCGTTGCCAAGTACGTCTGTCTCGCTCCGTACAAGAATACGGGTAACGTGACTGGACGCTCGGCCGCCGAGTATCGCGCGCAGTCGACGGAGGCCCGCCAGCTCTGCGCTGAAGCGAGCGCCGCCGCGCTCGAGCTGGTGCGCGCCCGTTCGGTAAACGCGGTCGGCTATCAGCGTGCGCTGCATCACGCGCGATTGGTGCAACAGTTTGAAGCGATGATAGCCGTCACGCCGGGCGCGCTGAGCAACCAGGTGCGCGACGCGGCGATGGCCGAGAACGTGTCATGGCTGCGTGATCAGGGTGGCGCTAACGCGCGGGTGGTGGTGTGGGCGCACAACGATCACATCTCGCGCCAAAGCACTCAGATGGGTGGCGGTCTGAACGCGCGATTTGCTGACGACTATCGCGCGCTCGCGTTCGCCTTCGGCACCGGCACCTTCAACGCCGTCAAGCAGACGGAAACGACGTTCGAGTCCGTGGTACCGCTGACTTCGTCGACATATCCGAACGCTTCGATCGAAGACGCCTTCATGGGCACCAATGCGCCGTTGCTGCTGTTGGATATGCGGAAAACGTCTGGCTCCGATCCGGCCGGCCGTGTGCTGCGCGGGCCGATTGCGATGCGCTCAATTGGCTGCTGTTACGATCCGACCAAGGAAAGTCAGTACTTTGGGCAGTTGCGTCTATTTCCGGTCGATTACGACCTCTTGGTGTTCGTACGCGCAGGCACCGCGTCGACGTTGCTGCCCTACGTGAATTGACGCGAACTCGCGGGCGCACCCGATTCGGCGTGCGCCCGCTCAACTAGCGCGCCGGTGGTTGGCCGATAGTGCGCTGAGCGAGCGCTGAGAGTGCGCTGAGAGTGCGCTGAAGGTGCGCACGTAATCGGACGTGACGTCGCGAGCAACAACTGTGCGTAAAGAATTTCCGCACGCTGCGACAAGGATTCCCGTATTGGCGCGCGCGCCGTCTGCGCTACGTTCGGTATGCCCCTTCGGGGTTCCCGTTCTCGCGCGCGATGACGCGCAGGAGGATGTTATGTCGACGCTGACCACTCGCAACACCGCGGCGTTTCCGCCGCTCGTCGACCAGAGCTTCCCGTCACTGATGCGGAGCATGCTGCAGGATCCGTTTTTCGGACCCACCATGCAGCGCAGTGGCACCTGGATGCCGGCCGTCGAAGTTACGGAATCGCACGACGCGCTGATCCTCTCCGCTGAACTCCCCGGACTTGAGGAGAAGAACCTCAAGATCAGCATCGAGAACAACGTGCTAACGCTGTCCGGTGAGAAAGAAGAGGAGATCTCCGATGCGCCACCGGCCAAAACGTACTACATCAACGAGCGTTACTACGGCGCGTTCCAGCGTTCGTTCGCGCTGCCGCGCACGGTCGATGTGGACCACGTGAAGGCCGTGTTCGAAAAAGGTGTGCTCTCCATCACACTTCCGAAGTTGCCACAAGCGAAAGGCCGGCAAATTCCGGTCAATAAGGGCTGATTCGCACCTGACAGGGACGGCCGCGGCACCACATCGCGAATAACGGGTATCGGGATGACGTATCAACGACCCACTGATGCGTGACCTCTAACCTGGAGTTCCTGATGAACGTTCGCATCGCACGAGCGGTGGTAGCTGCGGTCGTCCTTGGCGCGCTTCCTCAGTCGCCCCTTGCGGCGCAGCGCCTCGGCATCGTTGCCGGCGGCACTTTCTCGCAGCTTCATGGCGCCAGCGATATCTCGTCCGAGAATCGCACCGGCACGATGTTCGGTTTGTCGTTGTTGTTGCCGGCGTCGTCATTCGCATTACAGCCAGAACTGCTGTTCACCAGCAAGGGCAGCAAGTTCAACCTGGGCGGCGCCGGCACGCGCACCATCGCGCTCGACTATCTCGAAGTGCCGATGTTGCTGCGCTTCGATGGCGCGGCAAAGTCTGCCGTAAATCCACACGTATACGTCGGTCCGAGTATCGGCTTCAACACGGGATGCACCGTCACGTTAAGCGGCCCCGGAATCCCGGACTCGAAGTCGGATTGCAAACGTGATACGTTCCTGCATCCCGCCAACGTCGACTGGAGTGCCGTGGTTGGCGCGGGCCTCGATCTCAGCCTCGGCAGCATGGGCGTCACCGGCGGTGCGCGATACGGTGTCGGCTTAAGCAACATCAACACCAGCAACACCGGCGATCATTTGCGCAACGGCACGCTCACGATCTATGCCGGCCTGTTATTCGGCCATCGCTAGCGCGCGGGCAGTTCGAATCGCTCCGCAAAAAACGGAGGACGGCAGCAACAACGCCGTCCTCCGTTTTCTCTGCCGTT
>CBHTUR010000033.1:0-47372 GCA_966096095.1 uncultured Gemmatimonadaceae bacterium | reverse complement strand
CCCGCGTGAGTGCTATCGCTTGCGTCGAACGAAGCGTCGACGCCCCGGGGGAAGGAAGAAACCGAGCCGGCGGTGCCACCTCGCCCGGGCGGCCCTCTGCCCCGGGACGACCCGCCACCGGGTCGTCACGTAGGGCAGCAAGGCCGACTGGGCGAGGTGGCATCGACGGCGCCCCCCTCCTCCCTCCCACCTCTGAAACCGCTCACGCAGCCCTCCCGTACAGGATAGCGAAGTGATATCATATAGATACCAACTCCACTGAGGACTCCCCATATGCTCCGCGAAGTTGAAGCCCGTCCCGCCGCTGGCATCGCCATGGTGCTGCTAATCGTCGCTGCCATTCTTGGCGGCATCTTCCTGCTCATCACCGGCGCCAAGGCAGGCAATCCGATCTTCGCCGTCGGCGGCGTGTTGCTCGTGGTCCTGTCCATGTTCACGCTGCCCGGGCTCTTCACCGTCGCGCCCAACGAAGGCAAAGTCCTCACGCTCTTCGGCAACTACAAAGGCACCGTCAAAACGCCCGGGCTCTGGTTCACCAATCCGTTCATGACGAAGAAGAGCGTCTCGCTGCGCGTGCGGAACTTCGAGACCAACAAGCTCAAAGTGAACGACGCGCGCTCGAACCCGATCGACATCGGTGCGATCGTCGTCTGGCGCGTGGTCGATACCGCCGAAGCCGTGTTCGAAGTGAACGACTACGTGCAGTACGTCGCGATGCAATCAGAGTCGGCACTCCGCACACTCGCCTCGGCGCATCCGTACGACGCGCACGGCAGCGATGATGTCGCGCTTAGCACGCATCAAGCGGAAGTGAACAAAGGTCTCATCGATGCGTTGCATGAACGCTTCGCGAAAGCCGGTGTCGAAGTCATCGAAGCGCGTATCAGTCACCTGGCGTACGCACAGGAAATCGCCGCTGCGATGCTCCAGCGCCAGCAAGCGAGTGCGATCGTCGCGGCCCGACAGACGATTGTCGAAGGCGCGGTGGGGATGGTCGAGATGGCGCTCGAGGCCCTCAAGGCACGCGAGATCGTCGAACTCGACGGCGAACGCAAAGCCGCGATGGTGAGCAACCTGCTTGTCGTGCTCTGCTCAGAACGCTCGGCGCAGCCCGTCGTCAACGCCGGCACGTTGTACAACTAGTTGTCGCAAATCAACGGACACACGACCGATGGCTGAACGCAAATCCTTCCTCCTGCGCATGGACCGCGAGCTGCTCGACGCGGTCCAGCGCTGGGCGAACGATGATCTGCGCAGTCTCAACGGGCAGATCGAATACCTGCTGCGACACGCGCTGCAGCAGGCCGGTCGTCTGCCGTCGCGTCGCGCGTCTGGAAAACAGTCTGCATCAAACGCCACACCGACCGACCACGCGCGCGAGGATTCGCTCGCGCGCGATCTGGCCGAGTCGGAACCCGAATAACACGCAGCGCGTCTGACGCGCTTTCGAACATGATTCTGTTGGCCTGGCATCGTGCGCGCCGGATTCTTCCGGCCATTCTCGCCGCTCTCGTCGCTGGTGGCCTTACCGTGTTGTTTGCGCGCACCGCGCGCGGACAAAACGCGCCCGCCGTCAGTTTCGTCTATCTGCGCGCGACGGATACCGTCGGTGTGGAAACGATTACCAAGCGCGCGTCGAGCGTTGACGGTGTGCTCGCCATGAAGGGGCAACCGCGCGTCGAGTGGTCGCAAGCGCACAATGGCACCGAGCCCGGCGCGCTCGGCCTCAAAGTGTTTGCTGCCGGCGCCGCAGCGGACGCCACGCCGTTGCAGTCGGGAACCATTGAGGTGCGCGGTGATTCGGCATACATCGATATCGGCACCGCCACGCAACGCGTGAAGCAAGCGCTCGCCAGCAAGGCCGGCGCGCTGCCGCTGGTGAACGCGTCGGTGTTGCACGCGGCGCTGCTCTCCACCATCGCGCACAATCGCAATCAGAGCACGTTGCAGGTGTTTCTCACCTCTGGTGGGCAAACGCTGCCGGCGACGATTGCGCAGTCGGGCGACACGACGGTGTTCACGCTCGCGACGTCGACGATGCGCATCGTCTCGGCGAGCGACGGCTTGCCGGCGGTTATTGTGCTGACCGGACAGAGCATTCGCGTCGTGCGCGCGGCTGGTACCGTGAGTCCGTCGGCAAGCGCGCCGGTGAAGCACAACTACGATGCGCCAGCGGGTGCGCCGTATACCGCGGAACATGTGCGCATTCCTACGGGCCGCGGCTACGAACTCGCCGCGACGCTCACGCGACCGGTGCGCAACACACCCGTGCCGGTGCTTGTGACGATCAGCGGCAGCGGTCCGCAGGAGCGCGACTCGGAAATCAGCATCGTGCCGGGGTATGGCATCTTCCGCGAGATTGCCGACACGCTGGGTCGGCGCGGCGTGGCGGTCTTGCGCTGGGATGATCGCGGAGTCGGCGAGTCGGGTGGACGCGAGAGCGCGCTCAAGAGCACGAGCGCCGATGTCGCCGACGATGTGAAGTCGATTGTCGCGTGGCTGCGCGCACGGAAAGACATCGATGGCACACGCATCGTGCTCGCCGGCCACAGCGAGGGCGGCATGGTGGCGCCGATGGTGGCGGCCACGGACAACACGCTCAAGGGCATCGCGCTGCTCGCCGGCCCGGCATACACGGGTCGGCAGATCCTGCTGTATCAGAACAAGTTCAACATTGATGCGGCGCCGATTTCGCAGCACGCGAAAGATTCTATTTACGCGCGCGTGCCGCAGCAGCTCGATTCGTTGGCTGGCACCTCACCGTGGATTGCCTTCTTCATGGCGCACGATCCGATCGCCACGGCCAAGCAGGTGAAGGTGCCCGTGCTCGTGTTGCAGGGCATGACCGATCGTCAGGTGTCGGCCGAGC
Organism: uncultured Gemmatimonadaceae bacterium; assembly: GCA_966096095.1. Lineage (GTDB taxonomy): Bacteria > Gemmatimonadota > Gemmatimonadetes > Gemmatimonadales > Gemmatimonadaceae > Gemmatimonas. Next base: position 44,503 of record CBHTUR010000033.1, on the reverse strand, counting down.
AAGCGCCGCTGCTCGAGAAAGCGTTGCGCGATGGCGGCAATAAGAGCGTCACCGTGCGCACGTTTGCCAACGTCAATCACCTGTTCTTGAACGATCCGAGCGGCAACCCGAACACGTACGGGCAACTCAAGGATGTGAAGGTGAATCGCGAGATGCTTGGTGCGCTGACGGAGTGGGTGGTGCAGCGGGTGAAGTAGCGTTCACCGCGTGAGCTGAATCCACCGCCCGGCCGGATAAGAAATCGTAGAAGCCTTGGCTACGGCTTCTTACCCAAGCCGAACCATCGGACGAGATCCGCAGCACGCCGTTTGATGTCGCGGTACTTCGCCTCCTTCGACAGGCTGAGCAGCATCTCCGCCGCCCGCGCACCGTGTGGCTGATTCTTATCCGCGAGCACGTGCGACGACACCCTCGGGGTCCATTCTGACAGGGTGTCGTCGGGAGAAAAGGTGAGTGAGTGATCCAGAGTCAGAGCAATGCTTCCCAGCGCCGCAAAGCGCCGTAACGCCGAGGGGTCCGAGTCTGCGATCTCGCGGATCGCCTCAAGCAACTTCACCGTCATTGCCTGTTCAGAGATTCGTTGAGCGTCGACGAGTTGCGATTTGTCGTCGCCAGCGAGCGTCCACAGTTGCAGGATCCGTCGGTCGGATCGCCGTTGCAACGGCGCGCATTGAGGCGCTCGAGTCGCGTCGGTCGCGCTCCAATGTCGACGTCGCAGCTGACGGTTGGACGCGACGTATCTCCCTGCGCGGACTGCGCACGTAGTGTGCTCGACGTTGCGAAAAACAAGGTAAAGACGACGGCACGTGAAGTCATTGCCACTTGCATCGTCGATTTCCTTAACGTTGAGAGTAGCTGGCGCCGCGAAGCCGACACGGCGCCGACGAAGTTACCGGTGTCGACGGCCGTCATGAGTGCGTCGCAGGGCATCGTGCCTGCTGGTGATTGCGCGCGCGGGGCGGCCAATTCCGATCAGAAGCGGCAGCGCCGGTGATGCGGTCGTCCGTGGACGCACGAGTCTCATCATCTCCACCTTCGAGTTGGAGGCGTTGAGGCAGGAGCCAGCGCTTTCGTGACGTCAGTTTATGTAGCTTCGAACACGCTTCGATTTCGCACCCGCAATGCGCTTGTGAGGCTCGAGACATATATGCCTTGCATCATTTAAACCGGTTACATTCGCCGCGGCGTCATCGAGGAGCGCCAATGCGCCAGAATTGCACCAGTCTTGCCGCGCGTGCTTGCACGTCGGGACTATGACGTTGGGATGTAATTTCAAGCAGAATTTCCGCCGCACGTTTCCCGAGAACGGAGTCACGTGGGACACGCGCGTGATCCTTGATCGTCGGGTTCCAGTCAACGGGTAACGTATCGTTTGGCGGAAAGCCGACCGTGTGATCGTAGGTTATGGCAATCACGCTGAGCGCTGCGAATCGTCGGACTGTTGCTTCGTCTGACAGAACGAGGCGGCGCATGCGCTCGAGCAACGGACGCGTCATCGCTTCTTCGGCCACGACTTGAGCATCCATGAGCCGTCCAATGTCGGAGCCAGCGCGATCCCAGACCTGCATTACTCGCTTGGTTGGATCTCCGTGGCACCAGTGCGCAGTGTGCAACTGCCAACCCGTTGCCGCCGCTGGTAGGTCGGTCGCGCAGTCGACGATCACCCGGACCGAATCCGCCGCGCGCTGCGCCGACGCGGGGCGCACGAACGCAGTCGAGAGGAGGCTTAGGCTCACTATGAGCGTGATTCGCACTTGAAGTTCCTTGGTGGGTGGTGTCCGCAGGTGTTCAGTAGGAAATTCCCGGGAGGACGCACGGTGTTGGAGGAGGAAATAGCGTATCTGCAACTCTCCGACTTGCGTTCGCGGCGCCCAAACGGATCGTATCCATTAAGTCGATCCAGTTCGTGCTGCCTGATCGGACCCATGGCTCCGCGAGCCTTCTGGTTAGCTCGGATGCCGTATCGGTGAACACTCCAACGTGGGAATGCGCCGCGGGAGTCGACGTCCCTTCGTGAGCAATAACGGCGGGTCGAATGACGCTTGCAAGGTCGCCTCGCGCGCAATAAGTCACGCCACCCACGGTCGATCGCGAGAGTGGAAGTGTCGATGCGTACGCACCCGTCGAATCGAGCGCCTTTTCGTTGATCGCGATCAGGACCGTCGCGGACCACGGAAACTGCTTGTAATAGTTGTAGTTGTGATTGGGCCCATGATCGTTCACATGTCCGAAATTGAGCGACTGCTTGGCGAGACCTAGAAAGGACGCTCCAAATTGATGGAAACTCGTCGGTAACGAATCGACGTCGAGTGGATTCGGTACACTATCTTGAACGCTGAGTGTCAATTGAGAAGTCCAGTCCCGTGGTTGGACTGCGATCGATGCTGAGAGCGTCGTGTCCCGACCGCGAATGTGAGCGCTCGCGCTGACCGTTCCGTCAGTTACGATGGTGCCGGCCCACGTGAACTGTGTGTCTGGAGTTGCAACCTCGGGCAGCAGCGTTGACAGGGGGCTAAATTTCCAGTTGGACACTAGCGATCCATCGTTGCTCGGCGTCACGGTCACCGTGCATCCTCCCTGCGTGTCTCGGAGGACGGGCGTTGGCACGCACGACATCGAAGCGGAAAGTCGTGTGACTTGAACGACCGCGACCGCCTGTTCCAACACTTGTCCAGAACCCGATCCGACTACTGCTCGCATATACATTCGTCCGCTCTGGAAGATCGGAATCTTGCAGCTCGCGTTGGTCCCCGTGCAGTACACGGTTCGCGGGTCGAGGTTCGAGATCAATGACAGCTGCGCTCGCTTGAATTCTGTCGAGGGTGACAGCGTGCGAACGCTGTCACCTTGCGTGCCCGCTCGCTGTTTCATCGACGGCACCCGCATCGCGTAAATGACAGTCGTATCCACGACGTCCGGCACCCAAATCCACTCGCGAACGGAGAGGGCGAGCCCCCCATCGGTCGTTGCCTGGAACAGCACCGAATCGCCCTCGACAATCGACGACGGCGTCGCCGTAAGATGCAGTTTTAGAGCAATCGGCTCGATTCGGATTCGTTGCGAACTCATGCTCGCCCAGACGCACTTCTGCGACGAGCCGCAGTAGACGCCGGCCGGATAGCTCGGCTGCGAAAACGAATAGCGTTGGACACGACCCTTACCGCGCACGATGCCGTCCACCGCGTATGTGCTCGCACCGTCAGCGTTCGGAACGTTCGTGGATTGCGCACGACACGTATGCAGGTTTTGTCCCAGCACGGTCGGCGTAATCCAGAAGTCGGTATACACATAGCCGAAACACTGGCTGTTCAGGTATTCGCCATCCGCGTCCAAGTACGGATACGGCGTGCCCGCAAGATTGAGATTCGTATTGATGTCTGGGTTGTAGTCGCGACGAATGCGTCCCGTGACGGTGAGCCGAACGCGTGACGCGATGGGAAACGAGTCGGGCCACACGATCGAATCGCGGGCGTTGTACTTGTTCGTGACACCCAAATCGAGCTCGAGGGCGCCGGGCACAGGTCCCGCAACCGTTGGCGTCGCGCTTGACGTCGACGGCGACGGAGGGATCGGCGCGTCTGATATCGGCGGCGCCGTGAGTCGGTCACCACGCTCACATGCGGACGCGAGCGTAACGACAAAAGCGATCGCAGCGCACCAGACGTTTCGTCGGGGCGAGCGGAATACACTCGTCATCAGTGTCACGGAAGAAGTATTCAAGATAAGCGCGACTTTGTTACGCGAGACATGATTGATCGTCAGCGCGCATTTGCGCAAGTGTCGACAATTCACTGCACCGCGGTTCGTCCCGACACATCTCGCGAGGTACATCGATGCGATGCGAACACGCGATCGCAACTCGCGGATGAGAAAGTGAATCGCGAGATGCTTGGTGCGCTGACGGAGTGGGTGGCGCAGCGGGTGTCGAAGTAACTGCGGGAACGGCCGGACCGCGGGAACGGCAACGGCATTCCGGGTCGCAGGGGGCAGGAACAGAGACAGTGAGCAGGAAGCAGGGGTGGCATGCCCCGCGACACTGCGAGGATGCCCGCTGAGGAATTCCACCTCTGCATCCAGACCTCTGTCTCAGTTCCTGCCCCCTGCCGCCCGCGTGCCGTCGCAGTTCCTGCAGTTCCCGCGTAGCCGTATTGAGAATCGTGCGTTCAATTCTCAGCATGCCCTCACTCCTCCCCTCGCTGCTCTTGAGCGCTCTGCTCGCGCAGCCCGCGAAGAATCCGGCCTGCGAGATTCTCTCCGCTGCCGACGTCTCGTCGCTCGTCGGCAGCGGCGCGAAGACCATGTCGTTGACTGCGACAGCGAACACCGGTACCTGCATGTACCAGAACGGTGAGAAGATCGCGACGGTGCTGCTCTCGTCGCAGACGACGGCCGAAAGCGCAGCGAGTCTGTTCGCTGCGAAGCAGCGCATCGTAACCGGAAAGGACGTCACCGACTTCGGTGTCAAAGCCTACGCCGGCATGATGGGCGACGCGCCGGCAATTGGCCTCACTTCCGGCGTGCGCTTTGTCGAAGTGCGCGTGGTCGACAAGACCACCAAGGCGCCGGAACTCGCGACGCGACTGCGCACGACCATGAAAGGTGTGGCGTCGCGCCTGAAGTAATCCCCGCAGTATCACTCTCTCCTTCCCGCCCCGGGTGTGACGTATGTCCCTGCCTCGTTCGATTCGTTGGTCGCTCGTGCCCGCTGTTGCCGGAGTCCTCACGTTGGTCATGGCGTTCGCGCCGCGATCACGCGCCGAGTCTCGAGCGGTCGTGCGTCCCGCCTCACTGGCCACCGAGGTGCCTCGCATTCGTGCGCACTTCGATTCCGTGCTCACCGAGTTGCGCGCGCGTGATGTCCGCGCGTTGACCGTCACACAGCGTGACGCGCGACGCGCCCTACTGATCACGCTCAGCGCGTATCGCGACCGCGGCCGCTTTCCGCGCAACTATGACTTTGCGGCGCCAACGCCGTATTTCGTTGACCGACAGACCGGCGTGCTGTGCGCGGTCGCGCATCTGCTCGAATCGACGGGACGACGCGACATCGTCGATCGCGTCGCCGCCGCGAACAACAACGTGTGGGTCCCGCAGTTGGCCGGTGATACCGCGTTCGCGTCATGGCTTAACGCGCACGGGATCACGCTGGCCGAGGCGGCACGTATCCAGGTGCCGTATCAGAGCGCGACCACGCAGGTCGCGACCGTCGCGTATATCGGTACCGTGCCGCTCCTCGCCGCGAGTAGCATCGGCTTCTCGGTCTGGAATGCGTGGGGCAATGCCGACGGTCAGCACGCATCGGGGCGGATTCTTGGGCTCACCAGCGGTGTGCTCTCACTGGGCATCGGTGCGGGACTCGCCACACAGATGGACAACGGCGCGCCACGTTCGGTCGTCGGTACGCTTGCCGCACTTGGTGGGATCAGCACCGGGCTCGCCATTCGCGCGATGACACGTCATCATCGCATTCAGACGATTGCCGCGCGCGATAGCGCAGCAGCACGCGCGATAGCCTCACCGCAGGCGAGCATTGCGCCCATTCTTCCGCAACGCGGGCGCAACGGGGCGGGCGTGCAGGTGGCGGTGCGCTTCTAACGGCACCAGCGTCGCTACATGCAGTAGATCTTCCCGTCGAGCGTGATCGCGCACACCGCGTTCACGCTCGTCACGAGGGCTTTGAAGGCGTACCCGGGCGCCATCGCTATTGGCAGCGTCAGTTGCTGATCGGTGGCGCGCGGGTGCGCGGTCCGCACGATCGGCCCCCAACAGTAGAGCGCGTTGGTGGTTGTAATGCCGCACGCACTCGACGCGACCGTCACGAGCGACGTGAATTTCAGCTCGCCCACCACGCGTTGCGGGCCCAACGTCGACGGCGTTAGCAACGAGCCATTCCCCAGACTCGGCCCGACGTCATTGCGTCCCCAACAGTACGCATCGTTGTCGCGCGTCAGCGCGCACACGGCCACGAGTCCCGGTGCAATCAGGCGGAATTGCAAGCCGCCAACCACGCGCATAGGTGTTTCGGCCGGGCCGTCAGCGTCTTCGACGCCAAGTACGCGACGGCTGAAATTGAGGCCGCCGCTGCAGTACGCACTGCCACCGAGGTCGATCAAGCAAGACGCAAATTCCGTCGTCCCGACCGCGCTCGCACGCAGCGATCCGGTGACTGGCCTGATGATCGTGTCTTCCAGTTTGTCGCCATGCATGAGCTGATACGCGTCATTGTGTCCCCAACAATAGGTGACAGAATCGGCGCGCGAGATGCCGCAGGTTTGCGCATGCCCGCCGTGCGCAATTGCGGAGAATCGCAGCGTGGTACCCACCGGCGCCGGTCCGGTATCGTTCGTCGTAAACGCACTGCGCGCCAGCAGGAAGTGCGAGTTCGTGCCCCAGCAGAGCGCGCGCCCATCCGGGTCGAGACCGCAGATAGCGTGCGAGCTGGTGGAGAGCGATGTGAACACCAATCCCGCGGCACCAGCCTGTTTGGTAAACCGATAGCCGCTGTCAACCGCGGCACGACAGTACACGACACCGCTCGACAGTGCACACGGCACAAAGCCGCTGCCGCTCGACCCGTCGGTGAACACGACGCCGCCATCGGCGCGCCTCAGCACAACGCGCAACGCCATCGATGACGTGCGCCCGGCAATCGACGCACTGATCGTCGCGGACCCGATGCCGGCGGCGGTCACCATACCGGTCGTATCGACCACCGCGACCGTGGTGTCCGACGAACTCCACGCGACCTTGGACGCTTCGCCGAGCAACGAATCGCTGGTCACCGCCGCCACGATGCGCAATCGCTTGCCGATAAACAGCGAGTCACCTGGCGCTTGCAGCGCAATCACGACATTGGCCCGGCTCGGTTCAGTCGCGTTGTCATGACACGCAGCGGAGATCGCGATCATCGCGCTCGCGACGACCAGCGCACCGCGCCTACTGAGCACATGCGACAATCTTGGGGCCATAATCTCTTCTCACGAAATATTTGATGGCCTTGCTGAACAGCCGACGCAACGGTAGCTCCTTGAGAGCGCATTCGCTATTCGTTCGCGCGAACGCTGCGTCCCCACCAACATCACTCCTCGCTGCCATGAACAAAGCCCTGCTCGCGCTTCACTTGCTCGGCCTCGCTTTGGGACTGTCCGTCCCGTTCTCGAACATCGTGATGGGCTCGCTCATCGCGAAAGCGGCGCCCAATGAAAAGGGGATTCTCGCGCGATTCCCGCCCGCGATGTCGCGCGTGGGTGATATCGGCCTCGTGTTACTCTGGATCACCGGCCCCACGCTGCTCTTCACCAAGCACGGCGGCTTTGCGGGACAACCGTGGACATTTCATGTGAAGCTCACGGCGGTCGTCATTCTCACGGCATGCGTTGGCATGATTCACGCCAACATGCGAAAGGCGTTCAGCGGCGATGCGGCGGCGATGGCGCGCGTGCAAAATCTGGGGAAAGTGGCGCTGCTGGCCGCACTCACCGCAGTGGCCTTCGCGGTGATCACCTTCGACTGAGCACGTTTGGTCCCACCGTCGCGCAGCGTACTCGGCCAGCACGGCGTACTTTCAGACACGGGCCCTTGGACTTCGGTTCGGGGGCCCGTTCTACGGTCATCCCTTCCTGCTCCACACAGACGTCATCCCATGCGTCATCTCATGCGACTTCCCCTTCGCCAGCACGTTCCTCTGCTCGCGGGCGGCATCGCGGCGATCATCGCCGCGTGCGCCAAGCCCGCTACCACGCCGGCCCCCGCTCCGGCGCCGGCACCCGCAAACAATCCTGCCCCGGCCGGTGGCGGTGGCGGTGGCGGGGGCGGCGCTGGCCGCGGCGGCGCACCGGGCGGCGGCTTCGGCGGTGGCGGCGGTGGACAGCAGCCGGGCGCCGCCAACGCCGCGCAAGATCCGCAGCCGCGCCCGTACGCCACGGTCATCACGCCGCGCGCGGTCACCAAGAGCGGCGTCTTCAAAGTGCATCAGGTCGGACAACGCCTGTACTTCGAAATTCCGCGCAGCGAGTTGGGCAAAGATTTCGTCATCGTGTCGACGCTCGCCGGCACGCCCGACGAAATCGGCATTCGCGGCACGCAGGGCGGCAACAACATCGTGCGCTTCGAACGTCGCGACAATCGCATCTTCGTGCGCGAAGCCGACTATCGCGATGTGATTCCTGACACCGCCGCATCGCAGAAGCTCGCCGCCGAACTGATTGGCGTCACGAAGATTCTCACCGCGCTCAACATTGAAGCGTTCGGCGCGGACAGCTCGGCCGTCGTGGAAGTCACGCGCATGTTCACTGGCGGTGTGCCGGAATACACGGCGCTCGGTCGTCGCGCGACGGTCGACGCGACGCGCAGCTACATCGAGCGCTTCGCCGCCTACTCGCGCAACGTGAACGTCACGGCGGTGCAGAGCTTCACGCCGCAGGGTGCCGCAGCCGGCGGCGGTGGTGGATTCCCCGGAGCGGGTGCAGCGGCCAATGCAAACGCACCGACGACCGAGAAGTACACGTTCTCGATTGCCAAGCTGCCCGACAATCCGATGCAGCCGCGATTGAAGGACGATCGCGTCGGCTACTTCAGCGTGACGCAGCGCGATTTTTCCGGCGCCACGCAACGAGTCGAGCCGCGCACGTTCATTGCGCGCTGGCGTCTGGAATGCAGCGATCGCAAAGTCGGCAATCTCTGCGTGCCAAAAAAGCAAATCACGTACTATCTCGACCCCGCGACGCCCGCGTGGATCAAGCCGTGGATCAAGAAGGGCATCGAAGATTGGCAGCCGGCGTTTGAAGCGGCTGGATTCTCGAAGGGCATTGTCGCGGCCGACGTGCCGGCCAACGACCCCGACTTCAGTGGTGAGGATGCCACGGTGAGCATGGTGCGCTGGCTGCCGTCGGCCACCGAAAACGCCGTCGGTCCGTCGCTCAAAGATCCGCGCACGGGCGAAATTCTCGACGCCGACGTGCAGACGTATTTGAACGTGATGAATCTTGGTCGCGACTGGTACTTCACGCAGGTCGGTCCGCTCGACAAGCGCGCGCAGAAGTTTCCGTTTCCCGACACGCTCGCGGGACGCATCATGGAATACATCACCGCGCACGAAGTGGGCCACACGCTGGGCTTCCAGCACAATTTCAAAGCGAGCTCGATGTATCCCACCGACTCGGTGCGCAGCAAAACGTGGGTCGCCAAGATGGGACACACGCCAACGCTGATGGACTACGCGCGCTTCAACTACGTCGCGCAACCGGAAGACGGCATCGCGCTGGACGACCTGATTCCGAAGGTCGGTCCATACGACAAGTTCGCCGTGATGTGGGGCTACACGCCCATCACGGGTGCCAAAAGCGCCGACGCCGAAAAGGCGACGCTCGACAAGTGGTCGAAGATGCAGGACACAATTCCCTGGTACCGCTTCGCCAGCGACGCGGGCGCACAGGGTGCTGATCCGGCCGAGCAGTCGGAAGCCGTCGGTGATGCCGACGCGGTGAAGGCCACCACCTACGGCATCAAGAATCTCAAGCGCGTGATGGGGCTGCTCGAAGGCGCGACGGCGTGGAAGGAAGGCGACACGTACGACAATCTCGAAGAGCTCTACGGCCGCACGGTTGGTCAGTGGGCCACCGAGATGGGTCACGTGGCGCGCATCATCGGCGCCGAGTACAAGCAGGAAAAGATGGTGGGCCAGAAGGGCGCGGTGTGGCGCAATGTGGAACCCAAGCGCCAGAAGGACGCGCTGCAGTTCCTGCTCGACAACGCGTACACGACGCCCACGTGGCTGCTCGACGAAAACATCCTGCGCAAGATTGAAGCAAGTGGCTCGCTCAATCGCGTCGGGGCCGCGCAGGCGCGTTCACTCTCCAGCGTGGTTGCCAACGACCGTCTCGAGCGGATGCTCGAACAGGAAGCGCTGGCCAAGTCGAAGAGTGAGGTCTACCCGCTGGGCGACATGCTGAGCGATCTGCGCCATGGCCTCTGGAAGGAAATCGAAACGGGCGCGCCCATCGACGCCTTCCGTCGTCGCTTGCAGCGCGTGTATCTCGAGCAGATGGCCAACAAGATCAATCCGCCGGCCGCACCCGCTGGTGCCGGCGCCGGTGGCGGCGGCGGTGGTGGTCGCGGCGGCGGAGCGGCGCCCGTGAGCACGGCCGATTTCCGTCCGATTCTCAAGAGCGAGATGCGTTCGCTCGACGCCGATCTCGCGGCAGCGATCGGCAAGACCAGCGATCGCATGAGCAAGGCACACCTGGAAGACGCGCGCGATCAGATCAAGAAAATGTTGGAACCGAAAGACTGATCTAGTTCGCGTTTGTAGGTGAGAGAGGGGTCGGTCAGTTGCATCCACGTGTCGACGAGCATTCCTTCGCTGCGCGCTAAAGCGCTTCGCTCGGAACGAGTCGTCGCCACATGGACGCAACCGACCGCCCCCTCGACGATTTGCACCGCGCAACCAGCTCAGTGCTTCGCTAGGCCCTCGCGCGTCACCACGAAGTACCCGCAGTTAGGGCACGTTCACCACTCGACCGTGCCGACCACCTTATCGCGGATCATGATTGTGCGATCGGGAATCACCGTGCCCGGCGCGATGTGACTGCCATCTATGTAAGAGCGCACGCCGATTGTCACGCCGTCGCCCACCTTCGAACGGAACACAACGCTCCAATCTTTCACGGTCACGTTGTTGCCTACGCGCGTGATCTCCTTGGGTACGCTCAGGTCGTCCGGGCCGCCGTGCACGACAACGTGAAATCCAAACTCGTTGCCATTGCCAATGTCGATGTCGGTATGCTCGAGCGCGTGCATCGTCACGCGATCCTGCAAATGCCCCACAATACCGATGTGAAAGTGCTCACCCTCATCGGCCCGGATTGAGACATCGCGACCGAGCTTGGCCAGCAGCGCCACGATGGGGTCGTCCATTCGCACGGCGCCGACAATGCGAAACGGTACTTCGGGATGCGCCTCGGCGCGGCCCGCAAACGTTGGCAGATCAGCGTCGTGATTGAAGTCGGAATTGCCCGGATCTCGACCTGCGCCGAGGATCTGCGACGGCGAGCGCGATGCCAACTCGACGTAGCCAGAGGCAAAGGCACCGTTCACGTGCAGCACACCGTGCATGAACTCGCGATCGGCATCAGTCACTTTTGTCACTTTGCCCAGCGCTTCATTGTCCGCTTCCTCTTGCGACTGAATCCACTTGCCGGGAAGCACCTTCACTCCGGAGTGAATCACAATTCCTGGCGACACCTTCACGAGATGCGTGACCATCGCGTCGGGTTCGACAATGGCGCCCTCGACCACGGAGTTGAAGCCAACAAATGCCGGCAGGCCTTTCGGTGCGCCGATCGTGGCGGGACCAATGATCGTCGCGCCGTGCGCGATGCTCACGTGATCGCCAATGACCAACAGCTTTCCCGTCAGCACGACATTGTCCTGGATGTTGGTCTCGTCGCCGATCGCGATTGGGCCGAGCGTGCCGTCGAGTGACGCGAACGGCGCGATGAACGACTTGCAGCCAATCATGACGCGCTCCACGTGCTCACGATGCACCGTGGGATCGACGTAGCTCGCTTCACCCGGACCGGCCGTCTCGGGAAAGACCGAACCGCGGTCGGCGATGTGTGAGAGAGCGGTGCATGAACTCGAGCGGGCCCGCGTTGGCGTCTTGGCCTCGGCGGGCGGGTGCTCCGACGCCGCGTGTTCGGCGGCCGTGTGCGGCTTCTCCGGCGCTTTTGTTGCCGACTCGGCAGTGCGCACGGCGGCGGGTGGCTTTGGAATTGGATGCTGAGCGGCGGACAGGGTCGGAACGCTGAGCGCGGCGACGGCGAGAAATGCAGTTCGGAGAGTCATTGTCGGGGGCTGGACGGGATTTTCGTCGAGGCCAACATCGGCCCTTCCGAGTATCGGCCCGTCGGGTCACGAACCACATCGGCGAGCCGCTCGCTATCGCGCCAGTCGCTGACCTGCGGTCCCTGCTGTCCGTCTGAGCCGCGCCGGGATAGACTCCACCGGTCCGTGCGCATACCGGCGCCGGCGTCCACCCGAATCAAAGCCGCAATGCGATTCCGCACTCTTGCGCTGACCGCCGCGGGGCTGGCCCTGGCGGCCTGCCACCCGGCCAAGAAGCCGGCCACGACTCCGGCTCCGGCCGGCAACCGCCCCGCTGCGGGAGCACCGGGAAATCCCGCCACGGGTAATCCCGCTCCCGGCACTCCCGCCCCCGGCAACCCCGCGCCCGGCGGCCAGCCGCCTGCCGGTGGTGCTGGCAATCCGCTGGCCAATATCGCCAACGCCCTGGGCGGCGGCGGTGCAGACCCGACGCCGCGTCCGTACGCGACGGTCATCACGCCGCGCGCCAAAAGCAAAAAGGGCGTGTTCGACGTGCATCAAATCGGCTCGCGCTTGTATTTCGAAATCCCTGCCAAGGAACTCGGCAAGGATTTCGTCATCACCACTGTGCTCGCGGGCACGCCGGCCGGCATCGGCATCAACGGCACGCTCGGCCCCGATCGCGTGATCCGCTTTGAGCGGCGCGAAAACCGCGTGTTCATGCGCGACATCAACTACAACAACATCTCGACCGACAGTCTGCGCGAATCTTCGCGCGCGATGTCGCTCATCGAGTTCTATCCGATCATCGCCGCGTTCAACGTCGAGGCGTACGGCAAGGACAGCGCGGCCGTGGTGGAAGTGACGCGCATGTTCACGGGCGGCATTCAGGAATTCGCCGGCGGGGGTCAGCGTGTCGCGGTTGACGCCACGCGCTCGTTCATCGAGAAGTTCGCGGCATTCTCGCGCAACGTGAACGTGACCGCGTCGCAGACCTTCACCCGCGGTCCGGCCGGCGGAATTGCGATTCCTGGTCTCAATCTCGGCGGTGCTGCGGGTGCCACGACTGAGGCATACACATTCTCGATCGTGCGCCTCCCCGACGATCCGATGATGCCGCGTTTCATGGATGCGCGCGTTGGATATTTCGGTGAGTTCAAGACCGACTTTGGTTCCGCCGAACAGCGTGTTGTGCCGCGTCGCTACATCGCGCGCTGGCGCCTCGAGTGCTCGGATCAGAAGGTGGGCAACCTCTGCGTGCCAAAGAAGCCGATCACGTACTACGTCGATCCCGCTACGCCCAAGTGGTTGCAGCCGTGGATCAAGAAGGCCATCGAAGAGTGGCAGCCGGCGTTTGAAGCGGCGGGCTTCGCGAAAGCAATCGTCGCGGCCGACGCGCCGAACGATCCAGACTTCTCCGGTGAAGACGCCACGGTCGCCATGATTCGTTGGTTGCCGAGCCCGGTAGCGAATGCCGTTGGCCCGAGCGTGACCGATCCACGTACTGGCGAAATCCTCGATGCCGATGTGCAGATGTATCACAACGTCATGGACCTGCAGCGTGAATGGTACTTCTCGCAGGTCGGACATCTCGACAAGCGCGCACAAACATTCCCGCTCCCCGATTCATTGATGGGGCGGCTCATTCAGTTCGTCGCCGCGCACGAAGTCGGACACACACTCGGCTTCCCGCACAATATGAAGGGCAGCTCGATGTATCCCGTGGACTCGATTCGCAGCAAGACGTGGGTCGCGAAGATGGGTCACTCGCCGTCGATCATGGACTACGCGCGCTTCAACTACGTGGCGCAGCCCGAAGACGGCATCGCGTTGCAGGATCTGATTCCCAAGGTCGGTCCGTACGACAAGTTCGCAGTGAAGTGGGGCTACTCACCCATCGCGGGCGCCAAGAAGCCGGAAGACGAGAAAGCGCAGCTCGATGAATGGGCGCGCATGCAGGACAGCATTCCGTGGTATCGCTTCGGCAGCGGTGGCGTCGATCCGGGTGAGCAGTCGGAAGCCATCGGTGATGCCGATGCCGTGAAGTCCACGCGCCTCGGTTTCAAGAACCTGCGTCGCATTGTCGATCTCGTGGTTCCGGCAAGCACCACCGACAAAACCGCCGACTATTCACTCTTGCGCGCCACGTATCAGGGCGTGCTCGATCAGTGGACAACGGAAGCGTCGCACGTCACGCGTGTGGTTGCCGGATCCAACAAGCAGGAGAAAGCGGTGAGTCAGAGCGGACCGGTTTGGGTGCCGGTGTCGCGCGCGCGGCAAAAGGAAGCGGTGAAGTTTCTGAACGACGAAGTCTTCAGCACACCCACGGCGCTCATCAAGCCGGACATCCTGCGCAAGATCGAGTCGGACGGCAACATCAATCGTGTCAGCGGCGCGCAGGCGCGTGTGCTGTCCACTCTACTCGGCAACGCCAAGCTGCAACGGCTGGTGGAGTTCGAAGCCAGTGCGACGAATAAGGCCGATGCGTATTCACTCGGAGAGATGTTGACCGACGTGCGTCGTGGCTTGTGGAAGGAGATCTACACCGGCGCGCCGATCGATGCCTATCGTCGTCGTTTGCAGGCGACGTACGTCGAAGCAATGGCCAGCAAGATCAAGCCGGCACCGCCAACAGCCGCCGACGCCGCCATCGCGCAGTTGTTGGGCGTTGGACTGGCGAACACGCGTGACTTCCGTCCGATGCTCAAGGATGAGATGCGAACCCTCGACAGCGAACTCGCGGCTGCGGTCGGCAAGACCCGCGATCGCGAGACCCGCGCGCATCTGATGGACGTGCGCGATCAGATCAAAACGATGTTAAGCACGAAAGACTGATCGCGAAGCGCTGAATTCGTTGCGGGACGAATACCAACTGATCGTCCCGACGGACACAGCAACGCCGTAGTACAACACATCATGTGCGCGTTCACCTATGTGAGTGGTGAACGCGCACATGATTTTTTTGGGCGTGCCTTAACGACGCATTAACGCTTTAACGGCGACGTGCATGCAACGTCTCTGCGCGTACACGTCATTCGTGAACACCAGCAGCGACGACGCGCTGTCACGCTCTTTTGAGCATCACCGGTTCACGATCGCACGCGCATTCGCGCTTCAGCATTCGGGGAATTTGTCATGCTTCGACTCACTCGCTCGTCCATCGCGCTCTCGCTGGTACTCTCCACGTTGGTCGGTGCCGGACTGACGGCGTGCAACGACAACAACACGCCGACGTCGACTGCCAACACCGCCGCGCGCGCCGTTGCCATTGCGGGATATCAGCAGGCGGTGACGGTTGGGACCACTGGCGCCGACTCGCTGGCAGTGGTGGTCTACGATTCCAATGGATCGCTGATGCCGGGCGCGACGGTTACGTGGACGCTCAGCGACGGACAGGGCACGTTAAGCAGCGCGAGTTCCGTTACCGATGCGAATGGCGTTGCGCGTGTCGCGTTCACGGCGGGAACGACGTCCGGCGTAGCGCATGTTGCGGCGGCGGTCGGCAATGTGGAGCCGGTGAGTTTTGAAGAAGATCTGACGCCCGGCGCACCGGCGCGGTTGGTCGCCATGCAGGCAGTTACGGATACGCTGGCCGAAGGCGCTACGCTCACTGGCCCTCTGCTTCGCGTGGTCGACCAATTTGGCAACGCGGTACCCAACGTCACCGTGACTGCCACGGTGCAACAGGCGGGCGACGGAGACGCGTTGGCGAATGCCACCCTCGTCTCGGATAGCACGGGAGTGATTAGCGATACGTTCGTGGCGGGTGACGTCGCTGGCGATCGCCTGATTGTATTCACCACCGACGGTGGGCTCACGCTCTCCTTCGATGTGGATGTCGTGACGACGTCGGCAACCTGAGTTCGCGCGGCATCGGGGTGTCAGGTGCCGGTCGTACCTGACACCCCGGCGGGACGAGCGCGTACTTTAGGAGGTCATGTCCACTCTAGCCTCCCCGCCCTCGTCCTCTGCCGACGACCTCGCCGCGCTCCGGTCTGCGCTCGCCGGCCAGTACACGATTGAACGCGAGCTGGGACGTGGCGGCATGGGCGTGGTGCTCCTCGCGCGCGACGAACGCCTGGATCGACTCGTCGCGCTCAAGGTCTTGCCGCCGGCTCTCGCGGGACAACCGCAGACGCGTGAGCGATTCCTGCGCGAAGCGCGCATGGCGGCGCAGCTTTCGCATCCGAATATCGTGCCGGTGCATCGCGCCGACGAAATTGGCGGATTCGCGTTTTTTGCGATGGGCTTCGTCGATGGCGAAACGTTGGCCGACCGCATTCGTGACCGCGGCACACTCGCACCTGCTGAAGTCGTTCGCGTACTGCGTGAGGTCGCGTGGGCGCTTGCCTATGCGCACGCGCGCGGCATCGTGCATCGCGATGTAAAGCCTGAGAACATTCTGCTCGAACGCAGTACGGGTCGCGCGATCGTCACCGACTTCGGCATCGCGCGCGCCGATTTCAATCCGGCGCTTACGCAGGACGGCTACGTAATGGGCACCGTCCACTACATGAGTCCCGAGCAGTCGAGCGGCCTCGAGATCGACGGTCGTAGCGATCTCTATGCACTGGGCTGTATCGGTTTCCTGGCGCTCAGTGGCCGACTGCCGTTCGACGGCCCCTCGCCGCAGGCAATTCTGGTCGCACATGCCACGAAGGAACCGCCCACGCTGCGCAGCGTTGCGACCGAGATTCCAGCGGCGCTGGCCGACGTTATCGATCAGTGCTTGCGTAAATCTCCCGATGCGCGTTTCCGTTCGGGCGAAGCCTTGGCCGATGCGTTGGCCGAGGCTCTCGGAAAGGCGCAGCAGCAATCGGACGGCGCGAGCGGTGGGCCGCCGACGCGTGAGTTCATCTCGGGTGACGACGCGATGGCCGTGTGGCGCCGTGCGGCCGAGTTGCAGGCCGAAGCCGCGTCACGACTCGAATCTCGACTGCGCGCGTCCGGCGATTCGCGGACATTGCCGGCCGCCGGATCGAATCAGCCGACGGCGAATCAGTCGATACCGAGCGATGCGTATCGCTTGCGCGATGTCGAGGCCGCGGCCGCCGAAGTTGGAATCTCTCAGAAGTATGTCGCGCTGGCGCTGTCCGAGCTTCGTGCCGCGCCGAATGCGTTGCAGCGCGCCGATGCGGAGTCGGGCTTCAAGCATCAATTGGTACGGCGACTTGTGGGTGACATGCCGCGCACGCTCGCGGTGAGTCGCGTGTTTCAATACTCCCCGCGCGTGGTGTTGCGCGCGCTTGGCCGTTCGCTCTCGGCACCGCCGTGGTCGCTGACCCTGCGTGATACGCTCGGCGGGCATGCGCTCGATGGCGGCGTACTGCTCTTCGACATTCCGTCGACGAGCGGCGAGATGACGTACAAGTGGTCGTGGACGCGTTACAGCGCGTTCGTGCCCGAACTGCGCATGAGCCTCGCTCCGCTTCCCGGCTCCCCGAACGCCTGCGAAGTCACGCTACAACTGGACCTGCGTCGCGGCTTCAACGCCAATCTCGGTGCGTACGCGACATGGATACTCGGCGGTTCGGGATTCGGCGGCTTTGCCGGGCTGCTGATTGCGAAGAAGGCGCTACTGATGGCGGGGGCGGCCTTACTTGGCCCAGCGGCCGTCGGCGCCGGCGTGTTGGGAATGGCGGCGATGCTCACCTCCGGTCCGATGTATCGCTGGGGTCTGCGCGAGGCGGAGAAGGAGCTACGGGCGGCCCTCGATGCCGTGAATGCCTCCATGCGGGTGATCGATGTCTTTGAGACCGATCTCGGCCGGATCGGCGGCGGCGGAAGTGACGCGGAGCCTCGCTGAAACGTCTTAAGCGTGCCCCCGCAGTGACACTGCTTCCATCCCTGAGACGCTTTATGCAGCACGAAAACGACGACGACGCGACCGGTTGCAAGTAGGCGGCTTTCGGGCCGCCTCGTCTCTTTACAAAACACAATCTCAGTGATAAGATAAATCATCTTCATCACAGGAGTTTGTGTGTCTATTCGTCCGGTTAAGCGCATCGTGCAGGCTCAGCCCACCATGGAAGGAGCCGGCGTGCATCTGCACCGCGCCTTCGGCTTCGGCAACACGAGCGAGACCGATCCGTTTTTGTTGTTCGACGATTTCCGCAATGACATTCCGTCGCACTATCGCGCCGGCTTTCCGTGGCATCCGCATCGCGGCATCGAAACCATCACGTATGTGTTGGCCGGGAACGTCGAACATGCCGACAGCCTTGGCAATCGCGGCCTGCTTGGCGCCGGTGATGTGCAGTGGATGACCGCTGGCAGCGGCATCGTGCATCACGAGATGCCCATGGGCGCGCCCGATGGACGCATGCATGGCTTTCAGTTGTGGGCGAACCTGCCATCGTCGCTCAAGATGACCGATCCGCGGTATCAGGATGTGAAATCGAAAGACATCGCGGAGATCACCGATGACGACGGCACAGTGGTACGCGTGGTGTGCGGCGAGTTCTGGGGCAAGCGTGGTCCAGTCGACGGGATTGCCGCCGATCCAGTCTATCTCGACGTGACCGTACCGGCGGGCCTTCGCAAGTCACTGCCCGTGGACGCGTATCGCAGTACATTCGCTTACATCTTCGAAGGCAGCGGTTCGTTCCGGAATGCGTCGCCCAATCTGGGCGTGCTCACCGAGCGTACCGCCGGCAACGACGATGATCTCGTTCGCGATCTGAGCGGTAACCGTTCGCTTGTGCTGTTCGACTCTGGCGATGAAGTCGTAGTCAAAGCCGGGCCCAACGGCATCCGATTCCTCCTCGTTTCCGGCGCTCCCATCAAGGAGCCCGTTGCGTGGCACGGACCAATCGTGATGAACACGCAAGACGAATTGCGCACAGCGCTGCGCGAACTTCAGCAAGGGACGTTTATCAAGCACTGAGCGCGGCCTGCGTTCTGTGCTGAGGCGTCCCGGTTCCTACCTGGACGCCTCACTCGTTTCTCACATGCGCCTTTCGTTGATTCGCTCGTTCGCGCTCCTCGCTGCGCTCTCAGTGTTGTCGCTGCCGTCGTCCGCGGTGCGTGCCCAGGCAACGCCAGCGCCGGCCCCCAAGCCCAAAACATTTGAGGGCTCGCTCGCACTTGGGTTCTCGCAAACCAGCGGCAACGCCAGCGCGATCACGACCAACGTCACCAACAAACTCAAATACACGTTCGACGGGTGGGCGGTGGCGCAAGACCTGGTCTTCTTCTACGGCGAAGCCAACGACAAGGTCAATGCAAACTTCTGGAACGCGGGATTGCGGGCCGAGCGTCGGCTGACACCGCGTCTCGGCATGTTCTTCGCCTCACGATTCGATCGCAACGTGCTGCAAGGTATCTCGTCGCGCTTTGAAGAAGGCTTCGGTCTCGACTTCAAGGTCGTCGACGCCAAACGCGACCACTTCACGGTCGCCCTTGGTGGTTCGGCGTTTCAGCAGTCACTCACGCCGGGCACCGTGTCGACGTTTAAAGGCAACTATCCGGCCGCCCGCGCGGCTGGCGACTACAAACACAACTTCTCCGATCTCGCGTTCTTCCAGCAAACGGCCGAATACCTGCCCAACTTGAGCGACACCAATTCGTATCTGATTAACACGGAGTCGGCTGTCGTGGCGCCGCTTATGAAGACGCTTGGTATCAAAGTGGGCTACGTCGTGCGCTACAACGCCGCGCCGCCGGTTCGCGACAACGTCACGCTCAAGAAGACGGACACGTACCTCTCGAGTGGGATCACCTACAGCTTCTGATGCCGCTGCGGATTCTGCGTCCGCACGACTGACTCGCTGGTTTGCCGAGAACGGCTGGGAGCCATTCGGCTTTCAGCGTGAGGTGTGGCAAGCGTACGCGCACGGCGAGTCGGGGTTGGTTCACGCCGCGACGGGCACCGGAAAGACCTACGCCGCGTGGTGCGGCCCGCTCCTCGAAGCGATGCGCGAAGCACCACAGGCAAAGGCCGCGCGACGGCGTGCTGATGCAACGCCGTTGCGCGTACTTTGGATTACCCCGTTGCGTGCCCTCGCGACCGACACCGAACTCGCATTGCGCGCGCCAATCGAGGCCATGCAATTGCCGTGGACTCTCGAATCGCGCACCGGTGACACATCGCAGGCCGTACGCGCTCGACAACGTGATCGACTGCCGACGGCGCTTATCACCACACCGGAGTCGTTGTCGCTGTTGTTGTGCCGGAAGGACCACGCGGCAGTGTTCTCCGAGTTGCGCTGTGTGATTGTGGACGAATGGCACGAGCTCATGAGCACCAAGCGCGGGGTGCAGGTCGAACTCGGGCTCGCGCGCCTGCGGCAACTCAATCCATCGCTGCGCACGTGGGGACTGTCGGCCACGCTCGGCAATCTGGATATCGCCGCCGACACGCTGTTGGGTGTCGACACAAGTGGCGCGGCGGTGCCGCGGCGGCTGGTACGCGGCATGGTGCCAAAAGACGTCGAGATCGAAGCGCTAACGCCGGAAACGATGGACCGATTTCCGTGGGCGGGGCACCTCAACACCAAACTCTTGCCCGAGGTGATGGCGCGCCTCGCAAAAGCGCAAAGCGCCATCGTATTCACCAACACGCGGTCGCAGGCCGAGATCTGGTTTCAGAGCATCATCGCCGCCGATCCGACGTGGTTCGAATTCACGGCTATTCATCATGGGTCGTTGTCGCGACGTCAGCGCGACGATGTCGAAGACGGTCTGAAGACTGGGCGCTATCGCATTGTTGTCGCGACCTCGTCGCTCGATCTGGGCGTCGACTTCTCGCCGGTCGATCTGGTGATGCAAATCGGCAGCCCGAAGGGCGTCGCGCGACTGCTGCAGCGCGCCGGTCGATCGGGTCACTCACCCGGGAGACCTTCGCGCATCGTTTGCGTGCCAACCCATGCGTTTGAGCTGGTTGAAGTGGCCGCCGCACGAGACGCCGCGCTCGCGGGCGCGATTGAGTCGCGCGATCCGATCGACCGTCCACTCGACTTGCTGGCGCAACACCTGGTGACACTGGCGCTGGGCGGCGGATTCACTCGCGAAGCCGTTTGGCGCGAACTGCGTACCACGCGCGCCTACGCGCAGCTCACCGAGGAGGAGCTGGACTGGACGATCGACTTTGTCACTCGCGGCGGTGATGCGCTCAAGGCGTATCCGGAATACGCCCGCGTCCAGCGCGACGGCGATCGATTCATAGTCACTGATCGACGCGTCGCCCTGCGGCACATGCTGAACGTTGGCACGATTGTGAGCGATGCGTCGATCATCGTGCGCTATCTGAGTGGCGGACGACTCGGCACGGTGGAAGAGAGCTTCATCTCGCGTCTGAACCCCGGCGACAAGTTCATCTTCGCCGGCAAGTCGCTGGAGTTCGTGCGGGTCCGCGATCTCACCGCGTGGGTCAAGAAATCCAAGGGTATGACGGGCGCTATTCCGCGATGGGCCGGTGCACGCATGGCGTTGAGCACCGAGCTATCGCACGCTGTTCGGCAAAAGCTCGAACAGGCGCGCACGGGAGCATTTGTCGGACACGAGATGCAGAGCGTACATCCAGTGCTCGTGACGCAGGCGGAGCGCAGTGTCATTCCGCGCCCGGATGAACTCTTGATTGAACGCTGCGAAACCCGCGATGGACACCACCTTTTCGTGTATCCGTTTGAAGGCCGACTGGTGCACGAGGGACTTTCTGCGCTCTTTGCGTATCGCATCGCGCAGCTGGTGCCCATCACGTTCACGTTTTCGTGCAACGACTACGGGTTCAACATTCTCTCTCCCGACCCGGCCCCCCTCGAGGAAGCGCTGGAGGCCGGGCTGCTCTCCACGACGCATCTGCTGCACGACATCACCAATAGCCTTAACGCGGCGGAGCTGGCGCGCCGGCAATTCCGGGAAATTGCACGCGTCGCAGGACTCGTTTTTGGCGGCTACCCCGGCCAGAGCAAATCACTCAAGCAGGTGCAAGCGTCCAGCAGTCTGCTCTTTGACGTGTTCACGAAATACGACCCGGACAACCTGCTGGTGCATCAGGCGCATCGCGAAGTACTGGAGCGACAGCTCGAAGCCAGTCGGTTGGGTCGTGTCCTGGCGCGATTGTCTGAAAGCACTGTGCGCATTGTCGACGTGGAACGTCCGACTCCGTTAGCCTTTCCCTTGCTGGTCGATATCAGTCGCGCGAAGCTCAGCTCTGAACGCTTGGTCGATCGGGTGCGCCGTATGACCACCCAAGCCGAGAAGTCGACGCGCGCCGGTCACACCACCGTATATCGCGCCGGAGGCCGCGCGTGAGCTACGCCGTGCAGATTGCCGGCGAATCGGTGCACCTGTTGCCCGAGCGTGCGCTGTTTGTGCCGTCGTGCCGAACGCTGTTCGTGGCCGACTTGCATTGGGGCAAAGCAGCCGCGTTTCGCGCGGCGAACGTGCCGGTGCCGACGGGCACGACGGCGGCCGATCTCGATCGGCTGACGGCGGCGCTCACGACAACGAAGGCTGAACGACTGGTGGTGTTAGGCGATCTCTTGCACGCCCGTCACGGTCGTCATGTCGATACCCTCGCCACGATTGCTCAATGGCGAACGATGCATGCGCAGCTCGCAATCGATTTGGTGCGCGGCAATCACGATCTCCACGCGGGCGATCCGCCACCGTCGCTCAACATCGCGTGCCACGATGCGTTGCGCATCGGCCCCTTCGCAGCGCTGCACGAACCGGTGACGGAGGTCGACGGCTACGCGCTGGCGGGGCATCTGCATCCGAACGTATCGCTGCGCGCGCGCGGACAGCAGCACGTGCGCCTGCCTTGTTTCGTCATTGGCGCAGCGCGCGCCGTGCTGCCGGCGTTCTCGAGTTTTACCGGCGGCGGTATGTACGAGCGAGACCCGCGCGACGCGATCTACGCCGTAGTCGATGACGCCGTACTGGCGATTCCACCGCGATAGCGAGACGCCCTAGCGCACCGCGCCCGACGTGGCGTCGAGCACGCGCTTCACAAAACCGTCGACAGCGTTGTTTTCGATCCACCGAGCCACGGCCACGATGTCGTTGGCCGGATCGACGTAAATGATGTTGGTGCCGTTGCCAACATGAATGAACGCCGATACTGGCGCACTGGGCGCGTACTTGTGATCGGTGTTGAGAAACCAGTTCATGTAGCCGTACGTTGGACTCGCCTTCGTTGGCGTGAGCGCCTGCGTAACCCACGCGTCTGACAACACGCGCTTCTCGCCCCACGTGCCGCGCCGCAGCGTGAGCAGTCCAAACCGCGCCATGTCGAACGCATTGATGAACATGCCGCCACCCCAATGGCCGCCGCCACTCACGCTCTGCACTTCCTTGCCGTCGAGCACGATCCATGAATTGTCGTAGCCATACCAGCGCCAGGTGCTGGACGCGCCAATCGGATTCATGATCTCATCACGCAGAACATCGGGCAGCGGTTTGCGCCACATCTGCAGCGCCGCGAGTGCCAGCGCGTTGACGCGCACATCGTTGTACTCCCACACACTGCCCGGATCCACGCGTTTGCGCGTGAGCCACGTGTCGGGTTTCGGATCCGGTCGATCGGCCCACTCGGGTTTACCCCACAACGTCCCTTCCCAGTCGCTCACCTGACGCAGCAGATCATCCCACGTAATGCGGCGATCGTGCGGCGTATCGAAGAGGCGAATCCATCGCGCATCGCCCGGCCAGTCGGCACCGAGTCCGCTACCGTTCGCTCGCGCCCGTTCGATGGGACCGATGACTTTGTAGACAGTATCGTGCACACTGTGAATGATGCCACGATCAACCGCGACGCCAACGACACTCGACAGCAGACTCTTGGTCACGCTGTGCGTCATCTCGACCGCGTCCGGATTTCCCCACTGCGCAACGATGTAGCCGTGCCGCACGATGATCCCCGTGGCGGGCCCGCGTGGCGCAATCGGTCCGATGGCCTGACCAAACGGCTCGCGTCCGAACGTCATGTAGTGATTGAGCTCAAGATCGCGCGGGTTCTTGCTTTCGCTTGCCATCGCGAACGCGATTGCCTCCTGCAGCTTGGCCGAGTCGATGCCAACCGACGATGCCGAGCGGTGTTCCCACGATCCTGCTGGCGGAACATATGATGCCGGCGGTGCCGGCTTTTTCGCCTGCGCCGCCAGACGCACACTCATCCCCAGCATGCCCACCGCAAGTGTCGCGACCATCATTCCGCGATGAGCGCTCCGCATTCTCCGCGTCTCGGCGCGAGACAACTGTGCTTCGTCTCTCACTGGAGAATCGTCCGTTTTTTCGGCGCGGAAATCACACCCGGCACCTTGTTCGCCGCGAGCAGCGCGTTGAACGCCGCCACATCCACCGTTTCCACTTGCTCCACTTCTGCGCGTAGTGCGTTCCATACTTTCTCGAGTTCAACCAGTCGATCCTTTACGGGCTGCGTCACGCCACTGTTGCCTTCCACCTGGCCGAGCAAGAACCCGTACTGACCGTTAATGCCGTTGGCGTAGTTGATGATGTCTTGCCCGTTGCTCGCCTTCGTTGTGAGGCGCGGATCGAGCTTCTCGAGTTTGCCGGTGAGCGCTTTGCCCGCCTTGGTCACCGTATCGATGTCCTTCGCGCGCGTCACGAAACCGGACACCTGCACTTTCACATCGCGCAAACGCAGCACCGCGTCGTGGATCTCGGTGATGCGCGCATTCAGCAACTGCGCAAGTGAGTCGCGCTCGGCGACGACGCTCGCCGGCTCTGAAATGCGCGGGTCTTGCTTGACCTCGAGCGGTTGCGTCAGCACGGTGGTGCCTTGCGTGAGTCGCACCGTATACCGACCGGCAGGAACACGGGCGCCACCGTCGTTCGGCGCGCCAAAGAGCAGCACGGTGCCAAGTTTGGTCGGCGCAGCGCGACGAAGGTTCCAGTTCAGCACATTCAGCCCCGCCTTCACCGTCAGCTTGTTGAGGCTATCGCCCTTGCTGGCATATGAGCGCACGACCGCGTTCTTCGCGTCGAGAAATTCCATTGTCGTGGTGATCGTCGAATCGAGCGCGGCAACGCGGAAGTAGATCATCGCACCGTACGGCGCATTGCGTCCGGCGTTCTTCACGGGCGGATTGCCACCACCAGCGAGCACGGCGGCGCGAGGCGCATAGAGATGCACCGCAGCCGAGAGTGCGGCGTCGCTCTTTTGACGCAGCACCGACAGATCGTCGAGAATCCAGAACGCGCGTCCTTCGGTCGCGGCGATGAGATCGTCGTGCTTGACGGCCAGATCGGTCACCGGCGTCACCGGGAACCCCGGGAACGCCGTCCAGTGCGCGCCTGCGTCGTACGACACGTACACACCTGTTTCCGTGCCCGCATAGAGCAAGCCTTTGCGCATCGGATCTTCACGCACCACGCGAACCGGCTCGCCGGCCCGCAGTCCGCCGATGATCTCCTTCCACGACGAACCGAAGTCTGTAGAGACATAGATGTGCGGCGCGTTGTCGCCGAGCCGGTCTTTGCGGAACGAGACGTAGACCGTTCCGGCGTCGTGCGGTGAAACAGCAATTTCGTTCACCAAGCCGTCGCCCCACGCGCTGGGTGTCACGTTTGTCCACGAAGCGCCGCCATCGCGCGTGCGTTGAATCAGTCCGTCGTCGGTTCCGACATACAGCGTCTTCGCATCGTGCGGTGATTCTTCGATGACCACGATGGCCGCGTACACTTCACCGCCGGCACCTTCGTTAGTGATCGGACCACCGCCCCATCCTTGGCGCGCCTTATCGTTGCGCGTGAGATCAGGCGAGATGGGCGTCCAGTGCTGCCCCCGGTCACTGGTTTTGAAGAGCACGTTGCCGCCGTGGTAGACGATCTTGTCGTCGTGCTGCGACACCTCGATTGGCGCGGTCCAGTTGTAGCGATACCGCGTCTTGTCGGTCGGTTCCGTGAGATTCATTTCGGGCCACGGCATGATTGTGCGCGACAGCCCGGTGTTGGCGTCCTGCTCGTCAATGAGTCCCTGATAGCAACCGCCGTAGACATAGCGCGGATTCTTGGCGCTGACGCCCATGTTCGCGCTTTCGCACCCTGGCCCGGCGTCCCAATCGCGGACGTCGATGCTGCTGCCGTCGGTGCGTGATTTGATGATCACCGACGTGTTGTCCTGCTGACCGCCGTAGAGTTTGTACGGAAACCCATCGTCAACAGCCACGTGGTAGAACTGCGCCGTTGGTTGATTGTCCTGCGTGCTCCAGCTTTTCCCGCCGTCGAGTGAAATCGACGCGCCGCCATCGTTGGCGTTGATGAGATATTGCGGATTCGCGGGATTGATCCAGAGCTGATGATTGTCGCCGTGTTGCGCCGGCACTGTTTGGAAGGTGCGGCCGCCATCGATGCTGCGCATAACCGGCGCGTTCATCACCCACACCACGTCAGCGTTTTTCGGATCGGCGGTGACGTTCATGTAGTACCACGAGCGCGTTTGAATCAGGCGATCGCCGGTCATCAGCCGCCACGTCTTGCCCGCATCGTCGCTCCGATAGAGTCCACCATTTTCCGCTTCGATAATCGCGTACAACCGATCGGGATTGGCCGGTGACACGGCCACACCGATCTTGCCCATCAACTTGGGCAGTCCTTCGCTCAGTCGCGTCCACGTCTCGCCCGCATCGAGCGACTTCCAGATGCCACTGCCGGGACCACCGCTGCGCACCATCCAGGGCTGACGCTGATGATCCCACATCGCGGCGTAGAGGATGCGCGGATTCGTCGGATCCATGCTGAGATCGACCGCGCCACTCGTCGCGTTTTCGCCTTTGAGCAACTGCGTCCACGTCTTGCCGCCGTCCATCGTACGATAGATGCCGCGGTCGGGCGTGCCTTTCCATCGATCTCCCTGCACGGCCACGTACACGTAATCCGGATTGGTGGGATGTACGCGCACGGCAGAGATCTGGCGCGACAACGGCAGCCCGATTTTGCTCCAGGTCCGTCCTTGATCGGTACTGCGATACATGCCGTCGCCGTACGTCGACGACTGTCCGCGCACGGCAAACTCGCCGGTGCCGACATAGATCACATTCGGATCGGATGGTGCGACGGCGATCGCGCCAATAGAGCTCGACGTGAATTGACCATCCGAGATGTTGCGCCAATTGAGTCCCGCGTCATCCGTACGCCACACGCCACCGCCGGTATAGCCGGCGAAGTACGTCAGCGGCTGCGCCGAAATGCCGGTCACGGCATTGGCGCGTCCGCCGCGAAAGGGCCCGACATTTCTCCAGGTCAGCGAAGCCATCGTCGCGGAGTCAGTGACGGACGCAGCAACGCTCGCTGTCGGCGTTTCCGGCGGAGTCTTCGGCTTGGCCTGGGCCGGCGCACGGTTCGACGAGAACGCGAGCGCGACGAACCCCACGAGTGGGCGAATCCAGGCGAGAGGGCGGACGTTTTTTGAGGGGCGCATAGTCAGGCGGACAAGGCGTAGTGGGCCGTCCGTGATGGCGCGTCGAGTCGCGCAGTTTGGGTCGGCAGGGCCCTGCGTCAAACTACCGGAATTTTTTTCACCCGCAGCAGATTTCCGGTGATCTCACCGCGCCGGCCTGCCGATATTTTCTCGGATGCACGCGTCGCCCGCTGGGCCACCCCCGCCGTATCGTCGTCTCGCCGACCTCACAGCGTTCCGGTTAGGTCGGGCCGTGCTCGGGTACCTCGCCGCGGTCATCGTCGTGATCACGCTCGCGCCTTTCCAGTTCGCGGCGCATCCGATGCACGGCATCACGTCGCTGTGGGAATGGTCGGACATCATCATGAACATCGTGATGTTTGTTCCGGTGGGTTTTGTCTATCAGCTCACCCGGCCGGCCGGGGCGCGAGTGCCGTGGTGGCGCGTTGTCGTGCTCGGCGCCGGATTGAGCGGCGCCGTCGAGTTCGGCCAACTCTTTGAGGCGACGCGCTTCACATCGCTGGTCGACCTGGCCACCAACACGCTCGGCGCTGTCGTTGGCGCGTGGATTTACGGCGTCTTGCTCAAGCGCCTCGATGGCACTTCGACGGTGCGGAGTCTGGCGCTCGAGTTGCCGCTGACGGGACTCGTCTATCTCCTGGTGCCGCTGGCCTGGTTGGTGGGGCTTTCATCCGGCACTGGTGTCGACGGCGGCGCCGACGCGCGCGGTTGGTTGGTGCTGCTCATTGTGGTCTTTGGCAGCGGTGTCATTGGCGCGGTCTTCACGGCGTACATCGCACCGTCGCGACAGCTTTCGCCCGGGCGTACGCGCCTGGCAATTGCGCTGACTGCCGGTGGCTGGAGTGCGGTCGCGTTGCTGATCAGCGGTCTCCGCGACCACGCGCTGTTGGTGGCTGGCATTGCGATCGCGATCGGCATCGCCTGGCTGCGACATCTGGCTACCATGCGCGTGCAGCAATCGACGTCAGCACGATTTGAGTTACCCACTCTGCGCCTGGTCTTGCCGTTCTTCGCCGCGTTTCTGGCGCTGTCATCGCTCTGGCCGTTGGATAGCGCGCAGCCGCAATGGCAATGGATGTGGGCGTTGCTGCCGCCGGGCGATCTCACCGATCGAGCCATCTTTCTGGCACTCGAACACGTCGCCTCGTTCACTCTCGTGGGCTACATCATCGCGGAATTCTACGGGCGCGACCTGGAGCGCTATCGGCAGATTGCGGGGCGCGTGCTGCTCTGGGGCGGCGGCATTTCAATTCTGCTGGAAATCGCGCGAGGCTTTGAGCCCGCAGTGCGTGCCAGCGTCACGATGATTTCCTGCACGGTGATTGCCGCAATGTTTGGCGGCCGGCTCTATCAATTGCAGCGCGATCATGTGCGCGCCCTGCTGGCGCGCACACGACCACATCCGGACCGTCGCGGTTAGACGGTCCGGCGAGTTGTGCGATTAACGCAGGCGATCGCGCCGAACGGGGACGCGCAGCCCTTTGATCTTGGTGGCTTTGAGTGCAGCGATGATGTCGTCCGCAATCTCGTCCGGCACTTCAACAGTCGAGAAGCCGTCCGCGATCTGAATTGCGCCGATGGAGCTCGCGTCAATTCCCACTTCGTTCGCGATGGCGCCAACCAAATCGCCCGGCCTCAGTTTCGCTTTGCGACCGGCACCCACCCACAGACGGGCCACCGCCCACTCGGGTTGCGGACGCGATTTTTCCGCGCGCTTGTCGCCGCGCTTGTCGCCCGCCTTCTCCCGCTTTCGGTCGCGCGGGCCGTCGGCAGTACCGGGCCGGTTCGACGCTGGTCGCTCGACGCGGCGCGAGCCCGTTCGCGCGTCGCCTTCGCGCGGCACTTGCGACGGAATTTCGGTCTCGTCCACGTCGCCGTCTTTCTCGAGCAGCTTGACAGCCGCAGCGGCGATGTCCATCACGTCAAACTCTTCGGCGAGCGCTTCCACGATGCCGTGATAACGATCGAATCCGCCTTCGATAATCGCTTCGCGCAGCGTGGCGCGCGCGAGTTCGAGACGCCGCGTGCGCAAGTCGGCCACCGTTGGGACCGTGGCAATCTCAATGCGTTGCGCCGTCGCGCGCTCGATGTTGCGCAGCAGGCGATGCTCGCGCGGCTCCGCGAACGTAATCGCGACGCCTTCCCGCCCCGCGCGCCCGGTACGGCCAATGCGATGCACATACGTTTCGGCGTCAACCGGCACGTCGAAGTTCACCACGTGCGACACATGCTTCACATCGAGTCCGCGCGCCGCCACGTCGGTCGCCACGAGCAAATCGACTTTGCGCGCGCGGAATTTCTGCATCACGCGATCACGCTGGTCCTGTGACAAACCGCCGTGCAACGCCTCGGCGCGCATACCGCGCCCAATCAGCGTCTGCGACAGCTCATCGACCTCCGTGCGCGTGCGGCAGAAGACGATGACCGACGTCGGCTGTTCGATGTCGATTACCCGTGCGAGCGCGCTCATCTTGTGCGCCCGCGGTACCATGTACGCCACCTGGCGCACGCGCGCGGCTTCGCCGTCGGGCACCACTTCACGATCGATCGTGATGGTGACCGGATCGCGCAGCTGACGCTTGGCGATCGACGCGATACGTGGCGGCAACGTGGCCGAGAAGAGCGCCGTTTGGCGCGTCTTGGGTGTCGCTTCGAGAATCGCCTCCAGTTCGTCGGCGAATCCCATGTCGAGCATTTCGTCCGCTTCGTCGAGCACCACCGTCTTCAACGCGTGCAACTGCAGCGTTTTGCGGCGCAAGTGATCGAGTGCGCGCCCCGGCGTGGCGATCACCACATCGACGCCGCGCTTGAGCGAGCGAATCTGATTTTCCATCGATGCGCCGCCGTAGATCGGCAGCACACTTACGCCCAACGCGCGCCCGTAGCGATGCACGGCTTCCGCGACTTGCATGGCCAACTCACGCGTTGGCGTGAGAATCAACGCGGTCGTGCGATCGGCCGGACGCGCCTGCGGCGTGACTTGATGCAGCAATGGCAGCGAGAACGCCGCGGTCTTGCCGGTGCCGGTAGCGGCTTGCGCAAGCACATCACGCCCCTGCATAAGCGGGGGAATGGTGGCGCGCTGCACTGGTGTCGGTTCTTCGTACCCCAGCGACGCGAGGGCGTCGCTCACACGCGGATCGATGCCGAGCGCGGCGAAGCCGCGCTCACTGAGGCCGACCGCGGCGGGGGCGCCGACGGCGACCTCCGACTTCTGGCTCACGTGGATTGCAGGAGATCGTCCATCACGGAGAAGACGGTCTCGCGCGCGCTCGTGTTCTTCAGCGCACCGAACGTGATCGCGAGGCGATCACTCTCTTCCAGGAATTCGCGCGTGCAACCATTCAGCGCGTCACGCGCGGCGGCGCGCTTCTCGGCCGGCAGCGTCGCGGACGCGCGCGGCAGAAACTCGATTTTCGGCCCCGATCCACGCATGGGACGCGCGGCCCAGAACACCGCGTTCGACCCCACGCGCTGAAAGCTGACGACACCCGACGCGGATTCATCGGTGCGAAACTGCAAATGTTCAGGCCGGGCGAGGCTCCACTCGATGAGCGCGTCGAGCACGGCGGTATAGCGAGGACGATCGGAGCCAGCGGTGTCGCGATTCATCGCGGTGATGAACGCATCGCGGGCCACGGGTAGCGTACGGGACATGTAGTTCTCCTTGAAGATTTCAAATGTAGCCCATTCGAGCCCTCGATTGTCCCGAACACATCCCGTGAGGGTACGTGCGAAGGATATTTTTCAGCCATGGCTTCCCCTTCCGATCCAGCACGTGCGGCGTCGAATCCGTGGTTTGTCGTGCGTGCGTCGCCTATTCAGGGGCTTGGCGCATTTGCGACCTGTCACATTCCCGCCGGTGTGCGCTTAATCGAATACGCCGGCGAGCGCATTTCGCCGAGTGAAGCCGACGCCCGCTACCCCGAAAGCGACACACGGCATCACACTTATCTCTTCGCCATCGACGACGAGGTCGTGGTTGATGCGTCGGTCAACGGCAACGACGCGCGATTCCTGAACCACTCCTGCGCACCGAATTGCGATGTGGTGGTCGACGAGGGGCGACTCTGGATCGAGACAATCCACGACATCGTCCCGGACGAGGAGTTAGTCTACGATTATGCCTTTGTACTGAACGAACGGCATACGCCGGCGGCCAAACGTCGGTATCCCTGCCACTGTAAAGCCATCACCTGTCGCGGCACCATTCTCGCGAAGAAGCGTTGAGACGGCGCCCCGATAGTCCTACAATATTCTGAATCGTGCGCAGGCGATTCATCCCTCTCGGAGGCATCATGCGGTTGTGGCCGGTTGCAGTCGGAGCGCTCGTTTTGAGTACAGGTCTGGGTTGCTCACACAGCGCCAAGACGGAATCGCAGGCGCCGGTGCCAGCCGCGCGCGCGGCAGGCCGTGGAGGAGAGCCGGGTCGTCAGGGCGGGCCTCCGGGCGGAGCACCCGGCGGGCCGCAGACTGTGCGTCGCGCGCCGCAGCCTCCCAACTGGGAGCGCCAAGATTCGGTGCGCAAAGCACTGATGGCCGAGGTGCTGGCGTCGGTGCCCGGGCGCGAGAACGAGCCGGCGGGCAAGGTTTTCAAGAACGTGAAGCTCAACAAAGACATGCCGGTCAAGCAGTTTCTGACGATGATGGACGAGCAGTACGGACGTTCCGTTGGCGCGTCGTGCACGGGCTGTCACGTGAACCAGAACGTGAACGGCGTGCTCAAGGTCGATTACGCCAACGAGAACTCGAAGAAGAAACAGATCTCCCGCCTGATGGAGAGCATGACGCAGGACATCAATCGCGACCTCAAGAAGAACACGGGGCTCGACGAGGATTATCCGAAGGCCACCTGCGTGATGTGTCACCGCGGCACGGAGCACATGCCCAACACGATGAAGCAGCCGAAGAACACCGATCCGCCACCGCCCACCAGACAGCGGGGCGGTTTCTAAGTCGCAGATGTCCGCGCGACGGTCAGCTCGCTGAGAAAGTCGTCCGGCGCATCGAGATGCACTCCGATGCGCCGGACTTTTTTGTCGACCAGACCGAAGGCGCGCAGCGCCACGGGCTCGCGCAATACGATGAGTACGTTCGGATCGGCGGGCTTGGTGAGATTCGCGTAATCGTTCGCCGTCGGATTCCCCGGTTCGGGGAGGTCCTTCCACGTCGGACGCGTGACGTGTTCAACCAGCTCGCGCGGAATTGTACCAACCCAGCGCGCGCCCAACTGCACATCACAGCTCTGCCCGGCAACTCGAATTTCGCCGGCCCGATAGCGCACATCGTCGCGCCAGAGCCACGCGAGGGTAGCCAAGCTGAGCGCGGTGAGGAGCCATGCCACTCGCGCGTGTTGCGGCGCGAGCCACAGATGCAACACGGTAGTTTCGATGACAAGAATCGCGCTCACCGCCACGACAATCGTGCGGTTCTGCGCGGACGCATACGTGAAACGGCGTGCGTGGATGGCGTTCACGTCTTGAACATCGATCGTCGGCGCGGGTGAGGCAATTGTCGGTTGCAGATCACCAAATAGTTGGCCGCGGATGACGCGGAAACGCGCGGATCGTGCCGTGCGTTCGACGCGCTTCGCGTTAGTCCCGCCTGAGCGGTTCAGCAAGAAAAGGAAACTCCCCCGATCAAGGCGTCGGTTGAATCACGATACGCCGGATCCGCGCGTTCCCGCGTGATCCGCGGCTAGGCGGTTCGTGTGGGCAACTGCGTTAACCGCAGCGTACGCAGAGTGCGCAGAGCACGATTAGCCGCTCACGATGTGCGCGGCGCGTTGTCTGAACGCGTTAGCGTCGGTCGTCGGAAAGCGGTTCTTCGAGTGAGCGCATCATCACGCGATCGGTCTGCGGATCAGTGCCGACAACAAATGTCTGCGATCCGACGTCCACAAATCCGTGTTTTTCGTAGAAACGAATCGCGCGCGCATTCCGCTCCCACACACCGAGCCAGAGAGTGCGGCCGCCCAACGCCTGCGCTCGGCCGGCGCAGCGCATCATGAGCTCAGCCGCCACGCCCGTGCCGTGCCACGAGGCGTCGACGTAGATACGTTCGATCTGTACTGGATCGGGGCCTTGCACGGCGGGATCCGTGGCCCCAACGCGCAGGAGCGCATACCCGACAAGCTGCGCGCTGGACTCCACCACGATGAACTCGATGTCCGGCTGCGTCAGCTCGCGATGTTGCTGCGGTTCGCCGTAGGCGTGGTCGAGATAGAGGGCGAGGTCACTCGGATTGTTGTCGTGACCAAACGTTTCTGTAAACGCGCGACGACCGAATGCGGCCAGCGCTGCCGCATCCGACGGTTCGCCGCTTCGCCAGCGCAGAGTGGAGGAATCGTGCATGCGTGTGTGACGCTACTCGACGACGTCGACCGTGATTTGCCGGATGGCGTTGTTGCCGTAGCCCAGGCGATTCCACGCAATCGCATCCGGCTGCGTGGCACCGGTGGCATCGGTGGCGCGACTGCGCAGAACGATGCGTCCACGTCGCGGCAAGGTGAGATCGATGTGCCACGGCGTCCACGCAGTAGGCGATGCCGGTGTGCCGATGTGCGCGGTCATCCACGGCGTGCCCCCGTCGATCGCGACATCAACGCGTGTAATCGCACCGAAACCCGACCACGCCCAACCACCTACGCGCACCGTCCGCGCGCAGCGCGCACTCGCCGCGGGTGAGGTAATGATCGACTTCACGCGCAGTCGATCCACCGGCGTGATGCCCGTCGCATCATCGTAGACGTAGCGCTGGCTCTGGAAATAGCCGGTGAACTTGGTGCGCAACAGCTCAATGCGTGTCACCCACTTTACGCTCGCCATGCCATACCATCCTGGAACGGCGAGACGCACCGGCGCGCCGTGGTCCGCGCTCAGCGGTGCTCCATTCATGCTGAACGCCAGCAGCGTTTCCGGACGCAACGCATCGGCAATCGGCAGGGCACGCGCGTAGCGCACCTCACCAACCGCATCATCGCGAGGACCGGCGTCGGCAGCAGTGACCAACACTTCAATGGCGTCGCTTGCCACTCCGGCACGCGCGAGTACATCAGCCAACCGCACGCCAGACCATGCGAGCGTTGACACGGCTCCGCTCTGCCATGGCTCGCCCACGGGCAGCGGAGTCATATCGAGACGATCGTTGCCGGCGCATTCCATCGTCGCGACGACCGTGTGCTGCGGCATTGCGCGTAGCTCCGCCACAGAGATCTCGAATGGCGTTGACACAGCCCCATCGACCACGATCGAGTGCGACTCGGTCAGTTGCGGCACACCGAAATTCGTCCGCACGTACGCGCTCGGAATTGGTGTGACGTGGTGCGCGAGCTCTGCCTCAGGAGTTTCCGCGTTGTACGGCTCGTAGCGAATGACTTGCAGTGCGTCGTCGGCCATGCGGGGGTCTGCGGTGGGTTGAAAGCGGCTTAACGGGGCGGGGCTTCGCGCGCGTATGCCGAGGGAACGCGGTCCCACGGATTCTCGCTGCGCGCCTTGGCGTAACCCGCTTCGTCTATGCGGAGCATGAACGCCTTGTTAAACAGCGCGCTCGCGCCGGGCAACAGGGACAGTTCAGCTGGAATCGTTGCCGCCCGGAACTCCATTTTTATTCCCGGAACCGAGGCGGACACCGCGCGCGCCAGGACGTCGAGGAGCTCCAGTGTCTGCGGCTGATGCGTGTAGAACAGCATCGCGGTAGATCGCGAACTGACCTGCCGGCGACTCGACGCAGCAATCACCTTGGGCTCCGGCAGCGTCCAGAGATTCATCACCACGTACACGCGCACGGTCACGTCACGGATGCCGCGGGCCGCCAGTTGGTGCGCCAACTGTTGATAGTCGGCAAAGTCGAGCATCGGCAGCAGATTGGTAATCACGCCGCCATCAGCGTGCACGTGACCATCAATCACCACGGGCGGAAAGACCCCGGGAATGGCGGTCGCCGCTTTCAGCAGCGCGCGCGCACGCGCGAGACTGTTGGCCGTGCTATCGAGCTCGTCGCTCAGCGACCACGTGCGGCCAATGCCGAGATCGAAGTCGCTCGTGCCAAACACGATTTGCCGATCGAGCGCAAAAGCGGCACGAAGCTCATCGCGGAATTTGCCATCGATGCTCTGCGCGAGTGTGCGATCGAACCGCGAGGGATTCACCAAACCGCCCGTGCGGCGAAAGACCGAGAGATAGTCGATCGATGG
The DNA here is from genome assembly GCA_966096095.1 of uncultured Gemmatimonadaceae bacterium. GTDB lineage: Bacteria > Gemmatimonadota > Gemmatimonadetes > Gemmatimonadales > Gemmatimonadaceae > Gemmatimonas. The sequence continues at coordinate 9,101 of CBHTUR010000033.1, read as the reverse complement.
CGCGACCCGCTCCTGCGCGTCGCGATAGAGCACCGTCAGGGTGTCGAGCGATGCCGTGGTGCCGAGCAGCGCGTACGGTGCTTGCAGCGCCCCGGTACTGATGCCGGTAACCAGATCGAACTGCGGCAGCGATTGATCGGTGCGTGAGCGCCAACCGCGCAGAAAGCCGGCGCCGAACGCACCGACCTGTCCGCCGCCGGACAGCATGAGAATATCGAGCGTGCGGTCGCCGCGCCGTTCCGCTCGACGTGCCAGCCGTGAAATGACACTGTCGCGATTCGCCCGCTCAATCCGCGACGCAGTGAGCGCGTCGCGTTCAAGGGCCGCGACTGTCGTGGGCGGACGACGATTCGCGGCGCACGCGTTGAGGCTCAGCGACGACCAGGCACTCAGCACAACGATGACGGCGGAACGCCGGCACCACTGGGGGGCACGGAAGGACATCCGCGAAATCTACTGCGGTGTCTTACGATGTCCGCTCGTTGGCGGCCGAAAGATGGTGGATCGGTGCAAGCGCGAACGATCGCCGCGACCTCGCGATTTGGCCCGACGCGCCACGTCGACCGCCTCGTTGGCCCACTCGATGAGCGTGTCGACGTCTTCCAGGACGTCCGCGGCGACTTCGTAGTACTGCATCGCGTCGCCGCCGTCGCCGAATGGACGAAACGGACCCATGCGAATGGCGTCGAACCGCGGGCGAGTCACGTCGTCGACCTTGAAATACAGTCGGTCGCTGTCGATAAGCGCGAAGAAGCAGTCGCCGCTGTAGATCCCCACGCCGCCAAACATCGATCGTGCACGCACGCTGGGAACGGCGCGAGCCAATTGCTCGAGCACGAACGCGCGATAGTTGATGCTGACTGCCATATGCACGCCTCTTGCTTGGCCGGGACCGGCACCGTGCTCAGAACATTCGTGCCGGGAGGTGAGGCGTCAATTAGACCGGCGGTCCAAGTGCCCCGGAATCCGCCGGTCGCGCGCTATTTGGCGGCTACCGCGATGCACTCAATCTCGACGCGCGCGCCGAGGGCCAGCGCGGTGGCACCGAATGCACTGCGCGCCGGCTTGTGGTTCGGGAAGAACGTGGCGTAGATGCCGTTGAGCGTCGGCCACTCTTTCATGTCGGCAAGAAAGACGGTGCACTTCACCACGCGATCCATCGACGATCCGGTCTTGGCCAGCACATCGGCGATATTTCGCATCGTTTGGCGCGCTTCGGGCTCAATGCCGCCTTTCACCAGCGTTCCCGTGCTGTCGGTGCCGATCTGTCCCGCCAGATACAGCATGTCGCCCACGCGCACGGCTGGCGAGAACGGATTCACCGGTGGTCCGTACGGCGTCAGAAACTCCGGATTCGGCGGACGGTGCGACGCACACGCCGCCACCACGGACACGGTGAGAAGCGCCAGCGCGATGCGCGTTAACGGGATGCGCGTTAACGGGATGCGCGTCAGAGCGAAACGAGAACGCAGCATACGAGTGTCTCCGCGAAGACGTGAAGGAGGACGCCGGTGCTCGTCGTGTGTCCCTACGAGGTCGGCTGCAACGCCAGTGTTTCCACGGCGCCCGATAACGTGACACCGTCGAGATCGAGGTACAACATGCCGTCCGTCATCGAAAGCGTAAACTGAAGACGGCGTTCGAGACGCTCGCACAGCGCCGCGATCAGGTCGCGATCGATCGCATAGAGCGGAATGTGCTCAGCTTTGTGAATGCGCTCGCCAACGAGCAAGCGTTGCACCTGGCCCGGATCGCGATGCGTGTAGACGGCCACCCGGGGTGACGCTTTCGCCGCCTTGTGCAGTCGTGCCGCATCGGGCGCGCCGATTTCTATCCAGACCTTGAGTGCGCCGGTCAGATCGCGCACCGAAATCGTCGGATCGTCGGGATCGGAGACGCCCTTGGAGAACGCAATGCCATCCGTGTACTCAAGACAGTAGGCGAGCAACCGGGCCACGAAATACTCTGGCGACTCTGACGGATGCATCGCCATGCGCAGTGGCAGCGTTTCATAGACGCCGCGATCCACGTTCGACACCGTGATGTCGAACGTGTACATCGTGGATGTCAGCGCCATGCGAGCCTCTTACAAACGATCGGGCGTCGAGTCGCTCGGCTCAGCGCACGTACGTCAGCCACCCGAACGTATCGGGCGCGACACCCTTCGCGATATCGAGATACGCCTTTTGCAACTGGCGCGTCACCGGTCCGACTGTGCCCGAGCCAATCTTGATGCGATCGATGCTGCGCACGGGCGTGAGTTCGGCGGCCGTGCCGGTGAAGAACACTTCGTCGGCCGTGTAGAGCATTTCACGCGCGATGGGCTGCTCGCGCACCGTGAGGCCATCGCGCTTGGCGATTTGGAGAATGGTGTCGCGCGTGATGCCGCCGAGCATCGTGCCATCGAGTGGCGAGGTGACCACGGTGCCGTGGTCGACGACAAACACGTTCTGGCCGGAACCTTCACTCACCACGCCGCCCGGGCTCAACGCGATGCCTTCGGCAAAGCCGTTGGTGAGCGCTTCCATCTTAATGAGCTGTCCGCTTAGATAATTGCCCGCGATCTTGGCCATGGCGGGAATAGTGTTCGGCGCCACCCGATGCCAGCTCGAGATGCAGGCGTCGACGCCCTGCGCGAGCGCTTCGTCGCCGAGATAGGCGCCCCACGGCCAGCACGGAATGTATGTCTCGACTGGGCTGTCGAACGGCACCATCCCCGACGCGCCGTAACCGCGCAGAATCATCGGGCGAATGTAGCACGCATCGATGTTGTTCTTCGCGACCACTTGTTTGGTGGCCTCGTACAGCTGCTCCACCGAATACGGCGACTCGATGCGATAGATCTTCACCGAGTTCACCAAGCGCGTGAGATGCTCGCGCAACCGGAACACCGCCGGACCCTTGGGCGTGCTGTACGCGCGAATGCCTTCGAACGCCGCCGAGCCAAACTGCATGGAGTGGCTGAGCACATGGACCTGGGCATCGGCCCACTTGATCATGGTGCCGTCGCGCCAGATCCACTCGGTTTCGGAAATACGACTCATGCAGCGCTCGATGCTGAAGGAGAAAGGTCGCGAACGATGTTCGCGGCTTAGAGCAGCGTGTTGATCTCGCCGCCGTCTACCAAGATAGCTTGCCCGGTGATAAAACCGGCGGGCTCGGAGGCCAGAAAGGCAATCGTGGCGCCCGTCTCCTGCGGCCGACCGAGTCGTCGCGCCGGAATGCCCGCGACCCATCCGGCAAATACCTGCTCACGCGAATTGCCGGTCTGCGCCACCGTCGCGGCCGCAAGGCCGTCGAGACGCTCCGTCGCGGTCATCCCGGGGAGCACCGTATTGACGGTCACGCCATCGGCGGCGACTTCGTTCGCAAGCGTGCGCAGATAACCGGTAACCGCGGCGCGCATGCCGTTGCTGAGCACAAGCGTGGAGACCGGTGCCTTCACCGCTTTCGACGTGATGGCCACAATGCGTCCCCACTTCCGCTCGCGCATGCCGGGCACGAAGGCGCGCGTCAGTTCGACCACGCTGCGCAACAAGAGTTCGCTCGCGTACTGCCACGCCGCCCAGTCCTGCGTCATTACTACGCCCGGCTTGGGGCCGCCGGTGTTGGTGATGAGAATATCCACCCGACCGTAGCGCGCCATCGTTTCTGAAACCACGTGCGCGATGCCGGCTTCGGTGGCCAGATCGGCCACGATGCTCAGCACCGGCACACCCATCGCCTGCAACTTGTCCGCCGCCGCTGTAATTGCGGCTTCATCGCGCGAACAGATGGCCAACGCACAACCTTCCCGCGCGAACGACTCCGCCGCCGCGAAGGCAATGCCTTTGCTGGCGCCGCAGACCAGGGCGACTTTGCCGTTGATGCCCAAGTCCATGATTACTTGGTCTCGCGCAGGTAGGCGTCGCTGCCGTTCAACCAGTCTTCACGCGGCGGATTGAAAATGTCGACGTCGAGCGTGTCTTCGAGCGCTTCCGCGCGATGTCGCAGGTTGCCCGGAATCGTGAGTACTTCGCCGGCGTGCACGTCGGTGTACACATCGCCCGGATTGTCGGCGTGTTCGCCGATCCAGAAGCGCAAGGCACCGGACAGGATGTATGTGAACTGCTCATTGTGATGATGATGCGCCGGCACGATGGCGCCCTTCTTGAGATATACGTGCGCCAGCATCTGCTTCTCGCTGCTGATCAGTCGACGGCTGATCAGCGGATTCAACTCTTCGAGACGAACATCTTCCCAGTTGTACTTGGTAGCAGTCATGGGGGAGGCGGCGTGACGGGCAAAGTGTGAGAAGAGCGAATCGCGTTCAGCGTTCGCGAATGTAGACCGGTTGATCGACAAACTGCGGCTGCAACAACTCGTTCACGAGAAACCGCGACAGCGACGCGCGCGACACGACGCTGTTCAGACCCATCGAGACCGAAGGACCGGCGTCCACCGCCGCTTCTGCGCTATCGGTGAGTTTTTGCGGCTTGATGAGCGTCCACTGTTTCTTGCTCGTACGCACCAGCCGATCTTGCGCGTCACGATCGGCGAGCACGTCGGCCTGACCGGTTTTGCGCAGCCCGAAGGCCATCATCTTGAGACTCATGCCCACGTTACCGGACATGTCGCCGATGGTCGCGCCGGTGATGCAGATCAGCCGCGGCACGTCCTGCGTCCGCATGCCCGCGATAATCGCCTTGGTCGCCGTCGCGCAAATCACGCCGCGGGCATCCGGCCGGGGACCCAGCAACACGAGTGCCGCATCCGCCCCGCGCAGCACCTCGCGCACCGCGGTCGGATCCGCAAACGCACCCACCACCACCGTGGCCGTATCAGGCGACGGATCGGGTGACGCGCTCCGATAGTGCAAGCGTTGAATGATGCCGGCCTCGGCCGCCATCGGAATGAACAAGCGACCGGTACGACTCGACGCGCCGAAGACCGCGACAATCATTTGCGCACCGCCATCACCGAGTCGGCGAGATGTTTGGCCGACGCGTAGGACGCCCCGTCCGGTCGCCACGTGGTCAACGAATCGACGCCACGATACCCGAAGCGCAAACCGTTGCACACAACCCATCGGCCGTCGTCGTCGGGCATCACATCCCACTCCAGCACATCGGTGCGCACCCGCTGACGCGCGATGAAGTGGTTGTTGTTGCGGCGATCGACATCCTGTTCGGCGACGGTCACAACTTCAGCGCGTCCGACGATGGTATCGCCACGCGATTCGAATGGGAGCAACGTGAATCCTGCGAGCATAGTGGTCGGGAAGTACGACTGTCCGCCGTCGCCGCACGCACCAAGCGTATCGAGCGCCGACTGATCGGGCGTGGACTCGCGCGACGCCGCGAGAAACGCCTGCAACGTGCGTTGCGCCGTGGCCAGTGACGCGGAATCGGGCGGCGGCGCCGCGATCGCGGCCGCCGAGCGCACGCGATCATCGTGCATCGCGTCGGGCGCATTGCGATCCGCACAGCCCGTCGCCGACGCGACCGCAATCACGGATGCTGCGCTCGCCACCACACCCATCAGCCACCTCGTCGCGGAAACGGTTCGGGCGAAACGGAGTGAAAAACGACCTGCGACGCCGTCACGCGTGCCCTGCGGATTTGCCATCCCCCAACTTGCACGGGAAACACGCCGTGCGGGAGCCATTCGCGCGAGCGGACGCAGCGAAACGCGCCGTGCCTACTGCGAGTCGCCTACTGCGAGTCTCCGACGAGCACGCTCCCCTGCCCCCGCGTTGCATCGAGAACGGCTCGGCGGAGTGCGTCCACCTGTTCTTCAGGACAGCGGACAACAAATGCGACGTCTACCGCATACGACTCGTGGTCGACGGTGGCGTCGAACGCGGGAAGGAGCTGCTGCAATGCCGTCACCGCGGCATACGCCACGCGAATGGTGAGCGACACGCGTGTCACGCGCTCCACGCGCGGCAGCCCCTCGAGCGCCGCCTGCACGGCGCCGCTGTACGCCTTCACCAGTCCGCCCGTGCCGAGCTTCGTGCCGCCGTAGTAACGGGTCACCACTGCCACGATGTCTCCAACGCCACAGTGCTGCAGCACGGTGAGCATCGGCCGTCCGGCGGTGCCATGCGGTTCGCCATCGTCGCTCAGTCCGATGCGATCGGTGCTACCCGGTGCGCCCACCACATACGCCCAGCAGTTGTGCGTCGCGTCGGCGAACTCGCGTTGCATCGCGCGCACGAACGCCTGGGCATCGTCGACACTGCCAGCCGGGGCGAGCGTGCACAAAAAACGGCTGCGATCGATGACGATTTCCGAACGGTGCTGCGCGCCCGGCATCGGGTACCGGGGCGCCGGCGGACGCGCCGACATCAGCTCTGCGGCGACCGTCCGCGGCCAGAGGGCCGACCGGATGACGACGCCCCTGACGACGGACCCGACGACGGACCCGACGACGGGCCCGGACGCGATGGCCCAGATCGCGGTGACCCAGATCGCGGTGGCCCAGATCGCGACGGCGCCGAGCGCGATTGCGATGAGCGAGACTGGGAGGATTGCGCCGCTTCACGACGCGCCTGCTTGGCGGCCGCGCGCGCCCGGTCTTCCGCCTTTTTCTTGCGGATCTCGGCAATGCGTTCGGCCAACGGCACTTCAAGTTTGGCCTGCGGCTTGGCGGTGTAATCGAAGCCCGGTACCGTCACGCGCGGGAGCGCTTTGCCGATCGCGCGCTCGATCTGTTTGAGTTCGCCTTCTTCTTCCGGCGAAACGAAGGTGAACGCTTCGCCCGTCGCTTCAGCGCGCGCCGTTCGGCCGACGCGATGGATGTAGTCTTCTGAGGCGACCGGCACGTCGAAGTTCACGACATGTCCGAGCGCCTCCACGTCGATGCCGCGCGCGGCGATGTCGGTGGCCACGAGCACCTGATACGTGCCGTCTTTGAAGCCGGCCAATGCCTGCGTGCGCTGCGACTGCGAGCGGTTGCCGTGAATGCGCTCGGCCTTAATGCCCTGCGTCACGAGCTGCGAGGCCAGGCGATTGGCGCGGTGCTTGGTGCGTGTGAAGACGAGCGCTTGGGGCATGTCGCCGCGCTTGAGGAGCGCGACGAGCAGGGCGCTCTTGAGATCCTGCGAGACCGGATAGACCGCTTGCGTGATGCCCTTTGCCGGCGCGGCCTGACGCTGAATGTTGAGTTGCACCGGCTTCTGCAGCATTTCGCGACTCAGCGTCGCGATCGGTGCAGGCATGGTCGCGCTAAAGAAGAGCGTCTGCCGCTTCTTGTTGGGCAGGTGACGCAGAATCTTCTTGATCTCGGGGAGGAAGCCCATGTCGAGCATGCGATCGGCTTCATCGAGCACGAGATACTCGAGCTGATCGAGCTTTGCGTACGGCTGCCGGAAGTGATCGAGCAATCGGCCCGGCGTGGCAATCAGCACATCGACGCCGGTGCGGAAGGCGTGCTCCTGCGGCCCCATCCCGACGCCACCAAAGACCGCGGCGCCCGAGAGCGGCGTGTGCACGGCCACGTCGTTCATGCTTTCGAGAATCTGCGCGGCGAGCTCGCGCGTGGGCGTGAGCACCAGCACCCGCGTCGCGCCGCGCGGCTTTTCCATCAACTGATGGAGCAGCGGCAAGAGAAAGGCATAGGTCTTTCCCGACCCCGTCATGGCGCAGGCCAGCAGGTCGCGCCCTTCGAGAGCCGGCGGGATGGCGTCGGCCTGAATGGGGGTGGGTCGGGCAAAGCCCAATTCTTTCAATCCGCGCTGCAGGCTGGGGTGCAGGGCGAGGGTCGCAAACGACGGTGTGGTGCTCAGAATCTGGTCCGGATAAGAAAGTGAGCCCGAAAGTTGTCCGATTGCGGCCCGAATAGGCAGTGACCTCTTGCACTACCGCAACAAATCCCGTAAATGTGCAGTAATCTTCCCCGATTTTCGGGGGTGCTGACCGCGTCGCGGTTGGCTGTTGCCTGCTCCGACCCGACCCTCCGATGGCTGGCCGCCGCGTCACCCTGAAGGATATCGCCCGTCAGCTTGGGCTTTCGTTGCCGACCGTTTCCCGGGCGCTCGCCGACCATCCGGACATCAGCGAGGAGACCAAGGCACGGGTGCGCGAAACGGCGCAAACAATGCACTACATCCCGAATTTTCGTGCGCGCTATTTGCGGGCCAAGAATTCGCGATTGCTGGCATTGATCCTGCCCGAGATGAACATGTTCTTCTTCCCCTCGCTGATCACGGGCATCAGCAAGGTGGCGCAGGATAACGACTATTCGCTGATCGTGTTTCAGTCGGACAACTCGGTCGTGCACGAGCGCCGTTTGATCGAGTACTGCACGCACTTATCGGTCGACGGCGTGCTGCTGGCGCTGTCCGCGGAGACCACCGATCTGGCGCATCTCGACATTCTGCATGATTGCGAGATTCCCGTGGTGCTGCTCGATAACACGATCGAGACCACCAAGTACTCGACAGTCACGATCGACGACCAGGATGTGGGGCGCGACGCGGCCACCTATCTGCTCGAGCGCGGGCACACACGCATCATCGGCGTCTTCGGTGATCAACGGCAGCGCATCAGTGCGATGCGGTTGCGCGGCTTCCGGCAGGCGCACGCCGAACACGGCATCAAGATCGCGGAATCGCAGATCGTTCGCATGACGGCCGGTGAGCCGCTCGAGCAGACGCTGGGCCGTGCATTCGATGCGCACCCCGATGCGACGGCGGTGTTCGCGATGACCGACGAGTTGCTGATGCGCTCGCACTACGTCCTGATGTCGCGCGGACGCAAAGTGCCCGACGACGTGTCGCTGCTCGCGATCAGCGACGGACTGGCGCCGGCACTGCTCTACCCCAACGTGACGCACTTCCGCCATTCGGGAATGGAGGTGGGCGAGCGCACGGCGCACATCCTCATCGGGCTGATCGCGCACCGATCGGACGCCATGATGGATGTACGCATCAGGACCACGTTGGTGGAGAGTGGGACAGTGCTCAACAGGGCGTAACTACAGTACTTGGTACTTGGTACCGGTACGGGGTACTGGTATGACCATCTAGTACGGGTACTGGTACTCGTTTACGGAAACGCGGGGCGGGGGCGGGGGGGGCGGGCCCGGGGGGGGGAGTCTGACCATGATAGACGTAAACC
>CBHTUR010000032.1:0-47456 GCA_966096095.1 uncultured Gemmatimonadaceae bacterium | reverse complement strand
TCGGCGACCTCGACACGCTCGATGCGCTGGCTCACTGGAATGCGGTGCGCGCGCGGTATCAGACGCTCTTCGGCATTGTACCGCAGGCGATCGTCGCCGACTTGCACGACGGCTATCTCTCAACGCGCGAGGCCGAGCGACTGCACAGCGAGTTACCGGAAGCACCGCTACTGCGCGTACAGCATCATCACGCGCACATCGCGGCGGTAGCGGCGGAGCATGGTGTCACGTCGCCGGTGCTGGGTATCGCGCTCGACGGTACCGGAGCGGGCCCCGACGGGACGGTCTGGGGCGGCGAGTTTCTGCACGCCGATCTCACTGGATTTGCGCGCGTAGGGCATTTCCGCACGTTCGTTCTGCCCGGTGGCGAGCTGGCCGTGCGATCACCGTGGCGCGCGCTGCTTGGCCTGCGCTCGCTCGATGTCGAAGCGTTTTCCGCGTTCGATCTGGCGCTGCCGTCCGTGTCGGCCACGGAACGGCAGGTCGCGCAGCGCCAAATCGAGCGCGGTATCAACGCGCCGGTCACGTCATCGGCCGGTCGTCTGTTCGATGCGATCGCCTCGCTGCTCGGGTTGTGTCATCACGCACGCTTCGAAGGCGAAGCGGCCATGCTTCTCGAAGCAGCGGCCGGTCAGCGTGTCGGTCGGACGCTTCCGTTTCCCGTCACGCTCGGGCGCGATGGAGTGCGACAGCTCGACCCGGTGCCACTGCTGCTCGCGCTCTACGAACGACAGTCGCACGGCACGTCCGTGCACGACCTCGCAGCGGACGCGCACGAGAGTGTGTGCGCGGGATTGCTCGAGATGACGATGCAGTTGGCCGATGAACGCGGCACGACCTACGTCGCCCTTGGCGGAGGGTGTTTTCAGAATGCGCGGCTCTTGCACCGCCTGACCGGCAAGTTGCGCACGGCTGGACTGCGGCCACTCACGGCGCGTGCGCTGCCGGCGAACGACGGTGGCGTGTCATTCGGTCAGGCAGCGATTGCGGCGGCGCGCTTATCCGCTGAGGTCGCACCGGAGATCGCGATTCCCCAGCAGAGCAACGGCGCGCTCGAATCGCCGCTGCACTTTGATCACTCGTTTGTCACCGACGCGCTGCGCGTCGCCGGATCCAGCGGAGGACGCTGACGATGTGTCTTGGAATTCCCGGAAAGGTCGTGGCGCTCCGCGACGATACCGTGCTGGCCACGGGTGTCGTGGATTTCGGCGGAGCGCAACGCGATGTCTGCCTCGCTTATGTCAACGATACAGTCAATATCGGTGACTACGTCATCGTGCACGTCGGCTTTGCCATTTCGAAGATCGACGAAGAGGAGGCGCGACGCACCTACGCGGTGATGGAGGCAATGAACGAACTGGGCGACATCGACGTGATTCGTGCCCAGGCTGAAGCACTGGTGGACATGAACAACCTTCCATCGCAGGGACCGCCGCCCGCAGGGAGACTGGCGTGAAATATCTGAGCGAATATCGAGACCCAGCGCTCGCCCAGACGCTGGCGAAGCGCATCCGCGCGACTGCCACGCGACGGTGGACACTGATGGAAGTGTGCGGTGGTCAAACGCACACCATCGTTCGTCAGGGCATCGACGAACTGCTCGACGGCGCCATCGAAATGATTCACGGGCCCGGTTGTCCGGTGTGCGTAACGCCGTTGGAACAGATCGATCGGGCAGTAGAGCTCGCGCAGCGTCCCGACGTGATCTTCACGTCGTTTGGCGACATGCTGCGCGTGCCAGGATCCGACTGCGACTTGCAGCAGGTTCGCGCGCGCGGCGGCAATGTGAAGATGGTGTACTCGCCACTCGATGCGGTGACGCTGGCGGAGAAGCATCCCGACAAGGAGGTGGTGTTCTTTGCCGTGGGATTTGAAACGACTGCGCCGGCCAACGCGATGGCCGTGCTGGAAGCGGCACGACGCGGACTCAAGAACTTCAGCGTACTCGTTTCACATGTGACAGTGCCGCCGGCGATGGAGGCGATTTTGTCTGCGTCTGACAATCGCGTGCAGGGATTTCTGGCCGCCGGACACGTCTGCGCAATTATGGGATGGACCGAGTACCTCCCGATCGCCGAGAAATATCGCGTGCCCATTGTTGTAACCGGATTCGAACCGCTCGACATCCTGGAAGGCATGCTGATGGTTGTCGAGCAGTTGGAGCGCGGTGAACATGTGGTGCAGAACCAGTACGTGCGCGCCGTGCAATTGGACGGCAATGTGGCCGCGCGCCGTGCTGTCGAACGCGTTTTCGAATTGTGTGATCGACAGTGGCGTGGCATCGGCAACATTCCGCGCAGCGGACTCGGCGTTCGCGAAGAGTTTGCCGGCTACGATGCTGAGCGGAAATTCTCGCTCGATCATATCCGAACCGTTGAGCCGGCCGAGTGTCAGGCAGGAGCGGTTTTACGCGGGCAACTCAAACCGTTCGACTGTCCGAGCTTTGGCAAGACGTGCACGCCGGAGCATCCGCTTGGCGCACCGATGGTATCGACCGAGGGCGCGTGTGCGGCGTACTACAACTATGGTCGCTTTCGCCAGTCGTCGCCGTTGGCGACCGCGAGCGGAACGTTGCCGGTTCTGACCGGCACCTGAGGATTCTATGAGCGTTAACCAGACTTCCGTTCCGCTTGCGAACGCGTCGCCATCGATTGGCGCGGTTGGACTCACCTGCGCCACGCCACATGCGACGCACGATCGGGTGGTGCTCGGCCACGGCTCAGGCGGCAAGCTCTCGGCGCAACTTTTCCGCGAACACTTTCTGCCGCACTTCGATAATCCGATTTTGCGTCAGCAAGGCGATGCCGCCGTGTTCCGCGTGTCGGCCGGTGCACTGGCGATGTCGACCGATACGTTCGTGGTGCAGCCACTCGAGTTTCCGGGTGGCAACATCGGCACGTTGGCCGTGCATGGGACCATCAATGACCTGGCGATGATGGGTGCGCGGCCGCTTTATCTCACGACCGGCTTCGTCATTGAGGAGGGCTTGGCGTTTGATGTGCTCGACCGCGTGATAGTCGCCATGGCGGAGGCTGCGCGCGCGGCGGGCGTCGCAATCGTGGCTGGCGACACTAAAGTGGTTGAACGCGGCAAAGGCGACGGGTTGTTTATCAACACGGCCGGCGTGGGCGTGCTGGATGACGCGTTCATGCCATCCGCCGATCGCGCAGAAGCCGACGACGTCATTCTGGTCAGCGGCCCGCTGGGACGTCACGGCATGGCGATCATGTCGGCGCGTGAACAGATCGGCTTTGACAGCACGATCACCAGCGACACCGCGTCGCTGTGGCCGCTCGTCGATGCAGTACGTCGCGCGACAAACGGGCAGGTGCACGTGTTGCGGGACCCGACGCGCGGCGGTGCAGCAAGTTCGCTCAACGAAATCGCGACCACGTCGAACGTGGGCATGTTGCTTGACGAAGCGGCGATTCCCGTGCCACCCGACGTACAGGCCGCGTGTGAATTTCTGGGACTCGATCCGCTGTACGTGGCGAACGAAGGCGTTCTCATTGCCATCGTGCCGGCGGCGCAAGAAAGCGCGGCGTTAACGGCAATGCGTGCACTCCCGGAGGGAATGCACGCATGTCGGATAGGCAAGGTGGTGTCGGCTCACGCCGGTTTGGTCGCGATGCGCACGCATGTTGGTGGCACGCGCGTGGTTGACATGCTCCCCGGCGATCAGCTCCCGCGAATTTGTTAGGAGCTGGTCGCGCGAGGTAGTACACCAGCTAGTGCTTCATGTCGTTCATCTTACCCATCATCATCTTGGGCGCGTCTTCCGCAAACGAGTAGGCGCCCTTCGGGCACTTGATGGCAGGATTGGTGGGTGAGAAGAGTCCAGCCGGATTGTTCTTCCACAACCAGACGTGCAAGTCGTAGTGCACGAGGCCGTCGGGCATGATGGGTTTATGGCCGGCCATTGGTCCGCCAAGCTCCTGACCGAAAATCGCCGGCTTGGTTTTGCCTGCCGCTTCCACCGGCATGAACCACTCGGCCGCCACGAGTTGCAGCTTGTCTCCTACTGGCTCGTAGATCAGCACCTGCGGCTTGGCGGGATCGAGCTTCGGCCCGATAAGTTGGCCGTTGAGGAAATGCACGCCCATGCCGCCAGCGACGTACTTCATTGTGCCTTCGCCACCGCCCTTCGGATATTCCACGCAGCCCAGCGTGGAGAGATACCCGTCGTGCACCGCGACAACCGGATCTTTGTACTTGTCGAGCGCGGCGCGCAGCTTGAGTTGATCGGCAGTGAGTTTTGGTTCAGTGCTCGCGGCCATCGCCATCGGCTTGGCATTCTGAGCGCCGGCGACGTCGCCGATGCTGATGATCAGAGCCAGTGCACCGACAGCAACAGGAGCAACGCGACGCCGAACGAGGTGTTGACGGGTTGGACGCATGGAAACGAACTCCGGCAGAGGAAGCGTTGACAGTGCAGATGAATTCCGGACACGTCAATCCGATATACCGCAGGGCAACGGTTAGCCACGCGTTCAACGCGTGCGCAACTATCATGATTCGTGTCATCGCCTGCGCCGTGGGGCTCGTGTGCAGCGTTTCACTCGCTCCGCTTCATGCGCAGTCTGCGGTGACGTTGCCGCGCGCGGAGATCAAAGATCAGTTCGATCGCGCGTACACTCTCGCAACGGTCGCCGAGCGCGCCGTGCTGGTTTTCGCCAGCGACCGAGAGGGATTCGACGCGATGCTCACGTACGCGAGCGCCGCGCGTAGCGCATTGCGCACGGACGTGCAAACGTTCGCGCGGGCCGATCTCAAAGGGGCACCACGATTGGTGCGCGGCATGATCCGCCGCGGCATGCCGAAGGACTCCACGGCGCGCGTGCTACTGGATTGGAACGGCGACCTCGGTCCGCTGCTGCGACCACGCGAGGATCATCTCGTGGCCGCGCTGTTCAATCCCGACGGGACGCTGCGTCGGCGCATCGCGTTGCCCCTCAAGTCCATCGATACGGCGGCCGTGTTTGCGATGGTGCGCGGGCGCTGACAGGCAGCTCCGCCCGGTGTCGTTACGAGGCCGCTTTCACAATCACGTGCATGGTGCGCGAGCCCTGCGCTCCGATTACCAGACTTTGCTCAATGTCGGCGGTTTTCGACGGGCCGCTCAGGAACCATTCACAACCATTCGCGTCCAGGCGGTGCATTGCGTCGTGCATCGTCGCGACGACGGTGCGCGCGGAGACGATCACCACTACGTGTTCTGCGAGCACAAGTGCGGCGCGCGAAGGGAGCGCGCTTTCGTGGACGAACACCGCGCCGTTTTCGGCCACGGCGCACTGTCCGCGAACGACGAGCACGCCATCGCGACTACGTGGAAACCACTGTGCAAGCCATGACTCCTCGGAGTGATCATCGTCTGCAATAGCGCCAGTGGCACCGACCGACGGCAGTGTTTCCAAAAATTGCGCGAGCGTATCGACGGGCGTTGTTCGAATGGCGTGGATGCTCGCCGGCTCGGCGGGAGGGACCGCTGCCGCGCGGATCGCGGACAAAATGGCGCTGCGCCCGTCGCTCATTTGAGCCGCCCCGTTCGGCGGGCCCACTCGCGAAAGGATTCTCTCGGTGCGCGCGGGAGATCGCGCCCGGGGCGTGACCAGGGCGTGAACCGATTGATCAGCGCCGTCAGCCGCGTCGCGTGCGCCACGCGCAGTGCGCGACGCATCCAGCGTCCATTGCGCGCGAACCGCGTTGGGGATGCGAGAATTGTTCCGAGGCGCGTGAACAGTGCGGCGTAGCCCGACGGCAATCGCTGCTGCGCGGCAACGCGTTCTCGCCACGTCAGAAGCTGCGCGGGAATATCGATCTTCACGGGACAGACATCGCCGCACGATCCGCAGAGCGTCGACGCGAACGGCAATGCGCGATGCGCCGAAAGATCGACGGCCGGTGCGAGAATCGCGCCGATCGGACCCGGAATGACGTGACCGTAGCTGTAGCCGCCACTTCGCCGGTAAATCGGACAGGTATTGAGACAGGCGCCGCAACGAATGCAATGCAGTGCGCTTCGCATTTCAGCGTCGGCGAGTCGCGCGGTGCGTCCATTGTCCACGAGCACGACGTGCATTTGTGCACCGTCGCGCGGTTTAGTGACGTGCGTGGTGTACGACGTGATGGGCTGGCCTGTGGCACTGCGCGCTAGCACGCGTAGCAGAATGCCGAGGTCGTCGCGCGTGGCGATGATCTTCTCGATACCCACGCAGGCAATGTGAATCGGCGCCGAGTGCATGCCGAGATCGGCGTTGCCCTCGTTGGTGCACACCACCACGCCACCGGTTTCAGCCACGAGCGCATTGGCGCCGGTAATCGCCGCGTCGGCGTGCACGAGTGCGTCACGCAGATGCACGCGCGCGGCCTCGGCGAGCGCCTGCGGTGACGATTCGTCGATGGCTGTGCCCATGTGCTCGTGAAACAGCGCGCCGATCTCTTGCTTCTTCCAGTGAATGGCCGGCATGACAATGTGCGACGGCGGCTCTTTGGCGAGCTGCACGATGCGTTCGCCCAAGTCGGTATCGACCACGTTGATACCGTGCGACTCGAGATGCGCGTTGAGGCCGCACTCCTCGGTGAGCATCGACTTGCTCTTCGCCACGCGCTTCACGCCCGCCTGCTGCATGATGCCGTACACAATGTCGTTGTGCTCGGCGGCATCGCGCGCCCAATGCACGTGTACGCCGTTCGCCGTGGCGCGCGCTTCGAATTGCTCCAGCAATTCGGCCAGACGACTCATGGCGTGCGCTTTGAGTTGGCTGGCGGCCGTGCGCAGCGCTTCCCACTCGGGCACGTCGGTAGCACGATCGCGTTTCTCGCGCACAAACCACAGCGATTCGTCATGCCAGAAGGTGCGTTCGCGATCCCGGACAAACGCGGCCGCCGCCTCGGGGTGCGGCACCACCGGCAGCGTGGCGCTCATCGCGCTGGCTCCCGCGTGGCCTGCTCCAGCAGCTCGGCGATGTGCAGCGTGCAGAGGCGTGTGCGGCGGTGCGCCACGATGCCTTCCAGATGCATCAGGCACGAGGGGTCGCTGCTCACCAGCACGTCGGCGTCGCCGGCGAGATAGTCGCCTATGCGGTCTTCGCCCATACGCACGGAGACATCGGCCTCGCCGATCGCAAATGAGCCACCGAATCCGCAGCACTCGTCCACGCGGGACTGTGACACCATTGTGATGCCGTCGAGCGACGCCAGCAATTGATGCATCGGCCCGACCGGCGGTTGATGGAGCTCACTCGCGCCGCCGAGTCGCAGTCCGCGCAACGCATGGCATCCCACGTGCACGGCAACGCGATACATGTACGAGCCGTGCAGTCGCTGCACCCCGAGCGGTCCGGTGATGAACTCGCACAGCTCGTAGGTCACTTTCGCTGCGTGTACACCCGCCGCGTTGTCGACGACACGCAGCAACTGGTGTCGCACATGATGCGTGCAACTGCCCGATGGCATCACGACATAGTCAAACGGTGCCGCCGACTTGGCCCACAGCGTGCTCGCGGCCCGTGCATCAGCGACGGCGCCGGCATTGCACATCGGTTGCCCGCAGCACGGCGCGTCGAATGCGAGCGAGACCTCGCACCCCAGTCGCTCGAGTAGCGTCAGCGCGGCGCGTGCCGCACTCGGGCGCAGTTGATCGACATAGCAGGGCACGGCCAGCGCGACACGCATGCGCGAGGTGCTCAAGGCTGTGCGCGAAGGTCGAAGATGCGCGTCATCGGTACCCACTTCTGCCCTGGATCCGCCCACGGCAGCGGTTGCTGAAAGCGCCACATGAGCGCTTCCCACTCGGCGACTTTCGGATTCGCAGCATCGGCGGCCGCCTTATTCGCGGCATTGAAGCTCGCGTTTGTTTCCATCACCATCGTCAGTCGGTTGCCGGTGCGCCAGATTTCCATCTGTTCGACACCTGCGCTTCGGATGCTGGCGGCGATCTCCGGCCAGATGCGTTCATGCAGCCGGCAGTATTCGTCGATCAGCGAGGGATCGTCCCGTAAGTCGAGCGCCAGACACAGACGTTGTGTTGTCACGATGTTGCCTCCGCGCTGTGGCGGTGTCCGACGAGCGCGAAGTGCAGTACGGCGGCGTAGCAAACGACGGGAATCCAGAATGCCGCCTGAATGCCGGCGCGATCGGAGAGTGCGCCCATCATGGCCGGAATGATGGCCCCGCCGACGATGCTCATGACGAGCAGCGATGAGCCGAGTTTGGTGTCGTCGCCCAACCCATCGATGGCGAGCGCGAAAATCGTGGGGAATTGAACTGAATGAAACAGTCCGAGCAGCACGACCATCCACACTGCCGCCGTGCCCGAGCCGACGGCTGCGAACGCGGCGGCGATCAGACCAAGCGCCGCAACGAGTGAGAGAACTCGCGGCGCCGGAACTTTGGTCATAACAGCGGTGCCAACAACACGTCCGGCAAGAAATCCGGCCAAGTGATACTTGAGGAAGTTCGCGGCCACGAGCTCGCCGGTGCCGGGAAGCGCCTGCTGTGCGAAACGAATCACGAATGAGGCGACGCCAACCTGCGCGCCCACGTAGCAGAACTGCGCGATGACACCGCGCCGCAAATGCGCGTGACGCCACGCGCTGCCCAATCCACGTCCGGAGCCCACGCCAGGTTCAGCGACTTCGGGCAGCTTGGACAGCGCGATCATCACACCGACCAAAACGAAGATGGCCGTGATCACGAGATACGGCCCTTTGACCCCGGCGGCTTCGGTGTTGCGCCACGCATCGATAGCCGCGGGCGCCATCGTTGCCAGCTCTTCCTTCGTGTGCTCTACGCCCGACAGGATGAACTTGGCGCCAAGGATTGGCGTGATGACGGCGCCCAGTGCATTGAACGCCTGCGCGGTGTTGAGTCGGCGCGCGGCGCTATCGCTCGGTCCGAGTACCGTTACGTACGGATTGGCGGCGACTTCCAACACGCACTGACCGCACGCCATTACGAACAAGGCGAGCAGGAAGAACGGATACCAGCGCGCCGTGGCCGCCGGTTGAAAGAGCAGGGTGCCAATGGCGCAGAGTGAAAGCCCGACCAGCATGCCGCCGCGGTAGCCAAGCCGTCGCATGATCCAGCCGGCCGGAAGTGCCATCAGGAAATAGCCACCGAAAAATGCCGTCTGAATAAGCGACGACTGAAAGTCGGTGAGATCGAGTGCCTTCTTAAGGTGCGGAATCAGGACGTCGTTGAGATTGACGCCGATGGCCCACAGAAAGAACAACGAAGTGACGAGCGCGAACGGAATCGCGTAGCGTCGTTCGGTGAGCGAAGCCCCCGGGCTCGGCGTAGCAGTCGACATCATTCGGTTTCTGGTCGAGTTCAGGTGAGCGCGCGATCGAGGTGCACGTAGCCGCCATCGACAACCAGATGCTGCCCCGTGAGGTGGCCGGCGCGGGGCGAGAGAGCGAAGCAGACCATCGCTGCAATTTCGTCGACGGTGGTCATGCGGTGCTCAAGCGGAATGCGGGCGAGAATGGCGCGCTGTTTTGCCTCGGGATCAGGAAACGAGTCGAGCCACTGGCGATACAGTGGCGTCATCACTTCCGCCGGCACGATGGCGTTAACGCGAATACCATATGGCAGCAGCTCCGCCGCCCATTCGCGCGTGAGCGCCAGAATGGCGCCTTTCGACGATGCGTAGCCCGAGGTATTTCCTTGTCCCGTGATCGCCGTCTTGCTGGCGATATTCACGATTGACCCGCGCGACGCTTTGAGGTGCGGCAGCGCGAAGTGCGCCAGGTCGTAATAGTGGTGCAAGTTGAGACGAAGCGATTCGCGATAGCGATCGGGTGATCCGTGCTCGAGGCCTACGCTGTCGTTGACGCCGGCATTGTTCACCAGTGCGTCGATGCGCGAGGCGCTGTGCGCGATGTCGGCGATGACGCGCTCGCAGGTCGCGGCGTCGCGCAGATCGGCGACGACGGCGGCCGCGAGTGGAAGTTCGGCCTGCATCGCCGCGACCGCCTGCACATCGCGATCAACAATCGCCGGACGAGCGCCCTCAGCGACCAGGAGGCGCACGATCGCGGCTCCGATGCCCTTGGCGCCACCACTAACGACGACGACGCGATCGGTGAGCTCGAGATTCATGCGACGAAGGAGGGCGGGGAGAGTCGGGCCGGCAACAAGCGCGAGAACCGTCGCTCAAATAAAGAGCGAGCGCACGCGTCCGGCAAACTTCGCGAGCGCGTGCTGTTCTAGGTCGCGGAGGCGAGCCGATAGGCGCGGCTGGCGGTATCGCCAAAGAGCGCGCGCTGCTCGGCGTCGCTGAGCGAACCGGCCCAATCGCGTACCACTTCATGCACGCGCGCATACTGACCCGCCAACAGACACACGGGCCAGTCGGAGCCAAACATGAGCCGTTCGGCACCAAAGCAGGCAAGGGCCCACTCCATCACGGGAATGATCTCCTCCGGGTGCCACGTAGCCCACGCCGCTTCGGTGACGAGACCGGAGACCTTGCAGTACACATTGGGATGCTGCGCGAGTGCGCGCAGACCGGTCCTCCAGTCGGAGAACTTACCGCTGGCGATGTCGGGTTTGGCACAGTGGTCCAACACAAACGTTACGTCGGGACACGCACGCACGAGCTGTGATGCGGCGGCCAGCTGCGGAGGTTTAATGAGAATGTCGTAACTGTAGCCGTGCGCACCGAGTGTGCGCACGCCCGAGACAACGTCCGATTGCGCCAGGAAATCGTCGGGTTCTGCCTGCGCGATATGCCGGAACCCTTTGAGCGCCGAGTTGTCGCGATAGCGCGCCAGTGTTTCGCGCAGCGCCAGCGAACGCAGATCGATCCAGCCGACGACGCCGCGCACGAACGAATGCTCGCGTGCCAACGCCAGCAAGAAGTCTGTTTCAGCCAGCGATTGGTCTGCCTGGACGGCGACGACACCGTCGATACCACTGTGCTCAAGCAATGGCGCCAGGTCGTGCGGCAAGAAATCGCGACGGATGGTTTCCATCTCGAGCGTGATCCACGCATCACGCACCGGATCGAAGCGCCAAAAGTGCTGATGCGCGTCGATGCGCATGCGCGTGCTTACGCTTTCTGATCCCACGCCACGACGCGCTGGCGCGAGGATCCCAATCCGTCGCAGGCGAGTTCGACGATGTCGTCGTGCGCGAGAAAACGCGGCGGTTTGAACCCAAGGCCCACGCCGGCCGGCGTGCCCGTTGAAATCACGTCGCCAGGGAGCAGCGTCATGAACTGCGAGATGTAGTGAATCAGAAATGGCACGCCGAAGATGAGCTGCGCAGTGCTGCTCTTTTGGACCTGCGTGCCGTTGACGCTGAGCGACAGGGCCAACGCGTGTGCGTCGGGAATTTCCGCGCGTGTTGCCATCCACGGTCCTAACGGCGCGAACGTGTCCCAACTCTTGCCCTTGATCCACTGGCCGTTGCGCTCCATCTGATATTCGCGCTCGGAGTAGTCGTTGTGCAGCGCGTAGCCGGCCACGTAGTCGAGCGCATCCGCTTCCGACACCAGCTGCGCGCGCTTGCCGATGACGATGGCGAGTTCGACCTCCCAGTCACACTTCGTGGAACCGGGTGGCATGGTCATGTCGTCGTACGGGCCGCACAACGACGTGGTGGCCTTGGCGAAGAGAATCGGTTCCTTCGGAATCGGCGCGCCGGTTTCTTCGGCGTGGTCACGGTAGTTCAGTCCGACGCAAATGATTTTGGACGGTCGAGCGATGCACGGTCCCCAGCGCGAGGTCTCCGGCACCAGCGGTAATGTCGCGCCGTTGATGGCGAGCCAATTGCGCAATCGGGTGAGGCCGTCCTTCTCGAAAAACGACTCGTTCCAGTCTTCACCGAACATGGTGGCGTCACGCCGCACGCCCGCGGCATCGAGTACGCCGGGAAGTTCTGCGCCGGCCGGGCCGAAACGAATCAGTCGCATGGGACCTGGAGATTGGAGTGCGGAGAGAGAGCGAACAACTCAACCGTGCAACCGCAAGAAACCGCCGTCCATCGGATAATCGGTGCCTGTAAAGAATGCGGCCTCGTCGCTGGCGAGGAAGCGCGCAAACGAGGCGACTTCCTCGGGCGACCCCATGCGACCAATGGGCTGGGTGGCCGCCAGCTTGGCGAACATTTCGTTTTCGCGCCCTGGGTAATGCTTGGCGAGATAGTTGTCGACGAACGGAGTGTGTACGCGCCCCGGCGAAATACTGTTGCACCGCACGCCGCGCTGCACATAATCGCGCGCGATGGAATAGGTCATGGCCACCACGGCGCCCTTGCTCATGGAGTATGCGAAGCGATCGGCCAATCCGCCCGACGCGGCCACGGATGCCATGTTGACAATGCATCCTTGTCCACGCTCGGCCATCGATCCGATGACCGCGCGCGTGCAAAGGAACACGCCCTGCACGTTTACCCGAAAGAGTCGCTCGAAGTCGTCCGGCGTGGTGGCCTCTACGTTGCCGATGTGCGAGACCCCGGCGTTGTTGACGAGAATATCGATCGGCGTAACGCGCAGAATGGCGTCGAACTCGTCGCGCACGGACTCTGGATCGCTGACGTCGCATTGGCGCGCGTGCGCGTTTGCACCGAGCGCGTGCGCTACGCCTGCCGCCGCCTCGAGATTGACATCGAGACAGTAAACGACGGCGCCGGCGCGAATGTATTCGGTGGCGATGGCTTTGCCGATGCCGCTGCCGGCGCCCGTGACGATTGCAACCTTGCCGCTCAGCATGAACGCAGGAAGAACATGGGTGCTCACAGCGATACGCCTCGCTTCCACGGAATAAAGTCCCACTGCCCTAACCGTTCCGCCGCGGTGATGTGTCGGCCGCTGGCGGTATCGATCACGAGATCCATCACGCGCGCGCCCATCTCTTCGAGAGTCGCGCTGCCGGCCACCACATCACCACAATCGATGTCGACGGTATCGGGCATGCGCCGAGCGAGCGCGGTGTTCGTCGCGAGCTTGAGGACGGGCGCGACGGGATTGCCCGTAGGCGTGCCAAGTCCGGTGGTGAAGAGAATGATGTTGGCACCGGCAGCCGCTTGCGCGGTGGTGCACTCCACATCGTTACCGGGCGTGCAGAGCAAGTTGAGGCCGGGTGTTGTCGCGCGCGCGGGGTAGTCGAGCACGTCGGTGACTGGCGCGGAGCCACCCTTTCGCGCCGCGCCGGCGCTCTTCATGGCATCGGTCAGCAAACCGTCGCGAATGTTTCCCGGTGACGGGTTCATCTCGAATCCAGAACCAACGGCGTGCGCTTGCGCGTCGTACGCACGCATGAGCGCCGCGAATTTCTGCGCAAGCTCCGGACGCGTGCATCGTTCGATCAAATCTTGCTCACTCCCCAGCAGTTCGGGGAACTCGGCGAGCAGTGTTGTGCCGCCCAAGGCGCAAAGCAGATCGGACGTGTGGCCGATGGCGGGGTTGGCTGAGATTCCTGAGAACCCGTCGGAGCCACCGCACTTGAGGCCAACATTCAACGCGGACAGCGGCGCGGGAGCGCGCTGTGCCGTGTTTGCCTCGATGAGACCGCCAAAGGTTTCGCGCATGGCGGCGCGCATGAGTGCATCTTCGGTGCCCATGCGTTGCTGCTCGAAGGCGAAGAGCGGTTTGCTGAACGACGCATCGCGCGCGGCAATTTCCTCGCGCAGAATGTCGACCTGCGCATGCTGACACCCAAGTGACAACACGGTCGCGCCCGCGACGTTGGGGTGCACGATGTATCCAGCCAACAACCCGCACAGCGCGCGCGTGTCCTGTCGCGTCCCGCCGCAGCCACCCTCATGAGTGAGGAACCGAATCCCATCGACGTTGGGAAACGGTCGCGTGGCGCGATAGGTGTCGGGCGCATCTCCCATCGCGCTGTCGAAGGGCTCGCCGCGACGGTGCCGCTCAACCATCTCCCTCACGGTAAGCCGATGCACTTCCGGCGCGGCGTAGCCGAGTTCCCGTTCAAACGCATCCTGCAGCGCGCGCACGTTGCGATTTTCGCAAAACACGAGCGGCAGAACGAGCCACAAGTTGCGCGTTCCCACCCGACCGTCCGCGCGATGAAACCCGTCAAACGTTCGGCCGGCGAACGTCGCCGTGGAAGGCGGGGTCCACGGGCGCGCGACCGGCGCCGTCAGATCGATTGCGGCGGCGTCATGACGAACGTTACTCGTCGACAGCGCGGCACCACTCGCAATCGTGCTCGTTGCACGTCCCACGATCACGCCATACATCACAACGGCATCACCCTCGGCGAGGGTATGCTCGGCGACTTTGTGCTTGGCGGCGACGTTCGTGATGAGATTGAGTTCACCGCGATCGTATGCGACGTGCGCGCCAGCGACCAAGTCGGTTAGCGCGACGAGAACGTTGTCGTTCGGATGAATGCGAAGAAGTCGGCGCGGGCTCAATGGACGCGAAGCGGGGGACTGCGGGGGACTGCGGGGGACTGCGGGGAACTGCGGGAACTGCGGGAACTGCGGGAACTGCGGGAACTGCAATTTTTACGCAGAGGAAACAGAGGAAACGGAGGAACTGCAACTGAATTTGTTTGTTCGGTTCGTTGGGTTGTGCTGCGGTTTAGCTGTTCAATGGAAATGGTACTACCTCGGAGCCGACTCATCCGAGCGGAGGAAGATATTCGAAATTGCGTTTCCTCCGTTTCCTCTGTTTCCTCTGTGATCATGCGGTTCCTGCAGTTGCCGCAGTTGCCGCAGTCGCTGAAGCGTGGTGCTGCGGGAAAGCTACGGTTCGCGGGAGGTGCTCGCGAGCGCTTAGCGCAGCGTGTGCGATTCGTAAAGAATAGCGGCGGTCTCCTCGCGGATATGTTGGACGGCGATGTCCACTTCGGTCGCGCGGGTGCGGAAGCTCAGGACGCAGATGCGGGCCAGATAGCGACCATCTACCGTGCACCCCGACAAAATCACCCGGCCGCGAGCCGTGACGCGTTCCACCAATGCCTCGGTGGCTGCGTTCTCCTCGGCTATCGTCGTGAGTGACTGATCGGCCAGATGAAACGCGAACAGTGAGAGTTGCGGCTCGGCATCCAGTACGACGCCGGGGATCTCTTTCACCTCGGCCGCCGCCTTCACGGCGAGTGCGCGCTTTTCGGCCAAGGCCGCCCGATAGCGCGCCGCTCCGTACATCTTCACGCTGAGCCAGACACGGAGTCCGGGAAAGCCGCGCGAGAGTTCGGGACCGTATTGCGACGGATCGTAGAACTCCTCGGAGCTGTGCGGCAGATAGCCGGCGGTAGCCGAATGGACGGCACGCAGGGCGTTGCCGTCGCGGACCAACAGCGCGCCGGTTCCGTAGGGCAAGAACATGCCTTTGTGCGGATCGAGCGTGATCGAGTCCGCGCGCGACAGCCCACGCAGCAGCGGTCGCAGCTCGGGGCAGAGATGGAAGCAGGCGCCGTACGCGCCATCGACGTGGTGCCACACGCCTTCGCTGGCGCAGAGGTCAGCGATTGCGTCGAGCGGATCGACGGCGCCGGTATTCGTTGTGCCCGCGGTCGACGCCACAAAGAACGGTGTGAGCCCCGCCGCGCGATCGGTGGCGATCATCTCGCGCAAGGCGTTGAGATCGAGGCGGAACTGCGCGTCGACCGGCACCGCACGGACGCGATCGGCCGCGATGCCGGCCAGCTTGGCGGCCTTGTTGATGCAGTGATGGCCTTGCGTCGATGTGTAGAGCGTGCCGCGTCGAATGTCCGCACCGAGCAGTTGCTCGCGCGCGCAGACGATGGCGTTGAACGTGGCGCCCGAGCCGCCGGTGGTGAACAGGCCCGCCGTGGTGGTCGGCATCTGCATCCAGTCGCGCAGCCACTCCAGCGCATTCGCTTCGAGCTGGACGAGCGCGGGTGCCGCCATCCAGACGCCGGTGTACCGGTTGGTTGTGTCCGCGATGAAATCGGCCAGCGCGGCCGGATACACACCGCCGCCCGGAATGTAGGCCAAGTATCCGGCGCTGGGTGTCGTGAACGAACGGGGAATCAGTTCGTCGAAAAGCTGGGCCAGTAGCGGATCGAGGTCGGAACCCTCCTCCGGCGCGGATTCACGCAACGCGCGACACAATGCGGCGGCGTTGACGTCGCCTCGGGCGGGCTGTATCGGAAGCGATGCGATGTGGTCGACGGCGCGGGCGACCACGGCGTGTCCCATGGCGCGCATCGCCTCGGCAGTGAATTCCATAGCGGCCGGATCGGCGGCGGCGTAGCGAATTGTCATCCTGCAAAGTTGCTGCGCGCGCGAATCGAGCGCGAGCGCGTCGTACGTTGCGTCATCGTATTGCACGCCCCAGCTTTGAGACAGACATCCGCGCCGCGCACTTCCGCCGCGGCGACGGGTCCCGCGACCGACGATCGACGTACTACATCCGGAGATTCCGTTGTCTCACCATGCCCGTCGCGGGTTGCGTGAACAGGTCGCCCACATTCGTCCGCTCAGCAAGATCGCGGCGTCGATCGCCGCCGCCGTCATAACCGGCGCTGCGATGAAGGCCCTGCAGGTGCCGTGGGAGCTGACGCTGGTGGTGACCTGGAACGCGTTTGCGGTGGTGGCGCTCGCTACCACGTGGGCGGCGATTTTGACGCTCCGTCCGGCCCAAATCTGCGACCTCGCGCAGGTGGAAGATCCAGGTCGACGCATTTCGCGCGTGTTGGTGCTCCTTGGTGCGGCGGCTGCGCTGCTGGCAGTGCTAGTGCTTCTGAACGCGAGCATGAGCATGCAGAGCGGCGATCGTACGCAGGCAATCGGCGTCGCGCTCTCGGCCGTCGCGCTAGCGTGGTTGCTCATCCACACCGTCTTCACGCTGCGATACGCGCACCTGTACTACGATGAAACCGGCGACGAAAAGCCCATCGATTTTCCGGGCACCATGTCGATGCCCGATTATCTCGACTTCGCGTATTTCGCGTTTGTGATCGGCATGACAGCGCAGACGGCCGATATCAATATCCGTGGTCGCGCCGTGCGACGCGCCGCGCTGTTTCACGGCGTCATTTCCTTCATCTACAACACCGCCATCGTCGCAATGAGCATCGGGCTGCTGACGTCGCTGCTGGCGAGCAAGTGAGGCACACGTGAGGCTGCTCGCGGTCTTGGCGGTTTCCGCAATGTTCGTCGCCTGCCGTCGCGCGTCGGGACCAGCGCCGTCGCCGGCGCGCGCGTTGCTGCTCGATCCGTCGAACGCAGAATGGACACGACCGGCGCCGCCCGTTTCGTATCTCCGATTCGAGACCACCAAGGGCGTGTTTGTGCTCGAATTGCATCGCGACTGGGGCCCGCTCGGCGCCGATCGTCTGTATAACCTTGCCCGGCTCGGTTACTACACCGACACGCGCTTCCATCGTGTCCGCGAACACTACATTGCGCAGTGGGGTTTGCACGGCGATTCCGCTGTGAATGCGGCGTGGAAGGGTCGCTATCTGCGCGACGATCCACCGCGATCAACCAATACGCGCGGCACCTTCGCCTTCTCCTACGAAGGACCCGGTAAGGAGAATACGCGCAATACGCAAATCTATGTGAATCTCGCCGACAATCCGCGCAACGACGTCGAGCCGTTCACGGTACTCGGCATCGTGGTTGAAGGAATGTCCGTACTGGACAGTCTGTATAGCGGTTACGGCGAGGTGTCGGGGAGCGGCGTGCGACAAGGCAAGCAAGGGCCGCTCGAGCGCGGTGGCAACGCCTATGTAGATCGCATGTGGCCCAAGCTCGATCGCATTCGGCGCGCCACCGTGACGACGATGCGCGCGCGTTAGCGCTTGGTCTTCGTGAGCGTCACCATGTACGCATCCGGCGTATTCGTGGTCAGGTTGCAGAACAACTGATCGCCGCGATCATTGACGGTGATGCTTCCCTCGTAACACTGCACCGGTGGCAGCGTGACCGGCACGAGTGGTCCGCCCACCTTCGCGCGCCACAGCTCGGTGCGTCCGTTGAACCGTGTGAAATAGATCGTGCCGTCGTTCGCAATGTTTGTCACCCGACGGCTGATGGTATCGATCGACGTCACCGCCGACCACGATGCGCGCGCGTCGTCGTACACGGCAAAGGCAAAGCGATTGCTCGAGTCGCGACCTGCTTCCGCAAACTGGCGTCCGTCGGGCGAGAGCGCGCCGAGTGCGTCTCGCAAGCCGGAGGACGTGATCGTGCGCGGCGATCCCAGCGTAGAGTCACGTCTCACGACCGCGCCGTCGACTTCTCGCACAAAGAGCCATGTATTCGCGCGCGCGCTGACAATCCGTTCACCCGCCGGCGCATTGAAGCGTCGAGAACGGCCCGTCGCGAGGTCGAACGACGTCAACGCGTCGCTCGCGGTGGTGCGCATCACGTGCTGCGGACTGGGCCAGAAGACTTCGCCAGAACTAAGGGTGTCACTGGAGACCGTCTGCTCGACTCCCGTCGACAGGTCTCTGAGGTACACATTCGTGCCGAGCGCATCCTCACGACTGTACGCCACGCGACCGCCATCGGGCGATAGCGTTGGGTCACCAAGAAACGCGTTGCGTGAACGCGTGAACAGCGTCGAATTGGCTGCGCTGCCAAGCGGAACGCGATGCAGTTCGTCCGTGATCGCGGCGGTGGTCCAGAGCAGCGTGCCAGAACTCGCGTCGGAGGAGAGCGTGAGAAGGGGTGGAAGGCCGGACACGATCACTTCGGGCAGGCCGACGAACTCCCCGCTCGACGGATTCACACGCTGGCGTACCAATTCACCTGGCCGCAGATCCGGTCGGCGCTGATAAACAAGCGCGGTGTCGCCGAGCCAGACGAGTTGCGTGGCGATCACGGTTGCCGCGCTATCGCTGACATGTCCGTCGCGCGCGACAAGCACGAGCTGCGCGCGAGTCCCTGGTGTCACTGCCGCGATCCACCGTGCGTTCGCTGACATCGAGACCGTACCACCGCGATGCGGGGGAATGCGTGTGGAATCGGTCTGCTGTCCGGAGAGCGCATCAAGCACGCGGAGCAGCGGCCGTTGCATCGTGCCCGACGACACGGCGGGTGTCACCACAAAGACATGCCCGGAATCGACGTAGCCCGCGGCCGTCAGCGGCCCGGTCCAGAGCTGGCGTGGCGTGCCCGCCTTGGTGGGATACCACCAGGCACCGATGGGTTTACCCTCAGGCGCACCGACCGCGAGGATACCGTCTCCGGTTGGGCTCCACTGCACCATCGAGACGTGACTGATTGACGGCACGATGATGCGATCGGGACCAGTCGGCGTCGGGCGAATGACCAGCGCACCGCTGCACTGCGTTTCGTCAGTGTAACTCCCAACAACGAGCGCGAATTGCTGTGCGCCTGGTGCGAGACCGACGCAGCCGACGTTGCCCGCGTGCGTGAGGCGGCGCGGCGTCACCACGGTCGAACTCACCGCGCGGTCCGTCGTGCTGCCGCGCGCAAACCAACCGCCAACGCCCGCGAGCAGCATCGCGAGCAGCGTGATGGCAATCATCGGTCGACGTGATGGCGCGGATACGGTCGACGGCCGCACCGTGGTCGTTGTCGTCGCGCTCGATTCCTGCGCGATCGCAGTCGCAAACTCGGCCGCCGTGGCGAATCGATCGGCCGGCAGTTTCTCAAGCGCGCGCAAGACGCCCGCTTCCAACGCCGGCCCTACCGCTTTGCGCGTGAGCGACGGACGCTCCGGCTCCGCGTTTATGACTTTGGCCACCACCGCTTGCACGCTCGATCCGGTAAAGGGCGGATCGCCGGTCAGCATCTCGTACGTGACCGCACCCAGGGCGTAGATGTCGCTGCGCGCATCGATGGTACGCTCACCCATCGCCTGCTCGGGTGACATGTACTGCGGCGTGCCGAGTGACAACCCGGTTTGCGTCATGCGTGCGCCGCCCGCGCTCTGCACTGCGAGCGCGATGCCGAAATCGGCGACGACCGCCGCGCCATCTTGCAGGAGAATGTTCTCCGGCTTGATGTCGCGGTGAATCACACTCTGCCGATGCGCGTAGTCCAGCGCGCCCGCGACTTCGCGGGCGATGCGCACCGCGTCGGCCACCGGCAGTTGCCGCTCTCGCTCGAGCCGCGCGCGCAACGTTTCGCCGGTGACGAGCGGCATGACGTAATACAGCAGACCATCGGCCTCACCACTGTCGAGCAGCGGCAAGATGTGCGGATGCTGCAGGCGCGCGGTCGTGCGGATCTCACTGAGGAAGCGTTCTCCGCCCAGTGCGGCACCGAGGTCCGGATGCAGCACTTTGATGGCGACGTCGCGCTGATGCTTGAGATCGTGCGCCAGAAAGACGGTCGCCATACCACCGGCGCCGAGTTCACGGTCGAGGCGGTACGTGCCAGCGAGGGCGGCGGTCAGTCGATCGGAGACGGCGCTCATGCGACAAAAATGCGCCCTCGACGCTCGAGGCGCGACCGGGTCCAACAGCAGTTCGCATCACCTCGTGCTGGTACGCGGTCGGCGCGCGATCGTGCCACGTGTCGCACGCGGCAGCCGGTGGCGCTGTAGCACCACCGGCCTCGGTGGTGCCGACTACTTCACGACCTTCGCGTCTTCGACGATCACCGCGTACGAGTAGCCCGCGCCGAAATCTTTGTTCGTGCGCACGGTGCCCGTGATGGTGATCGTCGCGCCAACGGCGGTTTCGCCCATTGTCGTCACGGTGATATCGTGCGTGCCTTTAGCGGCGTCGCCGCTGCCGTCTTGCAGGTGAATCCAGTTCTTGCCCATCACGCCGGGGTTGTACTTCACCACCTGTCCGCGAATCGACACGGGCTTGCCAACGAGCGCATCCTTTTGCGACCAGAGCTCGCTGATCGTGCGCGCGTCGGCGCCACTTGCCTTCTCCACCTTGCCAACTTTGGCGTCGACCGCCGCCGGCGTTCCGGTGGACGCGCCGCCGCCCATGCCGGCCGACGTCGGCGACTCGAGCGAGCCGAAGTACACCTGATCGAACGTGCGCTTGAGTGTCTTCGACTCGAACTTCTCCATCAGGATTGCGTTGTACACAGTCACCGATGCGCCGATCTTGAGGGTCGCCTCGTTGACGGCAGCCCACACGTCGCCATTGGCGGTCTTGAGCTTGAGGTACACGTAGGGCGACGCGGCAATCTGTTCGACGAGGGTACCGGTAATGACATCACCGGCCGGCGCGCTGACCGGACTCCCCGTCGCTGTCGCGGGCGCTGCGGCTGTGGTGCCGAGCGGCACCTTGTCGGCTTCGATGCCTTTGGAGCACGCGGCGATGAAGAGAGCGGCAGCAACCAGCGCGATATGACGGCGCATAATCAAATCGGCGAAAATGGACAAAGTCGGTGATGCTGATCGCGCTCTGGAGCGCGCGCGCATCTCATGGTCTTTAGCCCCGCGAAGGCAGAGGAACAAGAGGAGATTCCCCTGCCGATAGCGTGTATCGACGACGCACCCGACGGGGATCACCTGACAACGGGCGGTCAAAGACGCGATCGCTGAACCCTCACCACATCCTTCTGGAGTGGCCCGCCCGATCAGGTCACTTCGAATCGGCAATCGGGTAGTGCAGTGCCCGGAAGATCGGCAGTAATCGCGGGTCGCCGCGCAACTTCGACCCGAGCAGCGCGAACATGCCCCACGGCGATCGGGCTTCCAGTTGCTCCGGATCGCGCGACGCACGGTCCATCACCGCAATCACTGTGCTGTCGTTCCGCATCCAGCGGGCGAGCGCCGTGGCCGCGAAAACTGGTCCGCGCGCAATGATTGAATCGGTCGCAGCTTCCCGCGTTGCCGATTTGCTCCACATCGGCGCGAACTTGACGAGCGCGTCGCGCTTGTCGGTGGCCGGATCCTTCACCGACTCCTGCAATGCCATAGCGGCCGCGTCGTTGTGCCGGAGCGCCAGCTCATGCGCGAAAAGGAGGCGCCATGCGTACCACGCTTGCGGCTGCTGCGACAACCCTTGCGCGTACAGCGGCGTGGCCTCGGCGAATCGCTCAGCACCGTCGTACGCCATCGCGAGCGAGAGCGTGATCACATGCGCCAATGGATCGAGCTTGTGCGCGAGTTCCATCTCGCGTACGCCTTCGTCGTATCGGCCTTCGGAGAGCAACCCATAGCTATACCACTGATGTCCGGTCGCGTACCCCGGGCTCAAGGCGATGCTGCGCTCAAGCGCCGCCAGACTTTCGGCCTCGCGCTCGAGTTTTTCCAGCACTTCGCCCAACGACGCATAGGCTTCGCCCAATGTCGGCGCGATGGCAATCGCCCGCCGCGCGGCCGCTTCTGCCTGCGGCAGAATGGCGGCCGAGGTCACGCCTGGCACGCTGTATTCACCCGGCACGGATAAGACATACGTGTCGGCCAGCCCAGACCACGCGAGCGCGTAGTTGGAGTCAGCGGCGATGGCCTTCTTGAATGCGGCGGTCGCCTGGATCATTCCGTCGGCCGTGCGGAGATTCCAGTGGTAGCGGCCGAGCGCGTACGCTTCGTATGCCGCGAGATTCGTGGTGCCGCCGACGTTGCGCGTCGAATCAGGCGTACTCGCCAGCGTGAGTTGCAACGCCGACACGACCGCGCGTGCGACTTCGTCTTGCACGGCGAAAATATCGCGGGTCGGACGGTCGAACGTTTGCGACCAGAGTATCGAGTCATCTGCGACGCGCACGGCACGCGCGGCGATACGAAGTTGGTCGCCCGCGAGCTGAATGCTGCCGGTGAGTACGGCGGCCACACCGAGCTGCATGCCAATGGCGTGAATGTCATTCTGCTGATCGCGCAGCGAGAAGGCGGATGTGCGCGCCGACACGGTGAGTCCCGGCACTTTCGACAGCGCGTTGATGAGCGTCTCGGCCACGCCATCGCCGAGGTAAGCGCTCGCGCGATCGGCGCTCAGGTCGGCGAAGGGGAGGACGGCGATCGAGCGTGCGTCGTTGGCTGTCGGCGCCGGCGGGATATCGCGTGTGCGGGTGGTGAGCCACGTGACTACGGCGAGTGCCAACGCCATGACCGGAGCGGCGACTTTGAACCGTAGAGGAGACGGAGGAGACGAAGAACTGCTCTTTGGTTGATCGGTGCTGGGTGTGGTGACTGTGCTCAAACGCGAGAGCAGGGCGTTGGCGTCCGCTGGGCGTTGCGAGGGATCTTTCGCCAGGCACTGCATGACGAGTGCGCTGATGTCACGCGGAACGCTCGGCGCGACATCGGCAAGGGCGCGCGGCGTTTCTGAAATGTGCGCGGCCACGAGCGCCTGCGGCGTGGTGCAATGCGCAAACGGATGCGCGCCGCTCAGTACTTCGTATCCCACGACGCCCCACGCGTAGAGATCGGCGCGCGCATCGGTGTTCGCATCGCCGACGGCTTGCTCCGGCGCCATGTACGCCGGTGTGCCGATGGAGGTGCCAACCGACGTTAGCGTGTTGTTGCCGGTGTTCGCGTTCGAGGCCGACAGTGCTTTCGCGATCCCGAAGTCGGTGACGACCGCGGTGCCGCTTGAGAGCAGCACGTTTTCCGGTTTGATGTCGCGGTGCACGATGCCGCGCTCGTGCGCGTATGAGAGTGCCTGCGCGATATTTCGCAGAATGCCTAATGCATCAGCGAGCGGAACGGGCCCGGAGGCGAGTCGAGCGCGCAGCGAATCGCCGCGCACATACGGCATGGTGTAATACGGTAATCCGTCGCCTGTCGCGCCGGCGGCCAGCACCGGCACGATGTGCGGCTCCTGCAACGCGGCCGCGAGCTTGATCTCGCGCGTGAAGCGTTCCGCGCTGAGGCCGGCGAACAACTCCGGCGACAAGACTTTCACCACAACATCGCGACCCAACGCATTCTCGCGCGCCACGAACACGCGCGACATACCGCCACCGCCGAGCTCGCGCTCGAGCGTGTAGCCGTCGCCAAGGGTGGATTGGAGTTGCGTTCTGAGATTGTCAGTCACCGCGGTGAAGATGCCACCGCGAAGTCCGGAGGGCGAGGTGTCCTCGGCGCGCGCTACGCGGGTCGGCCGCTCGGCAGCATGGCCTTCACCGCCTGATGCAGTTGATCGGACGTGAACGGTTTCTGCAGGAATCCCGCGCCGCCTCGCGCGGCGCCAACATCGACATCGGTCCCGGTGAACCCGCTGATCAGCAGGACCGGCAACGCCGGGGCGATCGTCGAGAGACGCTCCAAGGTCTCTGCACCGTCCATGTTGGGCATCGTGAGGTCGAGCACCACGCCGTCGATATGCGCGCCGCGCTCCCCAACCACCGACAGTGCCTCGCGCCCATCGCCAGCGACGAGCACGTGGAAGCCCGCCGCGCGGAGGGACCGCTCTATGAAGTCGCGCACCACACGTTCATCGTCGACGACGAGCAGCGTGCCGGAGCCGGATGTTCGATCGGGGCGGGCCGTCGCTTCCTCGTGATCGGCGCCCGCGACATCGGACGACGGCAACAGTACACGAAAGAGCGATCCCTCTCCGGGCTCGCTCGTAACCTGCAGCGTGCCGTGATGGCCGCGAACAATGCCAAGAACGGCCGAGAGACCGAGTCCGCGACCGGTGAACTTGGTGGTGAAGAACGGATCGAAAATTCGCGCGAGCGTCGCCTCGCTCATACCGCATCCGGAGTCTTCCACCTCGACAAATGCATAACGACCAGGTTGCGGGCGGTCAGATATCAGCGGCGAGCGCAGCGCGGCGGCGTCGAAATCGCGAACGCCGGTGCGCACGGCGATTGTCCCGTCGCCGCCACCTAACGCATCAGAGGCGTTGGTGATGAGATTCATCACGACCTGCCGGAGTTGCGTCGCGTCGGCGTTCACGGTGGCCGCATCGAGGGCCAACTGCATCGACGCCTTGCGGGTGATCGAGGACGAAAGCAGCACGGCCATTTCATGCACCACCCGGTCCAGCCGTACAGTGGCCACACTCAACGTGCCGCGTCCGGCGTAGGCCAGCATCTGCTGGGCAAGGTCGGCTGCGCGTCGGGCGGCCTTCAGCGTTTCCGATAGCAGCGGTTTGATGTCCGAGTCGGGCGGCAATTCGTCGACCGCAAGACTCGTGTTGCCCATAATGGCCGTCAGCAGGTTGTTGAAATCGTGCGCAATGCCGCCGGCGAGCAGTCCGAGACTCTCCAGTTTTTGCGCTTGTCGCATGCCGTCCAGCAGCACGCGATGCTCCTGTTCGGCCTCTTTGAGCTCCGTGATGTCACGTCCTTCGGGAATGAGCAGCGTGACGTCGCCGAGTTCGTTCAGCACCGGCTTGAGCGAAAAGTCGACGAAGCGCAGCGCCCCGCTCGCGTCACGATGTGTCGTTTCGAAGCGCACGAATTCCCCGTTCGCCGCCGCAGTCACGGCCTTCTTCAGGCGATCGCGCTCCGCGTTCGAATGCGACCACCACGGCGAATCCCAGAAGTACTTGCCGACTACATCCTCTTCGGGCACTCCGGCCAATTTGAGCGCACTGCGATTTGCCTCGAGCAGCACGCCTTCGGTCGACATCAAGCCGATGAACTGAAACGACTGATCAAAGATGGCGCGAAAGCGTCGCTGGCTTTCGCGCAATTCTCGCTCGGCACGCTGTTGATCGGTGACGTCGCGAAACTCCCAGAGGATGTACTCGCCGCCCTTGGGAAGCGTTACGGGACCGGCGTACGCGAGCACGACGCGCGGGCCCTCGCGCATCACCAGCGTCGTTTCGAACTCGTGCAGGCGGCCGTTCCGGCC
Source organism: uncultured Gemmatimonadaceae bacterium (assembly GCA_966096095.1). Classification (GTDB taxonomy): domain Bacteria; phylum Gemmatimonadota; class Gemmatimonadetes; order Gemmatimonadales; family Gemmatimonadaceae; genus Gemmatimonas. Next base: position 21,826 of record CBHTUR010000032.1, on the reverse strand, counting down.
GAGCTCCTGAACGCATGCCTCGCGTACCTCGGCACTAGGCCACAGTCCCAGCTCAAGGGCCGTTCTTCCGATGGCTTCGTCGCGACGGACACCGGTGCGGTCACACCAGGCGCGATTGACGTCGACGATCCGACCGACGCCGATTTCAGTGAAGGCCATCGCGTTGGTCGCGGCATTGAAGATGTGGGCAAACATTTGATCGGGATCGCCAACACTGATCGTGCGGCTGGCCAGCCGCTGCTCGATCGATTGGTTCATTGCACCGTCATCTTCAATCGTCGCTCCACCGTCGCTTGGTCAAGCGCGAACAGTGCGTCGATGAATTGCAGTTGTAGCGTGCCGGGTCCCGGCGATCGTTCCGCCGCGATTTCCCCGGCCAAACCGGTTACGGCAAGCGCATGCGCGGCCGCGTGAACGGCCGACGGGTTCACTGCGGCAAACGCTCCTGTCAGTGCTGTGGCGGTGCACCCCAGTCCGGTGACGCGAGTCATCATCGGATGTCCGTTGGCCACGCGAATGGTCGTCGTCGCATCGACAATCAGATCGACGGCGCCGCTCACGGCGACCGCGCAGTTGGTGCTCGACGCGAGAAAACGCGCCATCTGCTCGACCGCGTCGACGCCCATCGAGCTGTCGACGCCTTTCGTCGAAGTCGAATCGCCAACTAACGAGGCAATCTCCGACGCGTTGCCGCGCACGATGGTCGGAGACACATCGTGCAGCAGTCTGAGCGCGGTCGCGGTCCGAAACGGAGTCGCCCCGCTGCCAACGGGATCGACGATGATCGGAATACGGCGTGCCCGTGCGACTTCACCCGCGCGCAACATCGCGTCGATCCACGGGGTGCTGAGTGTGCCGATGTTGAGCACCAATGCGCCCGCGAGCGCCGCCATGTCCGCAACTTCATCGACGGCGTGCGCCATGACCGGCGACGCGCCAAGTGCGAGCAGCGCGTTGGCCGTCGAATTCATCACGACGTAGTTCGTGATGTTGTGCACGAGTGGCGCAGTGGCCCTGATCTGTTCGATGTCGCGCCAAAGCATACGACGTAGTCCAGAGTGCGCACGGCCGGGACCGCCAAAAGGAGCGGGCGGTGGGACGAATGGAAGTACCGTGTCGCTTGAGAAGCTGTCAAGTACGTCACGGATTTCCAGCGTACGTCACACGGCCGATAGAGTGGCCGACCGAGCCGACGCACACTCACCGCCGTCACCTGCGTCACGCATGCACCCGGCTCGCGGAACGCGGCGACAGACTTTCAATCGGTGAGGTTCCAATGCGCTGGTCGCATACTCTGACAACGGCCTCGTTCGTGTCGGTCACCTTGCTCGCGGCGTGCGCGGGCGACTCGCCCGTTGCTCCTTCGGTGCTGACCGTCGGTGCCGCCACGCCTGCAACGCCGCGCGCGGTGGTCTGGACAGCCCAGACGTCCGGCAATATCGGACCCGGCTCGCAGTATGCCTTCAACGTTCCCTCAAACTGGAACGGCAAACTCGTGGTTTACGTGCACGGTTTCGTCGACGCGGCCTTGCCTGTGGCGTTGCCATCGATCGATGCGCTACGCGACGCGCTCGGCGCAGCCGGTTACGCGACCGCCTTCAGCAGCTTCTCCGAGAACGGCTACGATTTCAAAGATGGACTGCAGCGCACGCATCAATTGCGAGGCTTGTTCGCTTCGCAGTTTGGACAGCCCAAGCAGACCATAGTCATGGGCAGTTCGCTCGGCGGCATGATCACGCTTGCGCTGGCCGAGCAGTATCCCAAGCAATACGACGGCGCGCTGCCGATGTGCGGCGTCGTGGGCGGATCTCGTCGTGAATTGCAGTATATCGGCGATGTACGCGCGATTTTCGACTACTACTATCCGAATGTCCTGCCCGGCAATGCAACGACACTGCCAATCATCACCAATCTCAATGCGCAGATTCTTGGTCCGGCGCAGGCGGCGATCATGGCGAATACGACGCCGGTGGGTCTGATGGCGTCGATTACGCAGATTCCCATTCCCGGCGCGAATGCGACGGAATATGTGACATCGATTCTGACGGCGGTCGGGTTTCACGCGCGGGGATTGGCCGATCTGACGGATCGCGCGCAAGGGCGAGCTCCCTACGGGAACGCCGATGTGTCGTACAGCAGCCTGTTGGCACCAGCCTTCATGCAGGCTCTCAATGCCGGCGTCGAGCGCTTCACGTTGGCGCCGAACGCGTCACAGTGGCTCGAGCACAATTACGAGCCAACAGGTGAGCTGCGCATTCCGGTGATCACGCTACACACCACACGTGATCCGGTTGTACCGATCTTCCACGAAGGGCTGTTGGCGGCAAAGGCCGCATCGACGGGCGCCGGCGCGAACCTGCTGCAGCGCAGTGTCAGTCGTTACGGCCACTGCACGTTCACGCTGGGAGAAATGACCTCCGCGTTGAGCGATCTCGCGACGTGGATCGACACTGGCGTGAAGCCGGCGAACTAGCCGGAAGCGAGCCTCGCGATCGCGGTAGTGTGACTATACCGCGATCGTCAGGCTGGCCGTGTAACCGTTGGTGACGTCGCCCGTCATGGTTGCCAGCTGCAGTGAAGCGCCGTCGCTGAAAATGCCGTCGGTGGCGAGTGAGATCTGCGACAGATTGGTTACGCTCGCCGAATAGCCCGTGGTGGCATACACCGCGTCGCAGGTTGCTTTCGGCAGCGCGAGTTGCGACGTGGCAATCTTGTTCGCGACGTTCGCCGCGGCAGCGAGCGTTGGATAGACTTCGAAATGAATGTGGGGCCAACGGCCAGCGTAGCAGCCCGGAAAGATTGACGTAAAGGTCACTTTGCCGTTGCTGTCGGCTTCTTGCACGCCGCGCAGATAGTTCTGGTTTGTGGCGCCGGCCGAATACAACGAATACAGTCCGCCGCGATCACAATGCCAGAGATAGACTGCACGACCCGCGAGCGGCGCGCAGGTCGTCGCCGAGACCACGGTGAGCGCGATGTTGAGCGGCACGCCCACTGCGGTCCCACTCAGTGTGGCAAAGCTCGAGCGAATGTCGCTCCGCACCACGCCCGTGACGTTGAGCACGTTCGCGCCGTTGGAGCCGTCGCCCGGATACGGACCGGCAGTCTCCGTCGGGATCAGCGAACAGGCGCCCGTGTTGTTCGACGGTGTTTCCGTTCCCGTCGCGGATGCCGCATCGCCGCAGCCTAGGAGTTGCAGCGCGCCGAACCCCGTACCGTACATCGCCGCGAGTCGGAGCAAATGCCGTCGATCAATTGACGCGCCTGTTTTGAGCAGATCGCGCTGCAGCCCGCCGTAGTCTTCGTGCGGGTGATCGGGCGCATGCGAGTGGTCGTGGGCGCGAGTTGAAGGCTGCGTCAATCGTGCGAGAAAGGTCATCGGTGCGAACGCGAAAGGGCGGGAGTGTCGAGTTGGTTTCAGGAATCGACACGTCGACGCCTTCAAACCCTACGCGCCGGTCGACAAAGGCTGGCGCGAAGGCGAAATTTCCGGCCTCTCGTTGAGCGTTTGCATCACTTTGAACCCTGGGAGTAGCTCCGTGCAGAACTACACGGCCAAGAACATGGCGGCCAGCTGGCGCACCGTCCGCAAGAACACTGTCCAGATTGCCGAGGAGATCCCGGCTGATCAGTACGGCTTCAGGGCAACGCCGGAAACGCGCACCGTGGCCGAATTGCTCGCGCACATGGCGTACGCCAATCACTACCAGGAGCAGATCCACTTCGTCGAAAAGAAGGCCGATGTCACCGGGCCCGATTTCGGCCGCTACTTCGGCGAAATGGCCGGGATGTCCGCGCGGTTGACGAACAAGCAGGATATCGTCGATGCGCTGATCGCCCGCGGCGAAGCGTACGCGCTGCAGCTCGAGTCGATGTCCGACATTGAGCTCGACGAGATGGTTGGCTTGCCCGGCCCGGCAAGCAAGTCGCGCTTTGAAATGCTCTTGGGTGTGAAAGAGCACGAGATGCATCATCGCGCGCAGCTCATGGTGATTGAGCGCATGCTCGGCATTGTGCCGCATTTGACGCGCGCGCGGATGGGCTGATCGGCCCGCGATGGAACGCTTTACTTTGCCGATTACCATTCGGCCCGACGATATCGACGATCTGGGCCACGTGAACAACGTGGTCTATCTGCGTTGGGTGCAGGATGTGGCAATCGCGCATTGGACTACGGCCGCCACAGCAGAGCAACAGGCGGCCGTAGCGTGGGTCGCGCTGCGGCACGAAATCGACTACAAGCTCGCGGCGATGCCCGGCGACGAGATCGTCGCGCGAACGTGGGTCGGCGTGGCGGATTCGACCCGATTTGAACGGCACACGGAAATCGTTCGCGGGCGCGATCAAAAGGTGTTGGCGCGGGCGCGTACCGTCTGGTGTCCCATCAGTCGTGCCAGCGGCAAGCTGACGCGCGTCAGCAACGAGATTCGCGCGCGGTTCTCGGTCGCGTCGGGCGACGTACCGTCGGCCATCGTGTCAGTCACCCACGGAGACCCGGGATGACCGAACGCACGCACTTCGCAACGTGCCCATTGTGTGAAGCGGCGTGTGGCATCGTCGTGACCACTCTCGGTGACCGGGTCACCGATATTCGCGGCGACGCTGCCGACGTTGCGTCGCGCGGTCATATCTGTCCGAAGGCGGTCGCCCTCAAAGATCTGCACGAAGATCCCGATCGGTTGCGGCAGCCGGTCAAACGGGTTGGCGATTCGTGGCAGCGTATCTCGTGGCGCGAAGCGATCGAACTCACCGTTCGTGGTATTCGCGGTGTGCAACAACGTCACGGCGATAACGCCGTGGCGTTGTACGTCGGCAATCCGACGGTGCATTCCGTGGGCGCGATGCTCACCATCTCGCGCTTCAGCAAATCGCTCGGTACTCGCAATCGTTACTCGGCAACTTCGGTCGATCAATTGCCGCATCATCTCGCCGCGCAGTTGATGTTCGGTCATCCGTTGCTCATTCCTATTCCGGACATCGATCACACCGACTGTTGGATCATGTTTGGAGCGAATCCGGCGGTGTCGAACGGTTCGCTGATGACCGCGCCCGACGTGCTCAAGCGGCTGAAGGCGATTCGTGCACGCGGCGGCGAAGTGATTGTGATTGATCCTCGGCGCACCGAGACTGCCGACGTCGCAACGGCGCACCATTTTGTTCGACCCGGCACAGACGTGTTGGTGTTGCTGGCCATGGTGCAGACGATTGCGAGTGAAGGTCTGGCGTCGATGGGCCGTTGCGCCGCGTTTACCGACGGATACGACCAACTGGTCGATGCGACACGCGAGTTCACGCCGGAGGCCGTCTGCGATGCGACAGGAATGTCGCCCGCGGTCATTCGCGATCTTGCCCGCACGCTCGCCACCAAGCCGCGGGCGGTGCTCTACGGCCGCATCGGCGTGAGTACGCAGGAGTATGGCAGTCTGTGCGCGTGGCTCATCACCGTGCTCAACATCATCACGGGCCATCTCGACGAAACCGGCGGCGCCATGTTCACGGCGCCCGCCGTGGAGATGCTGCGCGGCGGTATGTATTCCGGTGGGCGCATGGGGCGTTGGAAGAGCCGCGTGCGTGGACTGCCGGAGTTTGGCGGCGAGTTGCCGGTGGCGGCGTTGGCCGAGGAGATGGACACGCCAGGCGAAGGACAGGTACGCGGACTCGTCACGCACGCGGGCAATCCGGTGCTGTCCACGCCCAATGGAGCGCGGCTCGATCGCGCGATGGCCGGCCTCGAATTTTACGTCGCGATCGACTTCTACATCAACGCCACAACGCGACACGCGCACGTTATTCTGCCGCCAACGGCGGGGCTCGAGCGACCGCACTACGATTTGATCTTTCACGCGCTCGCCATTCGCAACACCGCGAAGTGGTCACCAGCCGTACTCCCGGCCGCGCCCGACACGCGCGCCGATTGGGAGATTCTCGCCGAGTTGACGCATCGGCTGACGCGTGGCAGCCTGATGGCGCGCGTGAAATCGTGGGCGACGCTGCGCGCAATGCGTCGGATGGGGCTGCGCGGCATGATGCAGAAGGCGCTCGAGCGGACGCGCTATGGCGCGAAAGCGCAGTTCGCGGCCCTCGAACAGGCGCCGCACGGCGTCGATCTGGGTCCGCTGACCAGCATGCTTCCGGCGCGTTTGCAAACCGCTGACAAGCGCATCGTATTGGCACCGGAACTAATGCTCAACGATCTGGCGCGCGCGCGAACGTTACTGCGCGAGCGGTCGGACTCGCGCGATGCGCTGCAGCTTATCAGCCGCCGCGACTTGCGCTCGAATAATTCGTGGATGGCCAACAGCGAACGATTGGTGCGCGGCAAACGACGGTGTGCGCTGCTCATGCATCCGTCGGACGCCGCGGCGCGCGGACTGGCCGATGGCGCGCCAGTGACGGTGCGTGCTCGCGTCGGTGCCGTCGATGCCGAGTTGGATGTGACGGACCGCATGATGCCCGGCGTGGTGTGCTTGCCGCACGGATGGGGACATCAGCGCACGGGCGTCAAAATGCGCGTTGCGTCGGCGCATGGTGGAGTCAGTGTCAACGATTTGACGGATGACGCGCGCGTCGACGCGGCGAGCGGCAACGCGGCATTCTCCGGCACGATGGTTCACGTCGAGGCCCGCGTATGATGTGGCAAGACCGCATTTTCGAGCACCTGCAGCGCGTGGGTGTGCGGCAGGTAGCATACGTACCCGACGCGGGCCACGCCCGGCTTATCGACCGGTGTGCGCACGACGAAAACATCGCCGACATCGTGCTGACGACCGAGGAAGAGGGAGTCGCGCTGGTGGTGGGAGCGGCAATGGGCGGTCAACGTACCGCGCTCCTCATGCAGAGCAGCGGAGTTGGGAACTGCATCAACATGTTCTCGCTACTCAAAGGCTTCGGAGTGCCCTGCGTGCTGTTCGTGACGATGCGCGGCGAGTTTGGTGAGTTCAATCCGTGGCAGGTGCCCATGGGATCGATCACCGAGCAAACGCTGCAGTTGTGCGGTTTTCTCACGCATCGCATCGAATCGCCCGACGATGTCGATGCCGTCGTCGGCGCCGGGTGCGATATGGCATTTCATGGGCAAACGCCGGTCGCGTTCATCCTCTCGCAGCGGCTCATTGGTCGGAAGCAATGGACCAAGTGAACGCGATGACGGTGAACCGCCGCGATTTCGTCCGCGAGCTACTGCACGATCGTGGATCTCTCCTCGTCGTCTCCGGACTCGGCTCGGCCACGTACGATGTTGCCGCCGCAGGCGATCATCCGCTCAACTGCTACCAGTGGGGCGGCATGGGCGGCACCGCGATGATTGGCCTCGGCCTTGCCATCGCGCAGCCGCAGCGACGCGTGGTCGTGATTACCGGAGACGGCGATATGCTGATGGGCTTGGGCAGTCTCGCCACCGTTGGTGTGCAGCGGCCAGCGAATCTCACCGTCGTCGTCCTCGACAACGGACATTACGGTGAGACCGGCATGCAACCGAGCCATACCAGTCGCGGCGTCGATCTCACGGCGACGGCCGCGTCGTGCGGGTTCGCTTCTGTGCATACCGTGCGAGAACTGCGCGACGTCGCCATGGTGCGCTCGCTGGTTCACAGCGCGCCGGGCCCGCACTTCGTGCGCGTCTGCGTCGATACGGCCGAGGTTCCGCGCGTACTGCCCACGCGCGATGGTCAGGAAGTGCGAGTGCGATTCACTCAGGCGCTGGCGGCGTCCGGCGAGTAGTGCGCGGACCTCTCATCGCAGCGCCGTTCATCGCGCGGCGACGCGCCGTCCGTGCACGAGTATGGCCTGCAAGTTGACGCGCAGTGGCGCGGCGCCGCCGAGTTCGGCCAGATCGTCCGCGACCGCGCGCTCGATCGCGCCCAAGTCGGCGCCCCGTTCTGCCAGTTGTGCCGCCATCGGATTGCCGCGGATAAATCCGCGCGCGGCATCAAGCGACGTTGGCGATTCGGATTCGCACGGAAGTGCCACTACCTCGGTGGCACCGTAGCCGGCCTTCACGGCCAAGCTGTGCAGCAACGCCCGGTCGTGCATGTGGAACGGGACATGCATGAACTGCGGCGGATTGTCGGGCAACAGTGCGGTCACACGCTCATGGACGACGCGTGCGATATGGTTGACATGCATCGAATCCCACGTGCTGAGCAGCAACTGTCCGCCTGCTGCCGTGACGCGGGCCATCTCGCGCAGTCCCTTCGCCGGATCGGGGAAGAACATCAATCCGAATTGGCACACCACGACATCGAAGGTGTCATCGTCGAACGGCAGCGCCATTCCGTCGGCCTCACGCCACTCGATGCGCGAGGCATCCGGCAAGCTCGCCCGCGCATGAGCGAGCATCGACGCACTGAGATCGGTGGCCACGATCGACGTGTCTGCCGGCAGCATCGCGTGGAGTTGTCGGGTCACGCGCCCGGAGCCACAGGCAATTTCCAGTACGCGCTTGGGACGCGCGTCCGTTGCACGGCGCGCGACATCGACGGCATACGGCTCAAACAACAACGGGCCCAAATAGCGATCGTAGAGCGCGGGGATCGAGCCGTCGAAGGCGATAGAGTCGGAGCTCATGCACGATTGGCGGTAAATGGTGTGAGTGCAGTCTAACGCGAGGCCCGAGGGTTCGTGCAAATTCTGTCCGGCTCCACGTTCTCGTCCAGTCCGTCACGTCCCCAACTTATCCGGCCGATGCGCGCGCTCCATCTTGCTGCCGCCCTCCCGATTCTGGCGTTCGCTGTCACCTGGTCTGCCGAGCCAAACGCACGCGCGTTTGATCGCGCACCGCAAGATGCCGCGACAACCGCGTATCGCTTCAAGGCGCTGGTCAATGCGCAGGGCGCGCCAATCAGCGATGCGGTAGTGGTCGTGCGTGGAGACACGATCGTGAGCGTCGGCCGCGGCGCCGCTGCGGTTCCGCGCGGAGCTCGCGTGGTTGATCTGCGTTCGTATACCGCAATTCCGGGGCTGATCGACGTGCACACGCACATGACGTATTGGCGTGACAAGGCCAATCCCACCGCCGCGGGCCCGCGTTCAAAAGACTCTGTGGTCATAGCCGCCGCCGAGAACGCGCGTCACACGCTCGAGACCGGCGTGACGACGGTGCGCGATCTCGGCGCCACGAACTACACCGACATTGCCATGCGCGATTCCATCAACAAGGGCGTCATGGTGGGACCGCGGATGTTCGTGGCCGGGTACGGTTTGTCGAAGGTCGCAGCTCCCACGCGCGCGCCCGCCGCCGGCGCGCCGTCGCCTGCGTTGCGCGGGCGCGTGCAGGACACCGCCGACATCGCCGTGGCGATCAAAGCACAGGTCGATGCCGGCGCGGACTGGATCAAAATGTACGGCTCAACGGGCAGCTTTCAGGTGGTTACGGGCACACAGACGTTCACTGACGAAGAAATGCGCGTGGCCTCGACGCTCGCGCACCGCTTCGGCAAACCGATTGCGATTCACTCATACGGCGATTCCGGCGGGCGCGCCGCGATGCGCGCGGGCGCGGAGTCGGTCGAGCATCCCGCGTATCTCGACGATGCAACGCTCGCTGAGTTCGCTCAGCGCGGCACGGTCTATGTGCCGACGATCGATCACAATCGCTTCTACGCCGAGAACGCGCCGCTACTGGGCTATACCCGTGAGCAAGTAGCCGCACTCGATTCGTTTCGGTTGCTGAACCTCGCCACTGCGCGTCGCGCGCACAAAGCGGGCGTTCGTTTCGCGATGGGCAGCGACGCCGTGTATTGGATGTTTGGCGAGAATACCCGCGAACTCGCGTGGTTCGTGCAGGCGGGCATGACGCCCGCGCAGGCGCTCGCTACCGCAACAACCAACGCGGCCGAGCTTCTGCGTCAGCCGAAAAAACTGGGGCGCGTTGCGCCGGGATTCTTTGCTGACATCGTCGCCGTCGAGGGCGATCCGCTCGCCGATATCAACGTGGTCATTCGCAACGTGCGTTGGGTGATGAAAGGTGGCACCGTTGTCGTGGACCACCGCCGCGACGCGACACCGAAATAGCGGAGGGCGACGTCGCGCTACGGGCGGCCGAACGCCTGCAGCGCGTTTGCCAGTTCGCGATGATCGAGCGCGTGCGTCGTGACGGGAACACCCACGGCGATCGCCTCCCACGCTTGTCGAATGCTCAGCGCGCCCGCCTGCGGTCCCCCCGGATGCCCAAACACGCCGCGGCCCGGCACGAACCCAAAATCGACGGTGCCCAGTTTCGCGTGAACCTTTTCCAACGTGGCGGCCGAATCACTGCCTCCCGGCACGGGCAAACTCGGTTTGATGTCGCCCATTGGCTCAAGACAGGCCCGCACGCAGTCGAGCACTTCCGACTCCGGCGTCATCATCCGTGGCCCAAAACCCGGCATGATGATGGCATCGAAGCCAGCCAATCGCTGAAGCCGCGTGAAGACGCGTGAATGCACGCCGTAGCGCGACAGGCGGCTGAAGGCCGCGATGAACGGAAAGTGCGCCACAAGCGGAACGGTGGCATGACGACGCAACAGGCGTACTCCGCTGAGCCCCACGGGCAGTGCGTTCACCAGCAACGCATTCGCGCCGCGCGAGACCGCCACGTCATGCAGCTCGCACAACCGCTCAACCTCGTCGGTGATGTTGGCGAGATAAATCTTCGCCTCGCCGGTTTCATGTTCGGCGCGTCGCCGCGCTTCACCCAAGGCCAACGCGCGATCGGCCAGCGAGCACCACGGCGCGTCGGCCAGCATCTCGTCGTCTTTGGCGATATCGAGACCACCGCACCACGCGGCAAACCCAAGATCCGCAAATGGCTTCGGCGGCAGTCCGATGTTGGGCTTGATGACGCCGAAGAAAATTGGACGATGAAAGGCCTGCAGTTGCTCGCGGAGACCCTGCACGCCGAACTGCGGGCCAACGAACTCGGCGAGAAACGAGGCGGGAAACCGAATGTCTTCGAGTCGAATGAGCGGAATGCCAGGGGCGAAGAACACGCCCTCGCCCATCACCGCCGACATCAAATTCGGGAGTCGAGCGCCGAAATTTCCGTGCGGATGTGCAATGGTGACCCGACAGCGGTGCACCATCCCCGACGGCGCCTCAGCGATGGGATAGGAAAGCCCGCTGGCTGACGGTTCGGCGTCAAACGCCAACACTTTGGCGCCAAACTGCGGGCGAAAGTCCTCATCGACGTCTACCCGTTTCCATTGCGCCGTGGACTGCTCGCTGCAGAGGTGCGCCGCCGCCTCGCGCGGATCTCCGATACACTCAAACGTGAAGTCGAGCTCGAGATAGTCCTGCGTGCGGCCCGCGCGTTCGATCTCCTCACGAGTCGTGAAGAACGCCGCGATATCGTCTGGCGTCACGCTTCACCCAGTAGTTGCAAATGCACTTCCCGTTGCGCGCGCGGTCCGTCGAGTTCGACAAAAAACAACGACTGCCAACCGCCCATCACGACTTCGCCATCGGCTACGGCGAGCGACTCGGTGGCATTGATGAATAACCCCAACAAATGTGAGTGCGCGTTGTCGCGGTCGTCTACCGTGTCGACGTTGTGGCCGTACGCGGCATCGCGCGGCGCGAGAGCGGAGAGAAATGCCACCATATCACGCTGCAGCGCGGCCTCGCGCTCGTTGAGATTGATGCGCGCGGTCGTGTGCGGCGAACGGACCATCACGAGGCCGTTGCGCACGCCCGTGCTACGGACCCACGAGCGGACCTCGTTCGAAATATCGATGAGCTCAATCGGCGCGGCGGTACGCAGTGACAGTCGGTGATGGAGAATTTTCATGATGTAGTTGTCGCGGGCGGACGCAAACGGTACTCGTCCTTACGGAACGAACAGCTCACGCCGCTCGCGTGGTTGTTGGCGGTCGACAGCGACGGCAACCCACGGGGCGGAGTTCGCCAAACGTGTGGCCTTCCACTCGACGACCTGCTCGACTCCGGTCGCGGTGCGCACGGTCGTCTTGACGGGCTTGCCCAGGCGCAGGTTGTCGGCACGCAGTTCGAGCGTTGACGGCGCATCGCCAGCGCTCCGGACGCGAATGTCGCCCTGCGCGCTCGTGGTGTACGTCAGCGTCCATCGGGGCGCGGCGACTGACGCGTGCGGCAGCAGGTCTTCCATCAGCCACAGCCAGCGGTTGCTGGAGTGCACCCACACTTCCTTGTACACGTACATGTTCTGTGAGGGCCAGTAAGGGAGATCGGTCATGCCGCGGCTTTGCATTCCAACCGGCAGCGATCCCACCAGATCGCCCGACGACACACTGTACTGCTGCGACCAGTTGTATCCCTCGCCATACATCGTGCTCTGCGCGAACGGATTGCGACCCACCACCCACTGCGCCTGTTGTTGCGCGAGATCGAGCCCCGCGCTGTCGCCGCGCAATCGCGAAGCGGCCGATAATGCCTTGGCTTGCGACAACAGCACGCCGTAGTTGCCGCGCCGACTGAACCACACCGGAAAGGTGCGCAGAAACCAGCCGCTCCCCATTGGCGTGCCCGCGCGCACCTGCTCTGCGTATTCCGACTGCTTCTCCTGATAACGTCCACCCGAATCGGGTACCTGCACACTGTCGACAACCCGGTACACGTACGCGGGGAGCAGATGATAGGGCGCGGTAATCGTTGCGGATCGCTTCTGATACTCCGCATAGCGCGCAACCGTTGCGTACCACTGCATCCAGTCGGGATGATCGGGAAGTGCGTCGATGAGTTGCGAAAGCGCGACAATCGGCGCCTGATCGGCGGCGCGATGAAACTGATGAAAGATCGTATCGCGATCGGGGCCCGTATAGAAGAACCCTGAGAGCGGGAACTCCGTGCCGACGCGGGCGACTTGCTGCGACGACGTCACCACGCGTGCCAACTCAATGGCCTTGTCGCGATAGCGTGCTTCACGCGTGCTGCGATACAGTTCGAGCGACGCCGTAATACCAATCGCGGCCAACTCCATACGCGAGGCGGCGAACGCCGGGGTGTGCCACGTGCTGGGCCCCTCTACGCCAATAATGGCGGCGTCCCAGTCTTCGCGCGCCGAGCGAAGGCTGCGCTCAGCGAGTGCAGGGTCGGACGATTTGAGAACCCGCGCGGCAATCGCCTCCGCGGCCGCAGCGATGTAGTTGGCGTTCGGATTGTTCTTGGCTTCAACGCTGCGATCGTCGGCGTCGCCGACAAGGATATTGGTCCAGAAGTTGTGACTGCCAAAGCCAATGCGATAGCCGCCCGGAAATCGCACGCGCAACACCCAGTCCAGCCCCCACTTCGCTTCTTCCATCAGGCGCGCCACGAGTGCGCGCTGCTCGTCGCCACGCGCGGCGAGTTGCTCGGCCAGCGCAAACATGGCATAGGTGCCTTCGCCCGTATTAATCACGCCTTGCGACAGATCGCCCGCGTCGTGCCAGCCACCGCTCATCGTCACACGTTGGTCGCCGAGCGTGGCCATCCAATCGAGATGATCGACCGGATGAATGCCCGGCACGTCAAACCCGCAGCGATTGCCGTAGTAGAAATTGAGCGTCTTCCAGATCGACGCCGTCCACGCGTCGTCGCCGATACGAAATGGCTTGGACGTCGCGCTGTCGGTGCGCAGCACGTACGTACCCGGCGCGTTGAGTTCGGAGAAGTCGAGCTGCTGGAACGTGCCACGCGCCGTGGTGAGAGTAGCAATCGGCTTTCGTAGCACTGTCTGACCCAACGGCGTGTCATCTACGCGGACGACATCGAATTGTGTGCCGCTCAGCCCGCTCCCGATTGCGGTCTTCGACAGGCCGCGCTCATACCCGCTGTGGCTGAAGGCTATCGTGTGGCGGGCGGTGGCCCAGCCCGTGTGCACATCTGCGTCAACGCGTTCGAGTTCGATCGGCCCGATTTCAAAGGCGACGCGATCGGTCGCGCCCGACAACATGCGATTGACGAAGTATCCGACCTCGAGCCGGGTCACCCGATCGCGTGCCAACGGGTCGATTTCCCACGTGATGCGCTGCCACCCTTGCTCACGCATGGTGAAGATGTGCGTGCCCTCGCGGTTGAAGCGATCGGGAACCTTCACCACTCCGTCACTGTGCAGCACGAGTTGCAGCGGCACAACGGGAATACCCGTGAAATCCGCGCGAACCCACACCGAGAGACGGTTGAATGCGGTCCAGTCTTCGTTGGCGATGGCGCGCTGCAGGTTCACGCTTGGCAACCGCACGCGCGCATCGGAGGGTGGATTCACGTTGAGCGTCATATCGACCCGCAAGGCGCGCGCGCTCAGCGCCGACGCATCCACGAAGGAGAGGCGCCCCGCGCCCGACATCTTCCAAAGCGCCGGATTGGTCATGTCGTCGACGACGCGGCGAGCCGCGACCGGCTTGGCGAGCCACGCGAACTCGGCCGAATTGGCGAAATCGACGGGGAGTAGCGGGCGCGACTGTGCCGTGAGCGCTTGCGGCGCGGCGAGCAGCAGGAACGCGGTAAGCGGGAGGGTGGGACGCATGCTACAAGTTCGCACCAAATCGCCGCGGGCGCTGGCTATCTGTGGTCCGAGAGTTGGGTTTCCCGATAGCGCGGCGCATAATAGAAGTCGGCCGGAAGCCGGCAACTGTTCCTACAATTCAATCAGGGATGTTACCCCATGACGACTTCGTCGAAACTGTTCGTGCACCTGCTGTCGCTCACTCTGGTGGCCGTGGCGCTGCCTTCCAAAAACTGCGAAGAGCTCAAGAAGGAGATTGCTGACAAGCTCGACGCGAAGGGTGTGAAGGGCTATACGCTTGAGATCGTCGCGAAGGGCGACGTGAAGGACGACATGAAGGTGATCGGAAGCTGCGAAGGCGGCACCAAAAAAATTACGTACAAGCGATAAATCCAACCGGGATTGAGGGACGTAGCTCGCACGCAGGTCGGTGCGACTACGTCCCTTCTTCTTTCCCGGAGCAGCAATGCAGCAGCGGACATTTCTGCGATCGCCGTGGCTGGCGCTCGCGGCGATCGCCGTCGTGGGCAGCTCAGCCCTCGCGATTCGCCAAGTGATGGCCTCGGACCATCAAGACACGCCTCTGGTTGAGTTGTCCCCCCGGTTCGATGTGAACGACGTGTACGCCTTTCCGTCGCCCAGCGATCCGTCGCGCACGGTCCTGGTGCTAGGCACCAGCTCTCCGCTGACGCCCGCGCAAACGCCAAGCTTTACGTTCGGCACGCGCGATCAGGAGCTCTATCAGCTCAAAATCGACAACACGGGCGACGCGCGCGAAGATCTCGTGTTCCAGTTCACCTTTACCGGCAAGGCCGGCAAGCAGAAGGTGACGATGCGCGGCCCGTACAAGCCCAACCAAGTCGGCACGCTCAACACGCTCGTCGGCGGACAGCAAATCAAGGGCTACACGAACACGATCATTGAAGCCAACGGCATCAAACTCTTCGCCGGCCCGCGCGACGATCCGTTCTTCATCGATCTCGAGCAGTTCTTCCGCATTCTCCCCGATCGTCGTCCATCTACCGGACCGCTTTCGACGATCACCCAAGGCCCGCTGACCTTCCGCCCGGCCACCGGACCGAATCCCGCGGTGGATTTTGTGCGCGGTCTCAATGATATGGCCATCGTCGTGGAGCTTCCGACGGCCATGCTCGCGAACCCGGCCACCAACGGTCGCTTCGGTGTGTGGGGCACGACCAGTCGCGCGCGCGACAACTAACCGATCGGTCCACTCTTCTTTCACGGAATTCAGGAGCAATCCATGTCGGAAAAACACTCGGCGCGCATGATGAGATTCACGCATCTGGCTGCGCTGCTGGTGGCCGTCGCTTCCACGTCGCTGATCAGCGCGTGCCGCGATACGCCTGCAAACAACGCCATCACGGGCCCCGTCGCGAGCAAGAGCAGCAACGCGCAGGAGGCGGACGACGAAGGCGACGACGATAACACGGTGTACGAACAGGTCGAATTCCTCGGCAATCCTCTCGTCAGTGAAGTCACGATCGCCAAGGCGAATCACGATCGATACAACCGCACGCAACCGTACAACACGGCGGAATTCGGCCCACAGAGCCTCGCCTTCATCAATGCCTTCCGCGGCGGACAGCCGGAAGTTGCGAACACGCTCGGCGCAGTGCTGTACCCGGACATGCTCATCGTGGAGTCGTCCAAGAACCCCGCCAGCGCGGGTTGGCTGTCGTGGGCGCTCGCCAACGGGTGGGGCGGACGCAAGTTGAGCGACGATGTGGTCGATGCCGGACTGTCGGCGATCTTCGGCAAAATCATTTCGGCCAACGGCGCGTATTGCGACAACTTCACGTTGCCGCTCTGCACCGACAACGTGCCGGCAAACGACAAGCCGTTCATGAACGTGTTCCCGTATCTCGCCAACCCGTCGCTGTAATCGCGATACGTCAGTCGCGACGTACATCCATCCCGATGTACGTCGCGCTGTCATTCACTCGACCCTTCGGCGCGTCGATTCGGCGCGGCCACCACAGGTTGGTCTTATGATGAGCGCACAGTGGCTTCGTGGGCGATGGCTGGTTGTGGCCGTAGGCGCAGTTGCCGTCGGCCTGCTCGGAGTACAGCACGCGCGTCGCGAGCGACACGGCTGGGTTGCCAATGCCACACACTCTGCGCCACTCGTTTCGCTGTCGCCGGCCGCGTACAGTCCAGCCGATGTTCGTGATCGCGACATTGATTTCTGGCACGACCGTGCGGCCGGCGATCCTGATGCGTCGTTCGATCGATTCGCGCTGGCAGGGCTGCTCTACTCACGCGGTCGAGCCACCGGCGTCGAGGCCGATCTCGTGCGCGCGGAAGCGTTGGCTCGCGAATCGATTGCGTTGCGTTCGGCGCGAAACCCGCAAGCCTTTGAGTTGCTGGTGAGTGTCCTCATGGCGAGGCACGCCTTTCGCGAAGCACACGTTGTGGCACAGCGCGCTGATTCACTCTCACCAGACACACCGTCGCACCTCGCCTTGCTCGGCGAGACGGAGCTGGAGCTCGGCGACTACGATGAGGCCGCGCGACACTTCAAAGCCGTGCATTACCTCGACGGTGAACAGTTCACCGTTGGTGCACGATTGGCGCGATGGTACGAGGTCACCGGCAGCAGCGACGTCGCGCGCGCGATATTGCGGAAGGCTATTCGACTCGTCGATCGTCGCGATGACTTGCCGCGCGAACAAGTCGCGTGGTTTCACTTCCGGCTCGGCGAACTCGAACTGCGCACAGGCCATTCGCTCGCCGCCGACTCGTCGTACCAGCGTGGTCTCGCCATCAATCCAGACGATCCGCGTTTGTTAGGCGGACTTGCGCGCTCGGCGCTCGCGCAGGGGCGCTGGAGTGCTGCGGCGCGCTACGGAGAGCGGGCAACCGCCGAGCAGCTTGATCCGGGCACTCTCGGCACCATGAGCCGCGCCTACGCCAAGTTGGGCGACAGCGCGCAGGCGCAACGCGCGGCGGCGGCGATGCGCGCGAGCGCGCTACGCCAGCCGGGCGCGCTGCATCGCGCGTGGGGGCTCTATCTGCTCGACGCTGGCACTAGCGCCGATCGTCAGGCCGTACTCGCGCGCGCTCGTCGCGAGATACGGGAGCGACACGACGTCTACGGCCACGACCTGCTGGCGTGGGCTTACTATCGCACCGGTGATCGGTCGCGAGCGCGCCGCGAAATGATGCAAGCGCTCGCGCAACATACCGAAGATGTCGACCTCGAAGCGCACGCGCGCGCCATCTTCGAGGGGTCGGCTGTTACGTCGCCTTCTTCTTCGCCTTCTTTACCACCTTCTTTGTCGTCTTCTTCGGCGCCTCTTTCACGGCCGTAGTGGTTTTGGCCGGCGAGGCCTTGCGCGACTTCTTCGCGGTCAGGCGAGCCAGATTCTCCCGCACGCGCGCCTGAACAATGCGCGTGATGAGGTCGTAGGGAATTGGTTCGGCATACTGAAACTGCAAATTCCCTTTGGGACCGGCGTACGGAGCCACTTCGCGGGCGAGCGCTGCGTCGCGCACTGGCGGGAAGAGACCGAGGTGATTCGTGAACCCGCCGAAGTACACCAGCGCGCCGTGCTGCTCAAAGCTCGGCATGCGATAGGCGATGCGCTCCGTTGCATCGGGCGCCGCCTTCGCAATCGTCTTGCGAACTTTTTGTAGAATGGTCCGCACTTTCGGCGGATACTTCGCGATATAGTCGTCGATCGTCTCGGCCATGGAGTTATCGCTTTCGTGTTGGTCTGCCGGTCGATGGCGTGCGCCGTCGAATATACCGAGCGGGGCTCGCGTGGCGAGCGCGAACGAGGGAGGCAGAACGCGCGGACCGGGTTACAATTCCCGTACCGCTGTCCCCGACACACTTGCCCCGCTACCCTCTGCGATGAGTAAACGCCGCCGTCCCTCGGCGCCCGCCCCAACGCTGCCCGAATCGCTCGTTGCTGCCACCGTTTCGGACGGGTCGGCGCCGCCGACGGAATCGACGTCGGCCCTCGGCGAGTGGGGGGAGGTTTCGAGCGCAGTACTCCCGCTTGTACTCGTGGCGATTCCGGTGGTGATGCTGGCGGTCATGCTGCTGCCGGAACTCACGATCCCGTTGCCGGCGAGCAACGACTTGGCGTTGCATTGGCAGATGGTGCAGGCCGCGAGCGACGCGCTATCGCATGGACGCAATCCGTTCGATTTCTGGATGCCGCAGATCGAGCTCGGGTATCCACAGTTCTTGTACTACCAGAACCTGCCGCACCTACTCGTAGCGGTCGCGCACAAAGCTTTGCTGGGCCTCGTGCCGCTGCGCACGCTGTTCGATCTGTCGCGATATCTGCTGTTAGTGTGTTTGCCCATCACCATGTACTGGTCCATGCGTCGCCTGCAGTTCTCGATGCAGCAGGCGGCGGTCGGTGCCGCGGTGGTGTCGCTCATTGCCGCGCGTGACGGTTTCGGGTTGGAGTACGACGGCCACATCTGGATTGGCCGCGGATTGTACACGCAATTGTGGGCTGAGCACTTCCTGCTCATCACACTCGCGACGCTCTATCGGCTCTTCAAGTCGGGCCAAGGCTATCTCCCTGCCGTGCTCGCGGTCACCGCGCTCGCACTGACGCATTTCATCTGGTCGTACATTGCCGCGATTGCAAGTCTGCTGTTGTGGGCGCTGGTGTCAGACAAATCGCAGCGCGTGTCGAATCTCGCGCGCCTGGGCATCGTTGGCGTGCTCGCCGCGTGCATCGCTTCGTACATGCTCGTGCCGTTCGCCGTGAGCGGCAGCAAATTCGTTGCGGTGTCAGGTGGCGGACGGCGCGAGGGGTACAACCCGCTGACGCCATTCATTACGACCATCAGTGGAGAACTGATGGACGAGCGTCGGTGGCCCATCCTGACGGTGATGACTCTCGTTGGCGTTGTGGCGGCGGTAGTCTCGGCGTCGCCGAGTGCACGGGTGGCACTGATCGGCACCGCGGTGTGGCTGGTGCTGTATTCAGTGCGGCCGGCGAGAGTGGGATGGTTGGGCCACACGTTGCGCTACGATGGCAATCTCATTTTTCGCATGGTGGGCGTGCTCGAGATCTTCGCCTGCATGCTCATTGGCGTTGGCGGTGCGTGGCTCTGGAGTCTCGTGGCGCGGGCCTACGGGAGGCTGCGAAAGACGGACGCGGCGTTGACTCGTTCGACGCAGATGGTGGGTCAGTTCGCTGGACTTGCGCTCGTACTCGCCGTGCTGGCGCCGGCGCTCAAGGAGCGCTACGACCTGCTGGCCCTCAATGGACGTTCGCTCAAGCGGACGCAGGTCGCGATCGCGAACGATCCCGATCTGACCGCGATGTTGGACAGTGTGACCGCGCAACCAACGGGACGAGCGTACATGGGTACCGAACGCAATTGGGGCAAAGCGCTGCGCGTCGGCCCGCTGTTGCGCGCGTACGATCTGCTCAAAGCGCGAGGGCATCCGGCAGTGACATCGCCCTATCAGGCGCTCTCGCTCAACACCGACATCACCGTTGCGTTCAACGACGGAAGTCCCGCGCTCTACGATCTGCTCGACGTGCGCTACATCATCGTACCGTCGGCCAGCACGCCGCCGCCGTTTGTCACGCGCATGCTGACAACGCCGCGCTACACAGTGTACCGCGCGCCGACGACAGGCGTTGCCGTGTACGCCGGCATGGTGGAGCGTCGCCGCGTACAATCGCAAATCGATTTGGTTGAGCAGTACGACACCTGGGCGCGCACCAACGGCCCCGAAACGCGTCGATTCATTCGTTGGGACTACTTCTCGGCGGCAAAGCAGTCGCAGCCAACGCAGCCGTGTCCCAACGGTGGCCGAACGCTCAGCGAATCGATGGCGGCCAATACCATCGATCTCGTCGTTGCGTGTCCGGCGCCCTCGTCGCTCGTGATTAAGGCGACGTACCATCCAAACTGGCACGTGTCAGTCGACGGCACGCCCGTCGAGGTGTATATGGCCTCACCGTCGTTCCTGGCCATCGACCTGCCCGCCGGCCAGCACACCGTGTCGGCGCGCTACGAAATGGCCGGTAGCAAGCTCGCGCTGCTGGCGTTCGGCATTGTCACTCTGCTGGTGACGATCGCCCTGCGCGACCGCCTGGATCTGCTGCCACAGAGGCTGCGAGCGGCGGGCATCGGACACTGACCCCCGCGTCGCCGGATTGACGTCACCGCTCGGCAACCCTTCGCCTCACGCCGGTGACGAACTCGTACCCGCTGTTGCCGTTCCTTTCGCGAGAACCGGACATGTACGCTGCTACGCACTCTGCTACGCAATCTGTCACGCATTCCGTCACGCCTTCTGTAATTCATACGGATGTTAGCCGACGTGTTGCACGCGCTGCACGGGTGACCGCGATTGCCCTCACGCTCTGCCTCTCTGCGTTGAGGGCGCCGTTACTCGCGCAGCGACCCGCCGAGGCGGGCAGTGCGAAGGGGCGTGTCACGGATGCGCAGATCGTCGAACGCACCGACACGTATCTCTCGCGATTGAACAAGCTCGGATACATCGGCGGCGCGCTCATTGTGCGCGACGGTCGCACCATCTTCAAACGCAGTTACGGCATGGCCGATGTGGCCAAAGGCATTCGCGCCGACACCGCGACGGTGTACAACTTGGGTTCAATTACCAAGCAGTTCACCGCGGCCGCGATCCTGCGATTGGAAGAACTGGGCAAGCTCCACACCACCGATTCGATCTACCGGTTCTTTCCCAACGCACCGGCCGACAAGCGCAGCATCACGCTTCATCAACTGCTCACGCACACGGCCGGATTCAAGAGCGACTATTCGCCCTCCGACTACGAGCCGAACACGCGCGACGAATACATCAGTCGCATGTTGGCGGCACCGCTGCAAAGCGCGCCGGGCGCCAAGCACTTCTATGCCAACTCGGGCTATTCAATGTTGGCCGCCATTGTGGAGCTGGTCACGCATCAGGAATACGAGCAAGCGTTGCACGACCTGGTGCTCAAGCCCGCCGGGATGCTTGAAACGGGGTACACGGCACCAAAGTGGGCGGCGTCGCGCATCGCGCACGGATATCAAAACGGGCGTGATTGGGGCACCATCGTTGAGCGCATCTCCAAACCCGGTCAGCCGTACTGGGCACTGCGCGGCAATGGCGGTTTGCACACTACCTTGAGTGACATCGCGCGCTGGGATGCGGCGCTCAACGACAATCGCATGCTCACCGACTCGAGCCGCACCAAGTTCATGACGGGGTACGTGAACGAAGGGCCGATGGGCCTGTCGCAGTACGCGTACGGATGGGCCGTCATGAAGACGTCGCGCGGCACGCGGCTTGTGACGCACAACGGCGGCAATGGCGTATATGTCGCGGAGTTGCTGCGTTTCGTCGACGATCACGTCACGATATTTCTGACGTCGACC
>CBHTUR010000031.1:0-50970 GCA_966096095.1 uncultured Gemmatimonadaceae bacterium | reverse complement strand
CACCCCTCCCCCCCGTCGTTCCCCGTCACCCCGCCGCCGCCCCCCCCGCACAAAACTCGTGGGGGGGGGGGCTTTTCATCCCCCCCCCCCCCCTCTCTCGTTACGCCTGCCCGCAGTTGCTTACCCTGGCGTGCTTACTTGTCGATCGAGGCGAGGCGAACCTTGGCGCGATCGAAATCCGGATTGAGCGCGATGGCCTGCTTGTAGAGCGAGACCGCCTTGGCCTTATCCTTGTGGTCTTCCGCATCGATCGCCTGACTCATGGCCATCGCCGCCTTGAACTGATTCGGGCTCTTCGACGCCGGCGTGGTAATGCTGGCCGTCTTGAGTGCCGGCAGTTTCAACCCGGCGTTGACCTTCTGACCGAGCTGCATGACGAGCTGCAGCAAGTTGTCGGCGTTCCCGGTGACCGATTCCGTGTATTCGATAGCGGAGGTTTCGGTGTTCACCGCGCGCACGTCGATGCGCATGTTGCGCTTCGGATCGATGACGAAGGTTCCCATCAGCATGTGACGAGCGCCGAGCGTCTTTCCGAGCTTGATCGCGGTCTCCTTGTCGACGCGATCACTGTTCTGCAGATTCTGCTCTTCGATCAGCGACTGGAGTCGATCGCGTTCCACGACGCGAACCGCGTTATTCTGCGCCAGCTCGGTGATCAGCATCTCGGCCATGCCCTTGCTCAGCGGCGCGTACGAGGCGTTGTCAACGAGCGCACCGTTCGTGAAGTAGAGAACAGCGAGCGTTGGCTTTTGATTAGCGGCGCCTTGAGCAGACAACGGCAACGTCGAGACGGTCAGCGTTGCTGCTGCCAGCAAAACGGACCGCGAGCGAGTTGTCCAACGACGCGCATTCTGGATCACGGACATGAGCACCTCGTAGAGGGGAATTCTGAACACCTGCTACAACGTCGTGCCTCTTGCCGTATCGCGTCAATAGCCAGTTGCCGATCCATCGTTTTTCCGATTTCTGCGCGTCGCGACCACACGATCCCGTTCCGCTCGCCACATGCCCAAAACTTGTACCACGTGCAATACCACGTACCCCGACGATATGGTGTTCTGCCCGACGGACGGCACGTC
Source organism: uncultured Gemmatimonadaceae bacterium (assembly GCA_966096095.1). Classification (GTDB taxonomy): domain Bacteria; phylum Gemmatimonadota; class Gemmatimonadetes; order Gemmatimonadales; family Gemmatimonadaceae; genus Gemmatimonas. The sequence goes on along the minus strand of CBHTUR010000031.1, from coordinate 49,891 downwards.
GCTGCGGGCCGACGAATCGTCAGGCGACCTCATCGGTATGGTGATCGCTCAACGCAAGGTGACGAAGCTGCTGGGCGAGGGCGGCATGGGAAAGGTGTACCTCGCCGAGCACGTACGAATGCCGCAAAAGTCGGCGATCAAAGTGCTCCATCAGGACATGGTCAAGGATGCCGGTGCGGTCGCGCGCTTCACGCGCGAGGCCGCCAACGCGGCCCGCATTGAACACGACCGCGTGGCGCGGGTGTTCGATTTCGGAGAGACCAGCGACGGTCTGGTGTACATCGCCATGGAGTTCGTGCCTGGCACCACTTTGCGCGGGCTGCTCGACAATGAGCATCGCCTGTCTCCGGTGCGCGCGGCGAACATCGTGTACCAGGTGGCAGAAGGTCTCGATGCCGCACATCGGCTTTCGATCGTGCATCGCGACCTCAAGCCCGACAACATACTGGTCATCACCGACGAAACTGGCGCCGACCGCTGCAAGGTCGTGGACTTCGGCATTGCCAAGCTCACGAGCGGTTCCGAGACGCAGCTCACGCAGATGGGCATGCTCGTAGGCACACCCGAGTTCATGAGTCCTGAGCAAGTGCTCGGCGAGCAACTTGATGGGCGGAGCGATGTGTACGCCCTCGCGCTGGTCGCGTACGAGATGTTTTCCGGTGCGTTGCCGTTCGAAGGCAACACGCCCGAACGCAAACTCACGGCGCGTCTCATTCAGGATCCAAAGACGCTCACCGACGTGGCGCCGGACATCGAGTGGCCGGGTGAGTTGCAAGACGCGTTCGATCGCGCTTTGGTGCGCGAGCCAGAGAATCGCACCGCGACAGCACTCGAGTTCGCGGATGCGATCGTCAACGCGGTGGAAGCGTGGACGGGTGTGTCTGTGCTGCGGTCGCGTACGCCCATGTCAAACACGGCGATCATGGCCGCCGCCGAGCAGACGACCGGCATGATGAGCCGCACGCCGTCGGTCTCGTCGCCGACAGTTGCTCCGACCAAAGCGGCCGCGCCAAAGCCAGTAGCGGCCACAACCGCGACCAAAACGCCGGGGCCGTCCACATCGCAGAGTAAGCCGGCAATTCCTGAGCCGGCACCAAAGAAGTCGACGCCGGTGGCCGCGATCGCGGCCGTGGTGCTCGTGATTGCGGCCGGTGGTGGTTATTTCGCGCTCAGCGGCAAGAACAAGAGCGACAGCACGGGAGCGCCGCCGTCATCGCAGGCGCCGGCAACAGCGGCCGATGGATCGCCGCCGCCAGCATCGCCGACAGCGCCGCCGACGGCGAAGCCTTCCGGCGCCGCGCCGCAAGCCGGAGCCAAGCCGGCGTCGAGCACCGGTGATGCGTCCACCAAGAAGATTGCCATGGCCGCGCCCACCATGCCCGATGTGCCTGCCGCTTCGTCCGCGACGAACGATGAGGATTCGCGCGCCGCACGACGCGAACTGGAACGCCTTCGCACGGCACTCAACGACGCGTCCGAGGAGGACACGCCGCCGCTGGCAAATAAGTCGATTCCGCAATTCATCCAGTTGCTTTCGCGATTGCGCAGCGCGGAAGACAGCGCGTGGGCGTATGTCTATATCGCGTCGGCCTATGGCATGGCCGAACGTCCGGATCGTGCTTGTGAACCGTTTCGCAACGCCAAGCGGCTCGGCACGTCCGCGCGGGTGAAAGACGCGATCGCGACGCTTGCACCGGCGCTCACCTGTGCGCCGTGACGCGTTGACCACTCGACGCGACTTCCTCAAAGCGTCAGGCGGTTGCCTCGCGCACGTGATGCTGATGTCCGCGTGCGCAAGCGGCGCTTCGCGCGCGAAGTGGACGGCTCCGGTAAATCCGACCTTCGCCACTACGCCATTCGCGCGACTCGATGCGATCGCGGCCGACACGTGGGCGCTCATCTCCACGCCGCTCGGCGGCGATCGCACCACGTTCTCGAATGGCGGTATCATCGCCGGGCGTGACGGCGTGATTGCGGTGGAGGGCTTTTATCAACCTGCCGGCGCCAAGTGGTTGGCCGAACGCGCGCGCGAGATTACCGGCAAGTGGCCGACGCACGTGGTGCTCACGCACTATCACACCGATCACGCGGCCGGCGTGGCAGGCTATACCTCGCCGCACGCACTGCGCGCGACCGCGAAAACACGCGAACTGGCGTTGTCCGGCGGTGCGGTGGCGCCGGCCAAATCGCCGGAGTTGGAGCGCGCGTTCGCCGATGTCGTCATTGTGAACGCCGAAAAGCCCGGCGTCATCGACCTGGGCAACCGCAAAGTGCAGCTCGTCTCGCTGCGCGGACACACGGCCAGCGATATCGCGCTTGTCGATGAGGATGCGCGCATCACCTTCGCTGGCGATCTACTGTGGAACGGAATGTTCCCCAACTTCGTCGATGCGACGCCGCCCCAGTTAATCGCCTCGATGCAATCACTCGCCGCTCGTACGCAGCACGCCTTCGTGCCCGGACACGGCGCGATGGCGAACGCCCAGAGCGTGCAACGGTATCTCGATTTGCTTAACGATTTGCGCGGTGCCGCGAGTCGCGCGCGCGCCGCGGGGAAGACGGCAACGGAAGCCGCGTCCAGCTACACTGTGCCGTCGTCGCTCGGCGAATGGATGGCCAGCAAGACTGGTCTTGAGCGCGCGATGACAGCGTTCTATCGCGCGCCCTGAGCGATGGCGCGTCACTCGCCTCTCTAGCTCCCATGGACTCACCCCGCGGAATTGCCAGCAGGTTGCGACGCACCATTCGCGGTCCGATGTGGCACGGACCCAGCGTGCTGGAGGCGATCGGCGCACTGACGGCCGATCAGGCCAGCGCGACGCCAATGATTGGCCATCATTCCGTCTGGGCCCTCGTGCTGCACATTGCGGTCTGGGCGGAAGTCCCATTGCTCCGTCTCGACGGTCAGGCTCTGAAAGATCTCCTGCCGGAAGAAGATTTCCCGCCCGTTCCGCCGACGTCCACGAGCGCGGAGTGGGACGCGGCGAAACGCCGGGTCGAGACGGCCTACGTCACGTTAGCTGACACGGTCGCGACGCTCACACCGGCTCGCCTGGACGAACTGGTCGTGGACCAGCAGTACTCGACCGCCACGATGTTACACGGCGTGGTCGAACACGGCGTGTATCACGCGGGACAGATCATGATGCTCCGTCGCGCGCTTGAGGGAGTGAACGCGCGCGCGTGATCAGACTCGGTGGTGTACGCGGAGCGCTGCCAAAGACAACACGCTACGCGGCGGTGGCTTTGCTCGGCGTGCTCGCTGCCGCCTGCCGTGAGCAAACGCCACGTTCGCCAGCCGAAGTTGCGGCTGCGCGCGTGGCCGATTCAGTGCGCCTCGCCGGGACCACGGCCGACGTGGATCTGCCGAAGCTTGTGCAGCGCTGCGCGCTCTGTCATCAGGCCAACGGTCAGGGCACCACAAACATTTTTCCGCCACTCGCCAATGCCGAATACGTGAATGGGCCGGCAGATCGTCTGGTTGCGCTCATGCTGCGCGGCGTGCGTGGCCCCATGACCGTTCGCGGCATCAGCTACAACAACCAGATGATGCCCTACGGCGATGGAGGAGAGATGACGGATACGCAGCTGTCCGCCGTCCTCACGTACGTCCGTACGAACTGGGGCAATCGCGCCGGCGCGATCTCGGCGGTCGATGTGGCGCGCATTCGTTCGGCAACCGCGTCGCGCGTCGCACCGTATTCGGCGGCCGAATTGGACGCGATGCGCTAGGCCGCCGAGAACGTGGGAGTGACTCCCATGTTTTGAAACACAAACGCGTACACATCGGCGCTCTCCTCGATGCTCTTGCTCAGCGAGCTGGCGCCGTGCCCCGATTTGGTTTCGATGCGAATAAGCACGGGGGCTGTCCCCCGATGCGCCTGCTGCAATCGCGCGATGAACTTGAACGAATGCGCGGGCACCACGCGGTCGTCGTGATCGGCGGTGCACACGAGCGTCGCCGGGTAGTTCACGCCATCCTGCAGCCGATGCAACGGCGAGTATGCGTAGAGATACTGAAATCCATCGGCATCTTCGGAAGAGCCGTAATCGGCAATCCAGTTCCAGCCGATCGTGAATTTGTGAAAGCGCAACATGTCTAGCACACCAACCGCCGGTAGCGCCACGCGCGCCAGCTCGGGACGCTGGGTCATGATCGCGCCAACGAGCAGGCCCCCATTCGATCCGCCTTGAATGGCGAGTCGGTCGTGGCAGGTGTAGCGATTGTCGATGAGCCATTCCGCGACCGCGATTGCGTCGTCGAACACGTTTTGCTTCTGCGCCTTCATGCCGGCGCGGTGCCAGTCTTCGCCGTACTCGCCACCGCCGCGCAAGTTGGCCTGCACATACACACCGCCTTGCTCCAGGAATGCCACGCGCAGGGCGCTGAATGCTGGCGGCAGCGAGACGTTGAATCCGCCGTACGCGTAGAGCAGCGTCGGATTGTTGCCATCGAGTACGAGTCCGCGCTTGGCGACAATAAACGCGGGGACCTTCGTGCCGTCTTTGCTTTTCACGAACACTTGTCGCGTCTCGAATTGCGACGGATCGAAGGACAAGGTCACGTCGCGGAAGACGGTACTCGTTCCCGACGCGATGTGATATCGATATACGGTCGCCGGCGCGGTAAACGACGTGAACGTGTAGTAGATGTCGGACGCCGAGCGTTCGCCGTCGAAACCCACGGCGGTGCCGAGCGACGGCAGTGTGATCTCGCGATCGAGCGTGCCATTGAGGTGGTAGGCGTACGCGCGCGTCGTGACGTCTTGGAGATAGAGCGCGAAGATCCGCTCTCCAGCCATCGTGATGCCGTCGAGCGGCTCCGCGCGCTCGGCGAGCAAGGTGCGCCACGCGTCCTCGCCAGGGTTGTTCACGTCGATCAGCACGACGCGTCGGTTCGGTGCGTGTCGATTGGTCGCCACGATCAGATGACCATCGAGATGGTCAACGACCGACAACTCATCGTCGAAGCTGGTCCAGAGCGGCGTGAACGTGGTGGCGCCGCTGGTGAGGTCCATGACCGAGATCGCGTTGCCGTCACTCCCCTTGCCGCGATCGCTCACATAGAGCACGGCGAAACGCTCGTCGTCGGTGGTCGACACGTGATGAAAGCGCTGCGGATTCGCGGCGTCCTGGAACACCAAACGGTCGGCCGATTGTGGCGTGCCGAGTTGGTGAAAGAAGACTTGATGGTCTTCGTTCATCTCGGAGTACGCGGCCGCTGTGTCGTCTGGCACCGGATAGCGACTGTAGAAGAATCCGTCGCCGTGCCACGCGATACCAGAGACCTTCACCCAGTCCACAACGTCGGCGAGCGTTGATCGCGTCGCGACATCGATGACGCGAATTTGCTGCCAATCGGAGCCCGCCGTGCTCACCATGTACGCGATGCGCGACCCATCGCGATTGAAGGTGAGCGAAGCGACTCGGGTGGTGCCGTCGTCCGACATGGCATTCGGATCCAGGAGTATCTGCGGCTCTCCCGTTTCGCCTTCCTGGACGTAGTAAACGGCCTGATTCTGGAGCCCGTCGTTGCGCGCGAACACCCGCCAGCGTCCCTTCGCCGTCGGCGCCGAGACCCGCACATAGTTCACCAGCGAGGTCATGCGATCACGCAGCGCGTCCCGAAACGGAATCGTTTCGAGATAGCCGAAGGTGACCTCATTCTGGCGGGCGACCCAGTCAGCGGTTTCTTCCGATGTGTCGTCTTCGAGCCAGCGAAATGGATCGGCGACCTTGGTGCCGTGGTAGTCGTCGACTTGGGTGTCCTGGCGCGTGGCCGGGTAGGTCAGGGCGGCGGGGGTGGAATTCGGCATGGCCTGAACAATAGCGGGGCGGGCTCAATATATTTCCGTAGTGAGGAATGCCTCGCGCGAGTCGGTTATGGAGCGCCCGGACTGGCGGAGATGTCCCAGAGGTCATTATGATTCAAAGCTCCGCTGGAACTTGGCGGGGAGCGCAAACTGTTGGGCTTCCTGAAGGGCCTCGAGCTGCCAACGCAGCCCGACCCTTTGGTGGCGATGCCACGATGGTACCGGCCGGGGGAATTCGCTTCCGAGTCCGCGTCGAGGCCTCTCGCACCGTTCGTTGTTGTGCGCGGAGTACCGCGCCTGACGATCGGCACCGCAGCACCTGAGACAGGGCCACGGTTCGGCCCGGAGTTGACCGATGCATCCGTTTATCGAAACGCAGAAAGAGTGGCTTAAGGAAAACATTCCGCCGTTCCGTCCGGGCGACACGGTTCGCGTGAACGTGCGCGTGAAGGAAGGCGACAAGGAGCGTTTGCAGGCCTTTGAAGGCGTGTGCATCGCGCGTCGTGGCGGTGGCGTCAGCGAGACCTTTACGGTTCGCAAGATCTCCAACGGCGTTGGCGTTGAGCGCATCTTCCCGTTGCACAGCCCGATGATCGGCGACATCGCCGTGGTTCGTCGTGGTGCCGTGCGTCGCGCGAAGCTGTACTACTTGCGTGACGTGACGGGTAAGGCCGCGCGTATCAAAGAGCGCAAGGCGTTCACCGCGCCCAAGTAAGCGCGCAGGTCTTCACGCCGTCATTCGCGAAGCCACCCACGTGGCCCGCTGGAGTCCGATTGAGCGCCAGGCGCGCGAACAATACGGACCGCTGATTGCCGGAGTCGACGAAGTTGGACGGGGCCCCTTAGCGGGCCCCGTTGTCGCATGTGCGATTGTGATGCCGCCAACGGCGCGCGCCATTGCCGGCGTGAATGATTCGAAGCAACTGACCGCCGCCACGCGCGACGCCTTGTGCGGGTTGATTCTCGAGCGGGCGCTGGCGGTTGGCCTTGGTGCCGCGTCCGTGCGCGAAGTCGATCGGATAAACATCTATCACGCGACGGTGCTGGCGATGCGTCGGGCCCTCGCTCACGTCGAGCGCAGACTGGAACAGACGCCGCACCACGTTCTCGTCGACGGCAAACCGCTGCGGACCCTCGGGATGCCGCACACGGCGGTCGTTAAAGGCGACGCGAAATGCTACGCGATTGCGTGCGCGTCGATCGTGGCCAAGGTCACGCGGGACCGCCTCATGACCACCCTCGCCAGTCGCTACGGCGCGTTTGCGTGGGAGCGCAACGCGGGATACGGAACACCACAGCATCTGGCTGCGCTGGCGCAACATGGTCTGACACCGCATCATCGACGCAGCTTCTGTCTGGAGACGCAGGTTACGCTCGACGGCTTCGGTTGACAGTCTCTCCGCCTTCTCACTGGCCACGATCCATGACACCAACACCCACTGCTTCGTCGCTGACCTCGATCTTTCGCCCGGGACTGTTAGAAGGCCAGGTCGCGCTCGTAACCGGTGGTGGCACAGGTATTGGTTTAGGCATCTCGCGACTCCTTTCCGCGCTCGGTGCGCACGTAGTTATTGCGAGTCGCAAACCTGACCACTTGGCCAAGGCGGCGGAGGAGATCGCCGCGGTCGGCGGACGAGTGTCGACCGTTTCGCTTGACGTGCGCGAACAGCCAAAGGTGAAAGAAGTCATTGATGGCATCGTGGCCGCGCACGGACGGCTCGACATTCTCGTGAACAACGCGGCTGGCAATTTCTATGCACCGAGCGCGACGTTGTCGCCCAACGCGTGGCGCAGTGTGCTGGAGATCGATTTGTTCGGCACCTTCTATTGCTCGCAGGCCGTGTATCCACACATGGCGCAGCAAGGTGGCGGACGCATTATCAGCACAAGCATGACGTTGCACTATCGCGGCTGGCCGCTGATGGCGCATGCAACCGCCGCGAAAGCCGGCGTCGATGCGCTCACGCGCACGTTGGCCATGGAGTGGGCACCACAGCGCATTCGCGTGAACGCAATTGCACCGGGGCCGATTCCAACCGAGGGCGTGCGCAAGGCGTTCACGCCGCCGGCATCAAGCGGCGTCCCCGATGTGTTTGCGGCCGCCGATGCGAAGATGGCGGAATTCGCCGAGAAGAGTTTGCCCTTAGGGCGATGGGGAACGCCGGAAGACATTGCGAACATGGTGGCGTTTCTTGCGTCGCCTGCCGGCGACTGGATTACTGGCGCAATCTTCGTCGTGGACGGCGGTGAATGGCTCGCCAAACCAGCGCCGTGATTGCGTTGCTTGAACCAAAGTATGACGAGTGGATGAAGACACCGCGATTCTGGTGATGTGCGTCTCAGTGGGCGTGTGTACGTGTGATATCGGTCACTTCCACCCCTGCGTTTCCCGGCGAGCTTCCCCTGTGTAGATGGACGACAGTGCACGTTGTGCTGCGCGCTCCTCTCGCTCTCACAGAACCAACACTCAGGGGGAACTATGCGAGTCATTCGGTTTGCGGTGGCGACGGTGCTGGCTTCAAGCACGCTCGGCGCGTGCGCGACGAAGGGATTCGTTCGCCGCGGCCTCGAAGATCAGCGGGTGGCGCTGACGACGACGATGAACAGCTCTATGCAGCAGGAGCGCGATGCGCGCTCAGCTGGCGACAGCTCGCTGCGTGGTGACGTGAACGGCGTGAAGGCAGATCTCGCCTCCTTGCGAGCGGACTTGACGAGCCTGCGCACCGAGTACGGCGCGCGCATTACGGCGGTCGAAGGCCAGGTGAAGTTCGCGATGCCGGTGCATTTCAGCTTCGATGACGCGACCGTGCGTCAGATCGATCAGGCCGCATTGGAGCGCTTCGCACAAGTGGCACAGAATCACTACAAGGGTGCGACGATCACCGTTGAAGGTTTCGCCGATCCGGCCGGCAGCGTGGAGTACAATCTCAAGCTGTCGAAGGAACGTGCAGATGCCGTGAAGGATTATCTCGTCGGCAAGGGCATCGACGGTTCGTTGCTCAAGACGGTTGGCTACGGTAAGTCGCGCCTCGTGCGCCCGGGTGCGCAGGGGAATGCCGCCGGTGCTGAACTCAATCGTCGCGTAACATTCGTGGTCGAGGCGCCCGCCGAAGCCACCGTGGCAGTCTTGTCTTCACGCGAGTAAGCCACTGGCTGGCCGGTGCCCGGGTGGCTCCGGACAGACGACACAAAGGGTCGGTGCCAGCGCACCGGCCCTTTGTGGTTTTCGCCTCTGACCTTTCAAAGTCGGCGTTTCGCCGTTGGCGTTTCGCCGTTGGCGTGAGCGTCACACCAACGGCACAAAGTGATCGGCGGCACGCTCAACGCTGAAGCGCCCGCATTAGCTGCCGAGACTCGGCGTCATGCCGATTCGCGCGCCAATTCTTCTGATGGGTCTTCTGCTGATCGGCAGCGCCTGCACATCCGAACAACCGCTGGCACCCGCCGCCCCACGCGCGACGCGGCTGGCTCGTGTAGTGGCGCTCACTGAACAGGGAAGCGATCGCGAACCAGTCGACGCCCTGATGGGCGACGACGCGTCGGGGGCGGTGCAAGTTGCGTCGCTCAGCGCCGACGGCGCGCGGCTCTCGGGCGCGTTGATCGAGTTTCGCGTGCACACGACCGACGCGCGCGGCGAGCAGCCCGATACGCGCGTTGTTCAGGCCGATGCTGACGGCGTGGCTCGCCTCGAGACGCGATTCCCGATGCGGGACACGACAGCGTACGTGGCGCGCATTGAGGCGCGAATGTTGTCGACGCCCGGAGCGCCGCTGACGGATACCAGCGCGGTCGTGTTTGTCGCCCGTGCGCGGCGCAACCTAACCGAATTCGGCGGGGCGTCGGCCGCCGTGTTCTCCGCTTTACCGATCGCGCTCGCTCGCATCTCGGGCATCCTGCCGCTTGGCACATTGGGCGGCGACGACGCACTACCGTCGGCGGATGCCATTGTCGAATCCGCCACTCCAACGAATGTCGTGGCAATGGCGGACGGCCTGATCACCGAGATTGATGTCCGTTCGCAAACGCTGACGATGCGCGTGCGGGATCAGGTGCGCGTGCGCATGAGCGGGTTCGCCTTGAGCCCGTCGTTGTGGGTGGGGCGCGTGGTCCGCGCTGGCGAACCGTTGGGCACGTTCGCACCGAACAGCACAACATCGGGAATCGCCGTCCGTGTACTCGATGCGGCGATTCGTCGACAGAACTGGGTTCGACCTGAGCGCTACGGCGCGCGAGCGACGGTTGGGTTCTTTGCGCGCTATCTCGCCGATTCAATCCGCTCGCACGCGTTCGCCCTCGTGCGACGCGGAGCGCCCGATCTCGAAGGTCGCATCGACTATGATCGCGACGGACGCCTGATCGGCACGTGGTTCTCACAGTCGGCGCTCGACGCACAGTCTGCGCTGCGCGCCGCCGAGCCTTCCATTGCCGCCTCGCGTTTCAGCAGTGTGTTGTCGAGCGAGCTCGATCCATCGTCGGAGATCGGATCGAGTGCGGTGTCGTTTGTGTATGACGCCGTGCAGCCGGGGCAGATTCGCGTCGCCATTGGTTCGTCGCTCGCGACGCAGCTTGGCGCGCGCGGCGTGCGCGCCGTGTCGTGGGATGATCGTGATCCGGCGCAGACCGACGTCGCGTCGGGGCTCGTGCGCTATCATCTCTATCGAACTGACGATGCAACGCGCATTGGCCAGGCTGACGCCGTGCTCTTGGTGCAATTGCTCGATGCGCAGACGCTGCGGGTCGAGATCGTGCCGGCGTCGGGTTCCGACCGCGCCACCTTTTCCGCTCGGTCGACGATCCTGACGCGCTAGAAGGTCAAGAGATGTCGTGACCCTCTTGGTTTTTTGGCGAAGCCGCTAGATTGCGCTGCTGCGGCGGAATACGTGCCGCACGCTCCGGTAGCTCAGTTGGTAGAGCAGCGGCCTTTTAAGCCGTAGGTCGTGGGTTCGAGTCCCACCCGGGGCACTGGCATTTTGCCCCCTTGCCGGGGCCTTCAGGGCCTCGTGCCGATGCGTCTGACACGTGTCCCTCATGTGACGGCGAGCGTCAGACGCTAAGTTGGTGCATGCGTCGATTTGCCTTCGCCCTCTCGGCCGGTCTGCTGCTCGTGCTCGCACCAGACGCGGCAACCGCTCAGCTGCTGGGCAAGCCCAGCAAACCATCCGCGAGCAGTGCCGCCGACGCCGGCACGACGGCCGTCTCACCCACCTCGCCGCGCGCCTCGCTGCAGGAATTCTTGCGGCTCGCCAAGGCGGAAGAGTGGTCGGCCGCCGCCGAATATCTTGCGGTGACCGGCGCGAACCGCGAGCAAGCGAGCACACTCGCGCGGCATCTGAAAGTGGTGCTCGATCAGCGCATCGCGCTCAACCTCGAGAATGTCTCGCCGTTGGCGACCGGCGACACGACCGACGGCGATGTGTTGGGTGATCGACTCGGTCTCATCGCTGGTGTTGGTGGTCGAGAGGATCCGGTGCGCCTGGTTCGGTTGTCCGGCACTCCGCCGCACTGGGTGTTTTCTGAAGCAACGGTGGCCGCCATTCCATCGTGGTATGAGAACCTTGGCGCGTCTTGGCTGCGCGATCGTTTGCCCGCCGCGCTGATGCGCGAAGGGCCTTTTCACGTCTTCATTTGGCAGTGGATCGGACTCGCTCTCACGCTGCCCGTGCTGTTCCTCTTTTCGTGGCTGGTTGGCGGCTCGCTGCGCAGTGTGTTCACGCGCTTGGCCGCTCGGACCACAACGGACTGGGACGATTTGCTGGTGGAGCATTTGCGCGGTCCATTCCGATTGTGGATCAGTGCGATCGTTGCGACGCCGCTGCTCGGCGTGCTGGAACTCAACGCGCGCGTGGCGGAGTTCGCGCACGATCTGACACGCGGGCTGGTGCTGCTCGCGCTCTTCTGGGGACTGCTGCGAGTCATTCGACTCGGTCAACACCGACTTGAGAACGCCGCATGGGAGTCAGGGCAGGCGGCGCAGGCGAGAACGCTCGTCCCGCTGCTGGGCAACTTGCTGCGCGTCACGCTCGCTATCGTCGCATTGCTGGTGGCGCTGTCGCAGTTCGGCTATCCCGTTGGCACGCTGCTGGCCGGCCTCGGTATTGGTGGCATTGCCGTGGCACTCGCGGCGCAGAAAACGGTTGAGCATTTGTTCGGCTCCGTGTCACTCGCCGCGGACAAAGTATTTCGGGTAGGCGATTGGGTGCGTGCTGGCACCACCGAAGGCACAGTCGAACGCATCGGTCTGCGCTCGACGAGCTTTCGCACCAACGATCGCACGGTGGTGCGCGTCCCCAATGGCCGACTGGCGGACGAGCGCATTGAGACGTTCGGCGAACGTGATCGCATGTTCTTCAAAACGGACATCGATTTGCCTTACACGACGCCGGCCGATCGCATCGACGCTATTCGCGACCAGTTGGAAGCGTTGTTGCGCAACCATCCGCTCATCTGGCCCGACGCGGTGCGCGTGAACGTGATTGCCTTTACCGACTCGGCGATTCGCATGCACGTGCAAGCCTGGTTTCAGACGACGGACTGGGGGGAGTTTCTCACCCTGCGCCATCGATTGCTGCTCTCGTTCATTCGAGTGCTTGAATCCAACGAGACGAGCTTCGCGTTCCCGTCGCGCACGATCTATCACGTAACGCAGGACGGCGGACCGCCGCCGATGGCGGAATGAGTCAGGTGCTGTCCGTGGTGACGCTGCTGCAAGCATCGTTGGTGCTGCCGCCACGCGAGTTGCTCTCGTCGGAGCTGGCCGCCACGCTCCTGCAGGGTGCGATCACGGCGGGTCTCGCCGCGCTCTGCGCGCATCTCTACACCCGATTCGAGCGGCCGTGGTTTGGGTGGTTCGCACTGGCGTGGATCATTTATGTGGCGCGCTTGCTCTGTATTCTGAGCTTTCTGCTCACGACGCAGCGAGTGTGGCTCTATTGGCATCAGGTGACCACCGGCTGGACGGCACTGGTGCTGCTCTGGGCGTCGATGGTTTTTCTGCGTCAGCCGCAGACGCGACCAGTGTACTGGATCGCGGCACTGTTCCCGCCGTTGTGGTCGTACATCGCGATCTATCAGCTCGACCATTTTCTGTGGGCGGCGCTGCCGGCGGTGTTGTTCTTGAGTGGCGCAACCGCGTGGACTGGCTGGGTGTTCTGGCGCCATCATCGCATCGTCACCTCGACGGGTGCCCGTCTACTGGCGATTGCGTTCTTCGCCTGGGGACTGCATCACCTCGACTATCCGTTTCTGCGTGCGCAGGGCGCGTGGACCCCTTGGGGTTACTATCTCGACATCAGCTTCGAATTGCTTGTCGGCGCCGGCATCGTGTTACTGGTGCTGGACGATCTCGGGCGTGGCGTGCGCGCGCTCTCAACACTGAGTGGCGATCTTCAGCGGCGCGACGCCGCGGCCGATCCCATGGAACTGCTGCTCTCGCGGCCGCTGACGCTGCCCGGCGTGCGCGGCAGCGCGATGTTCACGTTTGAAGGTCAACAGGAGCGCGGGCAATTTGTGCGCGGCGCGGGCATTTGCGCCGGATGGGAGACTGGCGCGCCCGAGGCCGGCGTGAACGAGGCACTCGATCGGGTGCGCCAAACGCGGCGCCCGCAAGTGGTCGCGGCGCCTGGAAAGCACCCGTTCATCGCGGCCTTGCCCGTGACCACGAGCGATACGCTGGTTGGCGCGCTCGTGATGGCTGGCGACGTGCGCAATCCGTTCACCGCGCTGAACGATGATTTCTTACTCACGCTTGGGCAGCAAGTTGGCGCGGCACTCGAGCAGTTTGATCTTGATCGCCAACTGGCGGCGCGTACCACCGCCCTCGAACGGTTGTCAACGCGCATGGTGCGACAGCACGAAGACGAACGTCGGCGGCTCTCACGTGAATTGCACGATGAAACGGCGCAGGTGTTTTCAGCCGTGAAGATGCAGCTGGAAGCACTTCGAAGCGCACTCGGGCCGCAATCCGGACCGCGCATCGATCGCCTTGGACAGTTGGTCGATCAGGGCATCGCGAGCATCCGTCAGGTGACGCTCGATTTGCGCCCTTCGCTGCTTGATGACTTGGGGCTCGTGCCGGCATTGCGCTCGCTCATCGCCGACTTCAGCGAGCGCAGCGGGCTTCGCGCGTCACTCGTAGCGCCCAAGCACGTGTCGCCGCTCGCACCCGACGCCGACCTCGCGCTTTTTCGGGCTTTGCAGGAGGCACTGTCCAACGTGGCGCGACACGCCGGCGGCGATGCCGTGACGGTCACGTTGAGCCTCGAAGGGCACCCGACGCAGCTAATGCTGTCGATTCATGATAACGGTCGCGGATTTCCCGTGACGCGCGATGGCAAGATCGTTGAACCGGAAGGGCGAATGGGGATTACCGGCATGCGTGAGCGGATGCTCGCCGTAGGAGGGACCGTGGAGATGCGCAACACGTCGAACGGTGCCGAAGTGCTGCTGCGAGTGCCATTGGCACCATCGCACTCCGCATCGGCGGTCAACGGAGTCACGGCATGACGCCCATTCGAATCCTCGTGGCAGACGATCACGCGTTGGTGCGCGAAGGGCTGCGCTATGTACTCGACACCGAAGCGGATTTCGAGGTGGTGGCCGAGGCGCGTAATGGGCGCGAGGCGGTCGAGCTCGCGCTGCATCACCAGCCGGATGTGATTGTGCTCGACATCACCATGCCCGAAGAGACCGGCCTCAAGGCCGCTGAGCGCCTGCGCGAACTGTTGCCATCGGCGCGCGTGCTCATGCTCAGCATGCACGATCAGACTGAATACGTGCGCGAAAGCATGCGCATCGGTACGCACGGATACATCCTCAAGAACAGCGCCGGCGAAGAACTCCGCGCGGCGATTCGCGCGGTACACGCGGGCGGAACATTTTTCAGTCCGGCGGTGGTGCGCAAGCTGACGGGTGCTCCGCCCGCCGAAGTCACGAATGCGGCCGCGCTGCTGGACACGCTGACTCCGCGCGAACGCGACGTGCTGGACGGCGTCGCGCGCGGTCTCACGAACAAAGCCATTGCCGGCGAGCTTGGCATCAGTCGTCGCACGGTGGAAGCCCACCGAGAGAGCTTGATGCGCAAACTGGAGATTCACAACGTGGCCGGTCTCACGCGATTTGCCTTGGAGGTTGGTCTCGCGGGGGGCACAGAATGATGTGCGCCCGTGGAACCAGGATCTTGCGTGTGATGCTGAGCGCGCTCGGCATCGCCGTGTTGGCGCCGTCGCTCGCCGCGCAGTCGACCATTGCACCGGCCGCGCTCTTTCCGTATCAGCCTGGAGTGGACGTCACGCACTACGATTGGTCGATTGTACTGCCGTCGAAAGGCAACGCCATTCAGGGCGTCGCCCTGATTTCTCTGCAGCGCGCCAAAGCGCTCGAGTCTTTGCGCCTCGATCTGGTTGGACTTACGGTGGATGCCGTGGAGGTGAACGGACGGGCGTGCGATGCTCGCGTTGACAGCACGGGCTTTACCGTGCCGCTGCGCGCCGAAGATGGCAGCCGGTTGCGCATCGGCGTGCGATATCATGGCTCGCCACGCGACGGTCTGATTGTTCGCGAAGACACGGCGCGCGGGTGGAGTGCGTTTGGCGACAATTGGCCGAATCGCGCGCGCTTCTGGTTGCCGACCGTTGATCATCCGAGCGATAAGGCGACGGTGTCGTGGCATGTCACTGCTCCCGCCGCGTTAGCCGTAATTGCGAATGGCAACCGGACCACGCAAGTCGCTCTCTCTCCGGCGGCCGTTCGCGCGCGTTCGCTCGACTCCACCGTCGTCGGAGGCTGGCGCACAACCTCGTTTGCCCTGACGCAGCCGATCCCAACGTATCTCATGGTGATTGGCGTGGCGGCGATGAAGGAAACCCGACTCGGCAACACCGCGTGTGGCAGTCGATACGGAGGCGCGTGCGTGCCGCAGAGTGTGATGACGTTTGCCCCCGAAACGCCAACGATGCCGGGCAACTTCCGCGAAGCGGGCCGAATCGTTCAAACCTTCGCGCAGATGGTTGGACCGTACGCGTATGATCGACTGACGCATGTCCAGTCGGCCACGCGCTTTGGCGGCATGGAGAACGCCACGGCGATTTTCTATTCTGACAACGCGTTTCGACAAAATCGCGTCGGCACTGGACTGATTGCACACGAAACGGCGCACCAATGGTTCGGCGATGCCGTCACGCCGAGACGATGGCAAGATTTGTGGTTGTCCGAGGGATTTGCCACGTACTTCGCAGCGCTCTATACGCAGCGCTCGCGCGGCGACTCGGCATTCCGCGCGGAGATGCAGCGTATTCGCGACGAGATCATCGCGGCCGACGTCGTAGCCAAACGTCCGGTTGTCGATACCGTCGGGGCGGAAACGCCGCTGACGTTGCTGAACGCGAACAGTTACCAGAAGGGCGGTTTTGTTTTGCACATGCTGCGCACGCAACTCGGCGACAGCGCATTTTTCGGTGCACTGCGCGCGTATCAACGGCGCTATCGACATGGAACGGCGATCACCGATGAACTGCGCGCTGAATTGGAACGCCGCAGCGGGACGTCGCTTGCCACTTTCTTTAACGAGTGGCTCCATGCGCCAGGGTACGCTAACGTCTCGCTGACGTGGACATACAGTGCCGACAAGCGCGAACTAACCGTCATTGCCGCGCAGCTTCCGCCATTTGCCCCCCGACATTTTCCGCTGACGCTGCGCGTCAAAGATGTTGCCGGGGCTTCGCGGGAGATTACCCTGCTGGTCGATGCGAAGACATCGACTGCGCGCGGTATTCCACTGCCGGGTATGCGCGAAGTGGCCGAGGTGATCGCCGATCCGCGCGTTGCGCTGCTGGCCAAGATCGAGGTGCTGCACGCCATGCCCTGATGGGACGGTGGGAGCGGATGTAGCGGTGGGGTGAACGGCACGGAGAACGGCACGGAGAACGACACGGAGAACTGTGAGATTTGTCACCTACGCGTGACGTAGCTTTGTGGCACTCGTCAGCACCACAGAGATATCCCTCGTCCTCCGACACCAGATCCCACGTATGGCCCTGCCGGCGATGTTCAACGCCGTCACCTCCGAAGCGCCGCGCACTCAGCGCGAGCCGGAGGCGCGCCTCAAGTTGGTGGGCTGCCGCGTCGAGCATACGCGCGGTGCGATGTCCAACGCCGAAGTCGAATGCGTCGGACCCGACGATGGACAGCGCACGATTGGACGACAGTCGGGTTCGACCTGTCCCGGCGGCGACTTTCGTTTGACTGCGCAGGCGACGCTCGATGCGGTGACGCAGGCAACGCGCGGGGCGGTGCGTCTGGAGCTGATTGGCGTGAAGCCGCTGCGCGCATTTGACACCAATCTCGTGGTCGTGGCGGTGCAGGCGCACCTCGAGGGAGAAACCGTCCGGATCGTAGGTTCGGCGATGGCTGAAGACGATTTGCTGGCCGGCACGGCGCGAGCCACGTTGCATGCGGTGAATCGTCTGGCGAGTCCGCTGCTGTCGCGACTGAGCGACTGACGCACGTCACAGAGTAGCCGGAGTCGTTGGCGGTCGTTGCTCGCGAGACGGTATCGCACCGCTCGGAACGTGCATAGGTTGATGGCGTGAAGTCCTCCCTCCGTGTTCTCCGCTCGCGCTGCGTTCCGCTGGCACTTTCCGCGTTCAGTGCGTTAGCCTGTCATCGCGCGCGCGTCGAGCCTCCTGGTCCCGAGCAATCAGCGGACGCCGCGCGTCGCTCTTCGGCTGAGGGAACCGTCGCGACGACGAGATCGATCTCGCGAGACCCGGCTGCGCGCAGCGACTCGACAGGCCGAGGATCAGCGCCGGCGACATCCGTGAGCGCGTCGGCTGGCGTGGGTGCCAATGACGATGTGTCGCGAGCCGTGGTGTCGGTGTTCGGCGACACTGCAGCGCTGCATCCGGAAACGCCAACCGCCGATGCCGAACCGATGTGGGATATCGACGTTCGCTCGTACGAAACGCACGAGCGCGTCGAACACTACGTTCAGCTCTTCACCACGTCGGCCCGCGATCACTTTGTCGAACGGCTCTCTCGTGGAACGCGCTATGAGCCGATGATTCGCGCGAAGATGCGCGCCAGCGGGATGCCGGAAGACCTCACGTATCTGGCGCTCGTTGAAAGCGGCTACGATCCCAACGCGTACTCGCGCGCCGCGGCGGTGGGCATGTGGCAGTTCATGAGCAGCACCGCACGCGACGTCGGATTGCGCGTGGACTGGTGGATGGATGAACGACGCGATCCGGTTCGCTCAACGGAAGCGGCGATTCGATTTTTGGGTGATCTGCAGAAACAATTCGGTTCGTTGTATCTCGCCGCGGCCGCCTACAATGGTGGACCGGGGCGCGTCGCGCGCGGACTGACGCGCTTTGCCGGCGAGCTTGAAGGCAAAGACGGAGAAGACCGATTCTTTGCACTGGCCGAACAAGACTATCTGCGTTCGGAAACCAAGAACTATGTGCCGCAATTGATCGCGGCGGCGTTGATTGCGAAGATGCCGGCGCGCTATGGGGTGACGCTCGATTCAGTCGCGCCCCTCGCGTACGACACCGTGCGCGTTTTGCCTGGCACAAGCCTCGCGGTCATTGCGAGCGCGGCAAACGTAACCGCAACACAGATGCGCGAGCTCAATCCGTCGGTGCTGCGTGGAATGACTCCACCTGATTCTGCCGTCTGGGTACATGTTCCCGTTGGTACTGCGGAACACACGGCAGAAACGTTGGACAGCCTTGACGAGTCGGAACGACTCGGCTTTCGCGTTGTGCGCGTGAGCAACGCCAAAACCACGATGGAGTCCGTGGCGTCGCGCGAGGGACTGACGGTCAAGCAACTGCGCGCGTACAACCCGGGCCTCAAGCTGACCAAGAAAGGTCGCCTGATTGAAGGACAGTCGCTCCGTGTTCCCACACGCGCCGTCATGGCGGTGGCGCGCGACGTTCCCGATCCGTCCATCGAAATCTGGGGCGGCAGCTCGTCGTCGGCGCTGAGCCGCGGCGGATTTCACATTGTGCGTCGCGGCGAGACGATCGGTTCGATCGCGAAGCGGTACGGCCTCTCGGTGAGTCGCCTCAAGTCGCTCAATGGGCTGCGCGGTTCGCGCGTGATCACTGGCCAGACGCTGCGCGTTGTGGCGCGCAAACCCAGCGCCGCGAGCAAGACGTCCGCGACGAAGACGACTTCTGCGAAGGCCGCGTCGAGCAAGTCGTCCACGAAAGCGACGGCGAAGAAGTCCACCGCAAAAAAGTCCACGGCGAAAAAGTCCACGGCGAAAAAATCCACGGCGAAAAAACCCACGACGAAGCAGTCAACGACATCGCCGAAAAAAACGAAGACGCCAGTGAAGGCGTCTTCGAAGAAATCAGGTTCGCGCTGACGATTTCCTAACGAGGAGAAGTCAGTCTAAGACTCCGCGACCGCGATAGCCGCGCATGATCATGCTCTCGTAACCGTTCGCCGGATCGCGCCCCATGCTAAGAGCGCTCTGCACTGCGGCGGGCCCGCGATTGTACACCAGCAGCGCAATCCTGAGATTGCCTTTGTACTCGCGGATCAGCGTTCGCAAATACTTGAATCCGATGCGCAGATTCACGTCGGGGTTAAAAAGCTGCTCGCGCGTCACGTCGGGCTCGAACTCGCGGGCGGTACCCACCATGAGTTGCGTCAGTCCAACCGCGCCGACCGGACTGGCTGCGTTCGGATCGAACACACTTTCGACGCGCACCAGTCGAAATCCGAGTTCGGGCTCGATGCCTGCCACGACGGCCGCATCGTAGATGCGACGCGCGAGTTCAGGCTTGATGCGGTATTGGGCCGAGAAGGTGTAGATCTTGTGCCAGCGGCCGAGCGACTCTCGGCGCTCGTTGTCCTTCGGATCGAGTCCGAAGGGAAGAGCCGTGGCTACCGGACCGGCCGCTTTTCGCTTGAGGACGTCGCCAGCGGGCTTCCACATGGGTGCCATGGGAAGCGACGACGCCTGCGCTTTCGCCACCTGGCGAGGGCCTCGCCCGGCCGGCAGCGGGGCGGCGGCCGAAGCCGCGTTCGGCGCGACCACGGCGTCGCGCTCTGGGGTCAACAACAACGCCGCCGAAAATACGACTGTCGCTACGACGGCAACTCGGCTCAGACGGCGCTTGGCCTGACGACGATGCATCCGTCGCCGACGGGCGGCCGCATCAAGGCTCGCGGCGCCATCAAGCGGGTTTCGCACTGAATTGTCCATGGTCCTCCTGGCAGTCGTCAGGTGCATCACGGACCGCTGGTGAAATCTCCCTTCGTACCGCCACGCTTTTCGCGGAGCACGATGTCAGAGATCACCATCGTCCGGTCGATCGCCTTTGCCATGTCGTAGATCGTCAGCAGCGACACGGCAACGGCGGTCAACGCTTCCATCTCCACCCCGGTCTGAGCGGTGGTTCGGACAGAACCCTCCACCCGGCAACCGGGCAAGGACTCATCGAGGTTAACCACCAGCTCTACCCCGGACAACGGGAGCGGGTGGCAAAGAGGGATGAGGTCGGAGGTCCGTTTGGCTGCCTGAATTCCGGCCAGTCGTGCCACCGGTATGACATCGCCTTTTTTTAACGTGTTGTCACGTATGGCTTTAAACGTATCGAGGGCCATTCGGATGCTCCCGCTGGCAGACGCCGACCTGGCCGAAATCGGCTTGTCGCTGACGTCGACCATTTGCAGAATTCCGGCGGAATCGACGTGCGAAAGCTCGCGCGCGGGACCAGACGGAGCGGATTCGTTGCCTGGGATCACGAAGGTCTAGGTAGGCGAAGTGGCGTGTTTCGACGCGACAATCGAGCAGACGCGCGCGAGCGAGTGAGACGCTAGATGAAGCGTTAGGCGTGCAACGTGCGATGCAAGTTCGCGAGTAACGATGCGCTCAAGAGCTGCGGGCTGACGTTGCCCTGGGCTCGCAGCTTGGCGGTTTCGACGGTCAGCAAGGCGGATGCGGTTCGCCGGGCGTCCGCCTCCCGACCGGACGCAACGAGCTGCCGCGAGCGCTCGTGAAGCAATACCGTGAGCGCGTCGAGCATGTCGCTGAACGCACCGCGCGCGCCCGCGACGCCTTGCCGGGCGGCAACCTTGGTGCGCTCGGCGACACCGTTCGGTGACGACGGTTGTAGCGCTGCCTCGAGGACTCGCTTGGCGACGGCGAACGAGGTCGATGAGGTTTCGGCCGAAAGGAGTGCTCCCGGGGCGCCCTGAGCTCTCGCGATTGCCTCGTCTCGGTTGAGCGTGGGCAAGCGACGTTGTACCGCCGAATCGCTGAGCCAATCGACCATGTCGTCGTGGCGCAGCGGTGAGACGCGCATCGTCACAACGCGTGACTTGATCGTGGGAAGCAGCGCGCCCGGTTCACTGGTGGTCAACAGCAGCGTCGTGCCAGCGGGCGGCTCCTCCAGCAGCTTGAGGAACGCGTTCGCGGCTTGGTCTGCCCCCTCCTGCGAGATCATGCGCTCCGCGTCGCCCACGACAAACACGGCTCGAGAGGCCATCGCAGGACGAACAGCCGCCTGCGATACCAGCGCCCGAATGGTGGCAACGTGAATGCCCTCGGTTCCCGATGAAGCCGCCCAGAGCCCGTCGGCAGACATGCGCTCGGCGATGGCCTCGCCGAGATCGCCCTTGATGTCATCCACCGAGGCGTCGCCGTCTTTGACACGGGGGCGGGGAAAGAACCAATGCAGGTCGGGGTGCATGCCGCGCACGGCGTATCGGCACTGCTGACAGCTACCACAGGGTTCGGCGAGCCCCTCGGCGACCGCCCGTTCGCAGAGAAGTAATTGGCCAAGCCAAAGCGCGAGCCGCTGTTTGCCAATTCCGCGGTTGCCCACGAATAGCAGGCTCGCCGGAAGACGACCTGACGCCCACGCTTGTGCGAGCCGCGTACGAAGGGCGGAATGGCCGAAGACGGGTCGGAGCGACATTCCTCCAATATGTGGGAATAGCGGCGAGCACGGAGGCCCCGCTCCAAGCCCGCGTTCTCGGAGGCGCTGTGCTGCGAGCTCCGGCGTGGCCGTACATTCTGGTATGCGCTCTCTCCTCGCCTCCGGCTCGTTCATCGTCGTCTCGTTCCTCGTCGCCTCGTTCCTCGCCACCACCTCTCTCGTCGCGCAACCAACGCGAGCGCGAGTACTCGGACTGGCGCCGGGAATTTTCTCACCAGGCAAATGGAACGCGATCACGGATGTCGCCGGCGTGCGCGTGGGGCATGCAACGGTATCGCAGGGCGATTCGATTCGTTCGGGCGTAACAGCCATCATTCCGCACGGGGGTGATCTCTTTCGCGATCGTGTGCCCGCCGCGCTGCACGTCGGCAACGGCTTTGGCAAACTGCTGGGCGTGACGCAGTTGCGGGAGCTCGGCGAACTCGAGACGCCCATCGTACTCACCTGCACACTCTGCATCTGGCAGGTGGGTGATGCGCTTGCGCAGTGGATGCTGGAGAAGCCTGAGAACGCGAGCGTTCGCTCGATCAATCCGGTCGTCGGTGAGACGAACGACGGTGGCCTTAATGCCACGCGAGTTCGACCTGGCATCGGTGAGGCGACGCGTCGTGCGCTCGCGTCCGCCGATAGCGGCGCGGTGACCGAGGGCAGCGTCGGCGCGGGTCACGGTACGCAGATGTTCAGTTGGAAGGGTGGCATCGGAACCTCGTCGCGTGTGCTCCCCGCATCGCTTGGCGGATACACGATCGGCGTGCTGGTGCAGGGGAACTACGGCGGGGTACTGCAAATGGCCGGCGTTCCCATCGGACAGCTCCTTGGCCGCTATTCGTTTCAGCGCGACGTAGAAGGCGCACGACGAGGCGGCGGTGGTGATGCAAATGCCGAGCACGGCGACGGCAGTTGCATGATTGTCATTGCAACGGACGCCCCTTTGCTGTCACGCAACTTGCAGCGATTGGCGGCCCGCGCGGTGATGGGGCTCGCGCGCACCGGATCGAGTGCGTCGAATGGATCGGGCGACTACGTGCTCGCGTTCAGCACGTCGCGCGAGGTCCGTCGGAATCCCGACCTCGCGGTGGCGACGGCGAAAGAAGTCGGCAACGACGCGATGTCGGCCCTCTTTCAGGCGGTCACGGAAGCCACCGAGGAAGCGCTGTACGACGCGCTCCTGATGGCGACGCCGGTGAGCAGCCGAGGCGGACGGTCCAATCCGATTCCGGTGGACTCCGTCCGACTCTTGCTGCGCGCACGCGGCGTCATTGTGCGCTAAGCGCAGGGCTGCGCTAGAACGACGTCGAGCGACGTAGTCCGTCGATCAGCACATCGCTCAACACGGCGCCGGCGGTCGCACGACCTCCTGCGCCCGCGCCATGAAAAACGAGCGGGCCGGCTGAGCCGCTCTCAATCACAATGCGATTGTTGGGACCCGTAACCGACGCCCACGGGTCGTCCTGCGTTACGCGCGTTGGTACGATGCGCGCCACGAGCTCTCCGCCTTCGAGCGCGCAGGTGGCAATCAACTTCACCCGATCGCCTTCGGCCGCGACGCGCGTGGCCCATGCTGCGGTTTCCGCATCGATACCGCGCCGCACCACGCGCAACGTCGACGGTTCGGCGCCAAACACGAGCCACGCGAGAACGCGCAGCTTGTCTTCGGCGTCTTCGCCAGATAAATCGCGCGTGGGATCGGCTTCCGCGTAGCCCAGTTGCTGCGCGACCGCCACCGCATCGGCGAGCGAACGACCTTCGGCGACACGATCGAGCACGAAGTTACTGGTGCCGTTCAGAATGCCGCTGATCTTGGTAATGCCAACACCCGCTGCCCCGGAGCGCACACACCGCACCACCGGAATAGCGCCGGCCACCGCACCTTCAAAGTCGATCCGCGTGCGGTTGGCCTTAGCCAACGCCTGTAGCTGCGGGCCTCGTTCAGCGAGTAGTGCTTTGTTGGCTGTCACAACACGGATACCGCGTCGCAGGGCCGTTTCAACCAACGTGCGCGCGGTGGTCGTGCCGCCAATTGCTTCGACCAGCACCTCGACGTCGTCGTCGAGCAGTTCAGTCACGTCGGTTGTGCAGGCATCGACGGTGGCGAGTCCGCGAGCAATCGCGTGCGTCAGCGCCGGACGCGGTCGCGCCGCATCGCGCACGAGTACGCGACTGACATGCACGTTGGCCTGCTGCTCGGCGAACAGTTCGAGCAGACTGCCGCCAACGTGGCCGCAGCCGGCGAGCGCGATGCGCAACGGTCGCACATCCGGCGCAGCTTTTGAGGATCCAACACTCGTCGATTGCGTTGGGCGCACTGGCGCTGACGTCGCGCTCGGAATCGCGCGGTCGATCGCGTCTCGCAAAATCGCGCTCACGCGCTCGCTCTCGAGGAGAAACGCGTCGTGTCCATGCACCGATGGCAAGTCGATGTAACGAGCACCGATGGCTGTGGTCCACTCGCGAACGCTCTCGGCGGGGTAGAGCAGATCGCCCGGGATACCGACACCCACAATCCGGTCTGACACACTGGCGAGGGCGGACGCGACGCCACCGCGATCGCGCCCCACGTCGTGTGTATCCATTGCGTCAAGTAAGGCGCCGTAGCTCGTCGCATCGAAGCGTGCGACGAGCTTTTGTCCGTGCACGTCCAGCCACTCGTTGACCAAAAACGTTCCGTGTGCGTTGCGCGCACGTCCGAAGCGACGCTCAAGTCCTTCGGGCGTGCGGTAACTCAGCATGCCCACCATCCGCGCGAGCGCCAGTCCTTCGTGCACACCGCCGAGCGCAATTGCCCGCCGCATGATGGCGTTCCAGGCGAGTCCCTGCGCAGTCTGTGCGGCCGGCGCGGCCAGCACCACCGCTGAGCGCACGCGTTCCGGATAGGACGCGGCAAACTCCAACGTGACCTGCCCACCGAGCGACCCACCGCAGACAAGCAGTGGTGCCTGCACGCCAATCGCATCAAGCAGTCGCGCGAGAACGCTGGCCTGATCACGTGTGGTAAACGCCGGCAGAAGATCGGGCGTCTGATTGCGCGGACCTGTGGTGCCGTTGCAGCCGCCGAGCAGGTTCGCAGTCAACACCGCATGACGAGTGGGATCGATTGCGCCGCCAGGTTCCACCACCCCGCGCCACCAGTCCGCCGATTCCACGGTGCCGGTGAGCGCATGCACGATGAGCACGAGATTGTCCCGCGCGGGCGACAGTGCGCCATCGAGTCGATAGCGCACCTGGAGCGTCTCGATTGTGTCGCCGCTCTCAAGAGCCACATTGTGGAACGTGATCGTTTCGTCACGCACACTCCAGGTGCGCTCTGGAGCCGCTTTGCGAACGGATGCGTGGATGCGCGAGGGCACGGGGCGAGTGGAGCGGGGACGGTGGGCGATGGTGTGGATCACGCGGCACTCTCTGAACGCTGAGGCCCGGCGGCGGTGGTGCGATGACTATCGGCCGCAACGGCCGCAGCGAGCGCGCGATCGAGATCGTCGCGTAAGTCGTCGATGTGCTCGAGTCCGACCGACAGGCGCACCAGATCGGGAGTCACGCCGGCAGCGCGGCGCTCGGTTTCGCCCAGCTGCTCGTGCGTCGTGGTCCAGGGGTGAATGACGAGACTCTTGGCATCACCGACATTGGCCAACAACGAAAAGAGCGAGGTTGCTTTGATGAAGCGTCGTGCCGCCGCTTCGCCGCCGCGCACGCCAAACGTGAGCACGCCGCCAAAACCACCGTTCAAGTAGCGCGCGGCGTTGGCCTGCGTGGCGTGCGAGGCCAGTCCGGGATACTTGACCCACGCGACGGCGGGATGCGCTTCGAGATGTTTCGCTACCGCGAGCGTGTTGGCGCTGTGCTCGCGAATGCGCAGCGGTAGGGTTTCGAGCCCCTGCAGGAAGAGGAACGCGTTGAACGGAGACAGCGACGCGCCAATGTCGCGCAGCAGCAGCACGCGCAGACGCACGGCGAACGAGATATTCGCGCCATCGATGTTGCCGAACGTTTCCGCGAAGCGCAGGCCGTGATACGCGGGCTCGGGCTCCTGATACAATTTGCGGAAACGTGCCGTGGCGCCGTAGTCAAAGCGACCGGCGTCGACGATGATGCCGCCGATAGATGTGCCGTGACCGCCGATCCACTTCGTGGCGCTGTGAAGGACGATGTCCGCGCCATGCTCGATGGGTCGCGCGATGATCGGTGCGAAAGTGTTGTCCACCACGAGCGGCAGATTGAACTCGTGCGCGAGCGTGGCGAGCGCAGCGAGGTCGGGTACGTCGAGCGCGGGATTGCCGACAGTTTCCACATAGATCGCACGCGTATTGGCATCGATGGCCGCGGCGACCGCGCGGTGATCGTGGATATCGACGAATCTGGTGCGAATACCGAGTCGTGGCAGCGTATGGGCGAAGAGCGCAACGGTGCCACCGTAAAGCGACTGCGACGCGACGATGTTGTCGCCGGCCTCGGCGAGATTCAAAATGGCCAGCGTTTGTGCGGCTTGACCGCTCGCGACTGCCACGGCGGCCACACCGCCCTCAAGCGCGGCGACGCGACGCTCGAAGATGTCGACCGTCGGATTGTTGATGCGCGTGTAGATGTTGCCGAACGCGCGAAGACCGAAGAGATCCGCGGCGTGTTCCGGGCTTTCGAACACGAACGAGCTCGTCGCGTAAATCGGAACCGCGCGCGCCCCTGTGGTCGGGTCAGCGTGTTCCTGGCCCGCGTGCAGGGCCACGGTCTCAGGACGACGGGGACGATCGATTACAGCAGGACGATCAGACATCAGGCACTCTCCAAAGCAACGCTCCGAACGGAGCAGGTGAGTGCCGCCTACGAAACAGCGCCCGGTGAGGTCCACAAAATGGACCGCCGCCAGGCGCAGTCGCGGTTTAGCTCCTTGTTTTGCGTGGCGGCAATCGGCGGCAAATCACCACGGGTCGCAGAGAGCGACCGGATCTTCAGTTGTCGTACTGCCGAGGGTCTGAAACGACTGACGGCCCTCGCCGATTAAATCGTCGAGGGCCGTCAGGGCCGCGACTTAGACGGATGGACGATGCGTATGCACCGTTGCGCGGCCCGTCAAATCGGGGAAATCGCCGCGCTGAGACTATTATCGGCTGCCTCGGCAAAAAGGTCAAGGGTGCCGCGCACGCCGAGTGTGTCGCGGCTCTCAGATTGGCGGTTCGATTCCCACCACCACGCGAAACGTATCGCGTGCGATCAGCAGCTCTTCATCGGTTGGCACGACCCACGCCGCGAGGGACGAATCGTCAGTGGAGAAGCGCCCTTCGCGCCCGCCAACCAGCGCCCCGTTCGCCGTGGCATCAACACGAAGCCCGGCCCAGCCCAGCTCCTCGCAAATTCTGGCGCGAATTTCCGGCGAGTTCTCACCGACACCGCCCGCGAAGACCACTGCATCGGCGCCGCCGAGGGCCGCCAGGTACGCGCCGATATACTTCCGCACGCGGTAGCAAAAAATGTCGATTGCCAATCGCGCGCGACGATCGTTGTGCTCGTGTGCCTCCGCCAACAGATCGCGCATATCGTTGGTGAGTCCGGAAAGTCCGAGCAATCCCGACTGCTTGTTCAGCATCGCCTCGACCTGCGGCAACGTGAGCCCTTCCTTCGCCGCGATGTAGTCGAGGAGTGCGGCATCGACGTCGCCCGATCGCGTACCCATCACGAGTCCTTCGAGCGGCGTAAAGCCCATGGACGTATCGACCGAGCGTCCACCGCGAATGGCGCAGGCCGAGCAGCCGTTGCCTAGGTGCAGCGTGACGATACGGACGTCTTCGCGCTCGCGCCCGGTGAGGCGACGCCAGCGCCACGCGATGCTGCGATGCGACGTGCCGTGAAATCCGTACCGACGCACGCGATGACGCCGATAGAGCTGATACGGAATGGCGTAGAGATACGCGTGTTCGGGAAGGGTGTGATGATACGCCGTGTCGAACACGGCGACTTGTGGCACACCGTCACCGAGCGCGGCGCGGGCCGCTTCGATGCCACGCAGATTGTGCGGATTGTGCAACGGCGCGAGCTCGATCATCGCTTCAATGGCGCGTTGAACCGTGGCGTCAACGCGCACACTCGATTGGAACGATTCACCACCATGCACGACGCGATGGCCAACCGCATGCAACTCGCTGCGCGCCGTCAGCCCTGAACCACTCTCGGCGGAGGTGACGTACCCCACCAGCCATTCGACGGCGGCGCGAAGATCGCGCAGCGAGGCGGTAGTGGTCTTCGCACTGCCGTCCGGCAGTCGAAGCGTAACAATCGCTTCACCGCCTATGCGTTCGATCTGACCGCGCACCAACGCGCGATCGGTGTCATGCGCGATCGCCTGCTCGTCGGTCTCGACGACCTGAAACTTGAGCGTCGCGGAGCCCGCGTTGAGGACCAGAACGTTCATAGGGCGATGGAGCGCGCAGCGAATGGGATTCGAAGAGGCGAACTCAGATGGGCTTGTAGACGGCCATCCAGACCGCCACGCCAGCCAGCAACGGCAGCAGCAGTGCCATCGGTTTGGCCAGTTGCGGCCGCCGATACGGCACCAGCACAATACCACTCAGCAGCGCCCAGATTGTCATCTTCACGATGAGCCAATTGGGGGGAATGCTGTACACCATGCCGAGGCGGGCCATCATGCCAAAACCGCCGAGCAGAATCAAAAACGATCCGGTGCCGAACAGCAGGGCGACAAATCGGCGCGTCGACGTGTTGGCCTGCGTGCCTCCGTTGGCTGCGTGAATCGCGACTCCACCAATCGAGACAAAGAGCATGGCAATACCGATTAAGTGGACGATTTCGTAGACGTCGCGCGGAATCATGTGTTGTCGATAGTGGTCGCGAACTACGCCGAGGGCGGCGACGTCGGCAGCAGGGGCTCGTGAACGTCGAATGCGTCGGTGGTATCGGGCGACAGTGCGCGATAGCTGGCCAGCACGCGCCCGAGCGCTTGCTGCGCGGTGTCACCGACGGCCGACAGATGTCCCATTTTTCGACCGGCACGCGCTCCCGCTTTTCCGTACAGGTGCACGCGCGAACCCTCGACCGCCATTGCGGCCGGAATGTTTGGCGGCGTGGGATGGAGCCACACATCACCCAGCACGTTCACAATCGCCGACGGAGCGTGAATGGCAGTACTGCCGAGCGGCAAATCACAGATCGCGCGGACGAGTTGTTCGAATTGGCTGGTGGCGAATCCGCGTTCGGTGTGGTGATAGGTGTTGTGCGGCCGGGGTGCGAGTTCGTTGACCAGCAACTCGCCCGCCGAAGTCACGAAGCATTCAACGGCAAGCAGGCCCACAATGTCGAGGCGTTCGGCGATCGACACCGCCAATGCTTGCGCGCGTGCCTGCATCGCTTCGGAAATCATTGCGGGCGCGACGGCCCAGGTGAGAATGCCGTTGGTGTGGTGATTTCGCGACGCTGGATAAACCGCGACATCGCCCGACGGGCGGCGCGCCACCATGACGCTGATTTCGTAATCGATGTCGACGCGTTGCTCGACCAGGCAGGTACGTCCGCCAAGCGCACTCCAAGCGGAACTCGCCTGATCGGGCGAATGCAATCGAGCTTGCCCGCGACCGTCATATCCACCGTGGGTGGACTTCGCAATGGAAGCGCCCATCGATTGCACGGCGTCAGCGAGCGCTTCGGCGGAATCGGCTGCAACAAACGCTCCGAGCGGAAAGCCGTTGCTGGCCAGCCACTGCTTCTGACGGATGCGCTCTTGAATGATGTATACCGCGTCACGACCGGGCCGCACCGGCGCGTGCTCCGCGGCCGCGCTGAGTACATCGGGATGAATCTGTTCGATCTCGAGCGTGATCACGTCGCACTGCTTCGCCAACTCCACGGCGGCGGACACATCACTGAACGCGGCGGTAATGGTTCGAGAGGCAATCGGGCGCGTGGCGCAATTTGCTTCTGGGTCGAGCACGTGCACGTCATAGCCCATCGATCGGGCCGCGAACGCGGTCATGCGTCCGAGTTGACCACCGCCGAGAAAGCCGATGGTCGCGCCGGGCAGAATTGGTGCGCTCACGGTTCGATGGCGTTGGGCGCGTTCAGCGGTCGGCTCAGCGCTTCGGTGGCCTTGTCGGCGCGGCGCTGCTTCAGGGCCGACGCCAGCTCCGCGTTGTGGGCGGCCAGAATTTGTGCCGCGTACAGTGCTGCGTTCGCCGCGCCGGGCTTGCCGACAGCGAAGGTAGCGACCGGAACGCCCGCTGGCATCTGCACGATGCTTAACAGCGCGTCGAGTCCGTTGAGCGCGGTAGCGACGACAGGGACGCCGAGCACCGGCACGAGCGTCTTCGCGGCGAGCATTCCCGGCAGATGCGCGGCGCCGCCCGCGCCCGCGATGATGGCCCGCAGTCCACGCGGCGCTGCTTGTTCCGCGTACTCAAATAACCAGTCGGGAGTCCGATGCGCGGAAACGACGCGAGCTTCGTACGGAATTTTCAACTCGGCGAGAATCTCGCAGGCGGACGCGAGCGTTTCGTAATCGCTCGCGCTTCCCATCACGACGCCGATGAGCGGCGTCGTTTTGGAAGCGTTGGTTGAGTCGGCGACAGCGGGCACTGCGGGCTCCAAAGCAAGGGTCACGGGATTCTCGAAAAGTACCGCAGGCCATGCAGGCCACCAACAAAGGCGGCTACTTGCCCTTGGGTACCACTACCGGCAGACGCGTCGTGCCGCTCCACTCCTGGAAGGACCCGTCGTACATCTTGGCGTCGTATCCGAGGAGCGTTGCCACGAACCACAACACCGTGGCTTGCTGACCGATGTGGCAATACGTGATGATCGGCTTGTCGCCCTTCACACCCGCCTGATCGAAGAGCGTCTTCAGCTCCGATGCGGGCTTCATGAAGCCGTTGGCACTGACGGTGTTGAGTGGAATGTTCACCGCGGTCGGAATGTGACCGGGACGCGGATAGCCGCCGCCATCCGCATTGTAGAACCTCGGCAGACGCGCATCGATGAGGTTCGTGCGCCCGGAGTCTTTGCTCACCGCCTCCACCTGCGCCAACGTTGCGATCAACTCCGGTCGTGGATGCGGCGTGAACGTTGCCGCGCGCGCCGGGCCCGGCGCCGCGGTTGCGGTCGCGCGGCCTTCCGACTTCCACGCCTTGTAGCTGCCGTTCATCAGCGAAGTGCGCTCGAAGGCGCCCAGATACGCCATCGTGATGAAGACGCGCGTGGCCGACTGCAAATTCTCGTCATGCGGCACGATGACCACGCGGGTTCGATCGCCGATGCCGTTGGCTTGCGCCCACGATTTGAGCTGATCGACGGATGCCATTTGCAGCGAGAGTCCGCCCTCAACCTGCGGCAACGAAAGCTCCTGCAGCGTTACCAGACGTGCGCCAGCCACGTGTCCACTGTCGTATTGGGCCTTGGTGGCGACGTGCAAGAGCACGATGTCGGCGTCTTTGGCGTGATCGGCGACCCAGGTGGTGCTCACCAGCATATTCGCGGGTGAGGGACGCGGTGAGTTGCCGGAGCGTTGATGGCTGCATGACACACTCAGCGCACCGAACGCGAAGACCGCAAACGTCTGACGGAATAGAGAAGCGCGCATGGATACGTACCGGTGATTGCCGCGGACTGCGTATACGGGTTGCGTGCACGAAGAATCTGGTAGCGAAGGAAATGTACACGCTGCACTTTGCCCATATGAGTTCCTCTCAAGAATCGACGACGACCGCATCTGCGACGTCGACCCCACGCGCGACGGTCGGATACGACGCCCGTCTCGGAACGTTCTCTGGCACGATGCTCGTGGTTGGCGGCATCATCGGTGCTGGGATCTTCCTTTCGCCGGCGGTCGTGGCCCAACGGCTCGGGACATCCGCTCTGACCCTCGGCGCCTGGGCGCTGGGCGCGGTCGTCGCAATCATCGGTGGCTTTGTGTACGCCGAACTGGGGGCGCGACGCCCAAATGCCGGTGGCACCTATGTGTATTTGCGCGAAGCGTGGGGGCCGCTGCCGGGATTTCTCTACGGCTGGGCGCTGTTCCTGATCATGGCCACGGGCGCGATGGCGGCGGTGGCCATGACCGGCTCCAGCTATCTCGCGAGCTTACTGCACTGGCCGGAAGCGAGCATTCGTCCGCTGGCAATTGGTATCATGGCAGTCCTCACCCTGTTGAATATTCTGGGCGTCGGCATCGGCGCGACCGCGGGCAATGTGCTGACGGTGCTCAAACTCGGCGCCATCGCGGTGCTGGTGTGCGCCGCGCTGTTGCTGTCACCGTCGCACGCAGTTCCGGCGCCGAGCGCGCCGTTTGCGTTGACGGTGCCGTCGGGAAGCATGGCCACAGTATTGGCGATGGGTGCCGCACTCGTTCCCGTGCTCTTCTCATTCGGAGGATGGCAGCAAACGAACGCGGTCGCCGAAGAGTTGGTGGATCCAGCGCGCACGTTGCCGAAGGCACTCGTGATTGGCGTGCTCATTGTCGCCGCGACTTATTTGCTCGTGAACGTGGCGTATTTGCGCGCGCTGGGAGTTAGCGGACTGGCGTCGAGTACCGCCCCCGCGGCCGACACCATGTACGTCTATCTGGGTGACGCCGGACGCACGTTGATCACGTTCGGCATTGTCACCTCGACCATTGGATTCTTGAGCATGGTGATTCTAATGTCGGCGCGCGTGTACCAGGCGATGGCAGCCGACGGACTGTTTTTCGCCAAACTCGCCGAGTTGCACCCGCGCACGCGCACGCCGGTCGCGGCGCTGCTGGCACAGTTTGCGGTCGCGCTCGCACTCCTGCTTTCGGGTACGTACGGACAGTTGCTCGACTACGTCGTGTTTGCCGATTGGATCTTCTTCGGCTCCACCGCAGCCTCGTTGATTGTGCTGCGCGCGCGGGATGCACAGGCAGGCCGAACGGTGTCCGTGCTGGCGCCGTTTCATCCATACAGTACGATGTTGTTTGTCGCTGCGGCCGTGTACGTCGTCATTGGCTCTATCACGTCGAACCCCGGCAACGCGGCGCGCGGCGCGACGCTGCTTGCTTTGGGACTGCCGGTGTACTGGTATTGGCGTCGGCGGTCGATCGCAGCCACCCGCTAAGTCGAGGCGAAGGCGATGTCGGTGCGAGTCGAGCGACTCTTTGTCCATCCGATCAAGTCGGCGCGCGCGATTGAAGTCTCGTCGCTGGCGCTTGATGAACTGGGCGCGGTGGGCGACCGCCGGTGGTTGGTCGTCGACGAGACGGGGGAGGGCATCACCGCGCGAACCACGCCCGCGCTGGCGCTCGTTCAACCGTCATTTGATGGCGAGCCCGAAGCGATTGCACTCGTCTCTCCGCCCCTCGCCAGCAATCGCGATGCGGCACTCACGCTACGTGCGCCCGGGCATAGTGCGCTACGCGTGACGATTCCGAGCGGCGCAATCACACGGCCGGTGACGATCTGGAACGATACAGTCTCGGCGCTCGACGCGGGCGACGAGGCGGCGGCGTGGATGTCCGAGGTGTTGTCGCGCACCTGTCGGTTGGTGCGGCTCGACGACGCCGCACGCCGACCGCTGCGCGCGAAATACGCCGGCTATCTGCCGCGCGACTCGCGACGCGTAGCGTTCACCGACGGCGCGCCGCTTTTGGTACTGGGGCAGGCGAGCATCGATTACCTCAACGAGCGCATGGTCTTGGCCGGTGGCGAAGCGTTTGATGTGCGGCGCTTTCGCCCCAATGTGTTACTGCGTGGTGGGGAGGCACACGATGAAGACACGTGGCGCAGCGCGCGAATTGGCGAGGTGTCGGTGGCGATTGGCGAACCATGTTCGCGCTGCGTCATGACGACAATCGATCCGTCCACAGGCGCCGGCGGCGTCGAACCGCTGCGCACCCTTGCCCAGTATCGCCGTCAACAGGGCGAAGTGATGTTCGGCATGAACGCGACACACGAAGCGCCGGGAATCATTCGTGTCGGTGACACGGTGATCCCGGCGCTTTCGTAGCCGATCGATTCGTTCGCGCCCTTAGAAGAGCTGCACCCAGCTGCGTTGCTTTGCTCGCGTGAGAATGGCCGATCCGCGCAGTGCGGATTCCACCGCGCACTTCGACCACTTGAACGACGAGTTACCGTTGATGGTATTGTCGTCGGACACGTCGGCGTTGCGCGACATCACGCTGCCCCACAGATCGAACGTACCGTTACCCTTGTTGATGTCGTCGCGGGCGATAATCAAGCCGTACCACTGAAAGTTACCGTTCAGTTTGATGTCGCCGTTGACGAGCAGAATGCCTTGGCCACGACCCTTGCTTAAACTCAGGCTGCTGCTTGAGTAGATGATCGGGAAATAATCTTTGCAGGCCGCGATGTAACCGGCTGCACGCGACGGTTCGCCCCAATTGGTGTTGTCACCGTAGTTGCACGCTGTACCGGTCAGCGTTGGCTCCGGCTGCCATGTGCCACCATTCACCGTGATGTCGGCGTTCGCGGTCAGCGTATTCCACGTTTCGGTTCCATAACGAACGTAGGTGTTTGAGTCTGCGGCCGCGGCCGACTGATTCACGCCACCCACTACGAGCTGCGGCTTCTGAATGTTCGCCGTCTTGCCTACCGCGTATGCGATGGCAAACGTGTCCTTACCGGTGATGTTGGCACACTGCGTCCAGCCGGCGGGATTCGTGTTGTTGCCTGTGATATCCGCCGAGCCTTGCACCGTGATGTTACCGGCCGTCACGATCGTTCCGCCGGGGGTGATCGATGGATACGCGAGGCGGACCAGGAGGTGCGTTTGACGCTGCGCCTCAAGCTGACCGTTGCCGATAAATGCGCGACCGATCGAGACAACCCAGAACGTGCTTTCAGTGAGACGCGTGATGTACACGCGCGCCGAGTCACCCTGCGCGACGTACACCGGCGAAGAGTCCACCGCACCAATCGCACGACCGACCGGAGGCGGAAGATTCCGGCTGCGATCCCAGTTCGCGATCTCGCGATTGAGGCCGTACTCGGCGACGGCAAAGGCGCGTTGTTCGACCATGGAGTTGCGTCCGGCGCGGTACTCTTGCATCGACCCGAGAATGGCGCCCGTCGAGAGCAAGGCGAGCACGACGACGGCAACCAGCGAAACGAGCACTGCCGCACCGCGGCGTCGCACGACTTCAACTGCGCCAATCGGAGCCGGTGCTTCGCCTTCGGCAGCGGGTGCCAGTGGTTCAGCGGTCGATTCGTTATCCGACGGGTGCATCATTGGCGATTCCTCAGCGCGATGCGAAAGAGAATGGAATCCTTCGCGGTGGTCTTGCCAGCGACGGCGCCCGAACTGCTCGTGCCCGTGCCGCGAAACGTCAGATCGATGCGTGAAATGGCGAGTGCATTGCCGCCGACGGCGATCGCTGCACCGGTCGAGTCGAGCATCTTGAAACCAAGGCCGCCGGTGCCCGCGTCGCTCGGTGAGTTGAACGGCCCGGCAATCGGCGTTGCCGTTCCCCATGCGCCACCCGCGTACTCGGCACGCGCCAAGTAGTACTTCCCGCTCGAGCCGGAGACGAGGCTGTACTTCGTGCTGCGCGTAAATCGAACTGCGGCACCTACCTTTTCAGAGTCGGCAACGGCGGGCGTCACCGTGAAGCGCCAGCGCAGCTTTCCGGCGTCTTTCGTGGTGTCGGTGAACACCGAGCCCGGACAGTACGACGCGTCTGACGACACGGCCGTGATGCGGTGTGCCACCCAACTGTCGCCACCGGCGCCCATCGAGTCGGTACGAAACGCGTAGAGCGTGTCGCCAACGGCCGGCGTGCTGAACCAACTGCTCAGCGTTGTGCGCGCCGTGTTGAGCGGTGGTAAGTCGATGGTCGTCGTATTCGGCTTCGCGCAGATGATGCTTGCGCCCACGGTGCTGCGAAAAGTGATCGACTTGTTGTCGAACGCGGTGATGTCGCCGCCAACAGACGAGATGCTGCGCAAATCTGCCGGCACCATGCTCAACGCGGTGCGCATCTCACGACGCACGCCCATCGTTTCGTTCGTTTGCTGATAGAAGCGCTGCTGGCTGAGCATCATCTTCGAGATGATCGTGCCGATCACGCCCAGCAGCGCGATCGCGACGAGCAACTCGACGAGTGTGAGACCGCGCCGGTAAGCGGTTAGTCGCGGCATGGAATCACCGTTGAGTAGACGGGCTTCTGCACCCGCTTGGGAATGGTGAGGGTCACCGAGAGCGTCTTCACATTGCGCCCATCGGTCACCGTCCAGACTTCCTTCACTCCACGCGTTGTGCTGGTGCCGGTCAGTCCGTTGGTGAGCTGCGCGCATGACAAGCTCGCGAGCGAGTCGAGACGAGCCTGTGCGAGCGTCGCCGCAATCGTTTGACGCGATCCACCGCCCATCTGGCGCGCGACGGCGCCGGCGGTGCCCATCGCGCCGCCAAACGCCACCACGACCATAATGATCGCGACGAGAATCTCGACGAGTGTGACGCCGCGGCGGACGCGGCGCTTCGGATGAGTAGCGAGTGGCATGCGAGTAGTTCGGTGTGTCATAGCGTGCACCCCTTGCCGAGGATGATACCGGCCGGGCTGATGCAGACCGTATCCTTGAGCGCCCCAACCGTCACGCGGTACTTGAGTGTGCCCGCTGGTGTCGGAGTGAGCATGCCACGGGCGTTATACGCCACGCTTGTCGGCGCGCCCGAGAGCGCTTCGATCGATGCGTTCAGCGTGGTGTTGAATCGAATCGGACCCCACACGTTGACCGACGTACCGGCAATTCCGCTGAGCACCGCGACCGAGGCCGACGTCGAGGTGAGCGTGAGCGTGGCGGTCTTGCCCTTCTGCAGGGCGGCCGCTCGCGTCGCGGCGAAGGCAGCCGCAAGTTCCTGGCGCGCGGCGCGCTTGGCGGCGCCATCGCGTGCAGTCGCAATTTTTGGCAGAGCCAACGCAAACAAGACCGCCGCAATACCAACGACGATCAACAGTTCGGGGAGGGTCATACCACGCCGAGCTGACTTGGACGCTGTCATAGGAGTGTGTGAGAGAGGGTCCGACACTCCACCTGACCAGCATCACAGCACGCGGTAACAAGTCGTCACGCCACTCGGCGGCGACATCACGCAGCGGTGCAATTCATTTCATTTCGCGGAAAATATTCCCGCGATGTGACAAACCGCTCGTCCTTTCCAACAAATGGGACGCTTCAGGTCAATCGATAGTCACGGCCACGGAGCGCCACGAGTAAAACCGGCACGAGCAGCAGCGTGATCGGCGTCGAGAGCGCGAGCCCTCCGATGACGGCGAGCGCCAGCGGCTTTTGCAGCTCGCTTCCCGCGCCGAGTCCGAGCGCTAGCGGCGCCAGGCCGAACAGCGTGCAAAGCGTAGTCATGAGAATCGGACGAAGGCGAACCGCGGCTGCTTCGCGAATTCCCGTTTCGAGATCGACTCCCGCCTCCTGCATGCGATGTCGCGTAAAGTCGAGCAGAATGATGCCGTTCTTGACGATGAGGCCCACGAGCAAAATGAGACCCATGAAGCTCGAGACGTTGAGCGCCGTGCCCGTCACGAGCAGAAGCCCGAAGGCGCCAATGAATGACAGTGGTGCCGCCATGAGCACGACCAGCGGCTCCAGAAACGATCGAAACTGCACGACCATTACAGCCGTGACGCTGAGCGCCGCGAGCGCGAGGACGAGTAGCAGGGCCTGAAACGCTTCGCGCTGGCTCGCGTAACGACCGCCTAACTCTACGCGCACGCCACTGGGCGCCGGCATCGATTGCAGGGCGGCTTTCACGTCCGTCATCACGTCGCTCAACGCGCGCGACTCGACGCCCGCGGTAATCATGACCACTTGTTGTTGATTCTCGCGCAGATGTTCACTGCGCACGTCTTGTGGCTCGAACGACGCCACGCTCGCCAGAGGGACGCTTTGCGCACCGCCGGCCGCGGCGATGGGTAAGCTGCCGAGACGCGACGCGTCGAAGCGAATCGAATCGGGCGCGCGCACCCGCACGCCGATTGCGCGATCGTCGAGGCGAATCTCGCCCGCGTCCACGCCGAGCAGCGCCCCCGACACCGCGTTGCTGATTTGCTGTCCGGTCACCCCGGCACGCGCCGCATCTGCGCCGCGGATATTCATCGCCATTTCGGCGCTCGGCTCGGCGATTCCGGAATAGAAATCCTCAAGTCCTTCGATCTTCTCAAGCTTCGGGCTCAGCGCGGTGGCGTATGCTTCGAGTTGCTGCAAGTCTGCACCGAAGAGCTTCACCTCTACGGGCGAGCCCGCGCCGGACAGATCGTCCAAGACGTCGGAGAGAATCTGAACGAACTCGACGCGCATGCGCGGCACCGCCGACTCCACCTTCGCGCGCACGTCGTCGATCACGGCGAGAATGCCGCGATCGCGCGCTGAACGGCGCGCCAGACGTACGGAGATATCGCCGCGGTTCTGCTCGGTGGCGAAGAGACCCAATTCTGCACCGGTGCGTCGCGAGGTGCCGACAATTTCCGGTGTCTCGCCGAGAATCTTTTCGACAATGTGCAACTGCCGATCCGTTTCACTGAGCGCTGTGCCGCCGGGTGTCCAATAGTCCAGAATGAATGCGCCTTCGTCCATATCAGGCAAAAAGCCGGTGCCGAGCGCGCGATAGGCAAATACTCCGCCAACGATCAGCGCCGTCGAGGCTACCAACATCCAGCGGGCGTGATGCAACAATGCGTCGAGCAAGCGCGTGTACCACGCGGTCAGCGCGTCAATTGCTCGTCCAATGACACCGGACAAACCCATCGCCGTGTGTGCGCCGGCCTGTTCGCCCAACCACTGTTGGCTGAGCAGCGGGATGATGGTCAGTGCGAGCACCAACGACACCAGCACGCTGACCGTCAGAGTGATGGACAGTGCGGCGAAGAACTGCCCCGTGACGCCTTTGAGCAGGCCGAGCGGGAGGAATACCACGACGGTGGTGAGCGTCGACGACGTAACCGGCCAAAGCAGCTCCTGCAGCGCGTCACGAATGGCCAGCCGCCGATGCGATTCGAATCCGAGGTGGCGCACGATGTTCTCCGTGACAACGACCGCGTCGTCAATGACGAGACCAATCGCAATGGCCATCGCACCTAACGTCATCAGATTGAACGTCTGCCCGAACAAACGCATGGGCAGTACGGTGATGAGGAGTGTGAGGGGAATCGCCGACGCGCTGATGGCCGTGATGCGCCACTCCCGCAGGAAGAGGAGCAGGATCAGCACGGCAAGTGCAGCGCCGACAAGCATGGCGTCCCGAACGGACGCCACGGCATCGCGCACCAGCTCAGACTGATCGTACACCGGCGTGAGGCGCACGCCGGCCGGCAGCGACGCACGCAGTTCGCGCACGGCGCCTGCTACACTGTCGGCAATCGCGACGGTGTTGCCGCCGACCTGTCGCGTGATGTTGAGCAGCGCGGCGGGATGCCCGTTTCCTGAAATGATGCGGACGTGATCTTCCGTGCCCAGCACGACCGAGGCGAGATCACGCACACGCACGCCGGGAGCAACGACCACGTTGGCAACGTCTTCCGCGGAGTGTGCCTCGAGCGCGGCAATGACGAGGTACTGCTTGTAATCCTTGGCAACGCGTCCGACCGCATTGACGGTGATGTTCTCGCGAATGGCGGAGGCCAGTTGTTCGAACGTGAGTCGGGCGTTGGCGAGGCGCGCAGGGTCGGCAACGACTTCAATTTCGCGCACATCCGTGCCTTGAATGTCTACGCGACCGACTCCTGGCACACGCGAGAGCACCGGACGAATCTGATAGCGTGCGATATCGTACAGCGTGGCGGCGTCGCCGCCCTCGAGGTTGTAAGAGATGATCGGAAACAACGACGGCGCCAATCGCTCCACTTCGAGTGAGAGGCCGGCGGGAAGGTCTCCGCGAATTTGATCGACGCGCGTACGTACGAGCTGCAGCGCGTACGCCATGTCGGTCGCTTCGGAGAACGTGATATCGATCTCGCTGGCGCCGCGAATCGAACGGGACTTGACCCGCTCAACACCGGGTACAATCGCGACCGCTTCCTCAATCGGGCGGGTGATTGAAAACACTACTTGTCGTGCGCCAAGTGATGACCCCTGCGCAACAATCGTGATGCGCGGAAAGGTCAACTCCGGGTAAATCGCCGATGGCAGTTTCAGGGCCGAGTACACCCCGGCGACCGTAAGCAGCGCGACGACGAGATAGACAAATCGGCGTTGTGTCGTCAGTACGTCAAACAGCGCGTGCGGCCGATGGTTCACGGCTTACCGCTCACAATCTTTGCGCCGTCGTCGGTGCCGTAGGCGCCTTTGGTCACAATCCGTTCACCCGCGCTGAGGCCCTTGGTAATCCAGAGCGTGTGGGCCGATCGTCCACCAACGGTCACCTCACGCGCGTGCGCGATGCCGGCACTATCCACGACAAATACGTGCGATCCTTCGCCGGTCGGTACCAATGCGTCGTCAGCAATCACGACGGCTTTCGTGTGTTGCGCTTTCACAATGCGGGCGAAGAGCGATTCACCCACGCGCAAGGTGCGCTTGCTCGAGCGAATCGATAGGCGAATGGGTACACCTCGACTGGCGCTATCGACCACCGCCGAGACATCGGCCACTGCCGCCACACCGATCGGCTCCGCATCGGCGGCGTTACCGTCAAACAGCTCGGCTGTCTGGCCGGCGCGGATGCCTCCGGCCTCGCTGGGCGCTACGCTCAGCACGGCATCGAGCGCCGACGGATCGGTGATTTCGACTAACGGTTGACCGACATCGACGTTCGCTCCGAGCGCTGCCTGCAACTTGGTAACCACGCCGGCGAAGGGGGCGCGCACGTGCGACAAATCGCGGGCGCGTCGCGCGGTGACTGCATTCAATCGAGCTGCCTCAAGTTCCGCGTTGGCCGCCTCGGCATCCTTTCTCGGTGCGACACCCGCCTCGACGAGTCGCGTTGCGCGTGCGGCGGCCTGCTCGGCCGCGCGCAGCGTTGCCTCGGCACTCACGACCGCCGCATCGAAGGTTGGCTGCTCGAAGTCCACGAGCGCAGCGTTGGCCGCGACATGATCGCCAACCGTGACATAGATCTTGGTTACGCGCGTCGGCGACGGCGCCGCGAGCTGCGCGACGTGTCCGACTCGCGCCGCTACGGTGGCCACGCCGTCCTGCGTCTCGCTGAACGACGCCAGCCTCACCGTATCCACGGTCGCGGTGACCTGTGCGGCTTCCTTGTGCTCACCCTCAGCCTTCGCATCGGCCGATTCGCTCGACTTGCAGCTCGCGGCGAGCGCGAGCATGGCCAGCGCGCTGAGCGACACTACGTCGCGCGTCAGCGCCTCACGCTGTCGGAAACGAGACATCACGGGCGGGCGTCCGGGGCAGGAGTCAGAAGCAGAGTGAGCAAGCTCGCGGCATTGCGTGCGAGTGCGACGTCGTCGAAGTACTGACCTAACGTTTCGCGGGCGGTGCGCTGAGATTCGAGCACGACCAGCAACGTCGAAGCGCCCTCGCGATACGCCAGCAGCGACATTGCGGCAATGCGATTGGCCGACGCAACCAGTTGCGCGCTTCTCGCCGCGCGTGCTTTCGCTGCCTCGGCGTCACGGCGCGCGGCGGTAATGCTGGCCGAGGTTGTAATGCGTGTGAAGTTGAACTGCGCTTCGGCGCGCGCGAGCTCGGCGCGGGCTGCTGCCACGTTCGCCTGATTGCGATTGAAAAGCGGCAGCGGCAGCGAAATGCCGGCCATCGCCAACGCGCCGCGTTGCCCTCCAGGATCCACCGCCTCTATGCCGATCGAGAACGCTGGCGCGCCAAACCGTCGCTGGCGTTCCGCATTGACCCGCAAGTTCGCCGCGCGCACATCGAGACTGGCCGCGTCGAGCAGCAC
Source organism: uncultured Gemmatimonadaceae bacterium (assembly GCA_966096095.1). Lineage (GTDB taxonomy): Bacteria > Gemmatimonadota > Gemmatimonadetes > Gemmatimonadales > Gemmatimonadaceae > Gemmatimonas. The sequence continues at coordinate 8,298 of CBHTUR010000031.1, read as the reverse complement.
CGATCCGGCGCGAAGATCGGCGGGCGCAGTCTCGGCTAATGACAGTGAGTCGGCCGGCGCGACACCAAGAGAATCGCCACTCAGCCCCATGACTGTCTGTAGCGTGAGCATCGCAAATCGCGCTGCCACCGAGTCGCCGCTCGCCGCATTGCGCGCCTGCCCGGCAAATACACCGGCCAATTCAACATCCAGATCGCTCGCGTCACCGGCGTCGCGTCTCAGACGCGCGAGCACGAGCAGACTATCGGCGTCACGCGCAGTACGCGCGGACAGTTGTCGATGCACTAACGCCAGTTGCGCTCGCGTGTACGCGGTGTCGGTATCGAACGCGATGCTGCTGGTTGCAAAGTGATAGCGCAGTGCCGCCGCTGATTGCGCTGTGGTGGCCGCCGCAATCCTCGGCGAACGCTGCCACCACGGATCGAACGGAATGTCGAGGGAGTAGTGCTGCTGTGGTCCCGACTTGGTGAGGTTGGCGCCGAGGGTGGGGTTCTCCCATTGTCTCGCGAGACCGACAGCCGCATCAGCCGCGGCGCGATCTGCCGACGCCATCGCGACCAGCGGATTTCTGGCGAGGGCGCTGGCGATGGCGTCGCGCCTCGTGGTTGCAACTTGCGCATGGATCGGCGTGCCAAGCAGCGCAGCCACCGCGAGGCTGCCAACCGCGCGCACAGCGTATAAGAGGAGCGCAGGACGCACATGGCCGCGCGTGCTGCGCCCGAGAAGACGCATCAGTCGGGTCACCCGGAGAAGGTGACCCGACAACCTTGCTGGCGCATTACAGCGCCGGTCGATGCGTGTGAAAGTCCGTGGCTTTCTGGAATTGGTGAGCAACCGACAGGATCTTGTCGTCGTTGAACAGGTTTCCGGTAATCACTCCGCAGATCGGCTGCGCGTTGTACGTCGGCGGTGGGGGCGGCGCACTGCCGTCGGCCGGACGCGGACCGCCGCCACCGAAGTTGGGCACGTCGAACTTGTAGGGCACGACGGCGCACGGATGGCCGGTTTGCGCATTCGGCCCCACGTCAGCGTTTGGTCCGCCGATAAACAGATCGAGGTCGCGCATGTACTCGCCCCACTTGGCCACGAGCACCATGCGGCGCCGCTGATTGTTCATGAACTCGAAGGCGCGCGTGAGGCGCCCACCAACAAAGCGTGGATTCCAGTCTGCCGGTGCCATCGGGCTGTTGTTCGCGGGCGGATTTCCAAACGGGGCAAATCCACCACGCCCGCCGGGCGTTGGCTCCGGCAAGGTCGAGAGATCGAGGCCGATTTCTTTCGCCTTGCGTTGTACATACGAATCAAACGCCGACGCGTACTCCACGTTCAGACCGCCGCCGCCAACGCCGGGCACGGTCGGACGGGGGCCGACGTCCTTCGGCTTCATGCCGAGCGCTTTGAGCTTGTCCACTAATTCTTTCGGCGCCTGCGGGTCGACGCCAACGCGCAGCGACGCGAGCACGATGCTGCGGTTGAACTGGAACGGCGTGGTAATTGTCGAGGGGTCCTTTTCGTCGACGCCGTGATACGCGTTAAACACCATCGCGCAGTCTTCAATGGTCCGGCAGATTGGTCCGACGCGGTCCTGCGACCAGGAGAGCACCATGCCGCCGTGACGGGTTGAACGGCCAAACGTCGGACGCAGCGCACTCAATCCGCAACGAATCGACGGCGACACAATCGATCCTTGCGTTTCGGTGCCGATGCTGAACGCAACGCATCCGGCCGCCGTGGCCGACGCGGGGCCCGCAGAAGATCCACTGGAACCAATCGTGAGATTCCAGGGATTGTTCGTGCGCCCGCGGAACCACTGATCGTTCTGCGCGAACAATCCCGTGGCGAGTTTCGCCAGCAGCACCGCGCCCGCATTGCGAAGACGAACAACGATCTCCGCGTCCTCGTCGATGATTCGGTCTTCGAAATCTTTGGCACCCCAGGTTGTTGGGACGCCTTTGGTGGAGAACAGATCTTTGAGTCCGTACGGCACGCCATGCAGGGCGCCGCGATACCTGCCCGCCGCGATCTCCGCATCGGCCTTCTTCGCTTCCGCGAGCGCCGAGTCCTCCATGATGGTCACGGCGCAGAGCAACGTCGGATTGAGCTTCTTGAGACGCTCGAGATAGATCGTGGTGATGCGCGTTGACGTCAGCTTTCGCGCTTTGATCAACGCCGAAATGCGGTGCGCCGGCAGGAACGCGAGATCTTCGTCAGTCGTCGGCATTGTGCCGAGCCACGGTTGCACCGTAAAGACTGCGCGATCGAAGGCGGCGCGACCACGCTCTTTGGCGAGCTTCTCCAGCAACGCGCCCGTTCCTCCCGGATACGCCTGAAACGTGAGCGCTGGCGCCTCGCCATTGCCGAGCGCAAGCGGCGTCTGTGCTGGTGGCTGAAAGAGACTGAATGGCGCATCCACATCGGGCATCCACTCGTCGAGCGACGGCACGGCGGCACCCATCGCACGCGCCGACTCGGCGCCGAAGGTGCTGGCTGCCGCCGCGACGAGCGAGAAATACATGAACTGGCGACGATCTATACCCGAAGAGGCTTCGAGCTCTTCCGCCATCGACGCGACGTGCGACTGTAGCGCTTCCAAACGATCAACCGGCGTGCTGCTCATGCGGCGGCTCCAAGGCGCCGGCGGAACCGGCGACACTGCGTGGGGAGGGATGGTCAGGCGGGGAAGGGCGGTTCCGGCGGGATCGGACGCCGAAGTCGAGAATACAACGGTGAATCAGGCAACGTCAGAGGCCGCCGCCGAAAAAATGTTGGCCCACGCTGCGGCGGGTCGATAGCTTCGACGTGCTCGCCACGCGCGACTCACCTCCGGGGGATCAGTGCAGCTTTCCATCATCGGCATCAACTTTCTCTACGCAATCTTTGGCGTCGTGTTGATGTACGTGTCGTACCGGCTCATCGACATCCTCACGCCGCAAGTTGACTTTCCGGAGGAACTCAAGAAAGGCAACGTGGCCGTCGCGATTTTCATCGCCGCGATCTTTGTCTCGATCGCCATTATCATCGGCCATTCGCTCAACTAGTCGCGCCATGCCTGCGACGCGACAGTGCGTCCGTTCGGCGGGTGCCCTCGCCGCGCTCGTGTTGATGCTGTGCGGCGACGCCACGCGTGCGCACGCACAGCGCACGGGTGCGGCGGGCAAAGCCATCACGAGCACCTACGATCCGATATTCCGGAAATACTCGAAACGGTATTTCAGTGTGGCGTTCGACTGGCGCCATTTCAAAGCACAGGCCATGGCCGAGAGCGATCTCGATCCACGCGCGCGCAGTCGAGTGGGAGCGCGCGGACTGATGCAACTGATGCCGTCGACGTTTCAGGCTGTCGCGTCGAGTCGCGTGAACTTCACGTCGATTGACGACCCCGAGTGGAACATCGCGGCCGGTATTCTGCACGATCGCGACTTGTGGACTCTGTGGGCGCCGACGGTACCCGACAGCGCGCGCCCGCCGTTCATGTTTGGCACCTACAACGCGGGGGAGGGGCCGATCACTCGAGCCGCTGCCGCCGCGCGTGCCAAGAATCTGGATCACGCGCGATGGCCAAACATCGAAGCGGTGGCGCCGGAAATACCGCGCTGGCGCTATCAGGAGACGCTGGGGTATGTGCGTCGCATCGGTGCGAACTACGAGCTGCTGACGGCGAGGCGGTAGCAGCCGTCATCAGGTGGCGCGAACGATCGTTGCGTTACTTGTCGTCGCGAACGAGGAACACGTAAAAGGCGTAGGTGGGGTCGCCGATGCTGGTTTTTGCGCCCCGAAGCTCATACGCGCATACGTAGCCGTTATTGTTGACGTCGAATTGCCGTAGCTGATCGATCATGTAGGCAATAGCCTCATCAAGCGTCGAGAAGGGGCGGTTGAATCCCGCTTCAAGCGCGGCTTTGTAGTCGGTCTTTCCCGCCGCATCGAATCCTGCCTTCGTCAGCATCCACCACGAGTCGCTGCCGTTGTCGCCGCTCACTCTGGTGCGTCCGATCAATTTCGAATCCGACACGCATTTCGTGCCGTCCGCGGAGTTCGTACGCGCGGCGGCGATCGATGCGGACGCAGCACTTGGTGCAACTGGCGATGTGTCGCTGCACGACACCACGACGGTGGCTACGGCGCCAACCGCGATCGCGCGCAGCAGATTCCGACGAAGACTCATTGGCATCTCCTCGATGTTGACTTGAGCGAAGGCTCGTGAACTGCCCTGCGAAAGCCGGGCCGGGAGACGAAACAGTACTTGCTACGTTCTACTCGGGCGAGCTCAGCCTTCGCGTTGTTGGATCATGACGGCTGAGCTGTCCACGGCTCCGTCACAAGCCGCCGCAGCGCCGACGCGTCAGCCGGCACCGGATAGCGCTCCTCCCACGCAGTCTGAAACACGTCGCACCGGCATGGCGTGGTGAGCGCATACATGAGCTGAAAGCGCGGACGCACTGAGCGGCGACTGCCGTAGTGAAAACAGGCGCTCGAATCAATGAACAGCACATCGCCCTTCTTGCCAGTGAAGCGAATCGCCTCGCTCGGATCGATGACGGCGTACATCTCGTCGTCCGTAACGCGATACGACGAGCCGGGCTGCTGATACAGGAGCTTGGCCTTCGCGCGCGCCGAGACCGACGCGGGCAGGAAGGTCCACGGGCCACTCTCCTCGGTCACGTCTTCGACCAGAAGCAGCACGTATACCAGCGGCGTGTCGTGCAAATCCAAATGATAGAGCTGACTCTCGCGAAACGGCCCGTTCGCCCCCGGATCCAGCGCGGCGTTCGATTCCATGAAGCGCACACCTGGCGGGAGCGCTTTGGAGAGTACGGGCACGGTGCCGAGATGCTGTCCCGCGATGGCCAAGATCTCTGATGACAACACAAAATCGAGCAGCGCGGGATAGCTCTCCAGGTCACCCGGAAAAAGCAGCGAACGCAAGAACGGCTGCTGAATGCTGGAGTGACGCTTGCCACCGCGTTCGCGCACGATACTGCCGGCCTGCTCGAGCACGCGTTCCAACTGCGGCAACGAGTGCGAATCGTCGCGTGCCCATCCGTCTTGCAGCGAAATGCGCGGCGGCCATTGCTGGAGGCTTCCGTTCTCGCGCAGCAGCGGCTCAAAGTCAGCGTTGAAGCGTGCCCGATGCAGCTCGTGGCGCTCGGCGTAACGCCAACGGTTGTAGCGCTTGGCGAAGCCGCGCAGGCGCTCGATTCCCACTTGCTTCATCACCCGATCGTCTCGCCAGAATGAGGAGAGCGGACGCAGCAAGGCGTCGGTGGCCGATCGAAGCATGGGCGGGATCCGAAAGTGACAATGAATAGAAACGTGTCGACGATCGCTATTATTGCTGCGGTTCCGTCCCTCCACAACGCAGAACGGGCGACCACGTGTGGCCGCCCGCTCGCGTATTCATCCGTCGTGTTACTCGAACTCGTTACTCGTAGCTCCCCGGGAGGGACTCGAACCCCCGACAGGGTGATTAACAGTCACCAATCCGCGAAGTTCACCCGTAGTCGTCGGCGATCACTCGCCACGATCTAAAATGAGGTAGATGAACAGCTTATGCGATTTGTCCTAGTCTGGCGTAGTCGCGCCACTTCACCCATATTCGGTGCAGTGTGTAGCACCGGTGTAGCACCAGAAGCTACTAGCATCGGGTGCGCGAACTTATCTACGGGCACCAACTCATGGCATCTGAGCGACCAACGCACGGCGATGCGCGTCGAGAGGGGCGCAAGCTGACTGCCGCGGAACTGCGCGCAGTTCAGCCTCCAAAGCGAGGCCGTGTTTACATCTCCGTCGGCGGCGTCGCGGGCCTATCCTTGGTCGTCACGGCGGCGAATCAGCGGACCTGGGCGTTGCAATATCGAGTGCGCGGAGCTGGCCGCGGAGCGGCACCTGTCCGCTACGTGATGGGAACGGCCGACGAACTGTCGCTCGCCGATGCGCGTCGTATGGCCGAACGTCTCCGGGGAGAGATTGCGGAGGGGGGAAACCCCGCGGAGACTCGCCGAAGCGCATTGCGCGCGGCGCGCGAGATTCCGCGAATGAAGGCCGCCGTGGCCGAATGGCTGGATGGTCATGTTCGCGACAAACGACGCCCGGAAACTCTGCGACAGTACCGTCGGCTGTGGGAGACTCACGCTCGCGGGCATCTCGGTTCCTTGCTCGTGACCGAAGTGAGCGTGCAGCATCTCGATACGCTTCATCGCCGGCTCAAGTCGAAGAAGACGACTGCGAACCGGTTGCTTGCTGCGTTGGGAAGCTTCTTTGGATGGGCTGAGAAGCGAAGACTGATTCCCCTCGGCGCGAATCCCGCGCGCGGCGTCGAGCGATACAGTGAAGAGATGCGTGACCGGCAACTATCGCAAGAAGAATTGGCGCGCCTCGGCGCGGCTCTCGTCAAAGCCGAACGCGAGGGCCTGCCGCCGTCGGATCGACTGCGCGCAAAGGGAACGAAATCGATTCATCGCCCGAAGAGTGCTTCGAAGCCGATTCCGGCAGATCCCTTCGCCGTTGCCGCGATTCGACTGGCGTTGCTTTCCGGAATGCGAATCGGCGAGGTTTGCACGCTCAGATGGGACGCGATCGACTCGCAGAACGGTGTCGTCACTCTCAGCGAAACCAAGACCGGTCGTTCGGTACGACCAATCGGCGCTGCGGCATTGCTAGTGCTCGAAGACCTGCCGCGACTTGCAGGCCCCTACGTCTTTCCGTCGAGTCGACGCGGGTTCGGGCGTCAATCGGCTGACATCGATTCGACACGCCCGATCGGACCGCCGCGCAGACTGTGGGAGGCGCTGCGCGAAGAGGCCAAACTGAAGGACGTTCGAGTTCATGACCTGCGCCATAGTTTCGGCAATGAGGCTGCGAACGCCGGCAACTCGCTGATTCTCATTGCGGCGCTACTTGGACACTCGCAGACGCGCACCACGGAGCGCTACGCGCGTACGCGTCGAGATGTGCGCCAACAGGCTGCCGACACTGTCGCAGAGAACTTACGAGCCGCGATCGCGCGTGTTGGAGACGTCGCCATAACTGAACTTCGCAAACCGGCTGCAACTCGGAGGCGCTGACAGGTCGGCAGCGGCGCTTTGGGGTTTGTAACGATTTTCGGAGTAGGAACGCGCCGCTTTTGCTTCGCGTGCGCAACTGCGGCGCTGATTGCGCTTGGCACGAAATTTTCGCGACTCATTGGGGACTTGAGAAGCGCTTACGAATGGTACTGTTTCGACGAAGTACTTCTCGTCGCAACGCGTCGCAGAGCGACAATCACGCACAAACTCGTCATTCACGAGGAGAAAGTCCAATGGATCGCGCAGATACACGGCGATATCTCACACCGGGCGAAGTCGCAGACCGGTATCGCAGATCAACGTTGACGCTTTTTCGCTGGCGCCGCATGGGCCGGGGGCCACAATTCGTGAAAATCGGCGGACGCATTTTGTACGCGGTGACCGCTGTGGAGGCATGGGAGCGAGATTCTGCTACGGCCAGCGCGAGCGCCTTGGTTGGCTCCGCGATCTAATCCGGAGACGTCCATGCGCCGACTCTCACACGGCGCCGGGACAAAGGCCCACCACCAGATCACGATTGACCGATCTGACCTGCTCTCCGGTGCTGACAGCCAACCACGCAACGTTCACGCGCCAGGCCGCGTGCCAAATCCGCAACTGGCGCTGGTGCTCGATCCGCCGATGCCACGGGCGTCGTCTCCACGGCGCACACGCGCTTCGCGCATCGCGTCATTCATGTCATCGTTTTTTGAAGATGATCCTGCTATCCGAACGACGCTCGAACGGGTAGCCGCGGCCGAAATCCGCCGGTGTCGAATGCGCGGGGGTCGCGCCGGATGAACGACGCCCTACGTTGGTTTCGGTACACCGTTGCTCGGCGAAATGCCTTGCAGATTCACGAGCTTGCCTTCGCTCTTGAATTGCCACGGACTGAAGTCGTCGGACTGGATTGTATGTTGATGTGCGCGCTTCACGAAAACCATCTCGACGGCAACATTCGGGCGCTCTCGGCGCGAGTGGTCGAGTGTTGGGTGGAATGGCGCGGCGCGCCAGGGCTCTACTACGAGCAGTTGCTCAGAATCGCTTGCGACCCCCAGGGCACCTTGTTCGGTTGGCAGCGCGAGAATGTCGAACCACAACGCGAATCGGTGCGCGCGTACGAAGCGGAAAGAAAACGGGATCAACGCCGTCGCCAGAAAGAACTGACTCAATCGAGCACCGACACCAGCGGGGCAGTAGGCCAGCTTGCTGACGGTCAACTTCCGTGGGACGCTGTCCCGGACAATGTCCCGGA
>CBHTUR010000030.1:0-52417 GCA_966096095.1 uncultured Gemmatimonadaceae bacterium | reverse complement strand
TCCTCCGTACCCGCTCGCCACCCGCCCCCCCCGTGGGCGGGCGGGGGGGGGGGGGGTGGTGGTGGGGGTGGGGGGGGGGGCGGGGGTGGCGGTGGTGGCGGATCGACGTCTCTGCCGTGTGGCGTGCTCTCGGCCAACATCAACACCTACAACATCGTTGTGTACACCACGCGCATCGGCATCGGATTCAGCGGTACGGCGTTCAACTGCTCCTCACGCAACGAGTCGTTCGAAGTTGACGTGGTCGACGTTGAAACGGATCCCGTCTGTCACGTCGACGTCCCGCATTTCATCGCCGCCAAGAATTCGGCGCCCGGCGAGACGCTCTATTGGTCGGCGAACTCAACGCTCGTGAACTGCCAGAACAGAACGCACACGTTCAATCTGCGCCTCTGGGATACACGCACCGGCGCCACGCTCGACACGAAGACCGTCTCCGCGTTCCTGTAACGCGCGACTGCTCGCACTTCCGTCGCTGCCGCGACTCCCGCGCCGTGGCACTCCGCATCTCACGATCCATTCAGAGAGAGACCATGTCGCGTTTCATTAACGGCGTCGTTACCGCCTTTGTGCTCACGGCCGTCGTGGCGTGCAGTGACATCACTAATCCCGCGTCGTTTGCCTCCGCGCCCACCGCACGCCTGTCGGGTGGGAGCGGCGGAGGCGGCGGCGGTTCGACGGGCGGTGGTGGTACGGTGCGTCCGTGCGCCATCACTTCGTTCGGCATCGTCAACAATGCGGTGCTCAGTTCATCGGTCGCGCCGTACTGGCAGAACGGTAGCTACTACACGGCGCAGGCGATCGGAACAACCGAGAAAAGCTGCGATGTGATTCCAACAGCCGTGATGCGTTTCACCGACGAAACGGGAACGAACGACGGGTGCGACGCGGTGATCGGGAATTTCATCGGTTCCACGTACGCGAAGTACGGCACCAAGCCGATGAGTCGCTTTGATCAGTACTTTTCGTACTTCACCGGCACCTACTGCGTTGGCACGTCACGAACCATCCGGGCCACGCTGTTCGACAGCGCCACTGGAGCGGTCTACTCAACGATGACCACCAACTGGATTGTCGGTTAAAAGGCGCGCGTCGTAGCGACGCTGCTCGCGGCGCGTTGTCTGGAAAGGTCCGGGTGCTGGAAGTGATCAGCGCCCGGACCTTTCATTTGGCGCGGGGCCGAATGCTGATGTTGTCGAGATACACTTCCGCTTTGCTGTGCGACTCGTCGGAATCCGTTTGAATCGTCACACCAACGACCTCAAAGGCCTCCGTCGGCACGCCGGGATACGCGCGTTTCAAGTCGGCCGAGAGATCGCGGGTGATGTTCTGCCACGCGTCGGCGGCCTTGGGATCGCCAATGGTTATCAGCCATGCCTCTGGCAGCGTGGTCACCACCAAATTGCGCCGAGAGGAAGAGGCCTCGCGTAACGCGTCCGTCGGCGCGCGCACGCCATCCTGATCGACCGAGGTCCAGGTATAGCCGAAGAGGCGGGTTGAGTTCGGGGCACCGGGTCGTGTGTCTCGCACCACGAGCCACAATTTGAACGCGCAGTCGTTTGCGCCGCGATGACGATTGCTCACGTCGACCGACGTGACGTTTTGCGCCACGCGCAAGTGCATGGCGACGGAGGGGAAGTCCACCGGGCGAAAGCGAACACTGACGGTCGTCATCTTGATGGCGGCTTCGACGGTCGACAGATGGCAGGCGCGCCCCGTTTTCGAACCTTTGTCCGCGACGACCGAGAAGCCATTGGCCAGATCGCCCTCGCGGCCGCCGTTGCCCGCGTCGTACACGAATTCGTATTCGCGTCGAAATTCGACGATGTCACGCTGATCGCACTGAAACTCAAAGCCGTTCGGTGCGGTGGTGGCGGTCATGGTTTTCACGCCGCGATCCTGCACACTACTGGCCTCGAGCAAGCGAAAAGTTGCACTCGGCGTCCAGCCCGCCGATCCGCCCGGGAGCGCGGCGCGCGGACGCAGCGAGTTGGCGAATGGCGGCGCGAGATTTTCTCGCAGCGCACGCGCCGCCGGTGAGGCAACCCAGCGGCGACGGGCGTCTGCCCACGACGCGTCGGTGCGCGCATCGAGCGCGCCGAGTTCACCGAGCGTGATTACGACGGCTTCGAGAAATGCCTCTTGAGGAAAATCCGACGCTGTGATGCCGGCGATATGATCGCCACGCACGACTCCGAGATCGACCGCCGGGACGTTCGCCGGGAATCGCGCCGCGCTGACCGCCACTACGCCATCGTTGTCCTCGGCAAACTGTCCGATTTGCTTCGTGATCTGCATCCACGGATGCGCGTCGTGCACGTCGGCCGCGAAGGCAATCGAAAAGAGCCTCGCACGCTCCGCAACGCGATCGGCGTTCTGTGACCAAAACGCACGACGGGTGGCCGGAAACAACGAGGCCGCCGCGCCGTCATTCTGGCACGCCGTTGGCATGGTGTCACGCGAGGCCCACTGCAACAGACCCGATGGAATTTCTGCACGCTCGGCCACTGGCGATCCGAGATGCGGCGTCGCGACTGTCACGAGCGCGGCGATCTGCTGGTGCGCCAAAACGGAGTCGGCCAGCAGCGCTTCAGTGGCATCAATGCCACCCTTGGAATAGCCCACGAGCAAGTAGCGCGGCGTGTCGTACCCGCGCGCGCGACGTCGCTGCGTATCGTCGTGCAAGGCTTGTCGCAGCACCGATGCGTTATATCCCGCGCTGCATCGTCCATCCGCGTTGATGGTTAAGGTGCGCGCACCGAGGTTGTCGTGAACCGCACGAATACCGCGCTGCCACAATTCGCCGTCGAAGAGCTCGCCGTAGATACCGGGTACGAGCACGACCGTGACGTTGTTGAGCGACGGTGTATAGAGCAGGGGAATCGCAGACGGTGCCACGCGTTGCCACAGCGTTCGCTCCGCGAACACCTGCGAAAAAAGTGACGCGCCGATGCGGGAGGTGCCGAGGAGTTGGAACGGCTGTTCTCGCGTGCGACGGGCGTCGCCGGCGCGCCAGGCACGAGCGAACGATCGATCACGCGTGTCGTCGAGACTATCGCGCTCGGGCATGTCGAGCGCCGCACGAAGAAAGTACGGAATGGTCCACGTCAGCATGCCCGCGCTGCGCACACCAGCGCCGCCCCCCGATTGGAGCGCTTCGGTTCCGCGATCCTTCCGGGCCCGATAGTCGTCGTGAATTTCAGCGAGGGCCGTCAGCTCGGGAATACCGCGCGCGCGATCGGCCGCTTGTCGAAGTCGATCATCCATCTTGCCGGCGTCGAGCGAATCACCGAGTGCCAGCAGGGTGTCGACGCCTCTTGAGAGACCCTTAAGAACATCGACGCGATCAAGCTTCTTCTTCGTGCTGTTCCAATCGAGCCCACTTCCGCCGCGATCATCAGCCTTGGGCAGCAGATCCGCGAGTCTGCGAAGTCGGTTCCAATCGAAGTAGCCCATCGATTTGACGATCGGGCGAAGGCGTCGCTGAAAGTCGGCGTCGGTCGTGTGATCGCCATGTCCGGAGGCCACGCGACGTGGCGACGCCGCGAGCGCATCGGCCAGCGAATCGGGACTGGTCGGGTTTAACCACTGCGCCGTGGGCAACAGCGTGCGCGGTGTCACACCCATCACCGCTGCGACTTCGTCGGCTCGCACGTCGTGTGGCACGGTGGCGCCGGTGCTGGCCACAATGCCAAACGAGCCGCGTGACGCCAGCGCACCATGTGTGCGTACCATGCGCACGACGCGGCCAAAGTCGCCGTCGTGCGCGTAACCGTCGGCGAGATTGACGATGAGGTCGGGTGCGTTTTCGATTTGTTTCTCGGCCAGCATGACAAGCCGATGCAGCGCGTCGGGCCAGGGACCGTTCACGGTCGCGCGACGTTGGCTGCCGTCGGTGATCCACCGGGGCGCGGTCGCGCTCAGCAACGAGTCGTCGATCGCGAGCGGGTTGCCGGTAATCGGTTGATAACTGTACTCGTAGGAAGAATCGGCGGCTCGGCGCCACTGCAGATGCGCTTCTCCCGTCGCCGGCGCACGCACGACGAGCGTACGTCCGCTGTCACTCACTTCCATCCACGTGACAAGCGACACGCCCTTTTCCTTGAGCGCCTCGTCCGCAAACGCGCGGCGGCGCGAGAGATCGGGGAAGTAGAGATCGACCATCGACGCCAACGCGATCGTTACGTTGGCGATCTCATTGGCTTTGAGCACGGTGCCGGTGTCGCGGCGTGTCAGTCCCGCGCGCTTGATCGCCGCGTCCATCGAGACCGGCGTGAGATACGATTCCGCGTCGCCTTCGGCAAATCCTCCGGCATTCCCGTGATCACTCACCATCCACACGTCAATTGGTCCGCCGCGTTGCTCTAATGCGGTGATCACGCGCTCGATCATCGCGTCGACTTGCACCAGAAATGGATGGAGCTGCGAGAGATGCGTGTGCGCCATCGCGTCGGTGCCACTGACGTACGCGTGATACCGCTGCCCAGTGAACCCGTCGAGGATCGCACGCTCGGTTTCCTCGAGCTCACGATCGAACACTTTGTGCCCGGGGAAATACATCAGTGGTTCGATCAACGGATCGAAATACGTGTCGAACGCCCGCATGTAGTTGAACGGGCTTGCCTGGCGCGCGATGACCTGACGCGGATCATCGGCGATGCGCATGGCGTCGAGATCGAACCAGCGCGCCTCGACGGTGGGCAGCTTGCCGCGCACACCGAACGCGCGCTCCGTGCCCACAATCTCGGTCCACGACGGGTGACTCATGGATGGGTAGGGCGCAATCATGCGTCCGACCGACTTGAAGCGTTTGAAGAGGCCGTGTTGCTGCGCGTATGTGAACGCTTCGAAGCTGACCCCATCGACGGCGAGAAAGAGCTGTCGCCGACCGGTTGGCGCAACGGGCCGGTTAGCGTCGCGACCGAACCAGAGGCCGCCGACTAGCGCCACCAGGGTAAGCGCGGCGGCCACGAGCGGCCAACGCGAGGCGCGGTGCTGCGGCGTCATGTCGCTCACGACAAGTGCGCGATGACGGCGTCACCGAATTGCGAAGTCGAGACCGCCGGATGTTCGGCGTCGGCACAATCGGCCGTTCGCGCGCCGGCGCGAATGGCACCGTGCACCGCCGCTTCGAGTTCGGTTGCCGCGTGATCCAAACCAAGGGTGTAGCGAAGCATGAGCGCCATCGAGAGAATCGCCCCCGCAGGATTCGCGATGCCCTTGCCGGCGATATCGGGAGCGGTGCCGTGAATCGGTTCGTAGAGTCCGGGCACGCGTCCATCGTCGCGCATGGCACCAAGCGACGCCGATGGCAGCACGCCGATGCTGCCAGCCAGAACGGCCGCTTCGTCGGTGAGAATATCGCCGAAGAGATTCTCCGTGACGACGACGTCGAACGACGCCGGCGCGCGCAGCAGATGCATCGCGAACGCGTCGACCAGAATGTGCTCAACAGCGACGTCGGGAAACTCGCTGGCCATCACGGCCGAGGTGACAGCGCGCCAGAGGCGCGAACTCGCCATGACGTTGGCTTTGTCGACCGAGGTGAGCTTGCCTCTTCGTTCGCGGGCAAGTGAGGCCGCCGTTCGCACCACGCGCGTCACTTCCGCTGCCGTGTAGACGCAATCGTCGGACGCCGACTGCCAGACGCCATCCGAATCGACCACCTTGGTCTTGTTGCCAAAGTAGGCGCCACCGGTGAGTTCGCGAACAAACAGAATATCGACATCGTGCAGCAACTCGCTCTTGAGCGGCGACTGCGCGCGCAGCGCGGGATGCGGGGCGACCGGACGCAAATTGGCGAAAGTGCCGAGCAACTTGCGGAGCGCCAACAGCCCGTCTTCGGGGCGAGTGGGCGCGTTCGGGTCACTCCATTTTGGTCCGCCAACTGCACCGAGCACCACGGCGTCGGCCGCCTCGACCAACGCCTTCGTGGCCGGTGGGAGCGCGTCGCCTGTACGATCGATGGCAACGCCGCCAATGAGCGCTTCGGTAATCGTGAACTGATGATCGTGTCGTTCTCCCACGGCGAGCAGGGCGCGGACGGCTTGGGTGGTGACTTCCGGCCCAATGCCATCGCCGGGGAGTACGGCAATCGATGCCTTCACGCTGCGTCCTCGTAAGGTGCGCCGTCGGCTTGTTCGCGATAGTCTCGCGTGCTGTCGGCGGCGTCGAGTGATGATCGGGGAGATGCGGCTCGCGTCCCAATCTCGGTCGTGGGCCGCAGAGAGGCCAGCAGTTCGTTGACCGCCTGCGTGAATGGAGCGGCGTGGCGCGAGTGCGGTGAACGATTGGAGTGCATCGACATGGGGATCCCTGAAATGAGAAAGGCCACCTCCCGTGGGAGGGGCCTTTGCAGACTTCAAGGCGCCGCTCCCGTGAGTGTCGGGGAGCGGCGGTGTCGCGTTGGACTATCTCGCGATGACTTGGCCTTGCTCCCGTGTGCGTACGACAAGAATCGCCGTAACAAGCAGCGTTACGACGACGGGAATAAGGCTGATAAGTCGCGACATGGTCGCGGGCGCAGACGTGATGTTGGCCATCAAATCAAGCATCGGCATACACATGCGTTTCCGCAAGTCCCCCGGGATGGACTACGGCCCCCTGACGCGCCGAACCAACCGTCTGTGCGTAGCGCCAAATGGCGCCCGACTGAAAATCGGTCTTGCGCGGTGTCCACACACTCCGGCGCTGCGCCAGCTCGTCGTCACTCAACTCGACGCGAATACTCTCGGCATCAGCATCGATGGTGATGATGTCGCCATCGCGAAGTAGACCGATTGGCCCACCAACCGACGCCTCGGGTGACACGTGGCCAATGCACATGCCGCGCGTGGCGCCTGAAAAGCGACCGTCGGTAATGAGCGCGACCGTCTCACCCATGCCCTGGCCGTAGATGGCCGATGTAGTCGAGAGCATTTCGCGCATGCCAGGGCCACCCTTGGGCCCTTCGTAGCGAATGACGATGACGTCGCCGGCCGTGTATGCGCGATCCATCACCGCCTGAAACGCTGCTTCTTCGGAATCGAACACACGCGCGGGTCCGCGGTGCGTGCGGTGCTTGAGTCCAGCGACCTTCACCACCGCACCGTCGGGCGCGAGGTTGCCGCGCAGCCCCACGAGGCCACCAGCGTTGGAAATCGCGCGCGCCACGGGAACAACGACGTCCTGGTTGGCGGGGAACTCGACGTTGGCCAGATCTTCGGCAATCGTCTTGCCGGTAACCGTCAGGCAGTCACCGTGCAGAAAGCCGCCGTCGAGCAGGGCTTTGAGAATGACCGACACGCCACCAATGTCGTGCACGTCTTTTGCAAGATATTTGCCGCCCGGCTTCAAGTCGGCGATGAGCGGCGTGCGCTTGAACACTTCGGCCACATCGAAGAGATCGAACGACAATCCGATTTCGTTGGCGAGTGCTGGCAAATGCAACGCCGCGTTCGTTGAACCGCCGGTTGCGGCGACCACGGCAGCGGCGTTCTCAAGCGCTTTTCGCGTGACGATATCACGCGGGCGTGGGCCATCGCGCAGCAAGCGCATGACTGCATGTCCGGCCGCTTCAGCGTACGCGTCGCGATCGAGATTGGGCGCCGGCGGGCTTGCACTGCCCGGGAGTCCCAGACCGATAGCTTCGGAGACATAGGCCATGCTGTTGGCCGTGTATTGACCACCGCACGAGCCGGCACTGGGGCAGGCAACTTTCTCGAGTGCATGCAATTCTTCGAGCGGCGTCTTGCCGGCGGCGTACGATCCAACGGCTTCAAAGACATCGAGCACCGTGACGTCTTTGTTGTGAAATCGCCCTGGGAGAATGCTGCCGCCGTACAGAAACACACTGGGCACGTTGAGGCGCAGCATCGCCATCATCATGCCGGGAAGTGACTTGTCGCAGCCGGCCAGCCCCACAAGCGCATCGTAGCAGTGACCGCGCACGGTGAGCTCAATGGAGTCGGCAATAATCTCGCGACTCACCAGCGACGACTTCATGCCGGCGTGGCCCATCGCGATGCCGTCAGTGACGGTGATGGTGGTGAACTCGCGGGGGGTGCCGCCGGCAGCGGTGACGCCACGTTTCGCGGCCTCGGCCTGCCGCTTGAGCGCGATGTTGCACGGCGCCGCCTCGTTCCAGCTCGAGACCACGCCCACCAGCGGTTGCTGGATTTGTGCTTCGGTCAACCCCATCGCGTAATAGAACGAGCGATGCGGGGCGCGTTCAGGGCCGACGGTGGTGTGGCGCGAAGGCAGATGGCTCTTATCCATGTCGGCGAGTGCGCGGATTCAGGCGGCGAAGGGAAGGGATGAGCGCTGAGTAACCACGTCAACCGTAGAACGTCAAGGTGACCGATGAACGTCTGCGACGTTCACCGATCACCTTAACGTGTTGACCTCGGACGCTGTTGACGGGCACGGATCGCCCGTCACGGTGCTACTTCTTCGTCGTCACAACGATCACGCCGTTCACGGCTCGAGGATCGGAGTAGCTCTTCTGTGCGGCGGCACCCTTCACCACCTCGATCGTTTCGATTCGATCCGGCGCCAGACGATCGAGCATCGAAGATTCGACGATCTTTCCGTCGAGCACGAGGAGGCCGTCGAACACCTTCTTCATCTTCGCCGGTGCTTCGCTGGTAAGCAGCACCGAGTCACCGCGCATTTGGCGCGAGCGAATCTTGACGCCGCTCACCGTTTTGCTGGCGTTGTCGTCCAACACCACATCCGCCTTCTTCGCGTTGTCCAGCGTCGTGATGTAGATCTCGTTCACCGCGTCGCCAGCGGCCTTCTTCACGCGTACCGTCGCGATCTTGTCACTCGCAATGCGCTTCGCAGACTCTTCGCTGACCTTCTGTCCATCAACGACATATTCCGTTCTTCCGTCGGCGACGAGTGCGAGCTTCTTCGCCTGCGTTTCAGCCGCCGCGGCGTCCATCTTATCGATTTCGGCGCTCGTGGGCAGCTTGGATTCACAGGCGGTCACCACCGCCGCGAGGGCGAGAAGGCCACCAACAAACCGACGGGACGTGCGGTACTTCGAGGGGCGCGAGGTCATGGCGACGAGTCTCCGTTCAAGAAAGGAACTGTTGCAGGAAAAGGCAGGCATCGACAGCGAGGGGAGCGTGGCGGACGCGGATGGGCGAAGCGCCGAGAGATCGATCAAGAGCGCGCCGTAACGACCGGCGCCGATACCACGATTGAGCACTCGACGATCGCAATCCAACTCGACGGCGAGACGCAATCGGCTGAGGGCATACCAGAGTGCCGGATTCCACGGCATCAGTGCCACCGCCGCACACGCGGTGACCAGCAACCACGGATCGCGGGCGCGCACATGTTCGCGTTCGTGCGCGATAACCAGCCGTTGCTCCTCGGCGGATCGCTCGAGCAACCACGAAGGGAGCACAATTTCCGTTGGCGCGAGACCCACGACCGCGGGACCCGCCGTTGGCGCGATGCGCGCGCTGGTGTCCTCGACAAGTTGCACCGGCCACTGCCGCACCAGGCGACGCATTCGCGCGTACGTCAGGGCAAACGTGGCCACCGTCAGCACAGACGCGAGCAGCCAGAGCATGCTGAGACTGACTGGCACGGCGGGCGGCAGCGCAGTCAGTCGATCGGTCAAGGATTGCCACGCAGCGCCCGCGGGAATGCGCACGATATCCAGCGCGCGTTCAACGCGGGCGACGACGCTGGGCTCGGCCACGCGGGCGACCGTCGGCACATTCGGTGCTTCTATCGCGGCGGCACGTCGCAGCGGCGCGTCAGTGCGACGCAGCGGGGCCGCGACGCTCAGTGCGACAATGACCACGATGGCGCTGAACCAGACGAAGCGCACGGCGCGATTGGCGGCACGCTGCGCGTCGTGCGCCGCGAGCGCGGCGAGCACCACGAGGCTGCTTACGATCAGCGAGAAGAGCATCCACGACGTAAGAGCCGCAGAAGTAAGCGACGGCAGCGCGTCACGCACGGGACTGAGAAGCAGCGGGGAGGTCATGCGGACTCTCCATCGTCGGCCGCGCGCAGTCGTGCTGCGAGCAATTTGCGCATGCGCTCCAACTCCGCTCGACTGAGGCCATCATCATTCACCAGCTGAGCAAACATGCGTTCGGCGGATCCCTGAAAGATGGCGTCTCGAATACGCGCGATGGCGCTTCCGCCCGCCGCGTCGGCTTCAACGGTTGGGATGTAGCGATACGCGCGTCCTTCGGCTTCGTGGCGCACGTATCCCTTGTCCTCCAACGTTTGGAGCGCTGAAAGCACAGAGGTGTATGCCAGAGGTTCGTCGAGCGCGTCTTTGACCTGCGTGACGGTGGCCGATCCGAGTCGCCAAAGGACGCTCATGACGGCAAGTTCTCGCGGGGGGAAGTGGATGGGCTCAGTCATAGACGGGAAAGGAAGTACTGGTTCTTCAGTAGTATGGAACCCCCGCGGGGTTTTGTCAACTGGTTTTTCAGTAGATACCGAAAAGGCCGCTCCGGGCCCGACGGACGTCAGGATTTTTCCAGGCTCGGTGCTCCGTGTTTGTCTCTGATTTTGCGATCAAGCGGCCCATCATCACCGTCGTGACGATGCTGGCGCTGGTCGTCTTTGGCCTCGTCGCGCTCGGAAAATTGGACACCGACGAGTTTCCGTCGTTCGAGCAGCCCATCGTGTTCGTGGGGGTCGCGTATCCGGGCGCCTCGCCCGACGTGGTCGAACGCGAGGTCGTGAGCCGACTCGAAGACAAGTTTTCCGGGATCGCGGGCCTCGAGAAACTGAACTCCTCGTCGACCGACGGCTTCGCCCAAATCGTGTTGCAGTTCTCGTTCTCGAAGAACGTCGATCAGGCCACGCAGGATGTGCGTGATGCGATCGGCGCCGCCCGCGGACAGTTACCGACCGAAGTGCTGGAGCCGTCGATCCGTCGCTTCGATCCGGCCACGTTGCCGATTGTTTCGCTGGCGGTGACATCGAAATCGATGTCGTCGGTGCAGATGAGCCAACTCGCCGATCAAACACTCGCGGCCGAACTGCGGGCAATCCCGGGCGTGGCGCAGGTCAACGTCGTGGGAGCAGATAGCGCGCAGCTCAATCTCAACGTGCGCCCCGGGGCGTTGGCCGCGGCGGGCGTGGGCATCGATCAGGTGGTCGCGGCGGTGCGTGCGCAGAATTTTGCGGCACCAGTTGGCCGACTCAACACGGAACTTGAGCAACGGACCATTCGTCTGGCCGGACGGCTGGCGCACCCGTCGGAGTTTGAGGACATCGTCGTCGCGCAGCGCGGCGACAAGCTCATTCGCCTTGGCGCACTCGCGACGGTTGAAGTGGGCGTCGCCGAGCCGACGTCGTCGGCACTGTACAGCGGTGCGCCGGCGATTGGTCTCGATGTCGTAAAAGGTCGCGAGTACAGCACGACCGCAGTGAGCAACGCGGTGCGCGCGCGCGTGGCAGAATTGCAGGCAACGTTGCCCGCCGGAACGCAAATCGTATTTGTGCGCGACGCGGGTGTTCGCGTTGACAACTCGGTGCGCAACGTTGAGGAAACGCTGATCGAAGGCGCCGCGCTGACCGTGCTCGTGGTCTTCCTCTTTCTCAACTCGTGGCGGTCGACCGTCATTACGGGGCTCGCGCTCCCGGTGTCGGTGCTGGCCGCGTTCATTCCGCTGGTCACGTTCGGCTTCACGCTCAACGTGATGTCGCTGATGGGTCTTTCGCTGGCCATCGGCATTCTGATTGACGACGCGATTGTGGTGCGCGAGAACATTGTCCGCCACGTGGAGATGGGGAAGGATCACTTCACCGCCTCGCACGAAGGCACGAACGAAATTGGCTTGGCCGTGACCGCGACGACATTCAGCATTGTCGCGGTGTTTGTACCCGTCGGCATCATGCCCGGCATTGCGGGACAGCTGTTCAAACCGTTCGCGCTGACAATCGCGAGCGCGGTACTCATCTCACTGTTCGTGTCGTTCTCGCTTGACCCGATGCTGTCGGCCTACTGGGCCGATCCGCATAAGTCTGAGGCCGAGCGTGGTTTCGTGACGCGGGCGTTGGATCGCTTCAATGCGTGGTTTGATCGTCAGGCGGATCGTTACACGCGAGTGATTGGATGGGCGCTGGATCATCGCTGGTGGATGGTGGGGCTCGCGTTCGTCACGCTCATCGGCGCGGTGGCACTGCAGGCGATGTACGGCGGTTTTGGTTTTGCGCCGCTCAGTGATAACGCGGAGCTCAACGTGGCGATCGAGGCTCCGCCGGGCTCCAGTCTGCAATACACCAAGCTGCGGGCGGAAGAAGTTGGTCGTCTCGTGCGCGCGCACGCCGAAGTGCTCTACACGTACACGACTGTCGGCAGCGCGGCCGGATCGGGCGCCACTGACGCGGCAACGGTGTACGTCAGGCTCGTGCCCAAGCACCAGCGCCGCATCAGTCAGGATGATTTCGCACGCATCGTGCGCAAAGAGGTGGCGACTGTCGCTGGTGCGAACGCCTACACGTATGCGGCCGGCGGATTTGGTGGCAATCAGAAGCAGTTGCAATTGCAAGTGCAGGGGCCCGATGCCTCGGTGCTGGCCACGCTCGCGCAACAGATTGCCGACTCCGCGCGCACCGTGCCGGGCGCGGTTGATATCGGATTGTCCACGCGCGGTCAAAAACCCGAGCTTGCGGTGAACGTTGACCGCGGCCTGGCGGCGGCGACGGGAGTCAACCTGTCGCAGTTTGCCACGGCGCTGCGCTTCGCGTTTGCGGGTGTGGATGCCGGCACCTGGGTCGATCCCGCCGGCATTTCGCGTTACGTGCATGTGCGCCTGGCGCCGGAGTCGCGACAGAATGCCGAAGATCTCGGGCAGTTGCCGATCGTGCTTGCGGGCGGCGGTAGTGGAGCACCGTCCTTCGTGCCCTTGTCGCAAATCGCGAGCGTGGTGCCGCAAAGTGGTCCCGCGCAAATCGATCACTTCCAGCGGCAACGCGTGGTGATTATCGGCGCCAACGTGTTGGGAGCGTCGGTTGGCAACGTGGCGCAGGAAGTCGAGCGCAAGGTGGGACTCGTGCGCCTCCCGCCGGGCTATCGCATCGTGCAGGGCGGGCAAGTGGAGAGCCAGAATCAGATGTTCGCTGCCATCATCACCGCACTCGGCATTGCGGTGATGCTGATGTATCTGATTCTCGTGATCCAGTTCGGGTCGTTCATCGACCCGTTGGCCATTCTCGTGTCACTACCGCTTTCATTGATTGGCGTCGTGGTTGCGCTCTTGCTGCTGAAGGACACGCTGAATGTGATGAGCCTGATCGGCGTGATGATGCTGATGGGCATCGTTGCCAAGAACGCGATTCTGCTGATCGATTTCGCGAAGTGGTCGCATCACGACCGGGGACTGTCGCTGCGCGATGCGTTGATCGAGGCTGGACGGATTCGCTTGCGACCGATCATGATGACCACGATCGCCTTGGTTGCCGGCATGATTCCGGTGGCCATCGGCTACGGGGAGGGCGCGGATTTCCGCGCCCCGCTTGGACGCGCGGTCATTGGCGGGGTCATCGCGTCGACCGTGCTGACGCTTGTCGTCATTCCCACCGTGTATGAGATCTTGGTGGAGTGGCGAGAATGGTTGATGAAGCTCGTGGGGGGAGGTCGCAAGCCGGTCTCGACGAAGGTAGCGGCGCCGGTCGTTGTCACAACGTCAATGGGCCAATGAAAAAGTGAAAGGTCAACGCAGGTACGTTGACCTTTCACCTTGTCATTCACGTTTGACGTAGTTGCCCTTACTGCAGCTGGATATACAACGGCACCGGCCACAAGCGCAGAATCTGCTCCCGTGGCGTGCTGGGATTGTCGTTGCGTGACTTGGTGAACTGCTTCCATCCGGTGAACTGCACCGGCTCGCGCTTGATATCACGCCAGTAGGTATCGCGCTTGAGCCACGGCGCGCCGAAGCCGTCCATGTCCATGACAATCTGGACGCGCGGGTCGAGCTTGATGTTCTTGTAGTTCGTCACGCCCTTCGGCGTGAAGCGATGCACGATGAGCACCTTTGGCGGCAGCTTGTACTTGTCGACGAGCTCGGCGAGAAACTTGGATGCGTAGTTCACATCGTTCGCGTCGTACGTGCCGATTTTCTTGCCCGGACGCGTACCGTCTTTCATCGAGAACTCGGGGTCGATGCCCAGATGGACATCGGGACGACGCAAGAATCGTTCGAGCCACGGCAGTTCGGACTGCAGATTGCTTTGGCCCACCTGCACGTCGACAAAGAAGATGGCGTTCTTGCGCTTGGCCCATCCGTACACCTTTTCGATGAACGCACTGTCCATGCGCAGCCGATACTTGCCGTCGCGACCGGGTTCGCCTTGCGCGACGACCGCAATCAAGTGCAGCGCTGGCTGAACCGGATGCGACGGATCGAGGCGATTCCATTCGGCGACTTCGCGATCGAGACGCTGCAGCATATCATCGGGCTCGAATTCGCCGAGAATGCCCATGCGCTTGGAAAGCGGATTGCCGTAGAACGCGACGATCCGCTTCGCCGGCAGGATTGAACCGGGCAGCGGCGCCGGCATCTTCGGCGGCCAGAGCGAATCGAACTCGCTGCCGGCATCGCGAAATGCCATGTGCTTTTCGCCCGATGACGGACCAAGCATTCCGGTGACACGCGCAACCTTTTTGACGGTGTCGTCTTGCGCGCGCTTAGTGCTCTTCTTGGCGGCGGCCTTCTTCGATGAAGTCGACTTGGCGCTCGCTTTGGGCTTGCTTGTCGCCGCACTCTTGGGCGGCGCCGTGTCGGCGGATTGCTGAGCGCGCGCGGCCACGCGCGGCGTGAGGCCGAGCGCAACGACGGAAAGTGTGAGGACGGCGCGAACGCACTGCTGTAACAGACGAGAATTCACGAGCGGAGACGAAGTTGAGATTGGGGCGTCGCGAACGGGAGGTTCGGACACGGGGGGCGCCCCGGCACGGATAAGATCACCCGAAGTCGCGTCCGGTTGCAGCGGCTCCGGTCACGGATTTAGCGGTTTTGGGCGTGCCGAGGTTGCGCGTCGGACCGAGATTTCCTTGTCGATTCCGAGGCCCAGCGAACCCGTCGCTTCGGCTCGGACCACAAGGAATCGCGGTTCCGCGGCCACGTCGATCAATCGGCCCGTTTGCACGGTGCCGGATAAGATGACGCCTTCAGTCAGCTGCCGATTGAGCGCTTGCTCGACGCGGGCCCGCGTTTCTTCGAGAATCGGTTCGAGCGGGACCTGCGCACGACGACGCAGCTCGGCCACCAGGTCGCCCTTCTTCACCCACGCGAGGCCGGCGACGAGTGCGTTCGCCGTGGCGACGTCAAAATCGAGGTCGGGCACCGTGAGCATGCGCGAGGTCGTATCGAGGAGTGGTGTGCCGACGAAGTACGCCTTTCCCGTCAGAGCGCCATCGACGCCAAGCTCGAGTGCCACCCGTCCGTCGTTCAGCGCATACAAGCGAGTGCTGGTGACGCCGATTCGGCGACCCAACCGGCTAAAGTGCCGACCCACGAGCTGCTTGGACAGCGCGACGCTCGCGACGTCGTAGCCAAGCAGCCCCTCAAGGAGCAAGTGCGCACTGTCGCCGACTTGCGTCTGAATCGGACCCAACGGAGGCAGCACACGAGGTACGAATGCGGGTTGCGGGCCTGTGACGAGCACCGGGCGCGCGACCAGTCTGACATCCGCCACCAGTGCGGTGTCGCTCAGGCGAATGCCGCCGAGGCGTACGTCAGACGGAGCCAGCAATAGCCAGAGACTGTCCTGAACGCGAATGCTCTTGTTGAGCAGATTGTAAAATCCCTCAACTCGCGTCCGCACATCGAACGCGGCGACTTTGCGATCGACCTGCGGGAGTTCTTTCGCCAACAGCGGGCGAATCGCGCCGACGACACGATCGGTGACGTCGACGTTGAACATGGTCACGCGACACTGGTCGCGAATCGCCGGACTGTACGGTGCAACCGAGCGCACCCGCGTGCGGGTGTGGAGTTTCCAGTCGGCCTGCACGTCGATGGCGGACGTGATGACGACGCGGATACGCGGCTGGGGTCCCGACGTGCCGCATGAGGCACTGACGGTTGGGCCAATGGGTGGTTGATACCAGCCGCGACCTTGATAGCTGACGATTGTGGCGAGGGTCAGCTCGTGTCCGTCGAATCGAATGGTGAATGGTGTGCGCGTCGCGGCGAAGGCGACGCTCTGCCGCTTGTTGTTCGGGATTGTAATGCGCTGGTCGATGTTGCCCAGCTTGGCCGGCACACTCTGCTCGAGCGCTTTGAGCGCAGGGCCGATAGCGTAACTGATGGGCGCATCGACCACCGACGGCGCAATGGGCGGCAAGGCCGATCTGCCTTTCGGCGTCGTCGACGCGGCAACCGCGATTGGAGCATCGGGAGCCAGTTCGCTGGTGCCGCACGCCGAAAGCGAAGGCGACACTAACGCCAGAAGGAGTGCTAGCGGCGATGTCAGCGGCAGCGACGACTGGTCACACGCGCGAGACGCGCACGTGATCCAACGCACTTGGCCAAACAAACTCGTCACGCGGCATCGCAAGACGTGCATGACTAGACATTACCCCACAGTTACAAAACGCACCATCGGATCCGGAGTCGGAGCCATGCGCGACAGCGGCTCGCCAATGCGGGGACAGCGCGTGGCAGGAAGCCGGCGTCGGTACGACGTGGTCGCCGCGAAGGCACCAGCAGACTGTCCAACGGGCAATGGGGCGTCTCGAGGCCGGTCGGCGCGTACTGGCGAATATTGGCGAATATTGGCGAATATTGGCAGGGAAATTGGCCGTGAATTCCGATGGCGCAGGGTATTGGCGCAGCACAGCGGGCGATATGTTGCGCCGATATGCAGATCAACTTCAATCAGCGCGTCGCGATCGTCACGGGCGGCGCCAACGGAATCGGGCTCGCGACTGCGAAGCGATTTGCGGCCTCGGGCGCGCGCGTGGCCATCTGGGATCGCGTGCGCGCGGCGGGCGAAACCGCGTTGGCGCAACTCACCGAGTCGGGGGCAGATGCCTTGTTCGTGGAAACGGATGTCACTCGCCGTGAGAGCGTTGACGCGGCGATTGCCGCCACGCTGGCGCGATTTGGCGCGATCGATATTCTGGTCAACAACGCGGGCATCACGCGCGATGCTCAACTCGTGAAGGTAAAGGACGGCGCGGTCGTGGGCGGCATGAGCGACGAGGACTTCGACGCCGTCGTCGCGGTGAACTTGAAGGGTGTCTTTACATGCACCCAGGCCGTGTTACCGCATCTGCTCGCGCGGGGAGGCGGTCGCATTCTCAACGCGACATCGGTTGTGGCGCGCGCCGGCAATTTTGGTCAAACCAACTACGTCGCCACCAAGGCTGGTGTGATTGGCATGACGCAGGTGTGGGCCCGCGAATTGGGCAAGCGCAACATCACGGTCAATGCCATCGCTCCCGGCTTCATCGCCACGGAAATGACGGCCAAGATGCCGGCCGCCGTACTGGATGGTATGAAGGCGCACACGCCTGCCGAGCGACTGGGTTCACCGGACGACGTCGCGGCGGCGTACTGCTTTCTGGCGTCGGAGCACGCAGCGTTCATCAACGGCGCCGTGCTCTCGGTGGATGGCGGGCTCGTGATCGGCACGTAACCACCGCGTATCCGACGCGGCTATCAATCGCCGCCGGCCGTGCGCGAACAGACCGGCAAGTCGCGGCGACGTCGCTATTTCAACAGCGCTTTCAACTCGTTCCACTGTTCGCCACGCGACTGCGGTGTGGCCTGTGCCGGCGCACCTTGCATGCGCGCGAGGATCACGGCGGCGCGTCGCGTGGCGATGGCGCCATTGGGCGACCAACGCTTGGGGGAGGGCAGGATCGCGGCGAGCCGCGCGGCCTCTTCGCGCGTGAGATTGAATGCACTCTTGCCGAAGTGCGCGCGGGCCGCCGACTCCGCACCGTACACGCTCGGGCCCCACTCGGCGAGGTTGAGATAGAGGTCGAGAATGCGCTCTTTCGACAACAGCAGCTCGAGCCAAAGCGTGAGGTACATCTCCATCCCTTTGCGCACGAAACTGCGCCCGTTCCAGAGAAAGAGATTCTTCGCGACTTGCTGTGTCAGCGTGGAGGCGCCGCGCAACTTGCCGCCGCGGCGGCGTCGATCGAGCGCATTGTTTATCTCAACAAAATCGATGCCATAGTGCAGGTAGAAACGATCGTCTTCTGATGCGATGACGGCGCGTCGCAGGTTCGGAGAGATCGCGCTGCGACTCACGGTCGTGTGCTTGGGCCAGATCGGACGCTCACCGGTGAAAACCCGACCGATGGTTTGCTGCACCATGATTGACGTGAGCGGCGGTTGAATCAGGGCGCAGCACAGAATGACCGGCACGGGCGCGAGCAGCAGCACCGCGGCCGCGTAGAGCGCCAGTTTGAACTTTCGGCGCCACCCGGTCTTCCACTTGCCTTTGGCGGCGATCATGAAACAGCCCGCCTCACGGTTCGCGAAGATGCGGCGGCGTATCGGGCGGCTGTCGGCGCCACCGACGGTGCTGCCAGAAATACTGCGCGGGATACACCCGAACGTAGCGCTCCAGCATTTCCGTGTAGGTCAGCACGATCCTGTCGATGTCGGCCTCCTTGTCGCCGGTCGGTTGTACCGGCACCGGTTCGATCAGCACCGCGTACTTGCCGTTTGGCTCTCGCACGATCGCCACGAAGAGCACGGGCACACCGAAACGCAGCGCGAAGACGGCCGGTCCACGCGGCGTTTTGGCTGGCCGGCCGAAGAACGGCACGAAGGTGCTGGCCAACCCTAACGCATCATGATCGGAGACAAAGGCGACACAACGATTGTCGCGCAGCGAACGCGGTGTACGACGCACCGCATCTTTGTCGTGAATGACTTCCATACCGATTTTACGTCGCGTGCGTCCGACGTACGCTTCGAAGATCGGATTGGCCATTCCTCGCGCCACGACATCGATCGGCACACCGCGGGCGGCGAAATACGCGCCGCCGAACTCCCAGTTGCCGAGGTGGCCGGTCACGAGAATAACTCCGTTTCCTTCGGCGAGGCCGCGCTCGACGTATTCCCAGCCTTCCACGCGATTGACGCGCGCGATGACATCGTCGGCGGTCGTGCCAGGCATGATGGCCGTTTCAATCGACGTGCGGCCCAAACTGTCATACGACTGACGCGCCAGCGTTTCCACGGCTTGACGCGAGAGGTCGGGAAACGCGGCTGCGATCTGACGCTCGACTACGCCGCGGCGGATTCCGATCGGCTTGTACACCAAGCGCCCGAGCATGCCACCAAACGCGCTCGCGGCGCGCCAACCAACGAGACGGAGCGCGCCCACCATCACCCGCGTGAGGACATACTCTACGCGGTGGGAGAACGTGGGCGTCTTGATGGCGGCGGCGTCGGTCATGGCGCGCGAAAGATAACCGGCGGTAGCTTTCAGCACGGTGCCAGAATCCACGAAAATCTCATCGCCCCGGCGTCCCACGTCGACGACGGCTACGCCGAGCTCAATCGAAAACGCCTCACGCGCGGCGCAGAAGCTCGCGCAGACGGGGCTGGTGGTCAACGCGCTGCTGACGGTCGTCAAGCTCGTGGCCGGCCTCGTTGGCAACGCGTACGCGCTGGTGGCCGACGCGATCGAAAGCGCCACCGATATCATCGGATCACTGGTGGTTTTGGGCGGGCTGCGCATTGCGAGTCGGACGCCCGACGATCGCTATCCGTTCGGCTACGGTCGCGCCGAGCCGATTGCCGCGGCGGCGGTGGCGTCGATCATGCTTGGCGCGGCGGCCGGCATCGCCGTGGAGGCCATCAGGGAAATTCGGACGCCGCATCATGCGCCCGCCCCTTTCACGCTGGGCGTGTTGGCGGCAGTCATTGTGATAAAGGAGTTGCTCGCCCAGCGCGTGAAGCGGGCGGGCGACGACAGTGGCAGCGTGGTGGTGCACGCCGATGCGTGGCATCATCGAGCGGACGCCATCACCTCCGCAGCGGCGTTTGTCGGGATCTCCATCGCGCTGATCGGTGGACCGGGGTGGGAGCCGGCCGACGATTGGGCGGCGCTCGTCGCGGCCCTCGTGATTTGCATCAACGGTGCGCTCCTGCTTCGAACGGCGACACGCGATCTGATGGACCGCGCACCAGACGCCCCGCTGTTCGAGGCGGTGTCGCTCGCGGCCACGCAGACCGAAGGCGTGCTGGCGATCGAGAAACTCAAAATCCGCAAAAGCGGAACCGGTCACTACGTCGACATTCACGTGCAGGCCGATCCGTTGCTCTCGCTGCACGAAGCGCACGTGCTCTCGGGGCGAGTCAAAGGCGCGATTCGACTGCGCGTGCCGACAACGCTTGGCGTGCTGGTGCACATGGAACCGTTCGAACCGAACGAGGAACTATGAGCGATCATCGGGCATCTCACGAGCGGCACCTCGACACACCCGCGTTTCGCGCGCTCAGCCGGCGTGAGTGCGAGGCGCTGCTGGCGGCGCATCACGTTGGCCGACTGGCATACGCGTTCCGCGACCGTGTCGATATCGAACCCGTGCACTACGTATTTTCCGACGGTCGCATTGTCGGGCGTACGCAATTTGGTGCGAAGGTGACCGTGCTTGCGCATCACCCCTGGGTCGCCTTCGAAGTGGACGACGTTCGCGCGTTATTCGAGTGGCAAAGCGTGGTGGTGCACGGTCGAATCACTTTTCCTGATCCCGACGGGTCGTCGACTGACCGGGAGGAGTACGCCCACGGGATCGAGGCTTTCCGGTCACTCGTCCCAACGGCCTTCACGGCGGGGGATCCGACGCCGGCGCGCGAGTTGATATTTGTGTTACACCCGCAGGAAGTAACCGGGCGCGCGGCGACGTCGCCGGCGACACAGACACCGACGACACCGGAGGCACGCTGATGGCGAACGGAATGCCCGCCGCACTGGCGGATGTGCGACTTGAAGCGGTCGACGGTGATGAGAAGGTCAAGCTGGGCAGCAAAGCCGCTCGGCTCGAAAACTTGCCCGCGCGTGAGGTCATCGAGGCCGCGACGCAAACGCTGCTCGCGAAGCTCACTTCGCTGCAGGATGCGTTTCACGCCGACGGCTCGAAGGCGTTGCTGCTGGTCTTGCAGGGGCGCGACGCTTCAGGAAAGGACGGCGTCATCAAGACGGTCTCGGGAGCGTTCAATCCGAGTGGCGTGACGATCGCGTCGTTCGGCCCGCCCACTCCGCTCGAGCTCAAACACGACTTTCTGTGGCGGATTCATCAGCAAATTCCGCCGCGCGGCATGATTGGCGTGTTCAATCGTTCGCACTACGAGGACGTGCTGGTCGTGCGCGTACGACAGCTCGTCAGCGAAGACGTCTGGCGTCCGCGCTACGCCGCGATCAACGCCTTCGAAAAGATGCTAAGCGAAAGCGGTGTGGTCATTCGCAAGTGCATGCTGCACGTGTCGCAGGACGAACAGGGGGACCGCTTCCGCGAGCGCCTGAACGATCCGAAGAAAAACTGGAAGTTCCGGCTTGGCGATCTCGACGATCGCGCCAAGTGGGACGACTACACCAGCGCGTACAAGGAAGCGCTGCGACAGTGCAGCACGAAGCATGCACCGTGGTTCGTTGTGCCGTCCGACGAGAAGCACGTGCGCAATTTCCTC
Organism: uncultured Gemmatimonadaceae bacterium; assembly: GCA_966096095.1. GTDB lineage: Bacteria > Gemmatimonadota > Gemmatimonadetes > Gemmatimonadales > Gemmatimonadaceae > Gemmatimonas. The sequence continues at coordinate 30,785 of CBHTUR010000030.1, read as the reverse complement.
ATCGCGCGCATGCTCGTTGAGACGCTCGAAGACATCAATCCGCAGTATCCGTTGATGGATCCCAAAGTGCATGATGCGGCGCAGGGGTTTGCGTGACGTTGCGGATCGCGCGCGTACCCGCGTGCGCGATCGCCGTCGCGGGCGCTCTCGCGTTCGCGGCCAACCTGGGGAGTGCGCGCGTCCTCCGCGCGCAGCCGGCCTGGGATAGCATTCCACCGGCGCTGCGAGGTGCCGCGGTTTCCACGCGCGTGTTTGGTACGCCGAGCGGCCTCACAACCGCGCTGGTGTTCGCGGCCAAACGAGAACCGGGCACCGAGCGTATCTGGATCGGCACCGAAGACGGCGCTATGGTTTCGGCCGGCGCGCAGTTTCTGGCACAGCCACTGCCCACGGGCGCGACCATTGCGCAGGTACGCGACATCGTCTTTGGCGCGAATGGGGCGCGCTATTACGCGATGCGCACGGGCGTCTTTCGGCGGGATGAACGCGGCTGGCGCGCGATTGACGCGGCGCACGGGGTTCAGGGCAGCGTGGTGTACAGTCTCGCCGAAACGAACGCGCTCGATGGCACGACACGCGTCGTCGCCGGTACGCGAGGCGGCGTATGCATTGTTGCGGATACCACGTGCAATCCGATTGCCCTTCCAGCCGGGATTGGGCGTCTGGCGTTTATGGTGCGAGCGCATAAGCGGGCGGGACGTCGCGACGACTTGTGGATTGTCAGTGCCGCCGGTGGCGCGGCGCGATTACGCGATGGCGCGTGGACGGTCTTCAACGCCCGCAATGGATTGACCACCATCAGCGCCGAAGACATCGCGCTCGGTAGCGGAGACGATGAGGTTTTCATCGGCGGTCAGACGGGCGTGTTCTCGCTGACGCGTGATGCCCGAGGCGTTGAACGATTCGCCATGATGCCCAACGGTCCCCGCGCCGTGTTTCGCGTGGCGTGGATTCCCCGCACGCACGATGCGCCCGAGTTGTGGGCCGGCACGAGCGATGGCACGCTCATGAGCTGGTCGGCGCCCCGAAGAGCGAACGGTGCGTTGAGCACGCCGTCCGATCTCTCGGCGCGATGGGATACCGTGCAGTTTGACGCGGAACATCAGCGCGGACAGGTCAGTCTCATTCAGCCCATCATTGAGCGCGGCGAAACGCGCGTTGTCTACGTGGGCACGCGCGGTGGTGGACTGTCGCGGGTGAGTTTCAATGTGGCGCGCGCATACAATCTTCCCGGTCGTGCCGCACGCGACTACGTGATTCAATTCGCAACGAACAGCGGGAGTGCGCGCCTCGACACCGTGGCGCTCACAACGACCGGTGCCGGCTTGAACATCGTCAGCAATCTGAACGGTCGTCACGCGCACATCGGACCGCTTATCGATTCTCTGACGGCGTCGAGCGACGGAGTTTACTGGGGACCATTGGCGCCGTTACCGCCAGGTGCGTCGCCCGCTCGCGACGATAACACGTTTGTGCTGCTGGGGCCCGGCGGTCCGGTGCGACTCGTGGGGGGGCGTTGGATCCAGATGCCCGGCTTGGATTCGACCGCGATTTCGCGCGTGCAGCGCCTCACGTTGCTCGACGGGTCCACCGTGCTCACGGCTTCGACATCGCGCGGCCTCGTTTCCTGGAACGGCACTCGATGGGAGGCGCTGCCGAATCTACCCTCGCAGTACATGACGGCGGTCGTGTCGTTGAACGACGGCGGCGCGCCGCGGATGCTGATCGGCGTGTTCGGCGGCGTCATGACGGTTTCCGCACGCGGCGCTTCAGTCGACTCGCTGCTGTTCTCCACGCGCGTTCGAAAGTCCTCGTCGTTTGCTGAGCGCACGGGGCCGATGTGGATTCGACAGTTGTGCCGCATTCCCCGGCCGAGCGGCGCGCTTGTCTTCGCCAGCGGTGACTTCGGCACCGTGGGGTGGCGTCGTGCGGCCGACTCTGGCGCCTGGCATCCGCTGCCACCAATGCTGCAGCACGCACTCAACTCGACGGCGGCTGTTTCGCTCTCATGTGATCGCGATGGGCGACTCGTAATCGGCGGATCGAATGGACTGATCGTTGCCGACGTCTCAGACGAGGATCCATCGCACTGGGCGCTGCGCGGCGTCGTGGCGCGCGAAGACGGCTTGCCGTCGAATGTCGTGACGGCGCTCGGCGTACCCAACGACAATCGGTTGTGGGTGGGAACAGAATTTGGTACGGCCGTGCTCGATCTGACGCGCGTTACGCTCGATCCGCCGGCGCCACTATCCGTACGGATCTCGGACAGCGACGACGGCGTGCCGCTTGAAGGCGAGATCGAACTGCCGGTCGCACGCGCTCATTTGCGGGTGGACGCGTGGATGGATTCGCAGCATCGCGAATCGGACGCGCGCTACGTGGTCGAACTCGAGTCGTCGAAACGTTGGTGGATTCCGTTCGGAGACACCTCGCCGGCGGACACCACCTGGAGCCCGCTCTCGACGCGCTATTTCAGCGGACTCGCTCCGGGACGTTATCGCCTGCGCGTGAGCGGTCGCGATTTCGCCGGGCGCGAGGCGGCATCCGTGGATCGCTTTATCACGATCTTGCCACCATGGTGGCGGACGTGGGAGGCGATTGTTGCGTACATCGTCGCCGCCGGCGTGTTGCTGTTGTTCGCCTATCGTTGGCGCGTCACCGTGCTGCAACGGGGAACGGCGCAGCTCGTGCTCAGCGAGCGTCGGTTGCGCGAGAGCGAGAATCGATTCCGCGCTCTGTTCGAAGGCGCCCTCGACGCGAATCTGCTGGCCGAGCGTGGCTTCGTCGTGGGCGCGAACGCAGCGGCAGCATCACTCTTTCGCTGCGATGTGGCGCAGGAGTTGGTTGGCCGAAGCGTGGCGTCGTTGATCGTTGGCCGCCGGGCGGGCGATGGCGAACTCGGCTCCGATGACTTTCTCGTGCGAGAACTGGGCGCACCATTTGAAGAGAAGCCGGTACAAATGACGCGTTCCGAGGTCACGCTTGAAGCCGGCGTCCTGGAACACCTGGTGTTGCGCGACATGACCGCTGTGCGCGCGGCACAGCGAGAGCACGCGCGCATTGAAGCGCACTTGAGAGAACGTCAACGGCTAGAAGCACTCGGTACCCTCGCGGGCGGGGTGGCCCACGATTTCAACAATCTGCTTGGGGTTATTCGCGGCAACGCCGAACTGGCCGACAGCACATCAGACAATCCGGCGTTCGTTCATGAGCATTTGGGTTTGATCGTCGACGCCAGCGATCGCGCACGCGATCTCGTGCGGCAGATTCTGGCATTCAGTCAATCGCCGCTGCCGCGACAGGAACCCGTCGATCTGTCTGCCCTCGTTCGATCGCTGCAACCGCTTTTGCGCCGCATGATTCCCACGAGCGTGGCGATCGTCACCGAAGGCGTAGACACGCCACACGTGATTGACGGCGACCCCACGCAACTTCAGCAGGTGTTGTTGAATCTCGCCTCGAACGCAGAATACGCGATGCGCGAACGCACGGCCGGCACGCTGACGATTGGCGTGCACGAGCGCTCTGTGCCGGAGGAAGAGACGCCGCCCACCGGCGCGGTCGTTTCGCTCAGCGTGCGCGACAGCGGGACCGGCATGCCTCCCGACGTGCGTGCGCGCGCGTTCGAGCCGTTCTTCACCACCAAACCAACCGGTGAAGGAACCGGCCTCGGACTCGCCGTGCTGCACGGTGTGGTGATCTCGCACGGCGGCAAAGTGCAGATCTCGAGCACGCCGGGGGTGGGCACGATCGTCGAACTGCGTTTCCCGCGGTCGCTGTCGGTGTCAGGCCCCATCCTCCCGCCCGAAGCGATGAACTCCAGTCGCCGAGTGCCGTCGCGATTGGCGCGCATCATGGTGGTCGACGATGAACCCGGCGTGGCGCGCGTGATGGAGCGGGCGTTATCGAGGAGCGGTCATGCCGTGCGCGTATTCGGAGAGCCGGAGGTCGCACTCGAAGCGATTAGCGCCGAACCGCAGATGGTTGATTTGCTGCTCACCGACCAGACAATGCCCGTCATGACGGGCGATGTCCTGGCGGAGCAGGTGCGCCGCATCCGGCCCGATTTGCCGGTGCTGATCATCACGGGCTTCAGTCACCGGCTGACCCCGGAGCGGGCCGCCGCAGTCGGCGTGCGCGATGTGCTTGAAAAGCCGATTTCCCTGGAGGCGCTGCACCACGCGGTGGAGGCGGCGCTCCGAAGCGTCGATCGGCCCGATTCTGGGCGGAGCTAGGGGTGGTCGCGTGCGGTGGGGGTGCTTATGTTCCGCGTTCTGTCCGCCAACGGGTCATTGCTGGCGGTACGGGACGTAGCGCAGCCCGGTAGCGCACCTGAATGGGGTTCAGGGGGTCGCGGGTTCGAATCCCGCCGTCCCGACTCAATAGCCGCAACACACCTACACCAAGCCTCGGCAGTCGCCGGGGCTTCGTGTTTTTCATCCGACCGTGGGGCTCAGCATGCTCACCCTCGCCGCGTTGAGAGCGCGATTTCTCAGCGACACCGATTTTGGCGGTCCCGGGGCGTCGCCGGCACTGACACGAGCGCTTGAGGCGATCGGCTGGCGGTCGGTGCGCGAGATGCCGGCCGACCTGCTGGCGAATGACGTTGTGGTCCTGATCGAGGATTGCGTGCGCGGCCATCAGGACCTGGCGCAGCTCACATTGGCTATCGCCACGCTGATGCGAGATGCCGGTCCACTCTTGGACGGTGGATTACCGCCTGCCGAGGCGTATTGGCCAGCGGCCGAAGAACTGCTGACGCGCTATCTGCGTGATGACGGTCGTGCCGCCGGATCGCCGCGAGACCTCTTTGGAGCCGACGGCGGGTTCAGTTGACGACTTCGCTCGTCGACGCGTTGCCGGACGACGACGAAGGATCGCGCATCAAGCGCTGATATTCGACATACATGCTGGCCCGCCAGCGCGCGATCATACCGAAGGCGAGTGTGAAGAGCACCGCGGCCGTTTGAATCGGCGAGACGATGTGGCCGATGTAGTCGCGAAGCGCGAATCGAATGGCCAGCAGGCCAAACAGAATCCAGAGAAACGCTCGTGAGCGTTTGAGCAGGATCTGATCACCCCGTCGTTCCAAGCGTGACGTCCGCGACAACGGCTCGGCCAGGATCACCGCACCGACCACCAATGCGACCGCCGCCCACCACAGCGGGATACGCGCCGGCGGATACAGGAACATGCAGAACCCTGTCGACATCCCGAGTGGCGGAATGACGATAAGCGGTACGGTGATGGGTCGCGTGGTTTCGCGCAGGCGCCAACCGATCATAACCACGGCGCCACCAAGAGTGGCGGCGACGCCGGTAAGGAGCCCAAGCGGGTTTTGCAGCAGCGAGGTCGTCACGACGGGAAGCGAGGAGTCATGGCTGAACGATGACGGGAAGCTGGTGGGCCTCACAAGCAGAGAATACCCGACGAACGTGTACGGAGTGTTAACACGCAGGGCAAACGTCGGCGAGACGCGCTGCGTGCCAAGCGCGGAAGGGCTACAATGTGTTCATGGCCGGCACGCCACTCTCTCTCAGACTTTCAGACGCCCTCGCGGCGCATCAACGCGGCGAGTTGGCAGCGGCAGAGCAGGGGTACCGGGCAGTTCTCAGAAAGGAGCCTCGCCACGCCGACGCGAGCTATCTGCTTGGAGTGTTGCTGCATGCCACGGGACGATCGCGTGAGGCCCTTGGCGTGCTGCGGGGATCGCTCGACGCACACCCCGCACGGCCCGATGTGCTGAATACGTTGGGCGACGCGCATCGCGTGCTGGGCGAGTATGCCGCCGCACGTGAAGCGCTGACACAGGCGCTGGCCATGCGCCCGCATGACGCGGCCATCGTGCACAATCTGGCCGTGACGCTGGCCGCGATGGGCGCGCGCGCGGACGCCTTAATGTTGCTGTTCGATGAGGTTCACACTGCGCCTAACATTTCCTCGCTACGATCGCTGCTAGCGTCCCTGCTGGAGGGCGTTTCGCTGGGCAGTGGAAATGCGCTCGTGCGCGATGTGCTCGAACAGCTCGTGCGCGACGACACGATTGCCACGCAGTCGATCGCCGGCGCGATTATCGGACTGTGCAAGAGCAGTGCGGCGTTTACCACGCTCCTTCCGTTGGCCGTACGGAAGGACGAGCGCGAGCAGCACCACGAGCCGCTTGGCGAGTCTGCGGCCGACGCCGTCCGCGCGCTCTCAGCGGATGCGCTGCTGACGGCGGCGTTACCGCGTATGATCGCCGGTGACGAGCAGTTGGAGCAGGTACTGCGTTTCCTTCGTCGCCGATACACGACGAACGAGCCGATGCGGATGTGGATGCCGCGCGAATTTGTGGCGGCGCTGGCGATGCAGTGTTTTCAGACCGAGTATGCGTGGGGCATGACTCTTGGCGAGCGTGAGCGCCTCGCGGAAAGCCAGGCGCAGCTGTCGTCAATGCTTGGGTCTCCAGTCACGCACAGTGACGCGCTGGAGTCTGTGGTGCTGCTGTGCGCTCTTGGCGCGCCGCTGGCGTCGGTCGCGAACTGGACGAGGCTCAGCGAGATACCGCGTGACGCGTGGAGCAATGAACTGGGCCTCATCATCGACGCGCAGATCGCGGATGTCTTGGAAGAGCGACGACTCGCGGCATCATTGGCGACCGATCTCACGACGCGCGATGAGGTCTCGTCACGCGTACGCGAGATGTACGAGGAGAACCCATATCCTCGCTGGGTGATGGCGCAGCGTCCGCCCTCGCAACCGACGGCGCTGTTCATCGCGTCGATGACCCGACGCAATCCGGCGAACGTCGGCACGCCGCCGCGCCTGCTCGTGGCCGGATGCGGCACGGGACAGCAGGCCATTCATTTGGCGATGACCCACCCGGACGCGCAGGTCGAGGCGATTGACTTGAGCCTCGCGAGCCTGGCCTATGGTGCACGCATGGCGACCAGACTGGGCGTATCCAACGTTCGCTTCTCACAGGGCGATTTGCTGGAGTTGTCGCCGCACGGTGATCCGTACGATCTCATTTCGTGCAGCGGCGTGCTGCATCACCTGCGCGAGCCATTGGTCGGCTGGCGGCGACTGCTCACGCGACTGGCGCCGCACGGCGTGATGAAAATCGGTCTCTACAGCACGATGGCGCGCACCAGCATCACGGCGGCGCAAGCGTACGTCTCGTCGCTGGGAACGGAACACACCGTCGAGGGCGTTCGTTCGGCACGGTCGGCATTGCTCGCGCTGCCCGCAACTCATCCCGCGGCGGGCGTCCGGCAATTCCTCGACTTCTTTACGCTCAGCGGTTTGCGAGACCTGGTCATGCACGTTCAGGAGCGCACATACAGCGTGCCGGAACTCAAGGCCGACCTGGAAGCACTCAATCTGCAATTTCTCGGCTTTCAGCTTCCGCAGACGATTATGGCCGAGTTTCACCGCGAGTACTCAGCGCCGAACGGCGTGACTGACCTCGACGCGTGGCACGGCTTCGAACAGCGTCATCCTTCAACTTTCGTCGCGATGTATCAGTTCTGGTGCGCCCCTCGATGATCTCATTCGACCTCGGCCTCGTTGCCTGGATCCTTGGCACAAGCCTCGCCGCGCTTGGGGGCGCCGTGACCGCGAAGGCGGCGCAGCAATTCTATGGAGAGCTGAGCAAGCCGCGGTGGGCGCCACCGCCTTGGCTCTTTGGTCCCGCGTGGACCGTTCTCTATGTATTGATGGGCGTCGCCGCGTGGAGAGTTTGGCGCGCGAACGGCTTCGACGGCGCGCGCGGTGAACTCACGCTGTACATCGTGCAACTGATACTCAACGCCGCGTGGAGCTGGTTCTTTTTCGTGAAGCGCAGCGGCGCGTGGGCTACGCTCGAGGTGAGCGCGCTGCTAACGTCGGTCATTGCCACAATGGCGGCGTTCTGGCTGCGCGATGAAACGGCAGGGCTTCTGTTTGTGCCGTACGCGTTGTGGGTCAGCTTTGCGACCGCGCTCACCGTATCGGTGTGGCGTCGTAATCCGCACTTGCTGTAGCTGACGCGCGGACGATCAGATCAGACCGCGTGATGTCGCTCGGTGTCGGCCAGCGCGCACAAGAATTTGAGCGCCTGCTCGCCGCGCATGTGCGTTGGCGAGAACTCGGCGCCGCCCGAGTGTTTCAGCACCAGCGCGCGACGTTGCGCGGTCGGGCGGTCGTCCCAGCCAATGAACATCATTGACCAGTCGGAGAAATAACGCGCGTCGATGTCTTCGCAACGGAGCACCTGGCAGTCGTGATGCCGTGAATCGCGCACAAGACTGTTGTACAGCTTATTCACGGCCTCGCGTTCGCCTTCCAATGCTTGCAGAAACTCACCGTTTCCATAACACAGAATGCCAGTTATGCCGCGCGCGGTGTTGTGATCGTTCGCTCGTCGCAGCAACGACGTGAGATCTTCGTAGTCGAGGTCTGGCTCGGCGACGCTCGCGTAAATCAATCGAATGGTTTGCATGCAATTGAGTTTCGGCCGCATTCTGATTGCGCGCATCAGGGAACTCCTCACGCGTCCTGTCCCACATGCACTGGTGAGAATACCGTCGCGCTAATGTTTGTAACAGTCGTGCCGATATGCATACACAGGCCGACGCCGGCCACGTAGGCAATGCATACCGGCAGGGACGGCAAATGGATGATCTCTTACGAGACTTCCTCACAGAGAGCGCGGAGAATCTCTCCAAACTCGACAATGACATTGTCGAATTGGAGCAGCACCCTCATGAGGGTGCACTGCTCAACAGCGTGTTTCGCACGATCCACACAATCAAAGGCACGTGCGGCTTCCTCGGTTTGGCGCGCCTCGAAGGCACCGCCCATGCCGCGGAGAATGTGCTCGACGCACTCCGCTCGGGACGATTAGCGGTGCAGGAGCAATTGATCGGCGATATTCTCGCCGCGATCGATTGCATCAAGAGCATTCTCGCGTATCTGGAACAGAAAGAAGAAGAGCCGACCGGCGATGATTCCGCGCTCATCGCGCGACTCGAACATTGGCTGACATTGGTACACGTCGCGTCCGAAACGGATGCGTGCGCGCCCGATGAGTCTGCGCAGGCCGCAGGTGATGCAGTCGTCGTGGCCAGCGCAGTTGAGACGAGCGGAGCGACTGCATCGGTCGCGGCGCCGACACCTTCCACGCCGGTCGCCACCATGACTCCTGTGCCCGACTCGGTCGCGCAGCCCATGATTGCTGCCGCGGCAGCTCCCACAGGCGCTGCCGCAGGCGCTGTCGCAGACGCTGCCGCGCCGACGCCGAACGCTCCGCCGGCGAAAGTGCCATGGGACGGTGTGGAGCGCCGAAAGAACTGGCCGCCCGCGACGGATGAAGACAAGCACGGACTCAGCGACAGCACGCTCCGGGTCGGCGTCGGTCTGCTGGATCAACTGATGAATCTCGTCGGCGAACTCGCGCTCAGCCGAAATCAGTTGACGCAGCTCGCGGCGGCGCACGAAGAGTCGGCGTTTGCCAGCCCCGTGCAACAGCTCAACCGCGTCACGACCGATCTGTTGGAAGCAGTGATGAAGACCCGCATGCAGCCAATCGGCAATGCGTGGACCAAGCTGCCGCGGCTCGTGCGCGACTTGTCGCACGCGAGCGGCAAACACATCTCGCTCGTCACGCAGGGCGCGGAGACCGAGTTGGACCGACAGATCCTGCAAGCGATTCAGGATCCGCTGACGCACATGATCCGCAATTCGGCCGATCATGGCATTGAGTCGACGACGCACCGTCGCGAGGCGGGAAAGCCGGAGCAGGGCGCTATCACGCTATCCGCGCGCCACGAAGGCGGGCACGTTGTCATTGAGATCGCCGATGACGGCGCGGGTATCAGCGTTGCACGGGTTCGACGCAAAGCGATTGAACGCGGCCTCGTGCGCGCGGACGTTGCCGAATCGCTGCCGGACGCGCAGGTCCTGCGATTCATCTTTGAGCCGGGATTCTCAACCGCCGAGTCGATAACGAACGTGTCCGGCCGTGGTGTCGGAATGGACGTTGTGCGCAGCAACATTGAGGCGATTGGCGGCACGGTCGAGCTTTCGTCGCACGAGGGTCGCGGTACCACCGTGCGGGTGAAGATTCCGCTCACGCTGGCAATCATTTCGGCGCTGCTGGTCGGAACCGCCGGACAGTCGTTTGCGGTACCGCAAATCGGCGTGGTGGAACTCGTACGTGTCACCGAGGAGCAACATGCGCTCGTTGAAGAGGTGCACGGCGCCCGCTTCTATCGTCTGCGCGAAACGCTTTTGCCGCTGGTATCGCTGCAGTCGCTGCTCGGACTGACGGCCGTCACCACCAACGATTGCTACAACATTGTGGTGTGTCAGGTTGACGACGTGCGCTTTGGGCTCGTTGTCGACGAGGTATTTGATACGCAGGAAATCGTGGTGAAACCGGTCGGTCGCTTGGTCAAGCACATATCCGTCTATGCCGGATGCACCATCACCGGCGACGGGCGGGTGATCATGATTCTCGACACGACGGGCGTAGCCAGTATGGCACGAGTGGCGACGGAGCGCGAAGAGGAAGAAGCCAGCGCTGCCCACACCGCGGGTCTGTCGCTGTCTCGCGGCGAGGCGAAGGAGAGCATTCTGCTGTTCGACGCAGGATTCCCGGCGCTGCAAGCCGTTCCACTGTCACTCGTTGCGCGACTCGAAGAGCTTCCGCTCTCGACGCTCGAGGAAGCGGACGGTCGGTTCCTCGTGCAGTATCGCGGTGCGCTCATCCCGATACTGGCGGCCAATCCAGCAATGAACATGCGGGCGAAAGACCCTCGTCCGGTGATCGTTTTCAGCGATCGCGATCGCACCCTGGGTATCGCGGTCGACGAGATTCGCGATATCGTCGAGGACCACCTCACGCTGCAACGCGGTGCTACGCGCGCCGGCGTGCTTGGGGTCACCGTCATCGCCGAGCGGGCGACCGAAGTGATCGATACCAATCACTTCATACGGCTCGGCCACGAAGATTGGTTCCGTCAATCGGCATCGGTCTCCGGCACGACGCAATCGCGGAGTGTGCTGCTGGTTGACGATTCGCGTTTCTTCCTTGGCTTGCTCGCGCCGGTACTACGCGCCGCCGGCTATCAGGTAACGACGGCCACCGACGGAACCGACGCCATTGCGCATCTCGAGGCGGGCGAGCGCTTCGATGCCATCCTGAGCGATATCGACATGGTGACCGTCGACGGGCTCGCGCTCGCGCGGACCGTGCGCGCCAACCCGCTCTGGGCTGAGCTCACGCTAATCGCACTGACGGCGCGGAGCAGCGCGGAGGACCGTGCCACGGGACTCGCCGCGGGCTTCGATGAGTATCTCACGAAGTTAGACCGCGACGATGTGCTCACCACTCTTGCCCGGCTTACAACGGCCGACCGGATGGCCGCATGACGACGACTCTCGAACGCACGCGCAGCGTACGCGTCACGGCGCAATCCGAGTACGTCACGTTCCGACTGGCCGATCAATGGTTGGGCATCAGCGTCTTGATTGTGCAGGAAGTGCTGACGGCACAGCGCATCGCCAGCGTGCCGTTGGCCCCCGACGCCATCGCCGGCTTTCTCAATCTGCGCGGTCAGATCGTCACCGCCGTGGATTTGCGCACCACGTTGCGGCTCTCGACGCGCCCGGCGGACGGCGAGTACATGAATGTGGTCGTGCGGCACGAAGGTGAATTGTTCGCGTTTATGGTCGACGAAGTCGGCGATGTAGTAGCCGTCAACGACGATGACGTTGATCCACCGCCATCGACACTCGACGACCGATGGAGAAGTGTCTGTGTTGGCATTGTCCGTCGAGAGGACGGATTGTTGTTAGTGATGGACGTACGCGAGCTCTTGCGGCTCGAAACCGCGTCCGGTTGATCGATCAACCGGACCACTGGATTGCGCAGCACCCGAGTCGACGCCGACTCCCTGACGACAACCCAGCTCACTTCGCTCAGCAGAACTCACTCAAATGGCTCCCAACCGCGTCGCACCCAAGTCATCCCGCAGCTCCAAGGCCGCGCCCGCCCGCCGTGCAGCGAGCGCCGCCGCACCGGCACCCGCTCAGGACGAGCGCTTCTACGAGTACGAATCGCAAGTCGCGGCCATCAATAAGTCGATGGCCACGATCGAGTTCGATCTGGATGGCACTGTGCTCACGGCGAATGAAAATTTTCTTCGCACGATTGGCTACAGCCTGACCGAAATTCAGGGCAAACATCACTCGATGTTCGTCGATGAGCGCTACAAGGCGAGCCCTGAGTATCGCGAGTTCTGGGCGAAGCTGAACCGTGGCGAGTTTGACGCCGGCGAATACTGCCGCTTGGGCAAGGGCGGCCGCGAAGTGTGGATTCAGGCCACCTACAATCCCGTGCGCGATCGCGACGGTCGGGTAACGAAGGTCGTGAAGTACGCCTCCGACATCACTGCAACGGTGAAGCTGCGCTACGAGATGGAGCTGTTCAAGCCGATGGTGGAATCGGCAAAGGTGAACCTGATGCTTTGCGATCGTGACTTCAACATCAAGTACATCAATCCGGCCTCGTTCGCGACGTTGCAAAGCATCGAAGCCCATTTGCCCGTCAAAGCGTCGCAAGTAGTCGGATCATCGATCGACATCTTTCACAAGAATCCGGCGCATCAGCGCGCCATGTTGGCCACGGACAAGCATCTGCCGCACAACGCGAAGATCAAAGTCGGGCCGGAAACGCTGGACCTGACCGCGGTCGCTATCTACAACTCCAAAGGCGAGTACGTGGGACCGATGGTGAATTGGGCCATCATCACGCATCAGGTAAAGCTGGCCGACGACTTCGAGTCGACCGTCGCGACGATCGCCAGTGTCGTCAGTTCGTCGTCAACCGAGCTCGAAGCGAGCGCGCAGGGCATGGCCGCGTCGTCTGAGGAGACCACGCGCCAGGCGCAAGCCGTCGCCGCCGCCTCGGAGCAGGCCACGCGGAACGTGCAGACGGTGGCGAGCTCCGCCGAGGAACTGACGGCGAGCATTCGCGAGATTGCAAGCCGCGTGCAGGAGGCATCGCAGATCTCGCAGGTGGCCGTGCGCCAGGCGTCGCAGACGACGGATACGATGGCGAAGCTGGGCGTGTCGAGCCAGGAAATCGGTCAGGTGGTCAAAGTGATTACGTCCATCGCGCAGCAAACCAATCTGTTGGCTTTGAATGCGACGATTGAAGCGGCGCGCGCGGGTGAGGCGGGTAAAGGATTCGCCGTCGTGGCCAACGAGGTGAAAGAGCTCGCGCGTCAGACGGCCAAGGCCACTGAAGAAATCGGCAGCAAAATTGCCGGCGTGCAGTCGGAAACGGCGTCGGCGGTCACGGCGATCCGCGAAATCGCCGGTGTGATCAACAAGATCAACGAGATCTCGACGACCATCGCCGGTGCAGTCGAAGAACAAAATGCGGCGACCAGCGAAATCTCGCGCAACGTCGGCGAAGCGGCGCGTGGTACCGCAGAAGTCAGCTCGAGCATCAGCATGGTCACGCAGGTCGCCATCGAAGGCGGCCGGACCGCTGAGAACATCAAGAGTGCCGCTGGTCAGCTCTCGAGTGAAAGCGAACGACTCAATAACGCCGTCAACGGCTTCCTGAAGAACCTGCGCTCGGCATAAGCCGCGCGCAGGTGTTCCAGACGCTCACGCGCCCAACATGAAACGCATTCTCGTCATCGACGATTCCGCCGCCATTCGCAAAGCCATCCGCCGTATCCTCGAACAGATCGACTGCTCGGTCGAGGAGGCGGAGGATGGCGTGAAGGCGCTCGATGTCCTGGACCACGACGCGGGCTTCGATGCCATTCTCTGCGACATCGACATGCCTAACATGGACGGATTGTCGTTTCTCGGCGCGCTGCCCGGACATCCGGGCATCCATCCGCCGCCGATCATCATGTGTACCACGCATACGAGTTTCGACAAGATCCAATCGGCGCTGAGTCTCGGGGCTAGCGAATACATCATGAAACCCTTCGACAAGGAGATCATTTCCTCCAAACTCGAAGCGTGCGGTGTGCAGTGACCACACCATCGAACAAGCCCGCCGACGCCATTCGAGTACTCCTCGTTGACGACAGCGCGGTCATTCGCGGCGCACTCGGCCGCATCATCGACGCCGAACCCGACATGTTTGTCGTCACCACCGCGCCAAACGGCCGCGTCGCGCTGGACGCGTTGCGTCACGCACCGGTGGATGTGGTGTTACTTGATATCGAAATGCCCGAGATGGACGGGCTCACGCTACTGCCCAAGATTCTGGAGCTGTACCCGAAAACGCGCGTGATCATGGCGAGTTCGCTCACGCAGCGCGGGGCCGAGATCACGATGCAGGCCATGGCGATTGGGGCGGCGGACTACATCGCCAAGCCGGCTGCTCGCAGCGGGTCAGCGACGCTGGCAACGGTCGCAGTGGAGATTGCCTCCAAGGTGCGGGCGATTGGCCGGTCGGCACGGGGGCGCATTGAAACCCCGGTGCGGAAAGCACCGCCGCCCGTGCGCACCGAATTGCTGGCGTCCAAGGGCGTCGACGCGACTCCGCGGGTGGTGGCGATTGCGTCGAGCACCGGCGGGCCCAACGCATTGACCGACATGCTGAAACTGTTGCCCACCGATTTTCCGCTGCCAATTCTGATCACGCAGCACATGCCGGCCATGTTCACGACGTTGTTGGCGCAGCGCCTGGAGCGAGATGCGGGTCGCAAGAGCTTCGAGGCCGCCGATCGTCAGCGCGTTGAGAACAATTGTGTGTACGTCGCTCCCGGCGGATTTCACATGGAAGTGCAGACGGAAGAAGGCCGTCCGTTCATCCGCTTAACGCAATCGCCACCGGAAAATTTCTGCCGTCCGTCGGCCGACCCGATGCTGCGCTCACTCGCGTCTATTTACGGTGCCTCGACACTCGCGGTTGTGCTCACTGGCATGGGTGAAGACGGCCTGCGTGGCTGTCGAGAAGTTCACGCTCGGGGAGGACGCGTGCTCGCTCAAGACGAGGCCTCGAGTGTCGTGTGGGGCATGCCGGGTGCCGTCGTCAACGCCGGATTGGCGTCGGCGGTCCTGTCGTTGCCGAAATTGGCGGAAGCGCTCGTCGCAAGCTGTGGAGCAGTCGCTATATGATCAATGCTGACGATTATCAATTCTTGAGTGACTTGCTCAAGCGTCATAGCGGGCTCGCCCTCGGTGCCGGCAAGGAGTATCTCATCGAAAGCCGACTGCCGCCGGTGGCCGCGACGTACGGACACGCGGATTTGCCGGCATTGCTGGCCGATCTTCGTCGTGGTGGCTCACCGCCGCTAGTGAAGCATGTCTGCGATGCCATGACAACGAACGAGACGATGTTCTTCCGCGACAACAAGCCGTTTGTTGCGATGGAGAAGGAGCTGCTCCCCGCAGCCGTACGCCGAGCGCGCGAGCAAGGACGTCCCGTGCGGATCTGGTGCGCGGCCAGTTCAACGGGGCAGGAGCCGTATTCGATCGCGATGATTCTTGCGCAAATGGAACCGGTGCTTGCCGGAACGCGTGTGGAAATGCTCGCCACCGACTATTCGACCGCCGCGCTCAATCGGGCGAAAGAAGGCGTGTATAACCAGTTCGAAGTACAGCGCGGACTGCCGGTGCAGTTGCTCATGAAATTCTTCAAGCCGGTACCAGAAGGATTTCAGATCGCGCAGGAAATTCGTCAGCGCGTGACGTACCAGGAAATCAACCTGCTCAACGCATTTCCGGCGCACTGGTCGTTCGATATCATCTTCTGCCGCAATGTGCTCATCTACTTCGACGTGGCAACGAAGAAGGACATTGTCGATCGCATGGCGAAGCTGCTGACGCGCGGCGGCTGTCTCTTCCTTGGCGGTACCGAAAGCACCCTTGGCATTACCGACAGTGTCGTGCGCGTGCCTAGCAACGCCTCGGGTGTGCTGTGTCGTCCGGCGGACCTATCGCTCTACACCGATACCTCGCAGGCCGCGTAAGGCGCCGTCGCGGGTAAACGCAGGCCGTGCGCGGCCGATCACTCCAGCCAGACGTCTACCGAACGGTGCGGTTCTGCGAGCGAGAAGATCGGGCGCGCCAGAAACGTTTCCTGCGCGTTGAGATCCAGTAGCATCTCGTCCAGCGGAATCGCCTCGGCGCGAATCTTGTCGGCAACGTCGGGCGGAATGAGCTCGATCAGCCATTTCGCACTGCGGGCCGGTAGCGCCACTCTCACGCGCTCTTCGCCGTCGCGGACGACGCGAACCATCAGGTGCTTCGCGGGCTGTCCGGGTTCGGCGGGAGTCGACGCGCCGCCAAACAGTCCCTTGACCCAGGTGTACGGGCACTTCGCCATGAGTGCAACCCAGAAGCGGTACCATCGGCGCCACGCCGATGTGTTCGTGCTCGCGCAGCGCCGCGCATTCTGGTGAGTATCGGTCGCGCTTGACCGAGTCTTCAGCGCGTTGGCTGTCGAATCTTCACCGACGGCGGCCGCCATGTGCGCGCGTCGCCCACGATCTTCAGGTTCGTGCTCACGACTTCAAGCGATGCGGCCCGCACGCGAATCAACGCAACGCTCGAGTCACGATCCGGATAGAACTGGCTCCACGCGTTATCCCAGTGCGCATCTTTCGTCGCCCGATCGGTGATGACCGTTGCCCGCCCAATCAGCGCGACGTAGCTGAGCGTGGTCCGATCGAAGTAGTGCAGCACGACTTTGGGATTGGCGCGGATCTGGCCGACTTTGCGCGTGCGCGGGTTCGTGGCGAACCACACTTCCCAGTCTTCAGTTGGCGCCAGCGGTTGTACCGTGCGCGCTTGCGGCTGACCGGTGCCGTCGGCGGTGATAAAGGTTGCGTATTGGGCCGCAGCGATGATCTGTCGAGCTACCGTCGGCAGATCGCGCGTGGTTGTGTCGGCGCTCTGTGCCCGTAAGCTCGACGAGGCCGCGAACAAAAGTGCGGCAACGATGGCACGTGAACGAAAGCGTCGCATCAGTACGCGTAGCCAAAGATGATGTCCATTTCGTCGGTCGAGGAAAGGCCGAAGAAGATGGTGTTGTTCGTGACGTTGTTCCACGTCACCACACTGACGAGTGCGTCGCCCGGTTCCAGTACCAGCGGTGTGGCAAAATTCTGAAAGCCCGGGTGCTCCCAGTCGGTGTTCGTGTACACCGTGGTCTCAGTGCCGTCGACCCGACGAACGTGAATCTCAAATCGTTCACCCATCGAATGCATATGCGACGTCAGTCCCAGCACCGTGGTGCGTACCGACATCGGAAATACTTTGCGAATGGTGGTGCGAGCGTGCGCCGGTAACGTCAGGTCCGTATTGGCTAAGTTGAGCGTGCGCGCGACCGTGGCAACCTGTGCTTTGTCGACTGTGTACAAATTCGCAAACGCCTGTCCTGGCAAGTCGATCGGCGCACGATTCACGTAATGCACGTTGAAATCGAGCGAGGAACCGGCTGGCAGTTTGAGCGCCACGCCGGTGGGAAAGCGATAGTCGAAGTCGGGCGTCATCGCTCCGGCGAAGAACACATGACAGGCCATTGGCAGCATGTTCACGATGTTCATCGTGCCATCAGCGTTGCGGATATCGCGAACGACGTCTGGAGACGGGCGCGTGTTACAGGGAAACGACGTCTTCGTTTCGTCGAACTGATAGAGCAGCAGGTGATGACTGCCCGGGCGCATGCGCGATTCGATACGCGTGATGTACAAATCCTGCGCGTTATTCACCCGGCGATACACAAACAGTTCGCGCTCACCCGCTGGACTCACGGCGAAGCTGTCCACCTTCAGTTGCAAGCCCGCGCCGGCGCTCGGAGCCGTGAGCGGCGTGAAGGTGGCCGTCTGCAGTCGCGCATCTTTGAGCACGGCAGTATCCACTACATGGCCCGATTTGGGCGCACCGGCCTCGATCCAGCGCCTCACATACTCCAGTTGACCCGCCGTCAGCCCCTGCGTGGTTCCGGACGGCATGAGCAGCCCGTAATCGCGGCTGTGGTGTCCCGGGACCCATGCCAACTTGTGATAGAGCAATGAACTGTCGGCGCGGAACGCCTTCACGCGCGGCAACCCATCGGCGCTGGCAATCTGCTGTACCGAAGGCGCGCCGACGAGCTGCTGATACGCAGAATCGGACGTGAGCACGAGGCCCGACTGTCGCGCGCTGCTTTGGCCCGTTGAATGGCACGACACGCAGGATGGCTGCAAGATGTCGCGCTGAATGCGCGCGAACGTTCCATCGGGCAACGACGGTGCCGCCGACGGTGATCCTGAGTCGCCGCTACAGGCGCCGAGCGTGAGCGCGGTCGCGAACCCAACGGCCCGCAGAACCGCGCCACGGGCTACCCTGCGGGAGACGTGGCGGGATCCGCTTCGTCGTCCAACCGACACGTGCGAATCGTTTCCGGAAATCGTTGATGAACGCATCCGGAAATTATGCGCGTCAACAGCGCGTGGCGTCAGACCACGGCGGGATACTCGGCTGTCTGGACGGCAAATCGAAGATCGGCGCCGATACCACCGCGCTGGTCCAACAGTACGGCGACGTTGGCCGTCGCCGCTTCGACGCAGGCGCCGGCGCGAATGGCCTGCTGGGCGATGCACTCAACTTCCGCCGTGTGCTCGGCCCACAAGTTCATACTGATCAACAGCCGATCAATGGCGCCCGCGCGAGCGGCCGCGCGCACGGTGCCGAGCGCGAACGAGGCGCGACGAGTCAGGTGCGCCTTGGTGCCGAGCGCATCCAGCAGCGCCTGCTGGCGGAGTGTTATCAGCGATGTAAGCGCAGCGTGCGCCATTGGGGGAATGAGCGGGAAGGGTGTGTGGACGTGCAGTCCTTCCGCCACCACCGCGCGATGCGCGAGCTCCTCTGGCAACTGCGCCATGAACTGCGCGACGCTTGGCACCTCGCCACCGATAACGACTGAGCTGTCATGCGATGCGATGACCGAGAGCTTACGGCGTGCGGCCGCCAACAGCGCGTCGTGCGCATCGCCGGTGAGGTCGGCTTCAATTGTATCGACCAATTGCATGACGCCGCGCTGCACGCGAGCAATTGTGGCTCGTTCTCGATCGATCAGCACGATGACGGTGTGACCGGGCAGCGACGACGCCAGGTAAGGCATGATCAGCGGCTGCGGCGACGCATGACAGATCCACGGCGGGCCAGTCGCGACGCGTTCTTCGATCACTTCATCGTCAGCCGAACAGAGAATCATCCAGCCGGCCACGTGACTAAAATCGGCGCGCACTTCAGCATGGAGATCAGGCAAACGGGCCTCGAGCGCGGTCAGACACCGTTCGAACGCCACGACGCGCTCGGGGGATGTGAGCGTCACCCGCTGGCGCTCAGCCCGCACTTTTCCGCGAAGCCACTCGCGAAAGGCTTGTCGCTTGGCCGGCTGCGATTCCGATTGGTCCACGTACACGCTCAGCACACACGAACGGCTGGCGGACTCAACATCGAGCGTCGCACGCGACTTGATAAAACTCACCACATTGGCGGGAAGCAGCACGACCCACTCCGGACAGAGCGACCTGCACGACAGCGAGGAACTCGTCAAAGTGTGCGAGCCCAATCTGTCGTGAACGGTCAGCAGTTCTCGGACGCGCTGTCAGCGAAAGCCGTGCGACCATGCGGTCGCGACCCGAGCTATCGAGTCCAGACCGCCACGACACATCGCGCCTGTCGAAACGCCGCTTTGAACTCAAGCGGTATCTCCGACGGCCCCGCGTACACTTCCATCGCGTCGACCGAATTCACCGGGATTTGCTCCAGCGGATTCTGCTTTGGCATGGGTACGGCAACGATCGGCGCAACGGTACTGCGCCCCCGTGTCTCTGAGGGCGTGAATTTGACGGTGTCGACCGGTTTGTCCGGAATCGGCGTGGCCTGCAGCACGCCGTCGATGAAGAGCACCGTTTCGCCGCACCCCCAAGCGCGCCCCTTCATGCGACGCAGCAACTGCGCCAGATCGCTCACGCCACGTCGCTCGATCTCGTCACGCGTGAGGAACTGCGACGGCGGCGCTCCCGAGTGCTGCCGCCGATAGTTGAACCCAACTTCCTCCAGCTTCGCCGACAGGATTTCGGCCGACGTCTTCATAGGTGCGAGTACCGCCGGTCGGCGCAAGGTGGTGTCAACGCCGGCCTGTCGGGCGTGTACGGGCGTCGAACACACGGCGAGCAACACCATCGACAGCGACAGCGATGCAACGAGCGACATGAGGCGAGCGGTGCGTTCGGTTCGCATGGGCGCGATGGAGTGAATAGGTGCGACGGAGGGACGCTACTGCAGGCGGAAGAGGTAGCTGAGCTTCATGAAGTACACGTCGCGCGAGCGCTGCAGACGATCGGGACCGCCGGGTTCGTTGGCCGCGAGCGCATCGCCGTATCCGACGTAGAACACCGTGCCTGGCGTCGGCAAGTAGGAGAAGAGCGCATCGAGGCGTCCACGCTCGCGCGTGAAGGCGAGCGCCGGTGAAAACGCACCCGACGCCGACCGCAAATAGACTGGCAGATTGGTGCGCGAATCGTCGCGCAGGTTGTCCTGATACGTGCGCGAATACTCGCCTATTACGCGCACAAAAATCTGCCGCGTAACCTGATACTCGGTGCGCAGTCGGCGCACGTCGCGCGTCTGCACGCGCGTGCCATCGGTCTTCCGATCGAATGAATCGTGCGTCAGCGTACCGGCCAAGCGCAGCTTCTCGGTGGGGCGAACGTTGAGCGTGCTCTGGATGCTCACGATCTTCGCGGAACTCCACTCAGGGAAGTTCTCGTCCTGCCCGATGATCGCGAACGTGCTCAGTGAGAACCGCTTAAACTCCGGCGTCGTCACCGACGCGACCCAATCCAGGTTGGGCAGATGCTTGGTGCCGCTGTAGGCAACGGTATCCACGGCCGCACCGCGCGGTTTGAAGAGGTAGTAGTTGCTGAACAGATCGCGGTCGTAGCCGAAGTTCTCGAAGAGAATTTGCCCGCCAACTTGCCAACCGCCGCGATAGCGCGTGTTGAGTCGCACGTGGAACTTCACGTCCTGTGCGCTGCGCCGATTCACCAGGTCGTCGTACCGCCAGGTGCCGTTGAGAAACAGCTCGGGTGCGAAGGCCTCAAGCAGCGCCCCCGGTGCGCCCAGGCGCGTGTAGCGTTGCGTCACGCCGATGTTGCTGACGCCCGCGCGCGAGATAAATCCGCTCTGCGCGTCGAAGTCGGTGCCGATCGCGCTAAACCCGAATCGCGTGTAATTGGTTGCCCCGTTGTAGCTCGTTGCGAGATTCCAGAGGGGAGACGTGGTGGTTTCGCCAGCCGAGTGGGTGGCGCTCCCTGCCAATTGCCACTGCGTGGACAACTTGCCGCGCACGGCCCGCCCGTCCACGCCGAGCACGCGATTCCAATCGGAGCCGTCGATCTTGTCGGTGTACGCGATGCCAACCCGACTGCTTTTCCCCAGGTCGTGCTGCACGCGCAGGATGTTGAAGATCGGAGAGTGCCCCGTTGGCGAAATGTCCTTGCTGTCGACCGCCGACATGACGCCGAGATCGAATCCTTCGTACTTCCCGGTCAGTTTCGTTGCGGCAACCGGCTGCGAGATGCGTCGGGTATAGATCAGCTGACTTGGCGTGGCGAACTGTTCCTGGCTCTCGAGAAAGAACGGTCGCCGCTCAGCGAAGAAGACGGCCTGACGCGGGTCGTAAGTGAACTGCGTGGCGTCGGCCTCAACCTGGGAAAAGTCAGGGTTTGCGGTTCCAGCGAGGGTCAGGTTGGGTGTGACGCCCCAGCGAACGCTGCCGCCCAACTCCGGACGCGAAGTGTCGTAGCTCCAGCGATTGGACGCCGTGTTGCGCGCGCCGTTGGCACTCGACGTCACGGTCGGGATGATGTCGACTGTGAGCCCGCGACGCAGATCACGCAGCCCAGAGAGTTGGCCGGACTGCGCCAGAAAGCTGGAGCTGGCCCGCGTCGCCGGAGCCCAGCTCTCCTCGTGACCGGTCGCTTGAACCGTCCGAATAACGTGCAACTGCCACTGCTGTTCTTCGCCGGCGCGGTAGCGAAGGCTCTTGAACGGGATTGCGATCTCCACTTCGTAGCCGAAGTCTTTCAGACGCCCCTTCGACTGCCAGACGTAATCGGGCGAGAGATCGGCCGATTCGCGGGCCTTGGCCGTGCCCCCGAAGAAGCCGCCGGTGGAGCTCGCGTTGCCGGTCTCGTTGAGCACACCGTCGCTCTGCACACCCAGCGGATTGACCCCAAACACGAGCGCCTGTCGACTGTCGCTATAGGTGCCCAAGAACAGCTGCACGTTGTCGTCGGAGGAGATTCGGTCTCGGTCGGCCAGCGTCGCGCGTACGGTGCCGGCGGGTGCGAAGGCCCTGATACCGACGTGCAACGCGCTGGCCGAGTACCAGATCAGCACCTCGGTGCTGTCGTTCGCGGCGACCCCATCGGCCGGGAAGAACTGAGAGAATCCCGTCAGCAGCGCAGCCGTCGCCCATTGCGGCTCATCGAGCTTGCCATCGACCACGGCCTCGGCGTCACGACGCGGTGTTGCGACTTTGAGTTGTCCGCGTCGTCCATCGAAGACGGGGCCGGTGTGCGGTGCGGGAGGGACTGCGGCAAGCAGCAGGGCGAGACCGAGCGAGATAAGCGGCACAGAGCAGGGGGAGTGCTGTTGGCGATTGGGCGGGAAGGCAGCCACGCAAGGTAGGGCTGTCGACGCGAGAGAGCGAGCCGACCGCGACGAGACGCGCGAAGAGCTGCACGAGTCGCTCGAACAGAGGTCGCGGGCAAGCCGACTGAGTCGAAAATGTCGATTGTGGAAATCTGTGACCTTTTTTGGCAATTTCCGTCACATGGCTGGCAACTGGGCCTTTCGCAATTAGTGTCAGCGTATCATGTTGGCGACCCGTTCAGCTCGATCGATGTTGGTTCACCTTATTTGTGATGTCGCACCCGGACATCCGCTCGTTGGTTATCGCGTATGGGCTACCTGAGATGTGAAGCGTGTGGTGCCAAGGCGCTGACGGCGGCGTCTACCTGCCCGAAATGCTCGGCGGCCTTTGAGCTGCACGACGGTCGCGGCGAACGCGTCGCACTCAAGAAGTGCTCAGGCTGCGGCATCATGCACCGGCGCGATCGCGCGTGCCACTGGTGCGGCGAGCGCAAACCTGCTGCGTGGCGCAATCCCGCTACGCTCAAGTCGGCAACGGGTATCGCCGCCGTGGCGCTGGTCGCTGTGGGTAGCTGGGCCGTTCGGGAGCCCGCGAAGCTGGCCTTCGCGCGGGTCATGACGGAAGCGACGGCTCCGCGCCTGGACGAGCGCGTTTCCAGCCCATCGAGCACCCCTGTCGCGACGCCCGAATCTCCGACTCCGACGGTGGCCCAGTCACCAGTCGAGCAGGATTCGATCGTGGTTGCGATGGCCGGAGTCAGCGAGGGCGCCCTGTCGTTGAGCGCCGATTCCGTGCGCTGGGTCCCGGCGGTTGCGCTCACCTGGGTCAACGTCCGGAGCGATGCGAGCCGGGGTGGCGATGTCGTTGGAGTGATCAAGCCATCCGAGAAGGCCATGCTCGGCATTGGGCGTAGCGGCTGGAGACAGGTGAAGTCGCCCGACATCTCAGGATGGGTCGATCCTCGCCTCTTCGAGGCCGACTCGCTACGCACGCGCGGGTGACGCAGGCGCAGCCACGCCTCGGCCGAGCGCCGAGGGGTTTTACTCTGATCGAAGTTCTGGTCGTTATTGTGGTCATCGCCATTCTGGCGGCAATCGTGGGACCGAGTCTGTTCAAGAACGTCGGAGACGCGCGCGTCTCGGCTGCGCGAACCCAGATCGAAACGTTCGGAACCGCTCTCGACGCGTATCGCCTCGACAACGGCAGCTATCCCACCACGCAGCAGGGTCTGTTGGCGCTCTGGCAGAAGCCCACGATCGACCCGCCTGCCAACTGGCGCGCGCCGTATTTGCGTAAGGCGGTGCCCAAGGATCCATGGGGCCACGACTACCAGTACGTCTCGCCGGGCAAGGTTAATCCCGCGAGCTACGACCTGGTGTCCTTCGGCGCCGACGGCAAGCCGGGTGGTGACGGCGACAACGCGGATATCGTGAGCTGGAAATAGCCGGCTAGTCGGAAAGACGAGCGGCGCACGACGACCTGGCCGTCGTCAGGCGAACCCTCACGAACACGTCGGATATTGCGTTCGTGTTTCGAGCAAACGCCCGACTCTTTCCGGCGATTGACAATGCGATCCTCAGTTCAGGATGTGAAATACTCCTGACCCCGAGGCCCTATGCTGTCCATCACTGCTGATCACGCGCTGCGCGCGGTGTTACTGCTGGCCCGAATTCCGTCGGACCATGCGATGCGCGCTGACGCGATCGCCGAATCGATCGGCGCTCCTCGTAATTATCTCGCGAAAACGCTGAATGCGCTGGCGAAGGCCGGCATTGTGCGCAGCTCGCGCGGTCCGTTTGGTGGGTTCTCGCTGGCCGTTTCGCCGCGCGAATTGACGATCGCGCGCGTGACGCAGCTTT
The DNA here is from genome assembly GCA_966096095.1 of uncultured Gemmatimonadaceae bacterium. Lineage (GTDB taxonomy): Bacteria > Gemmatimonadota > Gemmatimonadetes > Gemmatimonadales > Gemmatimonadaceae > Gemmatimonas. Next base: position 6,275 of record CBHTUR010000030.1, on the reverse strand, counting down.
TCGATGAACGCCCTCGCACTGGTGCCTGCTTGCTGAAGAAGACGCGATGCGACCCCGATCATCCGTGTGCCGCGCACAGCACGTGGACCGCGATTACGGCGTCCGCGTTGCACGCGATTGAGCACACCACCATCTCGCAGTTGTTGGGCGACGCTTCGGTGGTGGTCGCCGACAACGGCTTGTCGCATGCGCGTCCGTGGCTGCGGACCCGCCGCGAGACGCCGGTGGAAACGGGAGCGCTGCGCGCCAGCTGAATCGTTCGCGCGACTCTTGTGGGCAGGAGTTCGTGACTGCAGTCTGCTGACATGGAATTGCGACCGCAGCTCGGCGTTTCGTCGATCGCGCCATCGTTCAGCGCCGAGTGCAGGTCGGCAATCGTGCGCCAGCTCCCCGTCCGGGGCTGGCGCACTCGCTTTGCTCCGGCGCCGACGGGCTACTTGCATCTGGGGCATCTCGTCAATGCGCTCTACGTCTGGGGCATCGCGCGAGCGCATGGTGGATCGGTTGTATTGCGCATTGAGGACCACGATCGAACGCGATGTCGGCCTGAGTACGTGGCCGCGTTGATCGAGGATCTCGCGTGGCTCGGGTTCGTGCCGGATTTGCCTTCCGGCGCGTTGACCGACCGCGCGCGACGCGCAGGTGAACTCTGCCAATCTGAGCGCCCCGACCGCTATCAGGCGGCGATGGATCGGCTCTCGGCGAACGGGCTGGTGTATGCCTGCGCCTGTACGCGTCGCGATATCGAGCGCGTAGTGCCGCACCATGCGGGCACCGAGCCACGATACCCCGGAACCTGTCGTTCGGCGCTGGTCGATACGGCGCACCATCTCGCACGACGCGTGCGTCTGGAAGATCGGTTGGAGTCGTTCGATGACCTGCGGCTTGGTCGCCTGGAGCAGCGGCCGGCGAACCAGTGCGGCGATGTACTGGTGCGCGATCGTCGGGGCGATTGGACGTACCAATTCTGCGTTACGGTCGACGACTGGCACGACGAGATCGATTTGATCATTCGCGGCGAAGATCTATTGGAGAGCACGGGGCGTCAGCGGCATCTGGCTCGCTTGCTCGGTCGATCGGCCATGCCGCTCGTGCTGCACCATCCGCTGCTCACGCACGCCGATGGCGCCAAACTTTCGAAGGCCGCCGGCGATACCTCTCTGCGCGAGCGCCGAACCGCGGGCGCCACCGCGTCGGATCTGATCGGCGAAGCGGCGTGGCGCGTCGGCCTTCAGCCGAGTGCCACGCCGCGTTCTGCCGAGGAGATCGTTGCGTTCTTCGCGTAGTTCAGTGCGGCGCGATGGCTACTTGACGCCCAAGAGCGCACTGACAATCAGCAACACCCATTGCGGGCCTTTGTAGCCGTCGCGTCCGTCGTCGTACCACTCGGCCAGTGAGTGGGCACCGAACCCAGTGCCACCCCCATCGAGCGTGATGGACGGGATGCCAAGAGACATCGCCACGTTGGCGTCGCTGCTTTGCGACTCGAGTGTTGAGGTCAATCCGAGGAACGCCGACGCGGCGCGGGCGGTGATGACTACATGCGCGGAATCGGGAGTCCGGCCCGCGGCGCGCAGTCCGATCGTGTCGATCTTCATCTCGAGTGGCACTTTCGATTGCGGCCAACGCGCGCGCTCATCGCGCAACGCGTCGCGCAGGGCGGCCTGCAGCTTGGCATCAATCGCCCCGAGCGCGGCGGCTGACTCACTGCGCAGGTCGATATCCATGACGCCCTTATCGGAGATCGAGTTCACCGACGTGCCACCGGAAACGACTCCGACGTTGAAGGTGACCTTGGGCTCTGAGGTGGCCTGCAAATCGGCGATGCGGGCAATCGCGCGGCCCATGGCGTGAATGGGATTCGGCATGCCGAACGCGCCGTACGAGTGTCCGCCGGGGCCGTAGTACGTCACGCGATAGCGATCGCTGCCCACGCCGCCGTTGGTGATGCTGTACCCGGTGCCGTCGATCGAGATGAAAGTGTTGATCGAGTCTTTCAGCGGGCTGTTAAAGATCGCGCGCACGCCCCGCAGGTTACCCGGTCCCTCTTCGCCAACGCTTCCCACAATCAGCAGGCGGCCGGCGATCGGTACCTTGGCGGCAATAATCTGCCGCGCTGTCGCGAGCACCACGGCCAGTCCGCGGCAGTCATCGCTGATACCGGGCGCGATCATCTTCGTGCCTTCGCGCTTCACCGTGACGTTCGTGCCTTCGGGAAACACCGTATCCAGATGCCCGCTGAGCAGCACGGTGGGTCCCGGACGCGTGCCCCGGATCTCGCCAATCACGTTGCCTTCGCGATCGATGCGCACGTTCTGTACGCCAATCGAGATCAGGCGCTCGCGAAACGCAACGCCGCGTGCTGCCTCCTTGAAGGGCGGCGCCGGAATTTCGCACAACGACACTTGTTGCCCCAGCGTCCAGGCGTTGTCGCTCCGCACCGCGTCCATCGCGCGCGTGATGGCCGGATGTTTGGCCGTGAGCGCCATCGACGCGCGCGCCGTCGCGAGCGCCGACGCGAGCGGGTCGCTGGCCGCCGCGCCCGACTGTGCCTGCGCCGCGGTGGCCACGGCCGTGGAGAACGAGAGCAGACTGGCACCGACCTTCAGTCGGAAGCCCTGACGATGAACGCGAGCGAAGACGCGTGACATAAGCGAGGGGCGGGAGTAGGGACGATGTCCGACAACCGAGAATGCGCAACGCGTCGAAGGCCGGGGCCGACGACGCGTTGAATAACTTACCGAAACCGATCGAATTGTGCGGCTGACCGCGTCGCGCGAGCGTCAGGAGGTGATTGTGAGCGTTCCGGCGGTCGCGTTGAGGGCGACGGTGAATTCAAAGAGGCTCGATGTCCGTTGACCGCCGACGTTGGCGCCGCTCGAGCTGAACTGCGCCTTGTGATTCGGGCAAAGAAAACCGCTGCCGCTCACGCCGATAATGCTGCCTTCATGCGGGCAGATCATTGAGAAGGCGCGATAGCTGCTGTCGCCGCTCCGCACGACCGCGATGGGGGTGCTGGTGCCGCTCAGTCGCACAATGCCGCCAACCGTGCCGAGCGCACTGTAGCTGGCCAACGTCACTGTCACGTTGACGTTCGTTGGGGCGGTGGGATTGCCGAAGTCCGAGCCTGTGCCACACGCCGCGAACAATACGGCCGCGACGGCAGCCAGCGTGCTCTGGGCGAGAAATTCTCTTCGATCGAGCGGAGAGGATGCCGCGCCATTGACGAGCTGTTCGCCGGACGGCGCGGAATCTTCAAACACGGGCAACATCGACGACATGATATCTCCGAGGGAAGTACGATGGCGGGTCGTAATCGCAATTACACTTTGACCACGGCCGCACCCCACTTCGCCGGCTCGGTATCGCTTTCATACGCGACGTTCGGATCGACCACGATATCGTTGCCTTCGCGACTGATCTGCAAGCGGTCCATGTTTCGCGTCGCCTTGCCGTCGATGAACGTGCCATTCGGTTCATAGCGCGATTTGTGCCGCGGACATTGAAAGCCGCGATTGCCAGGCATCGGCCGCAACGCCGTGTTCTGATGCGGACACGAGAGCGCGAACGCGAACACTTCGTTCTTCGAACGCGTGATGATGACTTCGTTGGTCTTGTCGATCGACACGCTGTCGCCGGCCGGAATTGGATACTTCACCGTGCCGTTGGCGCGCACTTCGAGCGCGGCAATCTTTTCGAGCGGCGCCAACACCGAGACCGCCGCGAGCGCCGCCGCAACGTGGGCAGCGCCACGAAAGAACTCGCGACGCGACGTGCACTCCGAACTGCAAGAGATATCAGACATGAGCGAGAGACGAATGTGCGAAAACGAACGGGAGAAGGGTCGGTGTTCGGTCAGTTCGAGAGAATGACGCTCACGACGACGATCACTACCCACAAGACAAAGCTGAAACGAGCGGCGCGTCGAACCGCGCTCCAGGCGGCCTGAGGAAACGCGACGGGCATTTCCGTGGTGTGCAGCGGCAAACCTTTGAGTGGGAACAGCACGGTGTCCTCAGCCTTTCGCATGCGCCAGCCGTTCAGCAGGAGCAGGACAAACAACGCCATCTTGCTCCAATACGCCGGAGAGACCGAAAAGGTCGGCACATCGGCCAGAAACAGGGCCACGCCGCTCAACACGGTGATCACCAATGATCCGATCACTACCGAGTGTGTGGTCGCGAGATCAGCTACCACGGCCCGCGCGCCCTCGGCGCTGCCAGGCGCCGCGCGCATGATGGCGCGATCCGCCCCGATGGCCATCCCGCCGCCGATAAACATTGCCAGCATGTGCACCGCGATCACGCTGGTCGATACGGCGGAATTCTTGGAGTAGAGATCTGCCCACGGCTGGACGAGTGCCGTGAGTGCATCGAACAGCGGTTGGAGCGTTGCGACGAGCGAGTCAAGCATGACGAAATAGTAAGGGTCAGTTGCCGATGAGCATGATCAACCAGCTGATCGTCGAGACGCCCATGGAAGCCAGTGCCATGTTACGGTGCTGTTCCCGCATATGCTGACTTTGTTGCGCTTCATCCGCGAGCTGCGTGCCCGTGTAAGCAAATCCACCGCTCGCGGCCATAAACAATACACTGTGGAGAATGCGCCGCTTGCGGCCGTTCGGATCTCCCCAGCCTTCGTACAGGTTCCATGCGCCGGTGATGGTGTTGGCACCGAACAGCACTGCCGTGGCCGACGCGGCCGGCGCGTGCCAGGTGCGCGCCCAATCTTTCGGCGTGCGTCCGGCAGCGTTGGCTTTGAGCAACTCGTCGCCGGTGACGTACGAGGCCGCGAACAGCGGCAGCATGGTCCACGAGAGCCACTTGTGAATCTCCAAACGCGTGTGATACGCGTCGCTGTACTCGAACGCTTTACGCCGCGGCTTGCGAACCGTGTCGTCGACTGCTCGCTCGCTGAGCATGCGGACCTGGCGCAGCCGCTCACCAAGTGCGTCGTTGATTGGCCGCCGTTCATTGAGCGCGCGATCGGCGATCGAGGGATCGGCAATGCCAAGGCCGGTGTAAAGGGGCATCACGGGTCGCACAGCGGGGTCGAAGACTTGGGTGAGCTGCAACGAATCGGATACCGTCGCCGAAGCCGATGCGGCCGCGGTGGTGACTGGGTCCACGCTGAGCGCGGACGACGACGAGACGGCGACCGACATCAACAGGGCAAGCACCGTACTGACGACCACCATCGACGACCCCCAAGCGAAAGACGGAAATGAGCCCAGTGGCACGCGTTCGGCATCGGCCGCATCGCGTATCTGTCTGCCCGGAGTCTACTCCGATCGTATGAACGGACGATGAAGCCGTCCCACCCGTTCGTACGCGTTAGGAATCGCCGCGCACAGCAGACCACTCGCTGTGCAACACATCTAGGCCCAGCCGCCCTAACTCGCCCCGTGAGCGATCTCACCGTCTCGTCAGGACCCCGAAAGACCACGCCAGAGGGCGATTTATTCCGTAGCCCCCTCAGGACACGCGCGGTGCGGGTTGGCGATGTCCGGTTTTAGAGTGAGATTGCCAGCCTCATGACTCTCAGACGCCGACGTCGGTTGAATTCATTGACCCTCTGGGCAGGAGCGCTCGCCATCCTTGGTGGTGCGGTGCCCCGAGCGGCGTCCGCACAGCCAACCCCGCGCTGCATCGACGCGCGACGCATCAGCGAGATCCGCTTCACCGGCAGTCCGCAGTACGACAACACGCTGTTGGCGGCGACGATCGCCAGCAGCGAGCCGACCTTTTGGAGTTCGTTCAAGTACCGCGTGTTTCGCTCCGATTCGCGACCGTGCGCCGACTCACTCGAGCTGCAACTGGACGCGCTGCGCCTGGCCGTGCTGCATCGACAGGCCGGATGGCCGCTCACGTCGGTGGCGGTCCGCAACACCGCGAAGTCGGACGGTGTGCACGTGCTGTTCGACATCACCCCCGGCGCCCCGGCGATTCTCGACAGTGTGCTCATTACCGGTTTGCCCGCGACCGGCGACCGCGAGCGTCCGTATGATGCGCCCCTGCGCGGATTGATTGGCGCGCGATTTGACCGCGTGCGGTTTGATACCACGGTGACCGCCGTCGTGGCGCGTTTGCGGAACAACGGGTACGCTCGTGCCGGAAGGCCCGCCACCACGATTCGTCTCGATACGCTACGGAGTCGCGTGGTCGTCTCGCTGGCGTTTACCACCGGCCACGCGATCACGGTGCGCTCCGTGATGGCCTCCGTGCAGGGCATCGGTGCAGTTCCGCCGACGATTGATACCGCCGATGTCCGCAAGC
>CBHTUR010000029.1:0-59040 GCA_966096095.1 uncultured Gemmatimonadaceae bacterium | reverse complement strand
GCATCTCGGCTGCATCTCGGCTGCATCTCGGCTGCATCTCGGCTGCATCTCGGCTGCATCTCGGGTGCACCGCCGCACCAAAGAAACGGCCCGCGCCGAGTCGTGGCCAGTCCCGTTGGCAGCGAACCGTGGAGCGCGAGCCCCCGCCTAGTGCGTCGGAGTTTGACGGACGCGCTCAAGCCATATTATATATTATCTATGAAACGACCCGTCTCGCTCGCGACTGCCACGCCGCGTGACGCCACGGTGGCCGACTCCATTGCCGATGCCATCGCGCGCGGAGTGGCCGAGCGGATCGTGAATGGAATGCTCGAGCCGGGAGCGCGGTTGCGGCAGGATCAGATCGCCGCGGAGTTCGACGTCAGTCACGTGCCTGTGCGTGAAGCGTTCCGCAAGCTTGAGGCGCGCGGACTGGTGGTCAATCGACCACGCCGCGGCGTTGTGGTCGCGCCGATGGATCCTGCTGTGATACTCGAAGCGACGGAGATGCGAGCGGAGCTCGAAGGACTCGCGCTCCGCTTTGCGTTTCCGCATCTCACGGCAAGTCACCTCAAGGCGGCGAGGAACGCGCTCGCGGACGGCGAATCGAAATCGGAGATCACGGCGTGGGACTCGGCCAACCGGCGATTTCATCGCGCCATCACCGAGCCGTGCGGAATGCCGCGCTTGATGGCGCTCATCGACGATCTGCACGACAGCACCGCGCGCTTTCTTTTTGCCACCTGGAAGAAGCTCGACTGGCAGCCACGGTCAGACACGGAACATCGCGCCATTCTCCACGCGCTCACCCGTCGCGACGGCGAGCGCGCCGAACAATTGCTGAAATCCCACGTGCGCGAGGCGGGTCACGCGTTAATCGCGAGTCTCACCGCGCGCGCCTCCCATAAGACCCACGCCTCGAGGAAGTAGCATGTCGAGCAAGCCGCTGCTGATCGCCCTCGTCGCGCTGACTTTCGCCGTACCCGCGGCGGCCCAAGCGCGACGCGAAGTCATTTCTCCGACCATCGGTCGCGCGCAACCCAATGGCACCTCCGCTGCGGTATGGTCGGGCAACACATTGTACGTCAGCGGCAGTCTTGACCCCGAAATGGCTGCGCACAAGGATACCAAGACGCAAACTGAAGGTGTCATCAAATTTCTGAAGCAATTGCTCGAATCCGAAAAGCTCACACTCGGTGACGTAGTGATGATGCACGTGTACCTGAACGCCGACCCCGCGAAAGACAACAAAATGGATTTCGAGGGCATGATGGCCGGTTACACGCAGTTCTTCGGCACAAAGGAGCAACCCAACAAGCCCGCGCGCACCACCGTGCAGGTAGTGCTACCAGCGAGCGCGCGCGGTGGTTTGGTGGAAATCGATCTGATCGCGGTGAAGCAAGGGGGATAAGCGAGTGTCGAACCCGACGGAGACGTCTGCGCAAGGCTGGCCACTCTCGATTATCGACGGGCCCACCGCAACCTTCACATTGGTGCGGGAGGCGCTGCAGCGAGCGCAGTTCAACGAGGCGGCAATCTGCGAACGCGTTGGCATCAGGCAGATCGTCGACTTCACCAGCCGTCGCGAAGGTCGCCCGGAGGGTTCGCGCGTTGGCGACGCGCTCGAAGTCCTGATTGATCTTTTTCTCGACATCGCCGACGTGCCGAGTACGCACGTGGTGCAACAGCTTGGCGAGGACGTGTTCAACGCGATGCGCGAGATCGGCCTGCTCGAAGTCAAAGAGGCGGCGGCGACTGTGCACGCGACGGTTCTGCTGTACCCGGCGGCCGGTGTGCTCCTGACCTCCGATCGCACTTTCGGTCGCGAGGGCGAGAAGCGCGAGCTTCCCGCGGACGTCGTTTATCCCTCGATCACGCGCAACTCGGCCACCTTTGTGAAGATGTTGCCGCCGTCGCCGTGCGAAGCGTTTCTCGAGATGTGTGCGGGCAATGGTATCGCCGCCATCGCCATGGCATCGCGCGCCACGCGTTCGTGGTCGCTCGATATCACGGAACGCGCCACACGCGTCGCGCACTTCAACGCGCGACTCAACGGCTTTGACAACGTCTCCGCGTTGCAGGGCGATCTCTATGCACCGGTCGCCGGCCTCACGTTCGATCGCATCGTTGCGCACCCACCGTACGTGGCGTCGGCGGAACAGCGGCTCATCTATCGCGACGGTGGGCCCGATGGTGAACTCATCACGCGGAAGATTGTCGCGGAGTTGCCGACGTATCTTCGTCCGGGCGGCCGGTTCTACTGCACCTGTGTGGCGACCGATCGCGCCAATGCCACGTTCGAGCATCGTCTGCGCGAGTGGCTCGGAGAGGCACACCACGAATTCGATATTGTGGTTGCCGTGACGACGATGGAGCATCCGTCGGAGTTCTACTTCAAGCGCGCGATGCGCGGCGGCATGACGTTCGCGGAGGCCGAACAGCGACACGTCGCGTTCAAGGAGATGCAGGTTGAGCAGTTGGTGTACTGTTCGTTTTACATTGAGCGCTGTCGCGATCCGGAACGCGTCGGGCGTGAGCCGGCCACCGTGCGCGTGCGCCGCACACCCGATAACACCGGGCGCGAACTCGAACGGCTCTGCGATTGGCTCTCACGTCGCGAGTCACCAGATCTCCACCAGCAGATGCTGGCGGCGTATCCGCTCGTGCACCGTCAGGCGCGTCTCAAGCACACCGACGTGTTGTTTAACGAGAAGTGGCAGGAAGCGCACATCGAGTTTGAAACCACGTGGCCGTTCGTCGTAACGTTGCAATGTCCGGCCGACGTCGCGCATCTCCTCGCGCGCTGCGACGGCACGCGCACCGTCAAGCAGATTATCACGTGGTTGCGGCAGAAAGGCATTCTCAAGGCGTCATCGCCCGACGCGGCGGTACTCGCCACGCTGGCGTCGTGTGTGGCGGCGGGGGCGGTGTTTCTGGAAGACGCGGAGCGGTCTGTCCGATCATCCAGCTGAGCTCTACCTTTGAGGTAGGCACCATCCGTGGGGCACCGGGGGTCATGTGCACCTGCGCCTGCTACTCACACCGACAACAGAGTCCGATGCGTCTCCGACTTCTGCTCCCGTTTGCGCTGGCCGCGTTCACCGTCGTCGCCCCATCGGCCGGCGCGCAAACCTACCCGAGCACCACCGATCCTCGCGCCACGCTGCGATCGGGTCGCTACGACGGCGCGGAGACCGCGCAAGGCATGAAGCTCGTGTCGCTGTCGCACAAAGCGGCGGCCTTTGATACGGCGCGCGGACTCACCTTCGCCAATTCGGATTTGGCTTTCCGCGATCACTACGTGGTGCAAGGCAACTTTGCCGGCTTCACGATTTGGGATGTGGCCGACGCGGCGCACCCTACACTCATGTCAGCCACCACCTGTTTCACGTCGCAGGGTGATCCATCGGTGGTTGGCAATCTGCTTTTTGTGAGCGCGGAAGGTGGCGCCAATCGCGTGGACTGCGCCGGCGGTGGAGTGAGCGATCCCAAAGACCATTTCGCCGGCGTGCGCATCTTCGACATCTCCAATCCGTCGGCGCCCAAGCTGGTGAAGAACGTGCAAACCTGCAAAGGCTCGCACACGCACACCGTCATTCCGAATCCGAAGAACGCCGACGAACTCTACATCTACGTCTCAGGCGTTTCGGCAGCGCGCCCTGCAACGGAACTCGCGGGCTGCAAGAACGGCGACGATCCGGCGGACACCACCAACTCACTCTACCGGCTCGATATCATCAAGGTGAACGTCAAGAAGCCGGAAGATGCCGCGGTCATTGGGGGCGCGCGCCTTTTCGCCGGACTCGATCCGCTCGTCAAACCCGGTCAGCGCATTGCCGGTGGCATGGGCAAAGACGGTAAGCAAGACGCGTCGCACGTGCAGTTCCTGAACGCGTTCGGCGCCACGACGCCGAAAAACTGCCACGACGTCACGGTGTATCCCGCCATGAACCTGCTCGCCGGCGCGTGTCTGGGTTACGGCATCATCGTGGACATTTCGAATCCGGAAAAGCCGGTGCGCATTGCCGCGCAGGCCGACACGAATTTTTCGGCGTGGCACACGGCCATCATCAGCAACGATGGCAAGAAAGTGGTGTTCACCGATGAATGGGGCGGCGGTACATCGCCCATGTGTCAGGCCAACTCCATGATGGAGATGGGCGGCAACGCGGTGCTCACGCTCAACGCCAAACGTCAGGTGAAGCAGCACGCGTACTTCAAGTTGCCGACCGCACAAACGGATCGCGAAAACTGCGTGTCGCACAACGGCGGTCTCATTCCCGTGCCCGGACGCGATGTCATGGTGCAAGGGTGGTATCAGGGCGGCGTTGATGTGTTCGATTTCAGCGATCCCGATCATCCACAGGAGATTGCCTACTTCGATCGCGGGCCCATCGATCATCCGCCGGGCGTCGATGTGCCGGTGGGCGCGGCAGCAGGTGCGCCGGGCAACGGGCAGGGTCGGAGCACCGTCGGTGGCTCGTGGGGCGCGTACTACTGGAACGGCTACGTGTATTCATCGGAAATCGATCGCGGCTTTGACATTCTCGAATTGCAGCCAACGGATAAGCTGTCGAAGAACGAGATCGAAGCGGCCAAGCTTGTACGGCAGATCGAATACAATCCGCAAAGCCAACCGAAGATCGAGTGGCCCGCGGCGTTCGTGGTGGTGCGTGCGTACCTCGATCAGCTCGTGCGCAACCAAGGACTTGTCGCAGCGCGCACGACAGCGATCGCGAGTGCGCTCGACGCCGCCGAGGCGCTGTCAGGCACAGCGCGCCGTACCGCGCTCAACACGCTCGCGAAGTCGGTCGCTGGCGACGTGAAGGGTGCCAAGGATGCGCCGCGCGTGCAGTGGATGCTGGACGCGATCAAAAAGCTCGCGGCGGCGACGAAGTAACGCGGAGATAGCGTTATGACACAATCACTGCGCTCGACTGCGCTGGCGGCACTGCTCGCCGTGGCCACGCTCGGCACTGTGGCGCACGCGCAGGACGCAATGGCTGGCATGCACATGCCTGGCCACATCATGATTCCCAAAGGCGCCAACATTGTGGTGGCCGATGTGGAGTTCATGCAGGGCATGATTGCGCACCATGCGCAGGCCATCTACATGTCGCGTTTGGCGGCGGCGCACGGTGCGAACGCCAAGGTGCTCAAGCTCGCCACCAAAATCGATCAGTCGCAGGTGGCGGAGATCGTCATCATGCAGGACTGGTTGCGTCGCTATCAGCAAGCCGTTCCCGACACGTCGTCGTGGCACACGATGCAAATGGCCGGCATGCTCAGCACGGAGCAGATCGAAAAACTCAACGCGGCCAAAGGTGTCGACTTCGATCGCGCGTTCCTGCAGTACATGATCCAGCATCATCAGGGCGCGCTGCAGATGGTGAAGGACCTCTTCGCCGCGCCCCGCGGTGGTCAGGAAGTGGACGTCGGCGTCTTCGCGAACGACGTGGTGGCGGTGCAGACGGCGGAGATTGGGGTGATGCAGCAGATGTTGGCGATGTTGCCTGCGCGATCACCGGCGCGGTAACGCGCGTGGCAACGCGCGTAGGCGGCTATCGGCCGCCCGCTCGCAGCGCGTACATCACCACCTGATTCTCGCCATGGCGCCGCGCTTTGCCGAGTACGTAGTCGGTGCCAATCTCGAATGGTTGAAAGTTGGCTGGCATCTCGACATCGCCAAGCCAACCTCCGCGCGTGTCGAACACCGACCACTGACTCGCGACCGCGGGCAGATCGGATGACGATTCTGAAGCGGCGGTGCTGGCGACGTGGGCGTCGCGCGTAGCAGAGGTCGCGGTATTTCTTAAAGACGCGGCACGAAGCGGCGCGCGGAGCGCACTAACTAGGTCGCTCTCGGAACGGGAATGCTCATTACACGTGCGGTAACGAAGCGCCGTCAGCAACTCCCAAGAGACCGGTGCCCCGACAGATGGCCAAGTCACCGGTGTCCCGAGGGAGAATGCATAGTTCTGGCGTTGCTATGGCGTGAAAACGACAGTCTGCGCCGTCGCTGTGGTTGACGCGGTGACCGTCACCGTCTGCGATGCGGGCAACGGATTGTAGAACGTGCCCGACACGTTGAGTTGAAACGCCTTCACGGTATACGAACCCGCTGGCACGTTGTTGAGAATGCACGGATTGGATCCAGTGCCGCAGGTGCTGAACAACGTGCCGCTCGATGTCGAGATCGTGAGGTTTGGACTCACACCGCTGGGAAGCCCCGAGAAGGGAATGCGCAACGTTCCGGTCGTCGGGGCGGTCTGAACGACGTACGTCACCGAAACCGTCTTGGGTGTCACGCCGGTTCCCCTGATCGTAATCGTGGCGGCGTAGGTGCCTGGATTCAAGTTTGTTTTGTTCGGTCGCACATCGATGGAGCCCGGCGTGACGGACGACGCACCGCTCACGGTGAGCCACGCGTTGCCGCTGCCATAGTTCACCGAGTATGCCAAGCCGGAAATCGGCGCGCCGCTCGAGGTGATCGAGACGGACTTGATATTCGGCAACGCACCCGACTGCGTCGCCGTAAAACTGAGCGACGTTGCGCTCAACATGATCCCTGGAGATGTCGTCGTGACATTTACACAGCTTCCGCGTTGAACCTGACCGTTCGTTCGTCCGGCGGCCATGCGGTACGAATACGTAGCGCCCGAGACAGCGCCGGACTGACCGAGCGCACGCGCGACCGGCGATGTCGATCCATTCACAAGATCTGGCATCGCCTGAATGTTTGCCGCGGCAGAACAATTTGAACCAGCGAAAACTTCGAAGAAGTTTACGACCGGGGTGAGACCTTGTGGGTTGACGGTCCCGTTCATCTGAAAGCTCGTCGCGGTGACGAGGCTCGCGGACAACGTGACTGGAATCGGCTCGAGCGGCAAAGTGGTCAGATTGATGCAACCACCGCGTTGTACGGTCCCACTGGAACGGGCCGACGCAATGCGGTATGAGTACGACGCGCCAGCGGTAGCGCCGGACTGTCCGAGTGAACGCGCTACGGGAAATGTCGACGCGTTCACGAGGTCTGGAAGCAGTTGTGTGCTGAATGCGCCCGTGCAACCGGCGCTGGAGAAGACCTCAAAGAAGTTCGTGATCGGTGTCAAGCCTTGCGGATTCACCGTGCCGTTCATGAAGAACGTCGATGACGTGACGCCAGTCGCGGCGGTGGTGACACTGATTGGCTCGAGCTGCGGAACCAAACCAAACGTCGCCGTGACGTTATAGGTCGCTCCAACCGACGTAACGGTGAGTGTGCAGTGTCGATTTGTCCCCGCGCTTGAGCACGCTCCAGACCAGCCCGCAAACGTCGAACCCGCACTTTCTGTAGCATCAAGGTCGACCTGCGTACCCACGGGGAAGCTGCCGCTGCAGTTGCCGCTTGTCGTGGATGCGGCAAAGAAGCATGTCCGCCCAGCGGTCCATACGATGTTTCCTGAGCCCGCCGACCCGAGGCTTGCGCTCACCCCAACCGTGGCTAACGCGGTTCCAAAGTCGGCGCGGATGAGCGTTTCATCCAGCGCGACGTTATAGATCTTCACGTCGTCGATCTGTCCAGGGAATTGACCGGGCGACGTCGATGCCTGGCGCCCGATTAGTAGCGCGGCGTTCATGATCGCTGGCACGTCCGTCGCCGCACCGGAGCTGTACGCGCCGTCAATCTTGACGCCGTCCTGGTACAGCAGTGTATAGCCTCCAACGCCAAACTTCCGCACCATTGCAACGTGATGCCAATTCCCGTCACTCAGTGTGGTGAGACCCGTTCCAACGGGCTTGAAGAATGAGCCTGAGGAACTGCCGCCGAGGGAGCAGCACTGGAACCCAAAACCTCCAGGTTGCGAATACGCTTCAAAGTGAATGCGATTGCCGAATTCACGACGGGACACGGGGATCATGCCGTCGGAAAATGTCGTGGTGCTCTTCTTCACCCAGAAGATCATGGACATTTCCTTCGTGAGCGACTCAATCGCTGCATTCGAAGGGACGCTGATGTACGACCCGTTTGAGAAGTCGAGCGCCGAGTTCGGCGTGCCGGTATGGCCCGCGACCGAGGTCGGAGAGCCGTTGACAAACGTGCCGTTGTTTCCGTTGCCGCTGATGTCCGTTGCGTTCCCATTGAGCGGATAGTTCGCCACGACCATTGGCAGCTCAGCCGGCGGCGCCGTTGCGAGCGACGCGATTTCCTGCGGACTCAGCACGCCCGCGTAGACGGCAACATCGTCCATCAATCCCTGAAACACCGTTCCCACGCCCGTTTGTCGAGCGCCGATCCCGAGATTTGTTGCAGACGTTCCGTACACAATTGGCCCTTTGACCAGCGGTGATCCGGACATCGCTTCCACGCCGTTGATGTAGCCGCGTAGCGTGGCGCCGTCGTAACTCATTGCTACATGAACCCACTCGCCGATGGGAATCGACGATGGGCTGTTCAATTGAAACAGGTTTGCGTTTCCGAGTGCGGTGCTGACGGAGACCGAGAGCAAGCCGCCTGGCGAGAGATACATGCGATAGCCATCGGCCGTGAACGCATTCATGCGATCGATGATAATCGGCGATTGACCGGCGACCGGTGGCGCGGCGATGCGGATCCAGGCGGCGAGGGAGACGGAGCTTGGTCGAAGGACTGCTGCATCGGAGAAGCTCACGTTGCCGCCGAGAAAGAGACCCGCGCGATTCACAGCCGCGTTGCGGTCGGCGGCAAATCCTAAGGGTGGTGCAATCACGGGGATCTTGGGCGAGATCGACGAGTCTACAACACCTCCGTCGAACGCCAGGCGCAGAATTGAGAAAGACTCAGGTGAAGGTGTGCATGGATCCGCGCTCTCTGCGGCAGAGGTCCGAAAATGCTTGAACGATGTCGCTCGCGTTGAACTCCCTGCCTGGCACGTCGTTTGAAGCAACGCACTGATGTCGGCCTTGACGTCCAAATAGACGACGTCGTTCGACAACGGACTCGTTCGCCCCTCGATCATCTCGGAATGATCGTAGTCCGCGTAAACGCTGTGTCGACGAGTGAACGCGTCAGAGAAGCGATTGGGCACGGCTGATTCGATCGGAACAGCACCGTCGTTTTGACACTGTCCAAAATCCAAGCAGAGCTTTCGATAGGGCGGACCGTAGATGGTGAGGACCGCATTCTCGGTGCCAAACCTCGTGCTCATGTCGCCGCCAAACAGACGGAGAGGCGTCGACTCGGTTCGTTCCAACGTTCGAGTTAGGCTCTGGCCTCCGGCGGTCGGAACGCCGCTAAGCAGGAATTTCGCAAAGCGGTCGGTTGGTAGCGCAGTTCCCAGATGAGGCGAAGCGATCGCGAGAATCCCCGCAAGCGGAACAACGGTACCCGAACTCGTTTCAAGTGACTGCGCCGCGACACGGGAGACGAGTCCACCCATGCTATGGCCCACCAGCAGAACGGAATTAAACTTTCGGACCACCTGCTCGGCCCGCAGCAAACTCGCGAGATCCGCACCCGGACCACTGTAGTCGCGAAATGTCTCGTAATCGAAAACGTAGAACGCAGCCTTGGGGAAGTCGATCTTGAGCTGCGACAGCAGACCGGCGAAATAACGTTGTCCCGGCAGTGACCCTCGCCTGTTCGGATCGACAAAGCATTCGGAGTACCCGCGATCTGCCGGGCAGCTGATCCCCTGTGCTTCATAGTACTGCGGCCAATCCCCAACAGAATTGATCCATCCGTGTACGAGAACGATCGCATCTGTCGCGTTCGCCGGACTGTCTGGGAGTCTGTAGAGCAGCGACTGACCGCACGGCGCGAATTCACCAACGGCGGCGCCGGCAGGAAGAGGGAGGCAAGGCAACGACGACTCGATCGAGATTGCCGTAGCGTTGAGCTTACTATTCTGCAGGTTACTAGAGTTTATCGCGTTCGAGAGGACCTCGATCGGCGTAATCTCGAATGAAATTCGGTCGCGCTGAAATACGTCTGTGAGCTCGGATAGTCCCGAGATAGGAATTGAAAGCTCGAGACCTAAGCTATACGTGGAGGCACTAGCCCAGTATCGAGACCCACCTGGTAGATCGATAACAAAATAAGGCGTGGCTTGAGGACTCACGGCTCTGGTGGTTGGCACCCGGACGACAATGCTGCCGCTAGCATCCTTGTCGATTCCGCCGCCCACCAAGGGAATGCCTATTCTGATCGTTCGATCGACTAGCCGGCTAAGCGTACCTGATGATGGCGCGAGTCCGAGCGCGCTGACTGCAGTCGTCGAGAGGAAGGCGCCGGGCGGTACGGTGATGGTCGCGACACCCGCTGGCGCTATCACGGATCCGCCATCCGCTCCGATATCCTTCTCTCCGGCGGTGACACTAACCGTCACAGAGGAGCCTGGTGCAGCGAGAAGGCTTACCTTTAGAACATTTACTGATGCTAGCTGGATCGATAAACGCACGTGCCTTCGGCCTACTTCGTCTTGTCTGCGGGCCGACAGAAGCACGACGCCGTTTAGAGAGACTTCTTCATCGCTAGGCTGATCAAAGCCTTCTGAAATTTCGACGACATATGAGCCCGTCGGCTCGGCCCGAAACGACGATGACTGAGAAGACGACGACACAGTTGTTTTGACGAACGTCCGTGGTCCGAAGGTGCATTCGGGACATTCCGCAGTACTAGACGACAGGGCGGGATTCGTCGGATTCGACGGCAGAGCCCTTTCAGGTGAGATCGCTCGATCTTGCAGGCATGCGGTCAATCCCAGCAGAACAGCGAGAAACACTATCTCACGCGCTTTCATCGTTCGCTTCTCCGCCAGCGAATGGTCCACTGCAAGACGCAACACGCGCGGGAAGTCGCGCGCGGCAGAATTCACTCGACCTTATCCCAATTCTTCGTCGATTCGCGGACTCGCCGACGGCTTGCCAGTGCGAAGGTGAACATCCCGACCCCAACGAGGAGGAGAGTCGACGGCTCCGGCACCGTCGTATTGATCGACGTCACGTATGTGATGCCTCGATCAAACGGATTCTCCTCGGGCGCGCCGAAGATCGGGAGCATTCCCTGAAGCGTGGTGCCGATGGGCAACCCGCTCTGAGTCGACGTCGCGCTGGTCAGGACGTATCCCAATTCCATTTGGTCGAACTCCAAGCCAGCAAACAGGCCCACGTCGTTGGTTCCCAAATGGACTTCACTCTGCTCTGAGCCGTCGACACTTTCAGCGAATACGGCGATGCCGTTGCGGTACAACGTCAGCTGATAGTTGCCGGTTCGTATACCTGACTCGGCGACTCCGAAGGCCATGAACGGAAAGAAGCTTCCGCTGTTCACAACGGACCAAAACGCGCTGTTCTGCGCGGAAATGCGCCAGAAAAAACTGTCGCCCGCAACGAGGGTCGCGCCCACCGGGTTATCGCTTCCCGGCGCCAAGGATGCGACACCACCACCGAAGTAGTTGACATCGAAGAACTGCGCCGACGCCTTCGTCGAAACGAGGACGTTGAACATCAGCGCAACGGCCACGATCATACGCTTCACGAGCTTGCTCCTTCGCTAGAGGGTCGCGCTCTTCACCGTAGCGGACGGCCGCCGTGGTTTGACGCATTGGATACCTGATTGCCGAGTTCTCGCGATGCAGACGGCGTGCCTGCACGCCACTCCGCGAAGCGCGCAACACCGATTGACGGTTCACACGTGAGAGATAGACGGGCGCTGTCTCGGCGCCGTCAGATGCACCGAACGCGATCCAATTGCGCGCTTTGACTCGTGTTTGACGTGGAGCGGATGCGACAAGAGGTGCTCCCGCTCGACAGAACAAAGACAGATGCGTGAGCGAAAGGCGCTGGCAGCGTCGTCGTTCGCTGCGAATCAGGCGAGCTCGAGCGCACAGATGCGAATCGTCATCTCGAGTAGGAGCCGATCGACGCAACGGTCCATTTTTCGCGCAGCATTGAGGCGCGCTTCGGCGGCTGAGATGGTGCGGCCGATGTGGGTCATTAGGCTTCACCGACACGATTGCACCGATACCTGGCCGCGCAAATCTCGCATACAGATGGTCCCGTTTTCAAATCGCGTGCGCGCAGCCGGCAGTCAACCGCGTTGTCGCGCTGACTTGCGTAGTCGCTCACTGCGAGTCAGAGAGCTCACGAGGACAACGAATCGATTCGGAATCCCCGCCGATGTCGAGCGGCGCATCTGAGCACGCGACGCGCGCTGAGTGTACTGTCACAAGGAATTCTTCCAGCAGATCGCGCGAACCAGCGGATTAGCGCATGTGCTGACTCGTATCGGCTTCATTTCGTTTTCGCGCTCAAGTGGCGCCAAACGCTGGCCCAAACATGCCCATCCCCACTCACGAAATCGCGATGCTTCCCGCGCTGCGCGCACTCGCCGACGGATTGCTGCAGCGTCGACGCATGCTTGCCGACCGGATTGCCGGCGACTTCGGACTCACAGCGGAGGAACGGGCACTTCTCCTGCCAGCGGCAAGGCACCGGTCATTCGCTCTCGCACCGGGTGGGCGCTTTCGTATATGAAACAGGCTGGCCTCGTCGAGGCACCGCATCGCGGCTGGTACCAGATCGCCGACGGTGGCCGCGACGTACTCCGCGCGAATCCGCGACGGATCGACAATGAGTTCCTCGAGCAGTTCGACGGTTTTCGCGACTTCCGCTGACGGTCGCGCACGGGGGACGCAACGGTTGAGGATACCGCAGTAGGCAACGACGCTGACAGCGCTGAACCCGCCGAGCCGCCAGTTGAAGCGCTCGAACGCGCCTACGGCCGACTCCACGCGGCCGTCGAGGCTGCGAAGTTACCGCTAGAGCAGTCGAAATAACTGGGCGCGAATCCATCGCTTGAGAGGCGAGTGGGGCGCGCTGGCACCTTTTGACGACGCTCTGACGCGAGTGAGGGAATATGACTCCCGACACTAGCTAAGGAGCGCAATTGTCCAAGAGCTGTCCATCGTGCGGGGAAAACGTCGGCGGCATGTCGAACAACTCGCTCTTCACCTGTGATGAGTGCAACACGGCACAGTGTAGCGAGTGCTGCGACAAGGGCTTCCTGAGTCTCACCGTAAAGTGCCGATTCTGCGGAGGCACGCTCTCCCGCATTGCGTAGCGTCCGCGATGAGGGTCGCAGTGTCGACCAGTCGTTAGCGGGAAAAACTCCGTACACGACGTCGCTGGCACTGTTCGAAGGCGATGCAACTCACCGGCTTCTCGCTCGGATCGGCCTCGCAGACAAAAACGGGCCGCTGTTGGCGCGTTTGATTGTCTGCGTAACGCTAGTCGGTTACGCGTTGCCATTCTGCATCGCCCTCGCGATCGGTCGTGTTCGCACCGGAAATTCCCACACGGATTTCCTGTACGACCTCAATTGTCCAGTTCAAGTCGTCGTCGCGATCTTGTTCTTGATCGCTCAGCCACTGATCGACCACCACATCAAGCTCGCCGGGGTGGTGATGCTCGGCTCTGGCCTTCTGACGCAATCCGAGCAATACGAAGCCGCGGCGGAGCGGCTGCAAGCGCGACGCATCAGCGTCGTGCCGGAGGTCTCGACCGCTATTCTTTCGCTGATCGCAGTCGCAATGTGGGTCATACCCGGCTGGCAGAAAAATCAGGAGTCGATGATCTGGGTGTCGAACGGCGCAGCGCGGACGCACCTGAATGCCCTTGGATGGTGGGTCGTGCTCATATGGGGCCCCATCTTTCAGTTCATTTGGCTTCGCTGGATCTGGAAAGTGGGTATCTGGACGCAGTTCCTCTTTCGGGTGTCTCGGACGAAGCTCCGTCTTTTTACCGGTCACGCCGATCAGGCAGGTGGACTGGCATTTCTCGGCGAGATCCAAGGGATGTTCGGCATCCTCATTTTTGCGATCGGGCTTGTCGCCGCCGTCGATGCGATATCGCAGATGGTGCAAAGCAACAGTGTTGCGGCGAACGTCTACATAACTGTCGGGTTGTTCGTGATCGGCGCGCCCGTCGTGTTTCTTGGCCCATTGCTCTTCTTTACTGCGCAGATGTATCACGCAAAGACCGAGGGTCTCGCGAAATACGAAATTCTCCTATCTCAGTTTATCGGGCAGTTCGAGGACAAGCATCTCGAGGAACACACGCAATCGTCGGATCGCCTGCTTTCGATTGGCGACTACGCCGCACTTTCGAATATCGTGAACTTGCACGAGCACGTCGCACACATGAAGATCGTGCCGTTCGATCTTCGAACGGTCTCCAAACTTGTGGCCTCCGCGGCAACCCCAATGTTGCCGCTGATCACGCATTTCCTGCCGTGGCCGCCTGTCCGAGACTTTCTTCGCGTCGTGTTCGGTCACTAGTGCGGCTAAGCTGGATTCGAGATCGCAGGATGCGCAGTGCCTCCTCAACTTTGCTCGTGGTCGGTCCAGTGGCGTTGCCGATCTCTCTGACCGCGGGAGGCGCGACGATCGCCGCGGTCGTACTTTCAGGATTATTAGCGGCATTCGAAGGCAACTTCATTCTTCCGTTAAATCGTGGTCTCGGTTTTGCGAACCACGGCGGTATGTGGAGCGACTTGATACTGCTACCCATTGTGAATGCCGTCATCACCCCGTGGATTGGCGCCAGAAAGCTTCCGCGTCCACTAGTGCTCTTCGCCATGTCCTGCGCAATCGCAATGTCTGTGATCGTCGCGCATTCACATTGGCTTAGCACGGCGCGCGAACGTAATACTTTGGGATTCATGTTCGTCGCCGCCAGTGCAGCGCCATGGTATCGGTCACTCAGCGTTGCTGGTTGGATGCACGTCGGGTTCATGTCGACAGAGTGTCTACTTCTGAGCTTGTACGTCATTTCCGCAGTCCCGCGCCAGGTTGCGGTGTGCGTGGGCGTCCTGATGACGCTACATGTTCCGCTCGCCATCCTTCAGCCGGGCTGGTATGAGTCCGCGCGTTCTTGGACGTCTGAGACGATCGTACCGGCGTTCACGGTCTTATTTCTCGTAGCGACGGTCACCGCCGTGAAGTTGCGCGGTGCGCGACCCCTCTCGTGATGTTCGCTAGTCGCTGACTCACCACGGGCTGCACCGGATTCCGTGCGCGGGGCCTTCGGAGCTGACGAACGTGGTACCCACAAGCACGTTCTCGACGAGCGATTCAGCCAGCATCCTCGAGGATCTCGGGTTGCAACGCGGCTCGACTGCTGATCTCCGAGGTCAGGTCGGTCACGTCGGTTTGGGCGGCCTTTTCAAGGAACCCTTTCCCTCTCTCGCGGCTACCATCAATATCAGGCAGCATCAATCAGCACTGAATCATTCCCGCATTTCGTCCCACGCCGTTCCGCCCGCCACGACCATGCTCATCCGCCGACCCGACGATATCCCGTCTTCCGAGATCACCCCGGAATCGCACTACGTGAACCGGCGCGACTTCGTCGGCGTCGCGGGCGCGCTCGCGCTCGGCGCCATGGCTCCGGGCATTCTGAAAGCCGACGGCTCGCGCTATTCAGGTGCGCAAGACGAAAAAGTCACCGACGAAAAAGACGCCACCTCGTACAACAACTACTACGAGTTCGGCACGAGCAAGGACGATCCCGTCGAAAACGCCAAGGGTTTTCGCGCCAAGCCGTGGAGCATCGAAGTGGCCGGCATGGTGAAAACTCCCAAGACCTTCGCCATCGAAGATCTCTTCAAAGGGCTACCCGTTCAGGACCGCACCTATCGTCACCGCTGCGTCGAAGCGTGGTCGATGGTGATTCCATGGCAGGGCATTCAGCTCAAAGACGTCATCGCGCGTTGCGAGCCGTTGCCGAGTGCCAAGTTCGTGGAGTTCACCACACTGCTCGATCCGCGTCGCATGCCCGGGCAGCAGGTGCCGGCGTTACCGTGGCCGTACAAGGAAGCGCTGCGCCTGGACGAGGCCAATCATCCGCTCGCGATCCTCGCCACGGGTATGTACGGAAAGCCGCTGCCCAATCAGAACGGCGCGCCGGTGAAACTCGTGGTACCCTGGAAGTACGGATTCAAAGGCATCAAAGCCATCGTGCGCATTCGCTTCACCGACAAAATGCCGAGCACTACGTGGTCGGAAGCGAACAGCAACGAGTACGGTTTTTATGCGAACGTGAATCCTACGGTCGATCATCCGCGCTGGAGCCAGGCCAAAGAGCGTCGCATCGGAAACTTCCTCAAGATTCCGACGCTCATGTTCAACGGCTACGCCGATCAGGTGGGCTCGATGTACGCCGGCATGGATCTGCGCAAGAATTACTGACGACCTACCAAGTACCACGTGATGTCGCAGATGCTCGAAAGTGCGGAGCCGCTGGTTCGCCGGTGGCTCCGCGTTGTACTCTGGGTGCTCGTGATCGTACCGATCATCTGGATGGCCGTGCGCGGCGTGCTGGGCAACCTCGGCGCCAATCCCATCGAACGGCTCGAAGATGAGTCGGGCCAGTGGGTGCTGCGCTTCCTCGCCGCATCACTCGCGGTGTCGCCGCTCATCAAGCTCACGCAGTGGGGCTGGCTCATCAAACAGCGGCGCTTTTTGGGACTCGCCGCCTTCTGGTATGCCGCACTGCACCTCAGCGTCTACATCGGCCTCGACAACTTCTTCGACGTCGACGACATCGTGAAGGATGTGCTCAAGCACCTGTACATCACGGTCGGGATGTTCGCCTTTCTGCTGCTGCTGCCACTGGCCATCACCAGTACCAAGGGCTGGATCAAGCGATTGGGCGGCAAGCGATGGAATGCATTGCATCGGGCGGTATACGTGGCCGCGGTGGCCGGATGCATCCATTTCCTGTGGTCGGTCAAGAAGGACATTACTGAGCCGTTGATCTACGGCGCGATCTTCGCCGTCCTGCTGTCCCTCCGCTTCATCCAGCGACCAATCGCTCGGCCGCTGCGCCCTGTGACCCGGAACACGCCTGTGGCGTGACGGTTGTGCCGGGGGCGGCGTCCTAAGAGGGACGATCCGTGCTGACGGGGTTCGACGAAGGTCCCCGCGGTCATGGCGCGCTTTCCGTGCCCCTCATGCCTCAGACCGCCGACGCGTCAGCGCGTCGCTCCGGTACGCACGCGACGATCAGTTCCGGTACCGCGCCTGGCGGTGTTCAGGCGGTGGTGCCGGAGATTGTGCATGCGGTGTACGGCGAAACGATCGATCGCGTACTGCTCGCGATCTTGGGCAGCTTCACGCTAGTCCTCTGCGTCTGGATCGCGGTTAGCGGGTCCACGGTTTCGCTCGCCCTCGGGCCATCAATCGCCCTCGCTGTACTCGCCAGTGTGACGATCGTGCTGGCTATCCGCGCGACGCGCGAAGCCACCCTCGATCGAGGCAGCCGTCGTTGCTGGCGCGGGATCGCGATCGCGATCGGTATCGCCGCCGCTGCGCAGCTCGCACCAGTCTTGCCGGTGCCGGTACCACCCACGCTCGCGCAAGC
Source organism: uncultured Gemmatimonadaceae bacterium (assembly GCA_966096095.1). GTDB lineage: Bacteria > Gemmatimonadota > Gemmatimonadetes > Gemmatimonadales > Gemmatimonadaceae > Gemmatimonas. The sequence goes on along the minus strand of CBHTUR010000029.1, from coordinate 41,679 downwards.
GATTGGCTGGTACATGGTGTTGGTGTCTCAGTTCATGATGCTCGTGGCGCTGCTGCAAAAGCCCAGCGCACCCTACACGCCAATTGATCGTACGACGCTGCTGCTCGACGCGAGCACGGTGATCGTTGGTGGTTTGCTGGTGGTGTGGTACGATGTGTTCACGCGCTCATCGGCCGGCAACTACGCGCTGACGTGGTCGTTCGTGCTCGCGCACTTGGTGGTAACCGGCGATCTGGTGTTGCTGCTGGTCACGTCGGTGTTGTGGCGCCGGACGGCATTTCAGCATCGCGCGCGTGTTCTGTTGATTCTGGCCTCTTCACTCTTTGTCAGCGGCGCAGGCCATATGGCCCAGGTCGCGGCGATGGTGCGTGGCACCTCGGTACCGGTGTGGGCGTGGATGGCCGCTCCGCTCAGCCTCTGCCTGATGGCCGTGTCGGCCTGGCTCAAGAGCGCAACGGCGTCGACGCTCAAGGCGCGCAGCGCAGAAGACGCGGCGCGCGCCAAGTTCAGTACGAACGTCATTCCGTATGCCGCCGTACTGCCCGGCTTCGCCATGTTGCTCATCGCCGCCTTTGAGCGCGGCGTGCAACCAGTAGGTGGTCTCGTGGTCGGCGCCGTCGTGCTGACGGGGTTGGCCTTCGCCCGACAGGTCGCGGCGAGCCGCGAAGCAGTTCGCGCACTCACCGAGTCAACCACGCGCCATAACGAAACGCGCTTTCAGGCGCTCGTGCAGCACTCGAGTGACGTGATCACGATTCTCGACGCCGACGGCACGATTCGCTACGCCAGTCCGTCGATGACGACTGTGCTCGGTCATGACGCGCAGCGTTTGTTGGGCACCAAGATCACGTCGATGCTACACCCCGATGACCAAGCGTCGGGCGCGCAGTTTCTGGCCGATCTCGCAAAACTCGCGGGTCCGCGTGCGACGCCCTCGCGACTGCCCGGCACGCTCAAGCGCGAATGGCGCATTGCGCATCAGAACGGCGATTGGATGACCGTCGATAACGTCGGCACGAACTTGCTTCGGGAGCCTGTCGTTCGCGGACTCGTGCTCAACACGCGCGACGTGACCGAGCAGAGCGTGATCATGCAGCAGTACACGCACCAGGCTTTTCACGATCCGCTCACCGATCTCGCCAACCGATCGCTCTTTCTCTATCAGGTTGGCCATGCACTGGCTCGTGGCGCGCGGCATCGCTCCGCGATCACGGTAATGTTCCTCGACCTCGACAATTTCAAAACGGTCAACGACTCCCTCGGCCATGCCGCGGGTGACCGCCTGCTGGTGGATGCAGCACGACGCCTCGCCAGCTGCGTGCGCGACAGCGACCTCATCGCGCGACTCGGCGGCGACGAGTTTGCCGTCCTGATCGAAGAATCGCCTGATGACACGGACGTGCTGCTGATTGCCGATCGCATCGCCGCAGCAATGTCACGTCCCTTTGCTGTTGGCGGCAAGGAAGTGTTCGTCAGCGCGAGCATCGGCATCGCGCGCAGCACCAGTCGCGACAGCACCGATGAACTTGTGCGCAACGCCGATGTCGCGATGTACGTCGCAAAAACGCGCGGCAAAGGCACGCACGTGATGTTCGAGCCCGAGATGCATACGGCCGCACTCGAGCGATTGGTCGTTGAAGCCGATTTGCGCGCGGCGATCGAACGCGAAGAGTTCATGCTGCAGTTCCAGCCGATCGTGCTGCTTACGACGGGTGAAATTATCGGCGCCGAGGCACTGGTGCGGTGGACGTGCCGCGAGCGCGGGACCGTCCCGCCCGGACTTTTCATCCCGATTGCCGAGGAAACGGGGCTCATCGTCGCCATTGGGCGATGGGTGCTGCGTCACTCGTGTCGCATGGCGCGCCGCTGGGAGTCGGAGCGCGGCCAAGCAATGCGCATCACGGTGAACCTGTCGGGGCGCCAGTTGCAGGAGCCCGGCATCATTGAAGACGTGCGACAGGCGTTGGCCGACTCGGGACTCGATCCGAGCCATCTCGTGCTTGAGATCACGGAAAGCATGCTCATGCACAACACTGAGATGTCGATGGAGCGTCTGACGGCGCTCAAGGCGCTCGGCGTCTCACTGGCGATCGATGATTTTGGAACCGGATACTCGTCGTTGAGCTACCTGCAGCGCTATCCGATCGACATTCTCAAAATCGACAAAGCATTCGTCGACGTCATCGACAAAGCGGGCGACGGACCGGTGTTGGCCAGCGCCATTGTCGCACTCGGCGAGACGTTGCGCATGAACACGGTGGCCGAAGGTATCGAGACTGAAGCGCAGCGCGGCCAGCTGCTGGCCTTGGGATGCGAGCTGGGCCAGGGCTATCTGTTTGCGCCGCCACTCGACGCGGAAGATTTCTACCGGCTGTTGGTGGCTCGTGGCGCACGCTCGTACTCGCCGTCCAAGCGAGTGCGGTCGTTCGGCGCGCAGGCCGCGTAGATTCGTCCCCGACGCGCGTTGCGCACGCGCGTCGCGCACGCGAGACGCGCACGCGAGACGCGCACGCAGGGTGGTGTCGGTGATAGTTTCCTCAACAACGGAAACGGCAGCTCACCACTCACGGCCCGATGAAAGCACGCGCCACGCCTGTACGTGCCACCCCTGCTCGCGCCACCTCTGTTCGCGCGACGCCAACGCGCAGCGAACCGACGTTTGACGCGTTTGCCATCGCCGCACCGGGAATCTCGGGGTTGCTGGCAGACGAGTTGCGCGCGCTCGGACTGACGCTCGGGGAAGAGAGTGCGGCGGGCGTTTCGTTCCGCGCGACGACGTCACAGCTGTTCTTGGTGAACTTGTGGTCGCGTCTTGCCTCACGCGTCATCGTGCGATTGGCGTCGTTCACCGCTCGCGACTTCGCCACGCTGGAAAAGCAGGCCGCCCGCGTGTCGTGGAAGGGTGTCGTATCGCCCGGCAGCGCCGTGCGCTTTCGCGTGACGTGTCGCAAGTCGCGCTTGTATCACTCCGATGCGGTGGCCGAACGACTCGCGCGCGGAGTGATGAATGCGGTTCGTGACGTCACCGTGCTCGAGCGAGCGACTGCCGACGACGAAGACGACGCGACCGCTCGCGACGAGCAGTTGTTTGTGGTGCGCTTCGAGCACGATGTGTGCACGATTAGCGCCGATACGTCGGGCGCGCTGTTGCATCGGCGCGGTTGGCGACAAGCGATTGCCAAAGCGCCACTGCGCGAAACGCTCGCGGCGGCGATGCTGGCCGCCTGTCGCTGGAGCGGCGAGCGTGCACTGGTCGATCCGTTTTGTGGCTCCGGCACGATTGGTATCGAGGCGGCTCTGCGCGCGCGCAACATCGCGCCGGGGCGTGCGCGCCACTTTGCGATGGAACGCTGGCCTGAAGTCGACACTGCGATGCTGACGCGGCTCCGCGCCGACGCGGCGGCGAAAGAGAAGCCAGCCGCCGGAGTGCGCATCGTTCTCAGCGATCGCGATGCTGGCGCCTGCGATGCCGCGCGCACGAATGCCGAGCGCGCAGGCGTGGTTGCCGATCTTGAGATTACCCAGCGCGCGTTATCCGATGTTGATCTGGCCGCGATTGCCCACGACGGATTGATCCTGACCAATCCGCCATACGGTCAACGCGTCAGCGGCGGCGCCGATCTGCGCAACTTATACTCGCGCTTCGGTGATGTCGTGCGCGAGGTCACACACGTCGGCGGCGCGTGGGACGCCGCGCTGCTGGTGCCCGATCGACGGCTCGTATCCCCGTCGCGCTTGCGCTTCGTCTCCGCATTCAAATCATCGAACGGCGGAATCCCCGTCTCGTTGGAACTCGCGCGCGCGTAGAATCCGCAGCGCCCGCAAGAAATGGCGAGACGCGTCCAGTGAGTAATCGCCCAGAATGCCGAGAAAAATGGCACCCCTGCTCACTTACCCCTGTCTCCGTTCCTGCGCCCTGCCGCCCCCGCGCCGTGTGCTCGCCGCTGCGTCCTCCTTCCTCCTACCTCCCTCCTCCTACCTCGCTGGTCCGGTAGCCACGGGAACGTCGGGCGTACTGCCCCACTCCGTCCAACTGCCGTCGAATACGGCTTTGTCTTCAACGCCAAGTACGTCGAGCGCGAGCATGATTGCGCAGGCCGTGACGCCGGTGCCGCAACTGGCAACGATTGGTTTGTTCAGATCGAGGTTTGCGTCGCGCATGATCTCATTGAGCTCAACGGCGCTGCGCAGCGTGCCGTCCGAATTCACCAGCTTCGCGTAGTGCACGCTCACCGCGCCCGGAATGTGTCCGCCGCGCACACCGGCACGCGGCTCGGGTTCGGTGGCCTCGAAGCGTCCGGGCGAACGCGCGTCCGCTACCTGTTCGCGATGCGTCGTGAGGTTGTCGCGCATCTGCGCGATATCTCGCCAACGCTCCGGGTGCGGCTGCGCGCGAAAGGTCGCTGGCGTTGCGCTTACCGCGTCGGCGCTCACCGGGTTTCCGCTCGCGATCCACTTGGGCAGGCCGCCATCGAGCACCGCCACGCGGGCATGGCCGAAGGTGCGCAGCATCCACCACAAACGCGGCGCGCTGAAGTTCTGCCCCGAGCTGTCGTAGACGACAATGGCGTGTTCTGACCCCACGCCCAGCGCGCCGATGCGCTGCGCAAACACGTCGGCGGGCAACAGGGTGTGCGGCCATGCGGCGTTCTCGTCGCTGATGTCGCCGATATCGCAGAACACGGCGCCCGGAATATGCTGCGCGTCGTACTCGGCGCGCGCGTTTCGTCCGGCGTTGGGCAAATACATGCTCGCGTCGACCACGCGCAGCCATGGTTGACCGAGATGTTCTGCCAACCAGGCAACGGAAACGAGCGGCGTCGGCAGTGATTGAGAAGTCATGGCCGCTTACGCCCGGAAGTGGTCGGCCTTCCAGCGCTTGATCTCCGCTTTGATCTGCTTCTGCGTCATCGACGGCGCGGCGAGCACTTTCCGAACGAGGTCCGTGACTTCTTCGTCGCTGGCAAAGCGGATAGCGACAAGCTGACGCGGCGTGAGTTCATCGATGCGCGACTGCAGGTCTGCCGGCAGCAATTTCGCCAACCGCACGCGCTCCTCAAGGCGAATGAGGCGGTCCTGCACGCGAATCGGCGACAACCGCGAGACCGCCGCGAGGCCGGCGAGGGCGAGCGCTCCAACCAAGGCAAATTCGGTGTCGACCGTCGGATTCGAAACAACGCGTTTCACGGCCCAGATGAGATACGCAATTGCGAGCGGCGCCGAGAAGAAATGATAGGCCGGGGTCCACTGCGCGTGCTTTTCAAAACTCTGTGTTTCGGAAGCCATGGTAGTTGGGCGTGTGGTGTGATCGGGCGGAACTGAAATCGTCAGCGCTTCAAGAGTTCATCGATTACCGCGATCGCGGCCTGCGCGCGGGAGTTCCAATCGCCGCGAATCGTGACGAAGTCGGCATGCAACCGCGTTAACGTATCGACAAAGAGTTGCTGCACCTCCTCGCGTCGATCGCCACGATCACGCACGCCGTCGGCGATCCACGGCACGTCGATATCCTGCAAAATGTACAGCGCGGGGCGCCGTTCGACCGCCGCGTCCTCGATGAACTGCGGACAGCGACCGAAGTAATGACGGCAGTACACCACCGTGCTCAATAGATCGGTGTCGTGCAGCAGGAGCGCGTCGCCACGAGCTACGGCGCGCGCGGCATACTCGTCCTCCAATGCCATCTGGCCATGCGCAATAGGCCCGTGATCGCGAAAATCGAGCGCCGCGCCCTTCTGTTCGGCGTACTCGCGCACAAACTCCGGTACGATGAGCGCGCCGTAGTGCTGCGCCACCAGTGCGCCAAGCGTAGTCTTCCCCACCGACTCTGAGCCGGTGAACACCACGTGAGTCAGCAATGCGCTCATGCCGTGGCGGCCTCGCCTCTATTGGCCGAGCGACGCCACTGCACGTAGCCGAGAATCGCGAGCGCGAGAAACACGGCGTAGAGAACCGCCGTCAGTCGCAGCCCCTTGATGATGAACACGGGGACGTACACCACGTCGACCGCGATCCAGAGCAGCCAATTCTCAAGCAGCTTCCGCGTCATCATCCACTGCGCAATGAGGCTCGTGGCCACGAGCGCCGCGTCCATCTTCGGCAACGCACTGCCGGGAATGCGTGAGGTAATCGAAAAGAGCGTAATCCAGGTCGCGATACCGAGCGCGATCAGCATGAGCCAGAGTTTGACCGGCGTGCGAGTGACGACCACCGCCTCGTGTTGGGGGCCGCCGCGCCACCAGTGCCACCAGCCGTAACACGAGAGCACGAAGTAGACGACCTGCAGCCCCGTGTCGGAGTAAAGTCCCGACCCCGCAAACACGACCACGTAGAACACGGCGTTCAGAATGCCCAGTGGCCAGCTCCAAATGTTCTCGCGCGTCACGAGCCACACATTGAGGGCGCCGGTGACAAAGCCGAACAACTCGGCGTACGAACTGCCGTGTGCGGTGAGCCACGTCCCGACGTCGGTCACGATGTTCATGATAGGCCGGAAGCTAGCACCGAAATCGGGCACCAGTAGCGCAATGCGTGTGCACTGCTCTAAGTTGCGCGCACATGACCGGGGTGCCTGCCGCACTGTCGCGCGCAGGCTGAGAGAGTCCCGTAGAACCTGATCCGGTTCGCACCGGCGTAGGGAGTCCACTATGCAGCAGCGCATCATCGCGCGCCTCGGGCGCGTGCTGGCGTCGCGATCGTCGCGACGTCTCCAGTCGGCCGCCCTCGTCGCCGCCGCCTTCGCTCTCACTCCACTGCAGGCGCAACAGGCGCCGGCTAAGCGCGATACCACCGCCCGGCGAGATTCGGCGCAGCGCATTGAGAAGGTTCTCGTCTCGGCCATTCGCGCCGGAGACGTGGCGCCCATTTCCCAGAAGACAATCGCGCGCGACGTCATCACACAGCGTCACTTTGGTCAGGACGTGCCGCTCTTGTTGCAGGGCGCGAGCCCGTCGTTGACCGCGCATACCGAAACGGGGACCAACTGGGGCTACAGTTATTTGCGGCTCCGTGGACTCGATCAGACGCGCATCAACATTACGCTCGACGGTGTGCCGCTGAACGACATGGAAGATCAGGTGTTGTACTTCGCCGATCTCCCCGATCTGATGTCGAGCGTCAACTCCGTGCAGGTACAGCGAGGGGTAGGCACGAGCTCGGCCGGCACCGCGAGTTTTGCGGGCTCGGTGAATTTCGAGACCACGCCAATCGCGCGCAAAGGTTCCGTGAGCGATGCGAGTGTGCAGTTCGGATCGTTTGGCGCCCAGCGCGTGAGCGCAGGATTCAATTCGGGCTTGACCGACTCCAAGTTCGCGGTGTACGGACGCGCGACCGCGCAACGTACCGGCGGATATCGCGATCACAGTGGCGTCGAGGGACGCTCCGGTTTTGTGGGCGCCGGATGGTTTGGCGAGAAGACGATCATCAAAGCCACCGCCCTCGCGGGCCTGCTAGCCGACACCCTTTCGTACGTGGGCGCGACGCTCGCCGAACTCGCCGCCAATCGGAAATACAATCCGCTGGCAGTCGACGAGCTGGATAAATTCGGTCAGCAGATGTTTTCGCTCGCGCTCTCGCATGTGCTCTCTGAGAACGCAACGTTCAACACCACGCTGTATCGCAACTCCGCCAGCGGTAACTACGACTACTTCGACGGCAGCGATCGCTATCGCTTCAACCTCGCCCATCAGTGGTACGGGGTGACGAGCGCCATCAACGCCACGCGCGGAGACCTGTCGTTGAACGCTGGCATTAATGCCAACACGTATCAGCGCGCACACCGCGGCTACCTGCGTCCCGATACGCTGTCGTTGTACGACAACACCGGTCACAAGCAGGACGCGAGCGCGTTTCTCAAAGCCTCGCTCGATCGCGGACGCGTGCGCTGGTTTGCCGATTTGCAAACGCGATGGGCCAAGTTCCGCTACGTACCCGACTCGCGCGCCGGAATCGACGAACGCAGCATCGACTGGACCTTCTTCAATCCCAAACTGGGCGCCACGGTACAGTTGGCGCCGCAGTGGCAGGGGTATCTCTCCTACGGACGGACCACGCGCGAGCCGGCACGGAGTGACTTGTTCGCCGGCGACGACGATCTCAGTTCCTACAATGTGGCCGATTACGGCGACTTCACGCGGGTGAAGCCCGAAAAGCTTGGCGACACGGAGTTGGGTATTCGCTGGCGCAGCGCGCGCGCGAGCGTCGATGCCAACGTGTACAGCATGGACTTCACGAACAACATCGAGCGTATCGGCGCACCCACCGCATCAGGATCCATCCTGCGACGCAATGTGGGCTCGTCATATCGTCGCGGGGTGGAATTCGACGGACGGGTGGTGCTCTCGCCAGTCTTCACCCTCGGCGGCAACGCGACGTGGAGCATGAATCGCATTGCGCAGTTCACCGACTCGTCGCGCGGCACACCGGTGGTGCGAACGAACGTATCACCGCTGCTCTCGCCGGCGGTGATCACGTCGCAACGCGTCGAGATTACGCCGTTCAAATCCACCGCCTTGCGCTCGACGGTGTTCACACTCGAAGGACGTTATCAGTCGCGGGCGTTCCTCGATAACACCGGCAGCCCGGATCGCACTCTGCCCGATCTCTTCGTGCTCGATGCCACGGCGCGCGTGACGCAAGGCCGTTATGGTCTCACCCTGCGTGGATCGAACCTCGGCGACACACAGAAGTTCGGCAGCGGCTCGGTGAGCGGTTCAGGCAAAGTGCGCTATTTCGTCCTGCCGGCGCGTGCGTTGTTTGCCACGGTTGATGTCACGTTCTAGGCCTCGAGGCCGTTGAATCGCTCGCGCCCTCCGGTTGCGAGCGATCACGGCGCGGGTCGATGTTAGAGATATGACCTCGCCTTCGGATCGCGCCCCGAACTCCTGGACCGATGATCTGCTCTTCTCGGATTATCGCAAGGACGAGGAGCTCGGCACGCTGCGCGAGGTGGCCCGCGCGTTGGCGGCAGGCACGAACTCGCGCGCATTGCTGCAGACCATCTGCGACGCGGCCACGGTGCAGGGGCGCGGTGCCGGCGCGTCGGTGGCCGAGATCAATGGCGACATCGGGAAGTTCGTCGCGGTCAAAGGCGCCTCGGCTCGTCTGCTTGGGCTGAGCTTCCCGCTCGAGGGGAGCGTGACCGGTCGCGTCGCCGAGGAGCACCGCACGATCGCCATGCGCTCGTCGTCGGAAAGCTCCCCGTTCTTCGCTGAACTGCTGCCGCAGTTGGGTATCGGCCCAATCCTCGTGCTGCCCCTGCTGGCCGAATCGCAGCTGCTGGGGGTGCTGTCGGTCTTTCGGCTGGAGGGTGCCGCCACCTTCAACGACGTCGATGAAAGTCGTCTGGCTGCGGTCGCTGACTTGGCGTCGCTGGCGCTGTGGAAGGCCCGCCAGCTCGAAGAAGCCCAATCTGCCGATGCGGCCAAAACCAGCCTTTTAGCGACACTATCACACGAGCTTCGCACTCCTTTAGCGTCACTAGAAGGATATGGCGAGCTATTGGAAGATGAGATTCTTGGTCCGCTGACCGATCAACAGCGCGACGCCCTCATGCGACTCCGGGCCGTTGGTCGACACCTCGGCGCGCTCATCGAGGACATTCTCACCTACGCCTCACTCGAGGCGGATCGCCTGACCACTCGGCACGCGACGGTCGAGCCCGCCACCCTTGCCGACTCCGTGCTGCCGTTCGTCGAACCAATGGCGCGCGAAAAAGGCATCGCCTTCTCCCTCGACGTGGCCCCGGGGCTACCCGAGCTGCACACGGATGAGGCCCGCGTTCGGCAGATCCTGCTCAACCTGATTCAGAACGCCGTCAAGTTCACCGCGTTCGGCGAGGTCTCGTTGAAGGTGTCCCGAGGCTCTCCCAGCGACGGCGCGGCAACCGTTCGGTTCGCCGTGCGGGACACCGGCATCGGGATCGAGCCGGCTAACCTGCCTCGTCTCTTCCGCCCGTTCTCGCAGCTCGAGGACGTGAACTCCCGGCGTCACCGCGGCACCGGACTCGGCCTCTACATCAGTCGTCGGCTCGCCACCATTCTGGGCGGTCGCATCGAGGTCGTTTCGCGTCCCGGCGAAGGGTCGCTCTTCACCCTCGTGCTCCCCGTCTCCACGTAGATGACGGGGTGAGTCGGGCGCGCGGGCGACGTAGCGCCGACGCGCGATGGCCGCCCGAAAAAGCACGATAAGGTCGCTAGATTGCGACCACTATGAGCACGTCTGCCATCACCAGTGTTTTCAACGACGGCATTATCGCCGAACAGTTTGAGCGCTATCGTCGCGATCCCGCTTCTGTGGACGAGACCTGGCGCCAGTACTTCCGCGTGGCCGAGTCGCTGTTCGCGACCATGGGCGCACCGTCGGCGCCGTCGCCCTCCGCGCCGCTTGCGAGCGCCGTTCCCGACAACACGCTGCTGCGTAAAGCGGCCGCAGCGGCCTCGTTGCAGCAAGCCATTCGCGAATACGGCCACTACGCCGTTCAACTCGATCCGCTCGGCTCGTCGCCCGCGGGCGCCGATGAGCTGAACGCCGAATATCATGGCCTCACCGAGGCCGACCTCGCGGCGATTCCCGGATCGGTCATCGGTGACGACCGGTTTGCGACCGCCCTCGACGTTATTCGGCGCAAGCGCGCCGTGTACTGCGGCCACATCGGCTATGAAGTGTGGCATCTCGAAGCCAACGATGAGCGCAGTTGGTTCCGTCGTGAATTCCGCGCCGGCAACCTCACACGCGGTCTCACGAATGACGAGAAAATCGCCGTTCTGCGACGCCTCAACGAAGTCGATGGACTCGAACGCTTCCTTGGTCGTGCCTACGTTGGCTACAAGCGGTTCTCCGTTGAAGGCACCGACGCGCTGATTCCGATTCTCGATACGGTCATCGAGCAGTCAGCGCGCGCCGGAGCGGAAGAAGTGGTGATCGGCATGGCGCATCGTGGTCGGTTGAACGTGTTGACCAACGTGATGGGGAAGCCGTTCGAAGCGCTGTTCGCCGAGTTTGAAGGTCGTCACGACAATGACGATGAGAACGCGACTGGCGACGTGAAGTACCATATGGGATTTGTTGGTGCGCGCACCGTAGACGGACGCGACGTGCGTTTGCGCCTGGTGCCCAATCCGTCGCACCTCGAAGTGGTGAACCCCGTCATCGAAGGCGTCGCGCGCGCGTTGCAGCGCGTTGATGGAAAGCCCGGCGTCCGCAACGAGCTGGCGGTGGTGCCCGTCGCGATTCACGGTGATGCGGCGTTCCCCGGCGAAGGAATCGTGGCCGAGACGCTCAACATCTCGCATCTCAACGCGTATCGCACCGGCGGCACGATTCACATCATCGTGAACAATCAGGTGGGTTTCACCACCGATCCGTCGGACGCCCGCTCGACCTACTATGCCAGCGATTTGGCGAAAGGCTTTGAGATTCCGATCTTCCACGTGAATGGCGATGACGCGCAGGCGTGCATTGCTGCCGCGCGGCTTGCCTGTGCCTATCGCGCCGTCTTCAAGAGGGACGTGTTGATCGACCTCGTGGGCTATCGTCGTCACGGCCACAACGAAGGTGACGAACCGATGTATACGCAGCCCACGCGTACGGCGAAAATCCGACAGCACCCCACGGTGCCGCAGGTGTGGGCCAATCGCCTCGTCGCTGAAGGCGTGATGAGCGTGACCGATGCACAGGCAGTCGAGAAATCCGTCAGCGAGAACTACCAGCGCATTCATGCGGAGTTCAAGACATCGCTGTTGAACACGGAGAAGCATGCGCCGTGGCCGGCCGCGCCCGACGAGGTGCCGGAACGAGTCGTGACCGCACTCGACGCCGAGCCGCTGCGGCGAATCAACGACGCGTTGTTGACGTGGCCAACCGACTTCACGCCAAACAATCGACTGGCCAAGCAGCTGGAACGCCGGCGCGAAGCCATGGGGGAAGCGGGAGGCATTGAATGGGGACACGCCGAAGCGCTCGCATTCGGTTCGCTGCTTGAATCGGGCGTATCGGTGCGCATCACCGGTCAGGACGCGGAGCGCGGCACCTTCTCGCATCGACATGCGGTACTCAACGACGCGGAGACCGGACGTAAGTATGCGCCTCTGGCCAATCTTCCCGCCGCGCGTGGCGCATTCGAGATCTACAACTCGGCGCTGTCCGAGACGGCGGTGCTCGCGTTCGAATACGGCTTCAGCGTCGTCGCCAGCGATACGCTGACCCTCTGGGAAGCGCAGTTCGGCGACTTCGTCAACGTCGCGCAGCCGATCATCGATCAGTTCATCGTGGCCGATCGGGCGAAGTGGGGCCAGGACAGCAACGTGGTGATGCTGCTGCCGCACGGATACGAAGGACAGGGCCCCGAGCATTCGAGCGCGCGACTTGAGCGTTTTCTGCAGCTGTGCGCCGAGGACAACATGACGGTCGCCTACTGCAGCACGCCGGCGCAGTATTTCCATCTGCTGCGTCGCCAAGCGTTGCGTGAGAACCGGCGCCCGCTCATTTGCATGCAGCCCAAGTCGTTGTTGCGTCTGGCGCAGGCAGCCTCGCGCCTCGACGATCTCACGCAGGGCGGATTCCAGTCGATCATCGACGATCCGTTCACCGCGAACGTACGCGATGATGTTCGTCGCGTGGTGTTCTGCACGGGTAAGCTGTACTACGACATGGCGCTCGCGTCCAATCGCAATCCGAATGTGGCGTTGATTCGCGTGGAAGAGCTCTATCCGTGGCCACATCAGGACATCGTGCAGCTCATGGAGCGGTACCCGGCCGTGGAGCAAGTCGTGTGGGCGCAGGAGGAACCCCGGAATCAGGGCGCGTGGACCTACGTGCAACCGCGTTTGCGTTCATCAGCCGGTTCGGCCGTCGGCGTTCGATACGCGGGGCGTCCGGAGCGCGCGAGTCCGGCCGAAGGTTATGCCGCCGCGCACAGTCAGGAGCAGGCGCGCATTATCGAGAGTGTGATGGACCTGGGTGATGGCGAAGACCTGCGCCCAGCATCGAAAACACCACTGTGAGCTACATCATGTCCAATCGCTTTCGCGCGGCCGTACTGAGTACGGCCGCGTTCTTGCTTACGAGCGCGTCGACTTTGCGGGCGCAGAACGCGGCCACCGTCGATCGCGGTGCGGCCGCTCTAGGCTCCGTACTCGACGGACTCAGCACGCGCGGACGCGTGCTGACGATTGCGGCGCACCCCGACGACGAAGACACGCAGTTCATCGCGTGGCTCACGCGCGGACGACACGTTGAGACCGCCTATCTCTCGCTCACGCGTGGCGACGGCGGACAGAATCTGATCGGTAACGAGCTTGGTGAGTCGCTCGGCGCGATCCGCACGCAGGAGCTGCTGTCGGCGCGTCGCATCGACGGTGGTCGACAGTACTTCACGCGCGCGTTCGATTTCGGCTTCAGCAAAAATGCCGAAGAAACGTTCACGCATTGGCCCAAGGATACGATTCTGGGCGATGTGATTCGCGTGGTGCGCGCGTTCCGCCCGCAGGTGATGGTTGCGTTTTTCTCGGGCACGCCGCGCGACGGACACGGACATCATCAAGTGTCGGGAATTCTCGCCCGAGAGGCGTACGAACTCGCCGCCGATACCGTGCGCTTTCCGGTGGCATCGTACGGACTGCCCTGGACGCCATCCAAGTTTTACCGCAGCTCACGACAGGCGCCGGCGGAAGGCACGCTCCGCATGAACGTCGGTGAATACAACGCGCTGTTGGGTCGCAGCTACTACGAAATCGCAGCGGAAAGCCGCTCGCAACATAAATCGCAAGGCTTTGGGGTGCTGCAACGCAAGGGCGCCATCATCGACGTCGTGCAGCGCGAAGCTGCGCGCGTCGGTCCGGCCAACGCGAAAGAAGAAGCCAGTATTTTCGACGGAATCGACACGACCTGGACGCCGCTGCGCGCGAAGTTGTCACCCGCGGTGCGAGGGCAGCTCGATTCGGCGCTCGCGTTGGCGCGCGAAGCGCATCAGGCGTATCGCGCCGACGATCCAACACCGATTATCGCGCCGTTGGCCTCAACGCTGCGGCTGCTGCGCGCAGTGCGCGCGTCACTCCCGACAGCTCCGGCCGTGCTCTTTGCCGGTCAGGCCGGAATGACACCACGCATCAGTCCGCGCCGCGCCACCGATGCAGATCCGGAGTTGTGGGATGCGCTGCAGTTGCTGACGTCACGCACCGAACAGGCGTTGACACTGGCGGCTGGTGTGGCGCTCGAAGCCACTGCACCGCGCGCCGTGTTTCCGGTGCGTGAAACGAAGAAGACCAACGTGGGCGATTCGATGCCCGTCACGGTGACCGTGTTTAATCGCGGACACGTTCCGGTGACGCTCGCGTACGCGGGCATGCGTGACTACGCGCAGCCAGCCGGAGGATTTCCCGAAAAGAACGTACCGATTGCACCCGACAGTGCGCTCACCTTGCAGCGTTGGGCGGTGGCGTTCGAGCCGGCGTCGCCGTGGTGGCGCCTGAACGGTCGCAAGCAGCAGGACTGGTTTCAGACACCGATCGACGCGAACGACGAAGCCGCATCGGAAGACCGCACCGCGACAGTCGTACAGGCCAGCGTAGTCATTGCCGGCGAGACGGTACTGCTCAAGGCACCGGTCGTGAATCGCTTTGCCGATCCGGTGAAGGGCGATCAGCAAGTGCCTGTTGCCGCCGTGCCGGGAATCACGATTCAACTCGCGAGCGCGATCGAATACATGCGCGCCGGCGTTCCGGTCGAGCGCGACATTCCGGTGCGCATCCAGTCGGCATACGACAGTACTTCAAGCGTGCGAGTGCGACTCGACTTGCCCGCCGGCCTCAAAGCCGATTCCGCACAGCGCGTGCGCGAACTTCCTGCCGGGGGTTCGGCCATCGTGTCATTTCACGTGACCGGCATGGTGCCGGTCGGTCGGCATATCGTTGGTGCGTTCGCGATGCACGACAACGTGGAATCGGTGAGCGGTTATTACACGATTGCGTACGATCATATCGCACCGCAGCGCTTGTACGGTACGTCAGGTATGTACCTGTCGGCGGTCAGTGTGAAGCTGCCGCCGCGCGCGCGCGTGGGTTACATCACCGGGTCGGCCGACCTGGGCATGGAAGCGCTACGTCAACTCGATGTGAACGTCGAGAAGATTGAACCAGCCGCGCTCGCAAGCACCGATCTCTCGCGCTTCACGAGCATTGTGGTGGGGCCACGCGCGTACGAGTCGAGCGATGAACTGGTGCGGCAGAACCCGCGCCTGCTCGACTATGCAAACAAGGGCGGCACGCTGGTTGTGCAATACGGCGCGCAAGACATGAGCAAGTTCCCCACGGTCACGCCCTATCCACTGGGCTGGACACGCCCCGCCGCGCGCGTGACCATGGAACAGGCGCCGGTGAAAGTGCTGCAACCGACGTCGCCGCTGCTGACCGGCCCCAACAAGATTGGCGCCGACGACTGGAACGACTGGGTGCAGGAGCGCGCCACCTACATGCCCAGCACGATCGACAAACGCTACACGTCGATTCTGTCCATGAACGATCCCGACGAACCGGAAAACCGAGGTGCGCTGCTCGAGGCGCAGGTTGGGAAGGGACGCTACGTGTACGTCACCCTCGCGCTCTTCCGTCAACTTCCCGCCGGTGTTCCAGGCGCGGCGCGTATTCTCCTCAACCTCGTGAACGGCACGTCGACTGCGGTTCCGAAGGCGCAGTAGCGCGACGCAGGGAACCGCCTGACGCAGAGGACGCCGAGATCGCCGAGGGTGCGTGAACAGCAAATCGCGGCGCGCGGAGGGACGCGGAGCAGGCAGAGAACAACTTTAGAAAGAATGTGATGTTCCCAGCGATCTCTGCGCTCCTCTCGCTCCTCTGCGTCCTCTGCGATAGGTAGTGGCTGTTCCTCGCGTGGCAGTTCCCGCAGTTCTCCGCGATTAAGCGCGGGTTACAGGTGCCGGTCCCCACGAGAGCAGCGACCCGACGATCAGCACCGTCACGGCGCCAATCACGTTGTGCCAGAGGAATGAAACGCTCGGCGCGCCGAAGGAGACGCTGCCCACCGTGACCATACCCGCGAGCAGTCCGACAAATGCGCCGAGTGCGCGCGAGCGCGGAATCATCGCGAGTAGAAAGACGCCCAGAATCGATCCGTAGAAGAACGAACCAAAGCGGTTCACCACTTCGATGAGCGAACCAAGTGTAGCGGCGTATGATGCTACGATGCACGCGAATACGCCCCAACCTGCAGTCGCGACGCGCGAGACGAACAGAAAGTGATCGTCCGTGGCCTCCGGTCGAAACCAGCGACGATAGAAGTCGATGACCGTCGCTGTTGAGAGTGAGCTCAGTTCCGCCGAGATCGCCGACATGGCGGCACCCAACACCGCCGCGAGAAAGAGTCCGGCGAGGCCGAGCGGGAGATAGCCAAGTACGAACGTGGGAATGATGTAGTTCACATCGCGCGACGGCTGTCCCGTCGCTTTGGTGACCTCGGCCAGCGCTTCCGTGCGCAAGTCGGCGATGTTCTTGTCCGTGTTGCGGAAGAGATCGAGCGACGCGGCAACACGCGATTCGTCGCCAGTTTTGCGCGCGTCCTGCACGGCGCGGGCGGCGAAGGCGCGCTGGCCATTGGCCACGGCGTAACGCTGCTGCAGATCTGTGTACGCCGTGGGATTGGCTTCGCGGAACTGTGCGGCCTGCGACGGATTGTACAAAAGCGGCGCCGGCTCGAAGAGGAAGAACAGATACACCAGCACGCCCACCAGTAACACGAGGGCCTGCAGCGGAATCTTCCAGTACGCGCTCATCAAGAGCGAGCTGCGCGCTTCGTCAACTGACTTGGCCGCGAGATAGCGTTGCACCTGGCTTTGATCGGTGCCGAAGTACGACAGCATGAGAAAGGTGCCGCCGATAATGCCCGACCAGAATGTGTAGGTCTTGGTCAGGTCGAACGAAAAGTCGAACACCTGCAAGCGGCCGGCGGCTCCCGCAATGCGAAACGCGTCGTCGATCGGCACTGGCATCCGCATCACCAGCACAACGACGATCGACGTCAGTGCGGCGACGACAATCACCATCTGTTTGACGTCGGCCCACGCGACCGCGCGCACGCCACCGAACACCGTGTAGGTGATGGTGGGAATACCGATCAGCGCCACACACCAGGCAAGATTCCAGCCGAAAATCGCGGACAGCACCACCGCTGGCGCCGCGAGAATGGTGCTGCACGACATGCCGCGTGAGAGCAGGAAGAGCAGGCTGGTGAGCGAACGCGTTTTCGGATCGAAACGACGCTCGAGATACTCGTACGCCGTGTACACTTTGGCACCGTGTAAGAACGGCACGAGTGTGACCCCCAGCACGACCATCGCAATCGGCAGCCCGAAGTAGAACTGCACGAACTTGAGACCGTCCGTCGCGCCTTGTCCCGTGGTGCCGATCAGCGTGACCGCTGAAAGCTGTGTCGCCATCACCGACAGGCCGACGGCCCACCACGGCAGGCTGCGCCCGGCCAGAAAATACCCTTCGAGATTCGATGTCCCGCGCGTGCGCCGAAGGCCATCGAATACGAGATAGAACAGATAGAGGCCGACGACGGCCCAATTGATCCAATGCATGGCGGCTTAGCTCGAATAGCGGTTCTGCAGGAGCCAGAGCAGCACCAGCGTGACCGTCTGGATGGCCAGCACGCGCCAGAGAGTAGAACGGAAGCGGGATGACATGCTCAGAAACTACCACCGCGCGCAGTCTCTCACGACACCTCGCGAAACATCCCACACTGGGACCTACGCCGATCCGCGCGTTTGACCTTCCGAGTGTTTGAGCGCTAAGCTTGGGCACCCTCCCGCCGTGTCACCCCCGGGGATCATGAGCGAATCTGACATCAGCACCGGCGATCGTGTTGCGTACGACGATGTCATGGCCGACGTACTGGCGGGCATGACGTCGGCGGCAGTGACGGTTTCGCCTGACGGGTTTTTGCGCGCCGCGAATCGTGCGGCGCGCGCGCTGTTCGTCATCGACGAACGTGCGCCACTGCGCTCGCAGCCGGCCACCATCGTCTTTTCGCTCTTTGGCGATGCGATCTTGCCATTGATCGCGCGGGCACTCGACGATCGCACCATCGGCGAACAGTCGCTGCGATTCTCACACGGCGACGTGTGGTTTCACGTGCGCGTGGTACCGCTGAACGCCTTTCGTGTGCTGGTGTGTTTCACCGATATCACGCGACGCGAAGCGACCAGCGCTGCGCTGGTCCGTGCGGAACGTGAATTGGGCGCCGTGTTCGAGCTTACCCCCTCGGCGGTTTGGGTGATCGATGCGTCGGGACAAATCATTCGGCGCAACGCCAATGCACAGGCCGCGAATCCCGAGCCCGTACCGTACACTCTGCGCGAGCTCTGGGAGGCCGAGCGACCCTCGCGCGCCAACGCAGACTCGGCGTTGGCGTTTACCGAGCATCCGGCCATGCGTGGCCTCGCCGGTGAAATCGTTCGTCGCGATCCGCTCATCGTGCGTCGCGCCAACTACGCGGAACCACGACGAGTCGAGTGCAACGCGGCTCCCACTCGCGACGCCGACGGGAAAGTCGTTGGCGTGGTGCTGATGAGTCTCGATATCACTGAACAGCGCGTTGCGCATCTGCTTGAGCACGCAGTGAGTGGCGACGACGGACTCGATACACGCGTGCGCAGCGAAGCCGAACGATTGGAGCGCATGGTCGAAGAGCGCGCCCGTTCGCTCGCGGCGCGTGAGGATGCTGTCGCGCGTGATCGTCGTCTGGCGGCGATCGGTCAACTCGCAGCGGGCGTCATGCACGACGTCAACAATGCGCTCAATCCCATCATGGCGGCCGCCTATCTGCTGCGGCATCACGCCGAGTCACCGGATGCGGTGCGCGATTACGCGGATCGAATCAAGAAGGCCGCCGAAACGGGCGCGGCTACGGCCTCGCGCGTCGGGCGCTTCATTCGGCAGGAGCCGATGCATGGGGCAGCCGATGAGGTTTTGGAACTCGGCGCACTGGCCGACGAGGTGCTGGCGCTGACCGAGCCCATGCGCCAGCGCCAGGGCGGTGTCGCCGGGGTACCGGTCGAGCGCCACTACGATCCGCGGGCCACCACGCGTGGGGTGCCCGGTGAGATTCGCGAAGCGCTGCTCAATCTCGTTTCCAATGCCACCGACGCGATGCCGAATGGCGGCACGCTCACCGTTCGCACGGCAATCGAACACGACGACGCGCTCGTGGTCGTGCAGGACAGTGGCGTCGGGATGAGCGCCGAAGTCCAGGAGCGCGCGTTCGAACCGTTTTATACCACCAAGGGTGCTGGCGGGTCGGGGCTCGGTCTGGCCGAGGTCTATGGAATCGTCCGGCGACACCGGGGCGCCGTCTCGCTGGTGTCGGCGCAGGGCGAGGGAACCACGGTTACCCTGCGCTTTCCACGAGAGCGGCTGGCCACGCCCGTGATCACCTCGGACCTGCCGGCCGCGTATTCGTCGCCGCTCCACATTCTGGTGGTCGAGGATCACGAGGACGGCCGCGAATTCCTTCGTCGCCTGTTACACTCGGGTGGCCATACGGTTGACGCCGTTGGGACCTGCGCGGAAGCGCGCGAAAGACTCGCATCTGCGGCGTCGAGTGCGTACCATCTTATGCTGACCGACGTCGGTCTGCCCGACGGGAGTGGCTGGGACTTGGTTGCCTTCGTCCGGGAACGGTTCCCGACCCTGCGGGTGGGGGTGATTACGGGGTGGGAACCGATGATGAGCGGGACGGAATCGGCCGGCGCAGAGTTCGTGCTGCGCAAGCCCATTCGTGCCGCTGAACTGCTGGCTCACATTGCGGGGCGTCATAGCTCCGCCTCATCCGAGTAACGACATGACGGATGTTCCGTCGACAATTCGTGTACTGGTCGCCGAAGACAACGCGCTTGAGCGGTCGACCGTCGTCGACCTGCTGACTGCGCTGGGGCACATGGTGGTCGCGGAAGTCGCGAGCGGTGCCGAAGCGATCGAACACGCGCAACAGTTGACACCCGACGCGGTGTTGCTTGATGTGCATATGCCCGGCGCCAGTGGTGTACAGGCCGCCGAACAGATCGCGAGTGCGCTGCCGGGAACGGCAGTGGTGCTGATCACGGGAGATTTGTCGCTGACGTTGTCGGCGGCTGATGTGCTTCGCAGTACCGCGGTTGCGTTGTTGGCCAAGCCCACGCCGCCGACCACGCTCGATGCAACGCTGCGCATGGCGGTGATGCGCGCGCGCGAATTGATGGCGGCCAAGGCGGAAGCGGCCGAAGCGAAAGAACAGCTCGAAGCGCGCAAACTCATCGAGCGCGCGAAAGGCATTCTGATGCGCCGCACCGGCTCGAGCGAGCAGGAAGCGTATCGCATCATGCAGCGCAGCAGTCAGGATCGCTCGGTGCGCATGGTCGATATTGCCAAAGCGGTGATCGACAGCGAGCCGGGGATGAAGTCGTAGTTCTTCCCACGGGCTCCGGTAAACTGCAAATCGCGGAGCGCGGAGAAAAGACAGAGGACGCGGAGCCAATACATCGGCTCCGCGTCCTCTTTTTTTTGTTACCTCCGCGACCTCTGCGCTAGGCTGTTTACGGTACTCGCGGAATCGCGTTTGATGATTCGCGCAGCGTCGTTTGTCGCGCGCGACCGCTACGAAATCGGTTTCCCCGGCCCCGATACCATCTTCACGAGCTGATACAGGAAATCGAGACCGTCGTAATACGATTTGACGCGCAGCTTTTCGTCGCGGCCGTGGGCGTTCGTTTCACCTGGTGCAGAGAAGATACCGCTCACGCCATACGTCGGAATGCCGGCGTTGCGCAGGAAGCGGCCGTCCGTGGCGCCCGTGCTCATGGTCGGAATCACGGGCACGTCGTTGAACATCTTCTTCGTGAGCGTCGTCGTGGCTTGCAACAACGTGGCGTTGATCGGCGACGGCTTGCCGCCGGCGTTGTTGCGATCACCGCCGCGCATCGTGATGCGCACGGCCGTATCACCGATGATCTTGTCGAGCGCGAGCTTCACCTCGTCGCCGGTGGATGTTGGCGCAATGCGGCAATTCACGTTAGCCGTGGCTGTCTGCGGCAGCGCGTTGTCGGCATGCCCACCACTCAGGCGCGTTGCCACACACGTGGTGCGCAGCATCGACGCGTAACGCGGATCTTTCGAGATGACGGCCGCAGCGGCTTCGTCCTTCGGATTCGCCGCAATCTTCGTCATGGCCGCCGCGAGCGATGGCATCTCGACTTTCGCCGTCTGCTCGAAGAACGGTCGCGACACATCGTTCAACTCCACCGGGAACGTGTAGCGCTCAATTTTGCCGAGGGCGTTCGCGAGCGAGTAGATCGCGTTGTCTTTGCGCGGCACACTCGAATGGCCACCGGTATTGAGCACGGTGAGCGTGTAGTTCACCGGCACCTTCTCGGCGGCCTGCACCGAATGAAAGAGCGGCTTGTCATCTTGCAGCGTGCCACCGCCGCCCTCGTTGATCGCGTACTCGGCGTCGATCAGTTCCTTCTTGTTGGCAATGAGCCATCCCACACCGTTCGAGCCGCCGCCTTCTTCGTCGGCGGTGAGGGCGAGAATCAGATCGCGTTCGGGCACGTAGCCTTCGGCCTTATATCGCAGCACGTTGGCGACGAACATCGAGGCCATCGATTTGTCGTCGGCCACGCCGCGGCCCAAAAAGAAGCCGTTCTGTTCGACCATCACGAACGGATCGCGCGGCCAGTCGGCGCGCAGCGCGGCGACGACGTCCAGGTGCGCGAGCAACAGAATCGGCTTGCCGTTGCCCTTGCCGTGGTAGCGCACCACGAGGTTCTGCTTGTTCGGCTTATCGGCCGGACCGCCGATGTAGATGTCCTTCTCAGGAAATCCCGCGGCGCGGAATCGCGCGGCCATCGCCTCGGCGGCCTTCGTTACTGAGCCCACCGAGTCGACGGTGTTGATCTCGACGAGCTCCTTGTAGATCGCGCGAGCTGCGGCCTGCTCTTTAGTGAGCGTGGTCGGTGCGCCGGGAGCGGAGAAGACGGGTTGCGCGTGCGCTGTCGAAACGCACACGGCCGTAACAACGGCCGCAGACAGTGCGCGTGAAAGGCGAGTGAGCATCGGACGTGGCGGCTAAAGGGGCGAAACGACGGATGGTCGAAGCTACGTCGTCTGGCCCACCCGTCAATGCGCGCTCAGCCGCGATTCAGCGCATCCGAATCCCCGCATCCACTCGACCGTCGGAATTGGCCGAGATGACGGCCGTCTTGCCGTGATCGCCAGCCAACACCACCACCAAATTCGGTCGCGGCGCGGCCGTGAGCTGCGTCGGGAACATGGCGCACGAGACATCGAGCGTCTTTGGTGCTGCGTTCGCCTCATAACGCACCGTCGCCGTCACGAGCGAATCGGTGGAGGCGCTCGGCTGCACCGTCATCCCTTCCGGACGCAGCACAAGGTCGTCGACACGCACGGCGCAACTTCCGGCGACAACCGCGGCCGGAGCGCGTTGCGGTAAGTTGGCAAAGGCCTGACGCGGTGCGCGCAACGTTGCTTCAACCGAATGTCCGCGCACGCGAAACGTGATCGCGGCCGTGCCCTGCGCCGGCGCACGCGGATTGTTGGGATCGATCGCGGGAGCCGAGAGCGGCGTGACGTATGGCAGCAGCCACAGCGCCAGAACTGCGCTCGTGAACTGGATATGCATGCGTGCTCCTATTGCTGTTGGTTCGTGCTACACAGCAGGAACACGGTGGTTTCGCAAAACCCTATGGCGCGCATCCCGGCGCGTCGACGTCGTCACATCGTGCGCGCCTTCACAGAT
This sequence comes from uncultured Gemmatimonadaceae bacterium, assembly GCA_966096095.1. Lineage (GTDB taxonomy): Bacteria > Gemmatimonadota > Gemmatimonadetes > Gemmatimonadales > Gemmatimonadaceae > Gemmatimonas. The sequence goes on along the minus strand of CBHTUR010000029.1, from coordinate 18,876 downwards.
GCGGGACGAGCGTCTACTTCGTAACGGAGACCGACGCAGAATCGATAACCACCGTCGCGGCAGCGCCCTGCACCGGATACGACTCCAATACTGCGCCATTGAACCAAACGCGCACCCACTGACCGGGGACAAAGGCGCGAAAGTCAGTTTCTCGGCGATCCACGGCAAGGATGAGCGCGTTCGCGCTGACCGTTACCACCGCTTTATCGCCGGTGCTCGCGCTCGAGGGGTTAGCCTCAACCTTAATAGTGCCCGCGTACGAGCCAGCCGAAACGATTTGCGTGATTCGGCCCGCCATGTCGGCTTTGGTTGACGGCTCGTGCGGCGCGGTCGCGCTGTCGCGACACGAGCTGACCGCGATCGCCGTCGCGACGGCCAATACGCGCGGCCACACTGATATCGTTCGACGGCGCAAGAACGCGGGCATGAGTGTAATGTACCCCGGTCGTCCCGCTCCGCGTTCCCCGAACTTCCCCTCCGATACAGGACCCGCCGTGACCCGCTCGCGTCGTGACTTCCTCAAAACTTCTGCGGTCGCTGCTGCCGGCTCGTTGGTTGCCGGTCGCACGCTGACGGCGGAAGGCTTCGTTCATCGTCCCGCGGCCGCCGATCTGCCGCCGGTCGACGATCCCGCCATCAAAGCCCTCATGCAGCACGCCATCGACGTCGCCAAGTCCGGCGGTGCGTCGTACGCCGACTGCCGCGTGGCCGCGCGTCGTCAGCAAAACGTGAACGTGCGCGATCGCATCGTGCAGGGCGTGAGCGATGTCGACACGTTCGGCATGGGTGTGCGCACGCTGGTGGATGGCGCGTGGGGCTTTGCGGCCACCAGCACGCTCACCCGTGACAGCATCACCGGCATTGTGCAGGCCGCACTCGGCCAGGCGAAAGCGAACCGCGCCAGCCAATTGCGCCCCGTGGTACTCGCGCCGACGCCTGGCAATCAGATCGGCGAATGGAAGAGCCCCATCAAGGTCGATCCGTTCACGATTGCCATTCCCGACAAGGTGTCGGTGCTGCTCGCCGCCACCGAAGCGGCGCTCAAAGTGAAGGGCGTGCGTACTGCGAATGCGAGCATGTTCTTCCTGCGCGAAGAAAAGTCGCTCATGACGAGCGACGGCTCGTACATCGTGCAGACCATCTATCGTACCTCGCCGACGCTGTCAGTCACCGCGGTGTCGAGCGACTTCAGCGATTTCCAGAACGTCGACAGCAACGACATCGCGCCGATGGGCTTGGGCTACGAGTGGGTGCTTGATTCCAAGCTGGCCGAGCGTGCGCCGCAGTATGCGGAATGGGCGGTGCAGAAGTTGAGCGCCAAGCCGGTGGAGCCGGGTCGCTACGACTTGCTGCTGCATCCCAGCAACTTGTGGCTCACGATTCACGAAGTCGTGTCACATCCCACCGAGCTCGATCGTGCGCTCGGATTCGAAGCCAACTACGCGGGCACGAGTTTCGTTGCGCCGCCCGATGCGGTATTGGGAAAGCTCAAGTACGGCACAGAGCTCATGAACATCGTGGGCGATCGTGAACAGCCCGGATCACTTGGCGCCATCGGCTGGGATGATGAAGCCGTGAAGCCCGTAAAATTCGATATCGTGAAGAACGGCGTGTTTGTGGATTATCAAACCACGCGCGAGCAAGCAACGCTCATGGCCGACTACTACAAGAAGATCGGCAAGCCGGTGCGCAGCTACGGATGCAGCTACGCGCAGAGCTGGGCCGATGTGCAGTTCCAGCGCATGCCCAACGTGAGCTTGCAACCCGGCAAGAACGACGATACGTGGGAGAGCATGATTGCCAAAATCGATCGCGGCATTGCGATTGTGGGCGACGGTTCGTTCTCGATCGATCAGCAGCGCTACAACGGACAGTTTGCCGGTCAGGTGTTCTGGGAAGTGAAGGGCGGCAAAATCGTTGGCATGCTGAAAGACGTCGCGTATCAGTTCCGCACTCCCAACTTCTGGGGCTCACTCAAAGCGATTGGCGGACCCAAGAGCTACGTGCTCGGCGGCGCGTTTGGCGACGCGAAGGGTCAACCGGGACAATCGAACTCCGTCAGTCACGGCTGCGTGCCATCGTTGTTCGGTCAGGTGAACATCATCAATACGGGGCGTAAGGCATGAGCGCGAACAATTTGGGACCCAACACGCTCTTCGCGCCCGTGAACATCCTGTCGCGTGCAGAAGCGCAAGAGATTGCGCAGCGCGCGCTCAAGAACTCGCCGGCCGAAGAAACGCGCGTGAACATCAACAGCTCGGCGCGCGCCGATACGCGCTTCGCGCTGAATCAGGTCACCACGTCGGGCGAGAACCGCGATACGCAGGTGACGATCACCGCGTTCGTGGGCAATCGATCGGCGAGTGTGACGACGAATCGTCTCGACGAGGCGTCGCTTGCGGCGGCGGCGAAGCAGGCTAACGAAATTGCGAAGCTCGTACCGCCCAATCCAGAGCGCATGCCGGAGTTGGGCGCGCAAACGTATCCCGCGGCGCGTGAGCGCGTGATTTCGTTGCCCACGCCCGCCGAGCGCGCGGTAGCCGCGAAGGAAGTCACGGAACTCGCGCGCGCGAACAGTCTGATTGCGACCGGCTTCATCGAATGTCGCGCCGGCGCGCAGGCGATGGCCAACAGCAAAGGCCTCTTCGCGTACGATTCGAGCGCCAACGTCACGATGACCGCGACCGTGCGCAGTCAGGACGGCACCGGATCCGGTTGGGCGTGCAGCGACGGGACATCGTTCGCCGATCTCGATCCGAAGGCGGTTGCGGCAACGGCGGTCGAGAAGGCGCGCACGTCGCGCAATCCGGTTGCCATCGAGCCCGGTCGCTACACGACGATTCTCGAGCCGACCGCCGTGGGCAACCTGGTGCAGCTGATTGTCGGCGCGATGCAGGCGCGCGCGGCCGATGAGGGCCGTTCGTTCTTCTCCAAGGCCGGCGGCGGCAACAAAATCGGCATGAAGGTGGTCGACGAGCGTGTCACGTTGCTCACCGATCCGGAAGACGCGCCGAGCACCACGGGCGGATTTGACGGCAGCGGCTTGCCACTCGAGAAGACCACGTGGATTGAGAACGGCGTGGTGAAGACGCTCAACTACGATCGCTTCTGGGCGAACAAGCAGAACGTCCAGCCCACACGTGTTGGTGGCGGATTCGGTGCGCGTTCACTGCGCATGATGGGCGGCACGCAAAGCATTGCCGAGATGATCAAGAGCACCGAGCGCGGCGTGCTGGTCACGCGCTTCTGGTACATTCGCGCGGTTGATCCGCGCACGATTCTCTACACCGGTCTCACGCGCGACGGCACGTTCCTGATCGAGAACGGCAAGATCTCGCACCCCATCAAGAATTTCCGCTTCAACGAGTCGCCGATTTTCTTCCTGAACAACCTGCAGGCGATGGGCCCGACGATCCGCATCAACGCCTCAGAAAACCTCGGCGCTGGCGGCGCGGTGTACATGCCGCCAATCAAGGTGCGCGACTTTACGTTTTCGAGTTTGTCGGACGCGGTGTAACTCCGCAAATACAACTGCTTGACGCAGAGGACGCCGAGTTCACAGAGAGCGGTACCGCTTTACCTCTGTGAGCTCGGCGTCCTCTGCGTCAAGGAGTTCGATCGGTATGCCGCGATGTTGATCAGGTCGCGCGTACGTACACGCAGCCGCTTTCTTGCGCGAGTGTGGTTGCGAAGACGCCGCTCGGTTGCATGATCACGCCTGGAATGAGCATCGACGTCGCTTTCTTCTCGGCGGCTGCGGCGTCGATCTTGTCGGTCTTGCCTACGAGATCCACGACGTCGGCAAAGGCAAGCGCGCACGCGAGCACGACCGTGCCCTTTGCGATCTGCTTGTCGAGTCCAAAGTTGCCGACCTTTTCGGGCAGGCCGTCGGCGGCGGTGAGTATCGCGGGGTTCTTCGTGATCGGTTCGTCGGTCCACGGATGTCGCACGCCTTTGAGGGCGCCGACTTTGTACGTGTCCCAGAACTGCTGATTCATCGCGAGAAAAATGCCGTCGTGACGGCACACGATCACGTTCGAAATGGCCGACGCCGGCAGCTTGAATGTGTCCATGTACTGACTGGCCACGATGCCGGCGCGCAATACACCGAGACCACCGGCGATATCGGGTGAATCGTAGACCGCTTTGTGCTTGCCCGTGAGCTTCTTGGGCCACGACACGTCGAACGATGATTGCGCTGCATCGAGATCCGGTGCCGCGGTCGTCGCTGACGCAGCGTGCAGCACCGACGGCAACGTTCCCAGGGCCACACCGCTCAACGCAAACCGCTGCAAAAATTCCCGACGATCAGACGACATGGGTGGCTCCGTGGTAGACGTTCGCTGAATCAGGTCGCGGCGACGAACACGCACCCGCTGTGCTGCGCGAGTGTCACACCGAAGATGCCGTTGGGCTGGAGAATCACGCCGGGCACCATCATCGCCAATGCTTTCGTGCGTGCTTCGCCCATGTTGAGCTTTTCTTCTTTAGCGAGCGTAGCCACCATGCCGCCAAAGGCGAGATTGCAGCCGAGCACGATGGCACCGCGTTCGATTTGTTTGTGCAGTGCGTACGCGGCCAAACGCGGCGAGAGCTTGTCCTCTTCGACCGTCATCAGCACCGGATTGCGCTTGGTTTTCTTGTCGGTCATCGGGTCGCGCACTTTGTTCTTCTTGGCGACGTCGTATTTGTCCCAGTATTCCTGATTCATGATCAGGGGAATACCGGCGTGGCGAATCACGATCACGGCGTTGAGGTCGCTCGGCGAGGCCTTGAGCACGTCTTTGTAGTGGTCGAACCACATCCCGGCGCGCCACACTCCGGAGCCGCCGTCGATAGACGGCACGTCAAAGACCGTCTTGTACTTGCCGGTGAGCTTCTGCGTCCAGGTCGTGTCGAATTGGGGAGCGGCGGGCGGCTGGTCGGCCCATTCGTCGAAGCTCGTGGCCGTGGGCGCATCGGGCGACAAATCGGCGGCGGCGAGTGTGGCGGGTAGGACGCCGACAGCGACGCCCGAGGCGACGCCAGTAACGGCCATGCGCTGCAAGAACTCACGACGGGCAGGGGACATGCACGCTCCAGAGCGATGAATGGGGAGGGAGCCGGAATATACTGCGGCTCAAGACCCACCCCGCGCCCCCTCATGCGGCTCCTAACGCCGCGTTAACCCCATCTGCTTCTTGGCGAAGCTCATCATCCACATGGCCGCCATCGTCGCCCGATTGCGCGATGGGTATTGGCCCATCCGGTAGGTCTCGATATAGTCGTCGCAGTCGGGAATCATCACGACGTCGAGATCGACAACCCAATGTTCACCCTCCGTCGCGACGCGCGTATTCACGCACAAAACGCGGCTATGCGCAGGATCGGTGGGGAGGGTCTGAAGGACTCGGTCGGGCATCTGACACACCAGGCGGGCGATGGAGGAACGGCTCTCCGATAAAGCATAGGTCGCTGGGACGAGGAAGTTGCGTCGGTTTTCCGGACAGCCGTGTCAGCTAATTCCTTACTCATCCCGCGCTTCTTGTCCCTGAAAGGGCACGTCCTGCGACTTGTCCCAAAAGAGTCGGGGATCGCCCGATAGGCAAGCCCCTGATGCCGGCCAGTCTTCAGGCATCGATCCCGTAGGTTCAGGTCTCGTAGAGGTACGCATGATTGAGCTGCTGCTGCCCGCGGTAGGCATCGGCTTCGTGGTGGGATTCAGACACGCGTTCGAGCCGGACCATCTGGCGGCGGTCACGACGCTGGCGACGCGTGAGCGCGGGGCGCAGCATGCGGCGCGGCTCGGGCTGGCCTGGGGCATCGGGCACACGGTGAGTGTCGCGCTCGTGGCGACGGCCCTGATCGTGCTGGGCGTGCGCGTGCCCGAGCCGTTCTATCACACGGCGGAGTTAGGCGTGGCCGCGTTGCTCATCACGCTGGGCGTGGGCGCGCTCGTAGTCGAAGCGCGGCGCCATCGCCTGGCGCTCGGTCCCTCGCACGCGGTCGCGCATACGCATCGCCATCCGCACGCCCATCCCGTGTCTGTTCGCTCGGCGCCCAAAGCGTTGGCGTTTGGCCTGGCGCATGGCTTGGCGGGGAGCGGCGCGGTGGTGGTGCTCCTCGTGGCCGCGTCATCGCGGCTCAGTGAGCAGGTGAGCTATCTCGCCGCGTTCGGCGTGGGCACGATGGCCGGCATGTCGCTCGTGTCGCTACTCACGGGCGTCGCGACGGGGGCGGTGTCGCAACGGCACGCGCGGGCCGCGACGTGGGTGCGCGTGGCGGCGGCGTGCGTGAGTGTCGTGGTGGGAATCACGCTCGGCGCGGGTGTGCTGCAGGCGATGTGACCGCGCAAGCCGTGGTGTTAGTTGCCGACGCCAAAGGTGATGCGCAGCTGACGCGGTTCGACCGGATGAAAGTGCACGTCATCGACCCCGCCCACGGGTTCACCAGGCAGTCGTGAGGCGTAGTAGTACTGAATGTCGCTGCCTTTGGCGCCGAAGAGATTGAGTACGCTGGCGCTCATACGCACGGTGAGGAACTGATATCCGAAACTCGAGTTTACGAGAGTTGTGGGTGTACTCCGTACGCTGTTGTCTTCGATGAGCGGCGCCGCACCAAAGTGCCGCACGCGCAGTACGGCAAAGGGACCATGCGCTCGCGGCTCCCACGTGATGCCCGCTGCTACCACGTTCTCGAGCGCACCCGGTACGTATCGCGCATCCGACGGCGCATCAGTGTAGCGCGCCCGCGTGAACGACACATCGGCATCGACGGTGAGACGCGCGTCCGGGCGCCAGAAGTTGGCGAACGTCACACCCGTGCGCTGACTCTTGCCCTGCGGTTCAGTCGTACCGGCATCGCCGACAAAGAGCAGCTCACTTTGCAGCGCGAGCGTCCACAACGAGACAGTCGATCGCAGCGCGCTGTTGGGCGACACGCGCACGCCCACCTCGGCGCCACGTGAACGAACAAGGGGACTAACGCGTGACACCGAATCGCCGCTCAGCGGATCGATACGAATGGTGCTGCCGCGCGCGTCGTTGCTGTGAAAGCCGAGTCCTCCGCCAACGTAGATCTCGGTACCCGCGAACGGACCGAACGCGAGCGACAGTTTCGGACTCGCGATCGCGGCATCGCGTACGCCGGAGTTCGCGGCACGATCGCTCGCGACATTGAAGTGGTACGTGTCGCCACGCAGGCCCAAGATGGAGCGGAAGTATGAGGTCCAGTGCGACTCGACGCTGGTCCAGAGCGCCGCGCTGCCTTGCTGCACATCGTCGGCGCGTACAACATCGGTCGCGACGCGCTGTGTCGAGTGATTGAGTGCGACGTGTGCGTTGTCAAAGCGACTCTGCACGCCCGTGCGTATCGTGTGACTTACACCCCAAACGGTCGCGAGTCGCATGTACTCGGCGTCGACGCCCGCTACCGAGCGATGATCGACTTGTTCGATTTGGTCGCCGCGCGTGTTGTTGTCGAGAAAGTAGGTGAAGTTGGACCACAGATTGAATCCGTAGCGAATGCCATATGCATCAACCCGCAGCAGGCCGTTGGACAGCGCGCGTTTGTACGACGCCGACAGGCTGTAACGATCGGTTTGTCCGCCGAGCGTCGGATCGATCTGCCCGAAGCGCGAGATGCTGCCATTCGACACGGCGCGCAGTGGCACCTGATCGGTTGAGTTCCAATGATTGTTGTACGTGAGCGCCAGCAGCGAGAAATCGTTCTTGCCACGGCGCGTGCTCCAGCGTGCCATGCCGCTGTACTTGCGCAACCCTTCGGCGACATCCCACGGGCCGTCGTAGCGTTTGGCTTCGCCGCCGATCAGGAGGGTGTTGTTGCCAACGGTACTACTGCCGGCCGCGACCGCGCGCCCAAAACCCCATGCGCCCATCTCCGCGTACGCGACGGGTGCGGGTAGACTGCGAACTAGACTCAACGTCGCGCCGCCGGCGCTGCCAAAGTCGCCGAGTTCGGCGTAGTAGATGCCGAGTTTGTATTCGAGGTGATCGACGAGCTCGGGGATGAGCAAGTTGAGATCGGAGTAGCCTTGACCGTGCGCGTGCGTGGGCATGTTGATGGGCATCGACTCGATGCGCGTTTCGAAATCGGTGCCGTGATCGAGATTGAAGCCGCGCACAAACATCTGATTGGCTTTGCCGTCGCCAGAATGTTGCGTGAGAATCATTCCAGGGACGTTCTCGAGGATCTCGCCTTCGCGCACGAGTGGACGCAACCGCAGGTCGGCCTGACCCACGCGACCTTGCGACGCACTTTGCGCGACGCCGGTGAGGTTATCGGCGCGACCGGTCACGGTCACGATCGGCAACGCCGTGGTGCGGCGCGCGGAATCGGCCTTCGCCGGTCGAACGCTGACGCTATCGGCCTGCTGCGCGTGCGCCGGCACGCTTGCGACGAGCAGCAGGACGAAGGCAAGGAATCGCGGTGGCGCGGTCATGAGACGCAGCGTTGGGGCTGGAGCGTAGGCCGTCAATACTCACAACTGGCTACGTCCGTCAGGGTTCGCCGGATCTCCGCGGAATAGATTGCAGCATGCTCCTCCTTCAACAGTCACTCGATCCCGCCGACACGGCAGCGCGCTACACAGGCGGCGGCGTGCCCAAAGGCTTTGTCATGTTGGGCGCCACGATATTGCTGTACCTGCTGCCCAGCATGCTAGCTTGGTCGCGCGGCGGCTCGCGTCGATGGAAGGTGACGCTCATCAATGTGCTGCTAGGCTGGACCGTAATCGGCTGGATCGCCGCGCTCGTGATGACCTACGCCTACGAGCCACCGCCCGCGGGGAGCGAACCCGATCGCGAACACGTGCCCGGTACGCCGCGCGAGTGAGGGCGGGGAGGGCTGCAGGAACTGCAGGAACGGCAGGAACTGCATTTGACCGCAGGGTCCGCAGGGGTCGCAGAGGGTGCTTCTATGGCACACCGATTTCTCGCAGCGCGGCTTTTCAAAAAGAAAAATCATGTCGCTGCGGCTCCGATTCGAAGGTGCGAGGTGATGCGTCGCCCTCCGTTTCCTCCGCGGTGATATTGCAGTTAATGTATCCGCTAATTCGAATAGAAACAGCAAACTACACAATGATTGAACCGCAGAGGAAACAGAGGAAACGGAGGACTGCAATGTTTTCCCTGCGAGCCCCTGCGTACCCTGCGGTCTAACGCTGTTCTCGCTGTCTCCTCTGTCCCACCGTGACAAAAAACAACGCGGAGCAAACCGGATTGGTCTGCTCCGCGTCTATGTCTGTGGCCTCAACTCTTAGCGCGGCGCGTTCACACGACCGGCATTCAAGTTGTCGAAGTTGAGAATGGCGTTGAACACGAGGAAGTACGAGCCCTGCGTGCTGCCGCGATACACAGGATTGTTGGCGAACAAAATCACGTGTCCCTTGTCGAGCGGCGCGTCAACCACCACCGGCCGCTGCGCGATGGTGTTGCCGCCGTCGAGCAAACCGGACACCAGCAACTGACCTTGATCGGCAAATCTCAACGGAACCCGCGGCCGCTGATCGGGCGGAATGATGTTGAGCGGATTGCGCATCGCATCAAGCGTGGGCACGGCCACCTGCCACGGCGACGTCGGCGCCGGCGTTGGCAGCGTGTCGGCGTGACCCACCACGTCGGTCGAGCGGCCTTGCACCACGTCACCGTCGTCGGCCGTGCCGCGACCGGTGGCGCGAGCACCACCACCACCGCCGCCGCCAAATCCACCACCACCACCGCCGCGCCCACCGCGCGAGTTCGACACACTCATCGCCATGCCGTCAGAGCTGTACACGGCGAGATTGTCGATCACGCCGTACACGAGCGGGCTCGTTTCATCGGCGAGACGCGTGCGCAGCAGCGTGCCGGTGACCACGCGCGTGTTCGGCGTACTTGAACTCACGCCGTTCGCCATGCCGAACTGCATCGCGAACTCGGCAGTGTTCTCCGACGTGATCATCACGCCGCCGTTGCTCACGAATGACTGCAACTTGGCCAGTCCATCCCAACCCAGGCCGGGACGAATGTCATCGGTTTGCGCGTAGGTACCGATGTTCGGTGTTTCGGGCGAATTCTTCCACGGAATCGGATTGCGCCACTGCGGCATGCCCTGGATGATCGCGAGCGGATTGCCGCTGCCGGGGGCGAGCACCAGTACATCGTACTTCGCGCGCACGTCGGCGAGCTTCGGGATGTCCTGGAAGCTGATGTAGTCGTACGGGATGTTGAGATTGTCGAACGCGAGTCGCCACCACCCTTCCGTTTGCGTGCTCGTCCAGCTGTGCACCATGGCAATGCGTGCGGCGCGCAACGGGTGCGTCTTGACCGACGGCGCGGCATCGACGGCGACGGCTTTCAATCCGAGCTCTTTGGTGAGTTTGTCCAGTGCATCGCGAGCGACGCCGCGAATGATGAACGAACCCCGGTTGAAGCGCGGCTGGCCATTAATGGCAAAGGGCTCTTCTGCCGCCTGAATGTCCGCGTCTTTCAGCGCATAGCGCAGCGAGATGAGTGCGTTGTCGGCGTTGTGGTTAATCACGAACACGCTGCCTGTGCCCGACACGCCGCCGGCGGCGGTCACCGTGCCCGTCACGGTGGCCATGGGCGCTTTGAGCACCATCGTATCGACCACGCGCACCGCCTGCACTCCGAATCCTTCGGGGAAGGTCCAGCCGGTGTCATCGTACGGCGTCTTCTGCGGATCGTTGGGGCTCCAGAACTGATAGTCGAGCAGCGCGTCGGCGATGCGCGAGTACGGCTGATCCATGCGGATGATGTACGACCCCGCCGGGAATCGACGCACTTCTTCGCGCGGAGCTGGCGTTGCTGGCGCCTGCGCGGCGCCATTACCGCCGGGTGCATTACCGCCTCCGGCATTTCCGCCTCCGGCGTTTCCTCCGCGCCCACCACGTCCGGCACCGCCGCCCGCCGCGGCCGCGCGACGGACAGGCATCGAGACACTCACTTCGCTCGTCGCGCGCGAGATCTCCACACCCTGCTTCTGCAACACGCGAATGAGCTCGGCCTGCGTGCCGAGTCGCGGATCGTCGGCCGGTAACACGTACGCCGCCGGTCCTTCGACGTGGGCCTTCTGGATAGAGCGTTTGGAACGCTCGTAGAAATTGCGCAGCAACTGCACGCGCGTGTTGGCCGTGTAGTTGAGCGAAACGAGCACACCCGTCTGCTCATAGTTGTTGTTGTTGCGCAATGACCACTTGAAGCGGCCCGTGATGGGCGGGTTCTGACGGAACCACGTGCGCGACGTTTCGTTGGCGCCCAACTGACGTTCGACGGTCTCTGCGGTGCCGCCATTGCCAAACGTTTCGTAGAGACGCGACACACCGTTGTGTGTCGCGGCAATAAACATGAGATAACCCGGCGACCAGGTGTCGAAGTTGCCATGCGCATACACGCCTGGCATTCCGAGTCGTGTCATCTCCTGCACGTTGTTCCAGCCAATCATCTGCCACTCGTTGGTGAGCAGCGGATCGATCCACGCGTTGTACGGGCCGTCGCCAATTGTGTTGTCGTACAGGAACGAGCCCGACTCGTGCAGATCGTGCAGCACCTGCGCTTTCCAGCCCACATACGTGTTGAGCACGTTCTGCGTGAGCTTGAGCGTCATGCCCATCGCGTCACGATTGTTGTCGTGCGCAACGTACTTGCCCCAGTAAATCACATTGGGTGGCGTCTGCCCCGGATGTGCCATCTTCCAGTTGAATACGTCCACCACGCGATCACGGCCGTCGACTTCGACGATTGGTGTGATGAGCGTGATGACGTGATCGCGAATGTTCTTGATGTACGGGCTTTCATCGACGGCGAGGCGATACGCCAATTCCATCAGCGCCGACGGCGCGCCGGCCTCAGTGGAGTGAATCGTGCCGGTGATGTAGTAGACGGGCGCCGCGCTGTGCGCGATGTCGTCGGCCAGTTGATCGTTGAATTGGATCGTGCGCGGATCGGCGAGCTTGGCGAGCTGCGTCTGGTTCTGCGCCTGCTTGGCCAACAGCGCTTCCGACGCCACCGCGACGGCGATCATCTCGCGCCCTTCTTCGGTCGTGCCAATCGAGTAGACCTTCACGCGCGGCGACGCTTTCGCGAGCAGCCGCATGTATTCGTAGACCTCTTTCGAATTCGGCAGCTTGGTCGGCGCGCCGGCGATATCGCCGAGTACGGCCTTGGGGGTTGGAATTCCCTTGGCCGCCGGCATGTAGTCCACCAGCGACGAGAGGAAGAAGGGTTCCGTCGTGTACTCTTTGATCTTCTTCGTGTACTCCGCGTCGATGGGCTGACTCGGGTTTCGACCGGGCTTGGCCGTGGAAATAGCTGTCTGAGCCGATATCGGCGCCGCGGCCGTACCCGCGAGCAGTAGCAGCGCGGCGCCAGTGACCCGAAGGTTCGACCGGTGGCACATTAGGGAAAAACGACGCATGCGTTCCTCGAAGAGGGGTAGCTCCTGTCGCTCGAACTCCGAGCGGCGGATCGCCGAGGAACATGCAACCGAGCGGGAATTTCGACCACCGCTTCAGCGCACGCGACACGAAGCGTGTGCCACCGGCCTCATGCACCCGAGTTCAGTCGAACTTCCGTGGCCATGAGCGATTCCCCTTGCGATGCTCACGCGACCGCGTCCTCTTAAAGGGATAGCTTGGTCCGCGATTCTTTTTGCCTGCCGCTGGCCACCCGCCCCCCTCGCCCGAGGAAGTCGTATGGGACTCACACGTCGCGCCCGTTTCGCTGTCTCACTTGGTGTGGCGACGGCTGCCGTCGCCGTTATCGCTGCGACACCGCCGAGCCTGAAGGCGCCCGCCACGCGCGTCACGACGCGCACGGCCGTGCGCGTGGGTGTCGGCCCAACGCTCGGTTCCATTGGCACGCTGACGTTTGGACCGAATGGCGTGCTGTACGCGGCCGATCCGCAGTCCGCCACCATTTACGCGATTGAACTCGGGGCCGCGGCCGGAAAGGGAACACCGGGCACCAAGGACATCATCGGCTTAGATGGGCAGGTCGCGTCGTTGCTCGGCACCGCTGCGACGGAAATCAGCATTACCGACTTGGCCGTCGATCCAAAGACGCACAATTCGTATCTCGCGGTAATGCGTGGCCAGGGCAACGGTGCACTGCCGGTGCTGCTGCGCGTTGACGGCGCGGGCAAACTCGAAATCGTGGAAACGAGCGCGCTCAAGTTCTCGAGCATTGCGCTGCCGAATCCCGCCGACGCCAATCCGTCGCAGCGCGGCAATCCTCGTCTGCAGTCGGTGACGGACATGGCCTATCTCGACGGGAAGCTCTACATCGCTGGACTTTCGAACGAGGAGTTCTCGTCGAAGTTGTGGGCGGTGCCGTATCCGTTCGCGAATTCAGATCGCGGCACCAGCGTGGAAATCTTCCACGGCAATCATGGCCGTCTTGAGACGCGCTCGCCGGTCTACTCGTTCGTACCGTATTCGATCGACAATCAGCCGTATCTCATCGGCGGCTATCTCTGCACGCCGCTGGTCAAATTCCCCGTGTCGTCATTGACGGCCGGCGCGAAGGTGCGTGGTACGACCATCGCGGAGCTCGGCGCGGGCAATCGTCCGATCGACATGGTGCTCTACAAGAAGGACGGCGCGCAGTATCTGTTGATGGCCAACACGAGCCGCGGCGTGATGAAGATTCCGACGGCGGCGTTCGGCACGCAGACGCCGATCACTGAGCCAGTGCCGAACGGCACGGCGGGCATCGGCTACGAGACCATCAAATCGATGACCGGCATTCAGCAACTCGATCTGCTCGATGCGACGCACTCGATCGTGATTGCCAAGACCGACGCGGGTGCGCTCAATCTGCAGGCGGTGATTCTGCCGTAACGCTGCGCGCGGTTCGTCGTGATGGCGTTTCTGCCTCGGAGAATCCTGCTCACCCTTCTGATCGCTGCATCCGCATGCGGTCGGAAGGGTGAGTTGCGTGCGGGTGCGCGAGTCTACGTACCGCTCGCGCGCTCGAATACCGTGAACGCCTGGCTCGACTCGACCGACGGCTCCTCCAAGTCGTTTGTCGTGCTGACCAACTTGCACCCGACGGTACTCGCGGCCGTGCGTCGCGACGCCGCCAACATCGAGCGCCCACCGGCGTGGTTATACGTGCCCGGCCAAGGCGATTACTCGAGCGGAACGCCGATGGCCGGACAAGTCGTCGTGAACGACACGGCGGTGGAATTGCACCCGCGGTTTCCGCTCGATGCGGGGCGCCAGTATGGCATCGGCTTTCGATTGCCGAGCACGGTGCGTCTCGCGGATGCGCCCCCAGGCTTCTTGTATTTCGCCCTCGATAAGCCCGTGCCGTCGACGCGCACGTCGGTGCGCGCCATCTATCCAAGCAGCGACACCGTGCCTGAGAATCTGCTGCGTGTCTACGTGGAGTTTTCAGCTCCGATGTCGCGCACGGGCGGGCTGGACTTCATCTCGCTACGTGACGAAAACGATCGGGTGGTTCCGGCGACGTTTCTTCCGCTCGACGCGGACTTCTGGAACGACGATCGGACGCGGTACACCGCGTTTCTCGATCCGGGCCGCGTGAAGCGTGGCATCTTGCCCAATGAGCAAATGGGGCGCGCGATTCACGCCGGGCACACGTACAGCATCGTCGTGGACTCGGCGTGGCGCGATGCGAACGGAACGCCGCTCGCGGCCAGCTTCCGTCAACGGTTTTTCGTGCGCGCGCCCGACGAACGCGTGATCGACCTCGCCGCGTGGAACGTTCGACCGCCGCGCGCACAGACGTACGACACGCTTGTCGTCACATTTCCGAAAGCCCTCGATCGCGGACTGTTGCTGCGCGCCGTCGGTGTGGTGGACACGGATTCGACCACAGTTGACGGCGTCGTCTCGATTGCGCCGGGCGAACGGATGTGGCGATTCGTACCGACCGCCGCGTGGCATGCGGGAAGGTACGGATTGCTCGTGCTCGAGATGCTCGAGGACCCTGCGGGAAATCGCATCGACCGACCGTTCGAAGTCGACATGTTCGATCGCGTCGACAAAGGACCCTCGCCAGAGCGACGGTTCATTCCCTTCGTGGTGGGTTCCGCGTCGCGCTGAGCTTGCGGGTCGTCGAGCTGCCTCGACATTCCGCGTCGCCGGTCGGATACTTCAGTGTCTCCTGCCAATCATCCGATGACCAAACCGTTCTCTCGCCGCGACTGGATTAAAACCATCGGCGCCGCGAGCGCCATCGCGCCGCTCGATCTACTCCATGTCGCCGAGTCATCGGCGACGGCCGATACTCCATCGCCGATTGCCGTGCGCGATGTGTACGCACCAGGCGACATCGTGGAGTTGTATTCGACGAGCGATGTGTATATCCCGCCGCGCGGCAACTCGCACATGAAGTTCAGCTACGACAATCCGGAACCGGGCGTCGTGTTTGGCGATCATCGATTCAGCGTGATGCTGTTCACCGAGGAGAACACCTACAGCCTCGACAAGTCGCTGATGCGAACGACCGGTGGTGCCGATGCGATGGAGCTGAGCTGCACCGGACTGACGTGGGCGGGCGGTCAGGAAAAAACGCCGGGCAAAGTGTCGGTGAAGTTCACGCGCGCAAACGGGGTGATTTCGTGGGACATCACCGCCGAGATGTCGAAGCCGATCAAGACGGTCACGACCGTCATTCGCGATGTACCGCGCGGCAAGGTCTCATTCGGTGGCGGCGCAGTGCAGGACACGCGCGAAGGAGATGTGCTGGGCGGTTACACATTCGGCGCCGGTGATTTGCACGGCGCGGGCACGCCGCAGAGTATGGGCACGCCGGTCACCATTCTGCAGGCCGGAGACACGGACTTCCTCTATCTGACCACGCAAGACACACGCGTGCGCCCCAAGCGCTACTACTATCAGGCCGGCGAACGCGCATTTCGCGTGGAGGCGATTTACGAGCACGATGGCTGGCGCAACGACACTCGTGTCGTGGTGCCGCGGTGGCAACTCGGTCACGCCAGCACGTTCGAAGACGCGATGACGCCGCACATGGCGCACATCGAGAAGGCGTTCAACCTGCCAACCTGGGAAGCGCGCACCGACGTGCCAAAATGGATGCGCGACACGTCGCTCGTGTTGACGATGCACGGCATGCACTACACCGGCTTCATCTTCAACGACTACGCGCAGCAACTCGCCATTCTCCGTTGGGTTGCCACGAAGATTCCGCCGGAGCGGGTCTTGGTGTTCCTCGCGTCGTGGGACGGTCGCTACTACTGGGACTATCCCAACTACGTCGTGCCGCAGCGCATGGGCGGTGAAGCAGGCTTCCGCACGCTCATTAGCGAAGCGCGCAAGCTCGGCTTCAAGATGATGCCGATGTATGGCACCAATTCGGCCAATCGCAAACAGCCGGTGTGGCCCAAAATTGCCTCGGGTGCGACGGCAAAGATCGACGGAGACGTTTACAACTTGAACTGGGTCGATTGGAACAACGATCGCCATCAGGACGGGTGGCTGGCCTACATGAACCTCGGCGAAGACAAGTGGCGCCAGCATTTGGAAGGGCGCATTGCCGAGATGATCGAGCGATTCAACGTTGACGCCTACTTCCTCGACATTGTCGGCGGCCACGTGAATAGCACGAACGGTGACATGCACGAGGGCACGAAGAAGCTCGTGCAGAATCTGCGGGCCAAGTATCCGAACGTCGTCGGCGTCGGTGAGATGCCCTACGACGCGCTATACGAGTTCATTCCGATGTACCACGCCGGCGGCGGCGGACGGTGGCGCAAGTACGCGCGCTTCTATTCGCACCTGAGCGCGCCGGCGCCGGGTCGCGGATCGAGCGGCGTGCACGAGTCGGGCTTTGGTCGATTCAACAACGAAACGCTTGGCCTGAATGCCAACGCAATTCCCACGCTGCAAATCGTCGACGACACGTTCACCAAGTATCGCGATACGATGGCGGCCGTGATCGCGCAGGCGAAGTCGCGCGCTGGGATTCCGTAGTGTCGAGCGCACGCGATGTGTCGGCCGCACTGCGCGAGGCCGTCTGCGAAGCCAACCTTGAGTTGTATCGACGCGGCCTCGCGAAGTTTACCTTCGGCAACGCCAGCGGTGTCGATCGCGAGCAAGGGTTGATTGCCATCAAGCCCAGTGGTGTGCCGTATGACACCCTGACGCCGGCCATGCTTGTCATCACCGACCTGCAGGGCACCGTCGTGAACGGCAGTTTGCGTCCGTCGTCAGACTTGCCCACGCACGCGATGCTCATTCGCGAGTTCCCGCATATCGGTGGCGTGGTGCACACGCACTCGATGTATGCGACGGTATTCGCGCAGGCGCGCCTACCGATTCCTTGCCTCGGCACGACACACGCCGACTACTTCTATGGCGCGGTGCCGGTGACCGCGCCGTTGTCGGCCGAGGAAATTTCCGAGGAGTACGAACGCAACACGGGCGTGGCGATTGTGCGGAGATTTGCAAATCTCGACGAGCGCACGATGCCTGCGGTGCTCGTGGCCAGTCACGCGAGTTTTTGTTGGGGCGCGAGTGTGAGTGAGGCAGTGAACAACGCGTCGTATCTGGAAGAAGTCGCGACCATGGCCTATCACACGTTGGCGCTCGCGCCCGACGTGCCGGCGATTTCACCGACGTTGCTGGACAAGCATTTTTTGCGGAAGCACGGCACGAACGCGTACTACGGACAAGCCGGCGCGTGAGGCGCTGGCTCGCCGGTGCATGCCTGACGATCGCAGTCGCCTGCCATCGCGCGCCGAACACGATCGCGACCGAGCCGACCGTGATGTTGTTCTCGTACTTCACGCGCAACGGTGAAGCCGGGTTGCATCTCGCGTACAGCGACGACGGCACCACGTGGCGTGCGCTCAACGGCGCGAAGTCGGTGCTCGCGCCGCCGGTGCAGGGGTTTGGGCCCGGTTGGCAGCAATGGGACGCGCGTGCCGCGCTGATGCGCGATCCAAGCATACGCTTTGGGCCCGACGGCGTCTTTCACATGGTGTGGACGATAGCGTGGAACGATCGCGGCATTGGGGTCTCCCACTCGCGCGATCTGATTCACTGGAGCGAACAGACGCGCGTCCCCGTGATGGATCACGAAGCCAACGCTCTCAACGCGTGGGCGCCGGACCTGTTCTACGATGACGTGAAGCGGGAATATGTGATCGTCTGGGCGACGAGTATCCCCGGTCGATTCCCGGCCACCGACTCGATGGCGCAAAAGACGTCACGCGGTCGGGCGGATCATCGGCTGTACTTCGTTACGACGAAAGACTTCAAGTCGTACTCGAAGGCGGCGCTGCTGTACGACGGTGGCTTCACGGCAATCGACGGAACAATTGCGCGAGTTGGCAGCAAGTACGTGCTGGTGATGAAGGACGAGACGTTCTATCCCGAGCGTCGCAACCTGCGGGTTGCGTTTGCCGATCACGCCACCGGCCCCTACGGCCCGGCTTCACCGAGCTTCACCGATCTGCACACGGAAGGTCCATCGGTGCAGGAAGCGGGCGGATGGTACTACGTGTACTACGACGAATACACGCGCGGCCACTACGGTGCCATGCGCACGAAGGACTTCGTTTCCTTCCAACCATATCGCGACTCGCTTATCACTCCGCGAGGCATTCGCCACGGATCCGCTTTCCTTGCCCCCGCCTCGGTGCTTCGCGGATTGCGCGCACTGGACTCTGCGTCGCGCTAACGAGAACCAAGCCGATAGCGGCGCCGAAACCGCGCAGAAGCGCAGTTGGATTCCAAAATTCTCAGAGTGCGAATTTCACTGGCCGAACGTCCAGCCAGTTAGCTACTCCTCCATTTCCCCTGTTTCCTCTGTGTGATATTGCAGTTCCCGCAGTCGCTTCGGTTCCTTCGAGTTGAACAACCTGCGGGAACTGCAATTTGAACACAGA
>CBHTUR010000028.1:0-60440 GCA_966096095.1 uncultured Gemmatimonadaceae bacterium | reverse complement strand
CAACGGGCCTCCTTCACACCGAGCGTCGCAAGGAGCTCCTTGAACGTGGAGACACCAGCAGGGACCAAAAGCTTTTCGAAAACTTCATCGACCTCGCGCTTCATCAAGGCCCTTGAAAATCCTGATTTTCTTTTGTTTTTTTTTCTTACTACCCGGCGGCCGCCCCCCGCCCTCCCCCCCCCCCCCCGCTTCTGGTATCGGTGAGCTGCGGGTATCGAGTACGGCCGTTCAGATATCCAAATTCGAGACAAAGCGCGCGTTTGTCTCGATGAAGAGGCGACGCGGCTCGACTTCATCGCCCATCAGCGTGGAGAACGTCTGGTCGGCGAGCACGGCGTCTTCCATCGTGACGCGCAGCATTGTGCGGGTTTCCGGATCCATCGTGGTCTTCCATAACTGATCTGGGTTCATTTCGCCGAGACCTTTGTAGCGTTGCACCGAAATATTGGAGCGTCCTTCTCCGCCCAGACGCTCGGCGTAGCCGTCGCGCTCCTTCTCGGTGTACGCGTAGTACTCTTCTTTGCCCTTTGCCACGCGGTAGAGCGGCGGCTGCGCGATGTACATGAAGCCGGCCTCAATGAGCTCGGGCATCTGCCGGAAGAAGAACGTGAGGAGCAGCGTGCGAATGTGCGCGCCGTCGACGTCGGCGTCGGTCATGATGATGACCTTGTGATAGCGCGCCTTCTGGATATCAAACTCTTCCTTGATGCCGGTGCCGATCGCCGTGATGATCGTACGGATTTCTTCGTTCGACAGCACCTTGTCGAATCGCGCCTTCTCCACGTTGATGATCTTGCCGCGCAACGGCAAAATCGCCTGGAAGTCGCGCTTCCGACCCTGCTTAGCCGAGCCACCGGCCGAGTCGCCTTCGACGAGATAGATCTCGCAGAGCGCGGGATCGGAGAGTGAGCAGTCGGCCAGTTTGCCCGGCAGGTTGGCGACGTCGAGCGCGGACTTCTTGCGGGTCAGGTCGCGCGCCTTACGTGCCGCTTCGCGGGCGCGCGCGGCCGAGATGGCCTTGTCGATGACGGCGTTGGCGGTTTTCGGATGCTCTTCGAGGTACTGCGAGAGCAACTCGTTCATGACCACGCGCACGGCGCTTTCAGCTTCGGAGTTGCCGAGCTTGGTCTTCGTCTGTCCTTCGAACTGCGGCTCGCGCACCTTGACCGACAACACCGCCGTCAGACCTTCGCGCACGTCGTCGCCGGAGAGGCGAATTTCCTTGTCCTTCTTGTTTAGGTTGCTCGACTTCTCGATGTACTTGTTAATGACCGACGTCAGCGCACTCTTGAAGCCCGTGAGGTGCGTGCCGCCTTCGTGCGTGTTGATGTTGTTGACGAACGAGAACACCGTATCGGCGTAACTCTCGTTGTACTGCAGCGCCATTTCGATGCCGATGTCGTCCTTGGTGGTGTCGAGGTAGACCACATCGGGGTGCAGCGGCTTCTTGCTGCCATTCAGGAACGTCACGAACTCCTTGAGACCGCCGCGCGCAAAGAACACTTCGTCGCGTTCTTCACCCACACGTTCATCCTTGAGCGTGATCTGAATGCCTTTGTTCAAGAAGGCAAGTTCGCGCAAACGACTGGCCAGCGTGGCCCACTCGAAGCGCTGGGTTTCCTGAAAAATTTCGGCGTCAGGCTTGAACCACACCTTGGTGCCCGTTTCTCTCGCGGGCACGGTGCCGAGCACTTTCAGTTTGGTGTTCGTGATGCCCTTCTTGAAATCCATGTAGTGCTGCTTGCCGTCGACCTTGACCCAGACTTTGAGATCGGTCGACAGTGCATTCACGACGGATACGCCGACGCCGTGCAGGCCGCCGGACACCTTGTAGGAGTTCTTGTCGAACTTGCCACCGGCATGCAGCATCGTCATGGCCATCTCGACGCCGGGCATTCCTTCCTGCTTGTTGATATCAACCGGAATGCCGCGGCCGTTGTCCTCAACGGTGATCGAGTCGTCGTGATGAATGGTGACATCAACGCGATTCGCAAAACCGGCGAGCGCTTCGTCGATCGAGTTGTCGACCACTTCGTAGACGAGATGATGCAGGCCACGCGCCGAGGTCGAACCGATGTACATGCCGGGACGTTTACGCACCGCCTCAAGGCCCTTGAGCGCGGTGATACTGTCGGCGTTGTACGAAGAATCCTGCGGCGAATTGGCGTCCTTATTGGCCATGGCGGGGTGTCTTGCAGAAAAGCATGAAGCGAGAAGCGCAGCACCGGTGGGTGACCAATCGGGTCACGCGACACGATGACTCATTCGAAGCGGGGCGCCTCGAAAACTGCGTCGCAAACACAACCCCCAAATATACCCAATTTCAACGCCGCAAGCAACCTGCGGAGGTCTTTGTAAGTGATTGTCTATTAATGACTTAGCGAAGCGGATTCGGGGCCGACCCGCCCTCGCGTCGGAGCGTCCAGCGCAGACGGGTGACCGGCGGCCGAGTGCTGTCCCGATTGAGGGATTTCAATAACTCCGGTTCCAATAGCGAGAGCTCTTGCATCCACGCATGCGTGGTCACCGTGACCACGAGCGTGCCGTCCTGTTGCAGCGCCACGGGCTCGGTTACGGTCGCGATCTGACCACCAACCAGACGCGCCCATTCCGGAATGACTCCGGCCTGCGCCACGCGCGCGGTCAGGCCCGCGGTCTGCAGCACCGACGCCAGCACATCGCCGACGGTCGCCGGCTTTCGCGGCTTCTGCTCACTCATGCGTCGCGCTCCACTGCGGTTTCCGGCATCGTCCGCTGCATCGTCGTGTACTTCGCTCTTTGCATCGTGATCTGCGTGTGCATCAACTCAACACGCCGTCACACATCGTGCGGCGTTCCAGACGCGTAAACGCCTCGGGAATGTCTTCCTGTCGCGGCACGGCCAGCAGGACCTGATCGACGCCCGTGGCCTCAAGCAATCCTAACACGCGACTCGCTCGACCGAGATCGAGCTCCGCGAATGGATCATCGAGCAACAACAACGGTGTGCCGCCGATCGCGTCGCGCAACTCGGCTAATTCCAGCAGGCGGAGCGCAATCGCCGCACTGCGTTGTTGACCGGCCGACCCAAAGGTGCGGAGCTCGCGCCCGCCGATCAGCAGCGCGAGTTCATCGCGATGAGGCCCCGACAACGTGGTGCCGCGACGCATCTCATGGACACGCTGATGTTCGAGCGTGTGCACGAGGGCGTCACGCAGCGCGACCGTGAGTTCCTCGCGATCGGTCGGCAACGCGCGACCGCCTGTGGTTGCGGTCGCGCTCACGGCACTCGACACCGCAAAGCGCATTGTCACGGCCTGACGTTCGCCGATGGACAGCGCCAATTGCGCGAAACGCTCGGCGTGCGTTCGCACGAACTCATGCCGAATCGCCGACACGGTGGCCCCGTGTTCGGCCAACGTCGGCTCCCAGAGACTGGCTTGCTCCGCGATCGCGGCGGCGCGCGACCCGTGCTCCCGCTGTCCCGCACGTAAAAGCGCGTTACGTCGCAACAACGCGGCGCGGAACTGCTGCAAGGCCTGCAAATACGGACGCGAACTGAGCGCCAACGCGACATCGAGATAGCGCCGCCGCTCGCTGGGGCTCCCCGCCACGAGCGCGACGTCCGCCGGCGAAAACGTCACCGATGGCACCGCCCCAAGGGCCGACGTGAGCTTGGCCTGCTCGACCCCGTCGAGCGTCGCCTTCTTGCGCTTCGAGACGCGCTCATAGCCAACACTGACCGTGTGGGCGCGCGCCGGCACGTTGAGCTCTGCTCGCACGTGAAAGGCCGATTGTCCGAAGCGAATCATGTCGGCATCTCGCGCGCCACGCACCGAGCGAAGCATGGACAGATACGCCACCGCTTCGAGCAGGTTGGTCTTGCCCTGTCCGTTCTCGCCGACAATCACCACACCGCGTGACGGCACGGAAACATCGAGGTGCGCGAAGTTCCGAAAGTCGCGCGCGACCAGGCGCGTCAGCATCGTGGTTCGTTGAACGGCTGGTGACGACGCGACGCGATCAGCGACCGGTAAATACAGGTGCGCGCTTCTCGAGAAACGCGCGCATACCCTCGCGCATATCGCTGGTGCTCGAGAGCAATCCGAAGTGATCGGACTCGATCGTGCACCCTTCTTCAAGCGAGAGTGGCAGGCCACGATCGACGGCTTCAATACAGCCGGCCAGCGCGAGAGGCGCGTTGGCCAGCATGGCGCGCATCAGCGTCGTGGCCGTCTCAATCAGAACGTCCGGCGCGACCACCTGATCGACGAGACCGAGTCGATACGCCTCCGCCGCGTTGACCATCTCGCCCGTGAGCAGCAGTCGAAGCGCTGCGCCGCGGCCAACCAATCGCGGCAAACGCTGTGTGCCGCCGTATCCCGGCACGATGCCCAACTTCACTTCCGGTTGTCCAAGCTTTGCATTCTCGCTTGCAATGCGCAGGTGACACGCCATGGCTAGCTCGCAACCGCCGCCCAACGCGAAGCCATTAATGACCGCGATCGTTGGCTTCGGACTGGTTTCAAAGCGTCGGAAGATCTGCTGTCCGGCACGAGCCCGCGTTGTCGCCTGCAACGGTGCTTGGCTTTCCAGTTCGGAAATGTCGGCGCCGGCGATAAACGCACGCCCCGCACCCGTCAGCAGCACACCACCGACGTCGTCGCGCGCACGCGCCTCGTCAATTGCCCGACCCAACTCGGCAATCGTCGCATCGTTGAGCGCGTTCAACTTGTCCGGGCGATTGACGGTGATGGTGGCGATACGATCGGCCACGGCAAACGTCAGGAACTGGTAGGACATTGGATCGAAAGGCGAGGGGTGGTTCGCTAGGTCGGGGCCTGCGAAATGTAGTAGCTTTTCGCCGTGCTTCCGGTCCCTGCCGTTTCCTGGTCGCCCGACAAACGGGCCTTGCGCTATCTCGATCAGCGTGCCCTGCCAACCCACGAAGTGATTCGTGAGGTCTCGACATTGGAAGAGGTCGTCGAGGCGATTCGCACGCTGGCGATTCGTGGAGCACCAGCCATCGGCGTGGGCGCCGCGATCGGTCTCGCCGCATCGCTGGCGCGGGTGAGTGACGGGCAGGGTACACGCGCCCGGTCGCTGTTGCCGTCGTATGCGGAGCGACTGGCCAACGCGAGACCAACCGCGGTCAATCTGGCGTGGGCGGTACGTCGCATGGCGGCGCACGCGGCCACGGTGTCGGACGAGTTGCTCCTCGACGCGCTCGCAGCAGAAGCTGAAGCCATCCTGCGCGAAGACATCGCGATGTGCGACGCCATTGGACGGCACGGCGAGCCCCTCCTGCTCGACGGTGCGCGCGTGCTCACGCACTGCAACGCCGGAGCGCTGGCGACCGCAGGGATTGGCACCGCGCTCGCGCCTGTGTACGTCGCGCATCGAATGGGGCGGACCGTGCACGTCTTCGCCGACGAAACGCGACCGTTACGTCAAGGTGCGCGGCTCACGGCGTGGGAACTGCAGCGCGCCGGAATCGAAGTCACCGTGTTGCCCGACGGCGCAGCGGCGTCGCTTTTGCGCGCGGGCGACATCGATCTGGTCATCGTTGGCGCCGATCGCATCGCCGCGAACGGTGATGTCGCCAACAAGGTGGGAACCTACAGCGTGGCGCTGGCCGCGCATGCGCACCATGTGCCACTCTACGTAGCGGCACCGTGGAGCACGATCGATCTCGCGACACCGAACGGCGAGTCGATTGAGATCGAGCATCGCTCCGCGGCCGAACTCGGTGAACTACCGACCGGTGCCCGTGTCTGGAATCCGGCGTTCGACGTGACACCGCGCGCGCTCGTTACGGCGTATCTCACCGATCGCGGCATTGTGCAGCCGCCGTTCGAACTCGCGACGTGAACGATTGGGACCTCTCTTCCTGCGTGAACTCGATATGACGTGCGTACTCGCCATCGATCAAGGCACCACCGGCACCACCTGCCTCGTTATCGCGCGCGACGGCAGTGTGCGCGGTCGCGCGTATCGGGAAATCACGCAGCACTATCCGCAGCCCGGTTGGGTGGAACACGATGCGCACGAGATCCTGGATCGGACGCTCGAAGCGGCGCGCGAAGCGATCGCCGCCTCAGGTGTTGCGCCGGTCGCGGTCGGGATTACGAATCAACGCGAGACCATCGTGGTGTGGGAGCGCGCGACCGGTCGCGCGATTCATCGGGCGATCGTCTGGCAGGACCGTCGCACGGCCGATCGCTGTGCGACGTTGGCTTCACGTGCCGAGGAGATTGCGCAGCGCACGGGGCTCGTGACCGACCCGTACTTCAGTGCCACGAAACTCGAGTGGCTGCTGACGCAGCCCGGAGTCCGCGAACGCGCTGAGAGGGGCGAACTGGCGGCGGGAACGATTGATGCGTGGCTGATCTGGCATTTGACGGGAGGTCGTGTGCACGCCACCGATCACACCAACGCGTCGCGCACAATGTTGTACGACCTCGATGCGCGTGATTGGAGCGATGCGCTCTGCGCGCTCTTTGGGGTGCCGCGCGCGATGTTGCCAACGATCAGTCACTCGAGCGGCCACTTCGGCGACATTGAGGCGAGTGTACTGGGCCGCGCGATGCCGATTACCGGAGTCGCGGGCGATCAACAGGCCGCCTTGTTTGGTCAGGGCGGTTGGCACGCCGGCGGCGGCAAGAACACGTACGGCACCGGTGCCTTCCTGCTGCTCAATACCGGGCGTAGTCGCCCGGTGGGCGGCCGCGGATTGCTGACCACGATCGCGTGCGACGAACGCGGCGCGCCTGTGTATGCGCTCGAAGCGAGCATCTTCATCGCTGGTGCGGCGGTGCAGTGGCTGCGCGACGGACTTGGTGTCATCGAAACCGCAGCCGAAACGGAAGCCCTCGCGCGATCCCTCCACACAAACGACGGCGTCTACTTTGTGCCTGCGCTCACGGGGTTGGGTGCGCCCGACTGGGAACCCAACGCGCGCGGCACGATTGTCGGCCTGACGCGCGGAACGACGCAAGCGCATCTCGCGCGTGCGGCACTGGAAGCAATGGCGTACGCTACGCACGACGTACTCGACGACATGCGACGCGCTGGCAATGTGCCCTTTGACTTGCTGCGCGTCGACGGCGGTGCCACCACCAACGACTGGCTGATGCAATTTCAGGCAGATGTGTTGGGCGTGCCGGTTGAACGACCTGATCTCGTCGAAACAACGGCGCTGGGTGCCGCGGGACTTGCGGGTCTCGCCGCGGGCGTCTGGCGCGACGGCGCGGAGTTTCTTGCCTCACGGGAGTTCGCCCGGTTTGCTCCAGGCGCGGGACGCGACGCCGCCAAGCTTGCGTACGGTGGCTGGCGCCGAGCGGTGCGCGCGGCACTGGCGTGGGCTCGCGATACGAGCGCGTGAGTGTGACCGCACTTGGGGAGTTGTCACTCTGGGTTGCCGTCGTGATGTCAGCGTGGGCCGGAGTGATGTGCATCGTCGGGGACACGCGCGAACGCGCGACGTTCATTGTCAGTGGCAGTCGCGCATTAACTGTCGCGCTCGGATTTCTCCTGATCGCCGTTGGCTGTTTGCTGACGCTGCTGGTCCGCCGTGATTTCTCGGTTGCTTACGTGGCGTACAATACCTCGCTGAATTTGCCGACGGCGTTCGCGCTCGCGGCGCTGTGGGCCGGCGCATCGGGTTCGCTGCTGCTGTGGGCCACCCTGCTCGCCGCAGTCAGCGCGATTTTTGTTGTGGCGCCACGCGACCGGTCGAGCGCCATACGACCGATGGCGAGCGGCGTGCTCGCGCTGGTGTTGCTGGCGCTGACGCTCGCGTTGGCGGTGAGTGCGAATCCGTTTGCGCACTTCGAAGGTGTGACGAGCGATGGTCGCGGTATGGCGCCGCCATTGCAAAGCGCATGGATGTCGGTGCACCCGCCACTGCTCTACCTCGGTCTGGCGGCGTCGACGGTTCCATTCGCGCTGACAATCGGAGCACTGCACGCGCGTCGACTCGATGCCGAGTGGCTGACGGTCACGCGCCGCTGGACGGTGTTCACGTGGCTCATGCTCGCAACGGCGCTGCTGATGGGCATGCGCTGGGCGTACCTCGAGGAAGGATGGGGCGGTTTTTGGGCGTGGGATCCGGTGCAGAACGCGGCACTCATGCCGTGGTTGATCTACACCGCGTCGCTTCACGCGATGCTCCGGAGAGGACCAGAAGCCTCGCCTTCCTGGCCCGTGGTGTGGTGCTCAATCGCGGGCTTCACGTTGACGCTGGTCAGCGCCTATCTCGCGCGCAGCGGCGCACTCGCCTCGATGCACAGTTTCGTTGCCGTCGGTGCCGGCGCGCAGCCCACCGGAGCGCGCTGGATCTTCAATCTTTTGCTCATCGTGGTACTGGGGTCGGCGATGCTGTGGTTTGCTCGTCGCAATCGCCTGCCAGCGCGCGAGGTGCAGACAACATCGGTTGTTCCGGATCACACGGGGAATCAGTGGCTCAATCGCGCGCTCGTGTTGGGCGCGGGCATTGTGGTGCTTTCGGCACTCGCGGTGGTCGTGCTGTGGGGCACGATCTTTCCGCTGCTCGCGGCGGCACTCAAGCAGGGGCCAGCCACCCTGGGTCCAGGGTATTTCAATGGCGTCGGCCGTCCACTTGCGGTATTGCTGTTGGTGCTGATTGCGGCTGCGTCGTTCACACGAGCGGAGGGTACAACCGATCGCGGTGTAATTCGGCGCCTCGCCGGTGGGCTCGCTCACGTGGGTGTGATTGCGATGTTCGTCGCAGTCGCGGGCGTGATGTTCTCCCGCCAGTCAGTTGGTGCCCTCAACACTGGCGACGTCCTCACGGCGCAAGATCCATTCGGCGCGCGATGGACATTCACGAGCCAAGGCATGTCGACGTACGAAGAGATCAATCGCCAGGTATTAGCGGTCAGTACGACCGTCGCGCGGAGCGGAAAATCGCGCGGCATGCTCACCAGCGCGCAGCGCCAGTTTTTCGATGGCAACGGCGATTTTGTTTTCGAACCCACCACGCAAAAAGGTGTGCGCTCGACGCTTCTGCAGGATGTAGACTTGGTGTTTACCGGGTCTCCGGCGCGCGACGTTGCGACGGTGCGCGTAACGTTCACGCCGTTTGCGGTGTGGCTGTGGATCGGCGGCGCGATGATAATTGTCTCGGCACTGTTGCTGCTTATTCCAGCCGGGCGTGATGCATGATAAGCCTTGCCGCTGGTGGCGCGAACGCCGACGGCTCGGTGCTCGTATTCGCGGGCACGGCGCTCGCGTTAGTCTCGTTCGGCTACGTGCTCTGGCCGCTCGTGCGTGGCGCGTCGTCGGCCAATTCCTCCACTCGCAATCGCGATACGATTTTTAGCGATATGGCCTCACTCAACTCACAACCCGACGCAAGCGCCGACGATGAAGCGGAGCAGCTCATCGCGCGCGCGCGGGCTCGTCAACGCGAATGTCCCACATGCGGTCCGCGTCCGCAGCCCGATGCCAAGTTCTGCTCGAATTGCGGTCAGGCCATACCCGGCGTGTGTCAGCACTGCGGCGCGAAATTGCACGCGACGGGCGCCCCATTCTGCAGCGAGTGCGGCGCGAAGCAGTAGTCACCACCTAGTGGCGAATGCCATCGCCGCAGCACAAAACAAACGGTCGCCAACCCGATGTTTCGGATTGGCGACCGTTTCGTTGGCCACCACGTAGCACGCGAATCGCTATGGCCTGATTACGGCGTGGCCGTGCAACCCTCGGCCTTGGTGCACGACGGGTCAATGGTGGGCAGCTTCAGGCGCGCCAGTTCCTTGTTCACCGCCGCGAGATCCTTCTTCCACACGTCGGAGAGACGCGCACTATACGTGTTCATCTCCTTGGTGAGGATATCGAAAATCTCCGGCATGTACGTGCCCGGCGGTCCATCACCGCGCTCCGACATCGAGAGCAAATTGGCCAGGCGGTTGTTCACCTTAATCGGGAAGTTGAGCGGATCCTGACCACTCTGGTTCCGTACCTGATACACATCTTCTTCCACGGCGGTCGCATTCGTCTTGAGCGTCGCGCTCGTGCTCTTGAGCGTCGCGTCGTCGCTCTTCTTGAGGCGATCTTCCACCTGCGCCTTCACGCGGCGAATGGCGATGATCGCTTCGTTGGCTTCCGTCGCTTTGTCACGCACCTTCTTGCCGAACAGGTACTGCGCTCGCAGGTCGGCATCGGTCACTTCCGGCAAACGCGGATTGCGCTTCACGACGATGGGCGCGGTCAGCGTTGCGCCGTCCGCGATCAGTCGCGCCGTGTAGGTGCCCGGCGGCACGGCCGGGCCAGCAGTGCCCGCGCCCCACAAGATCATGCCGGGGAAGCTCGGAATCGGATTCGTGCGCAAATCCCACGTGAGGCGATTAAAGCCGACGTTCGCTGGGAACGTGGTTGCACCGCCACCGCGACGGCCGCCCTGCGGCGCACCGGCGGTGCCGCCAGTGTCGTTCTCGAATTTGCGAACGACCGCGCCGGTGGAATCGAGAATCTCAAGTGTCGAGCGCTTGGGGGCCGTCTTGAACGAATACGTCAGCTGCGCGCCCGGCGTCGAGCGTAGGGCCACCGGCGGCGTATAAAGATGGGTACCTGCGGCCATCACGGCCGGCGTTGCCTGACGCAGCGGCGCGATGTTGTCGAGAATCCAGAACCCACGTCCGTGGGTGGCGATGACCAGTTCATTCGCTTCAACCACCAGATCGGCCACTGGCACGTCGGGCATGTTGAGTCGCAAATCCTGCCACATCGCACCGTCGTCGTACGAGATGTACGTGCCGTGTTGGGTCGCGGCGTACAGCAGCCCCTTACGCGTGGGATCTTCACGCACGGCATGCACGTAATCGTCCGCGCGAATGCCGTTGATGATCTTCGTCCACGTCTTGCCGTAGTCGCTCGTCTTGTAGATGTACGGCGCCCGGTCGTCGAGCAGCGGCCGCTTCACCGCGATATACGCCGCGCCGGTATTGAACGCCGACGCGTCGATCTGGCTCACCCGACCGAAGTCGGGCATGTCCTTTGGCGTCACGTTGGCCCACGTCTTGCCCCCGTCACGCGTGACGTGAATGAGTCCGTCATCGGAACCGGTCCAGATGACGTTGACATCGCGCTTGCTCGGGCCGACCGAGAAAATCACGCCGTACACTTCCGGACCGTTCATGTCGCCGGTAATCGGACCGCCCGACTTTTCCTGCGTCTCCGGCGCGTGACGCGTCAGGTCACCGCTCAGGCGCAGCCACGTGCGGCCACCATCGAGCGAACGCCACAAACGCTGCGACGACGTGAACAACATCTTCGGGTCGAGTGGCGAAAAGAGAATCGGGAACGTCCACTGCCAGCGTTCCTTGATGTCCTTCGACGGTTCGCCGGAGTAGAACCACGGATACGGATTCACTTCGCGTGAGAGACCCGTGGCGCGATTGTACTTGTCGACGTATCCACCGTTGTTCGTACCCGCGTAGAAAATTTCCGGGTTTAACGGATCGGGCGCGATGTACCCCGGTTCGCCGCCGCCCACTTGATACGACACCGCCATGCCACCAGCGGCCGGATCGTTGTACGTCGTGCTCGACGCGGCAGCACCGGCGCCGCGTCCGCCACCACCTCCGCCGCCGCGACCAAAACCCGCCGCCGGCGCGTTCCAGTTGGACGGCACACACAGCGTCGAATTGTCTTGCTGCGAACCGCAGACATGGAAAGGAATGTGCTTGGTGGTCGCCACATGATAGAACTGCTCGGTCGGCACGTCTTCCGCCGTCCACGCGGCACCGGTGTTCGTCGACACACTCGCGCCGCCATCGTTGGCCATCAGCATGTGCGCCGGATCATCCGGATCAATCCACAAGTCATGCGTGTCGCCGTGCGTTCCGTTGCCGACGTTCGACATGGTCTTGCCACCATCCGCCGAGCGGTACATCGACGTGTTCTGCATGTACACGACATCCGCGTTCTTCGGATCGGCATGTACGTGCGTGTAGTAGAACGCGCGTTGACGAACGTTGCGGTCGGAATTCACCAGCGTCCACGTCGCGCCCGCGTCGTCGCTGCGGAACAAGCCACCGTTATCGTTTTCCACCAGGGCGTACACGCGGTTGGAGTTCGCTCCGCTGACCGCGACACCAATGCGGCCGAGCAACCCCGACGGCATCCCCTTGTTGCGCGAAATTTCCGTCCACGTTTCGCCACCGTCCGTACTCTTGAACAACCCGCTCCCCGGACCGCCGCTCGACATCTGATACTCTTTGCGATACGCCTCCCACAGGGACGCGTACATCACCATCGGATTGTTGCGGTCAATCGAGATGTCAATCGCGCCCGTCTTGTCGTCGCGATACAACACCTTCTTCCACGTGTTGCCACCATCTACGCTCTTGTACACGCCGCGCTCAGCGCTCGGCACACTGTACTTGCCGAACACCGCCGCAAACACGATGTCGGGATTCGTCGGATGAATGCGGATCTTCGAAATGGCGTCGACGTTCTTGAAGCCGACATTCTTCCACGTCTTGCCGGCGTCGAGACTGCGATAGATGCCGTCGCCGGGCATGATGTTGCCGCGAATGCACGACTCACCCATGCCGATGAAGATCTCGTCGGGCTTGCTCTCGCTCACGGCAATCGCACCAACCGAGGCGCTGGTCAGCTGGCCGTCGGTGATTGGTGCCCACGTGTCGCCGCCATCCTGCGTTTTCCAGAGGCCGCCGCCGACGGCGCCGAAGTAGCCGATTTTGGGCTGCCCCTTCACACCGCTCGTGGCGATGGAGCGGCCGCCACGATCCGGTCCGAGGTTACGCCACCGGAAATTGCGGCGCAGGGTGGAGTCGAGCGTAATCGGCTCAAGCGCGGCCGGCTGGGCCGCGACCTTGGCGGCGGCTGGCTTCGCCGCGGGTCGAGCCGGCGGTTGAGACGCGAAAGCGACCAGCGAACCGCCGGCCGAGAGCGTCGCGATGAGACTCATCGCTCGCGGAAGTGTTGGGCGCACGGGATGTAGGGCGGAGGGACCGGAGAAATGCAGCGTTTGACTCGTCGCGGCGCCACGGGCCAAACCGTCTCATCATGCGCAGATCCCGCCGCCCACGCTAGAGCTTCGGTCGCGCTTTCCGGGCGGGCTTTCGGCGAGGCGTTTTCGACGCGACGGTGGTAACGGCGTCGCGACTGAGACAGACGGCGCGCACGGGACATTCACCACAGCGCGGTGCACGTGCGCTGCACACCAGCGCTCCGAGCTCCATCAGCGACTGGTTATGGGTCCACGTCTGGGGCCCTGTCCGCGGCAAGATCTGCTCGGCGATGGACCACAATGCCTTGCTGCCGGCCCCGGTTTTCGGTCGAATTTGCGGGGCGAACACACGGTTCAGCACGCGGGCGACGTTCGTGTCGACGAGGGCGGCGCGCTTCTCGTACGCAAACGAGGCCACCGCACCCGCCGTATACGCGCCAATGCCGGGCAACGCCCGCAATGCAGCCGGCTCGCTCGGAATCACGCCGTCCGAAGAGGTGACCTGTTTGGCCAGCGCGTGCAGATTGCGCGCCCGCGCGTAGTACCCGAGCCCTTCCCACGCTTCCATCACGCGCGTCGGGCGCGCGGTTGCCAGGGAGGGCAAGTCTGGAAATCGCGCCAGAAAGCGCGCGTAGAAATCGAGCACCCGCGACACCTGCGTTTGCTGCAGCATCAACTCCGATACCAGCACGCGATACGGATCGCGGGTCGTGCGCCACGGCAAATCACGCGAATTGCGCCGATACCAGGCGTGCAGCTTGCGGCGAAACGCGGTCGCCGCGGCCGCGTCGATCACGGGCATCGCAGCAGACGCCGGTCGGCGCTTCTTGGTCGTCTTCGGCAACGGAACTCGATGGCTAAGGTCGCGCGCGCACTGCGTGAGAAGCGGCGACAGTATATCTCAATCGCGCTCGACGCGCTCCAGTCGCGTGCGGGCCATGCGCAGTGGCGCCACCGTGCACGCCGCGCAGATCGTCGCCGCGAGCACAAATGGCCACACCATCTGGACGGGATCGCGATCCCAGCCGAAATGCTGTGCCACGACCCAGCGGGCCGCCGGGCGACCGGTGAGAAACGCCACGACCCCAATGAGCGCGATGCCGCTCATCATGAACAGCAGCCCGCCGAACGACGTCGGAATTTGCGCCGCGTTCTCGCTGTCAAAGCGCGGATAGAAGGTGCCAAAGCTCAACGCCAGCGCCGCCAACGGAAACACGAGCGCCGTGATCGCGGTGAGCGAAACCACCTGCACGAAGGGCAGGACGCCGAGCATCGAATTGGTGACGCCAACCAGGACGAGCGCGAGAATCAGCAGCGGAATGACGCCTACCCAGAATTTGGCCCACAACACGTCGTGCATCGCGAGTGGACTCGAGCGCAGCAGCCACCACGTGCGTCCTTCCAGACTGACGGATGGAAAGACAAAGCGCGCGGCCACCGACGCCAGTACGAAACCAGCCAGCGCCAGATTG
This sequence comes from uncultured Gemmatimonadaceae bacterium, assembly GCA_966096095.1. Classification (GTDB taxonomy): domain Bacteria; phylum Gemmatimonadota; class Gemmatimonadetes; order Gemmatimonadales; family Gemmatimonadaceae; genus Gemmatimonas. Next base: position 45,992 of record CBHTUR010000028.1, on the reverse strand, counting down.
AGGAACGGAATCACGTTGCGCAACAGCGTCGTCATGCCGCTGCCGTTCAGCGGCAGATACCGCACGTTGGCCACGTACACCACCATCAGCACGACGAGCATAATGAGTTGAGACCACTGCGTGCTGTCGCGCGCAAAGACACGCAGTTCCTTGAGCACGAGCTCGCGGCGCGTCGGGCCCAACACTCGGAGCGCGCGATACAGCAGCGACGGTCGCGCGGATACGGTCGCCCGTGCGTTCGCGCCCTCTTGCGCCTGGCTGAACCCGCGCGCCCACCCGCGGGCGTACAGCAGGCCGCCGACGAGCACGCAACTGCCCGCCGCAATCCAAAGACGGAGTAGCGGCGACCACACCGACTCACGCTGCAGATAGTGCATCAACGATTCGCTCAGCCACTCGCTCGGCAACCACGGCGAGGAAGGCGTATCGAGTGCGGCGACGAACTGCATGAAGTTTTGAAAACCTTCTGGTCGCGCCAGCTGCTCCGGCCGCGCGGCGCGAAAGAGCACCACCAGCCCGCACACGGCGAGCGCGGTAATCACGCTCAACACATCTCGCGTTCGTCGCGCCGGAAACACGTTGACGAGCAACAGCGTCAACGCCGATCCAATGGCCGCAGGAATTACCAGGAACGGCATGGTAGCAATCAACGCGAAGCCCAAAAACGCCGGGCCTCCGCCAAAGGCCGCACCGTACGCCGCTACGATCGGTACGAGCAGCAGCCCGACCATCCATGTGGAATGGAGTGCCGTTTCCGCCAATCGGGCACGATAGATCGCCCACGATGAAATTGGTGCAGCGGCCAATTGGTCGAGGTCGCGCGCCAGAAAAAAATTCGAGAGCGCGGCAATCGTGTTGGACAGTAGCAGGATACTGGAAAAGCTTAGCAGCACCATGGACAGCAGCTTGCCCGACAACAACACGCCAATGTCTTCCGCCTGACGGAAGTAGCGAACGAGCCGAAACGCCAACACGAACACGGCCAGCCAGAACGCACCGCCGAGCAACGTGATGACGGCCATCCGCCGAAAATCACCGCGCTCGCGTCGCGCCAGTCGGTGTTGCGCCATCTGCCATTTGGGGCGCAGAAGCCACGTCGCGCCTGCTGCAGTTGCCTCAGGCATCGAGCACCTCAACCAATTCGCGCGCGACTTGATCGCCGGTCAATCGCAAGAAGATGTCTTCGAGCGCCCGGGCCTCGCCGGAGCCGCCGCGCAATTCGGTCATGGTGCCACACGCCACTAACTCGCCACGCTGCATGATGCCGATGCGGTCACACACATCCTCGGCGATTTCGAGCGTGTGTGTCGACATCATCACGGTGTGTCCGCGATTGGTGTACTCGCGAAAGAGGGACTTGAGAATCTTGGATGACTTCGGATCGAGGCCGACCATGGGTTCGTCAACGACAATAACTTGCGGGCGGTGTACGAACGCGCTCGCAATGATCAGCTTCTGGCGCATGCCGTGGCTGTAGCTCTCGACCAGTTCGTCCTGCCACGCGTCGAGATCGAACAGAGCGAGCAGCTCGCGGCCGCGCGCGTCGACGTCGCGGCCGTGCGCACCATAGAGGCCGGCCGTGAATCGAAGGAACTCCATGCCGCTCAGCTTTTCGTAAATGAACGGCCGGTCTGGAATGAATCCCAAGGCGCGCTTCGCTTGCAGCGGCGCCCGCTGCAGGTCGTGTCCCGCAATCCGCACCACGCCAGACGTGGGCTGCAGAATGCCGGAGATCATGCGCATCGTCGTGGTCTTGCCGGCGCCGTTGGGTCCGAGAAAGCCGAACAACTCGCCGGCCGGCACCACGAGGTCGAGCGAGCGCACGGCAGTGAACGAGCCGTAGCGCTTCGAGAGAGCGGAAATCTCAATCATGCCGGCATGACGACTGACGCCACATCCCCCGCAACGCGCGTCGTCGACGCTGGCCGCTAGTGTAACGTCGTGCGCTCCCGACGAAACGCGGACGGCGTACGCCGCTCGATTTGGGGCTCAGGGCTGGCGACTGGAGCCGCTGAACGGGCGACAGGCCGCTAACGCGATTCGTCCCCCACCCACGCCGCGTAGGCTTCGAGCGCGTCGTGAACGCCGATGACCAAGAACTCGGGAACGTCGTACGGATGGAGTGCTGGCAGCGCGGCTTTCAATGCGGCCACTCGTGCGCGGTCCGTCTTGAGCAAGACCACGGTCTCAGACTGTTCGGTCAGCTCGCCTTCCCAACGATACTGCGATCGGGCGCCCGGAAGGGTCGTACCGCACGCAATCAGTCGGCGCTCAAGCAACACGGCGACGAAGGCGGACACATCGCCCGATGCCGGAAACGAGGTCACAACGAGCGCCACGTTCGACTCGCCTGCACGCGGCGCGACGGTTGGGGAACTGCTGGTCAGGGAGCTCACGTTCAGAGAAGTCGTATTCGGGGAACGCTCGTGCGGGGAACTTTCGTGTCCGCGGCTGTCGCTCGCGGAACTCGCCGGTGTAGCCACGTCTCGCTCCAGTTCGCGGGGTTGTTTCCATCGCGCGCTTTCCGCACCTTGCATGTCTATGTCTAAAAAGGCGTCCGTGAGCGGCAAGTCCTTGTCGGCCAAATCGTCGAACGGTACCGCACACGCTAGTTCGACGGATTCTCAACCGTCACCCTCCGATGCGCTGATTGTCCGCGGTGCGCGCGAACACAATCTGCGCAACATCAGCGTCACGATTCCGCGCGACAAACTCACGGTCGTCACCGGCCTGTCGGGGTCGGGCAAATCGTCGCTCGCGTTCGATACGATCTACGCCGAAGGACAACGCCGCTACGTCGAGTCGCTCTCGGCCTACGCGCGGCAATTCCTCGGCTTGATGGAAAAACCCGACGTCGATGCCATCGAAGGGCTTTCACCGGCCATCTCCATCGAGCAAAAGTCGGCGGGGCATAACCCGCGTTCGACCGTCGGCACCGTTACCGAAATCTACGATTACCTGCGTCTGCTGTACGCGCGCACCGGTACACCACACTGCCCCAACTGCGGTCGCGCTGTGCAGCGCCAGAGCCCGGCGCAGATCGCGGAACAAGTGCTCGCGTGGCCCGACGGCACGCGGCTCGAAATTCGTGCGCCGCTCGTGCAGGGCAGAAAGGGCGAATTCCGCGACCTGTTCGAAGGCGCCCGCAAGCAGGGTTTCGTGCGCGCGGTGGTCGATGGCGAACTCGTCGAACTCGCCGATCCACCAAAGCTCAATCGACGTCTCAATCACTCGATCAGCGTGGTTGTCGATCGCCTCGTGGTTCGTGTCGACGATCGTGGGCGACTGACTGATTCCGTGGAAACCGCGCTGCGTCTGGCGGAAGGACTCGCCGAGATCGTGCGCTATGACGGCCCGGAACCGACCACCGAGATGTTCTCGGAGCGCTACGGATGTCCGGTGTGCGGCATCTCCATGCCCGAACTCGAACCGCGGCACTTCTCATTCAATTCGCCGTTCGGCGCGTGCGAGATGTGCAGTGGACTCGGAACCACGCGCACGGTCAGCGAAGATCTGATTCTCGGCGACCACAGCATCTCAATTCTTGAAGGCGTGATTTTGCCGTGGGGCGAGCCCGACGGCTATCTGCGAAAGGTTATACTGCCCGGCCTCGCCAAGATGTTGGGCTTCGATCTCAACCTGCCGTGGGGAAAAATCCCGGCGAAAGTGCGACAGCAATTGCTGCACGGCGTAGGCGATGCGCCGCCAGTGGCGCGGAAAGCGGTGAAGAAGGCCACGCGCGTCGCGGCCAAGCCTTCGTCGAAGGCCGCCGGCGAAAGCGCGTGGGAAGGCATCGTTGCGCACGTCCAGCGACGCTACGACGAAACGAGCTCGGACTCTGTCCGCATCGATCTCGAAGCGTACATGGTGGCCGCCCCTTGTCCTGCCTGCGAGGGACGACGTCTCCGTCCCGAATCGCTTGCCGTAACGCTGCACGGTCGCAACATCGGCCAAGTGGTGGAGCAGAGCGTGGTCGATGCACTGACGTTTTTTGAAAGCGTGCCGGTGCGTTCGCCTGGGCATCCCGGACTCGATGCCGGCATTGCCGGGCCCATTCTGAAAGAGGTCCGTGAGCGTCTCAAGTTTCTGGTGGACGTAGGTCTCGATTACCTCACACTCAACCGCAGTGCGGAGTCCCTTTCCGGCGGTGAGGCGCAGCGTATTCGACTGGCCACACAAATCGGATCGCGGCTTGTTGGGGTGCTCTACATTCTCGACGAGCCGAGCATCGGTTTGCATCAGCGCGACAACGGCCGATTGCTGTCGACGCTCAAGCAGCTGCGCGACTTGGGCAACACGGTGATTGTGGTCGAGCACGACGAAGAAACGATTCGCGATGCGGACTATCTCATCGATCTGGGTCCCGGCGCTGGCAAGCACGGTGGTGAGGTGATTGCGGAAGGCAGCGTGCAGGACATCACCAACAACAAAGCGTCAGTAACGGGCGCCTATCTGCGCGGCGAGCGCACCATCGCCGTGCCGAAAACGCGGCGCCCGGTGGACAAAGACCGCACGTTGCTCGTTGAAGGAGCGCGCGAGCACAATCTGCGCGATGTCAGCGCCGAGTTTCCGCTTGGACTTTTCGTTGCGGTAACTGGTGTGTCCGGCTCGGGAAAATCGACGCTGGTCACCGACATTCTGCAGAAGTCGCTCTCACGATACTTCTACCGCGCCCGCGTGATTCCCGGAGCGCACTCGCGTATTCGCGGCCTCGAGCACCTCGACAAGATCATCGATATCGATCAAAGCCCCATCGGGCGCACGCCGCGCTCCAATCCGGCAACGTATACCGGTGTGTTCACTCCCGTGCGTGAACTCTTCGCCGAACTGCCCGAAGCCAAGATGCGCGGCTACGGACCCGGGCGATTCTCGTTCAACGTGAAGGGTGGCCGCTGTGAAGCGTGTCAGGGCGATGGGCTGGTCAAAATCGAGATGCACTTTCTGCCCGACGTGTTCGTGCCGTGCGACGTGTGCAAGGGCAAACGTTTCAATCGCGAAACCCTGGAAGTGCGATTCCGCGGGATGAGCATCGCCGAAGTCCTCGACCTGACCGTCGAGGATGCGTGCACCGTCTTCGAGAATCAGCCACGCATCTCGCAGAAGCTCGAAACGCTGCGCGACGTTGGGTTGGGGTACATTCATCTCGGCCAAAGCGCCACCACGCTCTCCGGAGGCGAGGCGCAACGCGTCAAGCTCGCGACCGAACTGTCCAAGCGCGACACCGGTCGCACCCTGTATATCCTCGACGAGCCAACCACGGGCTTGCACTTCGAGGACGTGCGCGTGTTGTTGGACGTCCTGCACAAGCTTGTGGATCGCGGGAACACCGTGCTGGTTATTGAGCACAACCTCGACGTGATCAAAACGGCCGACTGGATTGTCGACTTGGGCCCGGAGGGCGGTATTCGCGGCGGCTCAATCGTTGCGCAAGGAACGCCCGAGCAGGTGGCCAAGGTGAAGGAGAGTCATACCGGTTCCTACCTCAAGGCGATGCTCTAGCCATGGTTTCCTTACTTGATATCATCGGCCCCGTCATGGTGGGGCCGAGCTCCAGCCACACGGCGGGCGCCTGTCGGTTGGGTTTGCTGGCACGCTGTCTCGTGGGCGGCACGCCGCAACGCGCGACGATTGAATTGCACGGCTCGTTTGCGCGCACCGGCGAAGGACACGGCACCGACAAAGCGATCGTTGGCGGTCTGATGGGATTTCGCCCAGACGACGAACGTCTGCGCACCGCCCTCGAAATCATGGAGCACGAAGGGCTGCGTTACACGTTCGAGAAAACGTCACTCGGAGATGAAGCGCATCCGAACACCGTGCGCATCTCACTCGAACGCGGTGATCGCTCGTCGCAGATGGTTGGTGCGTCACTTGGCGCCGGGCGAGTCATGGTCACCGAAATCGACGGCTATCCCGTCGAGGTCTCCGGCAACCTGCATACCATCGTGCTCGTGGCCGAAGATGTAAAAGGCTCCATTGCGCGCATCGCCGGCATACTTGCCGAACGCGATCTCAACATCGCGACGCTCAAGCTCACCCGCAAAGAGCGCGGCGGCGACGCGTTCATGGTGATTGAAGTGGATCACGAACCTGAAGAACAGGTGCGCGACGCGATTCGTTCGCTGTCCTGGGTGCGCTGGGCATTTCGTCTCGACAAAGTGAGCGCCTGATGTATCGAAGTCTGGCCGATGCCATTCGCGACGCCGAAGCCCGTGGTGTGTCGTTGTCGCGCGTAGCGCTCGATGCTGAAGCGAAGGATCAGGGGCGCCCGGTCGAAGAAATTCGCGATGCGCTTCGGCGCGCTCTGGTCGTCATGCGCGGTGCCGTCGATCGCGGCTTGGTCGGCGACTTGAAATCGTCGTCCGGCTTGGTAGGCGGCGATGCCGCGAAAATGCGCACCGGGCCCGAGGGGCCGCTCGCGGGAACGGTCTTTCGCGATGTGTTGGCGCGCGCCTTGGCGGTGCAGGAGGTCAACGCCGCGATGGGGGTCATCGTCGCCGCACCGACTGCCGGCGGCGCGGGCGTGCTGCCCGCCGTGCTCACCGGCATCGCCGCGCAACGCCAGATCGGCGACGATCAGGTCATCGACGCGCTAGCCACTGCGGGCCTGATTGGCGCCATCGTGGCGGAGCGCGCGTCGCTCTCGGGCGCGGAAGGCGGATGTCAGGCGGAAACCGGCGCGGCCGCCGGGATGGCCGCTGGCGCGGCCGTCGAGATGTTGGGCGGTTCGCCGCGGCAGGTCGGACACGCGACCGCACTCGCGCAACAGGGCACCCTCGGACTCGTTTGCGATCCGCTCGGCGGTCTTGTCGAGTTGCCGTGTGTGTTCCGCAACGCCACTGGGGCGGCCATCGCGATGGCTGCGATCGAAATGGCCATGGCCGGAGTCGAGTTCGCGATCCCGGCCGATGAGGTCATCGACACCATGGGTGAGATCGGCGCCGAGATGGATGTGCGTTATCGCGAAACGGCAGGAGGCGGCCTCGCTGCCACCCCAACCGGGCGTCGCCTCGCGCGCGAACGCCTGTTCGAGATCCGTCGCGGAAAGTGAGCGGCGCGGGCGCTGTTGTTTTCCCCTGCTGGTCCTCAATGCGCTTGGTGCCCCTCGTTCTCGCTGTGTTGTGCGCCGCGTGCGTTCCCGCGCCGTCGGATTCCATGCCGGCGTTGAGCAACGTGCACGTGATGGGCGCGCTCTCCGCGCCCGATCTCGTGGAAGCCTCCGGCCTCGTGAAATCGACGCTCGAACCAAACGTGTTTTGGGCGCAGAACGATAGCGGCAACGACGAGCGCCTGTTTGCCTTCGACAGCACCGGCCACGCACTTGGACAAGTCGTTGTCACCGGAGCAAAAAATCGGGATTGGGAAGCAATCGCACTCGGTCCGTGCGCGTCAGGATCCTGTCTGTTCATTGGTGATGTTGGCGACAACGGCGCGCATCACCAGAGCGTGCGCATCTGGCGCATTCCCGAGCCGCATGTGGCTGATACCATTTCGCCACCGGCCGAAATGATTCGCGTGCAGTACGTGGACGGTCCGCACGACGTCGAAGCGATGTTCGTGGGCAACGACAGCGCCGTTTACCTCATCTCGAAACGCCCGGAACGATCCGCCAGCGGTACCTCGCGTCCAGTACGCGTCTACCGGGTTGATGGACGGGCATGGCAATCGCGCGAGGTGACCATCGCGCCGCTCTTCGATTCATTACCCATCGTGCCGGACGCGCGCGACTCACACACGTGGGTTACCGACGCCGCGATCTGGCGCTCGGCGCCCGCGTTACTGGCGGTCCGAACGTACCGAGACGTCTTCGTCTTCACCCTCGGCGCGGACAATCACGCGACGGAACTGCAATCGACCTGCGCGCTCAGCGCGTTTGCGAACGCAACTGGCGAGGGTGTCACGTGGCTCGATGACCACCGGCTCATGTTTGACGCCGAGGGAGCGCATTCACGATTGCACTCGGGCGAATGCCCGCCGGTTGTTCGAGCCCGCAACGATTCCAGCACGCGTCACGAATAGGGCGCCCCCCTCCCCGAAGTCCCCGTTGGCGATACAATTCGACACAGAGGAACGAAACGATCCGGGCAGCCGGACCGTACGGCCCTTCGTCCCTCAATTTCCTATCCGTTCACCGGTACCAACCCATGGTCACGCGCGAAGACATCGAGACGTTTCTCGACCGCCTCAGTGCTGACGGCGCCACGCATCGCGAACTCGAGCCAGGTCTCTGGCTGGTGCGTCCCGGCGGTGCCATCGATTTCGATGTCGTGGTGACGCACAATCCGCCGGTCGTCCTGCTGCGCGTGAAGGTCATGCCGCTGCCGTCCGACCCCGCCGAGTTGGCTGCGTTGAGCCGTCGCTTGCTTGAACTGAACGCCACCGATCTGTTGCACGGCTCGTACGGCATCGACCGCGAAGACGTCGTGCTGACCGAAGCGATGGAACTCGAACACCTCGATTACGAGGAGTTCCTCGCCAGCTACGAAAGCATCACTCTCTCGCTCACGTCGCATTTGCGTGAGTTGGCCGCCTTCCGCGAGGTTCGCTGATCCCATGGGCATCTTCGATCGCCTTTCGACGTTGATTAAGTCGAATCTGAATGACCTCATCTCCTCGGCGGAAAACCCCGAGAAGATGCTCAATCAGATCATCGTCGACATGCGCAACCAGCTGGCGAAGGCCAAGCAACAGGTCGCGGCCTCCATTGCCGATGAAAAGAAGCTGAAGGACCAGGCCGACGCCGAGTTCAAGCTCGCCGATGACTGGGATAAGCGCGCGATGCTCGCCGTCAACGAAGGACGTGACGATCTCGCGAAGCAGGCGTTGCTGCGCGGCCAGGAGCATTTGGAACACGGCCAGCAGCTCGCGGCGACGTGGGAAACGCACAAGATGGAGACGGAAAAGCTCAAGCAGTCACTGCGCGACCTTAACGACAAAATCGAAGAGGCGAAGCGCAAGAAGAACTTGCTGCTCGCGCGTCAGCGTCGTGCGGAAGCCCAGGCGCGTATCTCGCAGACGATGTCGGGGCTGTCCGACAACTCGGCGTTCGAAGCGTTTGCGCGAATGGAGGAGAAGATCACTTCCAACGAACGTCAGTTGCAGGCCGCGCAAGAAATCGACGAGGAGTTCAGCGGCGATCGATTGGCGGGCGAGTTCAAACAACTCGAGCGCGCATCGGGCGGTGCGAGCGCCGACATGCAACTGATGGCGCTGAAGCAGCGCATGGGGATGCTTGCCGCCGGACCGTCGGCCGCCGCCAAGCAGCTCGCGGCCGGTGCGTCCGAAGCGCCCGCAATGGCGCCAACCACGGCGATTCCTGCGGTCGCGCAATCGGCCGCGCAGGCCGAAGCCGAGGCGGCCGCGAAGGCAGCGGCTGAGCAACAAAAGAAGACCGGCGAGATGGAACTCATCGCCGAAATCGAAAGTCTCTCCAAACCGCGGTAACGCATTCGGCATGGCAAGGCGGTTTTTGATTTTGGCTGAAGGACAGTTCGGTCCGCAGTCCTCGAAAACCGCCAACGCCTGCATCCGCTACGCGCCACACGAAGTGGTGGCGGTAATGGACGGCAGCCGAGCGGGAAGTACGTCGCAACAAATACTCGGCTTTGGTGGCGACATTCCCGTCGTTGACTCGTTCAGCGACGGGATGCGTTTTTCTCCGACGGCATTGTTGATCGGCATTGCCCCGGCTGGTGGTCAGTTTCCGCCGGCGTGGCGCGCTATTGTGCTCGCCGCCCTGCGCGCCAAACTCGACGTCTGGAGCGGATTGCACACGATGCTCGGCGACGACGCCGAGTTTGCGAACGCGGCTCGCGACTCCGGCGCGAGAATTTTCGATTTGCGTCGTCCGCCGGCCGATCTCGATATCGCCACCGGCCGAGTGCGCGATCTGTCCGCGACTGTGGTGCTGACCGTCGGTACCGACTGCAACATCGGGAAGATGACCACGCAACTTCAGTTGATTGAAGGCGTGCGCGCGCGCGGCTATCGCACCGAGTTTGCCGCTACCGGTCAGACGGGCATTCTCATTGCTGGTCGAGGCATTGGCGTTGACGCGGTGATTGCGGATTTCATTGCCGGAGCCGCCGAGCGACTAACCGTCGAAGCGGCGGAGAACGCCGAGATTGTGTTGGTCGAAGGGCAGGGATCGCTCATGCATCCAGCGTACTCTGGCGTGACACTGGGGTTGATGCACGGCTCGCTTCCGCACGCCATGGTACTCTGCGCGCAACCGTCGCGGAAAACCATTCACCGCTATCCGTGGGTGCCGATCCCGCCGTTGAAAGACGTGATCGCACTGTACGAGCAGACCATGCAACCGTTACAGCACTCTCCGGTGATTGCGGTGGCGCTCAACACGTTTGATTTGTCGCCGGTGGAAGCACGCTACGAGATCGATCGCGCACAGCACGAGACGGGATTACCGGTGACCGATCCGGTGCGTTTCGATCCCGCACCGCTGGCCGACGCCATCGCACGCTTTCACGCGGCACGTCAGGCATAGGCAAAACGTCACCGCCGCACGCAGCAAGCCGCACGTAGCAGGCCGCACGCAGCAAACCGCACGCAGCAAAATGATGTCGCGCGCAATGAATGGGTGAAGAAGATTGCGACGACGCACCTCATGTTGCGGCATGACCAATCCGCTCCCAATCGACCCGCTCGACGCGACACCGTTGCTGCGGTTACATCGCCTGCATCATGAAGTGCGTGCCGGATTCGGAAACGCCTCCATCACGGTGCGCACGCTTGACGATGTTTCGCTCAGCATTCACGACAACGAACTCGTCGTCGTGTCGGGCACTGTTGCGAGCGGCGCACGGTCACTGATCGCCGTGGCCGCTGCGGGACAAACACGTGTTGGTGACTTCCGTGGAACGCGCACGATTGGCGCTCGCGTGCAGGTTCGTCGAGCAAGCATCGACGAGTCTGCGTGGCAGGCGCTGCGGCGGGCGTGGGTGCGCCATCCGGTGCGCGCTGAAGTGGGAACACACCATCGGTCGAGACAGCGCGCGCGCGTGCTGTATGTGTTGCGCGTGAAGCCCGCCGAACGCCATTCGCGCCACGTGCAGGTGGACTGGTCGTCGTGGATTCAGGCGCTACGGCAATGCGGTGGAAGCGTACTCGCGCACGCCGCCACCGCATCCAAGCGCCAAGAGCAGGACAACGTAATTGCGCGAGTCGGAGCGGAACGCGTGGTCCGGGAAAGTGTCTCGCCGTTCGCGTCCGCGCCGCTTCATGCGTTGCCGTCGAATCGCAGCCTGATTCGTGAGCTGCGATTCGACGGCGGCCGCCTGATTAACGAACCGGAAGGTAGAATCGGTCGCGCGTTGCCGAACGCTTGTGATCCATATCCCACAGCGTCGCCTGAATCATGATGCCGCGCATACGTCGTGTATTCGCGGACGTGGCGGGCGTGTATGCGCGCTTAACCACCGGTGGCAGCGGCACCATCGATTCGCCATGCCGGACTGCGGCGACATTCGCAATCTTCACGGTGCCGTCGGTCTTCTGCAGCGTGAACACGCGGCCAACGACAGGAATGCCGTTGATCAACGTCTGCCCCGTGGCTGGATCAACCGGCCATGCCGCGGCCGCACCGTGTGTCTGGGGCGCAGTTGCGGTCATGCGCGAATGGTCCATGCCGGGCATGGCTGCCATGTTCGCCATCGCCGCGCTATCCATGGGCGCGGCCACGCTGTCGGGCTTCGGCTTCTGCGAGTCGACCGCGGCCGTCACTGGCGGTGTCGACGGCGGCGTCGTGGTCGTTGAGGACGGCGGTGGTGTTTGCGATGACGCTTGTGGACTGGACGCCGGCCGTCGCGCGGCATTCGCGATGAGGGCCACGCCGGCAATTCCGGCCATCATTGCAGAGCGGGAGCGAAGATACGACCGATCGGAACGTTGGCTCATGATGCAGTCCCCGCAGAAGGGACCCCAACCTTCGGTCCCGTGGTAAAGTGCCGAGCCGGCCGACGCGCCGTCCCGGATCCTGCCGCTTCTGGGTATGGTCTGGGCATCAACGAATTGTTGCCCGACCCTCTACATTCCAACGGCGAAGCTACCCCAAAAAGTTCGCAATGCGAATTTTTGGCAGCGGTTCGTCCGTCCAGCGATCCGGCCGGCGCAACGCTCGCCGGCCTGTCGCGCCGATCACCTCGCTCCCGTCTTCCCTCTATGCCCGAGTTCCGCCTGTACAACACGCTCACGCGCCGCGTTGAGCCGTTTGCGCCCGCCGATGGTGAAACGGTGCGCATGTACACGTGCGGGCCCACGGTCTACAACCCAGCGCACCTCGGCAATTTCCGCACGTTTCTCTTTGAAGATCTGATGCGGCGTTCGCTGCGCCTGGCGGGTTGGAAGGTCGAACAGGTGATGAACCTGACCGACGTTGACGACAAGATCATCAAGAAGGCCGCGCGCGAAGGGATCACAATCACGCAGGTCACCGAACCGTACACGGCCATCTTTCACGAAGATCGCCGTTACCTGCGCATTGAAGATGCGGAGCACTATCCCGAAGCGACGACGCACATTCCCGAGATGATCGCGCTCGTGGAGCGACTCGTTGCCAACGGCGTGGCCTATGTGGCTGACGATGGCTCCGTGTACTTCGCGATCGCGCGATTCGCCGACTACGGAAAGCTGTCGCAGCTAGATAAGCGCGAATTGCGCACCGGTGCCCGCGTCGCACAGGACGAGTACGCCAAAGAAAACGCGCAGGACTTCGCACTCTGGAAAGCTGCCAAGCCTGAAGACGAAGCCACCGGCGCGGCGTGGGATTCGCCGTGGGGACGCGGACGTCCGGGCTGGCACCTCGAGTGCTCCGCCATGGCTATGAAATACCTCGGCGAAACTTTCGATCTGCACGCGGGCGGTATCGATCTCATCTTTCCGCATCACGAAGATGAAATCGCGCAGTCCGAAGCCGCGACCGGTAAAACGTTCGCGCGCTGCTGGTGCCATGGTGAGTTCTTGCTCACAGACGGCACCAAGATGGCCAAGCGCGTCGGCAACGTGACCAACGTGGTCGAGATGCGGAAGCAGGGCATCTCCGGCACCGCGTACCGGCACTTTGTGTTCAGCGCGCACTATCGCCAGCAGCTCAACCTTGGCGAAGAGTCGCTGGAAGCGTCGCGTGCCGCCGTGCGTCGCATCGGAGCATTCACCGAACGCTTGGCGAACGCGCGAGCCGGCACCCCGGCACTTGCAGACGCGGCCACGCGCGCTGAACAAGTGTTTCTGGAAGCGCTTTTCGACGATCTCAACGCGCCGCGCGCCATGGCTGCACTCTTCACCTTCATCAGTGAAGCCAACCGGGAGCTCGACGCAGGCGGGTCCGACGACGCGGCACTGGAGCGGGCCCGGGCGGCGTTCCGCTTGATGGACGGCGTGCTGGATCTGGTGCCGGAGCAGGATCTGGAAGCCGACCAGGAGGTCTGGGTCACCGAGCGCCTCGCCGCGCGCCGATCCGCCCGCGAACGTCGCGATTTCGGGGCCTCCGACGCCATTCGCGACGAACTGCTCGCTCGCGGGATCCTGATTGAGGACACAGCCGAGGGTACCCGTTGGCGTAAAGCGTGAGTCAGGGCCTGGTCGGGTTGACCCCCTCGGCTGCCCTGAGTATTCTGCTCGTCTTGTCCGGGCCGGCCGGTTCTTCCGGTCGGCCGCGCTGACGAAGCTGCTGACGTAGCTCAGTTGGTAGAGCAGCTGATTTGTAATCAGCAGGTCGTCGGTTCAATCCCGACCGTCAGCTCTTACCGCCGAATCGCGTCGCATCAGCGCTCGGCATACCCCGGTGGGGTACTCAAGTGGCCAACGAGATCAGACTGTAAATCTGACGGCGCAAGCCTTCGAAGGTTCGAATCCTTCCCCCACCATCGTTCGTCCAGTTCGCAGTGTCCGGTGTAGCAACGGATGTAGTATGTAGTCGGTACGCGGGAGTAGCTCAGTTGGTAGAGCGCTAGCCTTCCAAGCTTGATGTCGCGGGTTCGAGTCCCGTCTCCCGCTCTCGCACGTGTGGTTGCAGTGTCAATGCAGGCGAAGGTCGCTCACATAGCTCAGTTGGCAGAGCACATCCTTGGTAAGGATGAGGTCACCGGTTCGATCCCGGTTGTGAGCTCTACAAGATCCAGAGGGCGGCTTTGGCCGCCCTCTTTTTTTGTGCGATCGAGAAAACGGTGTCGAGCGCCCAACGTCGGCAGCCCCCACAATCGGACAACCGACAACTCAAACCGACAACCGACAACCACCAATCCCCCACAACTCGTCGCGTCCGCGGTCCTGGCAAACCGCTAGCCGCCCCCCACACGACGCCGTACGTTCGCGGCATGGACCGCCGTCATTTCCTCGGCCGCTCGCTCGCCGCGCTCACCGCCTGGCGACTTGCTACGCCGCGCGCCCGCGCGCAGTTCGGGTACGCGGCCATCACCTGGGGCGGCAACGACCCCGCGGCGATTAACGACATCGCGGCCGGTGGGTGGCACGGCATTCAACTCCGCGCATCCGCCGTCGCGCGGTGGAGCGCAAACCCTGAGGCGCTCAAAGCGGTGCTGGCCGACCGCGGCCTCACGTTTGTCGCGCTGTCGAGCGGCACGGTCTCGATCGACCCTGCGAAAGAAGCGCAGACTATCGCCGAACACGTTAGAAATGCGCAATTCCTGCGCGACGCCGGCGGGCGCTATCTGCAAGTGGTGGACGAACGACCGGCCGGTCGCGCCGCTAACGCCGAGGACTATCGGCGCATCGGACGCGTGCTCACGGAGATCGGTAAACGCACGGCCGATCTCGGGATTCCGCTCGGCTACCACAATCACATGGGTGCGCTCGGACAATCGGCCGACGAAGTCGCGCGCGTGCTTGAAGCGGCCGATCCGCGCGTTGTCAAACTCGAACTCGACATCGCGCACTGGCAGGCAGCGGGCGGTGATCCCGCGCAGGCCGTGCGCGACTATGCCGACCGACTCCTCTTTCTGCATCTCAAAGACTTGCAGCAGCCGGCGCCGCAGGGTGCACCCAGCTCGTATCGCTTTGTAGAGCTCGGCCAAGGCCGAGTCGATGTGCCGAAGGTGCTGCAGTCGTTGGACGCTGTCGGTTACAGCGGCTGGCTGATCGTTGAACTCGACGGAGTCACCTCGCCGTCGCGAACCGCCTCGCAGAGCGCGCAACTCTCGCGACAGTTTCTTGAGAGTCACGGATACTCGCTGTAATCGGAGCATTGATGGAACGACGTGAGCTCGTGCGATGGCTGTTGGCGACCGGTGGCCTCGCCGCGATGCAAGGATTGTCCGAACGCGAAGTCCTCGAGTTCGGCCGCGCGATCCATGCGCAGTCGCGTGGCACGCAGCCGGGCAGTGTGCTCAAGTCGCTCACGCCAGCACAAGCGCGCGCGGTGACCATTGCCGCGGAGCACATCATTCCCGCGAGCGACACGCCGGGCGCGACGGACGCGCGCGTGACGGACTTTATCGATCGCATGCTCGCGGAGTGGTACACACCGGCCGAGCGAGATCTGTTTGTGAACGGCTTGGCCGAACTCGACCGCCGTAGTCGTACGCAACATTCGCGCGCGTTTGTCGAATGCGCCGCCGTCGAGCAGATCGGTGTGCTCACGTCGTTCGATGACGATGTCGTCAGCTTGCGCCGCAGCCGCGCGCCGAACGCGAATGATCACTGGTTCGCGACACTCAAGTATCTGACGGTCTGGGGCTACTGCACTTCTGAGCCTGCCATGCGGAAGCTGTTCAAGTCGCACCCGCAGCCCATGCGCTTCGATGGCAATGCACCGGTGGCTGCGTCGTGAGCGGCGGCGAGTTGGTCAACATTCAGCCGCTGAACCAGCCCAAAATCGCGACCAACTACGACGCGATCGTCATTGGCTCGGGCATGACCGGCGGCTGGGCGGCGAAAGAGCTCACGGAGCGCGGCCTGCGCACCCTCGTGCTCGAAGCGGGGCGTCCTATCGTTCCCGAGCGCGACTATGCCGAGCATCTCGCACCATTCGAAATGCGCTTTCGCGGACTCGGCGATCGGCGCGCGGTCGAGGCGCGGCAGCGTATTCAGCGCAACTCCGTCACGTTCGATGAACTGAGTCATCGCTACTGGACGGACGATATCGAGAATCCGTACAGCACCCCGGAGGCGAAACCGTTCGATTGGTTTCGCGCGCGTCAGGTTGGCGGCAAGTCGATCATCTGGGGGCGCCAAGTTTACCGCATGAGCGATCTCGATTTCGAGGCGAACCTGCGCGAAGGCGTTGGCGTCGATTGGCCGATTCGCTACGCCGATATCGCACCGTGGTATGACTACGTCGAACGTTTCATCGGCATCACTGGCAAGGCGGAAGGCTTGCCGCACTTGCCCGACGGGATGTTTCAGCCGCCGATGGCAATGAACGTGGTAGAAGAGCGGGTGCGGGATCGCATCGCGTCGAAGTTCGGGCGCGAGCGAGTGATGACGATTGGTCGCGCCGCCATTCTCACCAAGTCGATTAACGGGCGCGGCGCATGCCACTATTGCGGCCCCTGTCATCGCGGGTGCATCACGCGCAGTTACTTCAGTAGTATCAACGCCACCTTGCCCGCCGCGCGGGCCACGGGACGCTTGACGCTGCGTCCGTTTAGTGTCGTGCGGGCGCTGCGCTACGATGCGTCGCGTCGCCGAGTGACTGGGGTGCACGCGATCGATGCGCAAACGAAGGCGGAACACTTGTTCACGGCGCGCGTGGTGTTTCTCTGCGCGTCCGCAATCGAGAGTGCGCGTATTCTGCTCAACTCCAAGACCGCGGGGTTTGAGACCGGTCTCGCCAACTCGAGCGATCAGGTCGGGCGCAACATCATGGATCACATCAAGAACGCCGGCGCCACGGGCGTCATCGATGGATTCGATGATCGGAAGACCGTCGGCAACCGGCCCAACGGGATCTATGTGCCGCGTTTTCGGAACGTCTCCGCGAAGCACGGCGATTTTCTTCGCGGCTACGGTTTCCAGGGTGGAGCCAGTCGCAGCGGCTGGCAGTCGTTCACCCGATCGCCGGGGCTCGGACTGGCATTCAAGGCGCGCCTGACCGAGCTCGGTCCGTGGACGATGGCCTTCAACGGCTACGGTGAGATGCTGCCCAACGAAGCCAACCGGGCCACCGTGCACCCCACGCTGGTCGACTCGCTCGGCATTCCCTCGCTCCACATCGAGGCCGCCTGGGGCGCCAACGAGCTGGCCATCCATAAGGACATGAGCATCGCGGCGGCGGAACTGCTGGAGGCGGCCGGGGCGCGGGCTATTCAGCCGTCCACCCGTCCGCCCTCGACGCCCGGGAACGCCAACCACGAGATGGGGACCGCGCGGATGGGGCGCAGTGCCAAGAGCTCCGTGCTGAACGCCCACAACCAGGCATGGGACGTTCCCAATCTTTTCGTAACCGACGGTGCAGCAATGACTTCCAGTAGCTGTCAAAATCCGTCGATTACCTACATGGCACTGACCGCCCGGGCGGCCGACTACGCGGTGGCGGAGATGAAGCGGCGGAACCTGTGAGCGGTCGCCGGTTGTCGGTTCGGGTTTTCGGTTGTTGGTCGGTTCCGAGAACCGAGCACTCAAACCGACTACCGACAACCTCGGTTGAGAACCGGGCTTCGGCCTATATTCGGACTGACCGTCAGCCGTAACTCCCCATTACCCAATGGCTTGCATCCCCCGCCGGCCGCCGCTACGTTGCAAGGCTCACCCCACTGCGCCCTTACCCGCGGTTGCCGGTGCCAATCCTCCGAAGTTCTTCGATGCCCACGCGCTGTACACGTGATGGCGGGATAGGAACGTCCGGGGGTGTCGGCCGTTCGGTAATTGTCGGGGAACAACGCAGGACTGGTGCCTCTAGAACGAGGAGCCAAACGGGTGGTTTATCGATGGTGCGCGCTTCGCGTCTGCGAGCTGCGCCCGCGATGAACGAACAGATGACAGTGCTGCCGCACGGGGTCACGGAACATGCCGCGCGAGAAGATCATCCTCGGGTGCACCGAGTGTAAGAACCGCAATTACTTCGTGATGAAGAACAAGCGTCTTCATCCCGAACGCGTCGAGTGGAAGAAGTACTGCCCGCGTTGCGACGCTCATAAGCTGCATAAGGAAACGAAGTAACCATGACAGCGCCGGTGGAAGTCGCCCGTCAGGGTGTCGGCACGCGGTTGGTCACGTTCTATCATGACGTGGTCGCCGAAATGAAGAAGGTGACCTGGCCCGATCGCCCGCAGCTGCAACAGGCGACGATTCAGATCATCGTGTTCGTGCTGGTCCTCGGCGCGGTCATCGCGCTGCTCGATGTCGGCTTGCAGGCGCTGCTCGTGCGTCTGCCGCAAGCGTTGTTGGGTCGTTGAGTCAGCACGCATCGATGCTCGAGCACCGCTTCTACGCCATCCAGACCACGTCTGGTCATGAGAACAAGGTTCAACGGCTCATTCAGCGGAAGATCGATACCGATCCGGCCGCGCCCGAGGACCGTCTGATTCGTCAGGCGCTCGTGCCCACGCAGGAAGTGGTGGAAATCAAGAACGGCAAGAAAGTCACCGTCGAACGGAAGATCTTCCCGGGATACGTGCTCGTGGACATGGTGGCCAGTCAGGACACCCTGCACGAGATCAACGCAATTCAGGGCGTGATCAAGTTCGTCGGCAAAGACAAAGATCCGATGCCGCTGCGCGACGACGAAGTGCGTCGTTTGCTCGGCCAGGCGGATCTCGCCGACGAGTCGCCCGTACGCGAGGAAATTCCCTTCCTCATCGGACAGCCCGTCGCGATCACGGAAGGTCCGTTCGCCGATTTCAACGGTACCGTCGAAGAAGTCTTGCCCGACAAGGGCAAGGTCCGCGTGTCAGTCAGCCTGTTTGGGCGGCCGACATCGGTGGAACTCGATTACTTGCAGTTACGTGGCTACTGAGGTTTTCAACCGCGTTTAAGTGCTCAGTAGTCAGTGTGAGTTCTCAGTCATCAGAATATTCTGACAACTGAAAACTCGAACTGAAAACTGAAGACTTAGAGCAGTTGCAGTTGCAGTTGCAGTTCGTTGTCCCGCTCCACCGTCGCTCACCACACCGACGCTAAAGATCCGGTGGTAGCACGACCGCGGTTCGGACCGTCCGAACGCGGAACTTGCGATGAGGAACACGCATGGCAAAAAAGGTCACTGGATTCGTCAAACTGCAGATTCCTGCAGGCAAGGCGAACCCGGCGCCTCCCGTGGGTACGGCTCTCGGCCCCCAGGGTATCAACATCATGGGCTTCTGCAAAGAGTTTAATGCTCGGACGCAGGGCGGTGATATGATCATCCCGGTCGAAGTCACGATCTACGGCGACAAGTCGTTCACCTTCATCTTGAAGACGCCGCCTGCGGCGGAGCTCATCAAGAAGGAGATCGGCGTCGAAAAGGGCTCGGGTCAGCCGAACAAGGTCAAGGTTGGCACCATCACCAAGGCGCAGCTCAAGAAGATCGCGGAAATCAAGATGCCCGATCTCAACTGCGACACCGTCGACAGCGCAATTGCCATGATGGCGGGTGCCGCGCGCTCGATGGGCATCACGGTGAAGGACTGACCATGCGCACACACGGGAAGAAATTCCGCGCCGCGAGTGAGCGTCGCGAAGCCGGTGTCGCGTACGACAGCAAGAAGGCCATCGCGCTCGTGAAGCAGATGGGCTACGCGAAGTTCGACGAAACCGTCGAAGTCGCGATCCGACTTGGTGTCGATCCCCGCCACGCCGATCAGGTCGTGCGCGGTACCGTCGTGTTGCCCGCTGGTACGGGTAAGACGGTGCGCGTGCTCGTGATCTGCGCCGGACCGAAGGTGCAGGAAGCGACCGAGGCGGGTGCTGATTATGTCGGCACCGAGTACCTCGCGAAGATCAAGGAAGGCTGGCTCGATTTCGACGTGCTTATCGCGACGCCCGATCAGATGGGCCAGCTCGGTCAGCTCGGTCGAGTCCTTGGTCCGCGTGGCCTGATGCCCAACCCGAAGGCGGGCACGGTCACGTTCGACGTGGGCAAGGCGGTGCGCGAGTCGAAGGGTGGTAAGATCGAGTTCCGTGTCGACAAGGGCGGCAATGTGCACGCGCCCATCGGCAAGCTCTCGTTCACGCCTGAGCAGCTCGAGACCAACTTCTCTGCGTTGATGGACACCATCGTGCGCGCCAAGCCGGCGGCGGCGAAGGGTGTGTATGTCCGTAACGTCGCGCTGTCCAGCACCATGGGCCCCGGCGTCACCATCGACACCACGCCGTACCGGTAAGAGGCGACGCGACCATGAAAGCCAAACCCAAAGCAAACAAGAGCGACAAGCAGGTGCTCGTCGACGGTCTTCGCGAGAAGCTCGGCACGGCGGCTGCTGTCTACTATACCGACTTCACGGGTCTCAACGTGAAGCGCATGACGGATCTCCGTCGCCGGCTGCGTAAGGCGGGCGTCGAGTACGTCGTGATCAAGAACACGCTGGCACTCCGCGCCGTGAACGAAAGCGGACTGGTGTCGCAGCGTCTGAAGGGCCCGACGGGGGTGGTGGTGGCGAAGGATGCCATCACCGCGGCTAAGGTTCTCTCCGATTTTGCAAAGGAGAACGACCAGAAGCCGTCGGTGAAAGGCGGTGTGTACGAGGGCAAGTCGGTCGACGAAGCACTGGTCAAGAAGTTGGCCACGATGCCGACTCGCGAAGAGGCGCTTTCGATCTTCGCCGGCTACCTCAACAGCATTCCGATGATGTTCGCCCTCGCCCTCGATGCCCGTAAGGCGCAGCTCGAAGGCTCTAACTGAGTTCCCCAGGCGTCAGCCTTAAGGCATTGGCCTGATCACACGCCCCAGGACACCTGGGTTCATTACGGAGAGAGTACCACCATGGCTACTACCCTGAGCAAGGACGAAATCATCGACGCGATCGGCGCCATGAGCGTGATCGAGTTGTCTGATCTCATCGAAACGTTCAAGACGAAGTTCAACGTCACGATCGCCGCGGTTGCCGCAGGCGGTGGTGGCGGCGCGGCGGCCCCGGCGGCCGCGGCTGAAGAGCAGACCGAATTCGCCGTCGTGCTGAAGGAAGCCGGCGCCAAGAAGATCCAGGTCATCAAGGTCGTGCGCGAGCTGACCGGTCTGGGCCTCAAGGAAGCGAAGGACATGGTCGACGGCGCACCGAAGACGCTGAAGGAAAACGTGTCCAAGGACGAAGCCGCGCAGATCAAGGCCAAGCTCGAGGCCGAAGGCGCTGTCGTCGAAGTGAAGTAAGGCATACGGCAATTCGCCGTAGCCTCGCAGTTTCGTCGTGATATCGCTTCGCCCCGGCGTAGCCGGCGGTTTTACCACCGCTCGCTACGCCGGGGACGAAGTGTTTTGCGCCTCTGTCACTATCTGTTTCGGCGCACCCCGTACGCGGTAACAAGGACATGATGAACCAGATCTCGTTTGCGAAGCTCGAGACGGGCATGGATATGCCCCATCTCCTCGATATCCAGACGCGCGCTTTTGAATCGCTGCTGCAACTGGATGCCGCCTCGCAGGAGCGCGAAGACGTCGGCCTCGAGCGCGTCTTCAAGGACCTGTTCCCCATTACGGACGTCCACGAGAACTTCTCGTTGGAATTCGTCCGCTATTCCCTTGGTGAGCCCAAGTACACTGTCGCCGAGTGCATCGAGCGCGACATGACGTACTCGGCCCCACTCAAGGCCACGCTCCAACTGGTCATCTTCGAAGATACCGGCGACGGCAAACGTCCCCGGAACATCATCGAAAAGGAAGTCTACCTCGGCGAATTGCCGCTCCTCACCGAGCTCGGCACGTTCGTCATCAATGGCGCCGAGCGCGTCATTGTCTCTCAGCTGCACCGCTCGCCGGGTGTGGTGTTCGAAGAGTCGACGCACCCCAACGGGCAGCGTCTGCTTTCGTCGCGCATCATTCCGTTCCGCGGCTCGTGGGTCGAGTTCACCGTGGACATCCACGATGTGATCTACGTCCACATCGACAAGAAAAAGAAGTTCCCGGCCACGGCGCTGTTGCGCGCGTTCGGCTACGGCGAGAACCGCGACATTCTGCGTCTGTTCTTCGCCGAGCGCGAACTCGATCTCACGATGAAGCGTGAGACGCGTAACGAGCAGCGTGAGCTGATCGGTGCCATCATCGCCGAAGACATCACCCTCGAAGGTGAAGTCACCGCCGCCGATGCGCCGAAGCCCAAGACCAAGAAAGCGAAGGCCGAACGCGAGCGCGCCGAAGCCGCGCTGCTCGTGCGCGAAGGCGACGAACTCACCGACGAAGTGCTGAACCGCCTCGTGCGGCAGGGCATCGACGCGGTGAAGGTGTTCGCGTCGTACACGCAAATCGACCTGCGCGACGAACAGGATGCGATCGATCGCGGCGAGCGTGACGTGCGCCGCACGCTCGCGCGCGACGTCATCGATCCGGAAACGGGCGAAGAAGTCGTGGAGAAGGGCACCCAGCTCACCGACGCGGTCATCAAGAAGATCCGCAAGGCCGACATCACCAAGGTGCACGTGTTCGTGGCCTCGGGTCGTGCCGAGTCGACGCTGATCAAGAACACGCTCGCGAAAGATCCGACCAAGCACGAGGAAGAAGCGCTCAAGCAGATCTATGCGCTGCTGCGTCCGGGTGACGCGCCGAATCGTGAAACCGCCAAGCAGGCGCTCGAGCGGCTGTTCTTCAGCCCCAAGCGCTACGACCTCGGTCGCGTCGGTCGCTACAAAATCAACCAGCGTCTGCGTCTCAACACGCCGATGTCGACCACCGTGCTCACGAAGGAAGACTTCGTGGAAATCATGCGCCAGCTCGTGGAACTCCACGAAGGCCGCGGCGACGTGGACGATATCGATCAGCTGGGCAATCGCCGCATTCGTTCCGTCGGTGAGCTGATCGCGAATCAGTTCTCCGTGGGCTTGTCGCGCATGGCGCGATTGGTCAAGGAGCGCATGTCGATCAACACCGATCCCGAAAAGATCTCGCTCGACGACCTCGTCAACGCGCGTACGGTGTCGGCGGTGATTCAGGCGTTCTTCGGATCGTCGCAGTTGTCGCAGTTCATGGACCAGACCAACCCGCTCGCCGAACTGACGCACAAGCGTCGTTTGTCGGCGCTTGGCCCGGGCGGTTTGACGCGCGAACGCGCCGGCTTCGAAGTGCGAGACGTGCACTACTCGCAGTACGGCCGCATGTGCCCGATCGAAACGCCGGAAGGTCCGAACATCGGTCTGATCACGTCGCTCGCGTGCTTTGCGCGCGTGAACGACCTGGGCTTCATCGAAACGCCGTATCGCGTGGTGAAGGAAGGCAAGGTCACGGGTGAACTGGTGTGGCTCGACGCGAATCGCGAAGAAGACGCGATCATCGCGCAGGCCAACGCGAAGCTCAATCCGGACGGCTCGTTCGTGGATGATTTGGTGTTGTCGCGTAAGCGCGGTGACTTGCCGCTCGAACCGCCAGCCAACATCGACTACATGGACGTGGCGCCGGAACAGCTCGTGTCCATCGCCGCGGCGCTCATTCCGTTCCTCGAGCATGACGACGCCAACCGCGCGCTCATGGGCTCGAACATGCAACGGCAGGCCGTACCGCTGCTCAACCCGCGTACGCCGTTCGTCGGTACCGGTCTCGAAGCGACAGTGGCCGTCGACTCGGGCGCGGTGATCATCGCGCGTCGTGCTGGAGTGGTTACCAACGTCACGGCCGACGAAATCATCGTCGACGCGGGGCTCGTGGGTGGCCCGGTCGAAAGCGATCGTCCGCTCGCGCGCTTGGGCCAGCTCGATCGCTACAAGCTCAAGAAGTACTGGCGCACCAACCAGGACACCGCCATCAACCAGCGTCCGCTGGTGCGTATGGGTCAGAAGGTGGCCAAGGGTGAAGTGCTCGCCGACGGTGCCGCGACGGAAATGGGCCAGCTCGCGCTCGGCGCCAACGTCACGGTGGCCTTCATGCCGTGGTACGGACACAACTTCGAAGACGCCATCGTGCTCTCCGAGCGGGTTGTGAAGTTCGATGTGTTCTCGTCGATTCACATCCAGGAACTCGAACTGCATGTGCGCGACACGAAGCGCGGTCAGGAAGAAATCACGCGGGAAATTCCGAACGTTGCCGAAGAGTCACTGGTCGACCTCGATGAGCGCGGCATCGTGCGCATCGGCGCCGCGGTGAAGCCGGGCGACATCCTCGTCGGCAAGATCACGCCAAAGGGTGAAACGGAACTCTCGCCGGAAGAAAAGCTCCTCACGGCCATCTTCGGTGAAAAGGCGAAGGACGTGAAGGATTCCTCGCTCAAGGTGCCGCCTGGCACCGAAGGCGTGGTGATCGACGTCAAGATCTTCTCGCGTGTGGAAGATCAGGTGGTCGAAAAGGATCGTGGTGAACGCATCGGCGAAGTGCGTCGTCTCGAGGGCGAAGAAAAGATTCGCGTGAACGAAGTGCGCGACTTGGAACTCGCCGCGCTGCTCGAAGGCGAAACGGTGTCGCTCGCGCTCAAGGCCGGTACGGTCGAAGAAGCGATCGGCGCGGGCACGGTGCTCACCAAGGAAATTCTCGCGGGGCTGCGTTTTGCGACGCTCGACCTCAAGACGTTCCGCGTGGAAAGCAAGAAGGCCAACGATCGCGTGCGCGACATCATCGATGCCGCGAACGAAGAAAAGGCGCGCATCGAAGAGCGGGCGGAAGAGCGCATCGACCGCATTCTGCAGCCCGATGAGTTGCCGCCGGGCGTGATTCAGTTGGTGAAGGTGTATCTGGCCGAGAAGCGCAAAATCTCCGTCGGCGACAAGATGGCCGGTCGCCACGGTAACAAGGGTATTGTTGCGCGCATCGTGCCTGAAGAAGACATGCCGTTCCTCCCGAACGGACGTCCGGTGGACATCGTGCTCAACCCGCTCGGTGTGCCGTCGCGTATGAACGTCGGTCAGATTCTCGAAACCCACCTTGGGTGGGCCGCGAAGCTGCTCAACTTCTACGCCAAGACGCCGGTGTTCGAAGGCGCGAACGAACGCGAAATCGGTTTGCTGATGAAGCTCGCCGGTTTGCGGTGGGCGCGTGAAACGCTGGCGTTGGGCGATGGTGCGTCGGATGCGACGCCGCAGGATGTGCGGAACCTGCTGGCCGACATCAAGCCCGATCGTCGTCTGCCGGATAAGGTCGAGCTGCTGCACGATGCCAACCTGAACGATCTGGGTGGCAAGGGCATGTCGGCGGAGACCAAGTCGCTCTACAACCGCGTACGCGACTTCCTCATCGATTCGGCGAAGGCGTTGGCCGAGCGTGAGACGTCGGCCGTGAAGGCCGTGTTGGCGATGCACGAATCGGGTGAAACCGAATTGCCGGGCGATCGCTCGGCGGGCATCGACACGTTGCGCGCGCAGGCGGCGATGTCGCCGGCGGAAACGCTGCAGCGCATCGGTCAGCCGGCGTTGGCCGGCATGCTCGGCGGCAAGAGCGAGGCCGATGTCGAAGCGGCGGGTTCAGAGCTGATTCGTCTCGCGGGGCTGACACCGGCGGGTAAGGTGCAACTCCGCGACGGTCGGACGGGTGAAACGTTCCACGCGCCGGTGACGGTGGGTGAGATCTACATCCTCAAGCTCTCGCACTTGGTCGACGACAAGATCCATGCGCGGTCCATCGGACCGTACTCACTCGTGACGCAGCAGCCGCTCGCCGGTAAGGCGCAGTTCGGTGGCCAGCGCTTCGGTGAAATGGAAGTGTGGGCGCTCGAAGCGTACGGCGCGGCGCATACGCTGCAGGAAATTCTGACGGTCAAGTCAGACGACGTGAACGGTCGCAGCCGGGTGTACGAAGCGATCGTGAAGGGCCAGAACCTTCCGGAGCCTGGCATTCCGGAATCGTTCAACGTGCTCGTGAAGGAATTGCAGGCGCTGGGCATCAAGGTCACGCTCGGATCCACGGACGGAAACGGTGTCGACATTCTTGATGGCAGCGGAAACGGCAACGGCGGCGAGGAATAACTGATGATCGATTTCCGCAGCTCGCGCGAAGCGCGCGCGTCGGCGTTCGACTACATGTCCGTGCGGATCGCCTCTCCCGAGGAGATTCGCGGACCGAAAGACCCCAAGGAGCGCGAACGGCTCGAAATGGCCGGCCTGCGCACTTGGTGGTCGTGGGGCGAAGTCACCAAGCCCGAAACCATCAACTACCGCTCGTTCAAGCCGGAAAAGGACGGGTTGTTCTGCGAGCGCATTTTCGGTCCGGTCAAGGACTGGGAATGTCATTGCGGTAAGTACAAGCGCATCCGTTATCGCGGCGTAATCTGCGATCGCTGCGGCGTGGAAGTCACGCTCAGCAAGGTGCGTCGCGAGCGCATGGGTCACATCGAACTTGCTGTGCCGGTTGCGCACATCTGGTTCTTCAAGACCCTGCCGTCGCCGATGGGTAACCTGCTCGATGTCACGCTGCGTGATCTCGAAAAGGTCATCTACTACAGCAACTACATCGTCATCGATCCGGGCTCGCAGGATTGCCGTGAGCGCCAGCTGCTCGACGAAGACGAATACCTCGACCTGCGCCAGCGTGCGAAGGCCGAAGGTGATACCGCATTCCAGTGCGACATCGGTGCGCCGGCCGTGCGTGAGCTGCTCAAGCGGCTCGACGTCGACAAGGTGGCTGAAGAGTTGCGCGCGTCGGTGGTGGGAGAGACGTCGCAGCATCGCAAGAAGCAGATGCTCAAGCGTCTCAAAATCGTCGACGCGTTCCGCACCTCGGGTGAAGGCGGCGAAATCCGCAATCGTCCGGAGTGGATGATCCTCGACGTGATCCCGGTGATTCCGCCCGACTTGCGGCCGCTCGTGCCGCTCGACGGCGGACGCTTTGCCACGTCCGATCTCAACGATCTCTATCGTCGCGTCATCAACCGCAACAACCGTCTGCAGAAGCTCATCTCGCACCGCGCGCCGGAAGTCATTCTGCGCAACGAGAAGCGCATGCTGCAGGAAGCGGTCGACGCGTTGTTCGACAACGGTCGCCGCTCCAAGGCCATTCGTGGCCGCGGCAAGCGTCCGCTCAAGTCGCTGTCCGACATGCTCAAGGGCAAGCAGGGCCGGTTCCGTCAGAACCTGCTCGGCAAGCGCGTGGACTACTCGGGCCGTTCGGTCATCGTCGTGGGCCCGGAGCTCAAGCTGCATCAGTGCGGCTTGCCCAAGGCCATGGCGCTCGAATTGTTCAAGCCGTTCATCATTCACAAGCTCGTTGAGAGCGGTGAAGCGGAAACGGTGAAGCGCGCCAAGAAGATCGTCGAACGTGAAAACGCGATGGTCTACGAAGTGCTCGAAGGCATCATTCGCGATCACCCGGTGCTCTTGAACCGCGCGCCGACGCTCCACCGTCTGGGCATCCAGGCGTTTGAGCCGGTGCTCGTGGAAGGCAAGGCCATTCGTATTCACCCGCTCGTGTGCGCGGCGTTCAACGCCGACTTCGACGGTGACCAGATGGCCGTGCACGTGCCGCTCTCGTTCGAAGCGCAGATCGAAGCGCGCGTGCTGATGCTGTCGTCGAACAACATCCTCAAGCCGTCGGACGGTCGTCCGGTGGCCGAACCGTCGCAGGACATCGTGCTGGGTTGCTACGTTGCGACCAAGGCGCCGATGGGCTTCGAGGCGTTGCTCAAGGATGACGCGGCGCAGCGGAAGCTGAGCGCGTTCACGAACACGTCGGAAGTCGAGCTGGCGATTGCGAACGGTCGCAAGGGCTGGCAGACGGCCATTCGCTGGCTCGACCAGCGTTCGTCGCCGGCGCAGTGGGTCACGACGACCACCGGCCGCGTGCTGTTCGACGCGATCGTGCCGCAGGGACTGCCGTTCCTCAACAAGGACATGAAGAAGAAGGCGCTCGGCGAACTCGTCTTCCAGAGCTACCGCAACTGCGGACTCGCGGAAACGGTGGCGCTGCTCGATCGCCTCAAGGAATTCGGTTTCCGCAACGCGACGCGTGGTGGCGTTTCGATCGGCATCGAAGACCTGCACATTCCGAAGGAAAAGGCCACGCTGCTCGAAGATGCTTCGCAGCGCGTGGAGCGTTTCCAGAAGGCGTACGCCACCGGTAACATCACCAACGGCGAGCGCTACAACAAAGTCATCGACACCTGGACGCACGCGAACACCGACGTGGCCGACGCCATGGTCAAGACGATGCGTGAGTCACAGGGCGGCTTCAACCCGGTGTTCATGATGTTCGATTCTGGTTCGCGTGGTTCGCGCGACCAGATCCGTCAGCTCGCCGGTATGCGTGGTCTGATGGCCAAGCCGCAGAAGAAGCTCACCGGTGGTATCGGCGAAATCATCGAAAACCCGATTAAGTCGAACTTCCGCGAAGGCCTCTCGGTGCTCGAGTACTTCTCGTCGACGCACGGTGCGCGTAAGGGTCTCGCGGATACGGCGCTCAAGACGGCCGACGCCGGTTACCTCACGCGTCGTCTGGTCGACGTGGCGCAGGACATGACGATCGCTGAGGAAGATTGCGGCACCATCCTCGGTCTCGACACGTCGGCGCTCAAGGAAGGCGAAGATGTGATCGAGCCGCTCGCCGAGCGTCTCGTCGGCAACGTGGCGGCGGAAGACGTGCTTGATCCGATGGAACGCGACGACGCGGGTCGTCCGCGCCTGTTGGTGGAAGCCGGCACGCTGATCACGGAAGAAACCGCGCAGATCATCGAAGACGCGGGCATCGAAACGGTGAAGATCCGTTCCGTGCTCACCTGCGAAGCGAAGCGTGGTCTCTGCCGCATGTGCTACGGCCGCAACCTGGCCACGATGCAAATGGTCGATCTGGGCGAAGCGGTGGGTATCATCGCCGCGCAGTCCATCGGTGAGCCGGGTACGCAGCTGACGCTTCGTACGTTCCACGTTGGTGGTACGGCCTCGCGTATTGCCGAGCAGACCATCAAGCGCGTGAAGTACGACGGTGAGATCGTCGAGTACGGTGATCGCCTCGTGTTCGTGTTGAACAAGGAAGGCGAGCGCATCGTGACGTCGTACGAAGGCGATGTGAACATCAAGAGCGCCAAGGACGGCCACGTGCTCGCGCGCGTGCAGGTGCCGCTTGGTGCGACGATGCTCGTTGAGAACGGCGGCAAGCTCGTGCGCGGTGATGATCGCCGCGATCCGTCGCTCTTCTCGTGGGACCCGTATACGAACCCCATCATCGCCGACGTCGAGGGCACGATTCGTTTCGTGGACCTTGTCGAAGACGAATCGCTGTCAGAAGAGCTCGACGAACTGACCGGTTTGCGTCAGCGCGTCGTGATCGAAGACCGCGAAAAGAAGTTGCATCCGCACATCGAGATCTGGCAGAACAAGGGCGGCAAGGAGAAGCGCGTGCGCGACTTCATTCTGCCGGTGGGCGCCATCATCACGATCGAAGACGGTCAGGAGATCACGGCGGGTATCACCATCGCCAAGGTCAGCCGCGAAGCGTACAAGACGCGCGACATCACAGGCGGTCTGCCGCGAGTTGCCGAACTGTTCGAAGCGCGCCGTCCGAAGGATCCGGCCACCATTTCCGAAATCGACGGCTTCGTGCGGTTCGGCGAAATCAAGCGCGGCAAGCGCGAGATCTTCGTTCGTCCGGCGACCGTGCAGAACGGACAGTGGATTGCCGACGAAACGGCGGAAGAACAGACGTACGAAGTGCCGTCGGGCAAGCACTTGCGTGTGCACGAAGGTGACCGTGTGCGCGCCGGCGACCGTATCTCGGAAGGTCCGGTCAACCCGCACGACATCTTGCGCATCAAGGGCCCGCGCGCCGTACAGGAGTATCTGCTCAACGAAGTGCAGGAGGTGTATCGCCTGCAGGGCGTGAAGATCAACGACAAGCACATTGGCGTGATCGTGAAGCAGATGCTGCAAAAGGTGCGCATCGTGGATTCGGGCGACACCGAGATGCTCGAGGGAGAGCATGTCGATCGCGCGGAGTTCCGCGATACGAACGACGAGGCGAAGAAGAAGAAAATTCGTCCCGCCACGTCGGAGCCGTTGCTGCTCGGCATTACCAAGGCCTCGCTCACCACGCAGTCGTTCGTGTCGGCGGCTTCCTTCCAGGAAACCACGCGCGTCCTCACCGATGCGGCCATTCGTGGCTCGCGCGACGACTTGCTGGGTCTCAAGGAGAACATCATCATCGGTCACCTCATCCCGGCCGGTACAGGTATGTATCGCTACCAGGAAGTGGACGTCGATTCGGATACGCTGCCGGAACCGGAGCCGATTCCCGAGCCGATCGAGCCGAACTTCGAAGCGTTGCTGCCGAGCTTCAACGAGCCGGTGCCGTTTACGATGGGTGATATCGAGTAAGGCTGCTTAGCAGGGATGCGAAAGCGGGGCGGTGCCAACAGGCATCGCCCCGCTTTCGTTCTTGCGCTTGTCGTGCTGGTGGCACAGTGTGGAGCTAACCATCAATCGAGGGTGCCAATGTTTTCACGTCGCGCGAGTCTCGCAATCGCATTGTGTGTCGGAACGCCCGCGGCGGTCGTCGCGCAGTCCGTCGATTCAGCCGCCGTGCAATTGGCCGCTGCCTCCAAGGTCGTGGCGCAGAGCATGTCGCAGAGCGCTTCGCAGAACGCGTCGCAGCAGACGACGGCCGAGCACGTGCTGTTCGACCGCAAGGTGTTGCGATTCGAGCCGAACGCTGGCCGTACCGGAGAGCGTCCGCACACGGCCGCGTTTATTGCAGGCGTCGAACGCGAGACATCCTGGCGCGTGGGCGAGTACCGCGATGCGGTGCAGTGTGACAGCATGCCGCGCCAGCGCTGTCACATGGTCAACACCGACTTGTATGTGGCGGTATCCGATGTTGAAGTCGATGGACGCACCGCCACGGTGTCGGTGATCACGTACATGCCCACAAGCGGCCGCACGCTGTTTTACGGTGTCGGCTATCGCGTGCGACTGCGTCTGGAACGCGGTAGGTGGATCGTGGACAGCGTAAACAAAGTCTGGCAGAGCTAATCTTCGGCCAGAACGAACACTGCCTAGTTCCGTCCCTCAGGCATCATCCCCGGTCCGCGCGGCGGGCCAGGCGGGCGCCGCGAACGCATGACCTTGGCGGAGTCGAGCCAGCTGCTCACGTGCGTGAGCGAGAGATCGAATGCTTTCTTTGGGTCGGTGACGGGAGCAGTGGCTTCCTGCGCGCGCATAAACCGCCCGTCGCGCACATCGCGGAATTGCGTGAGAATGACCACGGAATCGCCGCGCTGCATGATGAGTCCACTCACCACGTAGTCCGCGCGCAAACTCCAACCGATCGAAATCGGATCGCTCATGCCGCGCGATGCGCGGTCGACGAGGTCGTTGTCGACGAGGTCGTACTTGTCGGCGGGCAACGCGCCGCGCAGGTAGTGCGCGATGTCGCGCCCGACCGCTGACAAGTCGCGCTTGCCCGTCACGTTGGAGTAGTTGGACACAACAATGCGCGAACGGCCGTCGCTCGGCGGCGCGACGATTGGCGTGACGCCGCGGCCACTCGGCATCGGCGTCTCGAATCGGTACATGCGCGCGGCACGCTTGAACGATGTGTCCATGCGACTGAACGCGAGCGCGACCGAATCGGCGAAGATCTTACCGATCTCCTCGGCGAGCTGCGCGCGATTGATCGTGATGGTCTGACCATCCGTGTTAACGAAGACCTTCATGTCCTTCGTCATCGCGCCGGTCGCGCGCGCCGTTCCCGCTACACCCGTGACGTTCGGAACGTTCGGCATGCTCGCCGTCATGTTGGTGCGCGACTCGGCGTCGACGGCGGAGGCGCCGGTACCCCTCGCCTTAACGCTGTCCGCTTTCGCCGCCGTTGACGCCAGGTTGGCAGCGGCGCTGGCGGCGCGCTTTCGAAACGCATCGGCGATGGCCAACGACTCTGCGCGCGAGATCACGACCGGCACCTGAATACCAGGCTCGCTGTCGCTGCCGTTGCGGTAGACGACCACCGTTTCCGGCTTCACGCGTGCGTCGCCGCCGGTTTGATTCTTGGCGATTTGCGCCGCCGGGGAACGATTGCCACCCGGCCCGGCGTCACGCGCGTCAGATGGCGACGACTTGGCTGGCGTGCGGAATTGCTGTGCGATCGCAATCGCAACCGCGACAACGGCGACGGCCGCGATCGCAACGGGCCAGCGTTTCGCCGGTCGCTGCGCGACAATGGCTCCGCTGCCCGTCATCGGCGGCAGCGCCTCGAGCTCGCTGAGCAGCGCCTGCGCCGACTGCGGTCGCTTGCTCGCGTCCTTCTCGAGACAGCGCATGATGACGGTGGACAGCGCTTCCGGCAGATCCGCAAACTTGCTTGGCGGATCGGGCATCTGTGTGAGCTGCGCCGCCATCGTCGCTTGCGGTGATGAGCCTCCGAAGGGCGAGCGTCCCGTGAGCAACTCGTACGCGAGCAAACCCACGGCGTAGATGTCAACGCGATGATCGGCGGCGGGATCGGCCGCGAGCTGCTCCGGCGCCATGTAGGCCGGAGTACCGATGGCCATGCCGGTTGTGGTACCGCCCGCCAGCGGGATTGCGGCACTCAGCGCCTTCGCAACACCGAAGTCGAGCACCACCGCATGCATGCCCGACGTGATGATGTTGTCGGGTTTGATGTCGCGATGCACGATGCCGCGCGCGTGCGCGTAGGCGAGCGCATCGACGACGTCGTGCAGAATACGCACGACATCGCGCGCCGGAATCTTCTTCTGCCGCGAGAGCGACGCGCGGAGCGATTCACCCTCGATGAAGGGCATCGAAAACCAAAGAATGCCGTCTTGATCGCCGGTGGCGAGTAACGGCACGACATGCGGATGGGAGAGCTGCGCGGCGAGCTGAATTTCGCGGCGGAAGCGCTCGACATTGACGCCCGCCGAGAGCTCAGGCGGCAGCACTTTGATGACGACTTTGCGCTGCAGCGCGCGTTCAGTGGCAACGAACACGCGCGACATTCCGCCGCCGCCCAATTCCCGTTCAATCAGGAAGTCGGCGTCGAGGGCGTGCTGGAGGCGGAAGAGAAAGTCGGTCACGGAGCGTTCTAGGGAAAGTACAGCGGCAAAGCGAACGAGAGTACTTGGTACTTGGTACGCGGTACTTGGTACAGGTATTAGCTGCGAGTACTCGGTACAGGTATGAAGTACAGGTACAGGTACCGGTACTCGGTACCTGTACTCGGTACCTGTACTGGAAGTTCATACCAGTACTGAGTACCGCGTACTAAGTACCAAGTACTGTTGTTACGCCGTATTGGTTTGACCCACTCAGTCGCTCAACTGTTGCGTCCCCAGGCGACGGCTCCCAAGAGGTCAGACGCCGTCGGTCACAAACTGTTAATTCCCAACGGTTTACGCCGAATAGCGGCACCGAGGCTGCCGCGCGATTTTCGAGGCTGGGTGGCTTGACCCGCACCCCGGGTCCCCGGTATCATTCGGTTCTGTTCCGTGCCGCGACTGGCCGAAGTCCGAAGGTGCCCGTTCCCCGTGCGCTCAAGAACTTGCACGGTAGGCGGGCGTTTTGGTGTCTCTGGTACTCATGGAGACGCATCGCCAGCGCGATTCACGTAGATGTAGGTTCACGAACTCTTTTCGAGATCAAACAGGCGAATGCCAACGATTAACCAGCTGGTCCGCCGCGCCCGTCAGGACGTGGTGGAGAAGTCGAAAGCGCCCGCGCTCAAGAGCAATCCGTTCAAGCGTGGTGTGTGCACCCGCGTCTATACCACGACGCCCAAGAAGCCGAACTCGGCGCTCCGCAAAGTGGCGCGTGTTCGTCTCACCAATCAGCTCGAAGTCACCGCGTACATCCCGGGCGAAGGCCACAACCTGCAGGAGCACAGCATCGTGCTCGTGCGTGGCGGCCGTGTGAAGGACTTGCCGGGCGTGCGTTATCACATCGTTCGCGGCACGCTCGACGCATCGGGCGTCAACGGCCGCAATCAGAGCCGTTCCAAGTACGGCACCAAGCGACCCAAGAAGGGCGCTGCCGCCGCAGGAGCTAAGAAGAAATGAGCCGCCGCAAAAGCGCAGTAAAGCGCAGCGTGTTGCCTGACGCCCGCTACGACAGCCAGACCGTGTCCAAGTTCATCAACTCGTTGATGATTCAGGGCAAGAAGTCCACCGCTGAAGGCATCTTCTACAGCGCGATGGACATCGTGGAAGCGAAGACCGCGCAGCCAGGTGTCGCCGTGTTCAAGCAGGCGCTCAACAACCTCAAGCCGGTCGTGGAAGTGAAGAGCCGCCGCGTTGGTGGTGCCACGTATCAGGTGCCGGTCGAAGTGCGTCAGGATCGTCGCACGGCCCTCGCCATGCGTTGGCTCATCAGCTACTCGCGCGAGCGCAACGAGAAGAGCATGCACGAGAAGCTGGCCAACGAAGTGCTGGCCGCGAGCAAGGGCGAAGGCAACGCCATAAAGAAGAAGGAAGACACGCACCGCATGGCCGAAGCCAACAAGGCGTTCGCGCACTATCGCTGGTAAGCGTCGTCCGTCGCGCTTTTACAAACGCCCTGTTTTGGCAGGGCGTTTGTGCGTTCGGCGGCTATTTCTCCCCCATTCGTAAGGGAAGCGCCACGTCGACGTGCGCGTTTGACCGACGGCGCAGCGGAAATCTGGTGACGAGGTTACCAGTATGACCTTTTTGCTGCTGCTCCCGACGGTGCTGGCGGTAATAACGCTGGCCGCCCACTACGCGCGCTATGGATTTCTGGCGCTCGCGTTCGTGCTGGTGTCGTCACTCGCACTGCTCTTCTTTCCGCGCCGCTGGGTCGCGCGCACGATGCAGGTGCTGTTGGTGTTCGCCACCATCGAATGGGTGACCGTGCTCTACGACGTGGCGTCCGAGCGCGCGATGGACGGACGCGACTCGCGGAAATCGGGCATCATTCTGGGCGGCACGGCGGCGTTCACACTCGCCGCCGCCGCGCTCTATCAAACCCCGCGTCTCAAGCGCCGCTATTCCAACGCGCCCAACTAGGGAATTGCGCCGGAAAATCCCTAGCGCTGATACGCCGTCACGCCGCCGTCAGCGGCCATGACCGCACCATACACGGTCGCGCCGCTACGCAGTTCCACGCGCGGGGCTGTGACCGTGGTGCGTTTACTGGCGATGCCCACGACCGACGAACCGATGGTGATTTTGATTTCTGAAATCACCGGCCCGCTCAAACGCGCGCCGTCTTCGATCACGATACGACCACGCGCCGTTACCGCGCCCATGATCACCGCGCCAGTTTTCACGTGAATGGTGCCATGCGCCTTGATCGAACCTTCAATGCGCGCGCCCTCACTCACCACCAAATTGCCCCGCACGATGACCGAGCCCGCCAGCGACATGTCGGCGGGCACGACCAGATTGCCGCTCACACGCCAGTAGCCATGGCCAAGCGCGATCGCGTTCTCCGGAACAAACGGCGCGTAGGCCGAAGTCGGGAGAATTGGCGTTTCAAATGTGCCACCGCCGCCAACGCGCACCATTGGCGCGTCGAGACGGTCGAACTGCACTTCAGGCTCGAGCAAAATCTCGCGATCGCTCGTCGCGCGACCTAACAGTCGCGAACGCGTCGCCGCTTCCAATCGCCCGTTGGCGTGCACCCATCGCAACACGGTGGAGCCGGCGCCGAGTTGGACATCGCGCTGACCGAGAATAGCGCGATACGTACCGTCGGAGCCGCTGTGGAACGTGCGACGCGCCAGACACTCGGTGGCGATGCTCGCGCCGTTGGGGAGCGGTGTGTCATCCATCAGCACGACCACATCGGTAATCGGCTCGCGCGAAACCGCGAGCGGTTCCATGGTGTTGTGGACGCGTACCTTGGTGCCGTCTGACAAGCGCGGCGGCACGGACGTTCCGAGCAGCCCTTCGGACGTCATGCGCTCGGTGAACGAGGTGGCGAAGTACGTGAGCTTGCCCGCGTCCTGACCAACCGCGTTGAGCGGCGCCGCATCGCGCGGGCGCAACAGCTCCATGAGCGCGGGCACGAACGGAACGGCAATCCAGAGAATCGTGCCCGTGAGCACCAGCGTGAACACCAGCTCGGGCGAGAGCATCGTCAGCATGTCGTTGCCCATATCACGCGCCTCCCTTGGTGTTGGCGCGTCCGACCCGATAGCGCTCAGTCTTCTGCCACTCGACCGGACGACCGCGGAACCACGACGCGCGGGAGAGCGAAGCGCGAGCCACGCTCAAGGTGCTGACGAGGAAGCCGAGCAACAGGAACGGCAGCATACGAATGCGTTCGCGCGAACCATCGAGGCGTGAGGCTGTTGCCACCTGGAAGAACGCCGCAAAATTGCCAACCGTGTTGAACGACGAAATCGCGAGGACTGTGAGGCGGCCCCACTCGGGCGGATAGCCGGCGTAGAAGAGCGTGATGGTGCAGACCCAGCCCATCAGCAGCACGAGAGGTACCACGAATACGCCCAGCAGCAGCACGCCGTCGAGCACTTGCCACCAGGGCAATGCGCGACGATTGCGCATGAGCGCAGCGACGTAACGCACGAGTGCTTGATTGTGT
The DNA here is from genome assembly GCA_966096095.1 of uncultured Gemmatimonadaceae bacterium. Classification (GTDB taxonomy): domain Bacteria; phylum Gemmatimonadota; class Gemmatimonadetes; order Gemmatimonadales; family Gemmatimonadaceae; genus Gemmatimonas. The sequence continues at coordinate 9,500 of CBHTUR010000028.1, read as the reverse complement.
CCCTTCGCCCACCGTTTGATCTGCCGGATGCGCACTTCCCACGTCTCCGGCACTTCTTCGTAGCACTCGGAACGGTTCTGATAGACCACGTCCCAACCGTTCATCACGAGGCGCACGGTCAGATCGGTGTCTTCAGCCAACGAGTCGATGCGCCAACCGCCCACTTGTTCGAGCGCGATCTTGCGGACGCCACCAACGGTGCCGCCGTATTGCGGGATGAGGCGCAAATTCATGCGTGCCTGCTGGTCCACCTGATAGCCACCCGCGCGCTCGAGATCGAGCAGACGCGTGAGCAGCGACTTGCCGACATTGAGCGGCACCACGCGCCCCATGACGGCGCCGACTTCCGCGTCGAAGAACGGTGCGGCGAGTTGCTTCAGCAGTCGTGGACCGGGGATATAGTCAGCGTCGAACACCATGAAGATGTCGCCCGGATGCGCCGCCATGGCTTCGGCCAGTGCAGCTGCCTTACCGGGCACGCCGCCGTCGCGCAAAAACGGAAAGATGCGATCGGCGTACGCATCGGCGTATTCCTGCATGATGGCGCGTGTGTCGTCCTGCGAACGATCGTCGATTGGCACAATGCGCAACTTGTCGGCCGGATAGTCGACGTTGAGCAGGGCGTCGAGCGAGTCGCGAATTACGCGACCTTCGTTGTGCGCCGGGACATACACCGTTAGCAGAGGCCAGTCGGCCTGAACCACATCCACGTACGGCTGCCGGTGCTTGCCGAAGAGTCGGTTGAGCGTGAAGAAGTAGTGACGCAGCGTGTAGATGGCGAGGATCGAAATGCAGATCCAGAGCCCGATGTTCGCGAGTGTCAGAATCATGAGTTAGTACTCTCGCGCGCCGCGTTGGTGACCGGACGCGTCGAGCCCGCGACGATCGCGTAGTTGCCGCTGGGCGGCGTCATACGCGGCGCCCGGTACGGCGGCACCGGTACGCGTCGGTCGTCAGCATCGAGCGCGCTGCGTGAACGCCAGCTCATGCCCCACCCGTAGAGCGCAACGTAGACGAATACGTCCAGCAACACGCCAAAGACGAGGAACAGCATCGGCATCGCGAGGAGCGATCCGCGATAGACCACATAGGCATGCACCACGGCCTGCAACGGCAAGAATACCGCGAGGTGCACGAGCAGCATGGTGGCGAGCAGCAGCTTCTGCCACAGCGGAAAATCGAAAATGAAATACGTAAATGCCACAAGAATCGGCGACAGCAGCAGAATGACCACACCGCAAATCAGCAGGCCGGCCACATATTGCGAAAGCGCGTATGTGAACGGCGGAGCGGCAAACGAAAACCAGAATTGCGCCGTGAGCTGAATGACCGCGAGCGCGCGCAAGAAATAGCCGAGCGGCAGAAAACGACCGCGCAGCAACATGCCTGGAATCGCGAGCGCGGCGACGACCACCCAGCCGGTGAACAAATCGCGCGCCTGTGGCCAGTGCGCTTCCGCCGTATAGAACGGGATCGGGACGCTGATCGGTCCGAGTTCTACGACGCGAGTGGCAACGAGCCCCGGCAATCCGAGCGGAACGCGTAGAATCTCGAGCACATGGCGCCACTGTTCGAGCAACGGATCGAGCAGCACGAAGACCGCCAGTGCAAACATCGCTGGCAGCACGAGCAGATCGACGAACAACCAACGGCTGATTTCCAGCCCGATCATCGATCGATGGGGCGCAATCCGACCGCCGCGAAAACCGCGGTCGCGCAGCACGTCGATGCGACGCGAGGGCCTACCAGTAACGCGCGACACCGAGCGTAACTCCAGTGCGAGTGTAAAACGGATTGTGGTACCAGTCACCCTGCACGCTGACTGCCGTGCGCGTGGTGAGCTTCTCGCGCCACGCGAGCGCCAGTTCCTGCGACGCAAAGCGCGAGAGCGTGGTAGCGGTATTGAGTACCTGCCACCCTTCGGTGCCACCGATGGCGCGCAGGGAAAACGAACGTCGGGCCGAGGGCGTGTAGACCGATGTCAGCGAGAGGCGATGTGAGTGAATGTCGCCCGGTTTGCTGATGTTGTAGCGCACACCGGCCTCGAGCATCAGCGCGTGGGGAGCGTACCACGCGACCGATGCGAGCCCGGCGACATCGTGCAAGGTCGTCACTGATTTCACATAGGAGACGCCACCGGTGGCTTGAAATTGTCGCGCACTGCCGAAGCGTACACCCAGCGCGCCATCGACGCGCGCGCGCGGCATGATAGACGCACCGCTGCCGATATTCGCGCCGATCATCTGAAACACCCGCGCGTTCCAGTCGTGACGCTCTGCCACCCCGACTTGCACACCCGATTCACCAAAGGCATGCAGGCCGAGTGCGTCGACGTACCAGGTGTCGTGCGCCAACGGGCTCACCAGCCGTGCGTAACCGCCGGTCCAGTTGCCGTAGTTATTGGTGACCGACTGCGCGAGGCCGTTGATCTCAACCCAGTGTCCGGCAAAGCCGCCGGCAAGCGGCGCCTGCGCGGCGAGCGGCGCACTGCCGACTGCGCCAAGCGCGGCCACGCTGAGCGCGACGCGGAGTGCGGAAGCGAACTTACGAGGCATTCGTGAGTCGTTCGAGCGTGGCGTTGACTTGTACGCGGTCGAGTCGGCGCGGCAGGCGACGTTCCGACGGATGACGCAGCGCGGCGTCGACGACTTCGGTAATGCGAACAGCGGCGTGTCCGTCACCAAACGGATTCGCGCCGGACGTGCGACGCGCGTAGAGCGCGTCGTCGGTTAGCAAAGCGGAGGTGCGCGAAAGAATCACTGTGGCGTCGGTGCCGACGAGCTCACCGAATCCCGACTGCACGCACTCCGGTCGTTCGGTTGTATCGCGCAGAATCAGAATCGGCTTCTTGAACGACGGCACTTCTTCCTGAATACCACCCGAGTCCGACAGCACGAGATACACTCGGCGAATGACTTCCAATAAGTCGGGATAGGCCAGGGGGGAAAGCAGGTGAATGCGATCGTGTCCGGACAGACGCCGGCGTACGACTTCCTGCACCTTGGGATTCAAGTGCACCGGAAAAACGATTTCGACATCGTGCAGACGCACAATCGACTCGAGCGCATCGCAGATCGCTTCGAGGTGTTCGCCCATTGATTCGCGGCGATGCACGGTGACCAGCAGGACGCGGCGTTTATTCCAGCCGACCTGATTCAACTCTGGTGCATCGAACTGTGCACGCGGCGCCACCATCTGCAGCGCATCGACCACCGTGTTGCCCGTGACGAAGATGTCGCCTTCCGGGATGCCCTCGGAGATGAGATTGTTGCGCGCTTCGGTGGTGGGCGCGAAGTGCACGTTGGCGGTGCACGTCGCAATGCGCCGGTTCACTTCTTCCGGAAACGGGCTGCTGAGGTCATACGAACGCAGCCCCGCCTCGATATGGCCAATGGGAATGCCTTGGTAGAACGCGGCGAGCGCGGCCGCGGTAACCGTCGACGTATCGCCCTGTACCAACAGGAAATCGGGTTTGCGCTCAATGAAGCAATCGGTGAGCGACTGCAACGCGCGCGACGTGAACACGCCGAGGTTCTGACCGTTTTGCATGAGCCCGAGATCGACGTCGGGAACGATGCCAAACACGTCGAGCGCCTGCTTGAGCATCTCACGATGCTGCGTGGTGGCGACGACGAGGGGTTCGAGATGCGGGTGGGCATGCATGGCAGCGACAACCGGGGCCATCTTGATAGCTTCGGGTCGAGTGCCGATCACCAGGCAGACGCGATGTCGAACGTCAGGAGTGGTCATGCGAGTGGGTGCGGGGGGCGTCGCGCCGGCGCGTCCGAGCCGCCGCCACGTCGCTGCAGGAGTTGGTGATGGCCGGGTGGCGCCGCGCCGGAACGCGGTGTCACACATACCGTCGATAGCGAGACGAGGTTCTCTGGATGATAGTCACGCCGCGGGCAGGGGGAGTTACGCAACGGGCCGACGGGCAGCGTTCGCGGTGATGGCTCGACCGAGCGGATGTCGGCCAAGCCCTCGGCGCTAAGGGGGGAAATGCAGAAGGGGTGGCTCCGGAATCCGGAACCACCCCGCACGCTGACCCCCCGGAAAGCGTGTCTGCTACCCTTCGGAGACTGCGGTCATTGGGACTGCATTTTGGGACTGCATTTGATGAGACGGCGTTCGTTGGCGTGACCGCTCGCGGTGTCGGCGCGAGCCGCCGCTCGCTATCGACGATTGCGGCGACGGGCGGCGATGCCGAGTCCGAGCAGACCGGCCGCCATGAGCGCGTAGGTTGAGGGCTCGGGAACCGTGGTGCCGGGGACAAAGTCGAAGTTGGCGTCGAGCGCGAGGCCGTCCTGATCGTTGAAGCCCATCCGCACGTTGTCGACGAAGCCGTGGTAAGGCAGTGGCCACTGGCTACCGACACCGACCGCGATACCGACGACGCGTGCGTCGGCGTTCGCGAGGCAGCCGCCGACGCCGAGGAGCTGATCGAGGGCCGAGCCAGGAATACCACCCTGCCAGAACGTGAAGTTGTTGTCGGCGCACTTCGTGTCGACGAAGATGTTCGGCTGGTTCGGGTCGGTCGGCGGACGATTAAACCAGAAATTGCCTTGCTGCATGTTCGTGGTGCTGACCCACTGATCGACGGGCGTCATGCCCCCGTTGAGTGCTTCGCCCGCACCGCTGTTGTAATAGCCTTCCCAAATCAGTTCGCTGCGCTGGTTGTTCTTGTCTTCCAGCACGAGGCGCATGACCGGCGTTTTGAAGGGCCAGTCGGCGGACGGCGTGGTGGTGTTCCACCCTGGAAGGGACTCGCGGTACCAATCGAACGAGAGCGCGCTCAGGTTGGCGAGCTTGCCGAAGCCGTTGGGCGATTCGGCGTACCGATAGTAGAAGCCCCAGTCGGGATACTGCCCGCTCTGGGCAACGTTGCCGGTGACGCTGAGCTCGAGCGAGCCGCTGCCGTAGCCGCCGAAGCCGACGCGCGGCTTGTTGGTGGTGACCTGCGCGGTGGCGCCGGACTGAACGTCGGGGATCCAGTTGGTGGTATTGCCAACGGGGTTGGCGACGCCGTTCTGGCCGATGACCTGGCCGGCCTGAGCGAGCAGGCTGGCCGGGAGAAGAGCGGCGATGGCGGTGGCGATTCGGATAGAGCGCATGGGGGGCCTCATGACTTCGGAATATCGGCAGCCCGTCTGGGATTGACGTGCTCTGCTGGTACACCGATTACGCATGGGCCATACCAGAGGCGGACTCTACCATAAGCAGGTGTTACAGTTTCTGGTCGAGTTCGGTGTGGATATTCACCGTAAGTTCGTTGATTTTCAAGGGGTTATATACTCGGGCTCGCCAGTGATTCTATCACGAATCGGGGAATTCTCTGTTGTCACAGCTCAGGAAAATGCTGAGTTCGCTTGTGGTGAGGGTGCTACAGGTGAGGCGATAGTGTGGGGAGGGTGCGGCGGTTTTGAGCCTAAAATGAAGAAGGAGTTGGGCGGTCCTCTAAGGGGCCATCAGTGGTCGGATGTCAGCGAGAGTCGGAGAGGTGCCGAATTCGGAGGTGTTCACCTCTTCAGCTGCCGACTAACTGCCGGTTACTCACAGCCCCCGAAGGACCGCTGAGCACCGACTCGGCGACTGGTTCGCCCCCAGCGATTTACGTCGTTGCAGGGCGTTGACTTACCCTCTCTCGCTCGCCAGATTGGGTGTCTGCCGGAAAACGCCTATCGCTTCGCATATGCGAGCGGTGGAGTTGGCAACCAAACAGTAGTGGCATTTCCGTTGGTGCTTTTCCCGCGAGTGGCTTTCGGGTTTACTCGCAGAAGTTGATCGGCGATCTGCGGCCGACACCTAGGGGCCGTCCTTCGAGACGGGGAGTGCAGGGGCGCGGGCGAGTTTCGACGACGATCTGCACAGCGTAGTACCGGTTCCAGCGTCTGTGACGTGCACGTGTTCAGCGTGCAGGAACTCCCGAAAAGCAACGCAGCCAATTCAACGTCGGTCTCGCGGTTCCTCTGTGATACACAGAGCTCTGCGACCGGCGCGCTTGGGTCCCCATCGCGCAGCAGTGGCGAATGTACCCGGCGGTAGCGGATGGATACCGGCTCTGCTTCGGCGGAGTGTCTGGTCCAGCCGTTTTTTTGCTGGTGGAGAAGTCCCGAGTTCGTAGCACCTCGCAGTCCTTCGCGTTCGTCCGCACGATCACACTTTGTCAACACTCTGGCGCCGAGTAATCGGACGCCGCCTGAAGACTATGCCGCGTACCACCCCGCTTTCGCATTACCGCAACATCGGCATCATGGCCCACATTGATGCCGGCAAGACCACCACGACTGAGCGCATCCTCTATTACACGGGGAAGTCGCACAAGATTGGTGAAGTGCACGACGGTGCGGCCACGATGGACTGGATGGAGCAGGAACAGGAGCGCGGCATCACGATTACGTCGGCCGCGACGACTTGCTTCTGGCAGCGTCATGGCCAGTCGTATGAAAAGGGTGAAGGACCGGAATACCGCATCAACATCATCGACACGCCGGGCCACGTCGATTTCACCGTTGAAGTACAGCGCTCACTGCGCGTGCTCGACGGTGCGGTGACGCTGCTCGACTCGGTGGCCGGTGTTGAGCCGCAGACGGAAACGGTGTGGCGTCAGGCCGATGGCTACGCTGTGCCGCGTATGATTTTCGCCAACAAGATGGACCGCGTCGGCGCGAACTTCGAACGCTGCGTCGCGATGATTCACGATCGCTTGTCGAAGAGTGCGCAGCCGTTGCAGCTCCCTGTCGGATCGGGTGAGCTCTTCACGGGCCACCTCGACGTGATCGAGCGCAAGCAGTACACGTTCATCGACGAAACGATGGGAAAGACGTTCCTCGTGTCCGACATTCCGGCGGAGTTTCATGACGCGGTTGAAGAAGCGCGTCACAAGCTCATCGACACGGTGGTCGAATACGACGAAGCGTTGATGGCCAAGTATCTCGACGGTGTCGAGCTGACGATCGAGGAAATTCGGTCGGCCATTCGCACCGCGACGTGCTCGGGCAAGTTCATTCCGATTCTTTGCGGCGCCTCGTTCAAGAACAAAGGCGTGCAGGCGTTGCTCGATGCGGTGATCGACTATCTCCCCGCGCCGACCGACGTGCCGGCCATCAAGGGTCATCTCCCGCATCACGACGAAACGTTCGTCGAGTGCCCGGTGACCGACGATGCGCCGTTCGCTGGCCTCGCGTTCAAGATTGCCACCGACCCGTTCGTCGGTAAGTTGACGTTCTTCCGCGTGTACTCGGGTGTGCTGCAGTCGGGCAGCTACGTGTACAACAGCACGAAGGACAAGCGTGAGCGCGTGGGGCGTCTGTTGCAGATGCACGCCAACAAGCGCGAAGAAATCGAAGAAGTGCGGGCGGGTGACATTGCGGCCGCGATCGGCCTCAAGGACACGCGCACGGGCGACACGATGTGCACGGAAGACAGCCCGATCATTCTCGAGGCGATGAAGTTCCCGGCGCCCGTGATCGACGTGGCGATCGAGCCGAAGACCAAGGCCGACCAGGACAAGCTGGCCATCGCCTTGCAGAAGCTGGCCGAAGAAGATCCGACGTTCCGCGTGCGGTCGGACGCTGAGACGTCGCAGACGATCATCGCCGGCATGGGTGAGCTGCACCTTGAGATCATCGTCGATCGCATGCAGCGCGAATTCAAGGTTGACGCGAACGTGGGCCGTCCGCAGGTGGCCTATCGCGAAACCATTCGCAAGCGCGTCGAGAAGGTCGAAGGCAAGTTCATTCGTCAGTCAGGCGGTAAGGGTCAGTACGGCCACGTGGTGATCAACATGGAGCCGAGCGAGCAGGGTCAGGGCTTCGTGTTCGAAGACAAGATCGTTGGCGGTGTGATTCCGCGTGAATACATCGGCCCGGTCGAACAGGGCATCAAGGAAGCGCTGGAAACCGGCGTGCTCGCCGGCTATCCGGTGGTCGATGTGAAGGTGCAGCTGACGTATGGCTCGTACCACGACGTCGACTCGTCGGAAATGGCGTTCAAAATTGCTGGCTCGATGGCGTTCAAGGAGGCGGCCAAGCAGGCCTCGCCTTGCTTGCTCGAGCCGGTGATGAAGGTCGAGGTGGTCTCCCCGGAAGCGTACATGGGCGACGTCCTCGGCGATCTCTCTTCGCGGCGCGGCAAGATTGGCGGCATGATGCAGCGTGGAGAAGCGCAGGTCATCTCGGCGACGGTGCCGCTCGGCGAGATGTTCGGTTACTCGACCCGTTTGCGCAGCATGTCGCAGGGCCGAGCGGTCTACTCGATGGAGTTCTCGCACTACGAAGAAGTGCCGAAGTCGAAGGCCGAAGAGATCATCAGCAAGGTGAAGGCGTAAGCCCTTCAGGGCTGTCCTCACCCACTCATTCACTACCCAACACAGAACGGAACCATGGGCAAGGCAAAGTTCGAGCGGAACAAGCCGCACGTGAACGTGGGAACGATCGGCCACGTCGACCACGGCAAGACGACGACGACGGCTGCTCTCACGAAGATCTCGGCGGACAAGGGCTACGGCACCAAGTACATCGCGTACGATGAAGTGGCCAAGGCGTCCGAGTCGCAGGGTCGTCGTGACAGCACGAAGATCCTCACGATTGCCACGTCGCACGTGGAGTACGAGACGGAGAAGCGTCACTACGCGCACGTCGACTGCCCGGGCCACGCGGATTATGTGAAGAACATGATCACGGGTGCGGCGCAGATGGACGGTGCGATTCTCGTGGTGTCGGCCGTGGACGGCCCGATGCCGCAGACGCGTGAGCACATCCTCCTGGCGCGCCAGGTGAACGTGCCCTCGGTCGTCGTGTTCCTCAACAAGTGCGATCTCGTGGAAGACGCCGAGCTTCTCGACCTGGTCGAGCTCGAAGTCCGCGAGTTGCTGTCGAAGTACAACTATCCGGGCGACGACGCGCCGGTGATCCGTGGATCGGCGATCAACGCCATCAACGGTGATCCGCACTGGGTCGCGGAATTCATGAAGCTGTACGAAGCGCTCGACAGCTACATCCCGGAGCCGGTGCGTGAAGTCGACAAGCCGTTCCTCCTCCCGGTCGAAGACGTGTTCTCGATCACGGGTCGTGGCACGGTGGCGACGGGCCGTATCGAGCGCGGCATCGTGAAGGTCGGCGAAGAAGTGCAGCTCGTCGGCTACAACGCGGAAAAGAAGACGGTCGTGACGGGCGTCGAAATGTTCCGCAAGCTGCTGGACGAAGGTCAGGCCGGTGACAACGTCGGTCTCCTCCTCCGTGGCGTCGACAAGAAGGAAATCGAGCGCGGCATGGTGTTGGCCAAGCCGGGTTCGATCAAGCCGCACACGAAGTTCCACTCGGAAGTGTACGTCCTTACGAAGGAAGAGGGCGGCCGTCACACGCCGTTCTTCAAGGGCTACCGTCCGCAGTTCTACTTCCGCACGACGGACGTGACGGGCACCATCGAATTGCCGGAAGGCATGGAAATGGTGATGCCGGGCGACAACGTGCAGATGACGATCGAGCTGATCATCCCGATCG